>CAVTKI010000001.1:0-133898 GCA_963735245.1 uncultured Actinomycetota bacterium
GCGGAGATCGACGAATCCGAACCGGTCGTCGCCGGGGCGATCGTCTTCGACCCGACACCGAGGTCGGACAGCGCCGCCTGCACGCCCTGGCCGATGGCGCCAGCCAGGTCCACCCCGACCTTGACCCAGTTCTGGAGCGGGTTGAAGGGCAGGATCGACAGCGGGGTCGGCTTGCCAGGATCGCCCGACCAGTCGTAGCCCAGGTCGGCCAGCACCTTGTACGCCGGCGAGATCAGATCGACCAGTGGCTTGACGATCGGCATTAGCGCGGCCGGTGTCGCCCCCATGATCAGGTTCATGATCGGCAGCGACGTCGCGGGGATCATGATGTATTCGTTGCCGGCACTGTCCAGGCGGCAGTTCACCCCGACGTGGCAGACCAGTTGCGGCGCCAGCGTGCCGGTCGGGCCGGGCGTGTAGCCGTAGGGCAGGGCGTCCTGGGCGGCGGGTGGCGGCGGCCCGGTCGGAGCGAGGTAGTAGCCGTGCACGGTCTCGAACGCCGCGAGGGCGTTCAGCATCGCGAAGGCGTTGCCCCAGTAGCGAGGCGCGTAGACCACGGGGTCGTACTCGAACCCGATGGTCGTGGTCTGGAGGGCGGGATCGACGGGCATCGGCGGATTGAAGTTGATGTCGAGGATGGGGATGTACCGCAGGAACGCCAACCGCTGCCAGAGGCCGCCGTTGGGATTCTCGATGCCACCGATGGTGACGACCTGGATCCTGGCCTTCTCCTCCTCGGTCAGGCCGTAGTCGTGCAGCACCTTGGAGACGACGGCACCGCCTTGCGAGTAACCGAAGATGACGACCTGCTGATCCGGGTGACGTCGTTCAACGCAGCCGTCAGCGAGGTGGTGAGGGCGGCGGCGCCCTGACCCACCGAGTCGTCCCACTTGTCGCAGCCGTCCGGCCCGGACCGACACCAGCTGGGGAAGATCGACAACGGCCAGAACGACGCGGGGTACGGGATGCCCTGGAGATCGGCGCCTTCGCAGGCCCCGGCGGCGCCGCACGCCGTCCCGCCCAGGTAGTAGTCGCGGGCGTTCTCGAGGTAGTTGTTGACGTCGGCCGGTTTGGGCGTGCCGGTGCCGGGCACGATCAGCGCCACCGCCCCGAACGCGAGCGCGGCGGTGAACGCCGACGCGGCACTGAGGGCGATCGCCGAGATGAGGGAAACGATGACGAGAAAGAGAGCCTTGGCGGCTTTACGCATGCGTCAACGATCACACGAGCGAGCGACGCGGGATGGCAACTTCAGCGAAGTCGAGTCCAACGAATTCAGCGGCGGCTGTCGGATTTCTTCGGTGCCGTTCGTCGAAGGGGTAGAGAGTGGGACACAGGGTCCTGCTCACTGACCGGAGGTAACCCGATGCATTACTTCGCACTGTTGCTGTCCCCCGAGACCGACCGCCCCGCCGAACCTGCCGACCAAGCCGCCGAGATGGCCGCCTACCAGGCCTTCCACGCCGCCGCCGCGGCCGCGATCCGGGGTGGGGACGCGCTGCTGCCGTCGGCGACGGGCGTGCGGATCAGCGGCGGCCCCGACCACCCGAGCATCACCGACGGCCCGTTCGCCGAGAGCGCCGAGGTGGCAGGCGGCTATTACGTCTTCGAAGCGGCCGACCTGGACGAGGCCCTCGAACTCGCCAGGCAGATCCCGGCGGCGAAGTACGGCGGGGTCGAGGTCTGGCCGATGGCCAACCCGGCGGCGCCGGTGGCGCTCGAGGGCACGAACTGGCTGGCCCTGCTGCTGGAGCCGCCGGAGCGTCCCGTGACGCCGGGAAGCGCCCAGTGGCAGGAGGGCGTCGCGCGGCACGTCGAGTTCGGCAACGCCGCGGGCGAGCACCTCCGGGGCGGCGCGGGTCTGCATCCCCCGTCGACGGCGACGACGGTTCGGGTGCGCGACGGCAAGACGACCTTCACCGATGGGCCGTACGTCGAGGGCGCCGAGGTGGCCAACGGGTTCTACGTCATCTCGGCCGCAGACCGTGACGAGGCGGTCAAGATCGCGGCCATGATCCCGGCGTCGGCCGTCGAGTTGCGTCAGCTCGCCGGATCTCAGGGCTGTAGCCGTCGCTGGATGACCAACCTGGACAGCGTCTTTCGGCGCGAATGGGGTCCTGCCGTGGCGGCGCTCGCCCGGTGGTCCGGCGATCTCAGCGTCGCCGAGGACGCTGTCCAGGAGGCCTTCGCGGAGGCCCTCCGGGTGTGGCCGCGCGACGGCGTGCCCGACAACGCGGCCGGTTGGGTCGTCACCGTCGCCCGCAACCGTGCTCTGGACCGCCTGCGTCGCGAATCGGCGCGGTCGAGAAAGGAACTCGCAGCAGTCGTGGAGGAGGACCTGGCACGCATCGAGGCGGCGCCCGTTCATCCGGTGCGCGACGACGAACTGCGGATGATGTTCACGTGCGCGCATCCGGCCCTCGACGGCGCGTCACAGCTGGCCCTGACGCTGCGGCTGATCTCGGGGCTCACCGTCGCCGAGATCGCCAGGGCACTGCTGCAGTCCGAAGCTGCCGTGGGTCAGCGAATCACGCGGGCCAAGAGCAAGATTCGCGGGGCGAACATCCCGTTGCGGGTGCCGCCCGCCGAGCTGCTGCCCGAGCGGGTACCGCACGTGCTGGCGTGCATCCATTCGGTGTTCACCGAGGGGTACTGGTCGACCGCGGGCCCGTCGGCGATCCGCGACGAGCTGTGTGACGAGGGCGTGCGTCTGGCCGGTGAGCTGTGCGCGTTGATGCCCGACTCGCTCGACGGTCAGGCGTTGGCGGCGCTGGTGCTGCTGCACGACTCGCGGCGTACGACGCGGGTGGACGACGCCGGGGCGCTGGTGCCGCTCGACGAGCAGGACCGCACCCGGTGGGACCGGGGCCGCATCGGCCGGGGCCTGGACCGGCTGCGGCTCGCGGCAGGTGCCGGCGGTCCCTATCTTCCGCAAGCGGTGATCGCGGCGGCGCACGCCACGGCAACGGCATGGGACCAGACCGACTGGCCGTTGATCTGCCTGGCCTACGACCGGCTCATCGCAATCACCGGTTCCCCTGTCGCACAGGCGAACCGATCGCTGGCGATCGGGTTCCGGGACGGCTTCGACGCAGGGCTCGCGGCGCTCGACGAGGTCGCCTCCGACCCGCGCCTGGCGCGCTCCAATACGGTCGCAACGATCCGCGCCGATCTGCTTCGGCGCAGCGGCCGCATGGCCGAAGCGGCGGACTGGTATCGGATCGCGTTGGACCGCAACGGTTCCGAACCCGCTCGGGAATTCATCCGCCGAAGGCTGGCCGAGGTCAGTTGACCGGAACGTCGAGAATCGGCCGCGGCACGTCGGCGCCGGGACCGTCGAAATGCCACCACTCTCCCGAGTACGGGGTCAGACCGCCGGCCTTCATGGCGTCCCGCAGCCGGGCCCGATTCGCCTGCTGGGCAACGGTGACGCCATCCTTGGCGTAGGCGAGCGCACGGGGCGAGAAGTCGTCGAAGTCGGTGCCCATGTCGACGAGCCACCCGTAATGTCCATCGGCCAGCGTGACGTCGACCGAGCGTCCCGACTCGTGGCTGCGCGCGTAGTCGCTGGGGCGGGCCACCCAGTTCGGGTCGGGTACGGCCTGGAACATCCGGACCTGGACGTCGTGCGGGCGGTAGCAGTCCCAGAAGACCAGGACCTCGCCGTGCTTGCGGAGCACGTCCGCGGCGGCGGCGAGGCCCTGCGCGAGGTCCTGGTGGACAAGGCAGCGGGCGTCGGCCGGATACAGCGGCTGGCCGACGAAGTTGTCGCTGGTGGCGTATCGCAGCCTGATGAAGGCGTCCGGTACGACGCTGCGCACATCGACCAGACCCGCGGCCTGGGCCTGCGGCGAGACGGGCGGAGGGTCGGCGTTCGCCGAGCCCGCGGAGTTCAGCGCCAGACACGCGGCTCCCAGCAGAACGAAAGTCCACTTGAGATAGACGCTCACTCGAAAAGTGTGCATTAATTCGACGTTAGACGCCGCTCAAAGCAGGAGTCGGTTCGGCATCGAATGGAGGTTCCGCTGAGTACGGCGCGCCGAGTGGTCAGCAAGATCGCAGGCGTTCTGCTGCTCGCCGTCGCGGGCGCGGCGCTCGCAGTCCGATACACGCCAATCCGCCGCCATCGGTTTCTTGTCACGGTGGTGATGTCGCCGTTCCTGATGCCTGCCGCACCACTCGCGCTCGTCGTGTCGTTGTGGGGCCGACGCTGGACCCTGGCGGGGATGGCCGGGTGCCTGACCGCGGCGCTCGTCGCGATCCAACTGCCGCGGTACCTCAGCGCGGAACCCGACCCGAACGCCGTCCGGGTGCGGATGATGACCATCAACATGCGATTCGGCAACGCCGACCCGCGTCACCTCGCCCGTATCGCCGACGAGAACGCCGACATCGTGACGGTCCAGGAGCTCACACCCGAAGCGGTACGGGGTCTCGCCGCGGCGGGGATGGCCGACACCTTCCCCTACCAGTCGCTCGACGCGGGCGAGCGGGCGCGGGGGTGGGCGTGTACAGCAGGTATCCGATCACCGACTCCACCCGCATCGGCGGCTACGGGTCGGCGATGGTCAACGCCCGCGTCAGGGTTGACGGGATCCGGCAGGACACGTCGGTGGCCTCGGTGCACTTCGCCGCTCCGTGGCCGCAGCCGATCGCCCGTTGGCGCAGCCACATAGCCGCGTTCTCGAAGACTCTCGCAGAATTGACAGCGCAGTCGGGAGCCGGTCCGATCTTGGTGGGCGGGCGACTTCAACTCGACCATCGACATGAGGCCCTTCCGCAAACTGCTGACCAACGGCTACCGCGACGCGGCGGAGCAGGCCGGTGCGGGCCGTACGTTCACCTATCCGAGCAATCGACGGTTCCCACCGATCATCGGCATCGACCACGTCTTGACGAGAAACTGCACCGCGGTGTCGATGCGAACGGTTGCGATCGCAGGTACCGATCACCGTGCGCTGTTGACCACGGTGATGGTGCCACGGGGCTGACGGCCCCAAGAACACACGCAGGTCGCTTTCGCACGGGGCGGTTGGCGAAGTGTGAGCCTGGGCGCCATCATCCGACCGCGGATGTCCGACGAGAACCTCTTCTCCCGTAGCGATCCGTTGCTCAAATCGCAGCCCGATGATCACCATCGATCCCAGCGATCGCTAGGTAGCAGCGTCGCGTCCATGTTTCGAGCCTGTCACGGGTACCAACGCGGGAACTGAATACTTAGCCAGGCGAGCGTCGTGCGCTACGATGCGGCGGGGGATTTCTCTTGGCCCTCTGCCGCGATGGCAAACCGAATCGAGACTAGCGTGGGGACGGGGTCATCGCAGAGGCGTACTGGATGTCGAGCCGCGTGCTCTACCGCCAGTGCGTCGTCGGTCAACCGTCGAGGGGAAGAGGTCGGTCACGATGTGTGGAATCGTCGCTGTCGTATACGACGCATCAGACGTGTGCACCCCGGACGGGTTCGACCTGGTGAACCGGATGGACACGGCCCGCCGAATGCTGACCATCGAGGCAGCGCAGAAGCCACGGCCCGTCGAAATCGAGCGAGTCGCCAGCGCACTGACCCAAGTCGACGACCAACTACGTGGCATCGGTGGGCTGCGTTGCCTGCTCGACCAAGCATCCGTCGCTGAGTCACTCGCAGATCTGTCGATTGACATCGAGCGACAGATCGCAGCCCTCGAGTCGGCACTCCAGGTGTGGACCACCGCTGACGACGACATCGAGCGGCTGAATGCCGCGACCGTCGCACTGAAGGACGCGTGGTGGTCGATAAGCCGAGATCGCTTGCCTTTCGCCGCCGAGGTCGCTGATCTTGCCGGAGCGTCGACCTGCTCTGCGGCGATAGACGCCTACGCAGCCATCCAGGTGGCGCTGTCCTCTCTCGACAGGCTGGAATTACGCGGTCGAGATTCAGTGGGTCTCCACGTCCTCGTCACCGGCCATGCCCTCGACTTCGACGACCCTCGAATCGCGGCAGCGATATCGCGCCGAAGCAGTGATCCGTTGTTCACGTCCACTGCGGTGCGGACGCCGGCAGGACACCTCAGCATCGTCTACAAGCACGCTGCGGAGATCGGCGGGTTGGGCGATAACGGGCGTGCGCTACGTGCCGCGATCTCTGCCGACTCCCTGTTGTTCGAGGCTCTCCAGTCGTCGACTGCACACGTAGTCGTCCTCGGACACACCCGCTGGGCGAGTATCGGGATGATCAACCAGGCGAACGCACATCCACTTACGAGCGAGGAACTACCGGGTTCACCGGACTCTCGCTACGTCGTCGCGGCTCTCAACGGCGACGTCGACAACTATGCCGACCTCATCGACCAGTACGGCCTCGGGATTGCGCCCGAAATCACCACCGACGCCAAGGTGATTCCCATCCTCGCGGGCGCCGAATGTGCTCAGGCGTCGATGCCACGGAGGCGTTTCGCCGTACCGTGAAGGAGTTCGAGGGCTCCGTCGCGATCGCCGCGAACTGCGCAAGCGAGCCCGGCCGGGTGCTACTCGCTCAACGCGGCAGCGGACAGTCGCTCTTGGTCGGCGCCGTCGGCGGTATGACCATCGTTGCGTCAGAGCTCTACGGTTTGGTCGAGCACTGTCGCAACTACATTCGGTTAGAGGGCAATTCGGGTGAGGTCGTGACGATCGACAGCGCCGACGCAGGAAGCCTGCATGCGTTGGGCCGCTGGGCATACGACGGATCTGCTCGACCGATTTCCGATGCAGACACCTTGACGGCCTCCATCACCACGCGGGACATTGATCGGCGAGATCATGCACACTTCCTCGAAAAGGAGTTGCACGAAGCGCCCGAATCGATGCGGAAGACCCTGCGCGGTCGAATCGCGAACGTAGCCGGAATGCTGCAAGCGTCTCTGGGAGAGGACGTGATTCCGCCGCAATTGGTCACCCGATTGAATGACGGAGGGATCCGGCGGATCGTCGTGATCGGTCAGGGAACCGCGGCCGTCGCCGGCAGGGCGGTGGCAGCTGCGGTACGGGACGCCTTCGGCCGGGATCACCTCGAGGTCGTGGCCACGACGGCAACGGAACTGTCCGGATTTCACCTCGTCCCCGACATGTCGGACACACTGGCGATCGCAATCAGCCAGTCCGGAACCACGACCGACACCAATCGCGCAGTCGACATCATTCGGCGTCGGGGCGCCATCGTCATAGCGATAGTCAACCGTCGCGGTAGTGACCTGACCGAAAAGTCCGATGGCGTGCTCTATACGGCTGACGGCCGCGACGTCGAGATGTCCGTTGCCTCCACGAAGGCCTTCTACGCGCAGATCGCTGCGGGTACCTTGCTCGCGCTCGCATTGGCGCGCGCTGCGAACAGTCAGGATGACTCGGGAGAACACGAACTCCTCTCTGCACTCTTGACGCTCCCCGATGCAATGCGTCATCTCTTGGACGACGAGAAGCAGGTCGCTGTTCTGGCCCAACGCCACGCGCCGTCGAGGGCAGCATGGGCGGTCGTCGGTTCCTCCCGCAATCGAATTGCGGCCGAGGAGATCCGGATCAAGTGCTCCGAACTCACCTATCGATCCATCTCGTGCGACGAATCGTCGGACAAGAAGCACATCGACCTGTCCGCGGAACCGCTGACCCTCGTGTGTGCCGCCGGGATGACCGGCTCCGCGGCCGATGACGTCGCCAAGGAAGTGGAGATCTTCGCCTCGCACAACGGGGTGCCCATCGTCATTGCCACTCAAGGCGAATCACGGTTCAGCGGTGCACACGGCGTCATCTGGGTGCCAAGCGTTCATCCCGACCTGGCCTTCCTTCTCGCCGCGATGGCGGGCCATCTCTTCGGGTACCACGCGGCGCTGGCCATCGACGAACAGACGCTGCCCTTGAAGGCAGCGCGGGTGGCGATCGAAGAAGCCGCCGTCGCGAACGGCCGCGAACCGGCAGCCATGCTGGATGATCTCGCTGCGGCCATCGGTCCGGCCATGGACGATTTCATGAGCCGGCTCAACGCCGGCCGCTACGACGGCTCGCTGAGCGCGCGTACTTCTGCGCGAATTGCCATCGCATTCCATGCAATCGCCACCCGGTCAGAAGAAGCACTGCTGTCGCACGCCTCGGGACCCGAAGCGGTGATCAACGAATTGGCAACCGCGCTCACCGACGGCATCGACCAAGTTTCGCGCACTATCGACACGATCCGGCACCAAGCGAAGACCGTGACCGTCGGCACCAGCCGCAGCGACGAGGAGATACTCACGGTTCCACTGGTCGCGGCCGTACTGGCGGTCGGATCCGATCGAAACTCATTCTCCTACAACACGCTTCGCACAGTGGCGTCGCTCGACCGCGCTGTGTCGGCAGTCGTCGGCTCCACCCGCTACACCGTGGCGGGTGAATATGTTGCCATCGCTAGCCGGCGGGGCGTCTCAAAGGGTCTGCATTCGCGGACCGACGTCGATCACCGGCTGCTTGGCACCAAGCTCATGGTGGCAGAGCAGCAACAGGTGCTGGCGACGGTTGGCCAATACGACCAGCGACCGTTCATCCTCGTCCCAGAAGTCAAAGACCGCCAGACAACGGGACTGGTTCTGCTGCACGTCGAGTTTCGCGAACTGCTTTCGCCGAGTGATATGTCAGCGGTCCTGGACGGATACCGCGGCCGGCTGTCGGAATTGCGAAGTGCGGTCACCGAGGTACACCCGGTCTTCGACGAACAGCTCCTCGGCGTTCTCTCCCCACTCGCACTGCTCACCGAGCCCACACAACAGCTCGCGGAGCATTGGAATAGAGCAGGACGGCCCGCGTAAACGCCGACACTCACCACTCACCGCTATTTCGTCACACACGGGCAGAAATGAATCTGCCCATACACAGCACAAACCCCCGGCACCCAAGTGCGCGGGGGTCTGTGTCTCGCGTTAGCGGAGGAATCTACGCCTCGGTGAAGTTCCGGGTGATCGCCGGGTCGACCGGGATGCCCGGGCCGGTGGTGGTGGAGACGACGATCTTCTTCAGGTAGCGGCCCTTCGAGGACGCGGGCTTGGCCCGCATGATCTCGTCGAGGGCGGCACCGTAGTTCTCGACGAGCGACTTCTCGTCGAACGACGCCTTGCCGATCACGAAGTGCAGGTTGGCCTGCTTGTCGACGCGGAAGTTGATCTTGCCGCCCTTGATCTCGGTGACGGCCTTGGCCACGTCGGGGGTGACGGTGCCGGTCTTGGGGTTCGGCATCAGCCCACGCGGGCCCAGCACGCGCGCGATGCGGCCGACCTTGGCCATCTGGTCGGGCGTGGCGATGGCGGCGTCGAAGTCCAGCCAGCCGCCCTGAATGCGCTCGATCAGGTCGTCGCTGCCGACCACGTCGGCGCCTGCGGCCTCAGCGGCCTCGGCCTTGTCGCCCACCGCGAACACCACTGACGCGGGCGGTCTTTCCGGTGCCGTTCGGCAGGTTGACGGTGCCACGGACCATCTGGTCGGCCTTGCGGGGGTCGACGCCGAGACGGATCGCGACCTCGACGGTGGCGTCCTGCTTCTTCGACGACGTCTCCTTGGCCAGCTTCGCGGCCTCGAGCGGCGTGTAGAGATTGTCGCGGTCCACCTTCTCGGCGGCTTCGCGGTATGCCTTGCTGTTCTTGCTCATTCGATCTTCCAATCGTGTGTGTTGGATTCGTGGTTCGCGGGCCGAAGCTGGCCCTCCCACGCTTACTTTGTCGAGCTACTTGACGGTGATGCCCATCGACCGGGCGGTGCCGGCGATGATCTTCGCCGCAGCGTCGACGTCGTTGGCGTTGAGATCTTCCTTCTTGGTCTCGGCGATCTCGCGCACCTGATCCCACGTGACCGTGGCGACCTTGGTCTTGTGCGGCTCGCCGGAACCCTTCTGCACGCCCGCGGCCTTCAGCAGCAGCCGGGCAGCCGGCGGCGTCTTCAGCGCGAACGTGAAGCTGCGGTCCTCGTAGACGGTGATCTCCACGGGGATGACGTTGCCGCGCTGCGACTCGGTCGCGGCGTTGTACGCCTTGCAGAATTCCATGATGTTGACGCCGTGCTGGCCGAGCGCGGGACCGACCGGCGGGGCGGGGTTGGCCTGCGCCGGCCTGGATCTGCAGCTTGATCAGCCCGGTGACCTTCTTCTTCTTCGGGGCCATGGGTGTTGGTTCCTGTTCTCTTTTCGGGTCTAGATCTTGGTGACCTGGGTGAAGGTCAGTTCGACGGGTGTCTCGCGGCCGAAGATGGACACGAGCACCTTGAGCTTCTGCTGTTCGGCGTTGACCTCGCTGATCGACGCAGGCAGCGTCGCGAACGGGCCGTCCATGACGGTGACCGACTCGCCGACCTCGAAGTCGACCAGGATCTCCGGACGTTCCAGGCTGGCCTCGGAGGACGCTCCACCGGAGGTCGAAGCGGCCTTGCCGGGCTTCTTCGCCGCGGCGGGAGGCAGCAGGAACTTGACGACGTCGTCGAGCGTCAACGGTGACGGCTTCGAGGTCGCGCCGACGAAACCGGTGACGCCGGGCGTGTTGCGCACCGCGCTCCACGACTCGTCGGTCAGCTCCATGCGCACCAGGATGTAGCCGGGCAGCACCTTGCGGTTGACCTGCTTGCGCTGGCCGTTCTTGATCTCGGTGACCTCTTCGGTGGGCACTTCCACCTGGAAGATGTAGTCGCCGACGTCGAGGTTCTGCACGCGGGTCTCGAGGTTGGCCTTCACCTTGTTCTCGTAGCCGGCGTAGGAGTGGATGACGTACCAGTCGCCCGGACGCGAGCGCAGGTCCTTCTTCAGCGCCACGGCGGGGTCGACGTCCTCGTCGTCCTCTTCCTCGGCGCACTGCGACGGCCTCGGCTGCCACCTCGGCGACATCTTCGGTCACCGGCTCGGCGACGTCCTCAGCCACCTCGTCGGAGGTGTCGGGTGCCTGCTCGTCGGCGAAATCGTCTGCGGTCTCGTCGGCGGCGGTGCTCGCCTGCTCGACGGTCTCGTCTTCGGTCAATGTCGCCGGCTCCGCGGCTCCGGTGAGCACGTCGGACTCACCCGAGGGCGTATCGCCATCGAAGGTCGTCACGGTTGTCAGTCCTCTCTAAGTTCTTCTGCTCGTCATGCGGTGTGCGGGTCAGCCGAACACCCAGCTGACGAGCCTGGCGAAGCCGAGGTCGACTCCACCGATCAGCGCCACCATGAACACCAGGAAGACCAGCACCACGGTGGTGTAGCTGATCATCTGCTTGCGGTTCGGCCAGATCACCTTCCGCAGTTCGGCGACGACCTGCTTCAGGAAGGTCCAGACGAAGACGATCGGGTTGGTCCGCGGAGCGCCCTTCTTGGCGGTCTTCTTCTTCGCGGCACCGTTCTTGGACGTCGTCTTCGTAGCCGTCTCGACGGTCGTATCGGTGTCGTCGTCGTCGACATCGGTGGCGTCGACGACCGGTCGCCGTGACCGCTTGCCCGTGGGGCGTTGCGGCCGGGTGACCACAGCGGTCTGGCCGCGGGTCTCGCCGGGTTCCGGGGAGTCGGTGATCTCGGTGCCGTCGCTTGCGGAGCCAGCACTGTCGCGCTCGTCGCTCACCGCATGCCTTTCGTCTGGTTTGTGTGGTCACTATCCAGTGTCCACACGTGTCTAGTCTTCAGTTGAGCAGGGGCGACAGGACTTGAACCTGCAACCTGCGGTTTTGGAGACCGCTGCTCTGCCAGTTGAGCTACGCCCCTTCACGGTTGGCAGGCCAACCTCGTCGGCCTCACACAATTCGCGCGCTCCCCGAACGGTCGATCAGCAACCGACGGACAGCGCGCTCAATTGGGTGAAACCCCGAAGGCCGAGTTTACATCAGGCCAGGTCCGAGTTACTAATCCGCCCCAACCGCGGTCCGGATCACCTGGCCGCTCTCCGGGTCCCACTTCACCGAGATGGAATTGTCGCCCTCGTGACCCATCAACGTGGTGAAAGCCTCCAGCACGACCTCGCCGTCCTCGTTGGTGCAGACACTGCGGGTGACCACGATGTCGGCACCGAATCGCTCGACGACCGATTTGACCTCCATGCTGGCCTGCAGCCGGTCGCCTGCCTGCAACGGCCGGTGGAAGACGAACCTCTGATCCACCTGGACGATCTGCATGGTGGCCATGCCGACGTCGACCTTGCGGAAGAAGTCCTTCTGCACCAGCAGCGCGAGGATCGCCGGAAAGGTCAGTGACGCGATGAGGTTGTCGTGGCCGAGCTCGGCGGCCGCCGCCTCGTCGAACGTCGCAGGGTCGTCGGCCTTGATCGCCCAGCCGTACTGGCGGATCTGCTCGCGACCGATGACGAAGGTGTCGGGATAGTGGTGGACCATCCCCAGGATGTCAGGATTGAGTGGCATGCCTACGCCAGCTTCGCGGTCGCGATGGCGCGCCCGAAGATCTTCTTTCCGCCGGTGGTCGCCGACAGGGCGATGGTGATCGACTTGGTCTCGGGCTCAACGGATTTCACCCGTCCATTGAACACGATTTCGGCGCCGACGCCGTCGTTGGGAACCGGCACCACCGCGGTGAACCGGACGTTGTACTCGGTGACCGCGGCGGGGTCGCCGACCCACGAGGTCACGTAGCCGCCGCCGAGGCCCATGGTCAGCATGCCGTGCGCGATCGCGGTGTCCAGGCCGACCTGCTTGGCGATCTCGTCGTCCCAGTGGATCGGGTTGAGGTCACCGGACACGCCCGCGTAGTTCACCAGATCCCCCCGGGTCAGCGGAATGACCCTCTCCGGAAGCTCGTCGCCCACCTTGACCGAGCTGAACTCACGCAGTGCCATTGGAAAAGCCCTCTCCGCTGTCATCTGAACGACCCGCGAGGGTCGTGTACGTCTCTTGCACTGACTCACCCTGCTGGTTGGTGATGATGTTCTTGGTGACGATGATGTCGGTGCCGTGCGCCTGCCGAACCGAATGCACGTAGACGTCGCAGAACAGCCGGTCGCCCGCCTTGATCGGCAGGAAGATCTTCAGCTCCTGGTCGACCTGGACGATCTGCATGTCCGTGATGCCGATGTTGGCGTTGGCGAAGAAGGCCGTCTGCGCCTGGTAGCCGAAGACCGAGATGAAGGTCAGCGGCGCCGGCAGCGAGTCATGGCCGAGGTCGGCCGCGGCGCGCCTCGTCGAAGTACGCGGGATCGTCGTTCTTGACGGCGACGGCGTACTCGCGGATCTTCTCGCGCCCGACCTCGTAGAAGTCGGGGTAGCGAAAGTGCATCCCGATGATGTTCGAAGACAACGCCACGGATTCAGAACCTACCGGTCAACCCCGGAGCCGAAGCCCGCGGGTGGTTCGCTAACGCGATTCCTTGTGGGCGCGGTGCGTCCCACAGTTCGGGCAGAACTTCTTGAGTTCCAGCCGGTCGGGGTCGTTGCGGCGGTTCTTCTTGGTGATGTAGTTGCGGTGCTTGCACACCTCGCAGGCCAAGGTGATCTTGGGCCGTACGTCTGTACTGGAGGCCACGTTTCTCGTCCTTCTTCTTCTTGCGTTGTCGTCTTGTAGCGGTGGGGGGGCTCGATCCCCCGACCTCACGATTATGAGTCGTGCGCTCTAACCAGCTGAGCTACACCGCCATGTCGGGCACCTGACTGCTCGCCCGGCGTCTCCCTCGGATCCACCGAGCCCCCTAACGGAATCGAACCGTTGACCTTTTCCTTACCATGGAAACGCTCTACCGACTGAGCTAAGGGGGCCTGACCCCAAGCATCGAACACTGTCTGCGCCGTGGGCCTTAAAGAGGGTACATTCTCGCGGTTTGACTCGCCAAACCGCTGCTCACAGACCGACCACAACGCCGTCGGACAGCGACCCGCCAGGTACAACCTAGGCTTGGCTCATGGCGAGCGCTGAGGATGACGACCGGCTGTACTTCCGGCAGTTGCTGTCCGGCCGCGACTTCGCGGCGGGCGACGTGATCGCCCAGCAGATGCGCAACTTCGCCTACCTGATCGGCGACCGGAGCACGGGCGACTGCGTCGTCGTCGATCCGGCCTACGCGGCCAACGACCTGGTCGACGCGCTCGAGGCCGACGGCATGCACCTGTCGGGCGTGCTGGTCACGCCACCACCACCCCGACCACGTCGGCGGCTCGATGATGGGCTTCGAGCTCAAGGGCCTGGCCGAACTGCTCGAGCGAGCCAGCGTTCCGGTGCACGTCAACTCCCATGAGGCGGAATGGGTTTCGCGTATCACCGGCATCCCGCTGGGCGACCTCACCACACACGAACACGGCGACAAGGTGAGCATCGGCGACATCGAGATCGAGTTGCTGCACACCCCGGGCCACACGCCGGGCAGTCAGTGCTTCCTGCTCGACGGTCGGCTCGTCGCCGGCGACACCCTGTTCCTGGAGGGCTGCGGCCGCACCGACTTCCCCGGCGGCAACGTCGACGACATGTTCCGCAGCCTGCAGGCGCTGGCCCAGTTGCCGGGAGACCCGACTGTTTTTCCCGGGCATTGGTATTCAGCGGAGCCCAGCGCCGAATTGTCCGAGGTGCGTCGCACCAACTACGTCTACCGGGCGAACAGACCTTGATCAGTGGCGCATGGTGATGGGCGGCTGACCCAACGCCTCACCGGACTTCGCCTGAACCGAAATAGCGCGTCGTTTGTGGGCCTGCGATATTGTCCGGTTTCTCAGCGCCTATCGGGCGTGTGACGGGGAGGAACCATCCGATGACCACACCATCCACGCCCGCCGGTTGGTATCCGGATCCAGAGGGCACGGGGGGCCAGCGGTATTGGGACGGCTTTGCCTGGACGGAGCATCGCGCCCCCGCGCCTGCGCCCTTCACAGCACCGGAGGAGCACCGCCGACGAATTCCCGGCCGGCGAGCAGGAGACGTCGGTGGTGTCATTCATCGAGCAGCCCACCACCGTGGTGCCGAGACAAACTTCCACACCCCAGACGCCCGATCGCGAGGAATTCCCGCCCGCCGGCGCGCACCGCGCACCCGACCCGGAGCCCGCGCCGACTCCGCCCGTAGAGCCGTCCTTCGACGCACCGGCAACCCCGTCCTACGAGCCACCTTCCACTCCGTCGTGGGAGACCCCTCCCCTCCCGTCCTGGGAGACCCCTCCCCTCCCGTCCTGGGACGCACCGTCGACCCCGTCCTGGGAGACGCCCGCCACCGAGACGCCGTCGACCGAGGCGCCGTCCACCGAGGCGCCGACCCAGTCCTACGACACACCGTCCACGCCTTCTTACGAGGCCCCGTCGACACCGTCCTGGGAGACGCCGTCGACACCGACCGATGACGCGCCGTCCACCCCGTCCTACGGCACACCCTCGTACGGGGCATCGTCATACGAGACACCCTCGTATGACGCGCCGCCGGCCGTGGCGCCGTCCGCCTTCGCAGGCTTGGCCGGACCCCCGGCGGGCTCGGGCGGCCCTGGCGGACCCGGCGGACCCGACAACCGCAAACTGATCATCGGATTCCTCAGCGCGGTCGGCGCACTGCTGCTGATCCTGGTGCTGGTGCTGGTGTACGCCTTCGTGATTCGCGACGACAAGACGACGCAGATCGCCTCGCCGGGACCGTCGACGTCCGCGTCGCCGACGCCCACGTCGACCGAGTCGACCGAGACCTCGACGGAATCTGAACCGACCGAGTCACCGGCGCCGCCCGCCGGCGACCAGGCCACCGAAGGCGACTTCGCGTTCTCGGTGGCGAGCACCGACAGCGGCGACACCGTCACCTCGCCGATCAACGAGTACATCGAGAAGACGGCCAACGGTGAGTTCTTCGTCGTCTACCTCAACGTCGGCAACTCCGGCAGCGCGCCGCTCACGTTCCTGTCCACGCTGCAGCAACTCAAGGCCGACGCCGACACCTTCGCCCCCGACGACGAGGCGTCCTTCTATCTCGGTGGCGGCGTGGTCACGATCAATCCCGGCGAGCAGGTCGAGACGGCGGTTGCCTTCGACGTGCCGGTCGGCACCACGCCGACGTCGATTCAGGTCCACGGCGAACCCGGTGGCGCCGGGGTCGAGCTGCCATTGTGACCGGCATTGTGACCGGTGCGGTGACCGGCCCGGGGCGCAACTGATTCCGTAGCAGTTCCGCCTGCACCGGGAAGAATCCGTCGCAACTTTCCGGATTGGATGTGCAATTCGCGGGACATCGCGAAGTTTGCTTGGGACACTGGATCCGTCGAAGTGGTTCAATCCTTCGCGGGGGTCGTGTTGTGAAGAACGTCGTGCTGTGCTTTGACCAGATGCATCATCATCCGGACGCCGGTGACGGCACGAACGCGGCAGCGCTGTTCCGGCTGCTCGACGAGTCCGAACACCAAACCGGCTGGTACCACACGGGTACACCGCGGCGGGCCAGACAGCGTGACGCGCTCGCGGACGCCCGCACGACGGTGCGCAAGGCCTACGCATTCGTGGTCAGGAACTTCGAACCCGATGACCGCATCCTGGTGTTCGGCACGGGCCGCGGAGGCTACTGCGCACAGGCACTGACGCGATTGCTGGGCACCGTCGGCATACTGCCGCCGCGCTGGGACGATCTGGTCGACTTCTTCGTGTCGGCTTACGGCCTGCCCCGGACTCGGCGGAGCACACGCGACTGGGCGCGGATCAAGCATCTGGCCGCCGAGCTCAACGGCGGCGGCGAGTCCGCGATCCCCGTCGCCTACCTGGGATTGTGGGATGCGCTTCGACCGCACGCCTTGCCGGTTCCTCCGACGCCGCCCGTATCGAACGTGCTGGCCGGCAGGCATGCGATGGCCGTCGACGGTGGACCGCTCGGCGATTGGCTGATGCAAGTGCGCAGCGAAGGCGTCGAGGAGGTGTGGTTCAGGGGCGGGCACTGCGACGTCGCGGGTGGCGCTGGTGCATGCGAGCCACTCGCGGACATCAGCCTTGACTGGGTTCTCGACGGCGCGGTCGCCGCAGGCGCGTCGCTCCGGAGCGAGCACACCGTCGCGTCGCCCGCTCCCGAGCCAGACCGACGCGCTAGCCGGAAGCGCCCGAAGCCTTTGCGTGCGACGGCTACCCGCCGACGCCTGCCTGCACGCCAGCGTCGACGTCTACCTGCGTGCGCACCCCGAGTACTGGCGCCGCCTGCCGGACCGCGTGGTCTGGTCGGATCAGGAGTGGCTGGCCCGCGGCGAGCGTCTGGTTGCCGTTGCGAAGGCACCGGCCAGCGTGCCCGCCGAACTCGCGGCCGTGGCTTCCTGAGTCGGCGCCGCGGCGGGGCGGCATCACGCCAATCTGGGCTGAGACCGGGCGGTCTTGGCATTCGTAACATCGTTACGTAACATCGGGCCGAATCCAGACCAGGCAAGGGAGAGTCGATGAGCAGCACCGTGGCCTACGAACGCAACGAGGCCGTCGCAACGATCACGATGGACGACGGCAAGGTCAACGTGCTGTCGCCCGCCATGCAGGCCGAGGTCAACGAGGCGCTCGACCGCGCCGAGGCCGACGTGTTGGCCGGCGAGGTCAAGGCGATCGTCCTGGCGGGCAACGCGAAGGTGTTCAGCGCCGGCTTCGACCTCGGCGTGTTCAACTCGGGCGACGCCGCGGCGGCGCTGGGCATGCTCGCGGGCGGGTTCGAACTGTCGATCCGGACGCTGACGTTTCCCGCGCCGGTCATCATGGCCGCCACGGGTCCGGCGATCGCGATGGGATCGTTTCTGTTGCTCAGCGGCGACGTCCGGATCGGCTCGCCGAGATCGCGGTGCCAGGCCAACGAGGTGGCGATCGGGATGACACTGCCGATCTCGGCCATCGAGATCATGCGGATGCGGCTGACCCGGGCGGCGTTCCAGCGTGCCGTCTCGATGGCGGCCACCTTCACCGGTGACGACGCCGTGGCCGGTGGCTGGCTGGACGAGATCGTGGAGCCCGAGAACGTCCTGGCGCGCGCCGCGGACGTGGCGGCCGAGGCGGCGGCGACACTGCACACCAAGGCCCACGTGGCCAGCAAGGTGAAGGCCCGCGACGACGCGCTCACGGCGATCCGCGCCGGGATCGACGGGCTGCCTGCCGAGTTCGCGAGCAGTTAGGCGCAGCCGTGCCAAGGGCGAAGCAACGAACGCCCGAACTTCGGGACCGCGTCCTCGCGGTCGCCGTCGAGACCCTGGTGTCGGAGGGCATCGCGGGGTTCACCACCCGACGGGTGGCCGAGCGCGCGGAAACGTCGCTGCCCGCGGTGTACGAGTTGTTCGACGACAAGGCCGGCCTCATCCGGGCGGTGTTCTTCGAGGGGTTCCGGCGGCTCGGCGAAGCGCTCGCCGAGCTGCCGGCGACCGATGACCCACTCGCCGACGTCGAGGCGTTGGTCCCCGTGTTCCGCCGGTTCTGTCTGACCTACCCGAAGTTGGCACAGGTGATGTTCAGCAGGCCGTTCGCCGACTTCGAGCCAGGACCCGACGAACTGGCCGCGGGCGAGTCGGTGCGGCTGGTGTTCGTCGGGCGCATCGAGCGGTGCCTGACCGACGGGGTGCTGACCGGCAGCCCGGCCGACATCGCGCACGTATTGCTCGCTCTGGCACAGGGTTTGGCGGTCCAGGAGGCGGGCCGATGGCTCGGGCCGTCGGAGTCGGCCAGCACCATGCGCTGGCAGCTGGGCGTGCGCGCGCTGCTGAACGGCTTCCGCGCCGGCTGACGCGGGGCTGGAGTCGACGGGTGCGACTCGGCACGCCTAGACCTGCAGCTGCAGGGCGGCCAGGGTGTCGACGTCGGCGACGCCGGTGAGGTTCAGCCGTCGCTGCAATTGGGCGTCGCGCACGGCGGTTTCCGTCGCGATGCCGAAGATTCCGTCGACCAACAGCAGCCCGGGGCGGTCGCGGTTGAGTCGCCGCTGCAGCGCGGCCACCGCGGGCCCCCTGCTCCCCCGCCGCGTCGTCCCCGGCGCCAACTCACGCAGGGCGGCCCGCGCGAGGTCGACCGCATCGGTGGGTACGCCCATGAATTCGAAGTGCATCCAGTCCCTGTGCGGGCCTTGATCCTCGCCGCCCCACGCGAACCCGTAGCGGTTCCACACCCGTGCCACGTGGGTCGGAATGTCGTGCTGATCGTCCGACGCGGCGGCGTCGTCGCTCAACTTGATGTCGACCTCGACCGCCCAGGAGTGGTCCAAAGCCGTGTGCATGACCGCGATGGGGTGGCGGTCGCAATCGTTGCTGTCCGCGGGTTTGAGCAGGTAGTTGCCACCGTCCTCCCGCTCGGTCCAGTCGATGAGCATGCAGGCGAGGGTGGCGAGGGCCGTCCGGACGCTGCTGAGGGAGGAGTCGTCTATTTCGGTGAACATGATTCCGATCGTGGCCGCCGACGACCGACGGTCGCGCGAGTAGTCGACTACCCGACTATCGACAACAACCTCGGTTTGCTGAAATTGCGGTGCGCCGTGCTAAACGACGTCCCGGTGTGAGCGGCGCTCGGGATGCTCGGCCATCCACGTCCGCTCGATGCGGTTGACCCTGCGATGCTCCAGAGCAATGAGGCCGAAACCCGCCGTGACCACCGCGCCACTGACCAACGCCAGCGGCAGCACCCACTCCGAGTGGCCGTACGCGGCGGCGGCGACGATGCCGGCGAGGCCGACTATTCCTATTCCGATCAGGACCAGTCCCGGAAACCACAGCGTGTCGATCATCGATTCGCCTGCATGCGGTTGCGTGGTGCGGCTGTGGTCTACGGGATCGTGATACGCGCCCTTCATCGCATCTCCCCTCGTCGTTGAGATACTTCGACGGTAGACCTGTTTCGGACGAACTACCAGGACTTTTGCCTCTCGCGGCAGGCGTTCGAGTCGGGGCGATCGCGGCGTCGGGATCTCCGCGGCGACGGTCGATGCAGCGCCTCGTCGCTCAGGCCGAGAACGTGCTCGCCCGGCGCGGCGCAGGACGTGGCTCGCGGAGCTGTTCGTCGGCCATCGGTGCCGATCCCTAGGAGTTCGCCGCCTTGTTGACTTCGCTTTCCAATTCCTTGAACACCCGATCGAGTTCGTCGACCAGCCAGGTGGAGTTCTTGGCCTTGAAGACCTTCAGCAGCTCGCGGTAGTACCAGAGGTGCTTCTGCGGATCCTTCACGTTGAACCGCTGCCACAGCTCGTCGCCGTGGACGCGGTAGTCGCGCAGGATCGCGCGGGCGTTGTCGAGCTTGTCGGCCAGCGACACCAGGATGGTGGCCTCGGAGGCGTACGAGCCGAGGTGATCGATGTACTGCTTCTTGCGCTCGTCCCATGGCGGCTTCGGCACCTGGTCGGTGTCGCTGCACTCGTCGACGATGGTGGCGACGTCGTCGCCGAACTTCTCGCGGATCTCGGCCAGCACCGGCGCCCCGCCCTGGTCCTCGACCGCGTCGTGCAGCAGCGCGGCGATGGCCTGATCCTCGGTGCCGCCGCCCTCGATGACGAGGCTGGCCACCGACAGCAGGTGCCCGACGTACGGAATGTCGCCGCCCTTGCGGGTCTGGGTGCGGTGGAGGTCGGCGGCGTACTTCAGGGCCTCGTCGAACCGTTCGTTCAGCTTGGGGGTGGTGGTTTGGGCTGGCATCTTCGTCTCCGTCTCTCGTCTTCCTTCGCCTTCACTGTGACACGCGGGTCCGACAGGTCGGATCCGCGGTTCAGCAAACGTCGATGGCCCGTTGTCGGGCGGTGGTCCTAAGGTGGCCACTGATGGCCCTGCATCTGCACCGCGCTGAACGAACGGATCTTCTGGCCGACGGTCTCGGCGCGCTCCTCTCGCAACCGCTCCCCGACCCGTTCGCCTCGGAGCTGATCCTGGTTCCCGCGCGCGGCGTCGAGCGGTGGCTCAGCCAGCGGTTGTCGCACGTCCTCGGTCGCGGTGCGGGCGCGGACGGGGTGTGCGCGGGCGTCGAGTTCCGGAACCCGCGCTCGCTGATCGCCGAAATCACCGGCACCACCGACGACGACCCGTGGGCGCCCGACACCATGGTCTGGCCGCTGCTCGAGGTGATCGACGAGAGCCTCGACGAGGACTGGTGCAGGACGCTGGCCACCCATCTCGGTCACTTCGAGAAGAGCGACGAGGAAAGGGAGCTGCGGCTGGGGCGGCGCTACGCGGTCGCGCGCCGCATCGCGGGCCTGTTCGCGTCGTACGCGAGCCAACGGCCGCAACTGCTCGTCGACTGGCTCGACGGCGACAGCGCCGACCTGCCCAGCGACCTCGCCTGGCAACCGCCGCTGTGGCGGGCGCTGACCGGCCGCGTGGCGGCCGACCCGCCGCACGTGCGGCAGCGGAACACCGTTGCGCGCCTTCGGGAATCACCGGCCGACCTGCCGCAGCGGCTGTCGTTGTTCGGACACACCAGGCTGCCCCGCACCGAGATCGAGCTGATCGGGGCGTTGGCCACCCACCACGACCTGCACCTGTGGCTGCCCCATCCCAGCGACGACCTGTGGCGGGCGCTCGGCGACCTGCACGACGCGATCCCCCGCCGCGACGACACCAGCCACCGCCGGGTGGGTCATCCGCTGCTGGCCACCCTCGGCCGGGATCTGCGCGAGCTGCAGCGCAGCCTGCCCGCCGACGTCGGCACCGACGAACACCTCGGTCATCGGGCTGGCGGCGCAGGCGACCGCCCCGACACCCTGCTCGGCTGGCTGCAGTCCGACATCGCCGCGAATACCGTTCGGCCACAGGGCCGCACGCTCGCCGGCACCGACCGGTCGGTTCAGGTGCACGCATGTCACGGCCCGGCCCGGCAGGTGGACGTGCTGCGGGAGGTGCTGCTCGGTCTGCTCGCCGACGATCCGACGCTGGAGCCGCGCGACATCCTGGTGATGTGCCCCGACATCGAGACCTACGCCCCGCTGATCAACGCCGACTTCGGGCTCGGTGACGTGCTGCACGGCGCCCATCCCGCGCACCGGCTGCGGATGCGCCTCGCCGATCGGTCGTTCGTTCAGACCAACCCACTGCTCGCGCGTGGCGACGCAGCTGCTCGGCCTGGCGGGCAGCAGGGTGACGGCCAGCGAGGTGCTCAACTTCGCCCAGTCGGCGCCGGTGCGCGCCCGCTTCGGGTTCACCGACGACAACCTCGAGGACATCACCCGCTGGGTGCGCCAGTCGAACGTCCGCTGGGGTTTCGACCAGGAGCACCGCCAGCCCTACGGGGTCGACTTCGTGCACAACACATGGCGTTTCGGCATCGACCGGGTGCTGGCCGGCGTCGCGATGTCGGACGACGCGCACGCCTGGATCGATTCGACGCTGCCGCTCGACGACGTCAGCAGCAATCGCGTCGAGCTCGCCGGGCAGCTCGCCGAGTTCGTCGACCGGCTGCAGCGGACGGTTCGACGCGCTCGACGGCGCCCGGCCGTTGCGGGACTGGCTGGCCGCGCTGACCGACGGCATCACGCTGCTCACCCGGATCAGCGACGCCGACGCCTGGCAGAACAGCCAGATGGAACGCGAGTTCGGCGACGTGCTCGCTGACGCGGGCGCGCGGTCCGGCACGGTGTTGCGACTGCCGGACGTCAAGGCGCTGCTCGATCGGCACCTCGCGGGCCGACCGACGCGGGCGAACTTCCGCACCGGCACGCTGACGGTGTGCACGATGGTGCCGATGCGGTCGGTGCCGCACCGGGTGGTGTGCCTGGTCGGGCTCGACGACGGCATCTTCCCGCGGCACGGCGTGATCGACGGTGACGACGTGCTGGCGCGCAACCCGGTGACCGGTGAGCGCGACAGCCGCTCCGAGGACCGGCAACTGCTGCTCGACGCGGTCGGCGCGGCCACCGAGAAGCTGGTGATCACCTACACCGGCGCCAACGCCCACTCCGGCCAGGCACGACCGCCCGCGGTGCCGGTGGCGGAGTTGCTCGACGCTCTGGACGCCACGACGCCGGAGAGCGTCCGCGACGCGGATCGTCGTGCATCATCCGTTGCAGCCGTTCGACATTCGCAACGTCATGCCCGGCGAGCTGGTACCGGACGTGCCGTTCACGTTCGACTCGACGGTGCTGCGGGCGGCGCAGGCGAGCACCCGCGAGCGGTCCGAACAGCCGAAGTTCATCTCCGGCCCGCTGCCCGCGCAGCCGCACGAGGACGTCGCGCTCGCCGATCTGATCGGGTTCTTCAAGGATCCGGTCAAGGGCTTCTTCCGCGCGCTCGACTACACGCTGCCGTGGGACGTCGACGGCGTCTCCGACGAGATCTCCGTCGACATCGACGCCCTGGAGCAGTGGGCGGTCGGCGACCGGATGCTGGGCGACATGCTGCGCGGCATGACGCCCGACGACGCGCGGCAGGCCGAGTGGCGACGCGGCACGCTGCCGCCCGGTCAGCTGGGCTGGCGCAAGGCAGGCGAACTGCGCGAGCAGTCGACCCTGCTCGCCGCGACGGCCCTGGGGTATCGGAAGGCCGACGCGGACGCCTACGACGTCGACATCGACCTGGGCGCCGGGCGCCGCCTGACGGGCACGGTGTCGCCGGTGTTCGGCGATCAGCTTGGTCTCGGTCACCTACTCCAGGCTCGACGGCAAGCACCTGCTGGCGTCGTGGATTCCGTTGCTGGCGTTGTTCGCTCATCATCCGGACCGGGACTGGTCGGCCATCTGCATCGGGCGGGCGCGGCGCGGAAGCACGCCGAGCGAACGGTGCCTTGGGCAGCCGCAGCAGCCGGCGGTCGACGTGCTGCGCGACCTGGTGGCGATCTACGACGCAGGCCGTCGCGAGCCGCTGCCGCTGCCCATCAAGACGTCGTACGCCTGGGCCTGTGCGCGGCACGAGGGCGGCGACCCGGAGCGGGAGGCGTCCTTCAAGTGGAAGTCCGGGAACTATCCGGCGGAGGACAAGGAACCGGCCCAGGTACGGGCCTGGGGACCGAACGCCTGGCTGAAGGATCTGATGCAACCACTGCGGCCCGGCGAGGAGATCGAGGGCGAGACCCATCGACTCGGCGCCTACGCCGCGCGGCTCTGGCTGCCGATGCTGCGCGCGGAAGTGGTGCTCTGATGGAGCGTTTCGACCTTCGGGGACCGCTGCCCGACGCGGCCAGCACCACGGTGCTGGAGGCCAGCGCGGGCACCGGCAAGACGTTCGCACTCGCCGGGCTGGTGACGCGCTACGTCGCCGAGGGCGTGGCGACGCTGGACCAGATGTTGCTCATCACGTTCGGCCGGGCCGCCAGCCAGGAGCTGCGCGACCGGGTGCGCCGCCAGATCACCCACGCCGCAGCCGCTTTCGACGACCCGTCGCTCGTCGGCGACAACCAGTTGGTCGCGTACCTGCTCGAGGGCACCGACGACGAACGCTCGGCACGGAAGCAACGGCTGCGCGATGCGTTGGCCGGGTTCGACGCCGCGACGATCGCCACCACCCACCAGTTCTGCCAGCTGGTGCTGAAGTCGCTTGGCGTGGCGGGTGACTCCGACTCGCGGGTGACGCTGGTGGAGAGCCTGACGGACCTGGTCACCGAGGTCGTCGACGACCTCTACCTCGCGCACTTCGGCCAGCAGCGCGACGACCCGGAACTGACGTATCCCGACGCGCTGAAGCTGGCGCGCGAGGTGGTCGGCAATCCGGCAACGGAGCTGCGGCCGCTCGACCCGCGAGCCCGACTCGCGGGCCGCGATATGCATCCGCTTCGCGAATGACGTTCTGGCGGAACTGGAGATCCGCAAGCGCAGGCTGGGGATCCTGGGTTACGACGATCTGCTGACGCGGCTGGCGGAGGCACTCGAGCCCGACGGACTCCCCCGCCCGCCTGCGGATGCACCAGCGCTGGCCCATCGTGATGGTCGACGAGTTCCAGGACACCGACCCCGTGCAGTGGCAGGTGATCGACCGCGCCTTCAGCGGACGGTCGACGGTGATCCTGATCGGCGACCCGAAGCAGGCCATCTACGCCTTCCGCGGCGGTGACATCGTCACGTATCTGAGTGCCGCCGAGACCGCGGGCGCCAAGAAGACGCTGGGCACCAACTGGCGCAGCGACAGCGTCCTCGTCGACTCGCTGCAGGCGGTGCTGCGCGGCGCCGAACTCGGCGATCCGGCCATCGTCGTGCACGACGTCGAGGCGGCGAATCAGGGTGCCCGACTGACGGGCGCACCGCACGATGAACCGTTCCGGTTGCGCGTCGTGCAGCGAGAGACGTTCGGGCTCCGCGGAACTCAGAACGTTCCGATCGGCGACATCCGACAGCACATCGGCAAGGACCTCGCCAACGACATCGGCGCCCTGCTCGCCAGCGGTGCCACGTTCGACGGCAAGCCGGTGCGGGCGGGCGACGTCGCGGTGATCGTCGAGACGCACCGCGACGCGCGGGTGTGCCAGCTCGCGCTGGGCCGGGCCGGGATCGCGTCGGTCTACACCGGCGACTCGGACATCTTCACGTCGGAGGCGGCCGACGACTGGCTCTCGCTGCTGGAGGCGTTCGATCAGCCGCACCGCGCCGGGGTGGTCCGTGCCGCCGCGGCGACGATGTTCTTCGGCAAGACCGCGCAGGACCTGGTCCAGGGCGGTGACGCGCTGACCGACGAGATCACGGAGACGTTGCGGCAGTGGGCCGGCCACGCCCGCGAGCGTGGTGTCGCGGCGATCTTCGAGGCCGCTCAGCTCCGCGGCATGAGCGACCGCGTGCTGTCGTGGCGCGACGGCGAGCGGCACATGACCGATCTCGCCCACATGACGCAGCTGCTGCAGGACGCGGCGCACCGCGAGCACTACACGCTGCCCGCGCTGCGCGACTGGCTGCGCGCCGAGCGTGAGGACCGCAACGGAACCACCGAGCGGAATCGCCGACTGGACAGTGACGCCGCGGCGGTGCAGATCATGACGGTGTGGGTGAGCAAGGGTCTGCAGTACCCGATCGTGTACCTGCCGTTCGCGTTCAACCGCTGGGTGCCGGAGCCCGACCTGATCCTGTTCCACGACGGCCCCACCCGCTGCCTGCACGTCGGCGGCAAGGACAGCCCCGACTATCGCGAGGTCGAGAAGCTGGGCCGCGAGGAGTCCGCCGGTGACGACAGCCGACTGACCTACGTCGCGCTGACCCGGGCGCAGGCCCAGGTGGTGGCCTGGTGGTCACCGGCCCGCGACGAGCCCAACGGCGGGCTCTCCCGGCTGCTGCGCGGTCGGCGGGCCCGGCGAGTCCGTCGTACCGAACAGGTGCGTGCCAAGCAAGATCAACGACGCCGACGCGCTCGCCCGGCTGCGGCAGTGGGAGGCCGCCGGCGGCCCCGTGCTCGAGCAGTCGGTGCTGACGCCCTGCGCCGCCGCCGCCCGCCGAGCCTGCGCCGAAGAACCTCGACGCCAGGCACTTCCACCGCTCGATCGACACGACGTGGCGCCGCACCTCGTACTCGGGGCTGATCCGCGTGGCGGAGACGTCGGGGGTGAGCAGCGAGCCGGAGGTGGTCGCGCTGGACGACGAGGTCGGCGACCTGCCGCTGCTGCAGCCGTCGACCGGGCCGCACGTGCCGTCGCCGATGGCCGATCTGCCGAAGGGCGCGAAGTTCGGCACGCTGGTGCACGCGGTGCTGGAGACCGCCGACCCGTTCGCGGCGGACCTGGCCGCCGAGTTGGAGACGCACGTGCGCGACCACTCGGTGTGGTGGCCGGTCGACGTGCCTGCGCCCGAGCTGGCCGCCGCGCTCCTGCCGATGCACGACACGCCGCTGGGCCCGCTCGCCGCAGACCTGACGCTGCGCCAGATCGGTCTGCGAGATCGGCTGCGGGAGATGGACTTCGAGTTTCCGCTGGCCGGCGGTGACATGGGCGCCACCGCACCGGGGATCCACCTGCGCGACGTCGGAGACCTGGTGGCCGAGTACCTGCCCGCCGACGACCCGCTTGCCTCCTACGCCGAGCGGCTGACGGGCGACGCGCTGGGCAACCAGCCGCTGCGCGGGTATCTGAACGGGTCCGTCGACGCGGTGCTGCGCATTCCCGGACGGCGGTGTTCCCGGCGGCCATCGCTACGTGGTCGTCGACTACAAGTCGAACTGGCTGGGCGACGGCGACGGCTCCCTGACGTCGGCCGACTACGAGCGGGCCCGGCTGGTCGAGGCGATGCTGCACTCCGACTACCCCCTGCAGGCACTGCTGTACAGCGTTGTGCTGCATCGCTTCCTGCGCTGGCGGCAGCCGGGATACGACCCCGATCGCCACCTCGGCGGTGTGCTGTACCTGTTCGTGCGTGGCATGTGCGGGGTGGACACCCCGGTGGTCGACGGCCATCGTGCGGGGGTGTTCGACTGGCAGCCTCCTGCGTCGCTGATCGTCGCGGTGTCCGAGCTGCTCGACGCCGGGAGGGCCGCCGCGTGACGTCCGTCGAGCCGGTCGACACCGCGAATTGGCGTCGGGCCGTCGGGGCCTCGGGGCTGCTTGCGGCGTTCAACGAGGCAGCGGTCATCGACTCCGCCGATGTGCTTGTCGCGCAACGGCTCAGCGCCTTGGCCAAGGAGACCGACGAGCGGGTGATGCTCGCCGTCGCGCTGGTGGTGCGGGGGTTGCGCGCGGGTTCGGTCTGCCTGGATCTGCGGTCGGTCGAAGCCCAGGTCGACGACGCCGACCTGCCCTGGCCCGCGATCGAGGACTGGCTGGAGGCCGTATGGTCCAGTCCGCTTCTCGAGCCGCCGCACGTGCTGCGCCGCCAGGAACACCTGCTCTACCTCGACCGGTACTGGCGGGAGGAGGAGCAGGTCGCCGACGACCTGCGGGCGATGGTCTCCCGCCGGGCCGTCGACACAGCCGATGTGACGGCCGACATCGAACGGCTCTTCCCGGCCGGCTACGAGGAGCAGCGCGGCGCCGCGGAAATCGCGCTGTCGCAACGGGTCACGGTGCTCACGGGCGGACCCGGCACCGGCAAGACCACCACCGTCGCGCGCCTGCTGGCGCTGTTCGCCGGGCAGGCGGGGTCGGGGTCGCGGCTGCGCATCGCCCTGGCCGCGCCGACGGGCAAGGCGGCGGCCCGCCTGCAGGAGGCGGTGCAATTGGAGATCGACAAGCTGGAACTCGTCGATCAGCGGCGACTCTCGGGCCTGCAGGCGACCACGCTGCATCGCCTGCTCGGCAACCGCCCGGACAGCTCGTCGCGGTTCCGGCACCATCGCGGCAACCGGCTGCCGCACGACGTCATCGTGGTCGACGAGACGTCGATGGTGTCGCTGACCATGATGGCCAGGCTGTTGGAGGCGGTGCGCCCGCAATCCCGGCTGCTGCTGGTCGGCGACCCGGATCAGTTGGCCTCGGTCGACGCCGGTGCGGTGCTGGCCGACCTGGTCGACGGTCTTGGCGCAGGCGAGGACTCGCCGGTGGTGGCCCTGCAGACGTCCCATCGTTTCGGCGAGTCGATCGGCGCGCTGGCGTCGGCCATCCGCGACGGCGATGCCGACACGGCCATCGAGGTGCTGCGGGCCGGCGGCGACCACATCGAATGGATCGACGACGAGGACCCGACGGCTCCGCTGCGCAAAGTGCTTCTGCCGCAGGCGCTTGCATTGCGACAGGCCGCCGTCCT
The DNA here is from genome assembly GCA_963735245.1 of uncultured Actinomycetota bacterium. Taxonomy (GTDB): domain Bacteria; phylum Actinomycetota; class Actinomycetes; order Mycobacteriales; family Mycobacteriaceae; genus Mycobacterium. The sequence goes on from CAVTKI010000001.1 coordinate 28,439, forward strand.
CGGTGACGCGCGCGCGGCGCTGGCGACGCTCGACGAGCAACGCCTGCTGTGCGCGCACCGCCGCGGACCCCACGGGGTGCAGCACTGGAATCGCCAGGTCGAGCGGTGGCTCACCGAGTCGACGGGAGAGCCGATCTGGTCGGACTGGTACGCCGGGCGGCCGGTGCTGGTGACGGCCAACGACTACGGGCTGGGTCTGTACAACGGCGACACCGGTGTGGCGGTGGCCGGCGACGACGGTCTGCGTGCCGCGATCGCCAGTGCCGGTGAACCCCGGTCGTTCGCGACCAGTCGGCTGCCGGATCTCGACACCATGCACGCGATGACGATCCACAAGAGCCAGGGTTCGCAGGCCTCCGAGGTGACGGTGCTGATGCCGCCGGTGGAGTCGCGGCTGCTGACCAGGGAGCTGTTCTACACCGCGGTCACGCGGGCGAAGGTCAAGGTGCGGGTCGTCGGTTCCGAGGCGTCCGTGCGGGCGGCGATCGAGCGACGGGCGGTGCGGGCATCCGGTTTGCGGGAGCGTTTGCGGGGGTTCGCGACCTCGGCCGACGGGCCCGCCGAATTAGCCACCCCTTGATCAATTCGACTTCCGGCCTGCGGCGGACGGCATAGTCTGGCCTCGCCCGACGGCTCAGGGGCCCCGTCACCGCCGTCGGGGACGTACTCCCCGGCCTCGGGTGCGCCGGTGACGAGAGGACGTGGGCGATGAGCCTGACCGAGTACAAGCCAGGCAGCACCTTCCCGGGGCGGATGGGACGCACGGTCAGCGAGTCCGAACCGGCCTGGCCCGCCCCGCTGCGGTCCGAACCGGGTGCTCCGAACGTGGTCTACATCGTCCTGGACGACACCGGTTACGGGCAGTTCGGTTGCTACGGCGCACCGATCAACACGCCCAATCTGGACCGGCTCGCGCAGAACGGTCTGCGGTACACCAACATGCACACCACCGCGCTGTGCTCGCCGTCGCGCTCCTGCATGTTGACCGGGCGCAACCACCACTCCAACGCCATGGCGTGCATCACCGAGGGCTCGACCGGCTACCCAGGATCCAACGGCGCCATCCCGTTCCAGAACGGCTTCCTGTCCGAGATGCTGCTCCCCCACGGCTACGCGACGTTCTGCGTCGGCAAGTGGCATCTGACCCCCGCCGAACAGGTCAGCGCCGCAGGCCCGTACGACCGTTGGCCGCTGGGCCGCGGATTCGACCGCTACTACGGGTTCCTCGGTGGTGACACCCACCAGTACTATCCCGATCTCGTCTTCGACAACCATCAGGTCGAGCCGCCGAAGACGCCCGACGAGGGCTATCACCTGTCGGTCGACCTGGCCGACAAGGCCATCGAGTTCGTCGCCGACCTCAAGCAGGTGGCACCGGACAAGCCCTTCTTCCTGTACTTCGCCACGGGCGCCAACCACGCCCCCCACCAGGTGCCCAAGGAATGGGCCGACAAGTACGCGGGCCAGTTCGACGACGGCTGGGACGCCTACCGCGAAAAGGTGTTCGCGCGTCAGAAGGAACTCGGCATCATCGCCGAGGACGCCGAGCTGTCCCGCCACGATCCCGACGTGCAGCAGTGGGCCGACCTGTCGGACGACGAGCGCAAGCTCTACGCCCGGATGATGGAGGTCTTCGCCGGATTCTTCGAGTACACCGACCACCAGATCGGACGGGTGCTGGACTTCCTGGACGACCTGGGCCAGCTGGACAACACCATCGTCATGGTCATCTCGGACAACGGGGCCAGCGCCGAGGGCGGACCGCACGGTTCGGTGAACGAGAACAAGTTCTTCAACAACGTGCCCGACGACCTCGAGCAGAACCTCGCCGCCCTCGACGACCTCGGTGGCCCCAAGTACTTCAACCACTACCCGTGGGGCTGGACGTTCGCGGGAAACACGCCCTTCCGGCGGTGGAAGCGGGAGACCTACCGCGGCGGCGTGTCCGACGGGTTCATCGTGCACTGGCCCAAGGGCATCAAGGCGAAGGGCGAGATCCGCAGCCAGTACGCGCACGCGGTCGACATGGTGCCCACCGTGCTCGAGTCACTCGGCATCGACGCACCGACCGAGCTCCGCGGGGTGGCCCAGTCCGCGCTCGAGGGCGTCAGCTTTGCGCACACGTTCGACGACGGCGCCGTCGCGACCAAGCACCACACGCAGTACTTCGAGATGTTCGCCCACCGCGCGATCTATCACGACGGCTGGCGCGCGGTGTGCCCGTTCCCCGGCACGTCGTTCGCGGAGGCGGGCGTGAGCTTCGGTCAACTCGAGCTGTCCGAGGACAAGCTGCGCGAGCTCGACGCGACCGGCTGGGAGCTGTACCACGTCGAGGTCGATCCCGCGGAGACCAACGACCTGGCCGAGCAGGAGCGCGCGAAGCTGATCGAGATGATCGCGCTCTGGTACACCGAGGCGGGCAAGTACAACGTGCTGCCGCTGGACAGTCGCGGCACCATGCGGTTCGCCGACGAGCGGCCGCAGATCGCCGCGCCGCGCGACACGTACGTCTACTTCCCCGGCACCCAGAGCGTGCCCGAGAACGTCGCGGTCAAGGTGCTCAACCGCGCGCATGCGATCACGGTCGACGCCGAGTTCGCCGACGGCGACGAGGGCGTACTGGCGTGCCACGGCAGCAATGTCGGCGGTTACGTGCTGTTCCTTCAGGACGGCAAGCTGCACTACGTGCACAACTACGTCGGCGCCGAGGAACTCGAGGTGTCCTCCGATGGGCCCATCCCCGCCGGAAGGCACGCGCTGCGTTACGAATTCGAGCCGACCGGGGCGCCGGACCTCATGGCAGGCCGAGGCACGCCCGGCATCGGCAGGCTCTTCGTCGACGGTGAGCAGGTGGGCCAGGGCGAGCTGGCGGTGACGGTGCCGCTGGCACTGGGGCTGGGCAGCGGTTTCGCCGTCGGTCGCAACCCGGGCTCGGCGACGTCCACGCGGTACGCATCGCCGTTCCCGTTCACCGGCACCATCTCCAAGGTCACCGTGGACGTGTCCGGCAAACCCGACCACGACGAGGCGGAAGCCAAGAAGGCCGAGGCGCGAGTCGCCATGGCGCGACAGTGAACTGAGAGGCTGACCATGACGAAGACGTCGAAGAAGAAGGCCGACCCGAAGGCCGCCACCAAGAAGGCAGCACCGTCAAGAAGGCGGCGCCCACCAAGGCCGCGAAACCCGTTGCCGCGCAGGCGGTCAACGAGCCGCACCTGGCGCGTGAGCAGCTGCCGATCCCCGACGCCAAGCACGTCGGCCTCACCACGTACGACGCCAAGGACCCGAACACCAAGTACCCGCCCATCAAGGAGCTGCGGCCCCCCGCGGATGCGCCCAACGTGCTGATCGTGCTGATCGACGACGTCGGCTTCGGCGCCTCCTCGGCCTTCGGCGGCCCGTGCCAGCACCCCGGTCGCCGAGCGGCTGGCCGCGGGTGGGGTGAAGCTCAACCGATTCCACACCACCGCGCTGTGCTCGCCGACCCGCCAGGCGATGCTGACCGGACGCAACCACCATTCGGTCGGCATGGGCGCGATCACCGAGATGGCCACGTCGGCGCCGGGCAACTGCAGCATCCGGCCCAAGGAGAAGGCGCCGATCGCGGAAACCCTGAAGCTCAACGGGTATTCGACCGCGCAGTTCGGCAAGTGCCACGAGGTGCCCGTGTGGGAGGTCTCCCCTGCCGGGCCGTTCCACCAGTGGCCGACCGGTTCGGGGTTCGAGTACTTCTACGGCTTCGTCGGCGGCGAGGCCAACCAGTACTACCCCGGACTGTTCGAGGGCACCACGGCGGTCGAGCCGCCGAAGTCGCCCGAGGAGGGCTACACGCTGACCGAGGATCTCGCCGATCGCGCCATCACCTGGGTGCGGCAGCAGAAGGCGCTGGTTCCGGACAAGCCGTTCTTCATGTACTTCGCCCCCGGCGCCACCCACGCTCCGCACCAGGTGTCCAAGGAATGGTCGGACAAGTACAAGGGCAAGTTCGACGACGGCTGGGATGTGTTGCGGGAGAAGACGCTCAAGCAGCAGAAGAAGCTCGGCGTGGTGCCGAAGGATGCCGAACTCACCAAGCGCCACGACGAGATCCCGTCCTGGGACGACATGCCCGACGAACTCAAGCCGGTGCTGGCCCGCCAGATGGAGATCTACGCGGGGTTCCTGGAGCAGACCGACCACGAGATCGGCCGCGTCGTCGACGCCATCGACGACCTCGGGTTCCTCGACAACACGCTGATCTACTACATCATCGGCGACAACGGCGCCTCCGCCGAAGGCACGCTGAACGGCTGCTTCAACGAGATGACCACGCTCAACGGCATGCCGGGCATCGAGACCACCGAGTTCCTGCTGTCCAAGATCGACGACTTCGGCACGCCCAATGCCTACAACCACTACGCGGTCGGCTGGGCGCACGGGCTGTGCGCGCCCTACCAGTGGACCAAGCAGGTGGCGTCGCACTGGGGCGGCACCCGCAACGGGACCATCGTGCACTGGCCGAAGGGCTTGGCGCGCAAGGGCGAAGTCCGCAACCAGTTCCACCACGTCATCGACGTCGCGCCGACCATCCTCGAGGCGGCGGGCCTGCCCGCGCCCGCCGCGGTGAACGGCATCGCGCAGGCGCCGCTGGAGGGGGTCAGCATGCTGGCGTACGTTGCGCGACGGCAAGGCGCCCGAGAGCCACGAGGTCCAGTACTTCGAGATGTTCGGCAACCGGGGCATCTACCACCAGGGCTGGACGGCGGTCACCAAGCACCGCACCCCGTGGAAGGCCGACACTCCGCCGCCGTTCGACGACGACGTGTGGGAACTGTACGGACCCGACGACTGGACGCAGGCGCACGACCTGGCCGCCGAGAACCCGGCGAAACTGGCTGAGCTGCAACGCCTCTGGTTGATCGAGGCGGTGAAGTACAACGTCGTCCCACTCGACGACCGCGGCTTCGAGCGGATCAACCCCGACATCGCCGGGCGCCCGCAGCTGATCCGCGGCAACACCCAGTTGCTGTTCGACAGGATGCGGGTCAGCGAGAACTGCGTCCTGACGCTGAAGAACAAGTCGTATTCGGTGACCGCGAACATCGACGTCCCCGAGTCCGGCGCCAACGGCGTCATCATCACCCAGGGCGGCAGCGTCGGCGGTTGGTCGCTGTACGCGCACGAGGGAAAGCTCAAGTACTGCTTCAACTTCTTCGGCATCGAGCACTACATCACCAGTGCGGACAAGCCGATTCCGGCGGGCAAGCATCAGGTGCGGATGGAGTTCGGCTACGACGGCGGCGGCCTGGCCAAGGGCGGTGACGTCACGCTGTTCTACGACGGCAAGGCGGTCGGCAAGGGCCGCGTCGAGCAGACGATTCCGATGGGCTATTCCGCCGACGAGGCCTGCGACGTCGGCTCCGACACCGGGTCGCCCGCGTCACCGGACTACGGGCCGACCGGCAACCGCTTCACCGGAGAGATCGAGTGGGTGCAGCTCGACATCGGCGAGGACAGCCACGACCACCTCATCACGCCCGAGGAACGGTTCAACCTGGCGATGGCGCGCCAGTAGGGGTTGGCGCTTGGCCGCGAGTGTGCGGTGTCGTACGCGAAACGCCGACCGCCTACGGCTTGACCGGGTGCCTGCTCAGAATCGACACCCGGTTGAACGCGTTGATCGCGGTCGCCACCCAGATCACCGCGGACAGTTGGTCGTCGGTGAACACCTTTCTGGCGCGGGCGTATTCGCGTTCGGCGGTGTCGTGATCGGGCAGGGTGGTGGTGATCTCGGCGAGTCGCAGCGCGGCCTGCTGATGCTCGTCGAACAGCTCGGTGTCGCGCCAGACCGACAGCGTCGCCAGCTGCTTGTCGGTGACCCCGGCCGTCACGGCGCGGCGGTTGTGCACCTCCAGGCAGGACGGACAGCCGTTGATCTGCGACACCCGCACGTTGACCAGTTCGACGAGTGCGCGGGGCAGGCCGGCGTTATGGGCCGTCCTCGCGACGGCGGTCGAGACGTCGACCAGCGCCTGATAGGCCTCGGGCGACTGTTTGTCGATGTGGATGTGCTCGGTGTCCATCACGCCTCCGGGTCGGGCCTGCGTCGGCGGGTAATGTCGGCAGCGTCGATCGTACGCAGCGAGAGGAACGCCATGACGCTGACCGATAAGACCGGCGCCCCCGTCACCGTGTCGCAGAAACCCCACGAATTCAGTATCGACGTGGAGGGAAAGACGGTGGGGATGGCCGCATTTACCGAGCGTGATGGGCAGCGGGTGTTCTATCACACACAGGTCGACGACGAATTCGGTGGACGCGGCCTCGGCACCGCGGTAATTGCCGAGGCATTGGCCGCGACGCGCGCCGACGGGCTGCGCATCGTGGCGGTGTGCCCGATGGTTTCCGCCTATATCAAGAAGCATCACGATTTTGACGACCTGGTAGATCCACCGACGCCGGAGATTCTCCAGCGGCACCCGCAATAGCCTGCCACCAGGCATTTCTTCGGCGGCAATCGCGTTACGACGAGATCTCAAGACGTCAATTTCACGTTCAATTGCTGCACCAGTGCTTGCTGGCACGGTACGGTCATAGCCGGTTGACACCCCAGCCACCCGGACCCGTCACGGCGGCGACGTAAAAGTCCCCGTTGAGAGCGCCGCTCTAGTACAGACGTAGGCCGACCTTCGATGAACGGTTGTGCTCACGAATGACGGAGTCCCTTGGCTGCGTATTCAGCGGTTACCGCGACGCCCAGCACCCGCCATACCTCGCTGCGTCGTGTCCGGTTCGCGGCGCCAGGTAACCAAAACGATCTCGAGTTGATTACTACCTCACTAGTGCAAGCGCGCCGCGTGTCGCAGGCGCCTGATCAATGCAACAGTCCAAGCCATGCCGCACCCGCGGCGACGTCAGGGGGATTGTCGTGAGTCGATTCACCGACACGATGTTCAGCAACGCTCAGTCGAGCAAGAAGGGCATGGTCACCGGCGAGCCCGATGCCCCGGTCCGACATACCTGGGCCGAGGTCCACGAACGCGCACGGCGGATCGCGGGCGGCCTTGCCGCAGCCGGTGTCCAGCACGGTGACGCCGTCGCAGTGCTCGCCGGCGCGCCCGTGGAGATCGCCCCGACCGCACAGGGCATCTGGATGCGCGGCGCGAGCCTGACCATGCTGCATCAGCCGACCCCGCGCACCGACCTGCAACGCTGGGCCGAGGAGACCACCGCGGTCATCGCGATGATCGGCGCCACGGCGGTCGTCATCTCCGATCCGTTCATGCCCGCCGAGCCGCTACTGCGGCAGCTCGGCTTGAACGTGGTCACCATCGAGCAACTCCTGCAGGGCCCACCGACGGATCCCATCGACACCGATGACGACGACATCGCCCTGATGCAGCTGACATCCGGTTCGACCGGTTCGCCGAAGGCCGTCCAGATCAGTCACCGCAATGTGGTGTCCAACGCCGAGGCGATGTTCATCGGAGCGGAAGTCGACCCGGAGACCGACGTCATCGTCAGCTGGCTGCCGTGCTTCCACGACATGGGCATGACGGGCTTCCTCACCGTGCCGATGTACTTCGGCACGGAGCTGGTCAAGGTCACGCCGATGGACTTCCTGCGCGACACCCTGCTGTGGGCCAAGCTCATCGACAAGTACAAGGGCACCATGACCGCGGCGCCCAACTTCGCCTACACCCTGTTCGCCAAGCGGCTGCGCAGGCAGGCCACGCCGGGCCAGTTCGACCTCTCCTCGCTGCGCTGGGCCCTGTCGGGCGCCGAGCAGGTCGAGCCCGCCGACGTCGAGGACCTCGTCGACGCCGGTGCGCCGTTCGGATTGCGGCCCGGCGCCATCCTGCCCGCCTACGGCATGGCCGAGACCACCGTCGCGGTGTCGTTCTCGGAGTCCGGCGGGGGCATGGTCGTCGACGAGGTGGACGCCGACCTGCTGGCCGTGCTGCACCGCGCGGTGCCCGCGACCCGCGGCAACACCCGGCGGCTGGTTTCGCTCGGCCGCGTGCTCAAGGGCCTGGAGATCCGCGTCATCGCCGAGGACGGCAGCGTGCTGCCCCACCGCGCGGTCGGCGTCCTGCAGGTCAGGGGCGAACCGGTGACCATCGGCTACACCACGGCGGCAGGCTTCATCGGGGCGCAGGACGCCGACGGTTGGTACGACACCGGCGACCTGGGTTATCTCACCGAAACCGACAACGTGGTGGTGTGCGGCCGGGTCAAGGACGTCATCATCATGGCCGGGCGCAACGTCTACCCCACCGACATCGAACGGGCCGCCGCCCGGGTGTCCGGCGTGCGGTCGGGCTGCGCCGTCGCGGTGCGGCTGGATGCCGGGCAGTCGCGGGAGAGCTTCGCCGTCGCCGTGGAGTCGAAGGATTACGAGAACCCCGCGGAGGTTCGGCGCATCGAGCGGCAGGTGGCGCACGAGGTGGTCGCCGAGGTGGACGTCCGGCCGCGCAACGTGGTGGTCCTCGAGCCCGGCATGATCCCGAAGACCCCGTCGGGCAAGCTGCGGCGTGCCCACGCCATGCCGCTCGTCGTCTAACCGAAATAGGCTTACCTCGCGCATCCGCGGGTAGGCCTTTTTCGTGTCCAGCGCCGGGTAAGTTGGCACCGACGCCACTCGTCTGCGCTGATCGGTGGTTCCTGCGCCGCCGCCCAGAAGGGAGGGCTATGCCCCACTACGACGCCCAACCCGGCCGCGAATCGCCGCCGGATTCTGATCTGTCGCCCGCACAACTCGAGGCCGACGAGGTCGACCTGCTCCGCGGCCTGAACGGAGTGGCCAAGATCGTGGCCGGGGCCACGGGCGTCAGCGAGCTGCTCAGTGACGTCGCCGAGTTCGCGCTTCAGGCCATCCCCGGCGTCGACGGCGCAGGCGTGACGTTGATCGACCCCGAACACGGCATCGCGGGCGCGCGGGTATGGGCCGCCACCCCACAGTTCGTCCGCGACATCGACGACCTCCAGTACGAGGTGCTCAACGAGGGGCCGTGCGTGACGTGCATGCGGACGCACCGGCCCACGGTCAGCGGATCGATCGGCAGCGACGAACGCTGGCCGCACTTCCGCGGCCACGTGGCCCGCATGGGCGTGCACTCCGTGCTGGCGTTGCCGCTGATGATCGCCGACCAGGTGATCGGCGCGATCAATGCGTACGCCCACAAGCGCGACGCGTTCACCGAGCATGCGGTTCAGCTGGGTGCGCAGTTCGCCGCGACCTGCCGCGGTGTCGGTGTACAACGCGCAGCTGCTCGCGACGGCCCAGGAGCGCACCGACCGGCTGCAGCGGGCCCTGAGCTCGCGCGCGGTCATCGATCAGGCGATCGGCATCATCCGCAGCCGCTCCGGCGCCACGCGCGGAGGAGGCGTTCGACCGGCTCGCCAAGCTGAGCCAGGCCGACAACCTCAAACTCAACGTGGTCGCGGAGCGGCTGGTCGACGAGGCCGTCCGGCGCGCCCGCACCCGGCACGGCGCACACTGAGCCCATGACGGACGCCAGTACCACCCGCGTCGCGGTCTACCTCGACTTCGACAACATCGTGATTTCGCGGTACGACCAGGTGAACGGGCGTAACTCGTTTCAGCGCGACAAGTCGAAGGGGCTCGACCAGCACCCGGATCGGCTGGACCGGGCCACCGTCGACGTCGGCGCCATCATCGACTTCGCCTCGTCGTTCGGCACGCTGGTGCTCACCCGCGCGTACGCGGACTGGTCGGCCGATCTGAACGCCGCCTACCGCGGGCAGCTGGTTGGCCGCGCCGTCGACCTCGTGCAGCTCTTCCCGGCCGCCGCCTACGGCAAGAACGGCGCCGACATCCGGCTGGCCGTCGACACCGTCGAGGACATGTTCCGGCTACCGGACCTCACCCACGTGGTGATCGTCGCGGGTGATTCCGACTACATCGCGTTGGCGCAGCGCTGCAAGCGGCTCGGCCGGTACGTGGTGGGCATCGGGGTGGCCGGCTCGTCGAGCAAGTCGCTGGCGGCGGCGTGCGACGAGTTCGTCATCTACGACGCGCTGCCAGGGGTGCCGGTGTTCGAGCCGAATCCCGAACCCGCAGAGGCCGAGACCGAAGCCGGGACCGAGGCCGCTGCCCCACCGAAGAAGCGCAGGCGTGCGGCACGGCCCGCCGACAACGAGGAGCCGGAGGAACCCGACCCGCAGGCCACGGCCACCGGGCTGCTCAAGCGCGCCCTGCAGATCGGTTTGGAGAAGGACGACGCCGACTGGCTGCACAACTCGGCGGTCAAGGCTCAGATGAAGCGGATGGACCCGTCGTTCAGCGAAAAGTCGCTCGGCTTCCGGTCTTTCAGCGACTTCCTGCGGTCCCGGTCGGACGTCGTCGAGCTGGACGAGAGTTCGACGACGCGAATGGTGCGGTTGAAGTAACCGGTCACGACGTCGAGACGCGGATGACCACCTTGTCGCCGTGCCGCTCGGCGGCCGTGGCGAAGGCCTTCGGCGCCTCGGCCAGCGGATAGTGGTCGGACACCAACTGGTCGAGATCGATTGCGCTGCTGGCCAATTCGATCGCGCGCGGGTAGGTGGCGTTCATCCGCCGCACCATCGTGAACGTCAGCCCCTTCCTGCGGGCCGTCCCGGCGGGGAACGACGAACGGTCATCGGAGGGAATGCCTCCGAGCACGACGCGGCCACCAGGCCGAATGGCCTCGACGGCGATGTCGATCGCGGCGTCCGCACCCGCCATCTCGATCACGACGTCGACACCCCGGCCTGCCGTCGCCTCGAGCGCCGCGTCCACGGCATGCTCGGGCGCCCAGACCCCGTCGGCACCGCCGCGCAGCGCCGAGGCCCTGCGATGCTCGAGGGGTTCCACGACGAAGACCCTTGCCGCCCCGGATTGGCGCGCCACCTGCGACGCGAGCACCCCGACGGGCCCGGCGCCGACCACCAGCACGTCGGATCCCGGCCGCAGGTGACTGAGCCCCACCGCGTGGATCGCGACGCCGAGCGGTTCGAGCAGGGCGCCGCCGTCGTCGCTGATCTCGTCGGGGAGCGGGAACAGCAGGTGGTCGGGCCACAGCAGCTGTTCCTGCATGGCGCCGTCCAGCATGCCGTGCCCGGCGAATTGCACCGTGGGACACAGATTCTGATAGCCCGCCCGGCACATCTCGCAGGACTCACACGGGATGGCGGGGTCCACGGCCACCCGGCGCCCGGCGTGCGGACCGGTGACCGCCACCGCCGCGAACTCGTGGCCGGGCACGACGGGATGCTCGATCCGGATCTCGCCGATGCCGCCGTCGGTGAACCAGTGCAGATCGGAGCCGCAGATCCCCACCGAGGTCACCGCGACCAGGGACCAGCCGGGTGGCGGGTCCCCCGGATCGGCTTCGGCACCGACGCGCAGGTCCCCGACGGCGTGCAAGCGGGCGGCGATCAACGGTTCAGTCTCCTTCTACAGGCCTGCGGCAACGTGGTGATACACATCGTTCCACTTGAGCTCGTGCTGGAAGCCCCGGACGGTGGTATCGGCGTCGATGACGAGCAGTTCGGTGTCCGTCATCGCGGCGAGGTCGTCGATGGTCTCGGTGCCGACCGCCGTGGTGAGCACGGTGTGGTGCGGCGCCCCGGCCATCAGCCAGGCCTCCGCCGAGGTGGACCAGGACGGCAGCGGTTCCCACACGGCGCATGCGACGGGAAGGTTCGGCAGCGCCGCCGTCGGCTCGACGACCCGGACCTCGTTGGCCACCAGCCGGAATCGGGAGCCCATGTCGCAGATTCCGATGATGACCGCGTCGGCGGGGGCGGCGGTGAACCTGAGCCGGACGGGATCTTCGCGACCGCCGATCGCCAGCGGATGGATCTCCAGGGTCGGGACATCGGCGGCGATGCTCGGGCAGACCTCGAGCATGTGCGCGCCGAGGATGCGTTCGCTGACCCGCGGTCAGGTCGTAGGTGTAGTCCTCCATGAACGAGGTGCCACCGGGCAGGCCCTCGGCCATCACCTTGACCGTGCGCAGCATCATCGCGGTCTTCCAGTCGCCCTCGCCGCCGAACCCGTAGCCGTCGGCCATCAGGCGCTGCACGGCCAGCCCCGGCAGCTGACGCAGCCCGCCGAGGTCCTCGAAGTTCGTGGTGAACGCGTGGAACCCGCCATCCTGCAGGAACTTCCGCAGGCCCAGTTCGATCTGCGCGCCCTGCCGAAGCGATGCGTGCCGGTCGCCGCCCGCCTGCAACTCGGGGGCCACCCGGTAGGTGTGCTCGTATTCGGCGACCAGCTTGTCGACGTCCGCGGGACGCACCAGCTCGACGACCTCGACCAGGTCGTTGACGCCGTAGGTGTCGATCGACGCGCCGAAGTGCGCCTCGGCCTCGACCTTGTCGCCCTCGGTGACGGCGACGCCGCGCATGTTGTCCCCGAATCGCGCCATCTTCAGCTTCGACAACTCGGCGTGGCCGAGCGCCGCGCGCACCCAGGAGCCGATCCGCCCGCGGGTGCGCGGGTCGCTGACGTGGCCGGCGATCGTCTTGCGTGACGTCGACAGCCGCGACTGGATGTAGCCGAACTCACGGTCGCCGTGCGCGGCCTGGTTGAGGTTCATGAAGTCCATGTCGATGCTCTGCCAAGGCAATTCGACGCCGAACTGGGTGTGCAGGTGCAGAAGCGGCTTGTGCAGCGTCTTGAGCCCGCGGATCCACATCTTCGCCGGCGAGAACGTGTGCATCCAGGCGATCACGCCGATGCAGTCGGGGCTGGCGTTCGCTTCGCCGAGCACCCGGGCGATCTCGTCGGAGCTGGTGACGACGGGGAGCCAACGGACCTCGACCGGGATCTCGCTGCTCGCGCCGAGCCGCTCCGCGATCTGACGCGACTGATCGGCCACCTGGTCGAGGATGTCCTGTCCGTACATGGACTGGCTGCCCGTGATCAGCCAGACCTGGCTGGTGACGAGTCGGGACGCGATCATCGCTGGTTCTCCTGGAGGGTGTCGGTGTTCCGGCCTGGTTGGCCGTACACGTTCTGGTAACGCTCGAACAGTGCGGTGACGTCGCCCGCATCGATGGGGGCTGCCGTGCCGAGTTGCCTGCTGACGTGCACGGTGCGTGCGACGTCCTCGACCATGACCGCCGCCTTCACGGCGTCGCGCGCGGTGCGGCCGATGGTGAACGGCCCGTGGTTGCGCATCAGCACGGCGGGAGATCTGCTGTCCCGCAGGGTTTCCACGATGCCGCGGCCGATCGAGTCGTCGCCGATCAGCGCGAACGGGCCGACCGGGATGTCGCCGCCGAACTCGTCGGCCATCATCGTGAGCACGCACGGGATCGGCTCGCCGAGGGCGGCCCACGCGGTGGCGTAGGTGGAGTGCGTGTGCACGACACCGCCGACCTCGGGCATGTGCCGGTACACGTAGGCGTGGGCGGCGGTGTCCGACGACGGCGGCGAGGTCGACCGTCGACGAGGTTGCCGTGCAGGTCGCACACCACGATGTCGTCGGCGGTCAGCGAGTCGTAGTCGGCGCCGGACGGCTTGATCACCATCAGGTCGCGGTCGGGCACGCGCGCGGACACGTTGCCCGCCGTCCAGATGACCAGGTCGTAGCGGGTCAGCTGCGCGTGCAGGTCGCACACCTCTTGGCGCAACCGCCCGATGACGCGGTCGGTCTCGGAAGTGATCGTCATTGCAAGGCTCCGTTGGTGTCTTGGGATCCGATGCGCCGCAGCCGGCGCATCATGTCGTTGCCGCGGCCGAACCAGTCGTGGGCCGCCACGTACTCGCGGTAGAGCTTGTCATAGGCCGCGACGTTTTCGGGAATCGGCTTGTAGGCGTTGTGGATTCGCCTACCCATCTGCTTGGCGGCAGCGCGGACGTCGCCGAACGCGCCTGCGGCGGTGGCCGCGTGGATGGCGGAGCCGAGCGCGGGCGCCTGCGCCGACGGCACGGTCGACAGCGGCAGTCCGACGGCGTCGGCGTAGATCTGCATCAGCAGCTCGTTCTTCAGCAGCCCACCGGCCACGACCAGCTCGGTGACCGGGAGCCCGTTGTCGACGAACGTCTCGACGATCATCCGCGTGCCGAACGCCGTGGCCTCCAGCAGCGCCCGGTACATGTCGACGCACGTGGTCTTCAGGGTCTGCCCGATGATGACGCCGGAGAGCTCGTGATCGACCAGCACCGAACGGTTCCCGCTGTGCCAGTCCAGCGCGACCAGCCCGTGCTCACCGACGCGCTGTTTGCCCGCGAGATCGGTCAGGTGTTCGTGCAGCGACAGCCCGCGCTCGCGGGCCGCGACGTGATGGCTCTCCGGGACGCAGTTGTCGACGAACCAGCCGAAGATGTCGCCGACGCCGGACTGCCCGGCTTCGTATCCCCAACTGTCGCGGACGATTCCGCCGTCGACCACGCCGCACATGCCTGGCGCGTCACTCAGCTGATCCGAGTTCATCACGTGACACGTCGACGTTCCCATGATCGCCACCAGGCGTCCCGACTCCAGCGCGTCGGCCGCCGCGACGGTGACGTGGGCATCGACGTTGCCGACGGCGACGGGGATGCCCTCGGGGAGCCCGGTCCATTCGGCTGCCTGCGCCGTGAGCGATCCGGCCCGGTCGCCGAGCTGGCCGATGGGATGGTCGAGCTTGTCGGCGACGAAGTCGGCGAAGTCGGGTGCCACCGCGGCGAGGAACTCCCGCGACGGGTACTGGCCGTCCTGGCGGATGCCCTTGTAGCCCGCGCTGCACGCGTTGCGCACGTAGGTCCCGCACAGTTGCCACACGATCCAGTCGGCGGCCTCGACCCAGCGCTCGATCGCCCCGTACACCTCCGGATCCTGCTGCAGGATCTCCAGGGCCTTCGCGAACTCCCATTCACTGGAGATCAGGCCGCCGTACCGCGGCAGCCACGACTCACCGCGTTGGGCGGCAACGGCATTGATGCGGTCGGCCTGCGGTTGCGGCGAGTGGTGCCGCCACAGCTTGGCGTAGGCGTGCGGCCGGTCGGCGAACCGGTCCAGCTCGCACAGCGGCGTGCCGTCGCGCAGCACGGGCACCATGGTGCACGCGGTGAAGTCGGTGCCGATGCCGATCACGTCGGCGGGGTCGACGCCGGCCCTCGCGATGGCCTGCGGCACCGCGTTGCGCAGCACGTCGACGTAGTCCTGGGGCACCTGCAGCGCCCACTGCGCGGGCAGCCGGACGTCGGAACCCGGCAGCGAGTCGGTGATCACGCCGTGCGTGTAGGCGTGTTCGGCGCTGGCCAGTTCGTGGCCGTCATCGACCCGCACCACCAGCGCGCGCCCCGACAGTGTGCCGAAATCCACGCCGATGGTGTACTTCTCGCTGCTCATGGAGTCTCCTCGTGCGGTGCCGTGCTGTCGCGGATGATCAGTTCGGGGGGAAGCAACGGCACGCTGGTGGTCGAACCGTCCAGGGTGGCCGTGACCAGGTCGATGGCCTTCTGGCCGATGGCCTGGAAGTCCTGCCGGACGGTGGTCAGCGCGGGGTTGAGGTAGCCGGCTTCCGGGATGTCGTCGAACCCGACGACGCTGACGTCGTCCGGGACCCTCAGCCCCGCCTCGGCGAACGCGTGCAGCACCCCGATGGCCATCTGGTCGTTGGCCACGAAAACCGCTGTCATGTCACGCACGTTTCGCCAGTTCGCGCCCGAGCTCGTAGCCGCGGGCCGGGTTCCAGTCGCCCTCGAAGGGCGCCAGGGGGGCGCAGCCCCGCGGCGCGCATGGCGTCCTCGTAGCCGGTGAGGCGCCCCTCTGCCTCGGTCCAGCCCATCGGGCCGGACGACGTGGTAGATGGCGCGGTGCCCGAGGTCGATGAGGTGTTGGGTGGCTTGGCGCGCACCGTCGATCTGGTCGACGCCGACGCTGAGTCCGCGACCCGACAGGTCGCCTTCGACCACGATCAGCGGAAGGCCGGCGTCAGCCGAGTGCACGACGGCGAGGGCGTCCGCCCGCGCGGCGATCATCACGATGGCCTCGACCGATTGGCGGGCGAGGTGGTCGATGGCGCTGCGCAGTTCCTCGACGGTCACCTCGGGAAGGGGCACCAGGCTGGAGAAGTAGCCGGCGGCGCGGGCGGCCTCCTGCACGGACCGCTGGATGCTGGCCGGGCCGAACAGCGCGCTGTTGGTGCCGACGATCCCGATGATTCCGGAGCGCCGCGTCACCAGGGCGCGCGCCGCGGTGTTGGGCCGGTAGCCGAGTTCCTCGATGGCCTGTTCGACACGGGCCTTGGTCGCGGGCCGAATGCTCGGCGAGCCGTTGATCACCCGCGAGACCGTCTGGTGGCTCACGCCTGCCAGCTTTGCGACGTCGGCCATCACCGGCTTCGGCGCCATGGGGTGCATGGGATGGCTACTCATCCAGGTCTCCTCACCAGTAGTCGCTGAACGAGTACGAACATCAGCAGCAGGACGCCGGTCATGATCCGGGTCCAGTAGGAGTCGAGGTTCTCCGCCGTGACGAACGTTTCGATGGTGCCGAGAACCAGCACGCCGATCAGCGAGCCGAGGACGAACCCCACCCCGCCGGACAGCAGGACGCCTCCGATCACCGCCGCCGCGATGGCGTCGAGTTCAAGACCGATGCCGTTGAGGCTGTACCCGGACAACTTCTGCACGGCGAGCAGGAGCCCCGCCAGTGACGCGCAGAGCCCGCTGATCGCATAGACCGACACCCGCGCCCGGGAAGCGTTGAGCCCCATCAACTGTGCCGATTGCCGGTTGCCGCCGACGGCGTACACCGTGCGGCCGAACCGGGTCTCGTGCAGCACGTAGACCGCGACCACCACCACGACGAGCGCGATCACGACGGTCCAGCGGATGAACTTGTCCTCGTACAGATATACATAGTTCAGGCCGAACGCCCGCAGCGTGGGATCGTTGATCGGCAGCGTGTCGACACTGATCACGTAGCACAGTCCGCGGGCCAGGAACATGCCGGCAAGGGTCACGATGAAGGGCTGGACGTCGAAGTACTCGATGACCAGACCCATCATCAGCCCGAGGAGCGGTCCCACCACCAGCACCGTGCCGACGGCCAGCGGCATCGGCCACCCGGCCTTCAACGTGGTGGCGACGATGACCGTGGACAGGGCGACCACCGATCCGACGCTGAGGTCGATGCCGCCGGTGAGGATCACGAACGTCATGCCGACCGCGAGGACGATCAGATAGGCGTTGTCCACCAACAGGTTCAGGAACACCTGGGTGGGGCTGGCGAAGTCGTAGCGGCCGATGACGGCGGCGAACATGATCACGAACAGCACCAGCGAGGCGATCGGCGACAGGTAGCGGCCCCGTACCCGCCGCAGGAGTTCGGTGGTGTCGACGCGGGGCCGCGTGGCGGTCTGGACGCTCATGGTGTGCTCACTTCGTGGCCATCTCGGACGCAGGCGGTGCTTGGTTCAATGTCAAGTCGGGGATCGAAAGAGGCTGCGCACCCGTCAGATCCGAGGTGTCCGGGGTGGGCGTGGGCGAGGTGGGCTTGGACCGTCGTCGGGACAACAACGCGCGGAACTTCGGCGCCTGCAGCAGACAGACGGCGATCACGACCAACGCCTTGAACACCAGGGTGGTCTCCGGTGTGATCCCCGCGGTGTACACCGTGGTGGTCAGGGTCTGGATGATCAAGGCGCCGAGGATGGTTCCGGTCAGGCTGAAGCGCCCACCCAACAACGAGGTGCCGCCGATCACGACGGCCAGGATGGCGTCCATCTCGATCCACAGGCCTGCGTTGTTGGCGTCGGCGGCCGAGATGTTCGACGCGATCATCAGTCCGGCGATCCCGGCGCACAGCGCGCAGAAGACGTAGACGGCGAAGACGATGGTCCGGTGGCGCACTCCGGCCAGCCTGCTGGCCTCCGGGTTGATGCCGACCGATTCCAGCAGCATGCCGAGCGCGGTGCGCCGGGTCAGCAATCCGACGAGCGCGAACACCGACAGGCTCACCAGGATCGCCACCGGAAGGCCGAACGCGAACCCGGCGCCGAGGATCTTGAACGGATGCGCTGGTGACCGTGACGATCTGGCCGTCGGTGATCAGCAGCGCGATCCCGCGACCCGCCGTCAACAGGACCAGTGTCGCGATGATCGGCTGAACTCCGAACACCGAGACCAGCATTCCGTTCCACAGGCCGAGCCCGACCGCGGCGGCGAGGGCGATTCCCATCGCGGTGACGACCGTGCCTGCGCTCGCCGGGTCGGCGGAGGCGGCGATGTGGGCGCACGCGAGCGCACCGCTGACGGCGACGACGGCGCCGACCGAGAGGTCGATGCCGCGGGAGGCGATCACCAGGGTCATGCCCAGCGCGACCAGCATCGTGGGAGCGCCGTTGCGGAGGATGTCGATCAGGCTGCCGAACAGGTGACCGTCCTGTATGCGGATGCTCAGAAAGCTCGGTGTGACAATGACGTTCACGACCAGCAGGGCGATGAGCGCCAGCGCGGGCCAGATCAGTGGCGACGCAGCGAGTCTCTTGATCATCACTCCCCTCCTCCTGCGATGAGGGCGGTGAGTTCCTTGACCGTGCGGTCCGAGCCGACCTGCGCGACGCAGTGCCCGTCCCGCAGCACCGCGATGCGGTCGCTGATCCTGGCGACCTCGTCGAGCTCGGCGGAGATGAACACCACGCCCATTCCGTCGACGGCCAGGTCGGCGACGAGCTTCTGGATCTGCGCCTTGGCGCCGACGTCGATTCCGCGGGTCGGTTCGTCGAGGATGAAGAGTTGGGGTTCGGTGATGAGCCACCGCGCCAGCAGCACCTTCTGCTGATTGCCGCCGCTGAGGTTCTTCACCAGCATGGCGGGGTTCCTCGGCCGGATGTCGAGGGCCTCGGTGTAGCGATCCACCAGGTCGTCCTTGATCTTCTTGGACAGCGGGCGGGCGAACCCGCGGCGGGCCTGCAGCGCCAGGATCAGGTTGTCGCGCACGCTGAGGTCGCCAATGATGCCCTCGCCCTTGCGATCTTCCGAGGAGAAGGCGAGCCCCTTGGCGATGGCCGCACGTGGCGAGCGCAACGTGGCCGGCTTGCCGTTGACCAGCATCCGTCCGCTGGTGGCGCGGTCGGCGCCGAAGAGCAGCCGCGCCAGCTCGGTTCGACCGGAGCCGAGCAGCCCGGCCAGGCCGACGACCTCCCCGCGGTGAACGTCGAGATCCATCGGATGCACCCGGGGCTTGCGGCCGATGCCCTGCGCGCTGAGCACCGTCTGGTCGGTCTTGGTGCCGCGGCGGCTGCGGCGGCTAGGGTGTCCTCGATCTCCTCGAGCAGGTCGAGCTCGTGGCCGAGCATCGCCGCCACCAGCTCGACCCTGTCCAGCGCGGCCGTCGGATACTCCCCGACCAGACGACCGTTGCGCAGCACCGTCATTCGATCGGAGATCTCGTACACCTGGTCGAGGAAGTGCGACACGAACAGGATCGCGGTGCCGCCGTCACGCAGGCGGCGCATCACCCGGAACAGTTCGGCGACCTCGTCGGCGTCGAGGCTGGACGTCGGTTCGTCGAGGATCAGCACGCGGGCGGAGACCGCGGTGGCGCGCGCGATGGCGACGAGCTGCTGGACGGCGATCGGGTGGGCGCCGAGGGTGGACCTCGGATCGATGGTCAGGTCGAGCTCGCCGAGCAGTTCGGTGGCGGAGGAGTTCATCGCGCGGTAGTCGATCCGGCCGAGGCGGCGGGGCTCACGGCCCAGCAGAATGTTCTCGGCCACAGTCAGATTGGCGCAGAGGTTGACCTCTTGGTAGACGGTGCTGATGCCGGCGTCCTGCGCCTGCCGCGTGCCGCTGAACCGTTGCTCGACGCCGTCGACCGCGATGCTTCCCGAGTCGATGTCGTAGACCCCGGTGAGCGCCTTGATCAGCGTCGACTTACCGGCGCCGTTCTCCCCCATCAACGCATGGATCTCGCCGGGCAGCAGACGGAAGTCGACGCCGTCGAGTGCCTTGACGCCGGGAAAGTCGATGGTGACGTTCCGCATCACGACCACGGGGTCGTCAGCGGCCCCGGCGGGTGGTGTGGTCATCGGAGGATCCTTCGGTGTTGGTCGCCGGTGTTGGTCGCCGGTGTTGGTCGCCGGAGTTGGTCACCGGAATTGGTCGATGCCACCCGGGCCGTTGGGTGTGGACCAGGGGAGCCCGGGCGGCATCGACAGTCCGTTGGTCAGTACTTGCGGTCGGGCAGCGCCGCGGCCGCCTGCTGCTGATCGAAGGTCTGGTCCGGGGTCACGACACGGTCCGGAACCGACTCACCGGCGACGACCTTCTTCGCGAGATCCATCAGCTCGGGGCCGAGCAGCGGGTTGCATTCCACGATGAAGTTGAGCTTGCCGTCGGCGAGTGCCTGCATGCCGTCGTGCGTGGCGTCGATGGCCACGATCTTGATGTCCGTGCCCGGCTTCAGACCGGCGGCCTCGATGGCTTCCATCGCGCCGAGCGCCATGTCGTCGTTCTGCGCGAACACCATGTCGATCTTCGGGTTGGCCTTCAGGAACGCCTCCATCACCTGCTTGCCGCCGGAGCGGGTGAAGTCGCCGCTCTGGGAGGCGATCACCTTGAGGTTGGGGTTCGCCTTGATGGCGTCGGAGAAGCCCGAGCTGCGTTCCAGGGCGGGGTCGGACCCGGTGGTGCCCTCGAGTTGGACGATGTTGACCGGTCCCGGGGCAGCCGCGAACTGCTTCACCACCCACTCGCCCGCCCACTTGCCTTCCTGGATGAAGTCCGCACCGAGGAATGTCTTGTAGACGTCCTTCTCCTGGGTGTCGACCGCGCGGTCGGTGAGGATGACGGGGATGCCCGCGTTCTTGGCCTCGAGCAGGACCGCGTCCCAGCCGGTGCGCACCACGGGGCTGAACGCGATCACCTTGACGCGCTGCTGCACGAACGAGCGGATCGCCGAGATCTGCTTCTCCTGCTCGCCGTTGGCGTCGGAGAATTTGAGGTCGACATCGGCGGCCTTGGCCGCATCCTTGATGGACGTCGTGTTGGCCGTCCGCCACCCGCTCTCGGCGCCCACCTGGGAGAAGCCCATGGTGAGCTGGCCGCCGGCGGACGCCTCGCCGCCCGGCGCCTTTCCGCTACCGCACGCCGCCAGCACACCTACCGTCGCGATGGCCATCACCGCAGTTAGAACCCTTTTCACAACATCTCCTTCGATGTCTCAGAATGCCGAGGTCAGCCTGTGCCGCCACGGTTCGGCAAACCGCAGGGATGCGGGAGACGATGTGACCGGCGTTACACGCTGGGGGATGTTAGCGCTAACATTCCGAACCTGTCAATCATTTGTTAGCGCTCACATTCGATCCGCCCGAAGGCTTGACAAAGGCGTGAGCGGCATCACAAGATGGCCAATTGTTAACGCTCACATCGTGGGCCCCGCGGCGCGCTCAGAGGCGCCAGGACGAGGAATCAACCGGAAGGTTCTCATGCGCAAAGGCTTCATTCGAGCAGTGGGCGCGTTGGCCGTGGTGGCCACGCTCGCGAGCGCAGGCTGCGGTCGCTCGACGACCCCAGAAGCCACCCCGAGCGGGGGCCAGCACACCGGCACGGTCGGCATCGCGATGCCGACGAAGTCGTCCGAGCGCTGGGTCGCCGACGGCAACAACATGTCCGAGCAGTTCAAGAAGCTCGGCTACGACACCGACCTGCAGTACGGCGACGACGTGGTGCAGAACCAGGTGTCGCAGATCGAGAACATGATCACCAAGGGCGTCAAGGTGCTGGTGATCGCGCCCATCGACGCCTCGTCGCTGACCGACATCCTGCAGCGCGCTGCCGACGCCAAGATCCCCGTGGTCAGCTATGACCGGTTGATCCGCGGCACCGCGAACGTGAACTACTACGCGACGTTCGACAACTTCAAGGTCGGCGTGCTTCAGGCGAACTACATCGTCGACAAGCTCGGCCTCGCGCAGGGCAAGGGCCCGTTCAACATCGAGGTCTTCGCCGGCTCGCCCGACGACAACAACGCGACGTTCTTCTTCAACGGCGCGATGAGCGTGCTCAAGCCCTACCTCGACAGCGGCAAGCTCGTCGTCAAGAGCGGCCAGACCTCGTTCGACCAGGTCGCCACGCTGCGCTGGGACGGCGGACTCGCACAGTCCCGGATGGACAACCTGCTCAGCAAGGCCTACACCAGCGGCCGGGTCGACGCGGTGCTCTCGCCCTACGACGGCATGTCGGTCGGGATCATCTCGGCGCTGAAGAGCTCGGGCTACGGCACGCCGACCAACCCGCTGCCCGTCGTCACCGGTCAGGACGCCGAGCTCGCGTCGGTGAAGTCGATCATCGCGGGCGAGCAGACGCAGACGGTGTTCAAGGACACCCGCGAACTGGCGAAAGCCGCTGTGCAGATGGCAGATTCGCTGCTCACCGGAGGCACCCCCGAGGTCAACGACACCAAGACCTACGATAACGGCGTGAAGGTCGTCCCGGCGTTCCTGCTCGACCCGGTCAGCGTGGACAAGACCAACTACCAGAAGGTGCTCATCGACTCGGGGTACTACACGCAAGCACAGCTCGCGTGACCGATGGGATGGCAGCGCCGCTGCTCGAAATGCGCGATATCACCAAGAGATTCGCGGGAGTAACGGCGCTGAGCGAGGTCAACCTCGCGGTGCAAACCGGCGAGATCCACGCCATCTGCGGTGAGAACGGCGCCGGCAAGTCGACGCTGATGAAGGTGCTGAGCGGGATCTACCCGCACGGCAGCTACGAGGGCGAGATCGTCTTCGACGGCAAGCCCGGCGAGTTCAAGGACATCCGGTCAAGCGAGCGACGCGGTATCGGGATCATCCACCAGGAGCTCGCGCTGGTGCCCGTGCTGTCCATCGCCGAGAACATCTTCCTCGGCAATGAGCACGCCTCGGCCGGGGTGATCAGCTGGCACGAGACCATGGTGCACGCGCAGAAGTTGCTCGACCGGGTCGGCCTGAAGGAAAGCCCGCGCACCCTGATCTCCGACATCGGCGTCGGCAAGCAGCAGCTCGTCGAGATCGCCAAGGCACTGTCCAAGCAGGTGAAGCTGCTGATCCTCGACGAGCCGACCGCGGCGCTCAACGACGAGGACAGCAGGCACCTGCTGGATCTGATCGCCGAGCTCCGGGCTCAGGGTCTGACCTGCATCATCATCTCGCACAAGCTCAACGAGGTGATGCGGATCGCGGACACCATCACGATCCTGCGCGACGGCAGGACCATCGAGACACGGGCGGTCGAGCACGACCTCACCGAGGAACACATCATCCGCGGCATGGTGGGCCGCGACATGGTCGACCGCTTTCCCGAGCGGGCCGACCACGCAATCGGCGACATCACGTTCGCCATCGAGGACTGGACCGTCTTCCATCCGCTCGACCAGCAGCGCAAGGTGGTCGACGGCGTGTCGATCAACGTCAGGCGCGGCGAGGTCGTCGGCCTCGCCGGCCTGATGGGCGCCGGCCGCACCGAGCTCGCCATGAGCGTGTTCGGGCGCAGCTACGGCAAGAAGGCAGGCGGCACGGTCTTCAAGGACGGCAAGGAGATTCGCACGCGCACGGTGCCCGAGGCCATCGCGCACGGCATCGCCTACGCCACCGAGGACCGCAAACACTACGGGCTCAACCTGATGGACGACATCGCGCGCAGCGTGACGCTGGCATCCCTGCCGAAGGTGAGCAGGGCGTCGATCATCAACGAGCACGAGGAGACGGTGGTCGCCGAGCGCTTCCGCAAGGACATGCACATCAAGGCGCCGTCGGTGCGGGCGACCACCGGCAACCTGTCCGGCGGAAATCAGCAGAAGGTGGTGCTGAGCAAGTGGATCTTCGCCGACCCGGACGTGCTGATCCTCGACGAGCCGACCCGCGGGATCGACGTCGGGGCCAAATACGAGATCTACACGATCATCAATGCGCTTGCCGCCCAGGGCAAGGCCGTGATCGTGATCTCCTCCGAACTGCCTGAGCTCATCGGCTTGTGCGATCGCATCTACACCCTCAACGAGGGCCGTCTCACCGGCGAGGTCGCCCGGGAGGACGCGGTGCAGGAGACGCTGATGCGCTACATGATGAAGGGACGCACGTAGATGACCACTGCTCCGACGAGGGCCGCCGCGTCCAGTCCGGCGCCGCCGCCATCCCCACCGAAATCACCTGGGGGGCGGCTGAAGACCGCGCTGCAGGGCAACTTCCGGCAGTACGGCATGGTCGCCGCGCTCGCGGTGATCGTGATCCTGTTCCAGGTCTGGACCAGCGGCATTCTGCTCAAGCCGCTGAACGTCACCAACATCGTTCAGCAGAACGGCTACATCCTGATCCTGGCGATCGGGATGGTCATCGTCATCATCGCCGGGCACATCGACCTTTCGGTCGGATCGATCGCCGGGTTCATCGGGGCCATGTCGGCGGTGCTGATGATCCACCACTCCATGCCGTGGCCGATCGCGGTGCTGGTCTGCCTGCTGCTCGGCGCGGCGATCGGTGCGTGGCAGGGCTTTTGGATCGCCTACGTCGGCATTCCGTCGTTCATCGTGACCCTCGCGGGCATGTTGGTGTTCCGTGGCGCCACGCAGTACCTGCTCGAGGGACAGTCCATCGCACCGTTCCCCCGCAGCTTCGGACAGGTCAGCAGCGGGTTCCTGCCCGACATCGGCGGGGGCAACAGCCTCTACCACTGGCCCACCGTCATCCTCGGCGTGCTCGTCATGGTGGCGGCCGTGTGGCAGCAGGTGCGCCAGCGTAGGACGCAGTCCCGCTACGGCTTCGACGTGTCGCCCGCCGGTTGGTTCGTCTTCAAGAACGCCGCCATCGTGGCCGCGCTCGGGGCCTTCACGCTGCTGCTCGCCAGCTACCGGGGCGTCCCCGTGGTCGGCATCATCCTCGCGGTGATGTTCGTGATCTTCGCGTTCGTCATGCGCAGCACGGTCTTCGGGCGGCAGGTCTACGCCGTCGGCGGCAACGTCGCGGCGGCACGGCTGTCCGGGGTGAAGACCAAGCGGGTCACGTTCCTGGTCTTCGTGAACATGGGTCTGTTGTCGGCGCTGGCCGGCCTTCTCTTCGCGGCCCGGCTCAACTCCGCGACGCCGCAGGCCGGCATCGGGATGGAACTGGAGGCCATCGCCGCGGCGTTCATCGGTGGTGCGTCGGCCAGCGGCGGTGTCGGCACGGTGTTCGGCGCCATCATCGGTGGCTTCGTCCTCGGTGTGCTGAACAACGGGATGTCGCTGGTCGGCATCGGCAGTGACGTACAGCAGGTCATCAAGGGCCTCGTCCTGCTTGCCGCGGTCGGCTTCGACGTCTACAACAAGAAGAAGGGCAGATCCTGACGTGATGGACCGGTTCGACCGCGAGATCCTCGATTTCATGCGGAGCTGGGCACCATTCGGCGGGCCGCCCGCCGATGAGGTGCTCGAGCGGTTCGGGATGACCCGCGACGAACTGATCGACCGATGTCACGTCATCGTCGAGGCCGAGGCGGCCCGACGGGAACGCGAGCTGAGACAACCCTGGCTGCGCATGAGCAGTACCGCTTCGACCAAAGGACGCTGACCATGACCATCGACCTGCTCCGCGAGATCACCGCGCTGTCCAACGACCGGCCCCAGCCCGACGCGCCCGCCGAGGCGGCGTCGGCCTGGTTCGCCGCCAAGGCCAGGATGCACGAGTACCTGTCCACGCAGCCCGGCCACGACTCTCGCCGCGAGTCGGCACTGGCAAGCTGGGCGTATGAGCGCTCGCTGCACCTGTTGCGATCCACCGCCTGATCGATGAGCACCGTTGTGACGACGCCGATTCGGTGGCCGTTGGCCGACGGCCGCGGTCTGCTGTTCTTCTCCCTGCCGGGCCACACCCCGGCGCCCACCACCGACCTTCGGCCGCTGACCGATCATCGGGCCGGCCGCTCGCAGCTGCGCTTCGACCGGCAGACCGGTCAGTGGGTGATCATCGCGGCGCTGCGGCAGGGCCGCACGCACCTGCCCGCGGTCGGACCAGTGCCCGCTCTGCCCCGGCCCGACCGGGCTCACCAGTGAGGTACCCGCACCCGACTACGACGTCGTCGTCTTCGAGAACCGCTTCCCGAGCCTGGCCGGTCAGGCCGCGTCGCCCCTCCCGCCGACCGACGGCACCGACTTCGTCACCGCACCGGGCAACGGTCGCTGCGAGGTCGTCGTGTTCTCCAGCGACCACACCGGCTCGTTCGCCGAGCTCGAGTTGCCCCACGCCAGGCTCGTCGTCGAGGCGTGGCGGCACCGCACCGAAGACCTCATGGGCCGACCGTGTATCGAACAGGTCGTCTGCTTCGAGAATCGCGGCGAGGAGGTGGGCGTCACGCTCAGCCACCCGCACGGTCAGATCTACGGCTACCCCTACCTGACGCCGCGCACCACGGCGATGTTGCGCCAAGCGCAGGCACATCGAGAGCACAACGGCACCAACCTCTTTGCCGACGTCCTGGCGGCCGAGGTGGACGAGGGTAGCCGGATCATCGCGCGCAACGACCTGTTCACCGCCTTCGTGCCCTTCGCGGCGCGGTGGCCGGTGGAAGTGCACATCTATCCGAACAGGTTCGTGCACAACCTGATCGAGCTCGACGATGCCGAGCTCGACGGCTTCGCGGAGATGTATCTCGACATTCTCGGCCGGTTCGACCGGTTGTATCCCACCCCGCTGCCCTACATGTCGGCGCTGCACCAGTACAGCGACACGGACGCACAGCGCGATGGCTACTTCCACGTCGAGCTGATGTCGATTCGGCGCAGCGCGGACAAGCTGAAGTACCTGGCCAGCTCGGAGTCGGCGATGGAGGCGTTCATCAACGACGTGACGCCCGAGGCCGTCGCCGCGCGGCTGCGGGGGTTGGGCAGGTGATCGGCGTCGGACAGGCGGTCGGCTTCGCGGCGCCGGGCAGGATCAACCTGATCGGTGAGCACACCGACTACAACCTCGGTTTCGCACTGCCCATCGCGCTGCCCGAACCCACCGTGGTGACCTTCGTGCCCGATGACGGCGACGCGATCGTCGTGCACAGCGACCGGGAGGCCACCGACGTCCGCGTCGCGCTCGACACCGCCCCGGGCGGGGTGACCGGCTGGGCGGCCTACGTCGCAGGCGTGGTGTGGGCGCTGCGCAGCGAGGGGCACCGCGTCCCCGGCGGCAGGATGTGCGTCGCGGGCGGTGTCGAGGCGGGCTCCGGCCTTGCGTCGTCGGCGGCGCTGGAGTGCGCGGCGCTCGGCGCGATCGCCACCGCCACCGGCGTGGCTCTCGACCGGGTGGCGCAGGCCAGGATCGCCCAGCGCGCCGAGAACGAGTACGTCGGCGCCCCAACGGGTTTGATGGATCAGCTGGCGTCACTGTTCGGCGAACCGCGGCACGCGATGCTGATCGACTTCCGCGACGTCAGCGTCCGGCCGGTGCCGTTCGATCCCGAGGCCGCCGGCCTGGCGTTGCTGCTGATCAACTCGCGGGCCACCCACCAGCACGCGGGCGGCGAGTACGCCGCGCGGCGCGCGTCGTGTGAGCGGGCGGCCGACGAGCTCGGCGTCACCTCGCTGCGGGAGGTGCAGGACGTCGGACCGTCGGTGCTGGAGAAGGTGACGGACCCGGTGGCGGCCCGCCGGGCCAGGCACATCCTCACCGACAATCAGCGCGTGCTCGACTTCGTTGGCGCACTGGGTGACAACGACTTCACCGCAGCCGGCCGGCTGCTGACCGCATCGCACGCCTCCATGCGTGACGACTTCGAGATCACCACGCCGCACATCGACCTGATCGCCGACACCGCCGTGAAGGCGGGCGCGTTGGGCGCGCGGATGACCGGCGGTGGTTTCGGCGGCTGTGTGATCGCCCTGGTCGACGCGGGCGAGGTCGCCGCCGTCGGCGACGCCGTGCGACACGCGGTCACCGGGGCCGGCTACGCCGAGCCCACCATCACCCGCACCCAGGCCGGGCAGGGCGCCGCGCGTCACGGAGAACGCTGAGCGCCTGCCCCCGCCTCAGGTCAGCTTGCTGCCCTGGCGCCACTGGTCCCACGGGATGGTCCAGTCGCCGTTCTGCCACAACTGCAGCGGCGCGCCGCCGGTGTTGCGGACCTCGACGACGTCGCCTGGCACGGAGAAGTTGAAGAACCACTGGGCGTTGTCGCCGTTGAGGTTCAGGCACCCGTGCGACGTGTCGGTGTTGCCCTGCGCCCACACCGTCGAGTTGAGCTGGTGCAGATAGATGCCGTCGATGCTGATCCGGGTGGCGTAGGAGATGGACTCCTTGTAGCCGAGGCGGGAGTCGATCGGCAGTCCGAACGTCGAGGAGTCCATGACGACCGGGTTGGCCTTGTCGAGCACGGTGTACACCCCGGGCGGCGTGAAGAACGACAGCGTGGTGCCGCCGATCGTCTGGGTGCCGCCCATGCCCATCGACGTCGGCATGGTGCGGACCAGCTTGCCGTTGTCGAAGACGCTGACCATGTGGGTGTTGTCGTCGGCGATCGAGACGTGGGACGTCGCCGATCGTGAACGACGCGTGCTCGTCCTCCGCGCCGTACAGTCCGTCGCCGAGCGGCGTGCCGTAGAGATTGGCGTCCACCGTGACGGATGTGCCCGGGGCGTAATACTTCTCCGGCCGCCAGTGCGCGTTCTGGTCGTCGACCCAGTACCAGGAGCCGGGGACCGGCGGGTTGGTGGTGACCGAGAGGTGCCGTTCGGCGTTGGCCTTGTTGTCGATGGCCTGGTCGAAGTGGGCGACCACGACGGTGCCGATGCCGTAGGTGGCGCCGTCCTCGAGCAGGTCCCCGCCGGCACGGTCGAGGTAGACCTGCGTCTGGCTGCTCGGGGACACCGTGGTGAAGCTGGACACCTGGCGCGACGGCATGCCGCTCGGTCCGCGCGCGACGATGGTCATCTTGTAGGTGCGGTCGTATCCGAGTTGACTCGTCGGCTTCCACACCGTCTGGTCGGGCGTCAGGATGCCGGGGATCACCTTGCCGCTGTCGTTGGTCATCGTGACGTCGGTGATGGTGCCACTGGTGGCCGTGACGAGGACCGGTCCGGCCGGGTTGACTCCGTCGGCGGCGGGCGTCGGCGTGATCGACAACGCGGCCGGCGTCGAGGTGGGCACGGGCGGCGGCGGCGCCGCCTCGGCGAGGCCGCGCGGCGCGGCAACCACCTGACAGGTACCCGGGCACTGCCGCGAATCGGTCACGACAACTCCCCCGAGCACGGCAAGCACGGCGAATGCGGTAGCCAGCCAGGCACCCCGGGCACGGCGAGACGACGTCAACAAGACTCCAGACTTCTTATGTTTTGTGGCCAGATTCGGCCGGAGTCTCATCGTAGGTGGCGCAGCCGACGGCGACACATCGGGCACGCGTCCGTGCGGCTTTCGTAATGGTCTTGTTTCGCAGTGTTCGCCTGATTGCCGGTTGCTCAGCGCGTTCGCCCACGAACGGCCTCTTCGACGCGTCGCGCCGCCTCGGCCGGATCCTCGTGTTCCCACACCCGCACGCTGACCCAGCCTGCGTCACGGAGCCGGTTGTCGGTGTCGCGGTCCCTGGTCCGGTTCCCCTCGACCTTGTCGGCCCAGAACTTGGCGTTGGCCGTCGCGACGGTGTGGTGTTCGGGGCAGCCGTGCCAGAAGCAACCGTCGAGGAACACCGCGACCCTGGCCCT
This sequence comes from uncultured Actinomycetota bacterium, assembly GCA_963735245.1. Taxonomy (GTDB): domain Bacteria; phylum Actinomycetota; class Actinomycetes; order Mycobacteriales; family Mycobacteriaceae; genus Mycobacterium. Next base: position 58,048 of record CAVTKI010000001.1, read on the forward strand.
CGGGAAGACGAGGTCGGCGGTGCGCCGCAGCCCGACCAGCGGCTTGGCCGCGACGCGGTAGCGAAGCCCGAGGGCAAACACGGCCGAGCGCAGCGCCAGCTCGGGTTTGGTGTCCCTGCTGCGGTTGGACTGCATGCGGGCCCGCGCCTCCGGCGAGGATGCCCATGATGCCCGGGATTCGGCCACCGGTTTCTTCTATGCCACGCCGCAACGGTTGGCAAGGCCGGCAGGGTAGGCGGGTCAGGCGGTGATCCGCACCGAGTGCGGCAGCACCCTGCCCTTGGGGTCGAGGCCGACCTGCTGATCGCAGTCCGGGCAGCGGACCAGCATCAGGCGCCCCTCGGGATTGCCGATGACCTGCGCCGAGCGGGGGCAGTGCCGGTGGCTCCTGGCCCACGCCTTGTCGGCCCGCGCTTCCGCACGCGCCTTCTCCGCACCGTCCAGATGATCGGCGATCCAATGGCCGTGGTCGTCGTAGATCAGGCCGATCCCCGAGCGTTGGTATTCCGCCATCGCCCGGTGGTGGGCGGCGACGCTGCGGTCCCGGTTGAACAGGCTCTCCCCGTTGACCAGGACGTCGAGGACGCGGTCGTCGGCGTAGCGGACGTGCACGATGCGATCCCCCCTGATGAACTCGTCGACGTCGGGCTCCGGGGTGCCGCCAATCCAGGTGAAGCCGTTCTCCAGGCCGTAGGCCCGGAGCCGGTCGCGGCCCGTCCGCGCCGCGCGTCGCCCGCGTTTCTTGCGGGTGAGGGTCTCGTAGAACAGGTCGGGTCCCGAGGACACGTGCGTGGTCATGACGGCACTCCTGTCACGGCCGGCGTGGGTGGTTTCGCGCGGGCCGGCCGCCGCGCGGAGAGGACTTCACCGATCGCCTCGGTCGACGTCGGGTGGGTGAAGATCGTGTCGCGGAGTTCGGAGGCGGTGACGTGCTGCCGCATCGCCATGGCGACCAGGTTGATCAGCTCCTGGGAGTCGATGCACAACAGCGCGGCGCCGAGGATCTCGTCGGTGTCGGCGTCGATGACGAACTTCATCAGACCCCTGGTGTCGTCCATGATCTCCGAGCGCGGCATCCCGGCGATGTCCTCGATGCGTTTGGCCGCGACGTCGACCGACCGGCCCGCCTCGACCGCCTGTCGTTCGGTCATGCCGACCCGCGCCAGCGGTGGGGTCAGGAAAACCGTGTACGGGACGGCGACCCGGTCGCCCGTCGACCGGGCCCCCGTCCCCACGAGCTGGTCGAGCACGATCCGGCTGTCGTCGTGCGAGATGTAGGTGAACTGGGGCCCGCCGTTGACGTCGCCGACGGCGTAGATGTGCGGACGGCTGCTGCGCAGGTGGTCGTCGACGACCACGGCGCCGCGCTCGGTGGTGTGCACGCCCGCGTCGTGCAGCCCGAGACCGAGGGTGGCCGGCACCCGGCCGACGGCGATCAGGACGGCTTCGGCCTCCACGGCGGCCTCGGCGCCGTCGTGGGTGTAGCTGACGACGGCGGTCTCGGCGTGGTCTTCGATGCCGGTGACGTGTGCGCCGGTGCGGATGTTCACCCCGGCGTCCAGCAGCAGGCTGATCGCCGCTGTCGCCACGTCGTCGTCCTCGTGGGCGAACAGCCGCCCGGATTCCTCCAGCACCGTCACGTCGGACCCGAATTGTGCGTAGACGCTGGCGAATTCGAGGCCGACGTTGCCGCCGCCGATGATCGCGAGCCGACGCGGAAGTTGCGTGGTGTCCAACAGCCCCGTACTGGTGTAGGCGTGACAGCAGGCGCTCAACCCGGGGATGTCGGGGATCACCGGTTCGGAGCCGGTGTCGATGACGATGACCCCGGCGCTGACCGTCAGCGTGTCGTGCCGGGTGGCGACGGTCACGGTGTGCGGATCGAGGAATGCGGCCCGCCCCGTGATGACGGTCACGGTCTCGACGGCGTCGAGCGCGGCGAAGTTCTTCCGCCGCAACAGCCCGGTGAGGTTCTTCGTCTTGTAGGCGGCGTGGCGGAACCATTCGTCGGGATCGGCGTCGGGGTTCCTGGTCTCGGCAAGGTGCACCAGCGACTTGGTGGGCACACAGCCGATGTTGATGCACGTCCCCCCGTACATCTGGTCGGATTGTTCGATCATCGCGACGCGCGCGCCGTGCCGGCCCATGGCACCGGCGACGAGCTTGCCGCCGGTGCCGAAGCCGATGACGATCAGATCCATAGCTAGATGCATGGCGTGTCCTCAGGTCGTGAAGCTAACGATGTTGGCGCAGGAAGCGCCGGATCAGTTCGGCGATCTCGGCGCCGTGTGTTTCGAGGGCGAAGTGGCCGGCGTCGAGAAGGTGCAGTTCGGCGTTCGGCAGGTCGGTGCGGAACGCTTCTGCACCTGCGGCGCCGAAGATTTCGTCGAAGCGTCCCCAGGTGAGCAGGGTGGGTGGCTGGTGTGTGCGGAAGTATTCGTGGAAGGCGGGGTAGAGGTCGAGGTTGAACTGGTAGTCCCACAGCAGCTGCAGTTGCACCAGGTCGTTGCCGGGGCGGTCCATGCCCGCCTGGTCGAGCCGCCAGGTCTCCGGCGCGATCCGGTCGAGCCGATCCGAGGGCACGCCGTGGGTGTACTGCCAACGGGTTGTCTTCGGCTGCAACAGTTTACGAACCGCCTCCTCGTTGGCGGCCCGGTCCTTGGCGTGCGCGAACAGGATGTCCCAGAACGGTGTGAAGCCGGCCATGTAGGCGTTGCCGCTCTGGCTGACGATCGCGGTGACGCGTTCCGGGGATCGGCTGGCGATGCTCAGCCCGATCGGGGCGCCGTAGTCCTGGATGTAGATGGCGAAGCGTTGCAGGTCGAGTTGTTTGGTGAGGCCGTCCACGACGTCGGTGAGGTTGGCGAAGCTGTACTGGAACTCCTCGACGGACGGCGCGGCCGAGTTGCCGAAGCCGATGTAGTCAGGAGCCACCAGGTGGTACTCGTCGGACAGTTCGGTGATGAGATTGCGGAACATGTGCGAGCTGGTCGGGAATCCGTGCAGCAAAAGCAGAGTCGGATTCTGCGGATCGCCGGCCTCCCGGTAGAACACCTCCAAACCGTTGACGATCTCGGTTTTGAAGCGGGTGGTGAAGCTCGGCATGTGTGTTTCCTTCGGTGGAACAGTTGGGTGGAGCACTGGCGTTTTGGACATCTCTCATGCTGTCGGGCATCGGGGCGCGGTCGTATCCGCCACTGGCTTGTCCAATCGCCCAGCGTGGTGCCAAGTGCGGCGATAGCGTCGTGCGCGTACGCCGTTCGAGGACGGGTACCGGGGGGTGGAGTGTGATGCAGCTGACGGGCCGAAGCGCCGAGTGCGCCGTGCTCGATCGGCTGGTGTCGGCGGTCTGCGGCGGCGAGAGCCAGGCTCTGGTGGTGCACGGCGAGATTGGGGTCGGCAAGACCGCGCTCCTCGATTACGTGGCTGAGCAGGCCAGGGGGTGTCGGGTCGTGCGGGCCGCCGGTGTCCAGTCGGAGATGGAGCTGGCGTTCGCCGGTCTGCACCAGTTGTGCGGGCCGCTGCTCGAGTTCTCCGCGGATCTGCCGGGCCCGCAACGTGATGCCCTTCACACCGCGTTCGGGATCAGTTCGGGATCGGTGCCCGACCGGTTTCTGCTCGGGTTGGCGGTCCTCGGGCTGCTGGCCGAAGCAGGCGCGGAACGACCGCTGATCTGTCTGGTCGACGACGAGCAGTGGCTGGACACCGCCTCGGCCAAGGTGCTGGCCTTCGCCGCACGCAGGCTGGCGGCGGAGTCGGTCGGCCTGGTGTTCGCGGCGCGCGTCCCGACGGCCGAGTTGACGGGACTGACGCAACTGGCGGTGACGAACTTGCGCGAGTCGGATGCGCGCGCCGTGCTCGACGCGATCCTGACCACTCCGATGGAGGCGCGTCTCCGCGATCGGATCGTCGCCGAGACGCGGGGCAACCCGCTCGCTCTGGTCGAGGTACCGCGGGCGCTGGCGTCGCCCGGGTTGGCAGGCGGGTTCGGACTACCCGGTTCGGTGCCGCACGCCGGCCGCCTCGAGGAGGGTTTCGCGCGGCGGTTCGCCGACCTTCCGGATCGCACGCGGCGGCTGTTGTTGATCGCTTCGGCCGAACCGGCAGGCGATCCCACCCTGGTGTGGAGTGCGGCCGCGAGGCTCGGAATCGGTCCCGATGCGGCCACGGCCGCGGTCGAAGCCGGTCTTGCCGACTTCGGCGCTTACGTCCGTTTCCACCACCCCCTCGCCCGCTCGGTGGCCTACCGCTCGGGTGATCTGCTGGAACGACAGGCCGCGCACCGCGCCCTCGCCGAGGTGATCGACCCGCACCACGACCCCGACCGGCGGGCCTGGCACCGCGCGCACGCGGCGCCGGGACCCGATGACGACGTCGCCGACGAACTCGCGCAGTCGGCGGGCCGCGCGCAGGCCAGGGGTGGCCTCTCCGCGGCGGCGGCGTTCCTCGAACGTGCCACGGTGCTGACGGTCGACCCGGCGAAACGGGCGGTGCGGGCGCTCGACGCCGCGGCCGCGAAGGTCGAGGCGGGGGCGCTGGACGCCGCGGTGGATCTGCTGGCCATCGCCGAAGCCGGACCGCTCGACGAGTTCGCACAGGCCCGCCTCGACCTGGTGCGCGCTCAGTTGGCGTTCGTCACGAGCCGCGGCAGCGATGCCCCACCCCTGCTGCTGCAGGCCGCGAAGCGGCTCGGCCCCATCGACGCGCGACTGTCCCGCGCGACCTATCTGGATGCCATGTCCGCGGCGATGTTCGCGGGCCGCCTTGCGGTCAGCGGTGGGATGATCGAGGTCGCCGCTGCCGCCGGCCCGGCCGTTCGCGGCTTGGCCGCCCCACTCCCATCCGACCTCCTTCTGGAGGGTCTGGCCACCCATTTCAACGAGGGGTACGCGGCAGGGCTTCCGATTCTGCGAAAGGCGTTGACCGCCTTCGGCAATGACCTACCCGCTCCGCAGGATCTGCACTGGTTCTGGCTGGCGTGCATTGCCGCGACCCACGTCTGGGACGACGCCCGCTGGCAGGAGCTGTCCGCCAGCCACGTCGAGGCGCCCCGCACAGCTCGGGGCACTCAGCGAACTGCCGCTGGCCCTGAGCTCCCGTGCGCTCATGCTCTTGTTCGCAGGCGAACTCGCCGCGGCGGGCTCGCTGATCGAGGAGATCCAGACCGTGACGGACGCCACGGGCAGCAACTTCGCGTCGTACGCCGTGCTGGCACTGGCGGCCTTCCGCGGCAACCAGGCCGAGATGGCCACGCTGACCGAGACCACGCTCGCCGACGTGACGCATCGCGGCGAGGGCCTGGGGATCACGGTGGCCGAGTGGTCGAATGCCGTGTTCAACAACGGCCTTGGTCGCTACGAGGAGGCCATGGACGCGGCGATGCGCGGCGCCGAGTTCCCGGCGGACCTGAGCGTTGCGACGTGGGCCGTGGTGGAGTTCATCGAGGCGGCCGCGCACAGCGGCATGCGTCGGGAAGCGTTCGACGCCCACCGGCGGCTGGTCGAGACGACCGATGCAAGTGGCACCGACTGGGCGTTGGGCATGCGTGCCCGCTGCGCCGCGCAGCTCGCCGACGGCGACGCCGCCGACGCCCTGTACCGGGAGTCGATCGAGCGGCTCGGCCGGACCTGCCTTCGCGTCGAGCTGGCGCGCGCGCACCTGCTGTACGGCGAGTGGCTGCGCCACGAACAACGACGAGGTGAGGCACGCGCGCATCTGCACACGGCCCTTGGCATGTTCGAGGCCATGGGCATGGACGCCTTCGCCGAACGGGCAAGGCTCGAACTGCAGAGCACTGGCGATGCGGCCCGCACCCGCTCCCCCGCTCCCGGTACCGGCGGCGCGCTGACCGCCCAGGAGGCGCAGATCGCGCGGATGGCCCGCGACGGGTTGTCGAATCCGGAGATCGGGGCCCGGCTGCTCATCAGCGCCCGCACGGTTCAGTACCACCTGCGCAAGGTGTTCGCCAAGCTCGGGATCACCTCGCGCAACCAGCTCGAACGCGCCCTTCCCGACGCGTAGCCGGTGCACGCACCGGACTGGCCGCTGTGCACTGGCGGATACGAACGCGCGCCGCAGACTCGATGATCGTTGAGTAACTCCATCGTGGCGAACCATCAAGGAGAGCGATCATGGCCGAGACCATCGCAGGCGTCACCATTCCCGACTCGAAGATGTGCCGAGAGACGACGGACTTCATCTGCGAGACCGAATCGCCGTTGCTGTATCACCATTCGCGGCGGACCTATCTGTTCGGCATGCTGCACGGGCAGCTGCGCGGTCAGCACGCCGATCCGGAACTGCTCTACGTCGCGGCGATGTACCACGACCTCGGGATGGTCGAGGGCCACATGAACCTCGAGCAGCGATTCGAGGTCGACGGCGCCGATGCCGCGCGCACCTTCCTCGACTCCCACGAGGTACCGCACGACGACGCCCGCCGGGTGTGGACCGCCATCGCCCTGCACACCACGCACGGCATCCCGGTGTTCATGGAACCCGAGATCGCTTTGCTGGCAGCCGGAGTCGAGACCGACGTCGACGGCGCCGGGCTCGACCTGCTGGAGCCCGCGGACATCAAGGAGGTCGTCGCGGCCCATCCGCGCATGGACTTCAAGCGCCAGTCGCTGCCGACCTTCGCCGCGGTGTTCGCGCAGCGTCCCGACACGACGTTCGGCGCGATCACCGCGGACGTGCTCGCGCACTTCGACCCCGGGTTCAAGCGCAAGGATTTCGTCGAGGTCGTGCAGAACAACGGCTGGACGGAGTGACGCTGCCGATGATCCCGATCGGCATTGCGCTGGCACCGCCTGCGCCCGACGTCGACAATGCCATCGACGACCTCGTCCTTCGGGCGCAGGCGGTGTCACGCACCGGGGTCGCGTCGCTGTGGCTCGGTCAGCTCTTCGACATCGACGCGATCACCGCGGTCGCCGCCATCGCCCGCGAGGTACCCGACGTCGACCTTGGCACGGCCGTCACGATCACCTACCCGCGGCACCCCATCGTCATGTCCAGTCAGGCCCAGACCGCCCAGGCCGCCGCCCATGGCCGGCTCCGGCTCGGGCTCGGGGTGTCGCACCGCGAGCTGATCGAACGGCGCTTCGGCATCTCGTTCGATCGGCCGGCCCGGCATCTGCGCGAGTACCTCGAGGTGCTCGGCGACCTGCTGCGCAACGGCGAGGTCGACGTCAGGGGCGAGACGGTGGTCGCGGACACGACGGGCTTCCCCGGCCACGTGCCGGGCAGCACGCCGCCCCAGGTGCTGGTGGCCGCGCTGGGGCCCGCAATGTTGCGTGTCACTGGGGAATTGGCCGACGGCACGCTGACCTGGCTGGCCGGGCCACGCACCGTGGAGGAGCACATCGTGCCGATCCTGTCGGCGGCGGCAACGGGCAGGCCCGCCCCGCAGGTGATCGTGAGCCTGCCGGTCTGCGTCACCAACGACCGGGACGGCGTCGCCGAGCGGGCCGCCGCCCACCTGGCGATGTACGACCAGTTCTCCGCATACACGACGGTGCTGGAACGCGAGGGTGCCCGCAACGCGGGCGACGTCGCGATCATCGGCGACGAGGCGCACGTGGAGCGGGAGATCCTGCGGTTGCGGGATGCGGGCGCAACCGAATTCCTCGGCAACGCATGGGGTTTCACCACCGCCGAGGAGCACGACCGAACCGTGGCCGTGCTGGGGGCGCTATCGGGTCGAGCCTGACTCCGAAAGAGCGTCAACGAGTTGGCTGCGCGAGCTGATGTCGAGCTTGGCGAAGACGTTGCGCAGGTGGTACTGGACGGTGCGGGAGCTGAGGAACAGTCGACCGCCAATCTCGGGATTCGACAACCCGTCCCGGGCCAACCGGGCCACCTGCATCTCCTGCGCGGTCAGTCGTTCGGTCCGCTCGACCTCGGTGCGCTTGCGGGCGGTCTCGCCGGTGGCCTGCAGTTCGCGGCCTGCCCGGTCGGCGAACGCCTCCATGCCCATCGCCTCGAACATGTCGCGGGCAGTGCGGAGCTGCTCGCGGGCATCGGCGCGGCGGCGCTCCCGTCGCAGCCACTCCCCGTAGACCAGGTGCGCGCGTGCGAGTTCCACCCGGACCCGGGTGCGGCCGAGCCGGTCGATCGCCTCGCGATACAGGCCCTCGCGCGGTCTCGCCCTCGCTGAGCAGGCGCCTGCGAGCGTGCCTCCACACCCAATGCCCAGTCGGTGCCGCTCGCACGTGGCCATCTCCTGCATGCTGTGGTGCGCTTCGCTCGCGATGTCCCGCCGCCCGCTGCGTACGGCCGCTTCGACGAGTTCGACGGAGCTCCAGACCGGGAGCGCCGTGAAATCCCCTGGGTAGGCGCGGCATCGCTGCGCCGCGGCCATCGCCTCCTCGTACCGACCGAGCGCCGTTGTTGAGTACGGCGTTGGCCCACTCGACGGTCGTGATGCCATAGCCCTCACCGCGGCGTGTTCGAGTCGCGCAGGGTGGATTCGCTCAGCAGGGCGACCTCCCCCGCCAGACCCCTGAACGCGGCCACGCCCAACGCACCGTTCGACGCCATGCTGCTCCCCGTAACGTCGGTGACGGTCCGTATTTCGTCGATCAGGGTCGCTGCGGCAGGCAGCTCCCCTGCGAGAATCATCGTGACGGCGCGCGAGCTCAGGGCAGGCGGAAGCTCGCTGAGTGCACCGCGATCGCGGGCGAGCTGAACGTGCCGCGTCGGACAGCTCGACCCAACGCGCGTCATCCCACAGGTGGAGGGCCGCGTTGCTGGCATGCCAGAGCCAGCGCAATTCCTCTTCGGGCGACATGCCTTGACCGAAGATCGCCAAACCGCGCCGCAGAGCGGGCAGAGCTGCGGCGTATCCGTCGTTGTAGCTGGCAGCCCACCCGTCGAGGAATAGATCGTGCGCGCGGGCGTCCTGCGGTGGCCGCGGCGCCGCGCCTGCATGGCGCGCCACCTCCCACGCGTCCCCGCCGACGGTGAGCCTGCCCGCGAACCAGGTGGCCGAGAACGCGTCGAGGTAGGTGTCGCGGGCGAGGTTCACGTCGATGGGCTCCAACCGCTTCGCCGCCTGCAGCAGAAGGGGCGGCGCGTCGCGGCCGCGGTTGGTGACGAACGCGAGCTGCGCGCGGATCAGGTCGAGCCGGGCGCGCTGGAGTTCGGTGAGCGGACCGACCTCGGCCACGGCCAGCATGTGCAACGCGGGATCGAGGGCCCCGGCGTCGAGGTTCGCAGCGGCCGCGGCGAGCGCCCGGTCTGCGCGCTGCGCCCTGTCGAGCGTGAGCATGGTGGCGCGCTCGAGAAATGCGGCCGCCGCGGCATGCCCGCCCCGCGCCTTCGCCCGGTCGGCCGAGCGCTCGAGTTCGACCGCGACGTCCTCGTCCGGCCCGAGGGCGGCCTCGGCCCGATGCCAGGCGCGGCGGTCTGGATCCCTCTGCGGGTCGGTGACTTCCGCGAGGGCGCGGTGCACCCCTCGCCGGTCGGACGCCGACGCCGATCGGTACACCACCGATCGCACCAAGGGATGGCGAAACCTGATCGGCGTGCCGAACTCGACCAGATCCGCGTCTGTTGCGGGGGTCGCCGCGTCGGCGCCGATCCCCAGTAGCGCGGCCGCACGCCACACCAAGCTCGGATCACCGGCCGTCTCCGCGGCGGCGACCAACAACAGGTGCCGCGTCGGATCGGGCAGGGCATCGAGGCGTCGGCGGAAGCTCTCCTCGGCGCCACCGGCGAACGTGCCTGCACCCGGCAGCCCGAACCCGCCTGCCAATTCCAGCGGCGTCAGCCCGCGCGGTAGCTCGAGCAACGCCAACGGGTTTCCCCGGGTCTCGGCGACCAGCAGACCGCGGATCTGGGCATCGAGCGGCGCGGTCAGCTCCGCATCGAGCAGCGCCAGCGCGTCGGCCGTGGCCAGACCGGTCACCGGCAGGTGCGGCAGCCCGGCGAGGTGGGTGCTCGGCACGCGAGCGGTGTAGACGATGGCCACCGATTCCGCCTTCAGGCGGCCCGCGATGAGGGCCAGCACTTCCGCGGACGCCTGGTCGAGCCACTGTTCGTCGTCGATCAGAAGCAGCAGCGGCCGTTCGTCGGCGACGTCGGACAGCAGGCTGAGGACGGCCATCGCGACCAGGAACCGGTCCGGCGGCGGCCCCGCGCTGATGCCGAATGCCGTTCGTAGCGCGTCACGTTGCGGTTCGGGCAGGTCGTCGAGGCGGCCGAGCATCGGCGCGCACAACTGGTGCAGCGTGGCGAAGGCGAGTTCCATCTCCGACTCGACGCCTGCCGCACGGAGCACCCGGCAGTCCGTCGGCCGCCTGCTCCGCCAGACGGTCCAGAAGGGCGCTCTTGCCGACGCCCGCTTCGCCGTGCAGCACCAGTGCCCGACTGTCACCGGTGCGAACGGAGTTCACGATCTGCTCGAGCGTGGCGCATTCGGCGTCCCTGCCGAAGAGCTTCATCGCACGCCGGCGGTACCGGAGAGCTTGCCGCTCAACTGCTTCCGGGAGCGGATGCCGAATTTGGTGAACACCTTGCGCAGATGCCATTCGACCGTGTGTGCGCTGATGAACAGGCGGGCCCCGATTTCTGGGTTCGTCATGCCGTCGGCGGCGAGTCGGGCGATCCGGTCCTCCTGCGGGCTCAGTGCGCTCGGGGCCATGGCGATGCGTCGGCGTACCGGCTCGCCACTGGCGACGAGCTCGCGGCGGGCGCGGTCGGCGAAGGCGTCGGCGCCGATGCGGCTCAGCATGGCTTCGGCCGTGCGCAGGTGGTTTCGCGCGTCCTCGGTGCGATGCTGACGGCGGAGCCATTCGCCGTAGACCAGGTGGGTGCGTGCGGTGTGCACGACGATCGGGGTCCGCTCCAGCCGCTCGATGGCCTCGCGATACAGCGCCTCGGCACCGTCGTCGTCGCTGAGCAGGGCGCGGCCCCGCGCCAGGAACCCGAGGGCCCAGTCCGTGCCCGCCGCCACGGCGCGTTCGTCGAGTCGGCGTAGCGCCGTGGCTGCGGCATCGCGCTCCCCGGTGCGGACGCCCGCTTCGATCAGCTCGGAGAGTGACCACCCGTAGAAGCCGGGATCGTCGTGCTCGCAACCATTTTGGGCACTGGCGAGCGCGACGTCGTAGCGGCCGAGGCCGTTGTTGAGCACGGCGATCCCGTATGCCGCCGAGCCAAGCACCCTGCCCTCGCCCCGTGCGGTCCCGTCCAGGACGACGGACTCGATCAGCCGCATGGTCGCAGCCTCGTCACCGCGCAGGGCGGCCAGCCCGATCTGGGTGGTCTTCACGGGCGCGTAGCCGGTGGTCGCGGTGATCGAATCCGCCTCAGCGGCAAGGCCTGCCGCGAGGTCGATCTCCCCTGCGAAGAAGTGCACGGCCGCCCGATAGACCAGCGCAACGGGCAGCGTGGTCAGCGCGCCTGCTTCGCGGGCGGTCCGCAGGGCGCGGCTGGCGAGGTCGTGCGACGCGTCGTAGTCCCACAGGTCGGCGGCGACCAGCCACGCCAGCCACAACCAACGGGTGATGCTGGCGTCGCTGCCGAGCGCGTCGCGCCGGAACGCGTCGAGTGCCTGCCGCAGCATCGGCGCCGCGGCCGCGTACCCGTCGGTGAGTCGCGTTGCGACGCCGTCCAGCAGGAGGTCGATGGAGCGCGGCGGCCCTGATGGGCGCGGCACGGCGAGCGCAGCCCGCGCCGCCTCCTGGCTGACCTGGGGGTCGCCGAGCCGACCCGCGAATATCGTCGCGCCCAGCGTCTCCAGGTAGGTGTCGCGGGCCGATGCGGCGTCGAGGGACTCGAGCTGGGCGGCCACGGCGAAAAGCATTGCCGCGGCATCGGTTCCGTGGTTGCGGGCGAACACCAGCTGGGCACGCAGCCGGGCCAGCTGGGCGCGCTGCAGGTCCTGCAGCGGGGCCGCCTCGGCGATCTCGAGGAGTTCGCCTGCCGCATCGGGCGCGGCCGCCTCGATCTTGGCCGCCGCGGCGGCCAGTGCCCTGGTGCCGCGGCGCGCGGGGTCGGGCGTCAGCTCCGTCGCACGCTCGAGGAAGGACGCCTCGGCGGCAACGCCACCGCGGGCGCGCGCCCGCCCGGCCGAGCGTTCGAGTTCGGCGGCCACCGCCTCGTCGGGTCCGGACGCGGCGTGGGCGGCGTGCCAGGCGCGGCGGTCGGGGTCGTTGTCGGGACAGGTGGCGACGGCGAGCGCGCGGTGGACTTCGCGGCGGGCGGTCGCGTTCGCCGTCCCGTACACCGTCGAGCGGACCAGGGGATGGCGGAACCGCACCCTGGTGTCGATCTCGATCAGCTGCGCGATCTCGGCCGGTGCCGCGGCGTCCAACCCGATGCCGAGGTGCCCGGCGGCGCGCCTCAGCACGGCGACGTCACCCATCGGCTCGGCCGCCGCGGCCAGCAGCAGAAGTTGCGTGTCCGTCGGGAGCGCGAGCAGGCGCCGCAGGAAGCTCTGCTCGATCTGGGTGGACAGCAGCCGGGTGTCGGGCCGCTCGAACCCGCCCGCGAGGTCGGCTCTGGTCCGCCCGCGGGGCAGCTCGAGCAGCGCCAGCGGGTTGCCCCGCGTCTCCGCCACGATGCGGTCTTCGATGCGGGCGTCGAGGCGGCCGGGGATGACCGACGCCAGCAACGCGCGGGCATCCTGGCTGCGAAGGCCCGCGACCTCCAGCTCGTCGAGGCCCGCCAGCAGATGGTCTTCACCGGTCTCGCGGACGGCGAAGACCATCGCGACGCGCTCGGCCAGCAGGCGGCGCGCAATGAACGTCAACGTCTGCGTCGAGATCCGGTCCAGCCACTGCGCGTCGTCGACGACGCAGATCAGGGGTTGGTCGGCGGCGTTGGCGGCCAGCAGGCTGAGCCCAGCCAGCCCGACGAGGAACTGATCCGGCGGCGGCCCCGCGCTGAGGCCGAACGCGGTGGCCAGGGCGTCGCGCTGGGGTGCGGGCAGGTCGTCCAGGTGGCCCAGCAGCGGGGCGCACAGCTGGTGCAGACCCGAGTAGGCGAGTTCCAGCCCGGATTCGACGCCGGAGGTCCGCGCCACCTGACATCCCGCCGCGCGGCCGGCCAGATGGTCGAGCAGCGCGGTCTTGCCGACGCCCGCTTCGCCCCGCAGCACCAGGACCCGGCTCTGCCCGGCCCGGATGGAGCCGACGAGGCGGTCCAAGGTCTCGCATTCGGCGCGCCTGCCGATCAGGGCTGGCGCCGGATCACTGCTGGACATGGGCCCCCGCGGAACTGTCTGGAGTGTGATCCGACCGTATCGCACGACACGGGTGGCGCGAGGGGGCATCCGCGAGGGCCGGCCACGGCCAGGTCGCGTGCGGCGCGCCGTCCGACCTGCCCGGACTTGTCGGAGCCGCTGAATACGATTGCCCATGTGATCCGCCGCCGCCGTCGAGCAGACGACCCTTCGCAGGTCGCGTGGCGTTGATGACCGAGCCATCGCAGCGCGCCGTCGAGCGGCGCCCGAGCACCGACGCCGGGTTCGAGCGGTTCCGCACCCGCAACGGCACCTATGAGCGGGTGCTGACCCGTCGCGACGGCCGCAAGGCCGCCAGCGTGATGGCCGGATATACCGGCGGCGATGCCCGTCCCACGTCCGCCGACGAGGCCGAGCGCGCCTGGCTGCAGAGCACGGTCGCGCCGCCGTGTGGAGCGTCGCGGTCGTCGCTGCGGGTCGTCGATCTGTTCTCGGGGTGCGGTGGGCTGTCGATCGGGCTGGCCGAGGCCGCCCGCGCGCTCAACCGTTCGTTCGAGCCGGTGCTCGCGGTCGACGTCGACCAGGTCGCGGCCGACACCTACGCCGCCAACTTCCCCACCGCCGCCACGGTGTGCAAGGACGTCACCGAGGTGCTGCCCGGCAAGGTCGGGCGCCCGGCTCACGTCGGCCGAGCGGATGCTGTCCAAGCACCACGCCGAGATCGACGTGCTGGTCGGCGGTCCGCCGTGCCAGGGCCACAGCGACTTCAACAACCGCACCCGGCACGCCGACGACAAGAACGAGCTGTACCGCACCATGGTGCGCGCCGCGGAAGTGCTTGAGCCGCAACACATTCTGATCGAGAACGTGCCGGGAGCGCTGAACGACCGGCGCTCGGTCGTGCAGCGCACCGCCGATGCGCTCGGCGAGCTCGGGTACCAGGTGTCGATCGGCGTGATGAACCTGCACGACATCGGGGTGCCGCAGCGCCGCCGCAGGCTGGCCCTGATGGCGAGCCTGACGCACGGCACCACGCCCGCCGAGGTGGTCGAGCGGCACCGGCGCGAGCCGCGCACCGTCGCATGGGCGTTCCAGGACCTCGAGGCGCTGCGCGACTCGCGGCGCGACGGCCTCGTCGACGCCGTCGCGCGGTCGGCGCCCGCGACGCGCCAGCGCATCGACTACCTCTTCGAGACCGGTGAGTTCGACCTGCCCGACAGCGAGCGCCCGGCCTGCCACGCCAACGGCGGCCACAGCTACAAGGCCATCTACGGCAGGCTGGCGTGGGACCGGCCGTCGCAGACCGTCACCACGGGTTTCTACAGCATGTGCATGGGCCGCTACGTGCATCCGAGCAGGCGGCGCACCATCACCGCCCACGAGGCGGCGCGGCTGCAGTACATCCCGGACTGGTTCTCGTTCGACGCGGTGCAGAAGCGCACGGCGATGGCCCGGATGATCGGCAACGCGGTGCCGTCGCGGCTCAGCTACGCGGTCGCCATGGAGTGGCTGCGGTGAGGCGCGCGTCGATGCGGGTGGCCGGGCTGTTTGCGGGCATCGGCGGCCTCGAGCTCGGGATGGCGGCCAGCGGGCACCGCACCCAGTTGCTGGTCGAGAATTCCGCACCCGCGATGCACGTGCTGCGGCGCCGCTTCCCCGACACCAAGCTCGAGGGTGACGTCCGCGACCTGGTCGCGCTGCCGGCCAGGACCGACGTCGTCGTGGCCGGGTTCCCGTGCCAGGACCTCAGCAGCGTGGGCCGCAAGGTCGGAATCGACGGTGCGAGAAGCAGTCTCATCGGCGAGGTGCTGCGGTTGCTCGAAGGCGGCGACGTGCCGTGGCTGGTGCTGGAGAACGTGCCGTTCCTGATGTCGCTGGGCCAGGGCGCGGCGCTGACGCTGATCACCACGGCGCTGACCGAGCTGGGCTACCGGTGGGCGTACCGCGTGGTCGACACCAACGCGTTCGGGCTGCCGCAGCGGCGCAACCGGTGGTACCTCGTCGCCAGCCGGGTCGGCGACCCGCGTGACGTGCTGTTGGCCGACGACGTCGCGCGGCCGGAGCCCGTTGCGACCTACCCCGACGTGGCGTGCGGTTTCTACTGGACCGAGGGCATGCGGGCATTCGGCTGGGCCGTCGACGGCGTGCCCCCGATCAAGTGCGGCTCGTCGGTCGGCGTCGCGTCGCCGCCGGCCATCCGGATGCCGTCGGGCGCCTACGTGACACCGGATCTGCGGGATACCGAACGGCTGCAAGGCTTTCCGGCCGATTGGACCGCGCCCGCCGAGGAGGTCGCCAAGCGCGGCGAACGCTGGCGGATGGTGGGCAACTCGGTCAGCGTGCCGGTCGCGACGTGGATCGGTGAGCGGCTCGCTTCGCCGGGGCGGTACTCCGGCGCTTCGGATGTGGTGTGGACGGGCGCGAAGTGGCCGCGGCGCGCGGCGTGGGCGGACCTCGACGGCGTGGTGCACGCCGCCGACGTCGGCCCGTGGCCCCGCGTGGCTGCCGCGGCAGTCGCTGGTGGACTTCCTCGATCACCCAGGCGCGCCGCTGTCGGCGCGGGCCGCGACGGGTTTCCTGCGCCGCACGGCCAAGGGCTCGCTGCGGTTCCCGCCGGGCTTCATCGACGAGTTGCAGGCCTACGCGCAAGCCTGATTGGACCTGCGCCGCATCGCGCGTCGCCGGAATCCGCAGAGCAAACATGCGCACCGAAGTTGGCCGCCCACAGGCGTGTACCCCTTCAAAACGGGTAACCGGAATATGTACTCTCGTAGCACCGGCGTGGTGAAGAAACGGCCCGCGGCAAGACCCCAGACTTTTTGATGCGAATCGGGCGGATGATGAATTCTTCGAGTGACGCGCAGACTTCTACGCAAAGCACGTCACCTGCGCAGTCCAAGTGGTTGTCCAAGTCCGCGTCCCAGACGCGCGGCTCGGACAAGAAGGAAGTCCAGTTCCACTACGACATCAGCAACGACTTCTTCAAGCTGTGGCAGGACCCGAACCAGGTGTACAGCTGCGCGTACTTCGAGAAGGACGACTACACCCTCGAGCAGGCGCAGATGGCGAAGATCGACCTCTCGCTCGGCAAGCTCGGTCTGAAGCCGGGGATGACGCTGCTCGACATCGGCTGCGGCTGGGGCGCCACGATCAACCGCGCGGTCGAGAAGTACGACGTCAACGTCATCGGCCTGACGCTCTCGGAGAACCAGAAGCGGCACATCGAGCAGCACTGGATCGCCAACTCGACGAGCGACCGCACGATGGAGGTCCGCCTGCAGCCGTGGGAGGACTTCAGCGGCGAGGTGGACCGGGTCGTCTCGATCGGCGCGTTCGAGCACTTCGGCTTCAACAAGTACGACGACTACTTCAAGAACACCTACGACTGGATGCCCGACGACGGCGTGCAGATGCTGCACACGATCGTCGTCCCGGAGGACGAGGAGATCAAGGCCAAGAAGCTGCCGCTGACGATGTCCCGGGTGCGGTTCATCAAGTTCATCATGGACGAGATCTACCCCGGCGGCCGTCTGCCGCTGGCCTCGATGGTCAAGGCGCACGCCGTCAAGGCCGGGTACACGGTCACCCGCGAGCAGCACCTGCAGCCGCACTACGTCAAGACGCTGGACACCTGGGCGAGCGAATCTCGAGGCCAAGAAGGACGAGGCCATCGCGATCACCAACGAGGTGATCTACGAGCGGTTCCTGAAGTATCTCGACGGCTGCGCCGACCTGTTCCGCGAGGGCTACACCGACGTCGTCCAATTCACTTTGGAGAAGGCCTGATTCGCACGGCAGTGGGTGAAGTAATTTAGGTATGCAACGCTAACTAAATAGGACCGCGACGCTCGCAGGGCGGTCCATCGGATGGAGGTCAGTCGGGGATGGCTGAGAGCACTGTAGGTACGCCGGCGATGAAGCCACACTTCGAAGAGGTGCAGGCCCACTACGACCTGTCCGACGACTTCTTCGGCACGTTCCAGGATCCGACGCGGACGTACAGCTGTGCGTACTTCGAGCGCGACGACATGACGCTCGAAGAAGCGCAGATGGCCAAGATCGATCTGGCGCTCGGCAAACTGAACCTGCAGCCGGGCATGACGCTGCTCGACATCGGGTGCGGCTGGGGCTCGGTGATGAAGCGCGCGATCGAGAAGTACGACGTCAACGTCGTCGGCCTGACGCTGAGCAGGAACCAGGCGAAGTTCGGTCAGGAGCTTCTGGACGCGATGGACACCGACCGGACCCGCCGCGTGCTGCTGCACGGCTGGGAGGAGTTCGACGAGCCCGTCGACCGGATCATCAGCCTGGAGGCCATCGAGGCGTTCCCGCCGGACCGCTATGAGCCGTTCTTCAAAACGTGCAGCAGCATCATGCCCGAGGACGGACGCATGGTGTTGCAGGCGATCCTCGGGCATCCGCTGAAGAAGTGGCCGGAGCTGGGTATCCCGGTGACGATGACCGACCTGCGGTTCATGCGGTTCATCGCCAAGGAGATCTTCCCGGGCGGCTCGGTGCCCGGCGAAGAGCAGATCGTCGCCCTGGCCACGGAGGCCGGATTCACCGTCGAGGACAAGCAACTGCTCGACGAGCACTACGTGCGCACGCTCGACCTGTGGTCCTCGGCATTGGAAGCCCACCACGACGAGGCCGTGGCCGCGACGTCGGAAGAGGTTTACGAGCGGTACATGAAGTACCTGACCGGGTGCAGCGACTTCTTCAAGCGTCGCGTCAGCGAGTTGGGGCAGTTCACGCTCGTCAAGGGATAGCAGTCGCGGCTCAAGGGTTTGGGCGGCTCAAGCCGCCCCGAACACCAGCGCCACGTTGTGCCCGCCGAACCCAAAGCAGTCGATGAGGGCGTAGCGGTAATCGCCCGGCCGGGGCGCGCCTGCCACCACGTCGAGGTCGACGCCGGGGTCGAGGTGCGTGAGGTTCAGCGTGGGCGGCACCACCCGATCGCGCAGCGCCTGCACCGTCAGCACGGCGTCCACGGCTCCCGACGCGCCCCAGGAGTGGCCGAGCGCCGACTTCGGTGCGTAGACCGCGGGCCGGCGTCGACCGAAGGCAAGGTGCAGCGCCGTGGCCTCGGCCAGGTCCCCGGGCAGGGTTCCTGCGGCGTCGGCGGTGACGAGGTCGATGTCGTCGGGTGTCAGACCGGCCAACTCGATGGCACGCCCGATGGCGACGGCGGCGGACTCACCACTGGGGTCCGGCTTGACCGGGTCGTAGCCGTCCGAGGTGACCGCGCCGCCCATCACCCGGCCGAGGATCGGCGCCCCGCGCGCCACGGCGTGCTCCTCCGACTCGAGCAGCAGCATGGCGCCGGCCTCGCTGAACACCGTGCCGTCGCGGTCGGCGTCGAAGGGGCGGCAGGCGCCCGCGGGGTCGTCGTTGCGTGTCGACAGCAGGTCCATCTGGCTGAACGCGGCGATGGTCACCGGGCCGATCCAGGTGTCGATGCCGCCGCAGATCGCGACGTCCGCCTCGCCGAGCACGATGTGGCGCCACGCCTCGGCGATGGCTGCGGAACCGGAGGCATCGGCCATCAGCGGGGTGACGATGCCCGCCTGCGCCTGGCGTTCCAGGCCGACCGCGGCCGACGGTGCGTTGGGCATGTACATCTGCACCGCGAGCGGTGACACCGCGCGCATGCCCTTCTCCTTGAAGGTGTCGTACTGGATGACGATCTCCTCGGCGGTGCCGAGGGCGAGCCCGATCGAGATCATCAGCCTGCGGGTGTCGAGGCTGTCGGTGCCGTCCAGGCCGGCCTGCGTCCACAGCCGGCGGCTGAGCACCGTCGCCATCTTCTGCAGGTAGGAGAACCGGCGCAGCTCGACGCGGTTGAGGTGATGGTCGAAGTCCTCGAGCAGCGGGCCGCCGATGTGGACCGGAAGGTCGAACTCGGAGACGAACGGTTTGTCGAGCAGCCGGATGCCGCTCTTGCCGTCCAGCAGCAGCCGCCAGGTGTCCTCGGCGTCGGTCGCGATCGCGTTGGTCGACGTGATCGCGGTGACGACGACATTGGGGAATCCATCCCCGGTCTTCAGTACTGCCATGTTCTCGCGATTCCCCAGTTGAACGAGCTCAACCTGGATTACCACATCGGAGGTTGATCGCGATAGCGCGTGCGCCACACTCCGCACAGGGTCACTCCGTCGCGGCAATGGGGCGCGGCGTCGCTACGGCGCGTTGAGAATCCTCCAAGACGGGTGTTCGAGACTTGCCCGACACCAAGCGAAGGACCTGACCATGACCATCTCCCCGAAGGCGCAAAGCTGCCCTGACGGCTTCGGAGGGTCTGGTCGTCGAGTCGACCGGGCCGCGTTAGGGTCAGGTCAGCGACGACCACGTACCCGGAAAGCATTGGTGAATGACCGGATTGTTCGGTGACCTCGACGATCCGCAGCGCCTGCGCGACGGCATCATCGACGCCGTGCGGCATGGCATCGAGGCCAGCCGCAACGACGCGTCGAAGTGGGATCCGCTGTACCGGTGGTTCGCCGACGAGCTCGGTGTCGGCAACGGCCAGAAGGGCGGCCCGGTCATCGGCAAGCTGGTGACCGAGCAGAAGCAGATCGGCAACCGCTGCGACGAGATGGCGAAGTCCAACCCGGTGTACGCGGTGATCAGCGTGCTGGGCGACGTGACGCCGGAGCACATGCTGAACGCGATGCGCAAGCGCGGCAGGCTGCCGTCGTTGAAGGCGGCCCTGTTCCTGCGGGAGACCACCCCCGACCGGCTGGTGATCTTCGATGAGTGACGCGACGATCGGGCGGCTGCAGGCGATCTTCCCGGAGCTCTCCCCCGAACACCATCCGGTGCTCGGCGTCACCGCGACGGGCAATCCGGCGGGCAATTCCGTTGGCGGACAGGTCCCGTCGGTGATCAGCGTGCCGATCGAGATCGACCCGCGCATCGAGCGGATGGTGCGGCTGGCGATCCTGTCGGCGCCCGCGGTGATCCTGGTCGGCCCGCCGGGCAGCGGCAAGACCACGCTGCTGCGTCAGGTGGTGGACCGCATCGTCGCCGACCCGAAGTCGTTCGGCTTCCAGGCCGGCCCGACGGGCGTGGAATGGTCTGCGGCAGAGGAGAACTGGTCGGCGACCGATCTGGTGGGCGGGCAGACCATCGACGGCGCGGAGCTGCGGTTCCGGCCCGGCCGGGTGCTGAGCGCGGTGGCGGCCGGTCGGTGGTTGATCATCGACGAGGTGAACCGGGCCGACATGGACCGCATCTTCGGCGGCCTGCTCACGTGGCTGAGCGGGCAGGACGTGACGCTGGGCGCGGTGTCGCCGTCGATCGGCTCGCCGCAGGTCGAGCTCGGCTGGTCGGGCACCGCGACGTGTTCGGTGGAGAACGCCTCGCTGCTGACGACGCCCGAGACCGGCGCGGGCCCGGTGCGGTATCTGGCGGGCACCGAGTGGCGGCTGCTCGGCACGTACAACGCGCTCGACGCGCAGCGGGTGTTCCGGTTCGGCCACGCGCTGGGCCGCCGGTTCCTGCGGGTGCCGATCCCGGCGGCCGACGTGGAGCGGTTCCGGATTGCGCTGTTGGGTCAGGACAGCGGGCTGCCCGAACCGCTGCTCGACGCGATCGTGGCGATTTACGCTGCGCACCTGGCGAATTCGATGACGACGCTGGGCCCGGCGCTGTTCCTGCGGATGGCCGACTACATCGCCGCGGGCGTCGGGACGGACGCCGAGCCGCTCACCGGGGTCAGCCAGGTGGACCGCGAGCTGCTGGCCGAGGCGTACCTGGTGAACGTGGGGACGTGGCTGCGGGAGATGGAGGACGAGCTGCCGTCGTTGGGGCGGGCGATCGTCGAGGAGCACCACGCGCTCGGTCAGTCCGAGTGGGAGTGGATCGTTGAGATGAGCCGCGTATTGTCCTGACGGTCGGGACTGAGCCCGACGTCATGCTGCCGGTACCGGAGGCGGGCCTTGACCACGTGCTGCGCGCGTGGGTGGGCCGGGGCCAGCTGGTCAAGGTGCTCAATCAGCTTGCCGGCGATGAACTTCCGCGGACCTGGCGGCCCGAGGACACGCAGCTGCGTGCGGACCTGATGCTGTTCCTGGACCTGGTGCCGCTGATCGAGCGGCTGCCGGGATCGGCGCGGCAGTGGATCGATCTGCTGCCCGCGCAGTCGCGGCGGCGGCAGGCCGTGGCGGACACCCCGAGTGGCGCGACGTCGTGGGTGGACACCCGGCGCCGGTACGGCTGGCCGCCGTCGGCGTTCGTGAACCGGCACCGCGACCGGGTGGCCCACGAGCTGCTGTCGTCGGTGCTGGCGTGGGTGGGCGGTGAGGTGCTGCGGTTGGCGCGGCGGGCATCCGTCGTTGATTCCGCCGTCTCGGATCGTGTCTCGTCGCAGCTGGACTCGCTGTCCCGGGTGTTCGGTGTCGGGCTCGTCGAGCCCGGCGCCGGTGAACCGCTGCCCTCCGAGCTGGCGGCCGTGGAGCGGGAGGGTGCGGTCTGGCGCCGGTTGGTGGACGTGGCGCGCCGGATCCGTTCGGCGAGCGCGCCGGAGCTGGCGGCGTCGTTGTTGATGCCGGTGCCGGAGCTGCGGCCGACGCTGTTCCAGCTCGGCGTGCTGGGTGAGCTGCTGATCGCGCTGCGGTCGGCGGGCGCCTCCGTGGTGAGCACGTCGCCGCTGAGCTTCGTCACCGGCCGGGAGCAGTTCCACGTCACGTTCGGTCGAGCAGGTGTGGCATCTGTGGATGGAGGCGGGCGGAAGCTGGCAGCGCTACGGGGCGACGTCGCTGTACCGGTCGTTGACGACGGGGCTGCGGGCCCAGACCCGGCCGCTGGCACCGGATCTCATGCTGATCCTGCCCGGGGAGGCGGCGTTCGTCATCGAGTGCAAGTACTCCGCGAACCCCGACTACGTCGGGCGGACCGGCCTGGCGCAGACGCTGCTGTACATGACCGACGTCGGGGCGTCGATGGCCGCGAGAGTCGAGGGTGTGGTGGTCGCGCCGAACGGTATCGCCGGCGATATCACTTCGGAGAGCACCCCCGCCGGGCGGTTGGGGATTGCCTCGCCGTCGGCGGCGGTGGAGCGGGCGGTGGGGTTCGTGGTGGGTGGCCCCACCCGCGATCGCATCTAGATCTTGGTTGCTCTGGCGATGGCGCAGGTGGTGGGGCGGCCGGCAGCGGCTTGCTGCGTTCCGGCACGTCGTCGCAGTCGCCTCAAAGCTGGGAATTAGCTGACCGCTGACAATAGGATGACGATGTGCAGCGAATCGGTGCGGGCGCACCGGCGCGGCCGGGAACTGGTTCACTGCGCACGACCGATTGACAACACTGCGCGACGAGATCTGGACACGGTGGCCCACCAGCCCTCGGTTCCGCTACGGCGGCCGAGACCGCAGGACGACGCTGCACTGTACGAAGCGGTGCGGGCGCACTGGCGTGAGGTGGTTAGCCGCGCAGGGACGGTTGACAACACCGTTCGGCTCGATCTGGATGCGGACAACACCGCGCGAATGGATCCGGCGACGGTGCCCGTCAAGCCGTCGGGTCCACCGCGACGGCCGGCGACGACCGCGCACGACCGAGTCCGTGCACGACACCGAAGCCGTGCGGACGGGGCCCATCAGGCGTTCGGTGCCGCTGTGGCGGCCGGCACCGCCGAACGTTGCTCCACTGCTCGAAGCGGCGACGGTCGGCGAGGCGAATCTCTGGAGGCTCCGCGTCAAGCGGAGTGCCGTGGCGTTCGGCGCCGTTCTCCTCTTCGTCGCGTTGGTGGTCTTGAGTGGGCGGCCCTTCGGGGGCGACGACCATCCCGCGCCGCAGCCGTCGGTGCCGTCGGCCAGGCAGCGACGGGTCGGCCGCGACGGAGCAACCGGCACCTGATCGCCAATCGGGTTCCCCTGGTGCGCATCCCGAAGGCTCATCCGGCGGCGCACTGCCACCGGCGCAAGGCGTGCAAGCGTCTTCAGGCGACACCGAGTCGCACGCACAGCCGACGCCGCCCGAGCAGAGCGAGGAATCACCCGCCGTCGTGGGCGCAGTTCCTCCTCAACGGCGTGCTGGTGGTCCTGTCGCTGGGGTTGTTCACGGTCTCCAGTACCACTCTGTGGTGGATGCTGCACGCATGGCGCAGTCCGGATGCGTTGGCAGCAACCGGCTTTCGGCGTCGCTCGGCCGGTGCACCTCGGTCGTTCTCATTGCTGTTGCCGGCTCGCCACGAACAGGATGTTCTCGGGGACACGATCGACGCGCTGGCTCGGCTCGACCACCCCACGTACGAGGTGATCGTGATCATCGGTCATGACGACCCGGAGACGGAATTCGTCGCACGTGAGGCGGCGGCACGCTACCCGCGCATCGTCAGGGTCGTGATGGACTACCACCTGCCCAAGAACAAGCCGAAGGCACTCAACACCGCACTGCGCAGATGCCGGGGCGACATCGTCGGTGTCTTCGACGCCGAGGACGAGGTGCATCCGGGGCTGCTGCGTCTGGTCGAGGCGCGTTTCGAGGAATCCGGCGCAGACGTGGTTCAGGCGGGCGTGCAGTTGATGAACGTCCAGACGAGTTGGTGGTCGGTGCGCAACTGCCTCGAGTACTACTTCTGGTTCCGCTCCCGCCTGCACTTCCACGCGGAGAAACGGTTCATTCCGCTCGGGGGCAACACCGTGTTCACCCGCACCGAGCTGCTGCGGAAGGCGGGCGGCTGGGATCCCGACTGTCTGGCCGAGGACTGCGAGATCGGTGTGCGGTTGTCCACCCGGGGTGCGGTCGTCGCCGTCGCCTATGACCCGCAAGTGGTAACCCGGGAAGAGACCCCCGGCTCGATCCGTGCCCTCGTCAAGCAGCGCACGCGCTGGGATCAAGGTTTCCTGCAGGTGCTCCGCAAGGGTGAGTGGCGCAAGCTGCCCAGCCGCAGGCAGCGCTTGCTGGCCCGCTACACCTTGGCGATGCCCTTGCTGCAGGCGGCAACCGGCGCATTGATGCCGCTGTCGCTGGCGTCGATGTTCCTGCTGAAGGTTCCGATGCCGACGGCGTTGGTGACGTTCTTGCCGCTGGCGCCGACGCTCGTCACCATGGCGGTCGAGTCTGCCGCCCTCGGTGAGTTCGGACGGGAATTCGGCATTCGAATACGCGTCCGTGACCACGCGCGACTACTGCTGGGCACCGTTCCGTACCAGCTGCTCCTCGCGGCCGCCGCGGTGCGGTCGGTGTGGCGTCAGTGTCGCGGGCACGGAGGCTGGGAGAAGACCACTCACAGCAACGCCCACCGCACCACCACACCCAAGCCTCCGGTTCCGGTATGAGTCGGCCATCCCGTCTGAATCCCTCGATCCCGATGCTCGGGATCCTGCTGATGCTCACCGCGACAGTGCGGTTGATCAACCTGATGGGGTCACCCGCCCGACTTGACGACGAAGGCACGTACATGGCCCAGGCCTACGCCGTGGCCGAATGGGGAGAACTCGCGCACTACACCTACTGGTACGACCATCCGCCGGCCGGCTGGCTGCAGCTGGCGTTGTGGACGGTGATCTCGGGTCCCGGCTTCGGGGGCAACGCGGTCGCTGCCGGGCGGTACCTGATGGTCATCGTCGCCGTGATCACCGCTGCCCTGTTGTGGACCCTGGCGCGCCGAGTCGAGATGTCGCGGTGGGCAGCCGCGACCGCGGTCGCCGTCTTCGCGCTGTCTCCGTTGGCGATCTCGTTGGGCCGCACGGTATATCTGGACAATCTCGCCATCGCGTGGGTGCTGGGCGCCCTGGTGCTTCTGTGCTCACCCCGGTACCGGCTGTCGGCAATGTTCGGCGCCGCAACGTGTTTCGGCATCGCGGTGTTGACCAAGGAGACCATGCTGCTGCTCCTGCCGATGTTCGCCTGGCTGGTCTGGACCAGAACCGCGCCGGTGACCCGCCGCTACGCGCTCGCCGTGTTCGTCGCCGTGTTCGGCGTGGTGGTGAGCACGTACGTCTTGATGGCCGTCCTGCGTGGTGAGCTGATCCCCGGGCCCGGACACGTCAGTCTGTGGGACGGCATCGGGTTCCAACTGTGGCAGCGCACGGCCGGCGGCGCGCTCGATGACCCCTATTCGCTCAAACGCCATACCGTTGACGAATGGCTGAAACTTGATCCGGCCCTGCCGTTTTTGGCCGTCCCGATCGCCCTGGCCGCACTGTTCGTCAAGCGGCTGAGGCCGTTCGCGGTCGGGTTGGCGATTCTCATCGCCATGATTCTCCGTCCCGGATACCTGCCGGTGCCGTTCATCCTGTCCGCGCTGCCGTTGACGGCGCTTCTGGCCGCGGGCACCGGCGAGGTGGCGTTGCGCTCCCTGTTCCGCGGCGTCAAGCAGCGATCGGTTGGCCTGCGGCGCTTCCGTGTTCCGGCGTTGGCCGCCGGGGCGCTGATCGTTTCCATGACCGTGTCGCTATGGCTGCCCACCTATCACGGCTTGATGGCGTCCGACGATGACGCGTCGATGCGGCAGACGCAGCAGTGGATCGAACAGAACGTGCCGAAGACCGATCGTCTGATCGTCGACGATGCGTTTTGGCTCGACCTGATCCGGAATGGCCGCGACCGGCGCAATGTCGTGTGGGCCTACAAGGTGGACACCGACGAGCAGGTGCAGGGCTGGGCGCCCCGCGGCTGGACCGACTACCAGTGGGTCGTGTCGACGGCATCCTTGCGCGCCAACATGCCGCCGAACGGTGTACTCACCGACGCGGTTGCGCATTCGCAACCGGCGGCGACATTCGGCTCGGGCGGGACGCGAGTCGAGGTGCTGCGCGTCGACAACGGCGGACCGACCTCGAAACCACCGTCGCCCGCGGCGCTGGCGTTCGGAGGGCAACTCGCGGCCCGCCTCGCCGGTACCACCGATCCGGATGTGCTCGCGGTCCTGCAGTCTCCGACGGTGGATCAACGTGTGCTTGCGACGCTGGCGGTGATCGCTGCGACGCAACCCGTTCGGCTCCAAGACATTTCGATCATCGACGGAGAGGACGACACCGGAGCGCCCCGACGCGATATCACGCTGGCGGGCCCGCGCGACCGGCTACAGGGTCTGGCAGCGTTCTTCGAACGCCAAGTGGGCCCGTTCGCCGTGCAGTCCGTAGATCTGACCACCGAGGGGCTGAGAGTCCGATTTCCGTTGCGTACCAAGGATATCGGTCTGGGCACCGGCTTCGGCGCCGCCGCAGGGCGGCTCCGGCCGTGCTGCGGGTCGCCGACCTGCGCCGCAGCCGACCGGCCGAGCAACTCAACTTCGTGCGCATCGACGGCACCGCGGCCGGCTCGCTTGAGACGAGCGATGACGCGAATCCGTCGAGCTATCGCTCGATGCCCGCGGGGACGTACGTCGTGGTGACGAACCGACCCGGTGGAGGCGAACCGGTTCTACGTCAGGTGCTCACGCTCGATCCGGGGGTGACGTACACGCTCGCACTGTTCTCTGCGGCCGAATCCAGCCAAATAGCCTTGCAACTCGCACCGGACGGCCCGCCGACCGGCCCCACGCCCGACTCCGCCGTGCGTTTGTTGCACGCCGCCGGCGCAGCGGGATCTGTCTACCTGGCGCTGGTGGCTCCCGGCATGGTCGAGCCGATGGTGCTGGCGAATCAAGCTGGGTACGGGCTGATCACCGGGTACGCCGCGGTGCCCGCGGGACGGTACGACGCAGTGGTGAGTGCAAACGGCCGGGAATGGCGCCAACCCGTTGAGTTCGTCGGTGGCGAGCCGATGAGTCTCCTGCTCACCGACGGGCCCGACGGTCCCCTGCTGCGGACGCTGCGCGATGTTCCGGAGGCCCCCGCCGCGCTGAATCCCCCGACGTTGACGATGCCCGCGAGCGGAAGTGCGGTGGACACGACCAAGGCGAGAGCGCCTGCGATGGAGCGCTGGGATGGAAGGCGGATCGCGGTCGTATTGTGCGTCGTCACCATCATGGGCGCAGCGGTCCTGATGGCCAGGGCGCGACCGCCGCGGCGGGAGAGACAGCAGAACGATGCTCGCCGCGCACGAGCTGGTGCGGCCGCTCGAGCGCGACGGCGAGATCGTTCGGAGCGCGGCTGACGGCGCCGCTGCGACGACGACCGCCGAGACGACCACACGACGCTGCTCCTGCACGAGTGCGGCTGCGGGCGCGGGCGCCTGGCGTGAGGCGGTTCGCCGCGCACGACCGCGTTGCGCGACGACCGTGACGATTCGCTGCGCGACGCTGGTCACGCACGGTGCGCCTACGACCTGGAGTCGACGACACTGTGCGACTGACTCTCGATGTCGACCGCACCGCGCGACTGCCTGCGGTCGCCGTCAAGGCTTCGGTTCCGCGGGCGCCCAGATGAAGCGGCGACTGAGCACCGCGTCGGCAATCGTGCTCGTGCTGGTGTTGATGGTCGGCGCCGGCTGGTGGATCGCGAACGCCATCGATCCGCGGCTGGATGCGGCCGACATCGCCGGTATGCGGGAGGACACGGCGCGTATCGCCGGCCAGAAGTTCCTGGATGAGTACGTCGAAACCGACGGGCGGGTCGTGCGACGTGACGAGGGTGGCGACGTCGTCAGCGAGGGACAGGCCTACGGGATGCTCATCGCCGTGGCGGTCGGTGACGAGACTCGATTCCGGTCGATATGGAAGTGGACGAAGACTCACCTGCGCCGTGCCGACGGCCTGCTCGCCTGGCGATGGGCCGATGACAAGGTCACCGGTGAGAACAGCGCCGCGGATGCCGATCTCGATGCGGCGCGGTCGTTGGTGTTGGCCGGCCGACGCTTCAACGCGCCGGAACTCACCAAGGACGGCCGACGGCTGGGCGTCGCGATTCTGCAAACCGAGACCGTCGCCGTCGGCACCGGGGCCGTCCCTCCGAGCGATGTGAATCCGCCGGGTACCTGGGTGGCCGGATCGGGGCGCACGCTGGTCGGCGGAAACTGGGCTAGGACGGCGCCGTACGTCGTCAACCCCGGATACTTCAGTCCTCGCGCCGAACGGGAACTCTTCGCGGCATCGGCCGACCGGCGGTGGACGGACATCACCCGCACCCAGCGGGTGCTGGGCTGGCAGCTCATCGGGACCGGGATGCTGCCGCCCGACTGGGCCACCGTCAGTGAAGTCGGCCATGTCGTGCCCACCGGACCCGTCACCGGGGGGCCCGTGCGCTTCGGTCTCGACGCCGCGCGCCTACCGGTCCGGTTCGCAGAATCCTGCGATCGGGAGGACCGAGCCCTCGCGGGTGCGATGCGCCCCGTCCTCACGGCGCCGGGTGAGGTTCCCGCCGTGCGCAACCTGAATGGGTCCGCTGCGAGCAATTGGCAGCATCCCGTCGCCCTGGTCGCTGCCGCGGCCACCGAACAGGGCGCAGGCAATCCCGACGGCGCCGTCGAGCGCCTCGACGCGGCCGCGCAACTGGAGCAGCGGTCTCCGACCTATTACGGCGCCGCCTGGGTGGCGCTCGGCCGCATCATGCTGACCACGTCGCTGCTCGGCGAATGCCCGGTGGCCGGCTGAGCGTTTCGCGGCCCTAGTCACCGCCGCCGTGCCCACCGTGGCCTCCGCCACCGTGGCCTCCGCCACCGTGGCCTCCGCCACCGGGGCCAAACCCCGGCCCCTTCGGACCCGGGTTGAAGAAGGGCGGTGGCTGAAGAATCGGTGGCAGCCACTGGATGACCAGCGGCGGTATCCCCGGCGCAAGCACGACGGGCGGCGGACCGGCCGGCGGGGGTGGCGCCGGTGGCGCAGCCGGGGCGGGCGCTGCGTTGTGCACCAATACCGGCGGCGGCGGGGCGGACGGAACCTTCCGCCGGGCCGTCGCGACGGCCGCAGGTCGTGGTGCCGCCGGAGCGGGGGTGGGGATCGTCATGGGCGGCGACGCGGCGGGCGGCGCACTCGGCAAGGCGGTAGACGGCGCCACCGCGTCCGGATGCATCATCATGTCGTCCGAGCCCTGATCCACGGTCGGCGGGGCACGGACCACTATGGCGATGGTCAGTGCCAACATTCCCGCTACGAAGATGGCGGTCAGCGAGCTGCCCATCAACAGGGATGGCTTGCTGCGTTCCGGCACGTCGTCGGGGTCCGACGCGATGTCGGCGGTGTCCTGGGTTGAGTCGGCGTCGCCAAGGAATGTGGTGGCGTCACCGGCCAGGGCCAGCGGGTAGACAGTGGTCCCGTCGGGATCTTGTGAGTAGGCCAGGCCGAGGGTGGATGTGTCGTAGCGCGGCGCATTCGCCGACGCCAGCGCAGCGCCGCGCGCCAACGCCAGCCGGGGTTCTTCAGGGGCGATGACGGGCACCGAGACAAGGTCCGTCAATTGTGCCTTGACCGCGGTGACGTCCACGCCGGAGCCGACGACGAACAGGCCCTGGGCCGCTGATTCCTGGACTTCCAGGCTGGTGACCATCTCGGCCAACACGGCGATCGTGTCGTCACCGTGCAGACTTCGGCTCACTACCTTCACCACTGAGCCATCGGCGGTTTCGACGACCGCCAGCGTCGCGGTGTCGCGCTCGACGAACATCAGTGCGGTCTTGTCGTAGCCCACTGCCCGGCCGACCGCCTGGGCGAGCGCCGCGGCGGCGTGCAACTCCGAAACCAGCAGCACGTCTTCGATGCCGCGGGCGACCACTGCCTCCCGCAGTACGGCCGCGTCGGCGTGGTCACTCCAGGCAACCCCGGTCGACACCAGATGGTGGCCGGCGGCGATCGCGCCCTCCTGGGTACCCAGGACCGCGGCGACGACGTGATCGCATGCGCTCGACGTTGCCGAGCCATCGATGGCGGTGATGTCGAAGACGTCGCGCTCGATGATGACACCGTCGGCCTTTTCGCCCTCAACGAGCGCGATGCTGACCGCCGCGGGTGTCATGGACACACCAAGTACGATCTCCATCGCTACTCCAACACATTTGCTGGGCATATTCGGCTCTCGGCGGGGAGCGCGTCCCACGCAAGCCGTCAACGTCCTTCCACGCGTCCCGCTGACCACTTCCGGCCAGTAGCGGCGACGTGGGCTCGCGCTTGCCCTGCAGGAAAAACCCTACTCGCTCAGTCCAGTCGGTTTGGGGCTCTTACGACACTCGCTCATCGCCTCGGCCCAGGCGATGTGTCCTTCGAAGCCAAGCGATTCCGCCATCGCGCGATAGCGACCCACCAAGTCCCGGTAGGCAACGTCGTCGCCGCGGGCCCGGGCCAGCAGCGTGCGCAGCCGCAGCAGCGTGATGTCGAGCATCGCCGAATCTTGATCGGCCTCAGGTTCGCCAACCGGTCGAACTGCCTCTTGGGCTTCGGCCAGGTCGCCCTCGGCGCCACGCTCCAGCAGTGTCTCCACCAGAACGCCGGTGCCCCACACGCCATAGAAGAGGTTTCCTGCCTGGCGCAGCTCGTCGACGGCTTGGCGCATCACCGGTAATGGCAGCATCGCGGTCGCCGCGCCTGGCCGTTTCCCGGGCGGCCCACACGTCGGTGACCGGGATGAGGAAGAGGGCACGCTTGCGCAGCCATATGTCGCGGGCCTGCATCATCAATTCAAGCCCGCGGTGACGGTCGGCCGCGGCGTCCCGATTCAGCAGCCCGACAGCCAACGTGTACGCGGCCAAGCCCATTGCGCGATCGCTGCTGGCCCTTTGGGCGGTCTGCACCGCCTCCTCGCTCGCGCGCACCACGGAGTCATCGGCCCGAAGCACCCCGTACTGCATCGCGAAACCGTAGGTCCAGGCGACGACACCGGAGAGGGTTTCCGGGTTGCTGCGTCGGGCCATCGCGACGGCGTCGTGGAGGTCTTGGCGCCATCCGGGACGGCCCAGCCACCACCGAGCAGTGCCGCGCCATGCCAACGCGATCGCCAGCGGTGATCCCACGCCGAAGCCGGCGCCCTTGGCGGGGTCACCGGCGGCCAGGTCGACGATGGTCTGCGACCACCGCAAGATCTCGCCGAATTCACCGACACCGAGCCAGTTGCAGAACGCTATGGCCGCCAACCCCATGGTCGGGGTGGGATCGCCGATCGACTCGAGCAGCGCCATCTGTTCGGATGCCAGCCGCGCCGCCCTCAGCGCGCGCGCCCGGCGTACAGAGCTCGGTGGCCAGCCCGGTCATGGCGATGGCCAGCGAGACCTTGTCCCCGGCGGCGCGCACAAGTCCCGCAGCTCCGCGAAGCGGCTCTGGCTTTCCTGGACCTCTCGGGCTTGCCAGTCGGTGGCACACAGCATGGTGCGCGGGGCGATGCGCATCGACAGCTGGTCGGGGTCTTGTCGATCGGGGTCGGGCAGTCCGTCGGCGATGCTGGCGTGCCCGCTCCCAGCTGAGCCGGGCCGCGACGAGATCGCGGTTGGTCGACCACGCGGCGGCGCGCATGTGCCAGCCGTAGGCGGCGTGCAGCTCGCCGGCGGCCTCCAGATGTTCGGCGATCAGCGCCGCGTTCTCGTCGGCCGACCCAGGCTCGCGCTCTTGGATTGCGGCGGCCAGGCGCCGGTGCACCTGGGCGCGATCGGATTTCAGCTGTGATTCGTAGGCCACCGCGCGGATCAGCGGATGGTGGAAGGCGTACTCGGCGCTTGGGGTGAACCGCACCTGATCGATCAGCTCGGCGCCCAGCAGCTCGTCGAACGCCGCATCGATGCCCAGCGCGGCGAGCAGCTCGGCCCCGAAGCGGGCTCCGATCACCGACGCGGCGTTCAACGTCTGCTTGGCCGGGGTGTCCAGGCGGTCGATGCGGGCCTCGATGGCTGCCTGCACCGTGGCAGGCACGGCGACGTCGGCGACATCCGCGCGACAGACATAGCCACCACGCTCACCGGCCAACACCCCGCGCTGCACCAATTCGCGCACCGTCTCCTCGGCGAAGAACGGATTCCCTGCGGTCCGCTCGGCGATCATCTGACCCAGCTCGCCGACCGAGGGATCCAGCCCCAGCAGCTCACCCATCAGCGCCGCGGTGTCCGAATCATCCAGTGGGGCAAGCGCTATCGTCTGGGCGCCGCGCACCCGCGTCAAGGCTCCCTCGTACTCGGGTCGAGACGTGATCAGCACCATCGACGGGGTGCGCGGAATGACGGTGAGAAAGTCGGCGATCATCGACTCGCTGACCGCGTCGATCCAGTGCGCATCCTCGATGATGAACAGCGCCGGAGCGGTGCGCGCCAGCGACAGGGCGTTGACCAGTGCGGTCAACCGGCGCCGCCGCGCATCCGGGTCGATCTGGGGTATCGGCACATCGGGGTCGGCGATGCCGAGCAGATCATCGAGCAGCAGTAGATCCTGAGGGTCGGCGTCGGGCACTCGTTCGCGAACCCGGTCGCGGGCGGCGTCGCCGTCAAGGTCTGCGACGCCGGTGCGCACGCGCAGCAGCTGGGCCACCACACGGAAGGGAATGTCGCGCGCATGGGATTCGCAGAAGGTCCAGAACACCTCGACCCCGCGACCGGCCGCCAAGGCCGCCGTCTCCCGGGCCGTCCGGCTCTTGCCGATGCCCGGCGGTCCGACCACGTTCACCACACCACCGTGGCCACCGATCGTGCGGTCCACCATGGCGTCGAGGGCCGCGATTTCCCATCGCCGGCCGACCAGGCCCACCTCGGCGCGACCGATGAGGCCATCCCGCGGGCTGATCGCCATCAGTCGGCGCGCGCGCACGGGTTCGTCGGCTCCCTTGATGCGCACCAACTCCGGTTCACCCAGCATCACGGTGTGCTCGACAAGCCGTGCGGTCGACTCCGACAGCATCACCGCGCCCGGGGGCGCCGCCGATTCCATCCGCTGTGCCATCCCGACGTGCTCACCGGTCGCGGCGTACCCCAGCGACCCCGAACCGATCTCACCGGCGATGACCCGACCCGAATTCAGGCCCACCCGCAACCGCAGAGCCAAGCCGTCGCGGTTCTGCACCTTGGCCGCCAACCGGTTGGCCTCCTCCTGGATGGCCAGCGCGGCGAGGCACCCCCGAAAAGCGTGATCCTCCAACGCAACTGGGGCACCGAACAGCGCCATCACGCCGTCGCCGGTGCGCTCCACCGTCCCGCCGTAGCGCTGCGCGACCGCCGCCGAGCGCTCCAGCAGCTCGGTCATGATCTCGCGCAACCGCTCCATGTCCAGGGCCGCCGCGATGTCCATCGAGCGCACCACGTCGGCGAACAACACCGTCACCTGCTTGTACTCAGCCGACCGGGTGGCCTGCCCGAGTCGCGCACCACACTCGCCACAGAACTTGGCAGTCGGACGGGACTGCGCGCCACAGGAACCACAGCACAACCCCGTCACGGTCGGTCACCGCCACCATTGCCCGCTGGAGTCCACGTCAAGATCGTTACACCGCTGGTTGACGATGTCCGACATATCGCAGGTCCGCATTCCGAAGCAAAACGCCCAGAAGGCAACAACCTGCACAAACCAGCTCCAAAATGGGTTGGTCGACCAGCGAAGGAGAAACCCATGACCGGCACACCCGACGACCTGCCTTCGCCCGACGACTACCTGAGGAGGATGGCCCACGTCGACCAGGAGTTCGCGGATGCTCGCCGGTACCTGTCGGCGTTGTGCGCCAAAGACAATCACGGGCTCGCTGAGCTGATGGAGGAGATTCACCGCAGCGGACGGGCCATGAGCGTCTTGGCAGCGATGGCGGTACAGGCCCTGGACTTCGCTCAGCTGTCCGCGGACCGCCTCGGCGGCGATGTCCAGAAGTGGCTCGACGAGTCGGTGATGGCTCAGGACACCGCCGACACTGATTGGGACCAAAGCGAACTCGGCGGCGAGGGATAACCTAGCGTCTTCGCCCGCGCTGACGCCCGCTCGGCCGCCTGCCTGTGCTCGGCGGCGGTGACCACCACCGCATCGGAGCCCGGATACACCGTGGCCTCGTGGTCGGTCACGAGCCAGCGCACCACATAGGGCGGCGAGCCGTCTTGCGAGCGGACCTCGATGATCTCCGCGTGCTGATCATGCCGTTCGGTAGTCGTGCCCTTGACCACTAGGAAGTCGCCCACCTTCGCCTTCATCGCCCGCTCCCTTCCTCGAGACCAGCAGACTCTCTCCATCGTGCGCGCGATTCGAACTCGGCGGAAGGGGATCTGACAAGGTGAGTTCGAAAGTCGGTTACCGACGGCCTTGGACATTCAGAGCGAGATCGCCGCTTTGGCCGAGCAGATCGCCCAGCACGATGGCTTCGACCTTCGGCTTAGGATCGGGCTGAACTCCGGGCAGGTCATCGCCGGGCAGATCGGCAACACCGCGACGGGTTACACCGCGATCGGTGAGCAGGTGGGGATGGCCCAGCGGATGGAATCCGTTGCTCCCCCGGGCGGGGTGATGCTCAGCGCCTCCACCGCACAGGCTGGTCGAACACCATGTAGTCCTCGGCGAGCCGGAGCTTGTCTACATCAAAGGCAGCGATCGAGCGGTGGCGGTGCAGCGGTTGGTGGGCGTGTCTCGACCGGGATCGTCCTGCCGCAGGTAGTCAGTCGAATCTGGTTGGCCGACACTGGGAAATGGCTACTGTCGAGGGCCTGCTGACACGCGCGATCGATGGCCACGGCGCGGTGGTCACCGTGGTGGGATCACCGGGCATCGGCAAGAGCCGCCTGGTTCGCGAGGTCGTCGCGCTGGCCGCCGCACGGGGGGTTGAGGTGTTCAGTGCCTTCTGCGAGTCGCACGCCAGCGACATCCCGTTCCAGGTGGTGTCGCGGCTGCTGCGCGCGGCCACCGGCGTGCGGGGCCTGGACAGCCCAGTAGCTCGCATGCAGGTGCGGGGCCAAGGCCGCGACGCTGACCCCGAAGACCTGCTGCTCTTCGATGACCTGCTGGGTATCGCCGATCCCGAGGTCACACTGCCGAGCATCGACCCCGATGCCCGGCGCCGAAGGTTGACCGCCCTGGTGAATGCGGCCTCGTTGGCCCGTAATTCTCCAGCGGTCTACGTCATCGAGGACGCCCATTGGATCGACGGTGTCAGCGAGTCGATGCTGGCCGACTTCGTCACCGTCATTCCTCAGACGCCCACGCTGGTCTTGGTCACTTACCGCCCCGAGTACGAGGGGGCGCTCGCACGGGTTCATGGTGCACAGACGATCGCCCTCGCGCCGCTGAGCGATCCGGAAACCGCCGCACTGGTCTGCCTCCTCGATCGCCGAGCATATGGAGGCCGCCGGTGATTCGCACGCCGCCTACGGCTGGCACATGCGAGCCGCCACGTGGGCGACCAACCGCGACATCGATGCGGCGCGACTGGGTTTGGAGCGTGCGCGGACAATCGCCGACATGTTGGCCGCCGAGGATCCAAACCGACTAGCCATGCGCATCGCTCCTCGCACCTTGTTGTGCGCGATTGCCTTTCGATTCCACGTCAATGTTTCCGGCGAGATCTTCGATGAGTTGCGGGAGTTGTGCACTGCCGCCGGTGATACGCCGTCACTGGTACTCGCGATGGCGGGGCTAGTGGTCGATCACACGTATCACGCCCGCACCCGCGAGGCGTCGCGGCTGGCATCGGAAGCCTGGGCCCTCGCCGAGTCGGTCGGCGACCCATCTCTGACCGTGGGGCTGTCCACCGCGGCCATTCTCGCCAAGGCCGAGAATTCCGAGTGGTCTGCTGCGCTGCGGTGGTCACAACAGGCTATCGACCTGGCCGACGGCGACCCGGCTATGGGCAACCTCATGGTGGGGTCTCCGTTGGCGCTCGCCTTCGCGCAGCGGGCTACTGCCCGTTTCTGGCTGGGTCTTCCCGGATGGCGGGACGACCAGCGGCACGGCCTGACCATGGCACGGACCTCCGACGCACTGTCCTTTGCTGCGGCCGTCAGCTATGTCTACACCGCGGGAATACTGGGTGGCGCGCTGAGGGCCGACGATCGCGCGGTGCGCGAGATAGAGGAGGCCCTACGAATTGCCGAGCGGTCCGGCGATGACCTCGCGTTGGCTCTCGCCTGGATGACGCTGGGCTTTGCGCTGGTGCACCGCCCAACGGATGCCGAGCGCGACCGCGGACACGAGTTCCTGGCCGAGGCCTGCGACTGGATCTCGCGCTGGCGATACCTCCTGTGCGAATTACCAGCAGTCAATGCGTATTTGGCACGCGAGAGGGCTCGGTGTGGGGATCGCGATCAGGCCGTGCCGGTCATGAAAGTCGGTTACCGACGGCGGCCCTGTGGAACGATGGGCCACCTCGCGCCGTCCGGACCGCGGCGGCGCAGCGCGGGAGGGAAACGCCACGCCGACACGTCGATCCGAGCTCACGAGCATGGCGGACGACTACGCGCGCCACGCCCTCTCGCAGCGCGCCGCGTTCGAGGCAACCCACCCGGCGGTGATGGCCGCCGCGGAGCAGCTGGCGCGCGAGCCCGTGCTCTGCGTGGCCGATCTCGGGCGCCGCCGACGGCGTGAACTCACACGATCTCATCCGCGATCTCGTCGCCCAGCGCGCCGGCCAGCCGCTGATCTACGCTCTCGTTGATCTCCCGACGAATGCGTGGCGGGTCGCCGCCGCCCACCTGCGGGCCGAGTTCGGCCCGGAGATCGACCAGGGCGCGATGGTCGTGATCCCTGCGGAGGGCGAGTCCGGCCCCGGGGTCGTCGACACGGGCACGGGCGCCCATTACGCCTCACCGGAGGCCCACGGCGAGGCCTGTCGGCGAGCCCTCGATCGCGACCCGCCTCCCGCCACGGTCGTCTCCATGGCCGGAATCCCTCTCCACCAGGCGCCGTCCTTTCCGCGGGGCACAGTGCACCTCGCGGTGACCGGGACGACCATGCACTGGGTCGCCGACTCTGCCGGCCTGGCCTCGAGCGGCTCGGTCTTCCCCGGCTACGCGGACCACGTGGACGAGGACGAGCGACGCGCCTGGCGCATCTCCGCGGAGCGGCAGTGGGAGCAAATGGTCGAGATGCGCGCACTAGAGCTGGCGCCGGGCGGCTGGTTCATCGCCGCCATCCCGGCCTCCCCCGCCCCACGCCCGGACTGGACGGGGCTCTACGTCGAGATCATCGGCGACATGAACCGGCTGCTCGCCGAATGGCACACCGCGGGGCGCATCGGCGGCGCGCACCGTCGCCGCGGCCGTGGTTCCGGTCTGGTCGCGCACACTCGACGAGTTCCGGGCTCCGTTCGAGGCGGGCGGCGGGAGCGTGGCTGGCCTCGAGCTCGAGAGCATCGAGCTTTTCCGTCTGGACAACCCCTACTTGCACGACAATCCCGCGGTGTTCGCGCGGGACTACGTCAAGAGCGTGACCGCATGGGGAGGGCCGCTCCTCCTTCGGGCCTTCGCGCACGAGGGTGAGGAGCGCGCCGCCGGTCTCCTCGCCGACTTCCTCGGTGAGCTCGAGGAGCGCGTCGCCGAGGCCCCCGACCGCTATCGCTGGGACTACGTCGAGGCCCTGGTCATCTGCCGGAAGGCGGGGACGTCGAGGCTAGGCGGCAGTGCTACATCGTGAGTAGCCGGTGGTAGAGCTCGAACGAAGCCTGCTCGACCCAGCCGTGCCGTAGCTTTCCGTCGTCGCCCACGGTCCAGACCGCGGTGCCGGTCATCGCAATCGGCTTGCCGTTGGGTTCGGTGCCGAGGATGCCGTTGTTGTTCCCGGTCAGCACCCAACGAGAGGTGACGCGGGTGCCGTCCTCGTTCTGGAATGTCTCGATGGTGTCGACGTGCAGGTCGTTGACGTGGTCGAGGAACTCTTTGACCCAGTTCTCGACGTTGTCTTTGCCAGAGATTTCCTGGCCGCCTGCCTCGATGACGACGTCGTCGGCCACGAACCGGCCGACGGCATCGGGTTGATGGGCGTTCCAGACGTCGTCCCAGAACGCACTGACAATCTCCGTTGATCGCATGTTTGCATGATCCCCCTCGCAAGCACGATCCGCACGTGTTTGGGCAGCAGGTGGGGCGCAGTTCTCAATGGGTGTCGACGCCCGAAATGCTTGAAGCTCAGCCATTCTCGCTGCGTCTGGCCCTGGAGTTCCCGTCATCGGGGGCAGCACATGTCGTCTACTTCGACTCAGTGTTCAGTTCTGTTCGGGCCTGGTCGATTTGGTCGTAGGCGTAGGCGGCCATCTCGGTGGTGGTCATCGTTTCACCGTCACGGGCGAGCGATTCGTAGACCGGACCGCCGAGACTCTCGTGGAGGTGGGCGATCGCGGTCGTCATGTCCGGGAAGACCAGCGCGGCCAGGGGGTTCACGGCGGCGAACCCGGCGATGGTGGCTGCGGGCTCGTGGCGTCCGAGCCGGTCGAAGAACGCAGCGAGCGCGCCGAGGGGAGCGTGGATCATGCCCGTGTTGCCCGAGTCGTGGTAGCCGCGGATCGCCACGGCGAAGTAGTCGAGCGCGGCCAGCGGGTCACCATGTTTGGCCTCGACCAGGCACAGGTTGGCCGCCACGTGGGACTCGTTGGCGCGGTTACCGCTGTCGCGCGCGACGGCCAGGCCCCGGCGCAGGGCGCCGAGCGCGCGGCCGGGATCTCCGTCCTGGAAGGCCAGACCACAGGCCAGGAGTGCGAGCGAAAGCACGTATGGGTTGCCGGTGGCTTCGGCCGCGTCGATCAAACCGCTTGCGGCGGCCATCGCCTCGTCATGGCGTCCTGCGATCGCCAGTCCGATGACCAGGCATGCCGTGGCTGAATGCAGGGGTGTCGCTGCCACGCGTCAGCCGGGCGCGACACCACTCGACCCACCGTTCGGGCTGGGCGGCAGTCGTGTACGCACTGTAAAGGGAGCCGTCCCTGCCGTACGGCACGTCGCCGGCACCGCTGTCGAACGCCATCGCGGCAGCCTCGGTGTAGCGGACGGCCACCTCCACGCGACCGGTCATGTAGCTCTGCGACGCCATCAGGTAGAGGGCTGCCAGGCGGGGATGGCCCACAGCCCTGGCGGGCTCGATCAGCTCTTCGGCCCAGGACAGCGGCTCATAGACTTCGACGAAGAAGCCGACGAACGCCGCGAGCACCGCGATCGCGGCGGCGGCGTCGAGATCGCCCTCATCTGCGGCCCACCGGAACGCCGTGCGCAGATTCGCGAGCTCGGAGGTGAACCAGTCGTAGGCCTCGGGTTGTCGGGGGCTGTCCCACAGCGCCATGATGTCGGCTTCGCGCCCGGCGAAGTAACGGGCATGGGCGGTGCGGACCGCGTCTGCTTCCCCGCGGGCGACGAGTTTCTCGTCGGCGAACTCGCGGATGGTCTCCAGCATCGAGAAGCGCGTCCGCCCGGTCGACCGGTCGGCGATCAGCAGCGACTTGCGCACCAGGGCGTCGAGCAGATCGAGTGTGGCGTATTCGTCCGGCTCGTCGGATCCGGCTACTGCACAGGCACTTTCGAGGTCGAATCCGCCGGCGAAGACCGAACACCGCTCCAGGAGCACCCTTTCCGTGTCGTCGAGCAGGTCGTAGGACCAGGCGACCGCGTGGCGCAGCGTCTGGTGGCGTGCCAAGCTGCGCCGCGAACCGACGAGCAGCTTGAAACGGTGATCGAGACGGTCACGGATCTCGTCCACGGCCATCGACGCGACGCGCGATGCCGCCAGTTCGATCGCCAATGGGATTCCGTCGAGACGTCGGCAGATCTCGGTCACCGTGCCGGCATCATCGACCGAGAAACCCGGAGCCACGCGGTGGGCACGTTGAATGAACAGGTCCACCGCTGCACCGATGTCCAGTGACGGCACTGGCCACAGTTGCTCGTCGGCGACGCCCACTCCCTCGCGGCTGGTAGCCAGGATCGTCACGGTCGCCGAGCTGACGAGGATGGCATCGACCAGATCGGCCACCGCGTCCAACACGTGCTCGCAGTTGTCGAACACCAACAGCCGAACTCGGCCCTCCAACGCGGTCGCGACACTTTCGCTCACGGTCTTGCCCGGTTGCTGGGTGATGCCGAGCACCGCGGCGACGGCGTCGGGCACCGCTGCCGGATCGGTGACCGCGGCGAGTTCGAAGAACCACACCCCGTCCGGGAATTCGTCGGACCAACCGTGTCGCGACCTCCAGCGCCAGGCGGGTCTTGCCAACCCCGCCCATCCCCGTCAGCGTGACGAGTCGATACGTCCGCACCGCTTCTACGATCGCGGTCAGCTGGGCCTCGCGCCCGATGAAACTCGTGGTCTGCGGCCGCAGGTTCCCCGGGCTCGGGTCGAGGGTCCGCAAGGGCGGAAAGTGTTCGGGCAGGCCCGCAGCGCGCACCTGAAACACCGTGATCGGGTGCTGCAGATCCCGCAACCGCCGCGGCCCCAGATTCAACAGGTCCACGCCGCCAAGCAAACCCGCCGTCGAATCCGCCACCAGAATCTGACCACCGTGCCCGGCGGCCATCACCCGCGCCGCGCGGTTGAGCACCGTGCCGAAGTAGTCGCCGTCGCGCAGTTCGGCCTCCCCGGTCGCCAACCCCATCCGCACCGGCAACTCCAACTTCCGCTGCGCCGCGACCGCAGCGCTCACCGCGGA
Organism: uncultured Actinomycetota bacterium; assembly: GCA_963735245.1. Lineage (GTDB taxonomy): Bacteria > Actinomycetota > Actinomycetes > Mycobacteriales > Mycobacteriaceae > Mycobacterium. The sequence continues at coordinate 98,617 of CAVTKI010000001.1, forward strand.
CATCGGCGATGCGAACGCCGCGACCACGCCATCACCGGTGTGGCTGAACAGAAAACCGTCGTGCGCCTCGATCGCGTCGCGCAACACCTCGTCGTGCCCGACGAGGGCCGACCGCATCACCTCCGCGTCGGACTCCCACCGACGGGTCGAACCCTCGATATCGGTGAACAAAAAGTGACGACCCCCGAAGGAGCGGCCGCCGGGTCAGCGGACACCCACGCAGAGTCTCACACCGACGCCCGCCTACCGCGCACATCGGCCGATCCGGCCGGGTAGCCGGGCGGGCGGGCACCCGCCGCAGCTGCCCTACAGTCGCACGTCAATCGGAGTGGACGGCACCAGCGTTGCGACCGAAACGTGCGGCCAACTGAGATTTGCAAAGTTCAAGAGGACGAGCTGGCTGTACTGGATCTGCGTGAAGGTCACCGTGATCGACTGATTCTTGTCGATGGTCGACGCTGACGTCACCGAGAAAACCGGCGCCGGCGCGTTGGCGGGAACTGCTGCCCTAACCAATTGCGCCACATTCGCTTCGGCCGGACCGACTTCGATCACGGCCTGAACGGTTTCGATCCAGAAGGTCGCCGACATCTCAACCGCAGGTGCGTTTGGCCCTTGGTCGTCACCGTTGAGGAAGTTGATGTTGTCCGTGCCACCGCCACTGATCTTCTTCGACTGTGTGTCGATGAGAATCACGTCGGTCGAGACGATGTTGAGACCGTTGATTTGACTGCGCAGCAGCGCAGTCGGATCGTCGATCAATTCCTGAGTGATCGACGGAACGATCGAAAGATCTTGCGGGATGCGGGCGGTCTTGATGTCTGTGGCCGTCTGGCTCGGAAAGCGAATGCGAGCAGTATTGTCACCAATCTTGAACGGTGTGATGTCAATTGGATCGATCTTCGGTCCGCCTGAAACGGTGAAGAAGGTCCCCTGCGCATTGATCGTCGTTCCGTGCGGGATCGACCCCAGCCGGAACAGCGTCGACTCGGTCTCCTGAGGATGGGCCGTGGGGGGAGCGATCATCCAGAGCCCGGGCTCGAAGTGGATGGACGTAGATATCTTCGGATCGGTGACATCGGTGATGGTCTGAAGATAGGACACACCGTTGAGAGCGATGTCACCCTGCGCTTCGCCGCGGTTGGGCACAGCGCCAAGGCTCTGCGAGAAGGACAACGTCTCGGCCGTCAAGTTCAGTTCCAGCACGTTGTTGCTGTCGGGCTGCGGAACGGGAAGCGCGGTGGGAGTGGCCTTGTTCTGGGGACGGAAAATGGTGTTGAATCCCCGGCCCACGAAGTCTCCCTGAAACGCCTGGAGCGGGCCCAACGGTGGCTGGCCCTCGATGATTCGGTGGGGGATGATCTTCGGACGCTCGGGAACCGCGTCGAACGCGAAATCCTTTGGCATGCATACGGCTGGATGTAGGTCGATCGACGGTGCGACTGTCGGCTTGTCGGTTGTCGTAGTCATTTTCCCCTCATAAGCCCTATCAACGTCGCCCTCGATTCAGGCGATTTCGAACCAACGGGATTGGCTCTCGATATGACCAACGCACCACTGCCCAGAAATCTTCGGTGCCAATCACTCTGGTTCCGGTGTTCGCGTGGGGGTTGCCGACGCAGTAATCCACCTCAGACGTCGACGACGCTAAAAGTACAACCCTGAACTGCCGCGCCAATGCCTGAGAGCCCGGATGGTGGAGGCATCCGGGCTCTCAGGGTTTCAGGGGTGGCTAGCGGTGGTTCTGGTGGCGGTGGTGCTCGGGGGTGCCGGGCTTGGGGGTGTTGCTCTGGTGCGGGAAGGCCGGGTGGTGCTCCGGGGCGCTGACTGACGGGCCGTTGTAGCGGACGTCGGTGTCGGCGTGGCTGGAGGTGGCGGTGCCGAGGGCGATCAGGGCGGGGGCGGCCAGCAGGGCGGTGGCGGCGGCGATCCGGCGGGTGATGACGTTCATGTGAATCTCCTTGTGTGAGTGTGCTTTTAAGTTTCTCGGCCGGTGTGTTCCGGCGATGAGATAACTATGTCGCAGCAACAAGGGGATGTGTGTCCACCAGCCGGCCGTTACACCGGATGAAGCTCGTGTCCCCCGAACGGTGGACAAGTGCGACCGCCGTCTATTTCGAGACCGCCTTCAGCTCGGTTAGGGCCTGGTCAATGTGGTCACATGCATATGTCGCGATGGCGGCGGCCGTCATCGTCGTGCCGTCCCGGGCAAGCGATTCGTACGTCGGGTCGCCGAGGACTTCACGTAGGTGGGCGGTCGCGATATGGAGTTCGGGGAGCCCCGCGGTGTTGAGCGGATCAATCGCGAAGCCGGCAACTGTGGCTGCGGGTTCATAGCGTTCCAGCCGGTCGAAATGCGCAGCGAGGATGGCCGCAGCCGTGCGCATCCCCTGGGAATTCCCGGAATCGTGATAGGTGCGGATGACCAGCCTGATGTGTTCCAAGGCGACGTGGCGACCGGGCTGGCGTTCCGCACCCTCAACGCAGGCGACAAGTAACTCCCCCACTCACCGGCTCCCTTCTCGTCAGCGAAGTTTCGTTGACGGGGAGGGAGCCTTTAGTCGTTCGTGGTGGGGCGCACGGTTACGGTGTGAGCTGCAGCTCGTCCTCCGAGCGGAACTTCTCCTCCAACGCCTCGGGCGACGCGTCGCGGTCGATGGTGAACAGGTCGGCGCCCCGGGCGGATTCGATCGCCCCGAGCCTGCGGGTGAGCTTGTCCACCGCGTAGGCCGTCATCTCGTCGGGATCGATGCCGAACGGCGGCTTGTTGTCGAACAGACCATTGCCCACGACGATCGTCTCCGTGAGCAACCCCATCAGCTCGCCGATCCGGTCGTGGACCACCTGCCAGAGGCTGTCGTCGGCGGCCACGTGTCGGCGGCAGGTGAACGTGCCCCATGCCATGTGCCGGCGCTCGTCGTCGCCGATGTGCTTGATCACCTTCTGCATGCCGGGCAGGATCCCGCGGCTGGTGCACACCTTCTGCCAGCCGTAGTAGCCGGTCAGCGCGAGCGCGCCCTCGATCATGTGGTTGTAGGTGACCGACGCCCGGACCTGGTTGTGCGCGCTCGGGTCCTGTTCCAGGGCGTAGAGGCTGGCAGGCAGTTCTTCGAGTGAAGATCTGCATGTAGGGGGGATTGCACTCGACGTAGGGGTGCAGGTCCTCCGTCAGTCCGATCGCGTCGAACCAGAGCCGGAAGGACAGCGTGTGCTTGGCCTCCTCGTAGACGAACTGGGTCAGGTACATCTCGTCGGCGAGGCGCCCCTCGGCGGCCATCGCGGCGACGAACGGCTGCAGGTCCTGGGTCACCGACTCCTCTCCGGCGAGGAACTGGGCGGCCAGCATGGTGGTGTATCGCCGCTCGACGTCGGTCATCGCGGCGAAGTCCTTGACGTCCTGGGTGAAGTCGATGTCCGCCGGGTTCCAGTGCTTGGCGTTGCCCTTGGCGAACAGGCGCAGCGGAAACGACTCCTGGCTCAGACCGCCGGCGCCCAGGGAGGCGTAGCCGTTCCGATCGCCGTGTTGGATGCTTCGCGTCATGACCGACTCCTTTGTCGTGGCGGGGTGATCACGGCAGCGTAGATTCGGCGCGGGGGCCGCGAATCCGCTTCTGCAGCATTGGGCCCCGACCGGCCGGTGAACCCTCAGGGCCGTGGCGAACTCAGGGCCGAGGCCAGGTCTCCGGCAAACCGTGGCCGCCGTCGGCCACCAGTACCGTCCCGGTGACGAACGAGGCCGACTCGTGGGCGAGAAACAGCACGCACGCGGCGATCTCCTCCGGCGTGCCACTGCGCCCGATCGGTCCCGCCGCCGCGGCAGCGGCTTCGAACTCCAGCTGCTGACTCGGTGGCGATGTAGCCGGGCGCAACGACATTCACGGTGACGCCGGCCCCGACGACCTCGAGGGCCAGCGCCTGCGACAAACCCACCAGGCCCGCTTTCGCGGCGGTGTAGGTCGACTGACCCGGCATCGCGTTGACCGTGCCCGTGGTCGACCCGATCGAGACGATCCGCCCGTATCCGGCGGCTGTCATCACCGGCACCACCGACCGGCACACGAGAAACGCGGTGGTGAGGTTGCGGGCCAGCGCCGCGTTCCAGTCGGCCAGCGACGTCTCCGCCACGTCGTCGTCGGCGTCCCAACCGAATGACACCGACGTCATGCCGGCGTTGTTGACCAGCACGTCGACGCGGCCCCACCGGTCCAGCGCCGCGCGCACCAGACTGTCGGCCGCCCCGTCGACGGTCAGGTCGGCGACTACCCCGACCGCCGAGTCGCCGAGTTCGGCGGCCCGCTGTGCACGCGCTCGGAGGTGGCGCCGAGCACCACGCGGGCACCCTCTGCGACCAGCGCACGTGCCACCGCCATACCGATGCCGCCCGGCGCTCCGGCGCCGGTCACGATCGCCACCCTGTCCTGAAAGCGCGCCATTCGGCTAAACCTACTCGGGTCGGTTGGGCGGGTGCCGTCTGTCGGTGTGTTGAGGTCGGTCGGATCCAAAGATGTTCAGGTCGCAGTCGTTTTCAACGGGTGCCGCCTGAGCCGCCCGAACCGCGGTAGGTTTACCGCCACACGACAGAGCCGAAGAGGAATGATGGCAGATCAGCCGCTGGACACGTCCACTCGACTCGCCGTGGAACGCACACGCCTGGCCAACGAACGAACGCTGATGGCGTGGATCCGCACCGCCACGTCCTTGATCGCGTTCGGTTTCACCATCTTCAAGTTCTTCCAGTACCTGGCGACGGAGGAGCATCGGAAGACGGTCGTCAGCCCCTGGGTCGTCGGGATGGCGATGATCCTCGTCGGTCTGACGGGCCTGGCGCTGGCCTGGGTTCAGCATCGTCAGCAGATGAAGGAACTGAAGGCGACGGTGGGCACCATGCCGTACTCGATATCCGGAATCATGGCCGGCTTGATCGCGGTTCTGGGTGTCATCGCCCTCGCCGTGGTGGCTTTGAGGCTGTAGGGCTTTACCCGATCCCCACGCCCAGATCGAAGCGCACGTTGACGCGCGGCACATCGGTGACGGTGTTCGCGTTGGGGTTGCCGACGCAGTGATCCACCTCGACGCCGTCGACGACGTCGCTCGTGCACGTCGCCACGGGTTCGGCCAAGGCGCAGGGTGCACCGGTGATGGCGAATGCGCCGACTGCGCTTGCCACCACCAATAGTCGACCGGCTTGCCGACGCGTTACCCACGCTGTCATTCGCACTGTGCGATTCTCTTGGCCCGTTGGTGCCATCAAAAGTACTCCGTGAACCGTCTCGAAATGCCTGAGAGCCCGGATGTGGAGGCATCCGGGCTCTCAGGGGGTTCGGGGGTTAGCGGTGGTTCTGGTGGCGGTGGTGCTCGGGGGTGCCGGGCTTGGGGGTGTTGCTCTGGTGCGGGAAGGCCTTGTGGTGCTCCGGGGCGCTGGTGGCGGGGCCGTTGTAGCGGACGCCGGTGTCGGCGTGGCTGGAGGTGGCGGTGCCGAGGGCGATCAGGGCGGGGGCGGCCAGCAGGGCGGTGGCGGCGGCGATCCGGCGGGTGATGACGTTCATGTGAATCTCCTTGTGTGCGTGTGCTTTTAAGTTTCTCGGCCGGTGTGTTCCGGCGATGAGATAACTATGTCGCAGCAGCAAGGAGATGTATGTCCACCAGCCGGCCGTTACACCGGATGAAGGTCGTGTCCCCCGATCGGGGGACACCGGACATGGGTGCGGGTTCAGCGCACCCGGGCTCTGGAGCTGCATACCGGCCAGGCGCCCCAGCCCTGCCGTGCCCGAGTCACCTCGGCGATGGCGATCTGCTCTTCGCGGGTAGCCAGGTCCGCTCGCGGCGCGTAACGCAGTCCACCGTGCCGCTCCCACGTGCTCTGGTCGAACTGCACGCCCCCATAGAAACCGTTGCCGGTGTTGATGGCCCAGTTGCCGCCGGACTCGCAGGCGCTCAGCGCGTCCCAGCTCGCGCCGTTGCGCACCGGCGGTACGTCGGTGCCCGGCTTGGCGCCGACCCGCACCACTGAGGGCAGGGCGGGCGCCACGATCTCGTTCTTCACCGGCCACCGCCTCGTTTCGACACCGTTGACGGTCGACACCACGAAGGTGACATCCTGCATCCCGGTGATGCCCGGGACCTCCACAACGTGGCGGCTCATGTTCATCGTCGGATCCTGGATGCGGTATGCCTGCGGCGGCAGCGGGATACGCGCGGTGACGTCCACCGTCCGGATACGGGTGACCACGATCCTCATGCCCGCGGTGACCGGTGTGGACGCCGGCGGGACAACCTCGTCACCTTGCGCAAGCGGCGCGCCGGCCGCCGCCAACAACAACCCCACATTCGGCGCCGCCAGCCGCCGGTCGCTCGCCACACCACCGTCGACGATATGCACCTTCTTCGCGCTGACCAGCGACAGCGCCATGCCGGCCAATGGCACTGGGCTGGAACGAGATACCGCGACGGGGGCGGCGTCGTGGATCGACAGCCGCTCGAGGGCCTCCTCGACCGTCAAGGCCGTCGTCCACGCCTGCCTGCTCTGGCCGCCGTCCACCGACACCTGCAACGGCCGGCCGCGTTTCAGCACGATGGTGTCGGACTGATGAACCGGCTGATCGGCGGCCGGATACAGCTCGTCATGGCTGTCGACGCCGAAGCCGTTTTCCCGCAGCACGTCGATCACCCGTGACTTCATCGTCGACACTGTCATCGGTGAGCCGTCGACGGAGAGCGTGAGCGTCTTGTGCATCGCGACGGTGAATCCGCCCGCGATCGCCACCGCGACCAACAGCGCGCCGACCGCTGCCCGCCGCTGCCGGCGCGGCCCGATCTCGGCTTCCAGGGCAGCCGTGGTCTTGAAGATCTTGGCCAGCCCGGTATCGCGTCGCCGCAGCCGTTGCGGCTGTCGCCCTACACGACGGCTTTTCCCGAACGCCTCGTCCTCGGCGTCGTCGATCCGCTCGGCGCCGATCAGGAGGGCCGAGACTTCCTTCGGACGGACCACACCGGTGGCCCGGCTCGACGTCTCCACGAGCAGGTGTCTGAGTGCGGACAGGTGCCATTTGCGAAATTCGACGATCGCCCGATAGTCCGGGGACGCGCCGCCCGTCAGCCACCGAAACGCCACATCATCGACGCACCTACGTTCGATCATCCGCGACGACGACACCCCGGTGGCGTAGGCGTACAAGAGAACTGCCATCAGCCGCGGATCGTAGGGCCGCCCGCCGCGCACCTGATTCACATGCTCGTCGACCACTTCGGCAACGAGCCGGGCCAGGTGTTCCGCGGGCAAGCGGCCGTTGCGCGCCGGCGCCAGCAACCATCGATGATCGGGCCGAACGGGCGAAAAGTCTTGTTCGGCGGGCAACTTCGGCCTCGCCGAGCTGGGCGTCTGCGCGCTGTCCAAGACCTACCTCGAACAACTTGCCGTCGACGAGCTCATCAGCCGCACATCATTCCGCGCGCCGACCCTCAACCCCATCACCGCGCCCGGCGTGTTGCCGCACGGCGCCGCGACAAGGGCTGCAATCGCGCTGCAGCGCGGCTGCAATGTCGCGCCCCGATCCTGAGCGCGGTCACCTCAGACGGGAGAAAACCAGCATGGGGACTCAACGTCGAATCCGCCGCAAGGTCTTCGAGTGGTTGCGGCGATATGCGCCCAATGAGATCGCCGGATGGGTGGGCCAGCTGGGCGCCGCGGCGAACTACCTCAAAACGGGCATCCGGCAGTCCTACGATTCACGGGTACGCCGTTCGAACCAAGGAGGAGCGATGGCAGCCAAGACCGATTTCACAGCCGAGGAATGGGACACCATGCAGAAGGGCGTGACCGGAGCGGGAATGTTGGTGGCAGTCGCCGATCCCGGCTTCTTCGACACCTTCAAGGAGATCGGTGCCCTCACCAAGCATCTGGCCGAGGCGCAGAGCAAGAGCACGAACCCGTTGATCAGCGAGCTGGCCAAAGTACGGGGCACCGGCTTCGGCTTGACGACGTCGCCGCAGGAGGTCGAGACCGAGACCACGCAGGCGCTCAAGTCGTCGATGGGCACGCTGAAGGCGAAGGCGCCCGACGACGCTGCAGGCCTACCGCGACTTCGTCCTCGATGTGGCGAAGTCCGTCGGGGCGGCAGCGAAGGACACCAGTGCTTCTGAGAGCGCCGCGATCCAGAAGATCGACGCTGCCCTCGCGACGCCCTGAGCTTGTACGAGAGGCAATCGCCGACGTTCAATCCGGCCCGGCGCCTTGGCGGAGGCGCACGGCCGCAGACCACTTCGACAATTGCCCGCCTACGAGCGACTTTGTCGCCGAATACCTAGGTGTGCAAGGTATCTAGCGACTATATGGTCTGGCGTCCTGTGGCCAATCAATAGACCAACCACGACGCAACTGACCGCCGGTGTACAGCTGTCGGCCCGGTGCCGCTGGTGATTGACCGGCCCCGGTTAGGCGCCTAGTTCAGTGGTGGCTTTGGCTTCGAAGGGTTGGTACCACCTCCAGCCGACGCGTTCCCCGGTAGGCCCGGGGCACGGCGGCACCGTCGGTGGGGGTCGGGTCGGTGGGCGAGCCAACGATGCCGAGCTCAGCGTTCGGCCGGCGCTGTCGGTGACCGACAACGTCTCGGCGGGTCCGGTGATGGTGATGACGCCCCGATGGTGCAGCCGATGATGAAAGGGACACAGCAGCACCAGGTTGTCCAACTCGGTGGCCCCGCCGTCCTCCCAGTGCCGGATGTGATGGGCGTGCAAACCCCGGGTCGCGCCACACCCGGGCACCGCGCAGGTCGGGTGGCGGTACTCCAGGGCACGGCGCAACCGGCGGCTGATCAGCCGCGTCGCCCGCCCCGCCCCGATCGGCTGCCCGGCGCGTTCGAACCACACCTCGCAGGTGGCATCACAGGTCAGGTAGCGGCGATCGGCATCCGACAGCAGCGGCCCCAGATGCAGTCGAGCGATCTTGTCCTTCACGTCGACGTGCACCACCACGGTGGTGTGCTGGGCGTGCGGTCGGGCCGCCACCTCGGCGTCCCACCCGGCATCGACCAGACGCAGGAACGCCGCACCGGTGTTCGGTAGCGGCGGCCGCTGACCCGGACTCCGTCGGCGCCGGTGTCGTGATCGCGTGTCCACTCGGCCACCAACGCCTCACGATGAGACGCCACCGCCGCGTCGAACTTCGCCGCCTCCAGATGCGGCAGCGTGATCCGGTAATGGGTGCACTGTCTCGTCGGAGGAGGTTTTGGTGATCGAGGCCTGCGGCTCGGGTTGGGTTCGGGTTCGGGTCGCGGTTCCAGCTTCACCGCGGTGCGCAACTGGGACACCGTGGCATAGCGACGCCAACTCCGCATAATGCTCATCAGATCCCTCGGCCGCACCGCCGGCGATCACCCCGACCTGATCCAGCGACAGCCGACCCTCCCGCATCCCCGCCGCGCACCGGGGAAACTCGGCCAGCCGGTGCGCGACGGTGGCGATCGTCTTCGCGTTTCCCGAGGACGTGCCCAGCTTCCAGGCCACCAACCCCGCCACCGACTTCGCACCGGTGGCCCCGCACAACTCGTCGTGATCCAACTCCGCGACGATCTCCACGATGCGCCCATCAATCGCATTGCGCTGACCCGTCAGCTCCGACAACTCCCCGAACAACACCTCAACACGCGCATCCCCACGCACCACCGGCACCTCAGGCGAAGCGGTCAACGACATAACACGATCCTCGCAGAGGGGTACGACAAGATCGGGCGACCCGATCCCAGCCTAGACCGCATCGTCGAGATCCCAGACTTGGCTGCCTCAGCACCTCTCGCTGTAGCTGGACCTCAGCGCGTCGACCAGGCGAGTGTGTGTGAGGTCAGTTCGTCGCGAATCCCGCTCTGCGCATGCGCTAGGAATGAACGCACGCAGCAGATCAGGCGCGTCCAGCGCGACCTCCAACGGAATACTGGTCAGCGAGAACGGCAATCCAGTCAACGCCGCTCGATGCGAGCGCGCTCACCGCAATGGGTCTCCGTGCCTGTGTCCAGAAGTTCAGCAACAGCTGCGATGGTAATCTGTTGAACGGCAGGGCTGCACAGAATCGAAGAACCTTCCCAACAGAGGTGCTTCAGCCGGGGCTCTGATAGGCGTCCACCTGGGGCAGATGCCGATCAGCCATTGCACCAGTGGCCTGCAGAGCGCACGATCCGCGTGCTGATCGATACCAACCGGCACAGCCTGATCGGCACCGCGCATCGAAGGATCGCTGCGACGGGCCTTGAATAGTCAGTTACGCTACTCACGGGCAGTGACAACGCCGGGCGCCGTTCACAGACCCTTCGCGTCCAGCGCCTTCATCAGCGAGGGCCGTCTGCCGTAGTCCTGGCGGATCTGCGCGATGAACGACGCGAAATCAGCACTGCGACCGCCTCGTTCATAGAGCTCGGCCATCGTCGCCAGGGTCGCGGCGATGCCGGGATAAAGCCTGGTGTTGGGGTGCCGCAGATCGTTCTCGAGCTGCGGCCGGTACAGGTCTGCAGCCTCGACGGGCCGAGCCTCGGCGCCTCGGTCGGCCAATTCCCGCCACGCCCAGCCGGGACCGTAACGATCGGCGGCCAGCCACGCGGCATCGACGTCACCCTCGCTCAGCGAGAGCTGTACCAAGACCGCGCCGGCGGCGTAGCGGTCAGACGCGAGTTGGCGCGCGTGGTCGAAGGCCCAGGTGCGTTCGGTGTCGGCACGGTCGATGCCGGCCGCGAAATCGAGCAGGACGCGGTAAGTGGGGACCGACGGCTGCCCCACGAAGTCTGCGCGAAGGACGGCGACCGCATCCTCGGTCCGGCCCAGTGCCAGATAGGTCGCGGCGACGTCGTCGGGGCTCAGCCAATATTCGTTCCCACCACCGCGGCTGGTGACTCGTCCATCGGCGACTGCACGATCGATCCATGCCACCGCATCCTCGGTCCGTTCGGCTGCCCGCAGCCGGTCGACGATCGCCCCGTACTGCGGATGTTCGTAATGACCAAGCAAGTCGACGGCCCGGTCGACGTCGCCGTCGTGATCGGCGAGCTCCAGCAGCATCGCGTCGACTTCGAACCGCTTCCATTCATCGCGATCTTCGAGCTTGCGGTTCAGCGCCGCCACCGCCCGGCGGTAGGTCCCGAGAGCCTGTTCGTCGAACGCGTCCACGAAGTCCGCCAAGACCAACGTCGGCCAGCCCGGCGAGTCCGCTCGGAATTTCACCAGCCACGTCGCGAGTTTGACGGGGTCGGGCTGACCCAGCCGGCAGGCCCGCGCGTAGAGGTCGGCGGCCCGCTGGCATTCGTCACCGATCGAGCCCGACGAGTCGTCAACTTGCTCGACGATCTTCCGCAAGCGGGTCACTGCGCGCAGCAACGCCGGCCGCGCGACTTCGGCAGCCCCGCTGTTCACGTGGTTCTCGAGTTCGTCGAGCATTTCACTGACCGCTTCCGCGACCTCAAAGGAACGTCGATAGTCGACAAAGCCGCGGAACGCCAACGTGTTTCGCACGTAGGTCTCCAGCTCGGCTTTGCCCTGCGCGTCGTCACCCGAGGCCGTCGTGGCGCGAATCTCCAGCAGGCGGCGCACCGCGCCATCGCGCTGCGCAAGTGTGATGACCAGTTCACGCAGCTCATCGGTATCCATCGCCTGCACCGCAGCTTCCAGCGCTGCCTCGGCCCCACCGCTGGCGGTGTCGTCGACCGCGACCCGTCCGGAGTCGATCGCGGCGAGCCCCGTCGCGACCAGATGCTTGCAGAAGTTGCCGTCGGCATGATGCGGGCAGGTACAGGACCCGTCGGGTAGCGGACCAGACCAGTCGAGCTCGACGGTGTAGACCCGCTTGGCCTGGATCGACGCGTAGGCCTTGAAGTCGGTCGTGCGGAGCCCTCGGACATAGCGCACGTAGTCCTCGCCCCGGGCGAAGACCAGCTCACCGGCCACCTGGAGCAGCGTCGTTTCGGAAAGCGGCACATCACCATGCTGCCCGATTCGGGGTGGAACTGGGCATTCTTCGGTCTCGACGGGTTCGAGGTCTTGGCGCGTGTCGCACCGCAGAAGTACCGTCGAAAATGTCATGACAGGCATCGACACGCGCGTCGCACGCATCGCTGAGGCCACGCTGGCCGAGCAGCAGTTCGTCACGCCCATCGACGTCCTGATCGGCCTCGGCTGGCTCGCCCAGCCCAACGTCGAGCGCTGGCGGCGGGGCCTCGTCACCTCGGCTTGACCTCTGCGTGGGCGTCGACGACGCCAAGACCGCACCGTGATGCCGGAGTCATCCGGGACAGGACACCGCAGTGCGTGCCATGCTCGACCTGGATGGTTTCGATGTCGCGCCGGTCTGGTGACATGGCGAACGATCACGAAGGACCGGCGATGCCCACAGTCGTTGCAGCACTCATCGCGCTGATCGGTGCCCTCATCCAGACTCGCCGCCATGAGACCGCGACTCGGCCGATATTCACCTGGTGGTGGACGGTGGCTGTCGTCGGGGTCGCGTCGCTGTTCGGCGCCGCCTGACCTTGATCGGCTACGCGACAACGGTGGCTTGTGGGAGAATGCCAGGGACACGTCAATCGGCGTGATCGGCATCTTGGCGTACTGGTTGCGCGGCCACTTCTGGCTGTGCACCATCATCGTGCTGACCATCCAGTACATCGGCGACGGTGCGGGTCACATGGCTCACTTCTGGTTGGCGGAGGAACAACACCAAGCCCTACAACATCGGGTTTCCGCTGTGGACGGATTTCCTGCTGCCGATCGTCATGTGGGCGCTGTACATCTGGTCTCGACGCACCGGTGGCGATGCAGTACCGAAGGCGTGACCGGTACCCACGTGGAAGCGCCTATGACTCGTGCTCGATCCGCGATTTGGTTGGGGCCGGAGGCTCACATCCGTTGATCCGGGACCGAATGCGCGTACCACATCTTTGAGACGTAGCCGTTGGCCGACGGGTGCTCGGCCAGTACCCGTCGGCAAGATCGGCGTTGCTTCGCGCTGGACAGAATGATCCTGAGGAATATCGCGAGTTCTTTGTCGCCGCTGCGGGCACGACAGGTGCATTGATCGGCCTGCTGTTCGTGGCTGTGTCCGTCTTCCCCGAGGATGGGCACCAACACCGCGCTGACCAGTTCCACGCTCGCTCATCAGCAGCGCTGTTGGTCTTCACCAATGCCGTCATCATTTCCATGGCTGCCCTGGTGCCCGATGTCAGCCTGGGCTGGTGGGCAATGGCGAGCGGCATCGGTGTCCTGGTGTTCGCCGCCGCGACTGCCCGTTCGATCGTGGCGCCCGCAAGCCAAGCGGGCGGCCGGCGCACCGACTCAGGCTGGTCACCGGCCTGCCGGTCTGCTCGTCATCGGCGGCTTCGAGGTCTACCGGGGAACCGGCTGGTGACCGCGGACCTGTATTGGACCTGGGTGCGATCGAGGCATTGATGTACGTCGTGATCGGGGACCTCGCGTACGGGATAGCCCGGGCTTGGCAGCTTCTGGGGGTGCGGGACAGCGGCTTGTTCACCTCGCTGCGGCTCTTGGCGGGCCATGATCCATCCCACGTCAGCGACGAACCTGACGGGCAGCCCAGTAGCGGATCGTCGCCGTGAACGGTGCGGCTTCACTCTGCACCGACGGCCAGCTCGAGCTCGGCGACGCCGAGCGCGACGGCGCCACCGACCTCGACGCATGATGTCGCCGGCACTCCCACTGTTAGACGTTTGTCCCGCAACATCTTTCACATGCGATCCGTGCGGAACCGCCCGAAAGCACCTCGGAGTGGCGCCGCTTCCTTCTACAGTGTCGGGGAGGCCAGGTACGGGAGCGACGGATGACATCGACGGACGCATCGACACGGCCGCTGTCGACGTGGGCGCCGCTGCGGTCGCCGGTCTACCGCGCGCTGTGGATCGCGCAGCTCGTCTCGAACCTCGGCACCTGGATGCAGACCGTCGGGGCGCAGTGGATGCTCGTCGGCGATCCTCGCGCAGCGGTCCTGGTTCCGCTGGTGCAGACCGCCACGACGCTGCCGGTGATGCTGCTGGCGTTGCCGTCGGGCGTGCTGGCGGATCTGGTCGACCGGCGGCGGCTGCTGATCGCCACGCAGGGCGCGATGGCCGCTGGGGTGGGTCTGCTGGCGACGTTGACGGCGGCCGGGCTGACCACACCGGCGGTGCTGCTGACGTTGTTGTTCGTCATCGGGTGCGGGCAGGCGCTGACGGCGCCCGCCTGGCAGGCGATCCAGCCCGATCTCGTTCCCGCCGAACAGATTCCGGCGGCGGCCGCGCTGGGCAGCATGAGCATCAACGGCGCCAGGGCGATCGGCCCGGCGATCGCCGGGGTGCTGGTGTCGCTGTCCGGACCGACGCTGGTCTTCGCGCTCAACGCCGTGTCGTTCGTCGGGATCGTGTTCGTGCTCGTCTGGTGGCGCCGACCCGCCGTCGAGCAGAACTACCCGCCCGAACGGGCGCTTGCGGCGCTGAGCGCGGGCGGCAGGTTCATCCGCAGCTCGCCGGTGGTGCGGCGGATCCTGCTGCGGACGGCGGTGTTCATCGCCCCCGCGAGCGCGCTGTGGGGGCTGTTGCCCGTGATCGCGAAGGACCAACTGGGGTTGTCGTCGTCGGGCTACGGGCTGCTGTTGGGTGCGCTCGGCGTGGGTGCGGTGCTCGGCGCGTTCCTGTTGTCCCGGTTGCGGGCCCGCTTCGGGCAGAACACCTTGCTGACGGCGGGCGCGGTCGGGTTTCGCGGTGGCCACGGCGGTGCTGGCGCTGGTGCACAACGTGGTCGTCGTGTTGCTGGCGCTGGTCGTCGGCGGCACGGCCTGGCTGTTGACCTTGTCGACGCTCAACGCGTCGATGCAGTTGAGCCTGCCGGCGTGGGTGCGGGCCCGCGGGTTGTCGGTGTACCAGCTGGTCTTCATGGGCGGACAGGCGATGGGCTCGCTGGTGTGGGGGCTGGTCGCCGGGGCCACCAACAGTGCCACCAGCCTGCTGGTGGGCGCGGCGCTGCTGTTGGTGTGCGGATTGTCGTCGGCGTGGTGGCCGTTGCACGCGAAGACCTCCGACCTCGACATGACGCCGTCGTCGCACTGGCCCGAGCCGACGCTCATCTTCGAGCCCGAACCGCTGGACGGTCCGGTTCTGGTGCTGACGTCGTACCGGATCGCGCCGGAGGACGAAGAGGGTTTCCTGGCGGCGATGGCAGTGCTGGGCCGGTCGCGCCAGCGCACCGGGGCCTCGCAGTGGCGGGTGTTCCGCAGCGTCGAGCACGAGTCGACGTTCGTGGAGACGTTCGTCGTGCGGTCGTGGGGTGAGCACATGCACCAGCACTACACCCGGCTCACCGGTCAGGACCGGCTGGTCGAGGAGGCCGTCGAGCGGTACGTCGACGGGGTGCCGGTGTCCGAGCACTACCTGGCGGTGCATCCGCGGCGATAGCTGCCGCGGTTGGCTAGGTTCGGGTGGTGAACTCGCTCTCGGAGTCGGTGCGCAGCGCCGCCCGGTCACTGCGCCCCGGCCCGAGTCCGCTCGCGTTCGCGGCCGCGGTGCGGGCGTTCGCCGCCGCTGGGGTGATCGCGGGATTCGGCGTCCTCGCCGGCGATCTGCAGGTGGTCGCCGTGGCGTATCTCGGTGCGGCATGCGCGGTCGCGTTCGTCGGAGCGGGCCCGTACCGGTTGAGGGCCGTGGCGCTGGCGACACAGGGTGTCGGGGCGGCGATCGGCATCAGCGTCGGCGCGCTGTGCCCGTCGACGGCTCTCGGCGTCATCGTCGTCGCGGGCGTGGCCGGAGCGGTGTCGGGTGCCGTCGGCACCATCGGACCGACTGCCCCGGGCTTCGGCATGATGCTGAGCATCGGGGTGGCGTTCGGCCAGTTCGGCGGATCGACGCTGCCGTGGTGGGGACAGGCGCTCGGGTATCTGGCCGGCACCGCGGTCGTGGCCGTTGCGGCCTTGGCGCCGTGGGCCTTTCAACGCGACGCGCTCGAGCGAGACGCCGCAGCGGCGGTGATGTCCGCGGCCGCGGACCTGTGCGCGGCGGTGGGGACGGCGCAGCGGCGGGAAGCCAGGGCACGGCTGGCTGCCGCATCGGCTGCTGCGCGTGCCGCTGGTCCGCAGCCCGCTGCGGAGTTGGTGGCGTTCGCGGCGGCGACGATGTACGCCGACGGCGAATCGGTGCCCGAGGATGCGCAGGCGGCGATTCGGACGGCCGCTGCCCAACTCCGGGCCGGAGCGCCGGTGTCCGTGAACTATTCGCCAACCGCGGATTCGCCGGGGCTACACGCGTTGGCGGATGCTCTGAGCGGCGAACCTCGGCGGCCCGGCGGCGCCGCACGCACGCCAACTCGCCGCGGCGCTGCGGTCGACGGCGTCGCGCTCGGCGGGGGCCAATGCGGCACGCATCGCGCTGTGCATGGGCGCGGCGACGGCGCTGACCGTGCTGTTGCACGAGCCCGCGCATTCGTTCTGGCTTCCGCTCACCGTGGCGGTGATCGTGCGGCCGGAGTACGCGTCGGTGTTCGTGCGCACGGTCAACCGGGTGTGCGGCACGTTGGTGGGCGCGGCGGCGACGGCGCTGCTGCTGATGACGCACCCGCCGGAACTGGTCGTCGCGGCGGGCGCCGCGGTCGCGCTGGGGTTCGCCGTGCTGACGGCCCCAAAGTTGTATGCGCTCAACGTGACCGGGGTGACCGCATCGGCCCTGTTGTCGTCGTCGCTGGCGGCAGTGGACCCCGTGCTGCCAGGCCTTCGCTTGCTGGACACGGTGATGGGCGCGGCCGTGGCGGTGGTGTTCGGGTATCTACTGTGGCCGGGTGCGCGTCGGTTGCCCACGGTGGCCCGGATCGATGCCGCGGTGTCGGCGGCGTCGCTCTACCTCGACGAGGCGGTGAAGCCCCCGGGCGAACGGGTGCGCTGGCAGGCGCGTCGCGACGATGCCTATCGCATGGCGCACCAGGCCAGGGCGGCGGCGCAGGCCGCGGTCGCGGAGCCTCCGCCGGTGAGCGCGCTGGCGATCAGGGTCATTCCCGCCGCCACCGACCTGGAGGACGTCGTCGACGCGATCACCGCCGTGGCCGCGTCCGCAGAGGTGGGCGCCGTCGACGCAACGCGGGTCGGTGCGCTTCGTGACCAGCTGTCACGACTGGCGAAGGTGGGATCCGAGTAGCCCGGGCGCGCACCGGGCTCAGGGGGCGAATCCCACGACGGACGTCCGCACGATCGCTTGTCCCGTCTGCTGCGTCAGCAGCGTCACGCCGCGGGTCGGGGTGATGCCCTCGAAACCCGGCGGTACCGCCACGGTGCCGACCTGCTGGCAGCCGGCGCGGTCGAACACCCGCAGCTGGTGCGGTTGGTCGTCGAGCACCACGACCTGGTCGCGCAGGAAGGCGTAGTCGATGGGACCGCCGCGGCCGAGCGGAATGTCGCACTGCGCCAAGGCTTCTCCCGAGAAGATCCGCAGCGTCCCGTTGTCGCGCATCGTGAACATCCCGTCGTCGATGGGCTCGAGCGGGTTGGGGCCCGGGAAGTCGGTGCGCAGCCCGGTGGCGTCGACGTAGGCGTCCAACGGCCGACGGGTGCTGAACAACTTCACGATCACCGCGCTGATGCCGGGGACGGCGACCGCCGCCCATGACTGGATGTCCCCGCGGGGCACGCCCTCGAGCGCCGTGAGGGTCTTGTCGGTGGTGACGGCGCCGGAGGTGGGGTTGACGGTGACCAGCCGCAGGTCGATGCGCTCCCGCGTCGAGCAGTCGAGGACGGCACCGATCTGGGTGGGCGTGTCGATCGGGTAGACGTGCTGATCGTGGAAGGTGGGCAGCAGGCCGTCGGGGACCGTGGCCCCGGGACAGTGCACCGGGTCGGCGATGCTCCACGTGCGCTGCCCCGTGCGCGGGTCGAACGCGGTCCACCGCTGGTCGTCGCGCACGACGAAGTGCGGTGAGGTGTAGTCGAAGTCGCTTGCTTCGACGGCGGCACTGATCATCGGATCGGTGGAGGTCCACAGGTGGGCGCCGGTGACGGCGTCGAGTCCGACGTAGATGCGTCCGCCTTCACCCAACAGCGACAGCACCGCCACGCTGCCGTCGGCGTACACGCCGAGTCCCATGACGGGCATCCTGGCCGGGCCGTCCGGCGACGCGGGCCCGGTGCGCTGGTAGTGCCAGCGTTCGTGGCCCGAGGCGTCGTAGGCGACGACGTCGGGGATGTTCGAGTCGTCGCCGAACGACTTCTGCACGACGAAGCCGGCTCCCGCCGAGACGATCTTGACGGCGCCCTTGTAGGGCAGCGTGCGGTCGAAGCGTTGTTGGCCCAGGGTTTCGGGTTTCGGGGCAACGCCGATGTCTGGGCGGTGGTCGCGTCGACGTACTGGCTGTCGTCGCCCTTGCGCAGCGCGTCGTCGAACTGCGTGGTGCTGAGGGTGAGGGCTGCGGCCAGGCCGATGGCGATTCCCGCGGCGTCGAACCAGCGGGGCCTGCGCAGACCGCGCGTGACGACGACGGCGACGACGGCCGCGCCGATCGCGAGCAGCCACACCGCGGCGCTGACGGTCCACATCTGCTCCCACGTCCGGAAGTAGACGGCGATGTGGTTGCGCACGTCGGTGAATTGACTTCTGTAGTAACCGATTACCACGCCGAGACCGGCCAGCGCGGTAGCGATGCGCACACACCAGTTGATCCTCGCGTCATCCGGTGGCCGCGCATAGATCAACAGGACCAGCAGGACGACGGCGACCAGGAGCACCGCCCAGCCCAACTTCGTCGCGAGGTGCGCCGTGGTGGCGCAGGCGTCGGCGCGGCAATCGGGCAGTCGGGTGGCGCCGAACAGTGTGTACGCCCCGATGATGGCCGCGCCGATCAGGCAGCCGACGCCGAATCCGACGAACGCCCACTGCAGCGCACGAAAGATCTGCGGGTAGACGTCCGACCTGGTCGCGTCGAGTTCGGGTGTCGGGCGCGTCGGCCGTCTGCGTCTCGTTCGGCATCGGTTCCGACCGTACTGGTGCCCGCACCTCTCTCAGGTCACGTCTTGGTCCCGTTTCCCATTCGGGAGGTGTCGCAGGCAAACGCCAATGCCCGAGGGCGCGGATGTGGAGACATCCGGGCTCTGGTGCTGCGGCGCCGGTTCGGCAAGGGCCACATCGGGCTGGCGTCCACTGGGTCCGCATCGAGACCCTCAGTGGCTCCATGGATTTCCGACCGATGGAGCGCGGCACCTGAGAGCGTTCAGGTGTTCATGATCACGGCGTGAGCTGCAGCTCGTCCTCCGAGCGGAACTTCTCCTCCAGCGCCTCGGGCGACGCGTCGCGGTCGATGGTGAACAGGTCAGCGCCCCGTGCGGATTCGATCGCCCCGAGCCTGCGGGTGAGCTTGTCCACCGCGTAGGCGGTCATCTCGTCGGGATCGATGCCGAACGGCGGCTTGTTGTCGAACAGGCCATTGCCCACGACGATCGTTTCCGTGAGCAACCCCATCAGCTCTCCGATCCGGTCGTGGACGACCTGCCAGAGGCTGTCGTCGGCGGCCACGTGTCGGCGGCACGTGAACGTGCCCCAGGCCATGTGCCGGCGCTCGTCGTCGCCGATGTGCTTGATCACCTTCTGCATGCCGGGCAGGATCCCGCGGCTGGTACACACCTTCTGCCAGCCGTAGTAGCCGGTCAGCGCGAGCGCGCCCTCGATCATGTGGTTGTAGGTGACCGACGCCCGGATCTGGTTGTGCGCGCTCGGGTCCTGCTCCAGGGCGTAGAGGCTGGCAGGCAGTTCTTGGTGAAGATCTGCATGTAGGGGGGATTGCACTCGACGTAGGGGTGCAGGTCCTCCGTCAGTCCGATCGCGTCGAACCAGAGCCGGAAGGACAGCGTGTGCTTGGCCTCCTCGTAGACGAACTGGGTCAGGTACATCTCGTCGGCGAAGCGGCCCTCGGCGGCCATCGCGGCGACGAACGGCTGCAGGTCCTGGGTCACCGACTCCTCTCCGGCGAGGAACTGGGCGGCCAGCATGGTGGTGTACCGCCGCTCGACGTCGGTCATCGCGGCGAAGTCCGCGATGTCCTGGGTGAAGTCGATGTCCGCCGGGTTCCACTGCTTGGCGTTGCCCTTGGCGAATAGTCGCAGCGGAAACGACTCCTGACTCAGACCACCGGCGCTCAGGGAGGCGTAGCCGTTCCGATCGCCGTGTTGGATGGTGCGCGTCATGACCGACTCCCTTGCGGTGGCGGGGTGATCACGGCAGCGTAGATCCGGCGTAGCGAGGCCGGACGCACTTCTGCAGCATTTGGCCCGACTCGCAGGTGGCCTCAGGGCCGTGGCCAACTCAGGACCGAGGCCACGTCTCCGGTAGGCCGTGGCCGCCGTCGGCCACCAAAACCGCCCCGGTGACGAACGAGGCGGACTCATGGGCGAGAAACAGCACGCACGCGGCGATCTCCGCAGGCGTGCCACTGCGCCCGATCGGTCCCGCCGCCGCGGCAGCGGCTTCGAACTCCAGCACTGACTCGGTGGCGATGTAGCCGGGCGCAACGACATTCACGGTGACGCCCGCTCCGACGACCTCCAGGGCCAGCGCCCGCGACAAACCCACCAGACCCGCTTTCGCCGCGGTGTAGGTCGACTGGCCTGGCATCGCGTTGACCGTGCCCGTGGTCGACCCGATCGAGACGATCCGCCCGTATCCGGCGGCTGTCATCACCGGCACCACCGACCGGCACACGAGGAAGGCCGTGGTGAGGTTGCGGGCCAGCGCCGCGTTCCAGTCCGCCAGCGACGTCTGCGCCACGTCGTCGTCGGCGTCCCAACCGAATGACACCGACGTCATGCCGGCGTTGTTGACCAGCACGTCGAGACGGCCCCACCGGTCCAGCGCCGCGCGCACCAGACTGTCGGCCGCCCCGTCGACGGTCAGGTCGGCGACCACCCCGACGGCGGAGTCACCGAGTTCGGCGGCCCGCTCGTGCACGCGCTCGGAGGTGGCGCCGAGCACCACGCGGGCACCCTCGTCCACCAGCGCACGTGCCACCGCCGCGCCGATGCCGCCCGGCGCTCCGGCACCGGTCACGATCGCCACCCTGTCCTGAAAGCGCGCCATCGTCTCAACCTATCCCGGGTCGACCGGCACCGTTGATCCCGGTATGTCGAACGTGATCATGGTGGCCAGGGCATAGACCGACGCGTCGGTGAACGAGTCGAATGCGCCGAGCCACCAATATGCCGACGCCCACAACACGCCCTCCAGCCCGTGCAGCCGTTGACCAATGCGTTAGCGACGGCTAACGTATCGACGTGTGCCTGACATGCTGGAGGTCGCAGCAGAGCCGACGCGACGCCGGCTGTTGCAGCTCCTGGCAGCGGGCGAGCTCACCGTCACCCAGCTGGCATCGCGGTTTTCAGTCACCCGCTCGGCGATATCGCAGCATCTGGGAATCCTCGCCGAGGTCGGTCTGGTCACCGCCCGCAAGCAGGGCCGGGAGCGGCATTACCGGCTCGACGAGCGCGGGGTGCAGCAGCTCCGCGCGCTATTCGATTCGTTCTGGAGCGACGAGCTCGACCGCCTCGTCGCCGACGCCAACCAACCCCAAAAGGAGACTCCGCCATGACGTTTGAGAAATCTGTGGTTGTGCCGCTGGACCCGGACGCCACGTTCGCTCTCATCACCCAGCCCGACCGGCTTCGGCGATGGATGGCCGTCGCCGCCCGCGTGGAGTTACGGCCCGGCGGTGACTATCGGTGGACGGTGACGCCGGGACACACCGCGGCGGGCACGATCGTCGACGTGGAGCCTGGCAAGCGGGTGGTGTACACGTGGGGGTGGGAAGACGGCGACCCGGCGCCGGGCGGGTCGACGGTGACGGTCACGCTGACGCCGGTCGACGCCGGCACCGAGGTGCGGCTGGTGCACGACGGGCTGACCGACGAGCAGGCCGCGCACCACGCGGTGGGGTGGAATCACTTCATGGACAGGCTGGTGGCCGCGGGCCGGGACGGCGACGCGGGACCCGACGAATGGGCGGCGGCACCCGACCCGCTCGACGAATTGCTCTGCGCCGAGGCGACATTGGCGGTGCTGCAGGGCGTGCTGCGTGACCTGGACTCCGTCTGACCTGACCAAGCAGACGGTGTGCACCGAATACACGGTGGCGCAGCTGGCCGACCACGTGATGGGCTCGATAGCGTCACTCGGCGGGTGCGCGGGCGCCCGGATGCCGGAGCGCGATCAGGATGCGCCGCTGGAAACTCAGGTCGCGGACGCGGCTCAGGCCGCACTTGAGGCCTGGCGTCGACGGGGGCTGGAGGGTACGGTCGAGCTGGGTCCGCAAGAGGTACCCGCAGCCATGCCCGTCAATATCCTTTCACTCGAATTCTTGGTTCACGCTTGGGATTTCGCCAGAGCCACCGGCCGAGATGTGGTGGTCTCCGAGCCGGTGGCGGACTATGCGCTGCAACTGGCGGGCAAGGTCATCACTCCTGAAGCGCGTGGATTCGCGGGCTTCGCGGACTCGGTCGAGACGGCGGCTGACGCCGCAGTGCTGGATCGGCTCATCGCGTTCACCGGCCGGCAACCGGCCGTTGTCCAAACATCCGCCAACTAACGAAAGGTCTGTCATGCCAAAGAGAACCGAGTACGAGCAGGGCACACCGAGCTGGGTCGACCTGCAGACCACCGACCAGGCCGCGGGCAAGGAGTTCTACGCGTCGCTGTTGGGCTGGAGCTATGACGACCGGCCGATGCCGCAGGGCGGCACGTATTCCATGGCGCTGCTGAATGGCGAAACCGTCGCGGCGATCGCGCCGATGGCGCCGGGCGCGCCGGAGGGCATGCCGCCGATGTGGAACACGTACATCGCGGTGGACGACATCGCTGCGACGGTCGAGAAGGTCGGCCCGGCGGGCGGACAGGTTCTGATGCCGGCCATGGCTGTCGGCGATGCGGGCACGATGGCGTTCGTCGCCGATCCGACCGGTGCGGTGGTGGGGCTGTGGCAGGCCAATCAGCACATCGGCGCGACGCTGGTCAACGAACCGGGGGCAATCATCTGGAATGAATTGATCACGGACAAGCCGGAGTCGGCGCTGGCGTTCTATGAGGCCGTACTCGGCGTCGGCACCGCGACGATGGAGATGGGCCCGGGGCAGACGTACCACCTGCTGAAGGTCGGGGATACGGAAGTCGGTGGCTGCATGGAACCGCCGATGCCCGGAGTGCCGAACCACTGGCATGTGTACTTCGCGGTGCCGGATGCCGACGCCACTGCCGCGCAGGCGAGCTCTGCGGGCGGGCAGGTCGCCGTCGAGCCGTTCGACATCCCAACGGTTGGCCGATCTGCCGTTTTGACGGACCCGCAGGGGGCGATGTTCAGCGTATTGACGCCGGCGGCGCAGCAATAGGGGCACATGTGTTCTACGAATGACAAGTACGGAACTCGTTGCGGTTCGGCGTAATTGGTTTCGATGCGTGGTCATGTGCGCCTAGCATCGGCGTATGGAGCGGCTCAGCGGCCTTGACGCGAGCTTCCTCTACATCGAAAGTCCCACCCAGCCCCTGCACGTGTGCTCGATCCTTGAGTTGGACACCTCGACGGTGCCTGGTGGCTACACGTTTGAACATCTTCGCGACGAGCTGGCCTTGAGGATCGCGGCGATACCCGAGTTCCGGGCAAAGCTGGCCGACAGCCAGCTCAATCTGGACTATCCGGTGTGGGTCGAGGACGAGGAGTTCGATCTCGATCGTCATCTGCTGCGCATCGGTCTGCCGTCGCCGGGTGGGCGCCGGGAATTGACCGAGGTATGCGGGCACATCGCGACCGCGGAGCTGGATCGCAGCAAGCCGCTGTGGGAGATGTGGGTGATCGACGGCGTCGCCGACACCGACCCGTGCGCGGGCGGCGTGTTGGCGGTGATGACCAAGGTGCATCACGCCGCGGTGGACGGAGTGACCGGCGCCAACCTGCTGTCGCAGCTGTGCAGCGTCGAAGCCGACGAGGCGCCGCCGGACCCGGTGGAGGGTTCTGGGAGCGCAGGCCCGCTGCAGATCGCGGCGGGCGGCCTGGTGAGGTTCGCCTCCCGTCCGTGGCAGCTGGCCAATGTGTTGCCGACGACCGTTGCGACGATCGCGAAGACGCTGCGGCGTGCGCGCGGTGGCGTGCACATGGCCGCGCCGTTCGCGGGCCCGCCGACCCGGTTCAACGCATCGGTCACCGCTGACCGCAACGTCGCGCTGGCCCAGCTGGACCTCGAGGACATCAAGAAGGTCAAGGACCGCTTCGAGGTCACGGTCAACGACGTGGTGATGGCGTTGTGCGCGTCGGTGTTGCGATGGTTCTTGAGCGATTACGGCGAGCTGCCCGCCCGGTCGCTGGTGGCGATGGTGCCGGTGTCGGTGCACGAGAAGTCCGACCGCCCGGGTCACAACCAGCTGACGGGAATGTTCTGCAGCCTGGAGACGCAGATCGCTGACCCCGCGGACCGACTGCGGGCGATCGCGCGGGCGGACGCGGCTGCCAAGAACCACAGTTCGGTCATCAGTCCCACGCTGTTGCAGGACTGGGCGCAACTGGCCGCCCGGGCGGTGTTCGGCTCCGTCTTTCGGCTTGTCGCCGACTCGCCGCTGATCGGACACCCGGTGCATAACCTGATCGTTTCGAATGTGCCGGGCCCGCAAGCGCAGCTCTACTTCTTGGGCTGTGAAGTCGAGGCGATGTATCCGCTCGGCCCGCTGTTCCACGGCTGCGGGCTGAATGTGACGGCGATGTCGCTGAACGGAAAGCTGAACGTCGGCGTCATCTCCTGCCCGGACCTGCTGCCCGACCTGTGGCGACTGGTCGACGACTTCGACGTTGCGCTCGAGGAGTTGCTCGAATGCACGGGTCCGGCGCGCAACTGAGGTGGCGTACCGCGACTACGTCCTGAGCGGGCCTCGTCAACGCTCATGGGTGCTCGAAGTGCTGATAGTCGACGGAAGTTCGCCAGGAGCCGCCCCAGCGCCAACCTCGATCGGTGAAGACGTGTACGGCCGGGTCGCCGTCGTGCAGGAGTCCAGGGTCACTGCGGTTGCGGTCCAGGTATGGCGCGGCGTTCTTGGGTTGGAATGCGCCCGTGCGGTTGATGTAGGGGTTGAGCAGCGGGTTGAGGTCGATAGCTCGACCGTAGGCGTGCTGAGACCATCGGCGGCTTCCGGGGATGCCTCTGCAGTTGAACGCCGAGGTGTTGTTGTCTTCCATGGATGACTCGTCGTGCGCGCCCGGATAGTGGTTGACCGCGCGGATCTTCTCGATGGGATAGCGCAGTTGGTGAAGTTGCTCGAAGATCGCGATGACCTCGGTCACCAGGTCTTCGTGCACGATCAGCGCACCGCGGTGAGTCTGGCCGTCGAAACCGATGTAGTTGATCTCGACCCGCCGCAGCCGTCCCGGTTCGAGGGGGCAACCAGGCCGCCAACTCGCGCCGAGCTCGGTGGCGGTGACCGGGTGAACGGTCGCGGCGGGACGCGCCGGCGGCGCGCTGGCCGGCGGCGCCGGGACGGACGGCGCCGGCCTGGCGACAGACGGCGATGATGTCGCCGGAGGAGGCGGTGGCGGAGAGGTGCATTGCACGAGCACGGCACCGACAGTGGCCACTACTGCCAGTGTCGCGATCCTGAAAACGCCGATCGGCGACGAGCCCTCAACGCTTGCATTCATCCCAAAACACCGCTGCAATGGGCGGTTTCGCTGGACGGGTCCAGGTACAGTCCACGGTACCGCAGACAACATGATCAGTGGCTGGCCGCTTGATTCCAGTGCGCCAGGATTGAACGGCTCATCGGAGACGTGCCGGGCGGCGGGGCCGGAGGTGACTCCACAGACGATTACGGGTACTAGCGTTGTGTGGCCATTCCACGAGCAGTAGTAAGCCGGAGGTGACTCGCCGATGCGCACGGGCTTGAAGCGGGCCGCCCTAGCGCTTGCCTCGGCGTTGATCTTGGTCGTCGCGTGCGCGAACGACGTCGAATCTCGCGGTCAGCCCAACGTCGCCGGACCCGAGGATGTCGCCACCAACCTCGATGTGCCGTGGGGGGTCGCGTTTCTGCCCGACGGCAGCGCGCTGATCGCCGAACGTGACAGCGGCGCAATCAAGCGCATGTCGGCGCCCGGCGTGGTGAATCAGGTTGGCGGCGTCGCCGGCGTCGCACCGCGCGGGGAAGGCGGTCTGCTCGGTCTCGCCACGTCGAATCAAACGGTCTTCGCATACATCACGGCCGCGCAGGACAACCGCGTGGTCCGGATGCGCTTCGACGGGAGCGCGGTAACCGAGCAGTCGCCGATACTTACGGGTATTCCTGCGGGTTCCACCCACGACGGCGGGCGCATCGCGTTCGGCCCCGACGGCAAGCTCTATGTGGCGACGGGTGAGAGCGGCAATCCTCAGCTGGCGCAGGACCGGTCGTCGCTGGGCGGCAAGATCCTTCGCATCAATCCCGACGGCTCCATCCCGTCCGACAATCCCGATCCGGCATCGCCGGTCTGGTCATTCGGCCACCGCAATATCCAGGGGTTGGCGTGGGACTCCGCTGGCCGACTGTGGGCCACGGAGTACGGCGCGAATCGGTTGGACGAGCTCAACTTGATCCAGCCGGGCGGCAACTATGGGTGGCCCATTGCCGAGGGCCGTGCGGACACCTCAGGGTTGATCGACCCGGCGATCCAATGGTCGACCGACGAAGCGTCACCCTCCGGACTGGCTTACTTCGGCGGTTCCTTATGGGTCGCGGCCCTTCGCGGTCAGCGGCTCTTCCAGATCCCGGTCGGGGCCGACGGCTCGCTGGGCACTCCGGCGCCGCTGTTCGTCGGGCAGTACGGGCGTTTGCGGACAGTTGTTGCTGCACCGGACGGCACGCTTTGGTTCACCACCAGCAACCGCGACGGGCGGGGGCGACCCCGCGACGGCGACGACCGGATCCTCCAGTTCCGGCCCTGAGCCGACCGCCCATGCGTACCGGAGTCCCCATGTGCGCCAACAGAATCCCTGAACCCGCTGCGCCGACGCGCGGCTGGCCCGGCGTCGTGGGACGCGGAGCGGTCGCGGTTGTTGTCGGCGACCGGATCTTCCCCAGGCCGGATGCCACCTGAGCCGCCCGAACCGCGGTAGGTTTACCGCCACACGGAGACAGGGTTGAAGAGGAATGATGGCAGATCAGCCGCTGGACACGTCCACTCGACTCGCCGTGGAACGCACACGCCTGGCCAACGAACGAACGCTGATGGCGTGGATCCGCACCGCCACGTCCTTGATCGCCTTTGGTTTCACCATCTTCAAGTTCTTCCAGTACCTGGCGACGGAGGAGCATCGCCGGACGATCGTCAGTCCCCGTCGAAATGCCTGAGGGCCCGGATGTGGAGGCATCCGGGCTCTCAGGGGTTTGGGGGTTAGCGGTGGTTCTGGTGGCGGTGGTGCTCGGGGGTGCCGGGCTTGGGGGTGTTGGCTCTGGTGCGGGAACGCCGGGTGGTGCTCCGGGGCGCTGGTGGCCGGGCCGTTGTAGCGGACGCTGGTGTCGGCGTGGCTCATGCCGGCGGTGCCGAGGGCGATCAGCGCGGGGGCGGCGAGCAGGGCGGTGGCGGCGGCGATCCGGCGGGTGATGACGTTCATGTGAATCTCCTTGTGTGCGTGTGCTTTTAAGTTTCTCGGCCGGTGTGTTCCGGCGATGAGATAACTATGTCGCAGCAGCGAGGAGATGTATGTCCACCAGCCGGCCGTTACACCGGATGAAGGTCGTGTCCCCCGATCGGCGGACACGGCACCTTCGGATGGAGCTAGGAGATGTTGAGCCGGCGGGCGAGGTCTGGGCCGCCGACCTCGCGGATGAAGTCGGGATCTCCGCAGACGACGAGCTGGTCACGTGCCCGCGACAGCCCGACGTAGAGGCGTTCCCGAGAGCGCTCGAACTTGCTCTCCTCGTTGACGACAACGACCACGGCCCGCCGCTCGAGCCCCTTGAATCCCAGCAGGTCCGGGCCATGGAGGAGCGGTTCGATGCGTAGCGCCGCGACGTGGCCGCACGAGGGCGTTCCTCATGCCTGCCTGGTGGGTCCAGCCGGGGCGGTTGCTTGCGGGTGAGTATCCGGCCTCCCTCGCCCGGGAAGACGGCGGAGAAGGTTCGTCTGCTCGTCGAGGCGGGCGTCGAGTCGATCGTCGACCTGACGACGCCGGAGGATCACCTCGACTCGTATCAGGAGGCGTTGAACGTCGCGAGATCGCGATGTTGTCGAAGTCGAGGTAGACCGCGACGCGTGTCCTCACGTTCCGTCATGGTTTCAGTGTGGGCGGTGGTGCGTGCCCACGTCACGTCGGGTCGACGTTGAGTCGTTGGTCCGATCAGGTATCCGGACGGGGCGCGCTCCCGCGGCAGGCCCGAGCGTGCCATAGGGTAGTTGCCGTGGCGGAAGCGTTCGATGCGGTTGGTTTCCTGTCGAAGATCTTGGCCGAAGACGGCCCGCTGCACGAGGACGACATCGCGCGACGATTCCAGGACAGCGGCGTGGCCGATCCGGACGACGTACTGGACGAAACCGATTGTCCGGCACGTCAGTTGCTCGACGAGCGATGGGTGTGGCTGCCGACGGTGCTGGATGGGCGAGTGTTCACGCATCGGCTCGGTGCAGACGAGGCCGCCCACGACCTACTCACCGTGACTCCGAACTTGGACCCGATCACCGAGCTCTGCGAGCACGAGCAGTATCAGCGGCTCGCCGACGGTTCGCCGGTGCGAGTCGTCCTGGCCGGGTTCGACGACGAGCTGCTCGAGCAGCGAGGCATCCCGCCCGATGTCGTCGACCCGCTCGGGGCGCTGGTACTGCCGCGGGGCACGCTGAGCGCATTGGGCGTGGCCGAGGGAGACCTGATCGGGGTGCGGCTGACCACGTCGGGTCTCGTGGTCGAGCGGGTAGCTACCCAGCCTTCGCTCAGTGCGTGCGAAACCGTGGGCGAGTCGCTGGCCGCACTGCTCGATGCCGACGAGCCGGTGTACTTCGGCGCCGCGGCATGGACTGCGTGCGTCGAGAACCCGGCAATGTTCACCGAACCGCTCCCGCCCCTGTGCGAGATTGTCGACGACTACGGTCTGGCACACCACGGTGAATGGCTGGCACCCAACGGATTCGATTTTCCGCGTTGGCGTTTCGAGCGTGAGTGCGAAGCGCTGGTCAGAAGATATGACATCGATCCCGATGACGCGTTCGTGCTGCACACGCTGGTCACTGTGTACGACCAAATGTCGCTGCTGTTGGCCGACGCCGTCGGCGCGGACGAGTCGACGGCCGATGCGTTCGACGCAACCAGTGAAGGCGCGACGCGGCCCGAGGTCGACCAGTTCGTCGATCTGGCTGCGGAGTTCGGGGCCGAGCTCGCCAATCCGCTGCTGGCGGAGCTGCTGCTGGCCGAGACGGTTGGCACCGGGCGCGCAGGGGCGGCCGCGCTCGGCTTGTTCGCCGAGACGATGGAGCCGATGGTGCCGCGCACGGCACGGGTGGCGTTTCGCTGGCTGCGCGCGGTAGCACTGGAGCGCATCGGCGACATCGACGCAGCCGAACGCGAGCTGCTGGCGGCCGAGTCGATGGATGTGGATTGGCCGCTGCCGTTGTTCGACCTGGCCCGCATCGCCTCCGATCGCGGCGACGTCGAGCGCGGGTTGGCGTTGCTGCGGCGCGCCGGCGCCGGGTCGGACCATCCGCTGGCGGAGCTACTGGAGCCGTACCGGAGCGAGCCGCGCCCCGACATCGGCCGCAATGAGCCGTGCTGGTGCGGGTCCGGCCGCAAGTACAAGAAATGCCATCTCGGGCACGAGCAGCTGCCGCTGGCCGACCGGGCGAGCTGGTTGTACATGAAGGCCTGCCAGCACGCGGTACTGACCGGGTGGAACGGCCTGCTGACCGAGGTCGCCTATGAACGCGGCCACTACACCAACCCTGATCACGGCGAATCCGACGAGCTGGCTGACCCGCTACTGATGGACGCGGTGCTGTTCGAGGGCGGCGCATTCGAGGAGTTCCTGCAAATGCGCGGGTCGCTGCTCCCCGACGACGAGCGGCTGCTGGCCGAGCAATGGTTGCTGGTCGAACGGTCGGTGTTCGAGGTCGAGCATGTGCACCCCGGCCACGGCGTCACGGTGCGTGATGTGCGCACCGGCGACACGCACGAACTACGCGAGCGGGCGGCCAGCCGTCACCTCAAGCCCGGGCAGCTTGTCTGCGCACGCGTGGTGCCCGCGGGCGACACCATGCAGTTCTTCGGCGGGCTGGAACCGGTCGGGCTGCACGAGCGTGATCGGCTGATCGACCTGCTCGACACCGGGCCCGACGCGGTGGAACTGGTGGCGTACCTGAGCCGCCGATTCGCCCCGCCCACGCTGACCAATACCGAGGGCGATCCGCTCGCCATCTGCGAGGCCACCGCCCGCGTGGGGGACCCGGCCCGGATGGCGGCCGCCCTCGACGACACCTACGACCGGGTCGACGGTGACGAGCCGCCGCGCTGGTTCGAGCACGTCACCACCCAGGGCATGCAACGAATCCGCGCCGCCCTGGTCCTCGACGGCGACACGCTGCGGACGGAAGCCAACAGCGAAAAGCGGATGGACCGCGTGCTGGCCACGCTGTCGCACCTCGACCCCGAGATGACCGTGCTCGACGACTCCCGCCGCCCGGTGCACGACGCCCGCGAGGCCGCCGAGCTGGCCACGCAGTTGCCGGTTTCCGGCAAGGGTGCGCTCG
This sequence comes from uncultured Actinomycetota bacterium, assembly GCA_963735245.1. GTDB lineage: Bacteria > Actinomycetota > Actinomycetes > Mycobacteriales > Mycobacteriaceae > Mycobacterium. The sequence goes on from CAVTKI010000001.1 coordinate 129,328, forward strand.
ACCCCGACAACCCGGAGCTGGCCGCATTTCTCGATGAGTTCATCCGCGACTACGAGACCAAGTGGCTCGATGAACCCATCCCCGCGCTCGACGGCCACACCCCACGGCAGGCCGCCGACGACCCCACCCGACGCGCCGATTTGATCAAACTCCTGGATACCTTCCCCACCGGTGACGCCGGCCGCGGCGGCATGGACGCCGGCCGGCTGCGCGCCGCGCTGGGCCTGCGATAGCCCAGCGGCCCATGGTCATGGCGGAGCCGCCGCGCCGATCTCAGCAGCGAACTCGCGGAAGTCTTTGTGGCCGGGCTGCTTTCGCAGACAGCGAGCCACCAGATCGCGGGCGACGTCGGTGTCTCCGCGCCGATGAGCAAGCCGCGCGGAGAGAAACGTCTGTTCCGGACCGCCCAGGGCGGCGTGGGTGGCGATGCTGTCGAGCAGGCCGCCCTCGGTGTCTGCGAGGTGCGTCAGCAGAAGGTCGTGCCATTCCACCAGCGCGTCCGACCGTTGGTCGAAACGGCCTACCTGACCCTTCGGCGCGCCGCGGTGGCACAGCGCGTCCAGCGCCCGCACGTACTGCTCGGCGAAGCGTTCCCACGTGTCCGGAGCGCGAAGCATGCGCGCCAGCACCAGGGCGAGCGAGGTCTCCTTCGCCGCGACCGCACCCTCGGAGTGACGGGTCCATCCGTACCTGGACTCCCACCGAATCAACTGCGGTGCAGCCGTTTCGGTGAATTCCTGGAATCCGTGGCGTTCCCATACCGATGCCCACAACACCGCAACCACATCCGAGACGACGAAGCCCGCCGCCGCCACCGGATCCTCGGAGCGGAAGTAGTCGTAAGCGCGGGTATCGCACGCGAGGTCGATCAGTTGTTCCAGCGCGGATGCTGCGGGCCCGGCATCTTCGGCTCGCAGAGCGTCCTGAGCTTCCGCGGCGAGCCGCTTGTAGGTGAAACGCCACCGCGACCGCTCGCGCGGCGAAACCCGTCGGTCCCCTCCCAAGTACGCGCCCGATCGTGCCAGCGCCGCGAATTCAGCGACATCGTTCTCTACCGCCTCCGGATCGGCCGCCGCCTTCGCCGGACGCGGCGGGCGTGCGCGATCGCCGCTCGCGAGCTCTACCTCGATGCGCTCCCGCATCTTCGCCGTGCCGCGCCAGTAGAGATTCCATAGCGTCTTCTGCAGGCGCTCCTGGTCGAGTTCGGACATGACCCCGAAGAACTGTTCGCGGTCCATTCGCTTCGCCGTCACAAGGGCGATTATCGATGGCACCGGCGGAGAACACGTGTGCGGGTTCTGAGCGGTATCTATGGACCGCGGCGGGTTGAGCCGCCGACGTAGGTTCCCGCCGATGAGTATGCGACGTCGTCAGATGACACGATGCCCACACCACCGCCGTACGGAACGCCCACAATCACTGCTGCTCAAGCGCGGATTGGACGCCCGTATATCCAAAGTCGTTGCCTTTCCACAACAGCGGCTCGCGTAGGTCGAGCGCCAGCGCGTACGAGAGGCAATCGCCGAAGTTCAAACCGGCGGGGTGGCCGCTGCCTTTGCCGAAATCTGTGTAGGCCTGACGGGCCAGGCGGGCCTGACGCTCGGTCACCGGCTGGACCACCAACTCCGCTTCCTGAAGGAGATCGTCTAGGCCTCTGCTGATGATCGGATCCCGCTGAGAGTCGAGGACGATCCCGCATTCGAGGTAGCTAGCCGCGGATAGTCGTCGCGCCTCGGCGGTCGCGATGGCCTGGGCGTAGACCGCGGCATCGTCCTCCGCCTTGAGGATCGCGATGATTGCCGACGTGTCCACGATCACGCCGGGAGCCCTCGCTCGTCGTAGAGCATCTCTCCGTGGTCCAGCCGCTTGGTCTCCGGACTCATCCGGCTGGCGGTCTTGTGGCCGATGGCCAGCAGTCGGGCCGCGAGATCGTCCTGCTGCAGTCTGGCCAAACGCTCGTTCACCGCCTTCGCCACCGCCTCAGCCTGGGACTCACCCGTGATCTTCGCGATCTGCTTGACCGTTTCGTGGACCGACGCATCTTTGATGTTCAACGCCATGGTGGTACCTTTCTACCCGGTCGATGGTACCACCGGATAGGCTGCTGGTACCCACCATCAGCAAGGGCGGTCGGACCTGCCGCTTATCCTTAGGCAACGATCACGACAGCAGACCAGGAGTTCGACTCTCTCGTCGCGGCGATGGCAAAGGCCCGGATTCATGGCGGTGCTGACGTCGTTGTTGCGCAACGGAACCTGTTTGGGCGTCACTGCCAACACGAACCCGACCACAGCGACGAGCGGCCACCTAGGCGTCACTCGGGTGCGGCGCAGGCGGCCGATCTCCACGGCGTTGTCGATCTGAGCGGCGGGCCGCCGAAGTCAACAGGTACAGCACACCTTGTGGTCTACGCCCGGTAGGAATTGCAACGCCCAAAACATCACGGAGGAACGACTTCCGCCGCCCATTCGTCGGAATTCTCTTCGTTGAATAGCGGCCAGGCCCTGAATTATCTGAAGAGCTCTTGACCTGCGGCGTTATCCTGATTGTGGTGCTACGCCGGTTCTCTAATTGGAGGAGGAGCGCAAATGAAGCACCTCATCCCGTGGGACAAACTGGGCATCCCCCCGAAACTCGCGAGGTCGCTCGCAGATCAATGGCGCGGGTCCGAACTGACTGATATGGCAGGCATGAATGACCGCGAAGGAGGAGTTCCTCTTCATCTATGGCTCCCGAAAGGAACGCGAGGCCATCAGGGCCCGCCGGAAGGCGCGTGAGCAGGCGCGGACGCAGAGCAACTAGCGACGCGTGACGCTGACCCTGCACAGCGGTTCGTCATCACGTACCTCTGCGGCGGTTCTGGCCCGCCCAGCCGTCCCGAGTCCTACCGCCGGACATGCCCGACCAGGCCGCCGCGGTCGAGATCTCCCATCCACCGCACGCCGTGCTTCGCGCGATCAACCGACGACGACCGCCTAACCCTCCAGACGCGACTCTTCGAGGTCGAGTTCGCGCTGCAGCCGCGTCATGGTCTCGTTGGACACTTCGCCATCGCTTCGCATGTTCCAGAGCGCGTCGCGCTGGGCGGCGAGCACACTGCGCACCATCTCCTGATAGTCCTGCGAGCGGTCCTCGTACCCGTCGTCCTCGATCTTGCCGGCCCGCGCGGCCAGCCGCCGTTTGCGGAACTCGTACTGTCCCCGCATCCGCTCGATCGTGTCGTCGCGCGTCCACTCTTCATCGGCCAAGACGTCGATCTGCTTCAGCGCGGCCTTCGTCGCCAGCAGCCGGGCGCGGACCTCCTCGTCGGCCTCGGAACCCCCGTCGGTGACACCCGCACGTCGGATCACCCAAGGCAGCGAAAGCCCCTGCAGGACAAGGGTTACCAGGATCACCACGAAGGTGAGGAAGATGATGAGATCGCGCTGCGGGAACGGCCCGCCGGCGGTCGACAACGGCAACGCCAGAGCGACCGCGAGTGAGACCGCGCCGCGCATCCCGCTCCATGCCATCACCACCCGAGCGCCCGCACCGACGCGGCGCGCACGCTGCGCGGGCCGACGGTCGATCGCCCGGACCAGATAGGGCACGGTGAAGAACCACACCAATCTGCTGCCGACCACCACGGCGACGACACCCGCTGCGTACCCGGCGACCGCAGCGGGCGAATGGCCCCCGAGACCACCGACGACCGCGCGCAGCTGCAGCCCGATCAGGACGAACAGGATCGCGTTGACCAGAAAGTCGAGGATGTCCCACACGAACGACCCTTGCAGCCGCGGCTGAACCGGCAAGACCCGCGAGCCGCTGATCCCCATGTACAGCCCCGCCGCGACGGTGGCGACCACTCCCGAGACGCCGATCGCATTGGCGGGAACGAACGCCGCATAGGCCGTGAGCAGCGAAATGGCGATGCTTATCTGGGGGTCGTTGGTCCGCGCCCGAACCCGCGCCGACAGCCAGCCAACGGCGAGCCCGATTGCCGCCCCGCCCACGCGCGCGTCTCCGGCATGCGTTGGCATGCGGGGTCGGTGCCCGTCACGGCGTCCGCGATCGAGTCCGCGCCGGAGTCGATCGCCCCTGCCGACGTCGTGAGCGATCCGGGATCCCAACCGAGAAGCGTCGGGCGTGACGGCAGCATCGGTCAGAACAACCCGTCGAATTCTCGTGAGAGCGCATCATCGGTGACCTCGAACCTGTCACCTGCGCCGCGGACCGCCTCCCCCATCCGGGAGACGTTCTCCGCGAGTTCGCCGGCCACCCGCGCGAAGTGCTCGCCGACGGCACGCACCGCCCACTAAGTCGCCGAGCCTGCAGTCCGTCGGCCGCTGAAGACGTGGTGTGGCCGACGTCGGAATCGGCGATCACGGCGGCCGTCGCATCGACCTGCGCAGCAAACGCCCGCAGGACCTGCGGATCGACCAGCATCTCCACCTCCATCGCCAAATCCGTGCACTACCCATAGTTGGACACGACGAGCGACCCGACCCGCACGAGTTTCGCAGCTACCCTCGTGATGGCATCACTGCCACGCCTACGAAGGCCCTGGATCCGGGACGCCCCGCCGCTGG
>CAVTKI010000002.1:0-86291 GCA_963735245.1 uncultured Actinomycetota bacterium
GGCACCTCGAACGCCTCCACCACGGCGGCATGGGCACTGTCGAGAAGACCGCGGACCTCCTCGGGTGTGCGGCCTCCGACGAGGTCGAAATACAGCAATGGCATTGCAGGAATCCTTCCGCTGAATCAATCGGGTGTGTCCCCTGAGACGAACACTAAGTACGCGCAAGGACCAAGGAAAATGCCTGGTCCAGCCCTTCGATGCCGCCCAGGCATGGACGCGCGACGAGCCACGTCGAGAAGGAGTTTCACGGTCGTGGCCATGCGCACCCGGCATGGATTGGTATTCACAGGCATTTCCTGAAGCGTGGTGGCGGCCCTAGCGTTCTAACAAGCGACGGGCCATCCGTTGCGTCCTAGCACTTCTCACAGAAGAGAGTCACCGATGAATGAAGTTCAGAAGGTCGCAATCGTGACGGGCGCCTCACAGGGGATCGGGGCAGGCATCGTCGCCGCCTACCGCAAGCAGGGCTGGGCAGTCATCGCGAACTCCCGGTCGATGCCGCCATCCGATGATCCGGCCGTGGTCGCCGTCAGTGGCGACATCGCCGACCCGGCCACGGCCGAGCGGATCGTCCACGACGGCCTGGAGAAGTTCGGGCGTATCGACACGCTGATCAACAACGCCGGGCTGTTCATCGCCAAGCCCTTCACCGAGTACACCGCCGAGGATTACGCGACGGTCGTCGGGGTGAACCTGACCGGCTTCTTCACGCTGACCCAACGCGTGATCGCCCCGATGCTCGAGCACGGCGGCGGCCACATCGTGAGCATCACCACCACTTTGGTCGAGCACCCCAATTCCGCCGTGCCGTCAGTGCTCGCCTCGCTGACCAAGGGGGGAGTGTCGGCGGCGACGAAGTCGTTGGCCATCGAATACGCGTCGCGCGGGATCCGCGTCAATGCGGTGTCACCCGGCATCATCCAGACGCCGATGCACGCGGAGGAAACCCACGAGTTCCTCGCAGCCCTACACCCCGTTGGCCACATGGGCACGATCGAGGACATCGTCAAGGGCGTCGTGTACCTCGAGTCCTCGCCCTTCGTCACCGGCGAGATCCTGCACGTCGACGGCGGCCAGAGCGCCGGCCACTAGGTACAGATCCGACAAGAGGAGCCAACGATGCCCGTCATCACCATTCAGGTAACCCGCGAAGGCACCACACCCGAAGCGCACGGCGTCACCGCCGAGCAGAAGGCACAGCTGATCAAGGGCGCCAGCGAACTGTTGCTCAATGTGCTCGGCAAACCAGTGGAATCCACCTTCGTCATCATCGACGAAGTCGAGTTGGAGAACTGGGGCTGGGGTGGACTACCCGTCCTCGAGTACCGACAACGTCTACGCGAGCAGGCAGCTGACTGATCGCCGCCACGCCCCACCCGGCTCCACCCAAGAGGAATGCAAGGAAAAGCACATGGGATCACCGCTCGCCGAACTGAGCCTGTCCAACCCGGTCATCGCCGCGCCGATGGCCGGGGGAGCCACCACGCCGGAGCTTGTCATCGCCGCCGCCCGAACCGGCAGCCTCGGCCTGCTGGCCGGTGGCATGCGACCACCGGAGCTCCTCGCAGGTGACATCGGCAAAGTGCGCTCAGAAACGGATACCTTCGGCGTCAACCTATTCGCACCGAACCCAATGCCGGTGGACCTCAATCGTTTCCACGACTACGCAAGCTACATTCAAACCGAAGCCGACGCCTACGGCGTAGATCTGCGCACGGCCGAACCCGTCGAGGACGACGACGAGTTCCACGACAAGGTCGATCTGCTCGTGTCATCGCCGGTGCCCGTGGTCAGCTTCACCTTCGGCGTGCCCGATGCCCTGACGATTCAGCGGCTGCGACGCGCAGGCACCGTCGTCGTGCAGACCGTGACGTCGGCCCACGAAGCCCGCCATGCCGAACAGGCCGGAGCCGACGTCCTCGTCGTCCAATCGACCTCTGCCGGCGGACATTCGGGCACACTGACCCCCAAACACCTCCCGGCAGCCGTCCCGCTGACGGAGTTGATCGCCACGATTCGACACGTATGCCACCTGCCCCTCATCGCCGCGGGCGGCCTCTCCACGCTCTCAGGAGGTCGCCGCCGTCCTGGCCAACGGGGCGGAAGCCGCGATGGTCGGCACACTTCTGTTGCGCACCAATGAAAGCGGAACGTCGCCTACCCACAAGGCCGCTCTCGGCGACCCGGACCGCACGGAGACCGTCGTCACCCGGGCGTTCACCGGGCGCCCCGCACGGGCACTGCGCAACAGGTTCACCGACCGCTACAGTGCGATCGCCCCTCTTGGCTATCCCGCCCTGCATCACCTCAGCACTCCACTGCGCAAGGCCGCCACCGCCGCAGGGGACCCCGAACTCATGAACCTGTGGGCAGGGACCGGATTCCGCAACGCCGTAGCCGAGGGCGCCGGTCAGACCCTGACCCGCCTCGCCGCTTCGTTGTGACCTCGGGCGGCGGTGAGCCGAGCACGAGGAGTCGGACAGACGAAGGCATGGAACTGCGCGGATATCCATCGTTGTTCGGCGAATCCGGAGCGGCGCTGGACGATGCGGCCTGGCTCGATCATGCGAACCGATATCTGCCTGCGAACCTTTCGGCGCTCAAGGCCACCTTCGTCGACGGCTCGAGGGCGCAGCGGTCGCTGCGCGTCTCGTACGAACCCGGGCCAAGCGCCTTCAACTTCGCGCAGCTCAGCGGTGGATCGATAGCGGAGATGCTCGATCAGGCGGCAACCCACTGTGGGTCATTCGTGACGGGATATCCATGCCCGACGCTCACCATGAATGTGACCTTCCTCCGCGGGGGAACCGCGAAGTCCTACGTCGCTACGGGGCATCTGATCAAGCTGACCAGTGTCTCGGCGGTGCTCGGCGCAGATCTCGCCGACGACGAGGGCCGGCTGATCGCCACGGTGTCCTTGGTCTCGCAGCTGATCAAGGATCTCAGCAGGCTGAGCTGAACTTCGGCTGATCCTGATCGCCTGCGGCGTGCCGCCGATGGATTTCGCGGCCGAACGAATAACGCTGGCTCTCAGGTCGTTTCATGAATATGTCTGCCAGGTCCAGATCGATGCCGACGCATGCGCCGATGCCGGCGAGTGCATCGTGGACCACCTCACCCACCCAGACGGAGAAGCGAATGCTGTCATCAGAATCCACCGAGGTCATTCGTGCCACACTGCCTGCAGTTGGCGCCGCCATCGGCGACATCACCGTGCTGTTCTACCGCAACATGTTCACGGCCCATCCCGAGCTCGAACGTGACCTGTTCAACCGGGGCAATCAGAAAACGGGGGAACAGCAGAAGGCACTGGCCGGCTCGATCGCGGCATTCGCAGGACTGCAACTCGACCCCGACGCCGACAAGGCGCGCATCGTCCTGTCGCGGATCGCACACAAGCACGCGTCGCTCGGCATCACCGTCGATCAGTACCGGATCGTGTACGAGTACCTTTTCCAGGCCATCGTCGAAGTCCTGGGCGCCGCGATCACGCCGGCGGTCGCCAAGGCCTGGGATGAGCTGTACTGGCTGATGGCCGACGCCCTGATCCGCGCGGAGATCGATCTGTATCACTCTCGCGGCGTGGAGCCGGCCGACATCTGGCGCACGGTCACGGTGCAGCAACGTACCTCTCAATCCGCCGATACCGTCACCTTCGTGCTGTCCAACCTCGACGGGACGCCGCTGCCACGGTTTTCCCCCGGTCAATATCTGTCGGTCGGGGTGCAACTACCGGACGGCGCGCGCCAGATACGTCAATACAGCCTCATCAATGCCCCCAGCCGGAACCACTGGCGGATCAGCGTCAAGCGGGTCCCGTCGTCCATTGCGCCGGACGGCACCCACATCGATGCCGGTGAAGTCTCGAACTTCCTCTACGACAACCTCTTTGAGGGGGACACCCTCGAAGTCACAGTGCCCTCCGGTGATCTCACTCTCGTCGACGGCCACCAACCCCTGCTGCTGGCCTCCGCAGGTATCGGTTGCACTCCGATGATCGGAATGCTCAACCACCTCGCAGAGACTGCCAGCAGCCGCAAGATCTCGGTACTCCATGCCGATCGGTCCGCGGCGGACCACGCGCACCGAGCAGAGCTGATCGAACTGGCGGCGAAACTGCCGCAGGCACAGGTACACCGCTGGTACGAAGATCTCGGCGCGCGAATGCCCGTTGACGGCGTGCGACTCGGACCTGCCAACCTCGATGCGGTGTCGATCTCGCCCGACACGCTGGCCTATCTGTGCGGCCCGATGCCGTTCATGATCTCCATCCGCGACGCCTTGATCGCGCGCAACATCCCCAGTGCCAACATCCATTACGAAGTGTTCGGACCCGACAGTCGGAGTCGAGAGCTGGCGTGATGGTCCCCGCCGCCGCTTCCGAATCGAACGTCACGCTCGATCGCCGTGCCCGACCGCCGCAACCGCGGCTTCGACGAACTTGCGAATCAGCGAATCCCGGACATGTGGCAGGAATACCAGCGAAACCGGCGTCGTCGGAGCGCCGGTGAGCGGGATGAACCGGACCGCAGGGTGGATGTTGCGCCGCATCGCCACATCCGGCACCACCCCGATGCCCCGATCTGCTGCCACCGACTCGATCCACTCGTCGAAGTTCGCGGTCTCGATGATGCGCTGCGGACCCTGACCGGGAGGCCACGACCAGGAACCGGTGGTGCCGCTCTTGACGTTCACGACGAGAGGCCACTGTGGAATGTCGTCCCAGCGCAGCGAATCGCGGGACGCCAGGGCCGAGTGCTCCGAACAGAGCGCCACGCGTTGCTCGTCGAACAGATGCACCCCGCGGACCGGCGCGGACGACGGGATCTCGCCACGAACCACGGCGATGTCGATCGACGCTTGCCGCACGCCGTCGAGCGGGTCGTCACACCGCACCAAGGTGACCGTGTTCCCGGAGCTCTGCTCGTACAGATTGACCGCGTCCTGCGCCCACGGGTCGGGCAGCAACCAGCTAAACCCCAACCGGATGGTCACCATCCGTCGAGCCGAGGCAATGGTGCCGTCGAAGTCTGCCAGCACACGTTCGGCATTTCGGAGGAATTCAGTGCCAACGTCGGTCAGTCCGACGTGACGCGAACTGCGGTCGAGCAGGGTCACCTGCAGCGCGCTCTCGAGCTGTTGGATCGTGCGCGAGAGCGCAGGCTGCGTGATCAACAACTGCTCGGCCGCTCGCGTGAACGACCTCGACCGGGCGACGGCGACGAAGGCCCTCAAGTGGCGCAGTTCGACGTCCATGTGTCCGGAGAATAGCCCCTCGAGGGGAGACACCTTCGTTCGTCAGCGCCCCGGTGCGCGGTTATCCTCGGGTCTTGCTGACTCGAATTGTCGGCGTCCTCATTCGAGAGAAAAGGCCGCGACGTGGAAAATGGTTGATAGGCGGGCTTTTCTCGGTGCAGCCGTTGCCACCGTGGCCGGTGCGGCCGCCGTGGGTGCGGTCGCCGGCGGGGCAGATCTGTTCACCGGCCACAGGGCCGCGGCGACGGCGTTGGGCGGTGTCGACGAACCACGATTCGCGGAGCTGACGCCATTCAGCGACGCACTGCGCATCCCGCCGACGTTGCGACCCGAGGGCGGCAGCATGGTGGACGTCGAGCTCATCGAGGCGCAGACCCGGCTGCACTCCCAGCTGCCCCCGACCCGGCTATGGACATATGGTGGCTCGTTTCCTGGGCCAACCATCGACGTGCGCCGCGGTCAGCGTCTTCGGATCGCGTGGACCAACAATCTGAACGGCACTTCGCCGGTCAAGGCCGTCTGGGTGGCGGGCGAGGGGCCCCGCCCTGGCAAACTCGCCTACAACCGGCCCGGCGCGACGGACGGGTTCGCTCGCCCCGAGGCCGACACGCTTACCGCGTGGACCGCGGTACACCTCCACGGCGGTCATCAGAATGGCCTCAGCGACGGTGCCACCGAATACGGTGTGACGCCGGGAAACTCGCAATTGTCGGAATACGCCAACGACCAAGCGGCAGCGCACCTGTTCTATCACGACCACGCAATGTCGGTCACCACGCTCAACGTGATGTCCGGTCTGGTCGGCAACTACGTCATCCGCGACGACGAGGAGGATCGGCTGGAGCTGCCCCGTGGGCGCTACGAAGTGCCGCTGACGATCGCCGACGTCAACTTCGACACCGATTCGCGCGGCCTGCTCACGGGTCGTTTACTGGCCAAACGCGTGTTGGCCGGCGGCGCGCCCCGACCTGGCACGATTCCGCGATCACTTCCATGCTTCGGCCCGTTCACCATGGTCAACGGGGTCGTGTGGCCACATTTCGAGGTTGAGGCACGTAGCTACCGCTTTCGCGTCGTCAACGTCTCGCCCAACCGCGCCTACCGGCTCGTCGTGATCGACGGTGCGACCGGCGCTCCGGTGCGTGGCGCGATGACCCTCATCGGCACCGATCTGGGACTGCTCGACACACCACGTCCGATCGAGACACTCTCGCTGTCGGCCGCCGAACGAGCCGACGTCGTCATCGATTTCGGCGCCTACCCGGGACAGCGGCTCAAGCTCGTCAACACCGTCGCCGGGCAACCAGCGGGTGCCGCCGTGCCCGCGGCCAACATCCCGCATCCCGAGGTGATGGAATTCCGGATCGCGGAACGCAGGCAGCCGACGCAGCGGATACCGGCGACGCTGTCCCGGGACTTCCGACGCCTCACGCTGGCAGACGTACCCTCCGACGCCGTCGAGCGATTCGTCCTGACCGCCTACGACAAATCCGGTGTGATGCCGCAACTTTGGGAGATGCAGGACGTCGGGCACGCTATCGAACCCGGTGTCGAACCCCGGCGATGGAATCGTGCAGGTCGCGATGCCCGATGGCCTGCGAACCTTGCGCCGTGTCGGCACGGCATTCGAAGACGCCACCACCTTCTTTGCGGCAGCCGACACCTGGGAGAAGTGGACCTTCATCAATGTGGTGACCCCGCCCGGCGCCACCATCGACCACCCGATGCACATCCACCTGATCAACTTTCAGGTCGTGGATCGGCGCTCGATCGACGCCGGCGGCATGGATTTCGCCTCGGGTGGCACGACGAGACCCATCACCCTCGGCGCCGAGCTACCAGTCCTTCCCGAGGAGGCCGGCTGGAAGGACACCATCACCGTGCGCGCGAACACGCTGGTCACCGTGGCGGGCAGGCTCGCAAGACAAACGGGAAAGGTGATGTACCACTGCCACTTTCTCGACCACGAGGACGAGGGCATGATGCGACCCTTCGTGATCATGCCCACAGCCGTACACCGGATGCACGACATGCTCATGAAGATGAGCAGTCCCGAAATGCACATGTGAACGATCGTGGGCCCTGCCGACGGCAGGCCGATCGCCTCGCCGTGTGAATAGTTTGAGCCATCGCCTCGTTCACCCGATCGAGACGGGTTGCGCCGATGCGCAGAGACGTTGGCGACAGTGACATCAGTAGCTTCGAGGACCTCCTGTCTTCCTCGTCTCGTTCCGCCGGTAGCGCTCAACGCTCAAGCGCTCGTTGTTGCGAACCTCGACCCTTCGCGCAACGGACAAACTGACCGAAGGGAAGACCCGTGGCCTCGATGGGTGCCGTCCTGAAGCGTCGCTTCAGGCACTGGCGTTGGGATCCCCCGCTCAAATCATCGGCTTTCGTGATGGCCGTGGTGATGACGCTGATCGTGACGCTGGTGATACTCCAATTCCGCGGCGACTTCGCGGACCGCACGCCGGTGACGATGCTGACCTCGCGATCAGGCCTGCAGATGGATCCCGGTGCGACCGTGACCTACAACGGCGTGCAGATCGGCCGCGTCGACGCAGTGCACGAGCTCGAGGCCGGCGGCAGGCCGGAGGCCGAGCTCACGCTGGACGTCGACTCCCGATATCTCGGGCTGATCCCCGAGAACGTCGACGCCACCATCAGCACGACGACCATGTTCGGCGCCAAGCACGTCTCCATGACAGCGCCGAAACACCCATCAGCACACCATATTTCCGCCTCCAGCGTGATCGACTCGACGTCGGTGACCGTCGAGTTCGACACGTTGTTCGAGACCGTCCTGAATTTGACTCAGCGGGTCGACCCCATCAAGCTGAACCAGACGCTGACCGCGACCGCTCAAGCGCTCGACGGCCTCGGTGAGCGGTTTGGCGAGTCGCTGGCGCACGGTAATCAGATTCTGGCCGACATCAATCCACTGATGCCCCAGATCGATCGCGACAACCAGCTGCTGGGTGGCCTCGCCGATGTGTACGCCGACTCGGCGCCGAATCTGTTCAACGGCCTGCAGGACGCCACGACGACGGCTGACACGTTCACCGACCAACAGGGCAACGTCGATTCAGCGCTGATGGCTGCAATCGGGTTCGGTGACACCGGCGGCGATGTCGTCGACCGCGGCGGTCCATACCTGGTGCGTGCCGCCGGGGACCTGATACCCACCTCGCAACTGCTCGACACCTACAGTCCGGCGTTGTTGTGCACCATCCGCAACTACCACGACGTTGAACCCAAGGCCGCCGAAACGCTCGGCGGCAACGGATATTCCGCCGTCACACGCTCCGAAATCGTCGGCGCGGCCAACCCTTACGTCTACCCGGACAACCTGCCGCGGACAAACGCGCACGGCGGCCCGGAGGGCAGCCCGGGATGTTGGCAGCCCGTTACCCGCGACCTGTGGCCGCAGCCGTACCTCGTGATGGACACCGGAGCGTCGATAGCGCCGTACAACCACATCGAACTCGGCCAGCCGAGTGCGATCGACTTCGTCTGGGGCCGTCAGGTCGGCGAGCGCACCATCAACCCCTGATCAGGCGGGTTCGAGCTTGGGTCGGTTCGACATCGCGGACGACTGCCGTGTCATCGGGGAATGCGGTCGGATTACGATGACCCCGGTGGGCGTGGCCGAACCCGTAGAGCGCGCAGTCGAGATGAAGCAGCTTTCTGCTGTGCTGGCTGCCGCCGCGGGCGGTCGTGGCCAGGCGTGCGTGATCGAAGGACCCAGCGGAGTCGGCAAGTCTCGTCTGCTCGACGAGTGTGCCGGAATGGCCGCGGCGCTGGAGATGAACGTGTTGCGCGCGAGGGGTAGCGAGCTGACCCGCGATTACCAGTTCGGAGTCGTCCGTCACCTGTTCGAAGCCAGGGTCGACCGCGGCGAAGTGGGTATGCGGGCAAAGCTGATGCGGGGGCAGGCCGCGCTGGCCGAGCCCGTCTTCGGGCGGGGGGAGGCCGCGGACGAGTTCGGTGTCCTTCACGGTCTCTACTGGCTGACAGTCAATCTCACCGACCAGCGCCCGACGGTGATCCTCGTCGACGACCTTTCATGGGCCGACGATTCCTCCTTGCGCTTCTTCGCCTATCTCGCCGAACGGCTCGACGACCTGCCGGTTGCCCTGGTCGTGGCAATCCGCTCCGGGGATCCCGGCACCGAGTCGCAACTCGTCGGTCACCTCTGGGACGTGGCGACCGCGCCGCCGATCCGGCCGGCCGAACTCACCGCGAACGCCGTCGAGGCACTGCTCACCGACCTGCTTCCTGGACACGACGTCGACGCGGACCTCGCCGGTGCCGTGGTGCACCAGACGGGGGGAAACCCCTTCCTCGTCGTTGCCGTCGCCGACGCCATCCGCGCAGGCGAGGACCCTGGGCTGACCACACCTGAATCGGTCCGCAGACGCGTTGCCCGGCGCTTGGCGCGGCTCGATACCGCCGCCGGTGAACTCGCGAGAGCAGCCGCCGTGCTGGGTGACGACGCCGCCCTGCGCGACGGCATCCGCTTGGCCGGCCTCGATCCGGATCGTGGCCTGATCGCGGGCGAGGATCTCGTTCGCGGTCACTTTCTCCGAACCGCGGATCCGATCACGTTCGCGCACAGGATCGTCCGGATGGCCGTCTACAGTCTGCTGCCGCCCGGTGAGCGGCTGGCACTTCACCTGCGATCGGCGAAGTTATTGGCGGCCAACGGCGTTGAACCGGAGGTGATAGCAGAACATCTCCTGATGTCCGGACCGATCCAGGGCGCCTGGGCGCTCGAGGTCCTTCACGATGCGGGCCGCGCTGCAGCCCGCAAGGGCGCGCCATCTGCCGCGCTCCGATATCTGCGTGAAGCGGTCGAGGTCGCCGACACCGATGAACTGGCTGCACGGGTACTCATCGATGTCGGGCTCGCTGAAGCGGCCGCGGGGGAGCCGACGTCGCTGGATCGCTTCGAGCAGGCGCTGAATCTGCTGAGCGAACCCGCCGAGCGCGCCGACGCGCTGTATTCACTGGGGCGCACGCTGTACCGGTTCGGCCGCTATCCCGACGCGTGCGTCGCGTTTCGCAGGGGCGCGCAATTGTTCGAAGGCGGCGATCAGCAGCTGCGACTTCGCTTCGAGGGCGCGGCGTTGAGCGCCGAGACCCACCTCACACCGACGGGGCGCGGACCCGAGGGGGTCATCGACGGAGACGGGCCAGGTACCCGCGCGATCCTCGCCGTTCAAGCGCTGCGCGCATCGCTGACCACACCGCCCGCCGCCTGGGCCGCCGATCTCGCGACCCGCGCGCTTGGTGACGGAGCGCTGCTGGCCGAGCAGGGTTCGGAAGGGCCCAGTGTCAACCTTGCCGTGCTTGCGCTGCTGCAATGCGGGCGACTGATCGAAGCACACGATGCTGCCGATGCCACCCTCGACGACGCGCGAGAGCGGGGCGCGCACTTGGCATTCGCCGAGGCATCGCTGGTGCGCGCGTTCATCCTGTACGCGCGCGGTCGCGTCATCGATGCAGCGGCCGACGCGCAGGCGGCGCTCGATGGCATGCGGCACGAAGACGATTCGAACGCGCAGAGCGCGCGCGCCACCCTGGTGCACTGCATGATCGAACGTGGCGACGTGACCCAGGCTGCGAATCTGCTTGGCGGCGCAGGAGGTCAGCTCGCACCAACGCCTGCGATCAACGCCTACGTGTGTCTGGCGCGCGGCCGAACCAATCTTCGACTCGGTGACTTCGATACCGCCCGCAAGGATCTCGACGCAGCCGAGAACGCCATGTCCGGGATGGGGGCCACCAACCCGACCATGTTGGCATGGCGATCACTCGCCGGGGTGATCGCCCACCTCGGTGGCGACGAAGCACGCGGCGCCGACCTGATTCAGGAGGAGATTCGACTGGCCCGATCATTCGACGTGCCAATCGCATTGGGCATTGCCCTACGTCGGCGCGCGCTCACCGAAACCGGACCGCGAGCTCTCGATTCGTTGCGGGAGGCCGTCAGCACGTTGGCACCGACCGAGGCAAGGCTGCAGCTTGCCCGCGCCAACGCCGGGCTGGGTCGGGGGCTCAGACGTGCGGGGCAACGAGTTGAAGCGCGAGAGCATCTGGGTACGGCTCTGGACTTGGCGCATCGCTGCGGTGCGACGGGGCTGGAAACGGAGATCCGCGAGGAGTTGGTGGCAGCCGGGGGCCGGCCGCGCCGGCCCGCGATGAGCGGTGTCGAGTCACTCACGCCGACGGAGCTGCGAGTCGCCCACTTCGCGGCGAAGGGCATGTCCAACCGCGACATCGCCGAACAAGCGTTCGTGTCACGGAGCACGATCGCATGGCATCTGCACAACGTGTACCGCAAGTTGCACATCGAATCCCGAGAGCAGTTGGCACCCCACCTCGACACCGCAACGGCGTAATCCCGTTCACCCCCTTCGCTAATCCCCATCACCACGGTGGGTGCCTTCGGCGCCGCCTCTGGATACCTTCGGCTTCATGGACTCACGCCAACCAAGACCAGCAGTCGCGGCCGCTTCGACCGCCACTCCCGATGCGGCCGCGCTCTTCGACCGGCGCGAGATGGTCATGGTGCATGACATGCTGCGGCGGGAGTTTGCGCTGCTGCCCGGGCTGGTCGCCGAGGTACGCGTGGCCGATCGCGACCGCGCACTGACCATCGCACAGCACATCGACGGCTTGACGACCGTCCTGCACCACCACCATCGGAGTGAAGACTCCTTCGTCTGGCCGCTGCTGGTCGACCGCTGCTCCGACTCGGCAGCCGTGCTGACGGGACGGATGGAGCAACAACACGAAGAACTCGCGGCTCGGCTCGACGCCGTCGACGCCGCGCTGAGTGTCTGGCGGGACGTCGTCTCCGCCGCGTCCAGGCAGGTGCTCGTCGATGCCCTGAAGCTGCTGATCCCGCCGCTGCGACACCATCTGCACGACGAGGAGGACGGCGTCCTGCCCCTGATGGAGCAGCATGTCACCGCCGCCGAATGGAATCAGATGGTGCAGCAGGGCGCCGCCGAAGCCGATCCCGGGGACCTCCCGCTGGGCTTCGGCATGCTGATGTACGAGGGCGACCCCGAGGTCATCGACCAGGCGATCGCCAATCTGCCTGCCGAGGCCCGCCCCGTCGTCAAGCAGTTGGCTGCCCAGGCGTTCGCGGCGCACTCCGAGGAAGTGCACGGCACGGCCACTCCACCACGCAGTGCCGAGCTGTGGGCATCACATGCCTGATTACGGGCACGACCTGATGTTCGGCACCATGCTGGAACCACCGGCCGAGCGGGCGCTCGACGTCGTGGAGCTGGCCGAGCTCACCGAGCGGGTGGGCCTGGACCTGGTCAGCCTCGCGGACCATCCCTACTGGCCCGAGCGCCTCGACACCGTCGCGCTGCTGGCGGCCATCGCCGCTCGCACGAACAGGGTGCGGATTCTTCCCAACCTGGCCAACCTGCCATTGCGCCCACCGGCAATGCTCGCCCGCACCGCGACCACCCTGGACCTCCTCAGCGGTGGCCGGTTCGAGCTCGGCATCGCCACTGGCGCCCAACAGATGTGGGACGCCATCGTCTCCGAAGGCGGCCCCAGCCGTGACGCCGGAGAGTCGATCGAGGCCCTCGACGAAGCCGTGCGTCTCATTCGCGCACTCTGGACGCCAGGGCCTGCCGTGCGATTCGACGGTCGGTACTACCAACTCGACGGCGCCACACCGGGACCCGCCCCGGCCCATGACATCGGCATCTGGGTGGGCGCCTACCAGCCACGGCTGTTGCGACTCGTCGGCCGCATCGCCGACGGCTGGGTGCCGAGCTCGCCGTTCCTCGGGCCCGAGCAACTGCCCGCCGCCAACCGGATCATCGATGAGTCCGCCGTGGCGGCAGGCCGGCCCCCGGAGGCGGTGCGCCGCGTCTACAACATCGCAGGTGACTTCACCGCAACCGGCAAGGGGTTCCTGCAGGGACCGGCCAAGGTGTGGGTCGAGCAGCTCACCGAGCTCACCCTCACTGCGGGCATCAGCGTGTTCATCCTCTACAGGGCCGAATCCGACACTCTGATAAGGAAATTCGCCGACGACGTCGCACCGGCGGTTCGCCTCGCGGTGAACGCCGAGCGGAGCAGGGGCACCGTCTAGTCGCCGTCTAGTCTTCCTTGCGGATCAACCGCTGCAGCGCCGCACGATCGGGGTTGAGCAGCTCCTCGATGCGATCGTGGTTGACGTCGGCGACGACGATCTCGCCGACGTCCTGATGCACATCGCGGAAGATGCCGTGCGACTTCATCTTCTCGGTCTGATAGATGTTGTCCTCCGTCGGCGTCACGTAGTACACCGCATCGGCCTTGAACCGGTTGATCAACCACAGGTGGATCAAGGTCATCAGGCGCTTCTTGCGCAGTTGCTCGCCGAAGGTGTTCTGGTCGCGCACCGTCAGGATGCTGCGGCCGTTGCGGTCCTTGATCGGGTCGACGAGCACGTTGGCGAGCTTCTCTTCGCCGCCGTCCCGGTCGCCGTAGATGCCGAGCTCGAGCACTTCGCCGCCCGCGCGCAGCGGCCGGAACTGCACGCGCAGCTTCTCGCCGAGCTGGTAGTGCTCGCTCCACATGGCCAGCCATTCCTCCAACAGCTTCTTCGGCACCTCGGTCTGGACGAGGTGCTGGTGCTGGGTGGAACCCTTGCCCATCGACTTGGTGGTGGCCGTGCGACCCGAGGAGGCGGCCAGCGCGGCGTCGCTGCGAGGGCCGCCGACCAGGGTCTGCGGCGTGCGGTAGGGCGATTCGACCAGCCGCATCTTGCGCTGCAGTCGAGCCAGGGCGAGCATGCCGTCCTGCCGCAGCGCGGTGGCGAACTCCTCTGCGGCGACGCCGTCGATCTGGTGTCCGCCGTACGTCATGAAGTTGAAGACGAAGCCCATCTTCGCGATCTCCTCGGGGAAGGCCCGCATCTGGTCGTCTGTCATGCCGGTGGTGTCCCAGTTGAACGAGGGGGAGAGGTTGTAGGCCATCATCTTGTCCGGGTAGACAGCACGGATCGCCCTGGCGAAGTCCCTGGCGTCGTCGAGGTCGGCCGTCTTCGTCTCCATCCAGAGCATGTCGGCGAACGGTGCCGCAGCGAGCGACTTGGCGATCGCATACGGAATGCCGCCGCGCACCTGGTAATAACCCTCTGGCGTCTTGGCCCGCTCGCAGTCCCACGGAACGTCGGCGCCGAGCTCCCTGGCCTTCTCGCGGGCGGCGTACAGCGACGCGGTGGCCGCGAACTTCCGCCATTCGGCGGCCTTCACGTCGAGCGGTTCGCCCTCGCGCTCGCGGAACGCGAGCAGTTCGGCCACCGCCTCGCCGTATGTCTCGAGGCCTGCGTCCGCCTGCCACGCGTCGACGAACCGGTTCTCGACCTTGTCGAAGAGGTCGTCGACGGATTGATCGCCACCCTCCTGCCACGACGCCGCCGCCTCGGTGACGAGTGGCGTGATGCCCTGGCGCTCCAGCCACGCATCGGCGGCGGCGTACTCGCCGTCGGGAAGGGCGTAGAGAAGGTGACCCCGCAGGTCGGTGACCCCCGCGTCGTAGAAGCTGCGCATCAGGGCCAGGAAGCAGGCCTTGTACGGCGGAACCTTCAGATTCGTCGCGCCGAGGATGAACGGCTGATCGCGCTCGTCGGCCCGGCTCTCGATCAGGTTGGCCGCCTCGGCGTCCGTGCGCGCGACGATGATGCCGGGCACCCGCATGATGTCGAGCTGGAAGCGGGCGGTGTTGAGACGCTTGATCTGCTCGTCGGACGGCACCAGGACCTTGCCGCCCTGGTGGCCGCACTTCTTGGTGCCGGGGCGTTGGTCCTCGATGTGGTAACCCGGCACACCGGCTTCGACGAAGCGGCGGATGAGGTTGCGCACGTGCGGGTCTCCACCGTGGCCGGTGTCGGCGTCGGCGATGATGAACGGCCGGTAGTCGACCGCGGGCGTGGCGGCGCGTTGCGCGTCGGTCATCCGCAGCCGCAGATACTGCTGATTGCGGTCCGCGGTGAGCAGTGCGCGCACCAGGCCGGCGGCCTCGTCGGGGACCTGGCTCAGCGGGTAGCTGGCGAGGTCGGGTCCTGGATCCTCGCTCAGCGAGCCCTTCGCCGAGGTTGCCCAGCCGCCGAGGTAGATGCCCTCGATGCCCATTCGCTTGATGGTCACGGCCTGGCCCGGCGAGTAGGGGCCGAACGTGGTGATGCTCTTCTGCGCAGCGAAGAGTTCGCGCAGGCGCGTATAGAAGGCGGCGGCCGCGTCCCGCGCCACGGTGTAGTCGCATGCGATGGTGCCGCGCTGCTCAGCGACCTGACGGGCCGTGTAGAGGCGGACGATGCCGTCGAAGCGCGGGCTGTCGATGTAGCGCTGGGTGGCGGCGACCTCCTCGTCGAACGGAGTCTGCGGCTTGGCATCGGCTTCGATGAGGGACATGTGCGATCGCTCCTGTTCAGCGCGGTTCCCGCTCACGGTGCCGGGCAACCACTACGTCATTCGACAATACGGCGCGCGTTTCGCCGGCGATGGCGTAATCACCACCGCCGTCGTTGCTGGCACGCAACCGCTGCGGGCAGTACCGTCCGGCTAGGGCCTGTGGACTCGTGGTCGCACAACACTGATGGAGGGACGATGACGAACCCGCGCGAACAGGAACTGATCGGCCAGACCGTCGTCCTCATCGGCGGCAGCGCAGGCATCGGCCTCGAAACCGCCCGGCGTGCCAGGGCGGCGGGCGCCGAGGTGATCCTCACGGGCCGCAACCCCGACCGCCTCGAGCAGGCGGCGCTCGACGTCGGCGCCGAGCGCACCGCGGCGTTCGACGCCAACGACGAGGCATCGGTGGCGGAGTTCTTCGGCAGCCTGTCAGGCCCGATCCATCATGTGCTGATCACGGCAGGCGGCCCAAGTTATGTACCCCTCCTGCAGATGACGGCCGAACAGGTGCGAGAAGCGTTGAGCGGGCACGTCGTCGTGGCGCTCCAGGTCGCGCGCCACGCCGTTGGCAGGATGACCGCGGGAGGCTCGCTGACCCTGATGGGCGGCACCGGCGGCCGACGCATCGGCCGCGGTCTCGGGATCGTCTCCGCTGCCACCGCTGCGCTGCCGCCATTCACGGCGGCACTCGCACTCGAGCTCGCACCCGTTCGCGTCAACCTCATCGCCGCCGGGTTCGTCGACACCCCGCTGTCGGCATCGCTGCTCGGAGATCGCTTGCAGGAGCGCAGGAATGAGCTCGTGTCGACGCTCCCGATCGGGCGTGTCGTTGGCCCGGCCGACGTCGCGGCGCTTGCCGTCCACCTCATGTCCAACACCGCGCTCACCGGCGCGACGTACGACATCGACGGTGGCCAGCAGTTCGTCTGACGGGCGGGCGGTTCAGCCCGAGAACACCGGAAGGTCAATGCCCACAGCGGCGTTCTGCTCGGGCGTGCCGAGTCGAATGCCGTATCGGGCGGAGACTTCCATGAAGTGGGCAAGCGCTTCCGGCGTCACCGGCAACGGCGTTCCGGTGAACGGCCTGCCGATCTCGCGGAACATCCGTCCCATGCGCGCGGTGGTGACGATGAGGTCCACGGCAGGTTCGGCACTCGACGTTGCGGTGCGCATGCAGCGCCGACCCGGTCACCCGGACGTGATCCCCGGCGCGGGCGTCCACCCAGACGGTGCCCTCGTCGGTCTCGATCAGGACCTGCTGCGTGCCGGACACGATGAAGAAGTCCTCCGCATCGTCGTGGCTGTGCAGCGGCACGGTGACGCCGGGCGGGACCACACCTCGCATCATGCAGTATTCGTCGTTCCACGTCAGGAATTCCAAGGTGGGCCCGAGGACGTCGAAGACCTCGGTGCCACTTCCTCGACGAAATGTCCTCGAAGACGCGGCTGTTCGTTGGTTCCGGTTTCACGTTGGCTACAACGCACGCAGAGCTCTGGAACTTCTCTCCGCCCAGTCGAGATGGGCTGCGTCCCAGAATTACTCGTCACGTGACGTCGACCATGTCAGGGACGTTCCTCGGCACGTACTTCGAATCAGCGCGATCCGTAACCTGTGCTGCCGGTCCCGGCGTACGTAACGTCTGCGGCAGTCTGACCAGCAGACCCCGGCAAATTCCGTGCTCGCACGGTTGAGTGCGGGAGCCACATCTGGCGTCCCATCGCCGGACCGCGCCTGGAAGTCACCGCTGATTCTCCTCTTTCGAAGAACGGACGCTGCGTGGATACGAGTGCCAATGACCTGATTGAGCTCACGTGATCGAGATCGAGAACCTGACCAAGCGGTTCGGGGACCGCACCGTGCTCGACGACATCTCACTGTCCGTCGCCAACGGTGAGATCCTGGCCGTCGTCGGCCCGAGCGGCGCGGGCAAGACCACGCTGTCGCGATGCGTCAGCTTCCTGGAGCGCCCGAGCAGCGGCACGGTTCGCGTCGACGGCAAGGACTTCACCAGGTTGGAAGGCCCCGAGCTGCTCACGGCGCGCCGCAGTGTCGGCGTCATCTTTCAGACGGCGCCACTGCTGCGGCGCCGGACGGTCGCCCAGAACGTCGCGCTGCCGCTGGAATACCTCGGAGCCACCGATGCCTCCATCGCGAAGCGCGTTGCCGCACTGCTCGATCGGGTCGGTCTCGGCGATCGCAGCGAATACCTGCCCGCACAGCTCTCCGGGGGCCAGAAGCAACGGGTAGGGATCGCTCGCGCACTCGCCCTCGGACCCTCCTACCTGCTGTCGGACGAAGCCACGGCAGGCTTGGATCCGACCACGACGAAGGCGATCCTGGCACTCCTCGGCCACCTCCGGGACGAGTTCGGCCTCGCCATCATCCTGATCACCCACGAGATGGAGGTCGTGCGCGAGATCGCCGACTCGGTCGCTCGCATCGACGGCGGTCGCATCATCGAGAGTGGCTCCGTCGACGACGTCATCCTCGACCCGACCTCATCGCTCGCCCGCGAACTCCTTCCCGACCGTCCCAGCGTGCCGTTTCGAGGCTCCGGTGAGATCTGGGAGGTCTCGTATGCCTCGCGCGACGTGCCGCTCGACTGGCTCACGTCCATCCATACGGTGCCAGGCATCGTGGGCTCGCAGGTGAGCGTGCTGAGCGCCAGCGTGGAGGCGATCCGTGGCGTCGCGGTCGGACGGGCGATGCTCGCCATCTCGCCGTCCGCGCCCGCCGGTTTCGAGAGCTACCTCAAGGAGCGCGGGCTGCACGTGACGGCGGTCAGCGCCAAATCCGAGGAGACGGCTGCATGAATCTCCTTGCAGCGGGGGAGGACTTCAGCACGCCGTGGGGCAAGGTTCCGGACCTGCTCCTGCCCGCTTACGGACAGACCTGGCTGATGGTCGGCATCACGATGGTTCTCGTCCTGCTCATCGGCACACCCGTCGGGATCACCCTTCACAACACGTCCGACTTCGGGCTCTTTCCGAACCCGAAGGTGTTCACCGTGCTGAACACGATCGTCAACGTCGGCCGGTCACTGCCCTTCCTGATCCTGATGACGGCGATCATTCCGGTGACGCGATTTCTGGTGGGAACCACGATCGGCATCGCGGCGGCCATCGTGCCGATGACGACTGCCGGTGTGCCGTTCTTCGCGCGGCTCGTGCAGAACGCCCTGCGGGACGTGCGATCCGACGTCACCGACATGGGTCAGGTTTCGGGCGGCACCAACGTACAGCTGATCCGAACCGTTCAGTTGTCGGAGGCTCTCCCGGCCCTGGCCGGTGCCTTGACGGTGAACGTCATCGCGATGATCGAGTACTCGGCCATCGCGGGTTCCATCGGCGCAGGCGGTGTGGGAAACCTGGCAATCACCTACGGCTACAACCGCTTCGATCACAACATCATGATCGCCACCGTGGTCGTTCTGATCATCACGGTCCAAGTCGTCCAGTTCGCCGGCGACCGCCTCGTCAAAGCCCTCACGCGCTGACTCCTCGTTTTCCCCGATTAACAGAAGGAACGTCGATGACCGACCAGACCACCTCACCCGTCGATGACGACATCGAGATCAAGAAGAAGAAACGCTGGCCGTGGATTGCCGCCGCAGTGGTGGTCGTGCTCGTGATCGCAGGGGGCATCGGCTACGCGAAGTTCTCGAACGAGGACAAGCCGTTCGGCACCAACCTCAAGGTCGCGACGTGGAGCACCGACATCGCCGCCGAGAACCTTCTGAAGTTCATCACCGACGAGGTCGCTCCCGCGCACGGCATCACCATCGAGCCGACGAAGATCGACAACCTCATCGAGATCAACCGCGCCGTCGACGCAGGCACCGTGGCAGGCAACTTCTTCGAGCACCAGCCGTTCCTCAACGACGCCATCGCGGCCAACGGATTCAAGCTGACCCTCGCCGCACCGACCTTCACCTGGGATCAGGCGACATACTCCGACAAGTACCGCAGCTGGGACCAAGTGCCGGGCGGTGCCAAGATCGCGTTGCGCGACGACCCCGCCGGACAAGCGATCGCCCTCCTCGACCTGGCTCACGACAAGCAGATCACGCTTGAAGCCGGGGAAGGACACGTTGTCAGGCCTGCCCCAGTTGGGGGACATCCAGACGAACCCCAAGAACTACCAATTCGTCCAGGTGCCGATCGGCCAGCTGGCCCGCAGCCTCGCTGACGTCGATGCGATCGTCGTCCACATCTCCGACGTCTACGCCGCGGGTCTCACCGAGAAGCAGATCATCGCCCGTGAGCCCGCACCGAAGGGCAGCGAGGGCGGACTGGTCGTCAGCGACAAGCACCTGGACGATCCCAACGTTCAGAAGCTGATCGCGACCTTCAAGGACCCGAAGATCGCCGAGTTCCTGCAGACCACGGACAACCAGCTGATCCGCAACACCCTCGGCCCCATCGACGCGGGATCGCCCTCCGGGCAGCAGGCGACGACCCCGTGAGCAAGCGACCGTTGTACTACTCGGCGTTCGTCATGAACACCGCATCCCATGTGCTGCATGGTCTCTGGCGTGCCCCGGACGCGGAGAACCACAAGTTCAACTCACTGCGCCACTGGACGAAGCTCGCAGCCGAGGTGGACAAGGCCGGATACGACCTTCTGTTCTTCGCCGACGTCTTCGGGCTGCGGGCGCCGTGGAACGGCAACTGGCGCAAGGCCGTCGAAGGTGGCATCCAGATTCCGGTCAACGATCCGTCGGTGCTGGCCTCGGCCCTCGCCGCGGCAACCGACAACCTGGGCATCGTCTTCACCAGTTCGGTCGTCCAGGACCACCCGTTCAACTTCGCCCGGCGGATGTCCTCGCTCGACCACTACACCGATGGCCGCCTCGGCTGGAACATCGTTACGAGTTTCAACGAGAACGTGTTTCGGAGTTTTGGCCACGAAGGCACGCTCACTCACGACGAGCGCTATGAGTGGGCGTACGAGTACGTCGACGTCGCGTACAAGCTGTGGGAGGGCTCCTGGGACGAGGACGGACTCGTACAGGACAAGGAGCGCGGAATCCACTCCGACCCGACGAAGATCCACAAGATCAACCATGTCGGGAGGCGGTACTCGGTCGAGGGGCCGCACTTCGTGTCGCCGTCGCCGCAGCGCACCCCAGTTCTGTTCCAGGCAGGCTCATCTCCTGCCGGCCAGCTCTTCTCGGCTCGCAATGCCGAGGGCGTGTACATCAGCAGTCCGACCCCCGAGGCCGCGCACGGGTTGACCGCCGAGACCCGTGCGCTGGCAGCCGCCAACGGCCGCGACCCCGAGGACATCACCTTCGCCCAAGGTCTGTCGTTCGTCATCGGAGACACGCACGCCGAAGCAGTCCGCCGCAACGACGAGCTCAAGAGACAGCTCGACCTGGAGGGCATCGCGCTGCACGCCCTTGGCGACGCCGGGATCGATGCGGGCAGCTTGCCTCTGGACACGCCGATCAGCCAACTCGGTGAGTTCACGGGCGTGCAGAGCTTCAAGCGCTGGGCGGCGGAAGTGTCGGGCAACGACGAGCCGACCATCCGCGACATGGCGTGGGTGATGGAGGGGGCGAACCGGGTCGTCGGGACGGCCAAGGAAATTGCGGATCGTCTGGAGGAGTGGCGCGAGGCCGGCGTCAACGGCATCAACGTTTATCACGCGACCGTCCCTGGGTCGTTCCGCGAGGTGGCCGACCGCCTCTTTCCGACGCTGCGCGAGCGGGGACTCATCGCGACGGACAAGTCGGGGACGCTGCGTCACAAGCTACTTGGCCGCGGCGACCGGCTGCCCGACACGCACCCGGCCGCCGCCCACCGTGGGGCCTTCGGTGACAACGACCTGCTCAACAACGTCGGCGCACCGGTCGGCGCGTCGGGCTGACTACGGCGTGCCGACCGCTGCCAGGACGGTGTCGACCGCCTGTTCGGCCAGCCGGTCGCTGACGGGCAGGTGGCCGAAGAGAATGCGGTAGTACAGCGGTGCCGCGAGTGCGTCGAGGACGAAGTCGAAGTCGATGTCCGAGCGGATGTCGCCGCGGGCGATGGCCGATCGCAATGTGATGGCGGTGCTTTCGCGGCGTGGGTCGAAGACCCGGTCGCGGAACTCGGCGGCGAGGTCGGCGTCGTTCGCGAGGTCGGCGACCAATGCCGGAAGCACACGCCCGAGCGCGGTTCCGGACAGCGAGCGCACCAGGGTCGCGATGCCCGCGACCAGATCGGCGCGCACATCACCGGTATCCGGCGTCGGTGCGACGCCCATCTGGCTGGCGACGGCGTCGACGACCAGGTGTCGCTTCGAGGCCCAGCGGCGGTAGACGGCGGGTCGGTGCACGCCGGCCCGACTGGCAACGGCGCCGATGGTGAGTGCCTGGTAGCCGATCTCGTCGAGCAACTCGATCGTCGCGGCCAGGATGGCGTCGTCGATTCGGGCGTCCTTGGTCCGCATCGCCTAGAAGACCGGTCGGGGTACCAACACCACCCGCCAGCCGTCCGGGTCCTCGAAGGTGAACGCGCCTGCCCCGGCCCAATACGGGTTCTCCGCGTCGACGGGTTCGTGCCCGGCATCGGCGAGCCGCTCGAGGGTTTCGTACATCTCGGCATCGCCGCGGAAGTACAGCACCAACAGGTTGTCGGCCGTCGGTGCGGGGCAAGGACTTCCGTCGACGTGCGTGGTGAACTCCAGGTGGTAGTCGACTCCGGGCAGGCCGAGCATCACCCCGTCGTACCCGGCGTGGTTCTCGAACCGGTAGAGCACCGGCAGCCCGAGAACCTGCGCATAGAACTCTTCGACTTCGGCAAGCTTGTCGGTCGGCCGTGCCACCCGCACCTGCGCCACGGCCAGCCCGGACGGCCAACCTTCGATCGTGTGAGCCATGACTTAACGGTACATACTGTACCGATTCGATGCCAGGCGGAAGTGCCGAACGCTACCCGGCGCCTCGAGCACGTAGCGTTCGCGGCTGGCGGCGACACCGACGAACAACTGCACGACCAGGAGCAATCCGAGTGCGAGCAGCGGCACGTTCCAGCCACCGCTGATGGCGTGGAGTAGCCCGAAGGCCAGTGGGCCGAGACCGCCGAACAGGTAGCCGAAGCCCTGCGCCATCGTCGACACGTGCGCGGTGTGCCTGGCGTCGGGTGAGCGCCACACGATGGTGCACAGCGCGAGGGTGAGCCCCGCGCCCTGGCCCAGCCCGAGGACGACCATCGCCGGATAGGCCAGCGCGATCGGCGCCACGGCCAACGCCAAGAATCCGAGCCCGCACAGCACCACCACCACGGCGATCGGAATCCACGTCGGCCGGCAGCGTCTGGCGAGCGCGGGCGTGACCAGGGACGCGAGAATGCTCGGGAAGTTGGAGAACGCCAGCAGCCACCCGGCCTGGTGTGCGCTGGCGCCGTGGTCGCGGAGCAGGCTCGGCACCCAGGTCAGGATCGCGTAATAGCTCATCCCCTGAATGCCCATTGCGGCCGTCACCGCCAGCGCAACGCGGTCGGTGAGCAGCGCCCGAAACGACGGCTCACCTGCCTCCGACGGGGCATCCGCGGCGTCACCCGGCGCAGTGCGCCCTGGGCTGCGCAGCATCTGCGGCACCCAGATCACGAACGCCAGCACCGCAGGGATGGCCCACAGCGCAAGGGGGAGCCGCCATCCGCCGCCGGTGATGGTCTGGAGCGGCACGGTCAGACCGGCTGCCAGCGCCGCGCCCAGCGACATGGTGGTGGTGTACAGCCCCATCATCAGCCCGACCCGGTTGGAGAAGTCCTGTTTGATGGCGGCGGGCATCAGCACGTTGCCGATGGCGATGGCCGCCCCGACGATCAACGTGCCCGCGAACAGGCCGACCAGGCTGGGCTGGAGCCGCACCGCGATGCCGACCGCGATCAGCAGTACGGCCACGCCGAGTAGGCGGTGCAGCCCGATCGCGCGGGTGAGGCGGGGCGTGCAGAACGCGAAGACCCCGTACGCGACCACCGGAATCGTGGTGAGAAGACCGGCGATGCTGGGCGAGATGCGCAGGTCGGCTTCGATTGCGTTCAGCTCGGGCGGCACCGACACCACGCCGATCCGCAGGTTCAGCGCGATCGCCAGGAGTCCGACGGCGAGCAGCACCAACCCGGCGGCCGACCGCTCGCGGACCGGGCTGCCGACCTCAGCTTCCGCCGTCCGCTGACTCGAGACACTCATGACCGGCTACCTTTCGGCGCCCACTGACGCAATTGCCACACCACTGCCCGAACCCATTGCCGTGCAACATTTATTCCGGCCCGCTGGCTGACAGAAGCAAAATGGTAGCAGAGTTCAAATGAGACAGACCGGTCTCCCTCTTCTGGTAGGCTGCGAGAAATGGCGGAACCAGACTGGAGGTGACCATGCCGGAAACGCCGAAGGCTTCTGCCCGTCAGAGACTGTTGACCGCGGCGGACGAGCTGTTCTACAGCGAGGGCGTGCAGTCGGTCGGCGTCGACCGAGTCATCGAGCACGCAGACGTGGCAAAGGCGACGCTGTACCGCACCTTCGGGGGCAAGGAACAACTCGTCGCCGCCTACCTGCGGGTCCGGCATGACGCTGCGCTGACCCGACTCGCGCAGGCGATCGAGCGCGAAAGTGAGCCACGTGCAAGGCTTCTCGCGGTGTTCGACGCGCAGGCCTCTTGGATCAACCGCAAGGCCTACGGCGGATGCCCGTTCGCCAGGGCCACGGCGGAGCCATCTGTCGGCCCATCGGTGCAGCACGAGGCCGACGACTATCGCAACGACGTTCTCGCGCTCCTCACCGAGCTGGCGGCGCAGGCAGGTGCCGCCGACCCTGCCACCCTCGGGCTTCAGCTGTCGCTGCTCTACCACGGTATCGGTGCCACACCCGTAGTCGCCCAACGCCGCCGGGCCACTGCCGCATTACGCGCGGCGGCGCAGACACTCATCGACAGCGCCATCTGATGGCTCGCACCTCCGCGGTTGACGGTTTCGCCCTTGCCTACTCCGACACCGGCACGCCGCCCGATGGCGATCCACGTCGGACCGCAGTACTGCTCCACGGCTGGCCCGGCGACTCACACGACTACCGCCACGTCGTTCCCCTGCTGCGTGACACCGTCCGGGTGATCGTTCCCGACCTGCGTGGTTTCGGTGAATCGGACCGGCACTCGTGCGACCCCGACGCGTACTACAGTCCTTCTGCGCAAGCCCGAAGCATTGCGGGACTGATTGCCGAGCTCGCACTGGACCGACCGGTGCTCGCAGGCTATGACGTCGGCAGCCGGGTCGCGCAGGCCGTCGCTGCAGCGCATCCGGAATCGATAGGTGGGCTTGCCCTTTCGCCGCCGCTGCCGGGATCGGGAAGCCGCGTGCTCGAGGCGCAGATCGTGCCGGAACTGTGGTATCAGTACTTCCATCGGTCGCCGCTCAGCGTTCAACTGCTCGACGGGCAGCGGGACAAGATCCATGCCTACCTTCGCCACTTCTGGCAGCACTGGTCCGGGCCGCACTTCACCGTCGACGGGCCCGAGTTCGAATCACTGGTGGACCGTTACGCCCGGCCAGGCGCATTCGAGGCAGCCAGCAACTGGTATCGCGTCGGCGCGGGCTATGTCGGCCACGTCCTCGATGAACGGGCGCCACGAGCCGAAGACCGCCTCGATGTCCCCACCCGCGTGCTGTGGCAAGAACTCGACCCGTTCTTCCCCAGGGCATGGGCAGATCGCCTCGGTGACTTCTTCACCGACGTCACCGTCCATCCGGTCGACGGCATCGGCCACTTCACTCCGCTGGAGGCGCCTGCCGACTTCGCAGGCGTCGTGCAGTTGGCTCTGGCCGCCCGCGTCGGGTGAGGCCGAGCATCCCGATAGCCGCAACGTAGAGCAACGCCTCGACGGTCGGGAAGCGCCCGCCCGGTGCGAACCCGTCGACCGAGAAACGAGCAAGGACAACCGTCACGACACCGATGCCGGCGATCAGCAGCGCTGTCGTACTCCACGCGGGCAACGGAGTGACGAACGTGGGCAACGCCCGACTGAAGACCGCCCGCGCCAACCACAGCAGCGCCAGTTCCGCCGCCAACACCAAGGCCAGGATCACCAGCCACACCCCCCGAAACAGCCACCACGCCCCGCTTCCCGCCTGGGGCTGGGGGAGCAGGCCCGTCGGATAGCCGACCAGCGCGACGACGACGACGGGCACCATCTGCCACAGGTAGATCGCCATCACGTTCTTGTTCGCCACTGCCAGCAGCCGCCGCCATCGCGATCGCTGCAGCCACCGCGTCACGGTGGGCGCCGCGGCGACCAGGAGCCCGGTTTGCGCCACGGCGAACGCGAGCAGTGCCACGGTCGGAGGGAAGTTGTTCTGCTCGGCTGCGCCAGGTGCTCCGACCATGCTGATCGGGTAGCAGTGCAGCGCGAGCAACACCGCCACCAGGATGGCTGCCGAGACCGCGCAGAGCGGGGTGCGGCGTCCTCGCAGTTGCCCACCGCGCCAACAGATTCCGATCTGGTACACCGCCGCCCAGCACAGCAGGTAATTCGCCGAGCCGACCTCCGGCACACTCCGCGCGACGGCATCGACCACCGCAACGGCCAGAGCCAGGACGGCAGGCACCATCAGGCCCCACCGTCGGTGGGCCGCCACGGCCACGGGCGTCAGCGCCACCACGACGAGGTACACGGGGATGAACCACAGATGCATGGCGACCGCCCAGCCTCCGAACGACAGCGGTGAGCGTGCCACGCCGACCTTGCTGAGCACCGCGATCGTCGCCAGCACCAGCACGACGTATGCCGTGGTCGGCCCGAGTAGCGCCCCTACCCGCCGACGGACCCAGTCCGGCCATCGATGCCCACCGACCTCTTGCCACCGCATCCATGCCGTCGCGCTCGCGTAACCGCCCACCAGAAAGAACACCGGCACGACCTGGAACACCAAGGTGAGCCACGGCGCCCACGGAAAGATCGCAAGGGGGTAGTCGTTGCCGAACTCGCCGTCGTGGAAGGTCACCGCCGAGATGAGCCAGTGGCCGATCACGACGATGACCACGGCGACGACCCGGTACAGGTCAGCCGAAAGCTCGCGGGCCGGGGTCAGGTGTGGACCGCCGTCCGCGGGCTCGGCCATCTGCGGGCCCCCTCGTGAATTTCCGATGTTCGCCTGTGCCCGAGACTATCGGCCTGCGTTGCTCGCGGACGTATCCTTGCCACAGAGGCGAGAGCAGGCGCGATGACGAAGGCTAGGCGTTTCCGGCCGCTGTGGCCGGTACTGATCGGTGGCTTCGTGGCCGTCATCGCCGTCGCACCGACGGCGAGTGCGGATGGCGAGCACTCCTACAACGGTGCACCGACGGTGATTTCGGGCGGACCCGTCCCGACGATGAACGGCGTTCCTTGCGTCGCCGGCCACCTGGGTACCTGTACCGGGTTTGCGCAGAACTCACCCGGTCGCAGAACACCGCACTCGACGGTCGGCCACAGCCCGACCGTCAGCCCCTAGCCAGCGGATTGGCAGCACGCCCACAACCTGATTCACCAGTGAAGTCGCTGTGCGCCAAGGGTTTCCAGGATTCGCGTGTACCGTCGGCGCCAGCTCGTTACGCAAGCTAAGCAACTGGTGCTGATGGAAGGACTCGACGTGGCACGGACGGACAACGACAGCTGGGATCTCGCATCTAGTGTGGGGGCGACTGCGACCATGGTCGCCGCTGCCAGAGCGATCGCCACCAACGTCGACGATCCCTTGATCGACGATCCGTTCGCAGAACCGCTCGTTCGTGCCGTTGGGGTCGACTTCTTCACCAGGTGGGCCAGCGGTGAGTTGGACCTGGCGGCCGTCGACGACGGCGAGGCCGGCTGGGGTCTGAACATGATGACCGACATGATGGCGGCCCGCACCCGGCACTTCGACGAGTTCTTCCACGACGCGGCGCGGGCAGGCATCCGTCAGGGCGTGATCCTGGCATCGGGCCTCGACGCCCGCGGCTACCGCCTGCACTGGGCCGACGGCACGAAGATCTTCGAGATCGACCAACCGCAGGTCATCGAATTCAAGACCGCGACGCTTGCGGGGCTGGGCGCGTTGCCCACCACCGACCTGAGGTTCGTGCCCATCGATCTTCGGAAGGACTGGCCCACCGCGCTCCGCCAGGCCGGATTCGACACCGACCAACCCACCGCCTGGATTGCCGAAGGCCTGCTCCCGTTCCTGCCCTCCGCTGCCCAGGATCTGTTGTTCGACGAGTTGACCGAACTCAGTGCGCCGGGCAGTCGCGTGGCCACCGAGAGCTTGAGCAGCGGTGCTGACGGCGACGCGGCGAAGGCGCAGGCGGCCATGACTGCGTTCGCGCAGCAGTGGCGCGAACACGGTCTCGACATCGACATCTCGGAGCTCTGGTATCACGACGAGCGCAACGACGTGGCGAAGTACCTCGACGCCAGGGGTTGGACTTCGGTCGGCACCACGATGCGCGAGCTGCTGGCCAGGAACGGACTGCCCCCGGCGCCCGAGCAGGAGGACGGTTTTTCGGTGGCCGACAACGTCTACTACACCTCGACGAGGTGACTAACCGAGGCCGACGAACGGACTGATGGCGTCACGGGCGAACTGCGCGACGTTGGTGGACGGATTGCCGTCCGGGTAGCTGACCGTCGCGAGAAGGTTGCCTCCCGCATCGGCGAAGTCCCCGTCGGCCCGTCCCTGATGTGTCGTCGACGTCACCAGAATGATGCCCGAGGTATCCGCTTGTTTCGCCAGCGGAACCGAGAACTGCGCGTTCTGGACGGTGCTGTTGGCCCGGTCCTCCACGATGATTCTGTCGTTCGGAAAGCCAAGGAGGAGAAGCATCTTCCTCATCTGTTCGGCTTCGGTTCTGCCGTTCTGAGGGTTGCCCCCGGTCACGATGACGGGGGACTGGGGGAAGAACTGTGCGACCGCGAGGCCCGTGAGCACCCGGCGGCGCAGGATGGTCCGCATGGTGCCGTTCGGGTTGAGGCCATACCCCAGGATGACGACGGCCGGCTTGGAGAAGTCCTTCACCGCCGGTGGCGGAGCAGCCTGGGAGACCGCGGGCGCGAGCCCACCCGCCGCCAGGACGGCGGCGAGCGCCATGGCCGTGGCTCCGAACTTCGATCGGCTTCGCATACGCCCTCCGCATCTGCTGTGACAGATGGGATTGATGTTACTGGGGGTATGCAAGTGCAGCATGTCGATCGCCGTGAACGCGCCCGTAGACAGCAGGCGGTGGAACGATCGGTGCCTTGACCTACCTCGACGTGGTCGAGGGGCGGGCGGTCAGCCCTGACTCATCGCGAGGCAGGTGCCGTAGTGCTCCGGTGTGCACGGGATG
The DNA here is from genome assembly GCA_963735245.1 of uncultured Actinomycetota bacterium. GTDB lineage: Bacteria > Actinomycetota > Actinomycetes > Mycobacteriales > Mycobacteriaceae > Mycobacterium. Next base: position 29,014 of record CAVTKI010000002.1, read on the forward strand.
CCGTTGATCGAACCGACCTGACCGGGAGCGCCCTGCACGGAGTTCAACGACGGACCCGATGGACTCGCGGCGGGGTTGCCCGGTCCGCCCGCGGTGCACACTCCGTCGAATCGGGTCTGGACCGTGCCCCATGGGCACCCCTGCGCCACTGCGGGCGAGGCCACGACCAGCGGCCCAACCGCGATTGCCGCCGCACATCCGAAGAGCATCAACCCGCGCGTCACCAACACCATCAACTCCCAAACGAATCGCCCGACCAAGGCGAGCTTAACCCCCATCGACAGGCACCCCCAGTCCGAGGTGGTGAGGCGGCGGCCCGATTTTCACGGGGAACCCCGGGGCACGACCCGTGTCAGACCCGAGTTCCTTACTGGCTTGACCGGACTCGCCCGCTGTTTGGATGAGTTCAACGGGGCGATCAGCGAAGCGAGTTCGCCCGGTGCCAACAGACCACGATTCGAGAGGAACCCGTGATGACGTCGAACGGGCAGAACGGCAAGTTGACGACGGCGGCGGGTGCGCCGGTCGCGGACAACAACAACGTGATGACGGCAGGCCCGCGGGGCCCGATGCTGATGACCGACGTCTGGTATCAGGAGAAGCTGGCGCACTTTCACCGGGAGCTGATCCCGGAGCGTCGGATGCACGCCAAGGGATCCGGGGCCTACGGCACGTTCACCGTGACCAACGACATCACCCGCTACACCAGGGCCAGCATCTTCTCCGAGATCGGCAAGCAGACCGAGATGTTCGCCCGGTTCTCCGTGGTCGCCGGCGAACGTGGCGCCGCCGACGCGGTCCGCGACATCCGCGGGTTCGCCACGAAGTTCTACACCGAGGAGGGCAACTGGGACATCGTCGGCAACAACACCCCGGTCTTCTTCATGCGGGACCCGCTGAAGTTCCCCGACCTCAACCACGTGGTCAAGCGCGACCCGCGCACCAACATGGCCAGCCCGGCCAACAACTGGGACTGGTGGAGCCTGCTGCCGGAATCACTTGCACCAGGTCACCATCATCATGAGTGACCGCGGCATCCCGGCGTCGTATCGGCACATGCACGGCTTCGGCTCGCACACCTTCAGCCTGATCAACGCCGACGGCCAACGGCACTGGGTGAAGTTCCACCACCGCACCCAGCAGGGCATCAAGAACCTGACCCGACGACGCAGAGGCCATCGCGATCCGCGGCGAGGATCCCGACAGCAACCAGCGCGACCTGCTCGAGGCGATCGACCGTGGCGAGTTCCCGCGCTGGAAGCTCTACGTCCAGGTGATGCCCGAAGCCGACGCGGCGACGGTGCCCTATCACCCGTTCGACCTGACCAAGGTGTGGCCCAAGGGGGACTACCCGCTCATCGAGGTCGGACGAGTGGGAGCTCAACCGCAACCCGGAGAACTACTTCGCCGAGGTCGAACAGGCCGCATTCGCCCCGTCGCGGGTGGTGCCGGGGATCGGCTTCTCCCCGGACAAGATGCTGCACGGGCGGCTGTTCTCCTACCCCGACGCCCAGTACTACCGACTGGGGGTGAATCACCAGATGATCCCGGTCAACGCGCCGCGCTGCCCGGTGCACAGCTATCACCGCGACGGCGCCATGCGGGTGGACGGCAACTACGGCTCCACCCTGCACTACGAGCCCAACAGTTACGGCCAGTGGCAGGAACAGCCGGACTACCGCACCCCACCGGAACCGCTCGGCGACGTGTCGGCCTACGACTGGAACTTTCGCGAGGACGACGACGACTACTTCACCCAGCCACGCAACCTGTTCGCGCTACTCGACACCGAACAACGCCAATGCCCTCTTCGACAACACCGCCAGGGCCATGTACGGCGCACCCGACGAGATTCAGCAGCGCTGGGTCGGCCTGTGCGCCAAGGCCGACCCCGTCTACGGCGCAGGCGTCGCGAAGGCCATCGTCGAGCTGGGCGGAAGCTGACGCCGTGGACGTCGTGAAGGGCCGAGGCGTATGCGCGCTAGCCCCCATACGCGGACCCCCTGCTGCCGATAAGTGGCGATTGGGCGCTAGCCGTGGCGACATGACGAGCGTGGCGGGCGAGAGTAGACGGGTGCCCTAGCACCGCCGTCAAGTTCCCAGGAGTGCATCATGAAGATCCGATCGGTGGGTCTCGCACCGTTGCTCGCGGCTTGGATGGCCACGGCCTGGATGGCCACCCTGGCAATGACTTTGGCGCCGATCGCCGATGCCTCGCCGACGACGTCGGTTGACGGCGCGGGCAGAGGCTGCGACTCGTCCGGGCGCCGGGCGCAGTGGACGCTGTTCAGATGGACGGTGTTCAGATGGACAGGACCGGGTTCCCGGCGACGTCGAGATCAACAACTCGCACACCGTTCACTTTCCGCCGGCGTACCCGGATTTCGGCTCAAGGGGCATCTATCACCACGGACACCACCACCACTAGTCCGTCACACCTCTAGTCGATCTGAGCCAAGCCAGCGCGCAACGCACGCCTGGACTTGATGTCGAGCTTGTGGAAGATCTTGCTCAGATGCCATTCGACGGTGCGCCTGCTGATGAACAGTTGCGCGGCGATCTCCTGGTTGGTGTGCCCGTCGCGGGCGAGCCGAGCAATGAACAACTCCTGGTTGGTCAGGGCATCTGACAGGCTGGGCGTCGTCTTGCCAACGGACTCACCGAGCGCGAGCAGCTCGAGACGGGTCCGTTCGGCAAAGCCGTTTGCCCGGACCCTGGTGAACACTTCGTAGGCCCGCCGCAACTGTTCTCGCGCGTCGTCGCGCCGATTCTCGCTACGCAGCCACTCGCCATAGATCAGCTGCGCCCGTGCCAGCAGCACGTTGACGCGGCTGCGGCGAAGGAGGGTTATCGCTTCCCGGTACAAGGCGTCGGCTTCCGCACCGTCCGCCAGCAGGGCACGGGACCGCGCAGCGACTCCCAGTGCGAGATCGGTGCCACTGGCCTCCGCCCGCTCGACGAGCTGCTGAAGCGCTTCGGCGGCGATGTCGGTTTCACCGAGGCGGGCCGCGGCTTCGATCCGCTGCGCCAATGCGTATCCGTACATGTCGAGCTCGTCGTACCCGATGGCCAAGTCGGTCGCGGCCAGCGCATCCAAATACTGTCCGAGGCTGTTGTGTAGAACGGCGGCAGCGAAATGAACGATCATGACGAGCGGCCGTTCGGCTCGGACGCCCGCGTGTTCTTCAAGCCCGGCCCGAACGAGTTCAAGCGTGCGGGCCTCGTCTCCGCGATAGGCGGCGAGCAACGGTTCGATGTATCCGGGCGGCGAAGTCCCCGTGGCGCCTGCGATCGCGTTCGCCTCCTCGAGCAATGCCTGTGCCTCGGAGAACCGGCCTGCGTGCACGCACGTCGCGATCCGGAACGCCAAGGTCCCCGGCAGCAGGGTCAGGCGTCCGCCCGCCCGCAGGGCCGTCAGCTGCCGGGCGGTCAGATCGTCCCAGGCATGCTGGTCCCAGAGGTCAAGGGCAACGCGGCCCGCGAGTCCGTACCAGCGGGGGTCGCCCTCGCATCGCGAGTACTCCCGATGCAGTTGACTCATGGCCGCTTTGAGCAACGGCGCGGCCGCGACGTACCCGTCACCGAACCGCGCTATCAGACCGTCGAGTAGCAGATCGACCCCGCGCGCCGGTTGCGGCGCAAGCGGAGCAGCCTTCGCCGCGCGCGCGACGGAGTGCGGATCGGCTCCATCCCGGTCCGAGGGCTGATCGACGAATATCGATGCCATCAGCGCTTCGAGGTAGGTCTCGCGGGCCAGCGGCTCGTCAAGCGGGGTGAGCCGCTCGGCGGCTGCCAGGAACAGCAACGGCGAGTCGCCGTCCCCGCGCAATGTGAATGCGATGCGTGCGCGCAGCAGTTCGCAGTGGGCAAGCTGGAGGTCGTCCGATGGACCCGCTTCGGCGATGGCGACCAGATCCAGTGCCGCGTCAGGCGCTCCGGCGTCCAGCTTCGCGCGCGCGGCGTCCAGGGCCCGGCGGACCCGGTCGACGGGATCGGGAGTCAGATGCGTCGCACGCGTCAGAAATGCGGCAGCCGCCGCGACGCCGCCACGCGCCCGCGCCCGCTCGGCCCTGCAGGCGAGCTCGTCCGCAACCGATTCGTCGGCATCGGGGGCCGCCTGCGCGCGATGCCAGGCCCGAAGCTCCACGTCGTATCGCGAATCGGTCGCGTCGGCGAGCGCCTGATGCACGCGTCGCCGATCGGCCAACGGGGCAGTCCGGTAGATCGCCGAGCGCACCAGCGGGTGCCGGAAGTGCACCCCGGTGCCGATCGTCATCAACCCCGCTGCCTCCGCCGGAGCGGCGTCGTCCACGCCGAGCCCCAGCCGTTCGGCGGCGCGCAACAACAACGCGGCGCTACCAACCGGGTCGGCGGCCGCGATCAACAACAATTGCCTTGTCGACGAGGGTAATTCGCGTAGCTGGGTGGCAAAACTGCTCTCGATGCGATGCGTCAGGGGGCGGGCTTCGGCCAATCCGTAGCCGCCTGCGACGTCGGCCGGCGTCAGATCGGTGTGCAACTCGAGCAGCGCCAACGGATTCCCGCGGGCCTCGGCCAGGATGCGCTCACGCACGCGTTCATCGAGGCATCCCGGCATCGTCATCGCCAGGAGCGCACGTGCGCCCCGGTCGTCCAGTCCGGGGATGACCAATTCCGGCAGCCCCGCCAGCTCACATTCACCGCCGGGAGCACGGACCGCAAATGTCATGGCGATGGGTTCCGCCACGACCCGCCGCGCGACGAACGACAACGCCTGCAGTGAGGCACGATCGAGCCACTGCGCGTCATCCACCACGCACAGCAACGGCTGCCTGACGGAGAATTCGGCCAGTAGCCCCAAGGCGGCCAAGCCCACCAGAAAGCGGTCCGGCGTACTCCCGTCCTGTAAGCCGAGAGCGACTCTCAACGCATCGCGCTGAGGGGCCGGTAGCTTGTCGAGGTCGTCGAGGAGGGGACCGCACAACTGGTGCAGGCCGGCATACGCCAGTTCCATCTCCGACTCCGCGCCTGCGATGTGCGCGACGTGGAGTCCCGATGCCTCGCCGACGAGGTGGTGAAGCAGCGCGGTCTTGCCCACCCCGGACTCGCCGCGGAGGACGAGTACGGCGCTGTTGCCTTTGTGCACGTCATCGAGCAGCCTGCGCAGAGTCGCGGTCTCGCGCTGTCGACCGATCAGCGTGAGTGGCGCAACATGACACGCCGTCACTGGAGTTCCCCCATCATCGAGGCTCCTCCGGGCAAGCGGTATGTCCTGGTTGCGGCGTTGCACCGCTTTGCATTCCGTGCCTTCCTGGCCTTCCTGCTGTTGCTCGACGCACCAGCAGATGGCCGACGGTGCGTTCTCCTGGTTACTGGTCGAGTGTGCCCGAAGCCGGCGCGGCGGTGTCGACTCGGGTCAAGGGTTCAGCGCGGACCACCAGCTCAAAAGTACACTAATACATAGTCCACTATCAACTAGTGTACTAGTCACTCTATTTCAGATACCCGGGGGCAGACCGGTGGAGCACCCGAGGCGTGCACGGGCGCATCGACTCCGTCGTTGGACGACCCTGGCTGTCGTGATGAAAGACGAGCGGTCATGAGCGACCGCATCAGGCCGTTGTTCACCACCATCGACGGGTTGTCGATCCGGTTCGCGGCCAGCGGCGGCGCAGCGCAGGGCCGCCGAACGGCGCTGTTGTTGAGCCCGTGGCCGGAAAGCGTGTACGCGTTCGATCAGGTGTGGGACCAACTGTCCGAACACACGCTCGTGATCGCCGTCGACCCACCGGGTTTCGGGCAGTCCGAGTACCGCGAGGAATTGATGAACCCACAGGCGATGGGCAGGTTCATCATCCGCATCGCCGATGCGTTCGACCTGGCGCACCCACATTTGGTGGGTCCGGACATCGGAACGTCCTCGGCATTGTTCGCGGCGGCCGTGCAACCGAATCGGTTCTCGAGCCTGGTGGTCGGCAGCGGCGGTGCCGCGGTCCCCATCGAGGTGACGGGCGTGCTCAAGGAGTGGGTGGAGGCGCCCGATCTGGAGCCCTACCGCCGCCTCGGCGGCCGCGCGATCGTGGAGCTTGCCCTCGGCACCATCGAAGGCTACGAACCGTCGGACGAGATCCGCGACGACTACCTCGATTCGTACCGTGGCGACCGTTTCGCCGACACCATTCCGTATGCCCAGAGCTACCGCGAACAACTGCCGATCCTGGCCGATCTGTTGCCGAACATCGATGTGCCCGTCCGGATCGTCGCGGGCGCCAACGATCAAGTCGTCCCGCCGATCAACGCCGAGTTTCTGCAGCAACGGTTGCCGAACGCCCACGTCGATCTCATACCGGATGCCGGTCACTTCTGTTGGGAGGAAAAGCCCGCCGAGTATGCCGCACTGATCATCGACTGGTGGCAGCGAAACCCGCATCCCATCTGACCCTCTGAGCATTCGTTCTACGTCAATCACCAAGGGACCAAGATGATTACTGCGCGGCGGAGCTATGACTACATCGTCGTCGGCGCGGGCAGTGCGGGGTGCACGTTGGCGGCGCGGCTGTCGGCCGACGGGGACCGCACGGTGTTGCTACTGGAGGCCGGGGCCCGCGATCGGTTGCCGGCAATGGCGGTACCCGATGCGTGGCTGACCTTGCTGGACACGCCGGCCAACTGGGGTGACGTATCGGCCAATGGCTTTACGGGAGCACCCATTGCGACTCCGCGCGGCCGCGGCCTCGGCGGGTCGTCGAGCATCAACGGGTTGAACTTTCTGCGCGGCCACCGCGCGGGCTACGACGCCTGGGCCCGGACGTACCGCACCGGGCTGGGGGTACGACGAGCTGCTGCCCTACTTCCGGCGCTCCGAGACCGCCGAAGGACGCGACCCAGCCGTCCGCGGCGTCGACGGCCCCTTGCTCGTCAGCCCTCCGCCCCGACCCAACCCGGTCGTCCAGGCGATGGTCGAGGCCGCGGTGGCGACCGGCCATGCCAGAGCAGGTGATCTCAGCAGCGGACAGGAAACCGGATTCGGCTGGCCGCTACGCGACATGGGTGTCACCCCGTTACTGGACCTGCCCGGCGTCGGCGCCAACCTGCAGGACCACCCCTTCGCCACCGTCACCTACCGCGCCCGCAAGGCCGTGCCCGTCATCCACGCCAACCCGGTCGGGGAGGCGATGGGATTCGTTCGCACCGATGCCGCCCTCGAAGCACCCGATCAGCAATTCGTGTTGTGCGCCCATCCGATTCCCGTGCCGACCTGCTGCCGCAGCCCGAACACGGCTACGTCGATCGCATTCTCGATCATGAGCCCACACAGCGGCGGCTCCGTGCGGCTGGCCAGCGCCGACCCCGGCGCACTGCCGGTGGTCGACCCGAACTACCTCGGCGCCGACATCGACGACGCCGACACCGACGCGCTGCGCCGATACCTACGACTGAACCTGCGCTGCTACTTCCACTACGTGGGCACCGCCAGAATCGGCGCCGACGCGATGGATGTCGAGACGAGTTCGCCCTCGGTGCGGCGGTTGGCCGAGATCCTGCCCTGACCAAAACCGTTCGCCGTCAGTGGTTTCGGGCGCTCAGGTCGTCCGAACGGCCGGCGTGCACGCGCGACCACTGGGCGATGGGGCGGCCGTCGGTCCGTATGCGTGCCGCTCCGTCCTGCCACGGTTGAGGCCAACCGGGCGGTGAGTCCTCCCATTCCTCCTGGCGTCCGTACACCGTGAGGTCCATGAGCGCGTAGTTGTAGTCCATCGCCTCGACGCCGCGAAGGGTCGTCCAGTAGGTCTCGAAGACGCGATCGCCGTCGCGCAGGTAGCAGACGATGTGCATCATGCCGACCGTCCGACCGACCAGGAGCGCGTCGAGGGAGGGCAGCGCCGAGTACCACGGCATGTCCCAGCCCATGAACTCGCGGTAGCGGGCGCTTTCGTCGTACGGCCCCTGGCAGAGGACCGCGTAGGTGATGTCCCGCGAGTGCAGGTAGGCCAGTTCGGCCACCTGGGTGGTGCACCAGGTGCAGCCTTCGCACTGCTCGGGCGCGGGATGGCCGGGATGCCACATGAAGTAGTACGCGATGAGCTGTCGACGCCCCTCGAACGCGTCGAGCAGGGTGACCGGCCCGTCGGGGCCCGATCAGGGCGAGGTTGGCGTCCACCTCGACCATGGGTAGGCGCCGACGGGCCGCGGCGATCGCGTCGCCCTCCCTGGTGTGCGCCTTCTCCCGGATCCGCAGCGCGTCCAGTTCGGCCTGGAAGGTCGCCCGGTCGACGGCCGCGGGGCTCGGGTTCGATTCGTCCGACATGGCTGTCTCCTCTCGTGATGCCGAGCGCTATTCGACGACGTCGGCGTCGGCGGGGCCGAAGATGTACAGGTGATCGAGGACCGGAGCCGGGTCGTCCGACCAGTCCATGGCGGCGAGCTGGGCGCGGCTGCGGCGGCCCGTTCGCCAGCGCAGGGCCTCGAATCGCGAAGTGTGGAGCACTATTTCGGCGCGGCCCTCCGGCCCGCTCCGATATTGGCCGTCTTCCACCGTCACCCGCAGCGGCACCGGCGTGCGCAGGTTCGCGAGTAGCTGGTCCGTCGAATGCCACACCGCCGCGGAGTCCCTGGCCCCAGGTCGCCCGATGGCGCCGCGGACGTCGTGCTCGTGGGCGGTGATGTCGCCGAGCGGGGCTGTCAGCGCCTCCGTCTCCGCCAGATGGTCGAGCTGCGCGGCCGCCTCGGTCCAGGCGGCCAGGATCGCGGCCTTGTCGCAACCGCTGAACCGAGCGATCTGAGCCGCTGTCTCGTGCGTCGGTGGGTGGCCCCGTCAAACGCCCGCTCGCCCAGTCCTGGGCCACGGCCACCATGTGCGCCACCACGTCGCGGACCGACCAGCCGGGACAGGCCGCGAGTTGCACGGTCCATGCCGCGTCATCCCCGGTCACCAACGCGGTGATCCGTTGCCGCGCCTCCTGATAGAGGCGAGAGATCTCAGGTGCATCGACGACGACCACGAGGCTACACCCCCTCGGTCCGGCGCGGCGGCCGTTGGTCGTTCGGGTCATCGGGGTCGGGTTCGCCGAACCACCGCGACGGCTCGCGTTGGCCGTATTCGTCGTGCCAGTCCCACCATTCGTAGGGCTTGGTCTGCGGGTAGCCCGGCGGGGGAGTCCTCCCAGTCCTCCTGGCGTCCCAGCGCGGTCATGTCGAGGAAGCTCCAGGTGTTCACGAACACCTCGTCGCCGCGGTTGTTGATGAAGTAGGTGCGGAACACGCGATCTCCGTCGCGGATGAACGCGTTGGTGCCGTGCCATTCGTCCACGCCGAAGTCGACGTCGAAGTCGTCGACCATGGTGTACCAGGGGATGTCCCAGCCCATCCGCGCCTTCACCCGCGCGATGTCTGCCTGCGACCCGCGCGAGGCGTAGACGAGCGTGGTGTCGCGGGCGTTCAGATGGGCGAGGTTGCCGATGTGGTCGGCCATCAACGAGCAGCCGACGCAGCCATGCTCGGGCCACCCGTGCACGCCGGGGTCGACGAAGGCGCGATAGACGATCAGCTGGCGGCGGCCGTCGAACAGGTCGAGCAGGCTCACCTTGCCCTCGGGCCCCTCGAACTCGTAGTGCTTCTCCACCGGCGTCCACGGCATCCGCCTGCGCATCGCGGCCAGCGCATCACGCGCACGGGTCAACTCCTTCTCCTTGACGAGCATCTCCTGGTAGGCGGCCTCCCACTCCTGCGCCGACACGATTGGAGGTGTATTCACCGGTTTCCCTTCCTGCAGCATGTCTTTCCCAACGTTCAACATATTGGTTGAACTTTCATGCGTTCAGCACAACACGGCACACCCGCTATAGTCAACAAAATGGTTGAAGATCAGGTGTTGGATCGCGCGTACGCAGCGCTCGCCGATCCGACCCGCCGCGCGCTCTTGAAGACGCTGCGCCAGGGTGACGCCCGCATCACCGACCTGGCCGCCCCGCTGCCCATGACGTTCGCCGGCGTATCGCGCCACATCGGCGTGCTGGAGTCGGCAGGGCTGGTGCAGCGCGAGGTGCGCGGGCGCGAACACTGGCTGTCCCTGCGACCGGACGGATTGACGATGGCCCAGCAGTGGATGACCGAACAGACGGACTTCTGGTCGACGCGTGCCGACGCGTTGTCGGCGCGGCTGCGCAGGAAGCGGCGGTCACGATGACCGAGGCGCCGACCGTCCGTCGTGCAACGCGTCATGCCCGCCACGCCGGAGGTGGTGTTCGACGAGTGGCTCGACCCGGAGTCGCTGCGAGGAGTGGATGTGTCCGCGACCCAGTCGGTGTGTTGCCGTCACCGTCGAACCGCAGGTCGGCGGGAGCGTGCGCTTCGACGTGGACGACTCGGGCACCCTCGTTCTGATCATCGGCCGCTTCCTGGCCATCGACCGCCCGCATCTGCTGCGCTTCACCTGGAGCAACTCGAACTGGCCCGATCCGACGGTGGTCAGCGTCGTCAACGTCACCTTCGAGCCGCTCGGCGACGACGAGACGCTGATGTCCATCGAGCATTCGCTGTTGCCGCCGGAGGAATTCGAGAGCTTCGACAACGGGTGGGTCGGCGTCTGCGATCAGCTCGCCGCGGTGCTGCAGCTACGTGCGCGTTGAGACGTGGTCTGTCGCGAATGTCGCTGCCTGGTCGGCCATTCCGTTGACCGCGTACTGGCCGTGCGCACCGGGGTCGCCGCCCTGCCCTGAGCACACCGGATCGTCGGCCACGCACAGGTCCAGCGCCTTGGCCGTGTAGGCGTGGCCGATGTTGATCGGCGGCGCATTCGCATCCAGCATGTTCAGGAACCCGCTCGACGGCTTGCCGAACAGCGTGACCGCAGCGACGTGCGGGGCCACCGCGGCAGGCATCGGACCGGTGATCCCGGCGGGCAGGGTGAAGTTGGGCGGAATGGTGTCGGTCGTGATGTAGGCGATGACCGCGGCGCCCTGCGAGTAGCCGCCCAGCACCATCTTCGTCTTCGGGCAGGTGGTCGCGACGGACTGCACCTTCGTGCTGGCGTCGGCGACGCCGTCGGCGGCTCTGGCGAAATCGAGCGAAGCGGGGTAGTTCACGGGGTAGACGTCGATCGACTTCCCCGGCAGCTGTGCGCGTAATGCGTCCACGAAGGCTTGCCCGGTGGCGCCGACGCCGGCCGGCTCGAAGGTGCCGCGAGCGAACACCACCTGAACGTCCGGACACGGCTCTGCCTCTGCTCGCGGCAAGTCGACGAACATGTGCAGCGAAGCCACGGTCGCTGCGGCGGTGGCGACCAGCAGCCGCAGGATCCAGCGGCGCGTACTGTTCGCGGGCCGCTGGCCGCCAACCTCGACTGAGTGTTCTGATTCATTGCGGCCCATGCTCGGCTCCCTAGCTGCTCGCGAGGGCCCGACTGGCGCAGGAAGCGCACCGGAGCACCTCTTCATCACTTTTACGTCACGATTTCCCGGAAGTCAGGCATCGAAACTCATCAAGATCGTGGTTCTCCTCACACGCCCACCGGCGCGAGAAGCTTTTGGTTCCCGTGGCACGTTTGGGCTGACATGACCGCAGCGGCAGCACATACCGTGGCAACGGACTGGCATCTGTGGTTGGGGTTCCTCGGAGCGTCGATCGCGATCGCATCCTTCCCCGGTGCCGGGGCGATTCAATCGATGTCGTCCGGTCTGACGCACGGCGTGCTGCGCACGTACTGGAGCATCGTCGGTCAGGAGCTCGGACTGCTGTTCCAATTGACCTTGGTGGCAGTGGGTCTCGGCGCTGTCGTGTCGAAATCGATCGTGGCGTTCACGGTCATCAAGTTCATCGGGGTGGCGTACCTCCTCTATCTCGCGGTGCGGCAGTGGCGCGCCTCGGGACACGACCTGCGCGAGCAGATGGACGAGAACCCAACGCGCGGAGGACTACCACTGCTCGCGCGCGGCTTTCTGGTCAATGCCACCAACCCGAAGGCGTTGCTGTTCTACCTCGCCGTGCTGCCGCAGTTCGTGGTGCCCGATGCGCCGTTGCCGTCGCAGTACGTGGTCATCGGGTTGACGTTCATCACCGTCGATGTCCTGGTGATGAGCGTCTACGCCACGTTGTCGACCCGGATTCTCAAGCTTCTGGGCGCTCGGCAACAACGGCTGCTCAACCGATTCTTCTCGAGCCTGTTCGCGATTGCCGCGGTGGTGCTGGCGCTGGTGCGCCGAGCCTCCTCCGCCTGACCCCGCGCATCTGCTCGTGCCACAACCTGTGATTGGTTCTTGTGCGCAGTCATGCAACTTTTGTACAGTGTGTCTTAACACCTGGGCGTGAGCGCTATCACAGTCGCTGAACGATACCGGGACTCTTCATAGGCGAAGGCGAGGCAGACGAGTGTCCGTGCCAGAGACGACTGACCGGCAGAACCGCTACCTGAAGAGCACACAGGTCTCCCTGTCCAAGGGGCTGCTCACCATCGGCGCCGCGACGATCCTGCTGTTCGCCGTCAGCGCACTGCTGGACCCTGCCAGCGTCTCGGTCACCTCGCTGTCCGGGATGCTGCCGGTGGCCGCGGTGCTGGCGATCGCGGGTCTCGGCCAGATGCTCGTCGTGCAGCAGGGCGGCATCGACCTCTCCGTGGCAGGCGGTATCTCGCTGGCGATCGTCATCGTCACGCACATCCCGGACGGGGACAACGGCCGGCTGATCCCCGCGATCCTGCTGGCCATCGCCCTTGCCGTGGTCGCGGGCGTGCTCAACGGCGTCCTGATCGGCGGGCTCGGGCTCAACCCGATCATCGCCACGCTCGGCACCAACGCGGTGCTGTACGGGGTGAACCTGAGCATCTCGGGTGGTCGACCGCGCATCACGACGACGCTGCTCGGGAACGTCGCGGGCGGCTCGACGGCGGGCATCCCGAACTCGATCTTCTTCGCCATCGCCACGCTGGTGGTCGTCGCGGCCGTGGTGAAGCGCACCGTCAGCGGCCGCCGCTTCGAGGCCATCGGCGCCAACTTCCGCGCGGCGCGGGCCGCGGGACTGCGCGCCAGGACCTATCAATCGCTGTGCTACGTATGGGCACAACTGCTCTACTGCCTGGCAGGCATCCTGATCGCGGGCATCACCTCGCAGCCGACCGCATACGCAGGCGACACCTACCTGCTGCCGTCGATCGCGGTCGTGGTCCTCGGCGGCACCTCGCTGCTCGGCGGGCGCGGCTTCCCGCTGCCGACCGTCGTGGCCGCGATCTTCCTGGAGCAGCTCATCCAGCTGGTGAGCGTGCTCGGCGTGTCGCCGGCCATCTCCCCGCTGGTGCAGGCCGCGGCGCTGGCGATCGGAATCTCGCTCTACACCGTGAACTGGCAAGCAGTTCTCGCGCCACTCACCCGAGCGTCCCAGCCCGCGGCAGCCGCCGGATAACACGACGGAACAAGAGGAGACAACGATGAGAGCCCCCTTCGCGGTGCTGAGCGCGGCGATCGCGGCGCTGCCCGTGCTGTTTTCCGGCTGCGCCAGCTCCGACAACCAGGCCCAGGCCATGGGCGCCAGCGTCGCACCGGCCGACGTACCGTCGTGGTGCGGGCCCAAGAAGATCGAACTGGGCCTGCTCGACGGTTACGGCGGCAACAGCTGGCGACTGGTCGCGACGGCCTCCGGCAAGGAGGAGGCCGCAAAGTGCCCGAGCGTCACCAACTTTCGCTACGCCGATGGCCAGGGCAACACGCTCAAGGCGATCTCCGACATCAAGGGCATGGTGTCAGCCGGTGTGGATGCCATGGTGGTCTTTCCCGACGCGGGCAAGGCGGTGCTGCCCGCGCTGACGGCGGCCTACAAGGAGGGCGTGGTCACCGTGCCCTACCGCGTCGACCCGGGCGGCCAGGCCGGCGTGAACTACGACAAGTGGATCGGTGACGACTTCGCCAACGACGGCAACAACTGGGCCGCGTGGATCAAGAAGAACGTGCCCGGTGGCGGCAACATCCTCTTCCTTGGTGGCCCGGCGGGCTCGAGCCAGAGCATCACCGAATACGAGGCGCTGCGCAAGAACCTGCCGGAGAACTACACCTTCATCGGCCAGACGCCGTTCCAGCCGACCAACTGGGACCCCACCCTGACCCAGCAGCTGCTCACCGCCGACATCGCGAAGTATCCGAAGATCGACGTCATCGTGTCGGACTTCGGGCCCACCCTGGTCAGCTCGCTGCCGCTGTTCGCCAAGAGCGGGCGGCCCATCCCCGCCCTTGCCACCTCCGACGGCAACTCCCTGAGCTGCTTCTGGCAGGACAGCCAGGCCACCAGCCCGTTCAAGATGGTCACGGTCGCCACCGGCAACGACAACGTGCGACTGGCGGTGCAGTACGCCGTCGCCCGCGCCACCGGAGGTCGGATTCCCACCGCCGACTCGTACAAGGGACCGGTTTTCGAAGACTCGGTGTCCCAGCAGCCCAACGGCGTTCAGTGCCGCAAGGACCTGCCTGGTGACACCTATCTGTCCGCTGAGATGCCCGGTGAGCAGCAGGCGGCGCTCGATGAATGACTCGATGAATACCGCAGGCAACCAAGCGAATCGGCCCGAGACCAGAAGAGGACGATGAAGTGACCCCGGAGAACGTCGAAGTGTTGACCATCGAGGAGACACGCAACGCCACCATCGAGATGAACCACATCTCGAAGCGCTATTCCGGTGTCGCGGCGCTGACCGACGTCTCCGTCACGGTGCTGCCCGGCGAGGTACATGCGATCCTCGGCGAGAACGGCGCGGGCAAGTCGACCCTGATGAACATCGCCACCGGAACCACCGAGGCCGACGAGGGCACGATCACGGTGTGCGGACAGACGGTGGCCGCATTCACCCCGAAGGCGGCGACGTCGCTGGGCATCGCGATCGTGCACCAGCACCCCGCCGTGCTGCCCGACATGACGGTGCTGGAGAACCTGCAGGTCGCGTTGCCTGCATCGGTGTTCGCGGACAAGCCGGCAAAAGAGCTGGCGCGCAACATGCTTGACGGCGTCGGACTGCGGGTGCACCTCGACGACCGCGTGGAGACGCTGACACTGGCCGAGAAGCATCTGCTCGAGATCGCCAAGGCGTTCGCCGTGCGGCCGAAGTTGCTGATCCTCGACGAGCCGACGGCCCCGCTGGGCGGGGACGCGGTCGCACTGCTGTTCAGCCTGGTCCGCGACGCGGTCGCCGCGGGCACCTCGATCGTCTACATCACCCACCGGCTCGCCGAGGTCCGCGAGCTCGCGACGCGGGTGACGGTGCTGCGCGACGGGCGGGTGCGCGGCACCGCGACCGTCGCCGACACCTCCGATGACGACCTGCTTGCGCTCATCGTCGGGCGCAGGCTGGAGTCCACGTTCCCCGACAAGCACGTCGCCAACGCTGGGGCAGGAGACAACTTCGTGCTCGACGAACTGTCCGGGCCGGGCTTCGCATCGGTCTCCGCATCGGCGACCCGGGGCGAGATCATCGGTATCGCAGGGGTTGTCGGCAACGGGCAGACCGAGCTTCTGCGGGCCCTCGCCGGGCAGGAACCGTTCACCGGCACCGTCACCGTCGAGGGCAAGACGCTGGGCCAGACCGAGCTGCTGCACCGCAGCGCCTACATGCCTGCGGACCGGCACGCCGAGGGCCTGATGATGAGCCTGACGGTTCGGGAGAACGCCGCACTGTCGGCGCTGAAGAAGTTCCGGTCAGGGGTGTTCCTCAGCCGCCGCCGCGAAATCGCCGACGTGCAGGCCTCACTGCAGTCCCTTTCGGTCAAGGCGCCGTCGATGGACGCGACGGTGTCGGCCCTCTCCGGCGGCAACCAGCAGAAGGTCGTGATCTCGCGGGCGCTGCTGTCCGACCCGCCACTGCTGGTCGCCGACGAGCCCACCCAGGGTGTCGACGTCGGCGCACGAGCCGAGATCTATTCGATCCTGCGCAACGCGTCGGCACGGGGCGTGCCCGTCATCGTGGCGTCCTCGGACGCGAAGGAACTCGAAGGCCTGTGCGACCAGGTGCTGGTGATGTCGCGCGGCCACGTCGTCGAGACCCTGCGGGGCGATGACGTCACCGAACAACGGATCGTCTCAGCCGCCGTGACCTCGACGGCGGAGGTCGTCGCGGCAGCGGCTCGACGCCGCGAGGAGGGTGGCGGCGCACACACGCTGCGACGGTTCCTGCAGGGGGACTACGCGCCGACCGTGCTGCTGTTGGTCGTGATGGTCGCCCTTGCCGCGGCGATCGCGCCGGGCAGTGAGCGGTATCTGTCCGGCTTCAACATCTCCAACATCCTCACGGCGGCAACGGCCATCGGGCTGATCGCGATGGGGCAGAACATCGCGATGCTCACCGGCGGGATCGACCTTTCGGTGGGCCCGCTCGCCGGCTTCCTCGTCGTCGTCGCGTCGTTCTTCGTGCTGGACGACGCGTCACCGGGCCGGGTGGTGCTCGGCTTGATCGTGATGGCCGCGGCGGCGGCGCTCGTCGGGGCGGTCAACGGTTCGCTGATCCGGTTCGGCAGGTTCACCCCGATCGCCGCGACGCTGACGCTCTACATCGCGCTGGGTGGGCTGGCCTTCCTGCTGCGCGACACCCAGGGCGGCTACATCAGCCTGGCGTTCCAGAACGCCGTCAACTACCGATGGGGCCCGATCCCGGTGGCCTTCGTGGTGTTCTTGATCATCGCCGTCGCCATGGAGTTCGCATTGCGTCGGCGCCCGTGGGGCTGGCGGCTGCGCGCCGTCGGCTCGAACGAGGACTGCGCGCGGCGCATCGGCATCAACGTGACCCGCACGGTCGTACTGGCCTACGTCGGCTCGTCGCTGTTCGTGTTCCTCGGAGCGCTGATGTTCATGGGGCAGTACGGCATTGGCGACCCTGCTCAGGGTGCGGCGTTCACCCTCACCAGTGTCACCGCGGTCGTGCTCGGCGGCACCAGCCTGCTCGGCGGCCGAGGCACGTTCATCGGCACCCTGGTGGCCGCGGTGCTGCTACAGCAGGTGCTGAACGCCACCACGATCCTCGGCCTCGGATCGGCGGCTCAGTACTACTTCCAAGGGTTCCTGATCTTGATCGCGGCAACGGCCTACACGCTGGCCCGCGCCCGTCGTCGGCGGCAGACCGTGATCACGTGAACAGGCGGGTCTTGATTGCGGGGCCAAGACCCAAGACGACGGCACGAACCACATTTCAGAAAGGCTTGAAATCCAAATGAGTACAGCAACATTCGGCACCAATGCCGTTGACTGGGAGAACCGCATCTCCTTCGACCGGCTCCGCACGGAGCGCCTGGCCCGGCTCAAGGCCGAGCTGGAGAAGTCCGACCTCGGCGCGATCCTGGCCTTCGACTTCTCCAACATCCGGTACATGTCGGCCACCCACATCGGCACGTGGGCGATGGACAAGATGATCCGGTTCGCCCTGCTGACCAGGAACTCGGATCCGATCGTGTGGGACTTCGGCTCGGCGGCCCGCCATCACCAGCTGTACAACCCGTGGCTGGCGACGACGACCGCCGAGATGGATGCCGACCCGCACGCCCCCCACCACAACGCGGTGCGTCCGCGTATCGAATCCGGTGCGCGGGCAGGTATCTCGACGTTGCGCGGCGCGTTCAACCCGGACGCGGGGATCGCCGAGGAAGTGGCTCGCAAGATCAAGCGCGAGCTGGAGCGCTTCGAGCTGATCGACGAGCCGCTCGGCGTCGACGTCATCGAGCTGCCGATTCTGTTCGCCCTGCAGAAGGCGGGCGTCGACGTCGTCGACGGCCAGCAGGTGTTCCTTCAGGCCCGTTCGATCAAGACCCCCGACGAGATCTCGCTGCTGACCCAGGCCGCGTCGATGGTCGACTCGGCCTACGACAAGCTCTACGAGTTCCTTCGCCCCGGCGTCAGGGAGAACGAAACCGTCGGCCTGGTCGCCAAGACCCTCTACGACCTGGGGTCGGAGTACGTCGAGGGCGTCAACGCCATCTCCGGCGAGCGGTGCTCACCGCACCCGCACGTCTACTCCGACCGGATCATCCGGCCGGGCGACCCGGCGTTCTTCGACATCCTGCACAGCTACAACGGATACCGGACCTGCTACTACCGCACCTTCGCGGTTGGCTCGGCCAGCAGCGCCCAGCACGACGCGTACACCCGCGCCCGCGAGTACATGGACCGCGCCATCGCCCTGGTGCGCCCCGGCGCGACCACCGCGGACATCGTCAGCGTGTGGCCCACCGCCCAGGAATTCGGCTTTCCCGACGAGGAAGCCGCGTTCGCACTGCAGTACGGCCACGGTGTGGGCCTGTCCATCTGGGAGAAGCCGATCTTCTCGCGGCTGGTGTCGCTCGATCACCCCGAGGAGTTGCAGGAGGGCATGTTCTTCGCGCTGGAGACCTACTGGCCCTCGGCCGACGGCATCGGCGCCGCGCGCATCGAGGAAGAGGTCGTGGTGACCGCCACCGGCTGTGAGGTGGTCACCAAGTTCCCTGCCGAGGAGCTGCTGGTCGCAGGCCAGCGGTACTACTCGGTGAGCGGACAGCTGCCGGTGATACGTAGCTCGCAGTCGCACCTGAACACCGTCGCGGGCCGGGGCGAAGAGCCGGCGGGGCTTGCCTGATGCGGGCCTCGGTCTATCACGGCGCTCGTGACGTGCGCATCGAGGAGGTGCCCGCGCCGGTCCGCGCACCCGGCGAGGCGATGCTGCGGGTGTTGCGCAGCGGCGTCTGCGGCACCGACGCCACCGAATGGTCGAGCGGCCCGAAGACGTTCCCGGTCAACCGGATTCATCCGGTGACCTCGCACACCGGGCCGATGATCCTCGGGCACGAGTTCGTCGGCGAGGTCGTCGAGACCGATGCCGACGGCCGATTCGCGGCCGGGGACGTCGTCGCATCGGGTGCAGGCGTGTCCTGCGGGGTGTGCAGGCGCTGCCGCGAGGGCCGCACCAACCTCTGCGACGTGTACTACACGCTGGGCCTCAACGTCGGCGGCGGGATGGCCGAGTACGTGTCGGTGCCCGAACGCGTGCTGGTGCCGGTTCCCGGACGAGATGTCGCTCGACCGGGCCGGGCTGGCGCAGCCGATGGCCGTCGGACTGCACGCGGCACGCCGCGCCGGGGTGCAATCGGGTGATCGCGTCGTGCTGATCGGTGCGGGGGCGATCGGGTCGTTCGTGCTCGGTGGTCTGCGCTCGTTGGCCGACGCCGACATCACGGTGATCGACTTCCCGGGCTCCCGGCTGGAGCGGGCCGCTCGCCTCGGCGCCACGAGGACCATCGAGGCCGGTCCCGACGCGGCCGCGCGGGTGCGTGACAGCCTCGGCGAAGCCGGTGCCCATGGCGTCGAGGTGGTCATCGAGGCCAGTGGCGCACCGGGCCAGCTCAACAACGCCATCGAGATGGTGCGCACGGGAGGAACGATCCTTCAGGTCGGGCTGCCCGAGCAAGCAGCAGGAGGTGGACGTGCACACCCTGGTGATGCGGGAGATCTCCGTGGTGACCACCCTGGCCCACGTGTGCGGCGACGATCTCGGCGCCGCGCTGGCGATCCTGGCAAGCAGCGACCTGGCCGACGAGGTGCTCGAGTCGGTGCACCCGCTCGAGGACCTGCCCGCACAACTCGAATTGCTGGCGACCGGCCGTCTGGAGGGCAAGGTGCTCTTCGACCCGGCCCTGACCCCGGCATGACGGACCAGGCACACCGCCACCCAAACCCCAGAGCGCAAAGGAGCCTCTTCCGATGAGAGCAGCAGTCTTCCACGGAGCCCATGACATTCGCGTCGAGGACGTCGACGCACCCGACGAGCCCGGGACCGGGCGAGGTGTTGCTGCGTCCCAGCTGGTGCGGCATCTGCGGCACCGACCTGCACGAGTATGCGATGGGCCCCATCGTCATCCCCGCCGCCCCGCACCGGCTGAACGGCTCGCAACTGCCGCAGATCCTCGGCCACGAGTTCTCGGCGGAGATCGTCGAGGTGGGTCGCGAAGTCACCAACGTCGCCGTCGGGCAGCGCGTCTCGGTGATGCCGCTGTTGTTCTGCGGCGAGTGCTACTACTGCAGGCGCGGCCTGAATCACCTGTGCGTGTCGATGGCCTGCATCGGGCTCAGCTTCGGCTGGGGTGGCATCGCCGAGCTCGCCGTGGTGCCCGCCACCCACGTCAGCGTGCTGCCCGACGACGTCACCGACCTGCAGGGTGCGCTCGTCGAACCCGCCGCCGTTGCGGCCTACGGGGTCGACACCGCGGGGGTGGCGCCCGGCGACACCGTGCTCGTCACCGGAGCCGGGCCGATCGGTGCGCTGGCCGCGCTGTACGCATCGGCCGCGGGTGCCAATGTCGTTGTCTCGGAGGTCAACCCGGTGCGCGCAGCGCTTGCGCGCAGTCTCGACGTCGGCGAGGTGCTCGATCCGTCCGAGGTCGACCCCGCCGCGTGGATCAAGGACCGCAACGACGGGATCGGCTTCGACGCCGTCATCGAATGCTCGGGCAACGAACGCGCGCTGCAGACCGCGGTGGCGGCCGTCCGGTCCGGCGGGCGGATCTCGCAGACCGGCCTGCACACCAAGGCCGCCTCGATCGAGCCGATGGTGCTCTCCGAGCACGACATCACGCTGGCCGGCACGTGGTGCTACCCGGTGTTCGACTGGCCGCGGATCATCGGGCTGATCTCCAGCGGGCGGTACCCGGTGGAGAAGGTGGTGACCGCGCAGATCGCGATGGCCGATGTCGTCGAGTCGGGTTTCGAGACCCTGCTCTCGCCGACCGGCGATCAGATCAAGGTTCTGGTTCAAGCCAAGTAGTTCAAGCCAAACACTCAGTTGCACGAGTCATTCAGCACGAGTCATTCAGGAGGACGCATGAAGGCGCTGCAGTACCAGGAGCAGGGCGTGGCCAGGGTGGCGGAGCTGGACATCCCGCAGATCGCCGACGACGAGGTGCTGGTGGCCGCCCGGTCGGTGGGGGTGTGCCATTCCGACATCGATCTGCTCGAGGGCCGCTACATCATTCCCTTCTCCTACCCGCTGATCCCCGGGCACGAATGGTCCGGTGAGGTGGTGGCCGTCGGCGCCAAGGTCACCGCATTGAGCCCGGGCGACCGGGTGGTGGGGGAGTGCGTGATCGGCGCCGACCACTTCGGCTTCTCGATCAGCGGTGCCGCGGCGGAGTTCTTCGTCGCGCGGCCCGAATGGCTGCATCGGCTGCCCGACCAGCTGTCGTACACGATGGGCGCGCTCGTCGAGCCGTTCAGCGTCGCCTACTACGCGCTGGTGCGCGCGGGCGGCGTGGACGCGAGTGACACCGTCGTCGTGCTCGGGGCCGGACCGATCGGTCTTGCCGTCGTGGCCGCGGCCGCCGCGATGGGCGCCGCCGTCGTCGTGGTCGAACCGTCGGCGGACCGACGCAAGACGGCGGAGACGCTCGGCGCCGACCACACCGTCTCGCCGGAGGATGCCGACGAGCTGCTGGCGAGCCTCACCGGTGGCCGCGGCGCCGACCTGGTGGTGGAGGCGTCAGGACGGCCGGGGGTGATGGCGCGCGCGCTCGAGATCGTGGCGTTCCAGGGCCGGATCGCCTACATCGGCATCGACGTCGGGCAGGAGGCGACCGCGCTGCTTGGCCTGATCCAGTCCAAGGAGCTGCGCATCACCGGGTCGATCGGGTCACCGGGCGTGTGGCCCGAGACGCTGCGGTTCCTGGCCAAGAGCGGTATCGACCTGTCGGAGATCGTGACTCAGCGCTTCGGCATCGACGAGGCCACGTCCGCACTGGAGGCGGCGCATCATCCCGAGTCCACCATCAAGGCGCACATCGAGCTGACCGCCAGCCTCACGGGGTGACGCGGGCCGCCCGGTAGCGCTCGGCGTAGTCGAAGAAGCTGGCGCGGGTGTCGCGGGTGCCGGTGAAGCCGGCCCCGCGACTCTTGTTCATGTCGGTGACGACCTCGATGTTGCGCCCGAGGTCGCCATCGGTGTGCCACCACGACGCCACCCGGGACAGGTCGGTTTCGACGAGCCCGTGCCGCTCGGCGATGGTCCGCCACGTGCCTTCCATGCCGACCATGGCCTTCTCCAGCGTGCGTGGCTCCCCGTCGAAGCCCTGCCACTCGAGGTCGAAGTGCGTGGCGATCTGCGGCCACAGCCACCGCCAGCGGAACACGTCGCCGTTGGCGATGTTGAACGCCTCGTCGTGGCCGCTGTCGCTGCCTGCCGCCCAGACGATCTGCTCGGCGAGCAGCTCGGCGTCGGTGACGTCGGTGACGCCGTTCCACTGGGTTTCCGAGCCGGGGAACACGAACGGCAGCTCGAGCTCCTTGCAGATCGCCGCGTAGGCGCACAGCGTGGCGACCATGTTCATCGCGTTGCCGGTGGCGTAGCCGAAGACGGTGTGGGCGCGGTGCACGCTCCAGGTGAAGCCGTTGCGGGCTGCGGAGGCGAACAGTTCGTCCTCCTGCGCGTAGTAGAAGTTCGGCGAGTCGAGCCGGGGCTCCTCCTCGCGGAACGGCGTATCGGCCATCTTGCCGACGGCGTACGACTCGAACGGGCCGAGGTAGTGCTTCAGGCCGGTCATCAGCGCGACGTGCCGCATGGACTTCGCGGGCTCGAGCGCAGCCAGCAGGTTGCGCACCGCGCCGCCGTTGACGGCGATGTTCTCGGCCTCGGTGTCCTTGCGCGTCCATGCGGTGATCGCGACGAGGCCGGGTGCCACCCCGTCCAGCGCCGCCGACAGCGCGGCCGGGTCGGAGAGGTCCGCCGCCACCGGCGTCACACCGTCCACGGGCCGCCCTCCGCTGCGGGACAGGCCGAAGGTCTCCCAACCGTCCGCGATCAGGTTTCGGGCCACCGCCTGGCCCACGATTCCCGTCACGCCAACGACGAGGGCTCTGCCCCTATTCGATCCGGTCACTGTCGTCCTCCGCTCGTTCTTCCACATCGAACAGTACTGTTTGGTGAGAGTTAACAGCAAGCTTCGCCGTGCCCGCCCCGACACGCATCGGTCCAGCGTCGCCGCGCCGGGCGTGCAGTGCTGCTAATCTTTCCATTGACGTCGACTTCTGCGGGCAGGGACATCTGATGGATCATCTGGGTCAACGACTCAAGGACGTCAGGGTGCGGGCCGGCATGACACTGCGCGAGCTCGCGCGCCAGGCCGACGTTTCCCCGTCGCTGATCTCACAGATCGAGAACGGCAAGTCGCAGCCGTCGGTGGCCACCCTGTACGCGTTCTCGCGGCTGCTCAACGTCTCCGTGGACGAGCTGTTCGAGGAGGAGGCCGGCGCGGAAGTCGTGGCGGCGGCGAAGGGCAACGGCGCGGCGGTCGCCGTCGCGCCTGACGCAGCCCCGAACGGACACGTCGACCCGGTGCACGCGTGGCGGCCGTCGGAGTACTCGAACCGGGTCTCGGTGGTCCACCCCACCCATCGGCCGAGCATCGCGATGGCCGAGGGCGTGGTGTGGGAGCGGCTGGCGGCGACGCCGGAACACGGCGTGAACTTCATGAAGATCTGTTATGCGCCGGGAGCCACCTCCAGCGGGGGCGGTCCACGGTCGACCCACGACGGCTACGAATACGGCTTCGTGTTGTCCGGCGTCATCGAGATCACCGTCGGCGACGAGGTTTTCGTGCTGCGCGAGGGCGAGTCCCTCGGTTTCGACTCCACGATCCCGCACGTGCTGCGCAACCCTGGCCCGAATGCGTTCGAGGGCATCTGGTTCGTGCACGGCCGCAAGCACTGACGCCCTTGACGTAGGCCACTTCCGCGTTTAGCTTGAGTGTTAACTCACACTGAACACAATGAGGTCTTGGTGCGCCGACGCACCTCGGCGGCACTGCCGCCGCGATCGGCGGTGTGGGTAGACGGGACCAGCTATGGAACTCGGCATCGACCGGCACTCACGCCATCTCCCGTGAGCTGGAGTTCGTGCGCGACGAGTTGGTCGGCTGATGGCACTGTCAGCTCACCCGCGGATCGCGGTCGTCGGGACCGGCGCCAACGGCGCCGCCATCGGCGCCGACCTCACCCGCGCCGGGCACGACGTGACGTTCGTCGAGCAGTGGCCCGCACACGTAGAGGCGATGCGGGCCAACGGCATTCGGGTCGAGATGCCCGATGACGTGCAGACGACGCAGGTGCACGCCATCCACCTCTGTGAGGTGGCGACGCTGCGCAAGCCGTTCGACCTGGTGCTGGTGCTGGTCAAGGCCTACGACACCCGCTGGGCCTGCGAGCTGATCAAGCCGCTGGTCGCACCTGACGGTCTGGTCATCGGCCTGCAGAACGGGATGACGCTGGACGACATGGCGGACGTCATCGGCCAGGAGCGCACCCTGGCAGCCGTCATCGAGGTGTCCTCCAACATGTTCACCCCCGGTGTGGTGAACCGGCAGAGCCCGCCGTCGCGGTCCTGGTTCGCCGTCGGCGGGGCCGCACCGGAGGCGCACGCGCGGGCGGGGGAGGTGGCCGCGATCCTGCGATCGGCGGGATCCGTCGAGGTGTCCGACGACATCCGCTCGTCGAAGTGGATGAAGCTGGTCCTCAACGCGGCCGAGCTGGTTCCGTCGGCGATCCTGGACCTGCCGCTGGCCGAGGCCGAAGCCCTGCCGGGGATGCGGGAGTTCATGCTGCGTGCCGGCCGCGAGGCCGTGCAGACGGCGGTGGACACCGGCAACCGGGTGCGACCCATCCTCGGGCTCGGCGACGCCGACGTAGACCATCCCGATCGTTACGTCGAGCAGCTCTTCGACGAGGTGCTGCGCCACTTCACGCTGCCCGACACCAGGACGACCGTGCTGCAGGACTGGATGAAGGGGCGCCGCAGCGAGGTCCGGGAGATCAACGGCCTCGTCGTCGACCTGCAGCGGCGACTCGGCGGGCTTGCGCCCGCCAACGCGGCGACGGTGGAGCTGGCGGTGCGCATCGAGGACGGCAGCCTGGAGGCCGGCCCGGGCAACCTGGGGCTGCTGTTGGAGGCGATGCCGGTCGGCTGACCGGGTCGCTACGCCTCAGCGTTGTCGAAAACCTCCGGGTGGGAACGCAATTCGATCCTGGTGCGCCGAATGTGCAGCTCGAGTATGCGTTCGGCCTCGTCTGCGTCACCGTCGCGCAGCGATTGGATCAGCAGGCGGTGCTCGGCGTTGATGACCCAGGTCCGCGACTGTAGCGCCAGGTGACTGAATGCTCGGCGGTAGTGCTGAGTGGTATCCCACAACCTGCCGATGATGGTCTCGAGCTCGCGGGCGTCGCTGTGCCGATACGTGGCCCAGTGCAGTTTGCGATCGAGGACGAGGAACTTCTCGACATCGGTGGTGGCTTCGATGCGCTCCTGCAGGTCGTCGAGCTCGGCGAGGTCGGCCGCCGTCAGGCCCGGCATGCTCTCGCGCAGCAGCAGCGGCTCGAGGCGCTCGCGGATCTGGTAGCTGCGTTCGCAGTCCCGCTGGTCGAGTCGGGTGACCCAGGCGCCCTTGTTGGACTGCAGCGTCACCAGGCCGGCCGACTGCAGGATGCGCAGCGCTTCGCGAACCGGTAGCCGGCTGGCACTGAGTTCCTCGGCCAGATCATCCTGTCGAATCCTGGTGCCGGGCTTCAGCGTTCCGGAGAGGATCTGCTCCCGCACGTGGTCGGCGATGCGCTGGCTGGCGACCGCCGCGGCGGGCATCGCACCATCGATGTCGGTCATCTCGGCCTCACTGGATCCGTCCGCCTGCGTTGTCGAACGCCTTGCCGTTCGGGTAGGACACTAGCTCGAACTGCATCCCCCATGGCGACAGGAAGTACACCCAGCGCTGCCCTTCGCTGGGCCCCTTGCTCGCCGTCGGCTCGCCCAACACGCGCAGGCCGAGTCGGTGCAGGTGCGCGACGGCCGCATCCATGTCGGTCACGTAGATCGCCACGTGGTGTCCGCCGACATCGCTGTTGCGGGGCGGGGTGTCGGATTGCACCTCGGCTTCGTATTCGAAGACCTCGAAGATCGCTTGGCCACCAAGCCGGAAGAAGTGCAGCCGACGCATCACGGTGTCGTCCGCGACGTTGAGATGCTCACTCATCCAACTGTCGTCGTGGACGAAGGGGCCGAGCGTGTACATGTACTCGCAGCCGAGCACGTCGACGAAGAACGACGTCGCCTCGTCCAGGTTCGGGACGGTGACCCCGATGTGGTCGACGCCGGTGACGCCGGGGATGGGACCTGTTGGCTCGGTCACGAGCGCCTCGCTTTGCTGTGTAGTGTGGCTCAAATCGGACTTGTAATGGATCCATCGCAGGCCTACATTGTGAGGTGGATCTAGTCAGAAACGCAATTGTCGCGGACAAATCGCCGATTGCATCGCCATAATGGATCCAATTGACGAGAGGTGGCCATGGCGAAGAAGAAGCAGTTGACCCCGGCGTCCCCGTGGGTGGAGCTGGCCACCACGGACGCCGACTGGGATGGCGCCTCCGCCGCGGACCTGCGGCTGATGCTGGTGCAGACCATGTGGATCAGGGTCTTCGAGGAGTACGTCCTGCAGCTCGCCGCCGACGGCCTGGTGCACGGACCTGCCCACTCGAGCATCGGGCAGGAGGGCGGCGCGGTCGGGTCCATCCTCGACCTCACCACCGACGACTTCGTCAACGGCTCGCACCGCGGCCATCACCAGTTCCTGGCCAAGGCATTCGGGCACGTCATGAAGCCCGCGGGCGACGGCGTCCCGGAGCTGACCGACGACGTGCACATGGTGTTGCGCCGGGCGCTCGCCGAGATCTGCGGTCTGGCAGAGGGATTCTGCAAGGGCAGGGGCGGCTCCATGCACCTGCAGTGGCGCGAGGCCGGTGCGATGGGCACCAACGCGATCGTCGGCGGCGGTGTCCCGCAAGCGCTGGGCTTCGCGTTCAACCAGCGCCGGTCGGACACCAGAGCGGTCACCGTCACCTACTTCGGCGACGGCGCGATCAACATCGGGTCGGTGTTGGAGTCGTTCAACCTGGCCGCCGCGATGAAGCTGCCGGTCTGCTTCTTCATCGAGAACAACATGTACGCGGTGTCGACGCCACTCTCGACGTCCACCGCGGAGCCGCGGCTGTCGGCGCGCGCGCTCGGCTTCGACATCCCGAGCTGGCGGGTCGACGGGATGGACCCGCTCGCGGTCCGGCTGGCGATGGGCGAGGCGCTCGAGCACATGCGGGCGGGCAATGGCCCTGCCGTCATCGAAGCCGAGGTGTACCGCTTCTTCCACCAGAACGGCCCGTTCCCCGGCAGCGCGTTCGGGTACCGCACCAAGGACGAGGAAAACAGTTGGCGGGAACGTGATCCGCTGGATCTGTTGCGCCGTCAGGTGGTGCGGCTCGGTCTGATGACCGAGGACGAGGTCGACGGCAAGAAGCAGGAAATCACCGACACCATGGCGGCGATCGGCACCGAACTGTTCGAGCAGGTTCCTGGCGGCAAGCCGGGTGAGCGCCGAATCAAGGCGGACAAGTGGCCCGACCCGAGTTTCGTCGACGTCGGCGTCCGCGGTGACCTGTCCGAGCTCGAAGGCAGTCGGTACGAGGAGCAGGACACGTTCACCGGAACACTGGGCGAACGCAAGTTCATCGACGTCGTCAGCGACGTGATGGCCCGCCACATGGAACTCGACGAGTCGATCGTCGTCCTCGGCGAGGACGTCAACGGCCTCAAGGGCGGCACCAACGGTGCGACGAAGGCGGCGCTGGCGAAGTTCCCCGACCGCGTCCTCGGCACCCCGATCAGCGAGAACGCCTTCACCGGCATGGGCGGCGGCATGGCGCTGGACGGCCGGTTCCGCCCGGTCGTCGAGTTCATGTACGCCGACTTCATGTGGGTCGCCGCCGACCAGATCTTCAACCAGGTCGCCAAGGCCAGGCACATGTTCGGCGGGGAGAGCGCGGTGCCGCTGGTGCTGCGCAGCAAGCTGGCCGCGGGCACCGGCTACGGCTCCCAGCACTCGATGGATCCCGCGGGCGTGCTGACGACCGCGCCGGGTCTGCGGGTGGTGGCGCCGTCGAATCCGTTCGACTACGTGGGCCTGATGAACACGGCACTGAATTGCAACGACCCGGTGGTCGTGTTGGAGCACGTCGACCTGTACGCGTCCACCGGCATCGGCCCGATCGACGACCTGGACTACCTTCTCCCCGTTGGCAAGGCGGCGCTGCGCGCGCAGGGTGACGACGTCACGGTCATCTCGTATCTGTCGATGGTGCGGCACTGCCTCGAGGCGCTCGAGCAGGTGCCCGAGGTGTCCGCGGACCTGATCGACCTGCGTTGGCTCGACCGCGCATCCGTGGACTGGGACACCATCACCGCAAGCGTGCGCAAGACCAACCGCGTGCTGATCGTCGAGCAGGGTGCCGTCGGCACGTCGTACGGCGGTTGGCTCGCCGACGAGATCCAGCGGCGGCTCTTCGACTGGCTCGACGCCCCGATCGCCCGTGTCACCGGGGCGACCGCATCACCGAGCATCAGCAAGGTGCTCGAGCGTGCCGCGATCGCCCGCACCGAAGAAGTCGTCGAGGCCCTGCGACGACTCGAAGACTTCTGACCCGCAGACGGATACGAGGAGAGCACCCCATGGCGACGCTGCTGCGCGTGCCCGAAGTTGCCGCAGGCGCGACCGAGGTGGTCGTGTCGGAGTGGTTGGTCGACGAGGGCGCCGACGTCACGAACGGTGCGGCCGTCGTCGCGCTCGAGACCGAGAAGGCAATCGTCGAGGTGATGGCGGAGGCGGGTGGCGTGCTGCTGCGCCAGCTCGTCGACGCCGGGTCGACGATCGCGGTCGGCGCGCCGCTGTTGCTCGTCGGCACGCGGTCGGATGTGGACGCTGACGTCGACGCGCTGCTCGTCGAGCTCGGCGTGCAGGACAAGGCTGGCCGATCCCGCTGCCGGCGCAGGCGGTTCCCGAACCGCAGCCGCACCCCGCACCGGCCACGACGCACAACGGCAAGCGCATATTCGCCACGCCTCTGTCCAGGCGGATGCTCGCCGAAGCCGGTATCGGCCTCGACGAGGTGACCGGCACGGGACCCAATGGCCGCATCACCAAGAAGGACGTCGAGCAGGCCACGACGCGCAAGGCGCAACCGGTCGAGGAGGCGCCCGCTCCGAGCCCTGCGCCCGAGGCCCCCGCCGCGACCCCACCGCGCACTGTCGCCGTCAACCGCCGGGTACACCGAGATCGAGCACTCGCGGCTGCGCCGCGCGGTGGCGGCCCGCCTGACCGCCAGCAAGCAGACCGTCCCGCACTTCTACGTGAAGCGCTCGGTCCGGATCGACCCGCTGCTGGCGCTCCGGGCTCAGCTCAACGACGTTTCGCCGCACCGCATTTCGGTCAACGATCTGGTCATTCGTGCCGTCGGTGCCGCGCACGTCGAGGTGCCCGAGGCCAACGCCATCTGGACCGACGACGCGATGCGGAGGTACGACTCGGTCGACGTCGGTGTGGCCATCGCGTCCGAGCGCGGTCTGGTGACCCCGGTCGTACGCGGTGTCGAGACGACCACGCCGAGTGGAATCGCCAAGCGGGTCAGGGATTTCGTCGAGGCGGCCAATGCGGGCAAGCTTGCGCAGCGCGACCTCGAGGGCGGCAGCATCACCGTGACCAACCTCGGGATGCACGGCGTCGAGGAGTTCGCCGCGATCATCAACCCACCACAGTCGGCGATCCTCGCCGTAGGAGCAGGCATACAGCAGCCGGTCGTGGTGGCCGGGGCCCTCGAGGTCGCGACGGTGATGAACCTGGTGCTCTCGGTCGATCACCGCGCGATCGACGGTGCGCTGGCCGCCCGTTGGATGGCCGCACTGGTAGCGATCCTCGAGCAGCCGCTGCGCCTGCTCGCCTAGGCATTCCAGGCGAAGGCCCTACATCAGGCCTTCGTTGGACAGCGTCGCCGCGTCGGCCTCCAGTTCGGCGAACGTCATCTGCAGCAGAGTCACGGAGTCGTTGACGGCGCCGACCTCCGTGTCGTCCAGCGCGACGCTCATGGTGCGCGCGGTCGCCGACAGCTCGAGCAGCCCGGCGTAGACGGTGGCCACCTCGTCCACCGCGGCGGTGAGCTTGTCGAACAGCGTGGCCCGCCGCGACGTCAACCGGCAGATCGTCTTCTCGATCGACTCCGCCGCCCGCTCACCCTGGCCCGATACCCCGCGGGCCGCAAAGATCGCGTCGTCCAGCGCGTCCACTGCCGCGGCCACCTGCACCACGGACGGACGGGCGGCGTCGGCCGCCGCCAAGGCATCCTCGGCCTTGAACTGCACGACATCGGGCAGTTTGCCGGTCTGCAACAGACGCATCGAGCGCACGTGGCTGTCCAGAAGGTTGATCAGCCCCTCTTGCTGGGTGCCCCGGCGCAGCTGCGCGGGGAAGTCGTCCCGCGCCCGAGTGAGGGCACCGACCACGGTGGCCGTGCCGAGCATCACGCCTGCGGTGCCGACGGACAGCGGGATCGGGGAGCCGAACGCCCACACCGTGCCGCCGGCGAACGTCGACAGGAGGAGCGCCCACGGGTCGCGCGCGGCGACCAGCAGAGCCGGCCCAAACCGATTGCCGGACATCAGAAGTTCGACAGGACGTTGGTGAACACCGCGTCGATCGTCAGCGGGTCGGTGGCGTCATACGCGGCAGCGCGCGACGCCTCGGAGATCCGCTTGACGGTGTCCAGGTCCGCGTCTTCGCCATAGGCGATGGTGAACACCCGGACACCGCCCTCGGGCGCCTGGTCGCCGAGTTGCCGGATCAAGCCGTCGAGGTCGTTGTCGTCCGGGTACTCGTTCTGTCCGTCGGTCATCACCACGATCGCGTTGATCTTGTCGTCGCTTGCTCCGGCGCGAACCGCCTCGGACGCCTTGCGCGTCACGGAATAGAGCGGCGTCCCGCCCGACGGGGATGAGCTGCTGTATGCGGGTGATCATCTGCTGCCGCTGCGGGCCGAGCGGCTCGATCGGCATGTGCTGCCAGTAGACCTGACCCTCGGCGGGGAACGTCCACAGCCCGACCTCGTCGGCGTCGGACAGCTGGGCCAGACCGTTCACCGCCGCGGCCTTGGCGAGTTCCAGCCGGGTGTTGCCCCCGCCGGCCGATGCGCCCATCGACCCGGACACGTCCAGCACCAGCAACACGCGCGCCGGCTTGCGTAGCTCGGTCCATGCGGCGCGGATCGCTGCCAGCACGGGCGGACTCGGCGGCGACAGCACGACGCCGACGTCGTCATCGAGGTAGTCGCTGTCGGTGATGGCCTTGCCGGGGTGGCGGTCGAACGTCCGGAACCCGGCGCCGGTGAACAACTCCTGCGCGGCGGGCTCGTGCAGATAGGCCAGGAAGTCCTCGGCGGCGGACTGCTTGCCCGCGTCGGACCAGGGCGTCTGAAGCACGGCGAAGGGGCTGTCGCTGTCCAGCGTGCCCTCCTTCGGGTAGACGGCGACCAGCGGCACCCGCGGCTTTCCGTGCTGACCCACCGTCTCGAGGTCTCCGGTCGGGTTGCCCGCGTTGTAGTCCACGACGGACTTCTCCTCGACCGCCACCGCACTGACATAGCCGAGCGCCGCGCCTGCGTCATCGGCCCGCTGCAGGTTCGCCAGGAAGGTGAGTGCGGTGTCACCGTAGTGTGCAACCGACTTCTCCACTCCGGCAACGAAATCGCGCACGCGCGGATCCTTGACCGTGTCCAGGGTCAGGTCGCTGGACGTGCCGGTGGCGGCCACGAATGCGCCGATCGTCGCCGAGAGCCCGGACGTCGACACGTTCGGGTTGGTCTTGCCCAGCTTGAAGGCGCCCCACTCGGGATGGCCCTTGGCCGCCCATCCGGCCGGATCATTGGCCAGCGCAAGCAGATCCGACCAGCCGATCGGCACGTCGGGCCAACCCAACGCCCTGGCCTTCGGCTCCGGCATGGCGAGGACGATCGGCGTGGAGACCACCGACCCCGACTCCGCAGGCAGGATGTCCGGCCGGTCGTGCAACGAGCGGTCGTGGCGGAGCAGCTGCAGCCACGTGGACGCCGCAGGCGACCAGGCATCCGGCGCAGGCCCCCAGGCCGGGTCCCAGCTGGCCTCCACGAGCCGGGACTCGACGAGGCCGGAGGCCATCGGCTCGACCGAGATGCCGTAGCAGTTGCCGTTCACCTTGCGGTCGGAGGCGTTGTACCTCTTGGCCACGTCGGCCATCAGGGCGGCCTTCTCGACCGATGCCGTGACGACCACGGTCGGGCATCCCGCGCGCGGGTTGTCGGGATCGTCGTCGGAACGGTTCCACCAGTGCACACCGCCGATGACCAGTAGCCCCGAGACCGCCGCGGCCAGCAATGCCTTGCCGTTGTGGCTCATGACGTGCCTCCGTTCAGGTCGGCAAGATCGGCTCCGTTGCCGTCACCGCCGTGCCTGGTGTGAGCCCATGGTGATCGGGATCACCGCCGACGGGGAAGGGAAGTGGTCGCGCAGCGTGAAATTCCTTGCACGATTCACAGATTCACCGGGAAGCGGGTCGGGCCCTCAAGCATCTCTCGCCGCGCTGCCGTGAATTCCGCGCCTCAAGTCGGCGCTCGACGGCTCGGCAAGTTCGTAGACCAGGAGGAAACGCGGTACCCGATAGAACCAACCGCCCTCCCTGGTGAACCATTCGGACGGCATCTGCACTTCGACGACGTTGACGGCGTCGTTGCCGAGCCACTCCAGCGCCCCGCGGTAGTCGGCGTCGTGCACCGGCCTGAGCTTGTAGTACAGCCGGAACAGTTCGACGTGGAACTTGAGGAAGAACCTTCCGTACCGGTTGTCCGGCATGTCCTCGAACACCAGTACGCTGCGCCGGGCAACCCGGCGGCATTCCTGAATCAACGTCATCGGGTCATGCGCATGGTGCAGGGTGAAACTGAGCATCACGTGATCGAAGCTCTGGTCCGGCAGCGGGATCCGCACTCCGTCGAAGACCGTGAACGCGATGTCGGTCTCATTGAAGTCCGCGACATCGAGGCCGGTGGACTTCACCCCGTACATCTCTTCCAGATACTTCGGAAGGTACCCCGTCCCACACCCGACGTCGAGAATGCTGCTGCCGGGTAGGAGATGGTCGCCGAGCATCCCCGCTTGGTGGCTCAGCCTGGCCGTGCAATCGGTGATCAGTTGTTTCTGGACTCGTTCCAAGCCACGACGTACGACAGACATTCGGCTCCGCTCGGATCATTGAGATTGGCGTTGAGGACGCTGGAGAAGCTGCCGTACCGTAGCATCGATAACATAGTATCTGGTTAGCACTACAGGTAGCGTTGATGCCACTGCACCGTATCGTCGATATCACGCGATGACGAGTTGGGAGAACCACGATGGCACGCTCCCGGTCGTAACTCGGCACGACATCCACGGAATCTGAAGGCAGTTATTCGTCATCTCCTGCACTATGTTTCGATCTCGCGCGGACAGAATGCACGGTCACGTCGACCGCGCCGTTCCATCGCCGCGGTCGTGCGGCTGAGCGTCCGCAGTGACCACAGTTGCTCACCAGGTCAGCGCGGCGCATCCGTAGAACCCCTCGGTCGTAACCCTGGTGAGACCCTTGCAGCGCCCAGTGGTGCAGGCTTCCACGACGCGAGGTCAGGTGGAGCGACCGCGGCTCATCCCCAGTACTGCCGGACGGCGTAGCGATCGACCTCGGCCGCCAGCTGCGCCAGCCGCGCACGCATGCGCCACCAGTTGATGCACAACCGAATCGCCAGCAGCTGTAGCAACGACGCGACCACCCAGTGGTATCCCGTCGGGTCGGTCAGGATCGCCCACGCGCCGACGGCCGCAAAGAAGCAGGGCCACAACACCACAAACCCATAGAACCAGCGACTCATTCGCAGCCAGCGTCGCCACACCTCGGGCTCGAGCTGCGCAGGCAACTCGCCGGTCCGCACCGCCCGTTCGTAATCGATGAGCGGCTCGACCGCACCGCCGCGGCGGCGCGTAGTCGGATCTCCGAGACCACGATGGCCGACACCAGGCTCATCGGGGCTGCCCACGCACACGCCCACTTGAGATGCTCGATCCGAGCGTCACCGAAGACGACGAAGTCGAGATCGGCCAGCACCAATGCCAAGAAGGCCATGGTGAATCCAGTTGTTGCCAGGCCGAACACGCGGGCCACCGGAGATACCGTAAGCCAGGCTTCCTCCGGTGTGTCCGCGACCGTTGCTCCTTCTCCACAATCGCGGCTGGTGGCTCCAGTGCGGCACGCAAGCGTCCGAGGTGCAGGAATCGTCGACACCAAACGACGGCGCCGACCACCGACAGCAGCACGAACGCCCACACCGTGATCCGGCCGTACGCCGACTGACTGGACAGGCTCGAGAACACCCCGAACCACAGGGGGAGTCCCCAGGCGAACGGTGCGGTCGCGTGCGCCATCGTGCTTCGGCCAAGCCAGCGCCCGTACTCTTCGGCGTCGACGGACGGCGGCAGTTCGCCCGTCCGCAACGCCGCGAAGTAGGTCCTTCGCTGCTCGATCGAGCTGAACCTCGAGCGCAGACCCAGGTCGGCAAGAACCGAGAGAGCGGCCCACACCAGGCATGCACTCCAGATGAACTTCGCACTCCGAGAACCACTGTCGAGGGCGTTGAGGTCCAGAACCAGAATGGCGTAGCCGAACCACACCGCGGTGATGACGGCGATGCGCAGCGGCGGCGGGAATCCGGACCATCGGTCAGCCCACATAGTCGTTGCCGTCGTCGGGTTCCAGCAGCCAGAGAAATATCCCGTACCCGATGGCCAGCGAGATCCACCACGGGTGGCCAAGCAGGGCGAGGACAACGGACACCAGCACCGCGACGGCCAGGGTCACCACCGCAATGATCACCCGCGTGCGGAATCCCAGGATCGGGCGTCTCACGGTGTCGCCTCGGCTGGGCCTCCGTCCACAGGCGCAGCCATATCGATTCCCGGACAACGACTCTCGGGGCCGGTTCCTCGACCTCTGACCGACGCCGTTTGCCGCGCATGAAGACCATCAGCGCGTCCTCGGCGCGGTGGTACCGCATCGTGTCCACGTACAGCAGATGACAGCCACTGGCGCGTGCCTTCTGGCCGCAGGGCGGCGCGACGTACCCGCCGACGTCGGCGTCGGTCAACATCTCCAGAATCGGTACGACGTCGTCGGCTTCGAGCTCGGCAATCATCACCCAGTTCTCCGCAGGCACACCGTTGTCCCTGCCGCGCGCGGGCAACCAGAACATGGTGTCGTGCTTCTTCATCTCCTCGAGTTCGAACACCACGGAGTACATACCCAGCCTCCAATCGATTCGCCGCGCTCAGCTCACCCTGGAGCGCGCGAGCCATCCGTTCAAGAGATCAACCAGCTCGTCGAGGGGACCGTCCCAGTACCCGTCGAGGTGAACGTCGGCGCCCGCCTCGTCTCGGTTGCCCGCGCGAGCCCAGCGCAGCAGGCGCTTGTTCGCCAGTGCCACGCGATGTTCCGGCGAGAAGCGCAG
Source organism: uncultured Actinomycetota bacterium (assembly GCA_963735245.1). Lineage (GTDB taxonomy): Bacteria > Actinomycetota > Actinomycetes > Mycobacteriales > Mycobacteriaceae > Mycobacterium. The sequence goes on from CAVTKI010000002.1 coordinate 64,387, forward strand.
ACCAACGTGCTCGACGACGTCACCCTCGTCGTCGCGTGACTCGACGAGCATGAACTCGTCGATGTCGCGCCACTCGTAGCGGCGGGGTTTGCACCATCGTCCGTGCAGCTCGAACCCCGAGCTCGACAGCCGCAGCCAGCCGTCGCCGTTGGCGCGCCTGCTGCGGATGAGCGCCCACCTGCGGACGGTCCGACCGAAGAGGCAACCGATGCCTGCGATGAACAGGCCAAGCAGCACGACGGGTAGCCAACACACCGGGACACCACCGGGAAGGTGGAACCAGCTGTAGACCGCAAGCATCGGACCGCCGATGAGGATGAGTGCGGACAGGCCGAAGCAGACACCCTTCGCGACACCGTGGCGCGACTCCGGATAGTCCAGCACCAGGTCCTCCACGAACCGCTCGCCAACCCGAGCAACAACAGTCTGCGCAGGCTGAAGTCGTTCGGCACCAGGGGGATTGGCCGCCTGCACCGCGTCCTCCTTGGCCGGCCGGGCATCGACCAGGACACCGATGAGCAGGGCAATCAGGACCACGCCGACCACGATGAGCGACGGCCCAACGAATTATCGTGCCCAACGCGAGCAAGGCCAGCAGGAGGTCGTTCCACACGAATCGCCCGAACGTCAGCGTCGGCTGGTACTTGCCGTACGCCTCGCCGTCGACCGTGACCCGGTAGTCGGCTTCCCGCGGCACCTGCACCACCCAGATGCGCGTCTGCGCATCACAATCGGAGGACAGGCACTTCGCCTGCCGACTTTCGGTGACCGCGGGTGGGGGAGTCCCGTCGGGCCCGGAGATGCGGATCGACAGGGGCGGCACCGACGCGTCGTCGTCGAGGCCCTCGGAACCCAGCGTGACGTCGACCGGCCCGGCAGGCAGGTGCACCGTGGCCGTGCCGGGGATCGGCGCCTCGCCGTACGAATCGTCGTGGACCAGAAGCGGAAGCACGACCGTGACGCCAAGCACGAAGACCGCGAAACCCGCCACCAGCAGGGGCTTGACGAGCGCGGTGACACGGCGCCGCGGCATCATGTGGAGTACGACCCGTTGACGTTCGCGCTCATGACCCCGTGCACGCCATCGACCCGGTTTCTGCGCCGATCGTAGGCCAGCAGAAAGAGTTGGCCGTGCAGCGTGTCCGGAAGCGCGAGTCCGCCTCCGCCTCGCCCACTTTCAATGGGCCCACCGGTAGGCGACGGCTTCGCATCGGTCATGGCAGGCCTCCCATCACATGTCGTGTGCACATGATGGCCCGGGCCGCGGCGGCAAGGGAATGGATGAGGTCCGCGCGACCGGTTTTCCTTGCACGATCCACAGATTCACGGATTCGCGGTCAGCCGTGCAGCTTCCGGTAGGCACGAACGGCACCGGGATGCAGTGGGATGGAGCCGGTCTGGATCATCGAGGGTGGGTCGAGGTACTGCAACCCGCGGACGTAGGGCGGTACCAGCTGCGGCGCATCGGTTGCGAGCACGTCCACCACGGCGGCGACCACGTCGTCGGCGATGCCTTGGCGGCACAGCAGCAGGTCGGGCACCCCGATGGAACGCAGCCCGGGTGGCACATACCCCCCGGCCGGAACTCGACGGACGAGATAGGGATAGGCGGTGAGCTTGGCCATCGGCTCCGCCACCTGGCCGAGGTCGAGCATCCGCAGCGGCAGTTTGGCGTTGAGCTCGGCGATGGCGGGTGTCGGTACGCCGCCCGACCAGACCAGTGCGTCCACGCCTGCGTCCGCGAGCTGCGCCAGTCCGTCCTGCAGGCGGTAGTTCGCGGCGTCGACCCGACCGCTCAGGCCTGCCGCCTCGAACAACACCTCGCTCGTCATCGCAGCGCCCGAGCCGCGTGGACCGATGGACACCCGCAGCCCCTCCAGGTCTGCCAGTTGGCGCACGGGAGCGGCATCGCGCACGACCACCTGGAGATAGTTCTCGTACACCCGGGCCACGGCTTGCGGTGCGCTTCCGATGGGCCCGGTGGCGCGGTCGCGTTCGGTGACGTCGGCGAGCGCGAGTCCCATGTCGGCGTCGGCCGAGCGCAGGAGGGCCAGGTTCTCGACACTGCCCTCGGTCGGGATGACGTCGACGGCGATGTCCGGATAGCGGTTCTTCATCTGTTTTGCCAGGAGTTCCGCGAACGCGAGGTACAACCCGCCGGGATCTCCTGCGGCCAGGCGCACGCGTCCGCCGGCTCCGCTGCGGAAGCAGCCCGCGGCCACCACTGCCGCCGCGAGGATGAACGCGCGACGACTCATCCCGGGAATCGCCGGAGAAGTCATGTCGATTCGCCTGCCGCAGGCAAGGAATACCGGACGAGCAGGCCGCCCTCGGGGGCGCTCTCCACCGAGATTGCGCCACCGTGCCCCGCGGCGATCTCGCCGGCTATCGCCAACCCGAGGCCCGTTCCCGCGCGGTCGTCGCGTCCCCGCCAGAATCGGGCGACGGCCTTCGACAGATCCTCGTCGGGCAAGCCTGCGCCGTCGTCGCTCACCATCAGGTCGACCATCCCGTCGGTGGCCACGGTTGAAACGGTGACGGTGGTGGCGGCCCCGGCGTAGCGCAGCGCGTTGTCCACCGCAACGTCGAGCAGCTGTTCGACGTCGTGCCGAGCCAACTGGACGGCAAGGCCGGGATGATCTGCGCGGCAATGCAATTGCTGCTGTTGACCGTCGGCGACGGGCTGCCAGAACGCGATGCGTTCGGTGATCACGTCGTCGAGGACCGTTGACTCCGCCACCGCGGCGGAAAGACCCACTCTGCGGCTGCCGCTGACCTCCTCCGCGCGGGCCAGGCGGAGCAGCTGCTGCAGAAGGTTCTCCAGACGGTCCAGTTCGGCGGTCATCGAGCCGTAGGTGGACCGGCCCGATTCGGCCACGTAGTCGTCGAGGGTGTCTGCGCGCAACCGGACGGCGGCCAACGGATTTCGCAACTGGTGGGACGCGTCGGCGACGAGCCGCCGTTGCCGGTCGAGGGAGGCCCGCACCGCCTGTGCCATCGTGTTGAACGCCGACGTCAGGTGACGCAGTTCGGGCGGGCCCGCCATGTCGGCCGGTGATCCGGCGACGCCCTCGGTCATCTCGGCGACCGCGCGCTCCAGCCCGTCGAGTGGGCGCAGCACCCACCTCGTCATGACACGCGCGACCAGCACGGCCAGCGCCAGCAGAGCCAGGCAGCCGACCGCCACCCAGAGCCAGCCGGTGGCGACGTCGCGCGCCGCAACCGAGGTGTCGATCGCCAGCACGACGGCACCGACCAGCTCACCGTCGCGTCGAACACCTTCGGCCGAGAGGACATGGCGACGGTCCCAGGGCAGGATCCGGGTCAGCGGCGACGCGGGGGCGGCGACGAGGGCGTGGTCGACCGCCGTTGCGACACCGGGGTCCGAGTGGCTGATGCCGCGTGCGGCCAGGGTTCGGCCATCCGAGTCGACGATGAGCAGACCTTCGCCGTACACCTGGTGGTAGCGGTCGACCAGAAGCTCCAGCGGGACGTCGCGCATGGCGGCCGAATCCGCCAGCGCATCAAGCTGCCTGCCGCGCTCCGCCGCGAGTGCGCCGGTGCGGCGGTCCGCCAAGCTGAGCGCAAGGGGAACGGCGAGTGCTGCGATCGCCAGAAGCGACAGAATGACGAGTACGACACGAACCCGCAGACCCATCAGGCGTCCAGCCGAAAACCGAACCCACGCACCGTCTGCAGGGGGAGTCCGACGAGCTTCGCCCTGATCTGCCCGATGAAGAAGTCCAACGATCTGGACCGACCGACCACTGCGGTGCCCCAAACCTCGAGCATCAGCTCCTCGCGGCTGACCGCCTCGCCCTGACGGGCGGCCAGCGTGGTCAGGATCTGAAACTCGGTCTTGGTGAGGGCCTGCGGAATTCCCTCCAGCGTGACTTCCCGTCGCTCGCGGTCGATGGCGACCGGTCCCGCGATCACCGAGCCCGATGGGGCCGACACGTCGTTTCCCGCACGATGCACGCGCCGCATCACGGCCTGAATGCGCGCCAGCAGCACCGCTTTTCGGACGGGTTTCACCAAGTAGTCGTCGGCTCCGGCACGAAGACCCAGTACCACCGCGCCGTCGCTGTCCCTGTGCGGTCATGATGATCACCGGCACGGCCGAGGCACGCCGGAGCGTGTGCAGCACGTCCAGTCCGTCCATGTCGGGCAGGCCCAGATCCAGCAACACCAGATCGCAGCCCTTGACCCGATGGAGCGCGTCGGCACCGCGGCCGGTTCGGACGACGGTCGCGCCGGTCTGGCCGAGAAGCTCGGCCAGCGCCGACGCGACACCCTCGTCATCCTCGACGAGCAGCACTCGCATGGTGCTGATGCTACGAAGCCTTCCCCGAAACCTGCACGGAGTTGACGAATTCGCCGATCCTGCCTGAAGTTCGCGCGTCTCCCGCTCCAGGTGCGAGCGGGACGAGGATTCACCCATGAACACGTAGACCAACAGTGAGATCAGCGCTGCACCGGCCACGTAGAAGAAGAACCAATTCTCGTGGCCGGCGTTCTTCAGCCACAGCGCGACGTACTCCGTGGTGCCGCCGAAGATCGCGACGGTGAGTGCATACGGCAGCCCGACGCCGAGTGCCCGGATGCGGGCGGGGAAGAGCTCCGCCTTCACCACGGCATTGATCGACGTGTAACCCGACACGATGACCAGGCCGATCATCATCAGCCCGAACGCGGCCAGCGCGGAGTCTGCCCTGGCCACGGCGGTGAGCAGCGGGACGGTGCACAGCGTTGCGCCGATTCCGAACGCGATGAGCACCGGTCGCCGACCGATCCGATCCGACAGCGCACCGATCAGCGGCTGTAGGCCGACGAACACGACGAGCGCGACGAAGTTGATCCACGTCACCTGTTCCTTCGGCAGGCCGGTGGTGTTGATCATGAACTTCTGCATGTACGTCGTGAACGTGTAGAACGCGATGGTGCCGCCGAGCGTCAGGCCCACCACGGTCAGGCATTCGCGCGGATACTGGAACAGAATCTTCAGGCTGCCGCGCTCGGTGTTCTCCTCGGCGGCCAGCTCGAAGTTCGCCGATTCGTCCATCGTGCGCCGCAACCACATCACCGTAACGGCGGCGGCCGCTCCGATGACGAACGCGATCCGCCAGCCCCAGGCGTGCATCTGCTCCGCTGTGAGCAACTGCTGCAAGATGATCTGTACGCCCAGCGCCAGCAGTTGGCCGCTGGTCAGCGTCACGTACTGGAATGAGGAGTAGAAGCCGCGCCGGTGTGGGGTGGCGACTTCACTCAGATACGTCGCCGAGGTGCCGTACTCGCCGCCCAGCGACAATCCCTGCAGCAGCCGCGCGGCCACCAGCAGAATCGGCGCCAGCGCACCGATCTGCTCGTAGGAGGGCAGCACGGCGATGCCGAGCGATCCCACGCCCATCAACGTCACTGACAGCGTCAACGCCGCGCGACGTCCGAACTTGTCGGCATACCGGCCGAATATCCAGCCGCCGAGCGGCCTGACCAGGAAACCGACCGCGAAGATCCCCGCCGTGTTGAGCAGTTGCGCTGTCGGATTCGCCGATGGAAAGAAGACGCCCGCGAAGTAGATGCTGAACGCCGCGTAGACATACCAGTCGTACCACTCGATCAAGTTGCCGAGTGACCCGCGGATCACGTTGCCTGCCACCGACCTAGCCCGCGGCGCCTCGCCTGTTACCTGCTGTTGTGACTGCATGTGCTTCCCCTCTTAGTGCCTGCAGATCTCGATCATGATGTGACCGCAGACACGGGCGGAGGAAGAGGGATGGACCGAACAAGGGTCTTTCCTTGCACAATCCACAGATTCGTCGGGCTCAGGGCCCGTCGAGGCGCCGATTCAGTGGACGTGCGACAGCGTGGTGACACCTAGAATCGCCACGGCTACAGGACGATTGGGTCTAGCGCGAGGTAGCCGGGTGATCAGAGGGCGGCGTCGGCCACCGTCAGCGCGGCGTCGAGGATCTTGAGTCCCTCGGCGACCTCGGCGTCGGTGATGTTGCACGCGGGCACCGCGTGGATCCGGTTGAAGTTGGAGAAGGGCAGCAGGCCACCGGACTTGCATGCGGCGAGCACCGCGTTCATCGCGGGGCTGGACCCGCCGTACGGGGCCAGCGGTTCACGGGTCTTCTGGTCGGCGACCAGCTCCACGGCCCAGAACACCCCGAGCCCACGAACCTCACCGACCGACGGGTGCCGTGCCGCGAGCTCCTGCAGGCCGGGGCCGAGGACCTCGGATCCGATCCGCGCGGCGTTGGCCACCATGCCCTCGTCCTCCATCGCGTTGATGGTCGCGACGGCGGCGGCGCAGGCCAGCGGATGGCCGGAGTAGGTCAGGCCGCCCGGGTAGGCGCGGTCCGCGAAGGTCGAGTAGATCGCGTCGTTGACCGCAACGCCGCCGAGCGGGACATAGCCCGAGGTGACGCCCTTGGCGAAGGTCATCAGGTCCGGGACGACGTCGAAATGATCGATGGCGAACCACTTTCCGGTCCGTCCGAAGCCGGCCATCACCTCGTCGGCGATGAACACGATGCCGTACTTGTCGCAGATCGCGCGGACGCCCGCCAGATATCCGGGCGGCGGAATCATGATGCCTGCGGTGCCTGGGATGGTTTCCAGCACGATCGCCGCGAACGACGTCGCACCCTCGTGCTGGATCAGCCGCTCCAGATACTCGAGTGCGCGTTCGCTTTCCTGCTGCTCGTTCTCCGCGTAGAAGGACGAGCGGTAGAGGAACGGGCCGTTGAAGTGCACGACGCCGCTGCTCGCGTAGTCGTTGGGGTAGCGGCGCGGATCGCCCGTCAGGTTGACCGCGGTGTCGGTGCCACCGTGGTACGAGCGGTAGCGCGACAGCACCTTGTAGCGGCCGGTGTGCAGCCGCGCCATCCGGACCGCGTGCTCGACGGCGTCGGCACCGCCGTTGGTGAAGAACACCCGGTTGAGATCACCCGGGGTGCGCTCGGCGATCAGCCTGGCCGCTTCGGACCGTGCGGCATTGGCGTGCTGCGGCGCGACCGTACACAACTTGGCCGCCTGTTCGGCAATGGCCGCAACGACTTTCGGATGCTGATGCCCGATGTTGGTGAACACCAGCTGCGAGGAGAAGTCGAGCAGTTTGTTGCCGTCGCCGTCCCACACGTAGGAACCCTCCGACGCCACGATGGTCATCGGCGCGATCTGCGCCTGGGCCGACCAGGAGTGGAAGACGTGTTTGCGGTCGAGCTCGTAGGCGTGGGCGGCTTCGGCGCGCGCGGCGTCGATGTCCTGGCCGGAGGGCAGTACCTGGGAGGTGGTGCTGGTCGTCGTGCTGGTCACTGTGTGTACCTCGTCCGGTTTTTAGGTGTTCTGCGGGAAGCCGAGTTCGATACCGCCGTGGCTCGGGTCGAGCCATTTGGTGGTGACCACTTTGCCACGGGTGAAGAAGTGGACGCCTTCGGTGCCGTGGGCGTGCGTGTCGCCGAACAGCGAGGACTTCCAGCCACCGAAGCTGTAGTACGCCATCGGCACCGGAATCGGCACGTTGATGCCGATCATGCCGACCTCGACCTCGTTCTGGAACCGGCGCGCAGCGCCGCCGTCGTTGGTGAAGATCGCCGTGCCGTTGCCGTAGGGGTTGGAGTTGATCAGCGCCAGCGCCTCGTCGTAGGTCTCGACGCGCACGACCGACAGCACCGGGCCGAAGATCTCGTCGGTGTAGACGCTCATCGCGGGGGTGACGTGGTCGATCAACGTCGGGCCGAGCCAGAACCCGTCCGCATCACCATCGGGGGACACGGTGCGTCCGTCGACGACCAGGGTGGCGCCGTCGGCCTCGCCGGCATCGACGTAGGACGCCACCTTGTCGCGGTGCGCCTTGGTGACCAGCGGGCCCATGTCGGAATCCTTGGTGCCGTCGCCGGTCTTCAGCTTGTTGGCGCGCTCGGCGATCTTGGCGACCAGATCGTCGGCGACACCACCCACCGCGACGAGGGCGCTGATGGCCATGCAGCGTTCGCCTGCCGAGCCGAAGCCCGCGTTGACTGCGGCGTCGGCGGCCAGGTCGAGGTCGGCGTCGGGCAGCACGACCATGTGGTTCTTCGCGCCACCGAGAGCCTGGACCCGCTTGCCTGCCGCCGTTCCCGTCGCGTAGACGTACTGGGCGATGGGGGTGGACCCGACGAAGCTGATCGACTTGATCTTCGGGTTGGTCAGCAGTTCGTCGACGGCGGTCTTGTCGCCCTGCAGGACGTTGAACACCCCGGCGGGCAACCCGGCCTCGGCCCACAGTTGCGCCATCCAGATCGACGCGGACGGGTCCTTCTCGCTCGGCTTGAGCACCACGGTGTTGCCCGCGGCGATCGCGATGGGGAAGAACCACATCGGCACCATGGCCGGGAAGTTGAACGGCGTGATGATGCCGACCGGGCCCAGCGGTTGGCGGATCGAGGCCACGTCGACCTTCGTCGAGGCGTTCTCGGTCATCCCGCCCTTGAGCAGATGCGGCATGCCGCAGGCGAATTCGACGACCTCTTGACCGCGGCTGATCTCGCCGAGCGCGTCGGAGAGCACCTTGCCGTGCTCGGCGGTGATGAGCTTCGCCAACTCGGGTTTGCGCTCGTTGAGCAGCTCCCGGAACCGGAAGACGATGGCGGTGCGCTTGGCCAGCGAGGTGTCGCGCCACGCGGGGAACGCCGCGGCGGCCGCGTCGATGACGTGCTGCGCGTCCTGCACGCTCGCCATGGCGAGTTGAACGCGGACGGCCCCGGTCGCGGGGTTCGTCACCGGGGCGGTGACTCCCGACGTGCCGGCGTAGGCCTTGCCGTCGCTCCAGTGCTGGACAGTTTCAGTCATAGGGGGAACCTCTCGAGCTGGGAATCATGCGCCGCCGGTCGGGCGGACGGATGGCTCCATTCTGGCGTTCGCGCGCCGCCCGGCGCCCGATCACAGTGTCATCATTTTCGAGCTCGGCGATACACTGTGTAAGTGAGCGTGACAGTCGCGGACGTCGTCGGTCTGCCGGTGATTCAGCAGGGTGAGCCCGAGGTCTGCAGTGCCCGACGGTGGAACGAGCCGATCCGCTGGGTGCACGTCAGCGATGTCGCCGACCTGTCGCATCTGCTGCAGGGCGGAGAGCTGGTGTTGACGACCGGCGCAGCGCTTCGGAACTCGCCCGAGACCTATCTTCAAGGGCTCGCCGAGGCCCGCGCCGCCGGAGTCGTCGTCGAGCTCGGCAGCGAACGACTCGCACTGCCGGAGGCCGCCGGTCGCATCGCCGAATCGCTGAATCTGGCACTGATCGCACTGCACCGGGTGATCAAGTTCGTCGACGTCACCGAGGCCGTGCACCGGCTCATCGTGGCCGAACAATACGAGGAGGTCGCGTTCGACCGCCGCGTGCACGAGACGTTCACCGAGCTGAGCATGAAACGCGCGTCCCTGCCGGGCATCGTCGACACCGCGGCACAGATGCTCGGCGAACCGGTCATTCTCGAGGACCTCGCGCATCAGGCGCTCGCGGTCTCGGCCGAGGGCGCCGTCGCCGCAACACTGCTGCACGACTGGGAGCGGCGCTCCCGACGCAACACCGGACCCGGCGGCGAGGCGTGGACGATGACGTCGGTCGGTCCCAGGAGCGAGGAGTGGGGCCGGCTGATCATTCCGCACCCCGCCGCAGACCCGGCCCGCGCGAAGATGGTGCTGGAACGGGCTTCGGCAGCACTGGCGCTGCACCGGATGGTCGAACGGGACCGCACCGGACTGCAACACCAGGCCCAGAGCGGGCTGATCGACGACGTCTTGCGCAGCCGCATCACCGACGAGCGGGAAGTGGCAGCGCGTGCGCAGGCCCTGGGCCTGCGCGCCACGGGGCGGTATCTGCCCGCGGTCGTGCGGGTGGACCGTTCGGAGGGCCGGCTGGACCCGGTTGCCGCCCACCGACGCAACGTCGGACTGCTCGACGCGGTCGCGCACACGGTGAAGGCGGCGGGCCACACCGGGCTCTTCTCGATTCGAGCGGACGGCGAGATCGGCGTCATCCTGGCACTTCGCCGATCCCATTCAGAAGATGCCGAGCTCACTGCGCTCGGCGCCGGCTTGCGCCGCGAAACGCTGCGCGTCGACGCGGCCCACACGTCGGCGTTCGCGCTGGCGTCCGCCGCGAGCGGTGTCGTCGAGGCGATCCACGCGCTCGGCGAGGCCGCGCACGTCGCCGAGGTCGCGGTGTCGATGAGGGGAGACGTCCCGGCATACTTCCGCGCGTCGGACGTCCGTTTGCGCGGCCTCCTGTCGCTGCTGCGTGACGACCCCCGCGTGCAGAGCTTCGCCGAGACGGAACTCAAGGCGCTCGTCACGGCCGATGCCGAAGGGGCGCAGCCGAATGCCCCATCGAGTCCGGCGTCGAATCTGGTGGTCCTTCGCGAGTACCTCCGACTGGCGGGAAACAAGGCGGCGCTGGCCAAGAGCCTGAACATGAGCCGGCCCGCGCTGTACAAACGGCTGGCGACCATACGACGCCTCGTCGGCGTCGACCTCGACGACGGCGAGTCCATGACCTCGTTGCACGTGGCGATGCTCATCCTCGACACCCAGAATCGTTCCGACGGCGCGATGGGCGGCCGCAGACCGGACCTCGCCGACGCCGAGTGACGGTCGGTCAGCGCGGTACCGCGAGGAGATCCCGCGCGCGCAGCGCGAGCCAGAACTCGGCGATGGTGGTGGTCTCGGCCATCCTTCTCCCGGTGATCTCTTCGATCCTCCGCATTCGGTAGACGACCGTCTGGCGGTGCACACCCAGATTGGCTGCCGTCTGCATCCACGATCTGTCACAGCGCAGAAAGCTGTCGAGCGTCGAGACCATGTCGCTGGAATGTGCCACGTCGTAAGCGATCAGCTCGCCGAGGACGCGGTCGACGACGACCTGGGCCTCCTCGGTGTTTCGCAACACCGACAGCATCGTGGCGTCGGCGTAGCGGGCGACCCGGTCCGATGCCGACTCCGCGACCCGCACGGCCCACGTCGCTTCCCGCAGGGCGGCCGGCGCTCGCGCGGGTTGCGCGAGCAGATCGCTGATCCCCAGTGTGGTGTCGCGGCCCAAGCGGTGTCGCAACGCCGCCAGCGACGCGTCGTTGACCGGCATCAGCGCGTACAGCAGATCGCCCCGGCGGAGTAGAAGGTGGGGAATGCCGCGCCTGCCGAGGCTCAGGTGCAGTTGGCGCTCACCGGCCGTCGATGCGGTGCCTGCCGCCACGATCGACGAATCATCCACCCGCAGACCACGTTCCGCCAGCTGGGCTACCGCCTCCGCCGCCCGCATCCGGCCGTCGCACAGCTGGGCCATCACCTCGGCGCCGATCCTGCGGTCATGTTCGCGGCGCACGTTCTGCTGCGCCAGCAAGACCGCCATCGCGGATGCGAGATGCTGCAGCTGTACCAGATCAGTCGGGGTGGATCGGAATTCGTAGGCGACCAGGACCGTGGGCTCCTCGTCGGGAACGTCGACGACCAACCCGCGCACCGGTCCCGCCGACACGTGCAGGACGCCGGGGATGGCACCGTGCCGCGCGGTGATCTCGGCGACGACGGCCTCGTGGAGTTCCGGCGGCAACGGATCCGACGCGTCGAGGGCGACGTCACCGGTGCTCGCGTCGAGCACCGCGAGCCGACACGACAGATCCCGGCCCAGTTGTCTCAACACCTTGGTCGGCGTCGCCTGCCTGACCGATTGCCGGATGACGTCGTACACCCGTTCCGTCACGGCCACGCGGCCTCCGTCGCCTGCCGCGTCGGCGACGGCACGGCCGATGGCGGCGAATCCCACGGAGTAGGGCACGACCATCACGGGGAACTTCAGGGCGTCGGCCAGTGCCGTCGCGGCGGGGGTGAGTTGCGGGGTGGCGGCATCCAGCCCGATCACCAAGCCGCACATTCCCTTGTCCACCAGTCCCCGGATCAACGCGGTCTGACCGCGTGCCGACTCCGGCAACGTCCTGCCGTTCTTCATCAGCAACTCACCACCGGCCAACCAGGACCACGGGTCCTCCAGGTCGGACGTCTGAGCCCAGATCACCGGTGTGCCCAGCCCGGCACCGCCTGCGCGAACCTCGAGCCGCAGGTGCGGTGTGTCGACCAGATCGGAGATCAGGTAGGCCATCGGTGGCACTTTCGTCGGGGTTCATCGGTCGGCAATCCGGAGTTACACGGCCGACATCGGTGCTCGGGTCGGCCGAACTGCCTGATCCGGGCCGTCCGGCGGGACGGATCGGGGGCGAACTCCTCAGTGGATCTAGACGATCGTACGAAGAGCAGCGTCAACTTTAGCCGATCTGCACCTTCAGTTTTGCGGTGATGACGCTCACAGTGGTCCCAACGTATGCACCGGAACGTATGCAACGACAGGAGTGTGGCAATGGGCCAGCCAATCGAGAAGGAGGCTGCAGGTGCATCCGATGCGCCGGAGCAGCTCATGCGTGGCTTCAGTTTCAGATCGGCGTTGTCGCTGGCCTTCGCGGACGTGTCACCGATCGCCGCGGTGTACGCGATCTTCACGCTCGGATTGTTCGCGGCAGGCCCGAGATTCTTCTGGGCCTTTCCCATCGTGCTTGCCGGGCAGCTTCTGGTCGCGGCCGTATTCGGTGAGCTGGCCAGCCGCTGGCCGTACGCGGGCAGTGTCTATCAGTGGTCCCGCCACGTGCGGGGAACCACCTGGGGCTGGGTCGCCGCCTGGGCCTACATCTGGGGTCTGACCATCGCGTTGAGCACCCTGTCGTACGCGGCCAGCGGGTTTCTCCTGCAGATCTTCGGCGTCAGCGACGCCGGCCGGTGGCAGACCGGCGGGGTAGCGGTCGGCATCATCGCCGTCGGCAGCGCCGTCAACATGGTCGGCCGAAAAGTCTTGAAGATCATGGTCATTGCGAGCATCACCTGCGAGGTCATCGCGTCCGTCGGCCTTGGCGCGGTGCTGCTGTTGTTCTTCAGGGAGAACTCGTTCTCGACCCTGTTCTCGAGCGCCGGACTGCCCAACGCATCCTCGTGGTCATCCGGCCCCATGCTGCTCGCGATCGCATTCGTGGGTTGGTCGTTCCTGGGCTTCGAGGCCGCCGGGTCGGTTGCCGAAGAGGTCGACGACCCCGAACGCAACGTCCCGAAGGCCATCATTCTCGGCCTGCTCCTCGTCGGGTTGGTGGTGATGTTCTCCAGCGCGGCGCTCATCCTCGCGATTCCGAATCTACCCAGCGTCATGGCATCTCAGTCCGGCGACGTCGTCTCCGACACCCTCGCAGCGCATTTCGGAGTCGGCATCACCAAGCCGCTGCTCGCCATGTTCGTCATCGGGTTCCTGTCCAGCTTCCTCGCCGTTCAGGCGGCCGTGTCGCGATGCATCTGGGGAGCCGCGCGCGACGGCAGCCTGCCAGGGTCGAAGGTGCTCGGCGGGCTGGCCGGGTCCGAACGCCTCCCGGTCAATGCCATCGCGCTGACCGCGGTCATCGCGGTCGTGTTCGTCCTGCTGGCGGGCACCGAGTTCTACAGCGTCCTGGTGAACTTCAACATCATCGGGTTCTACATCGCGTTCGGCGTTCCCGTCGTCGGCGCCGCCATCGCCAGGCTCACCGGAAAGTGGACGCCCGGGCCGTTCAACCTCGGCCGGTGGGGTGCGCCCGTGACCTACCTCGCGTCGGCGTGGATCATCTTCGAAACGGTCAACGTCGCCTGGCCGACGGACCCAGCCGGGACAGCCCTGGTACATCAACTGGGCCAGCGTGCTGACGACCGCCGTGCTTGCGGTCGTCGGCGTCGCGATCTACCTCAGTGTCCGCAAGAACATCAAGGCCCCGATCGGGGAGCGGTTGGCCGACCACGAGGCGGCGCGCACCCAAGAGGCCGCATGAGCCGGACGGCAGTGGTGACCGGATCGGCGTCGGGGATCGGCGCGGCAATCGCCTCGGCACTGGACGCGGGACGGCTGGACGGTGGCGGGCCTCGATGCGAAGCTCGCCGCCCCGTACGGTGTCGACACGTCCGACCCCGCAGCGGTTTCCGAGGCCCTTTCGCGGATCGCCGACGACATCGGCCCCATCGACGCCGTGGTGTCGGCGGCAGGCCACTACGACATGACGCCGGTTTCGCAGATCACCCCCGAACAGCTGCGCCGCATGCTGCGTGTCCACCTTGGCGGGTTGCGCAACCTGGCACGCAGCGTGCTGCCGTCGATGATCTCGAGGAGGCAGGGCGCGATCGTTGCCATCACCTCGGAGCTGGCGATCGGTGGCGGCGACGGCGACGCGCACTACGCGGCGGCGAAGGGAGCGGTCATCGGGCTGGTCCGCAGCCTGGCCGCCGAAGTCGCCCAGCACGGTGTCCGGGTCAACGGCGTGGCGCCGGGGCCGACCGATACTCCGTTGTTGTCCGCTGACTCTCCTTGGCGCGCACCGGAGTACCTCCGGACTCTGCCGAATCGGCGGCTGACCCGTCCCGACGAGATCGCCAGGGTGGTGCAGTTCCTCCTCGACGACGACGCCGCGTTCTGCACCGGTGAGATCATTTCGCCCAACAGCGGGGCGGTGATCTGAGTGGGCGGCGATCAGCGTGGCCGGATTGCGTTGGTGACCGGCGCCGCTCAGGGGATCGGTGCCGCCATCGCCGATCGACTGGCCCGCGACGGAGCCCTCGTCGGCGTGAACGGGTTGCCGGGCGATCCGCAGATCGAGTCCGTCGTCGCTGCGACGGCCGGATTCGCGGCGGAGTGCGACATTTCGGATCCGACCGCGGTGACCGAGATGGTGGCCGAGATCGAACGAACGCGCGGTCCGATCGACATCCTGGTGTGCAACGCGGCCTACATGAGCATGGCGCCCTTCGTCGACGCGGACGAGGACGACTGGTGGAAGGTCGTCGACACCAACCTGGCAGGCACCTTCTACACGATCCAGGCGGTGCTGCCCGGAATGCGGCAGATCGGGCGAGGCAACATCGTGATCATCTCCTCGGAGTGGGGAGTCGTGGGCTGGCCGCAGGCCACCGCGTATTCCGCTGCGAAGGCCGGGTTGATCGCGTTGACGAAGACGCTCGGGCGCGAACTGGCACCCGAGAACATCACCGTCAACGCCGTCGCGCCTGGCGTCATCGATACTCCCCAGTTGCAGGTCGACGCCGACAGCGCGGGAGTGACCCTGTCCGCGATGCACGACAGGTATGGCCGCGACATCCCCATCGGCCGGATCGGGAAGCCGGCCGAGATCGCCGCAACGGTGGCGATGCTGACCCGGGCGGATCTGGGAGCCCTTGTCGGTCAGACGATTCAGATCAATGGAGGCAGCACCCGATGCCGGGTATGACACACAGCGACGGTGACGCCGCACCCATCGTCGGACCCGTCGACGGACAGGTGGTCCCGCGCTACGCCGGGCTGACGACCTTCGCGCGGCTACCGCGCGACGAGGATGTGCCCGGCCGGGACGTGGCCATCGTCGGCGTGCCGTTCGACACCGGGGTGACGTATCGACCAGGCGCTCGGTTCGGTCCCTCCCACATCCGCCAATCGTCGCGACTGCTCCGGCCGTACAACCCCGAGTTGGACGTCTCACCCTTCGCGGGTCAGCAGGTGGTCGATGCCGGCGACCTCGTCTGCAATCCCTTCGACATCACCACCGCCGTCCGGCAGATCGAAGAGCAGGCGTTCGCGCTCATCGACGGCGGAGCAAACCTGGTCACGCTCGGTGGCGACCACACCATCGCCTACCCGCTCCTGCGCGCCCACCATCGCCGTTACGGCCCGGTCGCACTGGTGCACTTCGACGCCCACCTCGACACCTGGGACACCTATTTCAACGCGCCGCTGACGCACGGCACCCCGTTCCGGCGCGCGGCGGAGGAGGGCCTGTTCGTCCCAGGGCACAGCGCCCACGTCGGCATCCGCGGCTCGCTCTACACACCGAAGGACCTGACCGCCGACGCCGACCTCGGGTTCACGATCATTCACTGTGCGGAATTCGAACACCGGACGGTGACCGACGTCGTCGAGCAGTTGCGGCGCACGATCGGCAGCCACCCCCTGTACGTCTCCATCGACATCGACGTGCTCGATCCGTCGCACGCGCCTGCCACCGGAACACCCGAGGCTGGTGGACTGACGAGCCGCGAACTCCTCGCGATCGTGCGGGGATTCGACGGACTGAACCTGGTCGGGGCCGATATCGTCGAGGTGTCTCCCGCCTACGATCATGCGGAGATCACCGGTGTGGCTGCGGCGAATCTGGCGTATGAACTGGTCTCGCTACTCGCACGAAGGACGGCAGCATGAGCGTTCCGGCACAGCCCGTTCCGTGGCCCGACGGCGCGCGCTGCGCGGCGTCGTTCACCTTCGACGTCGACGCCGAGTCCGCCATGCTCGGGGTGTCGCACGAGAACGCCAACCGCATGGGGGCGATCACCCACCAGGCCTACGGACCGCTCGTCGGCGTTCCGCGGATCCTGAAGATCCTTGCCAAACACGACATCACGTCGACGTTCTTCACGCCCGGCTACACCGCATTCCGCTACCCGGACGTCATCCGCGCCATCGTGGACCACGGACACGAGATCGCCCACCACGGTTATCTACACGAACCCATGGCCGGCCTGTCGGCGGACAGCGAGGCGGCGATACTGGACCGCGGCTCCGACGCACTGGAGAAGATCACGGGCACTCGCCCAACCGGCTACCGGGCGCCGATGTGGGAGCTCAACTGGCATTCGCCGAAACTGTTGCGCGACAGGGATTTCCTGTATGACAGCAGCCTGATGGATGCCGACTACCCGTACGAGCTCGCGGTACAGGGTGGTGGCCCGTTGGTCGAGATCCCGATCCAGTGGGCCCTCGACGACTGGGAACAGTACTGCTACATCCCGGACTTCTCGGGGACCGGGCTCATCGAGAGCCCGGTCAAGGTCGCGGAGATGTGGCGACTCGAGTTCGACGCCGCCCGCGAAGTAGGCGGGTGCTATGTGCTGACCAACCACCCGTTCCTCTCCGGGCGGCCATCGCGGGCAAAGTCATTGGACGACTTGATCTCCTACGTCTGCTCGCACGACGACACCTGGGTGACCAGCATGGGGGCCATTGCAGCGCACGTGCGCGGGCTCGACCTCACCCCGCGCATCGTCGAGCGGCCCGACCCCCGGGATTTCTAGAACCTCAACCGGCCTTTTGCATCCAGAATGCGTTGTCAGAGATAGGGATCGGCCCATGCGCTGATGATCCGCCCCGCCCGCGCAGCCTGGTTCTTCCCGGTGAGCAGATGGTCAGCGCCTTCGAGGGAGACGAAGCTGCGGGGATGCCTTGCGGTCCGGAAGATCTCGCTCGCGTTCGCGATGCCGACGGTGTTGTCGGTCGGTGAGTGCATGACGAGCAGTGCCCGGCGCAGGGTTCTGATCCGCTCTCGAAGATCGGCAGCGCGGACATCTTCGATGAAGTGCCGCTTGAGGGTGAGCGCCTTGCCGCCAACGAGGAACGGCGCCTCTCCGTCGGCCTCGATGCGATGAATGAGTGCGTCGTAGTTGTGCTCGACGTGAGCGGGCTCGTACGGCGCTCCGACGCTGGCCACTGCTGCCACGGTCGGACACTCGTGCGCGGCGGCGATGGCGGCCGCGCCCCCGAAGGAATGTCCGACGAGCAGCTTCACCTCTCGACCCGACCCGTTCATGAACTCCACGGCACGCACGGTGTCGTCGACCTTGTGGGAGAACGAACCGTCACCCCAGTCGCCTTCGGAATGCCCCAGTCCGAGATTGTCGAAGCGGAGCATGCCGATGCCCTCGCCGGCGAGCTGCTTGCAGATCCGGCTCGCGGCCGGGCAGTCCTTGCCGAGGGTGAATCCGTGGGCGAACACGCCCCATCCGCGCACCTCGCCCTCCGGCACGTCGATGATGCCGGCCAAGACGGGCCCGGTGGTGCTGACGAAACTGACACGCTCTGCCACGCGCATCATCCTGTCACTCGAACCAGCGCGCTGCGCCTCAGTCGTCGAGCAACCGCCGAGCGGTCAGAGCGAGCCTGGTCCGCAGCAGCCCGGTGGGATGGGTGAGTTCGATGCCGAGGGTCTTTCCGATCTGTTCCAATCGGCGGGCGACGCTGCTGTGATGCAAGTTGAGCAGGACGGCGGCCTGCCGGACCGAGCCGGTGGCGCAGTAGGCGTCGAGAGTCGCCAGATCATCGGGGTTTCCGGCCAGGCGGGCGATCGCGGCCACGTCGCCGTTGGCACGCACGGCGTCCCGCGGTATCTCGGCCAGCAGCGATAGCGCGCCCAGGTGGTCATGGCGGATGACGGGTTCGCGCGAGTCGGTGAACCGCAGGGCGGTGCGGGCTTCGCGCCAGGCTCGGTCGGGGCGATCGCCGGCGCCGATGCCCGCCCGCACGCCTGCGGGAAACCTAGCCGGATCGATGGTGGTGGCCAGGATGACGCCAACCCCGGCGAGCATGGCCGCCTTCACCGGTCGGCCCGGACAGATCGCGCTGCCAACGCGGTCGAGTGGCAGTTGCGAGTGCACGGCGGCGACGCGCACCGGCAGGTCGGCGGCGAATCCCAGAAGCCGCAATGCGCGGGCTCTGGCCGCCTCGTCGCCATCGGAGCTGATCACCAATTCGACGAGGGCAGGGTCGGCCATGGTGGTGTGAGCCGGGCCGTACCGCTCGAGGACCGTCGCGGCGGCGATGGCAAGCCGGTCGAGCAGAACCACGTCGAGTGGGCCGGGTGGGCCGGGCCGTTCCAGCCAGACCGTGCCGATCTCCTCCTCGTCGAGAGTGATCGGCAGCAGCACTGGATGCGAGGTGCGGCGCACCGACGACCGGGCGTCCATCGGGCGACGCGCAGATCAGCCGCCCCGTGCCATGGACCCGGATGCCGACCCCACACTCGGCGAGGCCTGCCGAAGCCCGGGCGAGCGCGGGGAGATCGACTCGTCGGCGCATCAGCGTGTCGTAGAACGCGACGACGCGGATCGCGCCCTGGACGTGGGAATCGAGTTGCGACAGTCGGTCGGCCAGGGCCTCCATGTCGCCAGCATAGGCGCCGATCGGTGCATGAATTGGGGCAAATGCGCGACGGATGGCGGATGATCTCGGGGGACGGCGGGGGCGAGGATCGTCGTCATGAATCCCGAACTCGAAGCGTTCCTCCCGCTGATCCCCGAGCTTGATCTGAACGACCCCGTCGCCGCGCGCACGAAGTACGCCGAGCAGGCCGCCGCGAAGCCGGCATGGGACGACCGCGGACATGGAGATCGAGGACCGTACGGTGACCGCGGATCCCGATGTGCCGGTGCGGATCTACCGTCCCCACCGGGCGCACGGTGCCATCGTCTGGTTGCACGGCGGTGGATTCGTGGTGGGCGACGTGGACACCGAGCATCTGTGGGCCGCCCGGATCGCGGACGGCTCCGGCGCGGTGGTGATCTCGGTGGGCTACCGACGTGGCCCCGGAGCACCGGTTCCCGGCGGCGCTGGACGACGCCTACGCGGCGCTGGCCTGGACGGCCGACCACGCCGTCGAACTCGGCATCGACCCGGAGCGGATCGCGGTCGGCGGTCACAGCGCCGGGGCGGGACTCGCGGCCGCGGTGGCGTTGCGGGCGCGTGACCAGCACGGGCCGCCGATCCGCTTTCAGCTGCTCAACGAGCCGGAGCTCGACGACCGGCAGGAGACCTGGTCGGCACGAAACTTCACCGATACGCCATGGGCGAATCGCGACAAGGTCACCGCATCGTGGCGGCACTACCTCGATTCCGCGCCCGCCACGCCCTACGCCGCGCCGGCGCGGGCGACCGACGTGTCCGGCCTGCCTCCCGCCTACATCGCCACCGCGGAATTCGACCCGAACCGCGACGACGACATCACCTACGCGCTGCGGCTGCTGCAGGCGGGGGTGTCGGTCGAACTGCACCAGTGGCCCGGCACCTTCCACGGGTCGCAGGCGATCCTGTCCGCCGATGTCTCGCAGCGGCAGCTCGCCGAACTCGCCGCAGCCCTGCGCCGCGCGTCTGAGCGCGTGAATCATCTTGGGGAACTGCGGAAGTCAGTCCACCATCCAAGGACGGAGCTTGTCCGGGTTGCGAATCGCCCAGATGTGCTTGATCACGCCGCCCTCGAGGTCGAACGCGAACACCGTCACGGCGACACCGTCGCGCCGCATCACCAGACCGGGCTGACCGTTGACCGTGCGCTCCAGGATGGTCATGTCGTCGGGCACCCGGTCGACGATGTCGACGTAGTAGCGCGCGATCTGCTCGGCGCCCTCGATCGGGAGGAGGCTGGCGCTGACGCGGCCGCCGCCGTCGGCGAGGGCAATGGCGTCGGGGTCGAGGAGGCCGACGATCGCGTCGATGTCCTTGGCCGCCCACGCCTTTCGAAAGTCACTGACGACGTCCGCCTGCTGCGCGGCCGGCGTCGCGGGGGCCCGCGACGCGCCGATGCGACGGCGGGCCGAGGAGGCCAGCTGGCGGCACGCCGCCGGGGTGCGACCGACGATCTCGGCCACCTCGGCGAAGGAGTAGCGGAAGACGTCGTGCAGGATGAACGCCACGCGTTCGGCGGCGGTCATCGACTCGAGCATGACGAGGAACGCCATGTTGACCGACTCGTCGAGGGTGACCCGGTCGGCCGGGTCGACCGTGGCTGCCGGCCCGCCACTGATCAACTCCCGCGGCTCGGGCACCGGCTCCGGCAGCCATTCGCCCACGTAGCGTTCCCGCCGGACCCGAGCCGAACCGAGCAGGTCCAGGCAGATGCGGCTCGCGACCGTCGTCAGCCAGCCGCCGGGTGATTCGATGGCGTCCTGCTGTTCTGCGGACATCGCGTACCAGCGGGCGTAGGTCTCTTGGACGACGTCCTCGGCGTCTGCCAGCGATCCGAGCAGTCGGTAGGCGACGTTGATCAGCTGACGCCGCTCGCTCATGACCACGCTCAGGGTCGGATCGGATCTCCGGTGTCCTGGTCCGGTGATGTCGTCATCGCGCCGCCGCTCCTTCATTGCAACTGCGCTCACCACTTCGACGAATCAGCGCACCGAAATGTGAGGTCAGCGGCGCCTGACGTTCCGGCGGACTGCGTCGTCGTACTCAGGAGGTACGCCCCACCAACTACAACACCTGGAGGTCCATCGTGGATGCTCGCCTGGACTTCTTCACCAATCCCGTTGCCCGCAAGGTCACGCCACACCTGGTGGCGGCCGGGACAGGTGATCAAGGGTTCGACGCTGCCCGCCGCGACGCAGGAACTGGTGCGGATTCGCGCCAGCCAGATCAACGGCTGTGGGTTCTGCCTCGACATGCACACCAAGGACGCGGCCAAGGCCGGCGAGACGTCGACGCGGCTGAATCTGGTCGCGACGTGGCGGGAGGCCACGGTGTTCACCGACGCCGAGCGCGCTGCCCTGGAACTCTGCGAGCAGGGCACCCGCATCGCCGATGGGGCCGGCGGCGTCACCGACGACGCTTGGGCGAACGCCGCAAGCCATTTCGACGAGGATCAGCTTGCCGCACTCGTCTTCACCATCGCGCTCATCAACGCGTTCAACCGCGGGAACGTCATCGTCCGGCAGCCTGCCGGTGACTACCGGCCGGGCCAGCTGGGATAGCGCCGCAGCCCAGACGGCGAGCGCTCGCCGTCGTTATCGTTACGAGGTGCCGACCATGAACCATCTGCTCGCGTTCGCGCTGATTTCCTTTCTGGTGATCGTGATTCCCGGGCCCAGCGTGCTGTTCACGGTCGGTCAGGGCGCTGACCGTCGGCCGACGTGAGGCCCTGCTGACCGTCGCGGGGAACGCCGTGGGGGCGTACCTCCAGATCGTGGCCGTCGCGCTCGGCGCCGGAGCGCTGGTGCGAGCCTCGGTGTCGGCGTTCGAGATCGTGAAACTGGCAGGCGCCGGTTGGTTTACCTGGTGTTCCTGGGAG
>CAVTKI010000003.1:0-299026 GCA_963735245.1 uncultured Actinomycetota bacterium
GGGTGGCATCGCAGCCATGCCCGTAAGGCGCTCAACGCTGCGTTGGCGCCGCCCACGGTCGTTACCATGCGCGGTCCCCGGCCGGTGAGGTACGGACCCGAGGTCATCGCTGCGCTGACGGTCTGCTGGACGGTGCTCGGCATGCCGGCCGGCAAACGGCTCGCACCGATACTCACAGAGCTAGTTGCCGTGCTGCGCCACTTCGGGGAGTTGGTCATCAGTGACGAGACCGCGGCACTGCTGGTGGCGATGTCGGCGGCCACCATCGATCGCCGCCTGGCCGATGAGCGGGCCAGATGCAAGATCAGAGGACGCGTGGGCACCAAGCCGGGGTCGCTGCTCAAAAGTCAGATCCCGGTGCGCACCTGGGCTGAATGGGATGACGCCGTGCCCGGCTTCGTCGAGATCGACACGGTCTTCCACGACGGCGGCAACCGGGGTGGAGGCCACGCGTTCACGCTGACGGTCACCGACATCGCCACCGGGTGGACCGAGAACCGCTCGGTGCCCAGCAGAGAGGCCAAATGCGTGCTGGCGGCCCTCAACGACATCGCCGGCAGAATGCCGTTCCCGATCCTGGGCGTGGACTCCGACAATGGATCGGAATTCATCAACGACGAACTACTGGCATGGTGCCAAGACCGCCGCATCACCTTCACCCGGTCACGGCCGGGCAACAAGAACGACGGCTGCCACGTCGAGCAGAAGAACTGGGTGGTGGTCCGCACCGTGGTCGGCTACTACCGCTACGACACCGCGGCAGAACTCTTGCTGCTCAACGAGATCTGGCAACTGCAGTCGAAGCTCACCAACTACTTCCACCCCCAGCAGAAACTGCTATCCAAAGTCCGCAAAGGCGCGAAGGTGTCCAGGAAACACGATAAGGCCACCACCCCGTTTCGCCGTGCGACCGACCACCCGGGCATGACCGTGGACCGCATCGTGGCGCTCAAGCGGACCTACTCGCTGATCAATCCAGCCGCCACCCAACGCCAGATTCAGGCATTGACCACCCAGCTCTTCACCCTGACCACCAGCAAAGCCCCAGCGGGCGTCCCCGCCCCAGTCACCAAGCGCGCACGTTCACGTGAGGCAACGAACTGCCCTTCGCGCGCATCTTGACATGAGGCAACTTGACGACACTGAATGGCGCTATGGGTGGTCGCCTATCCGACAATTTCCGAAGAACGTCCCCGGGTCGCAATAAATACCAACCGGAGGCGGAGGCTTCGGTGGGGGATTGTCTCCGTCCCAAATCATGTTGGAGACATTGCCCATCCCCGGCCACAGGAAGTAGTAGGTGTGGCAGACATTCCAGTCCCAATTCAATGGGTCGGTGATGTGATTGCCGGTCACCGGCACTGGTTGCTCCCCTGGGCACCAATGTTGGGCTGGGCCCCAGCCGCCATCGTCGGCCTGGGCGGTACCTGCGCCCACGGCCAAGCCCATGCCGGACACCAGCGCAGCGGCTGCCATCCCCATGATCAATCGCCTCATAAGGCTGGGATCTTTCTCCTGCGCAGGCCCGTGTGTCCGGGGATCACGCGTAAATCGCGACAGTCGGGTCATGGTTGGCTCCTGTCGTTGCTGTCGGGCCTTCGTCGGCCTCACAGCAAGCGGACCACGCTCAGTGGTCTACCGATCCCAAGAACATCGCCGAGAGCCGTTGTCAGACTTGGGCGGAGCCCTCATGCCGGGAACCGGGTGGCAGGACGTAGTCCCACTGCTGGTGGCCCCCACCGTGGCAACAGTTCGGATCGTTCAGTCGCTACGTGGACTCTGCGGGTTTCAAGGTCAGCGCGGCGAGCTTGATTTGCGCGGTGCCAAACGTGCCCAGTTGGTACACCGAGGCTCCGACCGGTGAGAAGGTGAACGCTTCAAACGGCTCGGCCATCATCTCGTCCAGGTAGGTCAGCGGACCTGCTCCCGTGGTGACGTGCGGATTGAAGTTGTCGCCCGATGCGGCGGGCACGAAGGTCGTGACGTACTGCACCAGGAACTCTTGGATGTCGCGACCTTGCTGCGTGCTCGCGAATGCGTCGACGGTTCCGGTCGGAACCGTAAAGGGCGTCATCGCGTCGATCAGTTTCTGTTGCAATCTGACTAGATCGTCACTGCGTTCAACGACGATGCCCGCGAGGCCGATTGGCGGCGAGGGGATGTAGTACGCCTTCGAAGCCGTCAAGGTCCAGGCGGTCGCATCTTCGGAGGCAAAGACATCGTTGGCTGCCGCGTAGAGCTCGTTCAGATCGGCCGCGCGGACGAACCGCTGCAAGATTGTGACATGCGGCTGATGATCGGCATCGAGCGCGAAACCCTCGGGATGGACGGCGAGCAGTCGGGTGTTCACCCCACGAGCTCGCACCGTCATGGTCTCGTCGGGCTCCAACACGACATCGACCGCCACAACCGAGTCGTTCTGTACACGCGGGCCGTCCGGATTGCTCACGCTGCCTGCCCCTTTGGTCCGCCCGGTGAATGGCCAACCTTACGCGTACACCAGGCCGCAAAAGTGAACGAGAGCGTAGTTCGACGCGTGGGAAAGCGCTCCGTCGAGCGGCGCTAGACAGCCACCTGCACGTCCCCGTCGGCGGTCAGCCGCGTGCGGTAGACGAGCACCGAAATCGAAGGGTCGTCCAAGCACTCACCGTCGTCGAATGCGAAGGCCTGCTTCTTGATCGGCGTCTGGACGCAGGCGCGGCCCGACCGGTCACCGACGATGCCCCGCGACATCACCGCGGCACCCGAGAAGGGGTCGATGTTGCCCACCGCGTGCAGTGACCCGTCGTCGAGGCGGAAGAGCGCCACCTGAGCCCCGTCGGGCAGCAGCACGCCAACGCCACGGCCGGGCACCAGCCGGTGATAGGGGCACGCGGTCGTCCACGCCGGGTCGTCGCGGACATCGATGTCGTCGAGGTGCTCGAGCAGGGTCACGTGGTCTCCTGAAGCGGACGGAACTTGGGCATGCCCATCGGCACCTTGCGGCCGGAGCGTTCGGTGAAGGCGACGGTGGGGTCGGCGACGTCGGGCGCGTTGACGAACGACACGAAGCGCGACAGCTTGTCGGGATCGTCGAGCACGCCCTTCCACTCGCAGGCGTAACCCTCGACGTGGCGGGCCACGGCCTCCTCGAACTCCGCTGCCAGACCCAAGGAGTCATTGCAGACGACGTCACGCAGATGCTCGATGCCGCCTTCGAGTCCCTCGATCCAGGGCGCGGTGCGCTGCAACCGGTCCGCGGTGCGGACGTAGAACATCAGGAACCGGTCGACGTAGCGGACCAGTGTCTCGTCGTCGAGGTCACCCGCGAGCAGTTCGGCGTGCCTCGGCGTCATGCCGCCGTTGCCACCGACGTAGAGGTTCCAGCCGGTCTCGGTGGCGATCACGCCGACGTCCTTGCCGCGCGCCTCCGCGCACTCGCGGGCACATCCCGACACCCCCATCTTGAACTTGTGCGGGGCGCGCAGTCCGCGGTAGCGCAGCTCGAGGTCGATCGCCATCTGCACCGAGTCCTGCTGTCCGTACCGGCACCAGTCACTTCCGACGCAACTCTTCACCGTCCTCAGCGCCTTGCCGTACGCATGACCGGACTCCATGCCGCCGTCGACCAGTCGCCGCCAGATCTCGGGCAGCTGGTCGACGCTCGCGCCGAACATGTCGATCCGCTGGCCGCCGGTGATCTTGGTGTACAGACCGAAGTCGCGGGCGATCTCACCGATCAGGATCAGCTGCTCGGCGGTGATGTCGCCGCCGGGCACGCGCGGCACCACCGAATAGCTGCCGTTGCGTTGGATGTTCGCCAGGAAGTGGTCGTTGGTGTCCTGCAGCGAGGCCTGCTCGCCGTCGAGGATGTGCTCGCTACTCGTCGAGGCCAGGATCGATGCGACGACGGGTTTGCAGATGTCGCAGCCCCTTCCGGTGCCGAACCGTTCGACGAGGCCGGAGAACGTGCGGACCGAGGTGGCCGAGACGATCTCGAAGAGCTCGGCCCGCGACTGCGAGAAGTGTTCGCACAGCGCCTTGGACTGTTCGACGCCCTCGGCCTCGAGCAGCTGCTTGAGCAGTGGCACGCAGGACCCACACGACGTGCCCGCCTTCGTGCAGCCCTTCAAGGCGGGTACGTCCGCGCACCCGCTTGCGATCGCGTCGGTGAGTTCGCCCTTGGTCACGTTGTTGCAGGAACAGACCTGCGCTGCGGCGGGCAGTGCCGCGACGCCGAGTTGTGCTGCGCCTGACGCACTTCCGTTCGGCGCGATGATCGCCAACGGGTCGCCGGGCAGACGTTCGCCGACCATCGGCCGAAGCACGCCGTAGGCGGAGGCGTCGCCGACCAGGATGCCGCCGAGCAGTGTGGCGGCGTCGTCGGACAGCACCAGCTTGGCGTAGGTCTGGTTGACCGCGTCGTTGATCACCACCTCGAGGCAGTCCGGTGTGGCGGCCATGGCATCGCCGAAGCTCGCGACGTCCACGCCAAGCAGTTTCAGCTTGGTCGAGGTGTCCGCCTCACCGAACTCGGCGGCGCCCCCCATCAGGCGGTCGGCCACCACCTCGGCGCTGGTGTAGCCCGGCCCCACCAGGCCGTAACAACGCCCGTCGACGGCGGCCACCTCGCCGATCGCGTAGACCATGGGATCCGCTGTGGCGCAGGATGAGTCGGTGAGCACGCCGCCGCGGTCGGCGAGGGCCAGCCCGGCTGACCTGGCGAGCTCGTCGCGCGGCCGCACACCCGCCGCGAAGACCACCACACCGGTGTCGACGTGCGTGCCGTCGCCGAGCGCGACCCGCAGCGCGTCGTCGCCGAGTCGTTCGATCGAGTCGGTGCCGACGTCGAGATGCACCGAGATGCCGAGACCGCTGACCATCCGGCGCAACAGCGCACCACCGGCCTCGTCGAGCTGTTGGCTCATCAGGCGCGGCGCCCGCTCCACGATGTGCGCTTGCAAGCCGAACTGGCGCAAGGCATTCGCGGCCTCGAGGCCGAGAAGACCGCCGCCTATCACGACTCCGGACCGGCTGCCCGTCTCCGTGGCACGCGCGGCGTCGGCGCGAATGGCGTCGAGGTCGTCCAGGGTCCGATACACGTGGCAGCCCGGCAGGTCGTGTCCCGGCACGGGCGGCACGAAGGCGTAGGACCCCGTGGCGAGCACCAGCGCGTCGTAGGAGATGCGGCGGCCCAGCGCCGTCGTGACGTACCTGGCCGACCGGTCGATCCTGGTGACCCGGTCCCGCAGGATCAGCTCGACGAGGTCGTCGCCCACATACCGATTGCCCGGCAGCGCAAGCCTGGTGCGGTCCCAGTGCTCGGTGTAGCCGGTGAGCCCGACGCGGTCATAGGCGGCGTCGTCCTCCTCGGCCAGCACGGTGACGCGCCACTCGCCAGACCCGTCGCGGGAGCGCAGCGCCTCCACGAATCGGTGGCCGACCATGCCGTGGCCGACCAGGACGACGGTCTTCGGAGAACGCATGACCGAAGGCTAGGAAGTCGATATTGCCGTCATGTCGCGTCGTGTGAAGCGTCCATCACGGTGTGCTCACCTGTCGTTCGGCCGGATTGTGAGCGGCCTCAGACATGCCCGGCATTGGTGGGCGTCGTGGTGTTGTACGGGTTGGAGGTCGTGGTGGACGTCGTCGACGTGTCGGTGTCCGGCCCCGAATCGTCCGTCGGCGGGGTCGTTGCCGGCCCCGGCCCGGGCACGTCCGGTTCACTCGTCTGCACACTCGGCACCGTGTAACTGGTCGACGTCGTCGAGGTCGACCACGTCGAAGGCTCCGACGTGGACTCCGACGTGTCGGGCGGCGCGAAGTTCGGCGGGCGCGAGGAATCGTCCGACGCCCGAATGACCGCGAAGACCAGCAGACCCACCAGGGCGACCGCGGCCGCGCCCGCGGCCCACATGACGCCCTGGCGGTCGTGCCAGTCCTGCCGTCCGCCGTCGTCGTCCTTCACGGGCGGCATGCTAAGCCGACCAGTCGAACGGCCGGGAAACGCGCTAGCTCCAGCGCGCCAGGATCTCCTCGGCCCGACCCGTCAGCGCGCGCTGCAGGAACGGACCGAAACTGATCCGGCCAACGCCCAGCGGGCCGAACGACGCCGGGTCGTCCTGCTCCGGTATCGCGATCGCGTTGATCGGCAACGGCAGTTCGGCGCAAAGTCGCCGTTGCGTGTCCGGATCGTGGCGGCCGACCGGATAGAGGCTGTCGGCGCCCGCCTCTGCGGCCAGCTTCAGGCGAGCGATCGCCCGGTCGACGCGATCGGCGTCATCGCCGTCCTTGCGGAAGAACAGATCCGTGCGGGCGTTGATCACCACGTGCACGTCGGCAGCGTCGGCCGCCTTCCGCAGCTCGCCAACCAACGCTGCGTGCTCCTCGGCGGTGCGCAGCCGCTCGCCCTCCTTGTGCACGACGTCCTCGATGTTCAGCCCGACCGCACCCGCCGCGAGCAGCCCGTCGATCAGGCGTTGCGGCGACTCGCCGTAGCCGGATTCGATGTCGACGGAGATCGGCACGTCGACCGCGCCGGTGATCTGCGCGACGCGATCGGTCAGGTCGTCGAACGACATCCCCTCGCCGTCGTCTTTGCCGATCGAGTCGGCCACCGGATGACTGCCGACGGTGAGTGCGGCAAACCCCGCCGCGACGGCCAGATTGGCCGACCAGGCATCCCACACCGTCGGAAGAATCACCGGATTTCCTGGCACGTGCAACGCCAGCAGCGCTGCCGCGCGATCTTGAAGAACCTGCTTGGACACCTCGTCTACCTCCACTCGTCGAACGTGACTCGTGTCACGCTTGATCCGATGATGTGGCTAGCATCAATTGTCGTAATGTGATTCGTGACACCCTTCAGCCCAAGGAGGTCTGGCCCGTTGTCCACCACAACTGAACTTGCCCAGCTACACGAGTTGATCGGCGGCTTGCGGCGGTGCGTGACCTCACTCGCATCACGCTACGGCGACTCCCCTGCGATGCGGCGAATCGTCAACGATGCCGAGCGCATTCTCAACGACATCGACCGGCTCGACATCGACGCCGAGGAACTGGAACTCGCGCGCGACGCGGGCCAGCACCACCACGTCGGCGAGAAGATCGGCATCCCGGACACGCAGTACGCCAGCGACTTCTGGCAGGACGTAGACGACGAGGGTCTCGGCGGCACGCGATGAGCGCTTGCGCTCTGAGCCGAAGGAAGCGATGAGCGCTTGCGCGCAAAGTTAGGCCTCACTGAGTTCGGCCGCCCGACGGCGTTCGGCTACCGTCCACCTGGCTTCACCACGATTGAAATCGAGGAGATTCAGTGAGCGCACCCACCGCCGATCGCCCCGGCACCGGCGTCTTCTCCCCCACCCGGGCCGAGATCCCCCAGCGCACACTGCGCACCGACCGGTGGTGGCAGTCGCCGCTGATCGTGGATCTGGGCTTCGCCGCGTTCGTCATCTACGCGACGGTGCGGGCGTTCCTGCAGAACAACTACTACGTTCCCGCCTACCACTACCTGACGCCGTTCTACTCGCCGTGCGTCAGCACCGGGTGTACGCCGGAGGCCAGCCACTTCGGCCAGTTCCTTCCGGATGTGTGGTGGCTGCCCTACGCGGCGCTGTCGCTGCCCTTCCTGCTGCTGTTCCGGCTGACCTGCTACTACTACCGCGGGGCCTACTACCGGTCGGTGTGGCAGTCGCCGACCGCCTGCGCGGTGGCCGAGCCGCACGCGAAATACACCGGCGAGACCCGACTTCCGCTGATCATCCAGAACACCCACCGGTACTTCTTCTACATCGCGGGCATCATCTCGGTGATCAACACCTACGACGCGATCGAGGCGTTCCAGTCGCCGTCCGGCTTCGGATTCGGTTTGGGCAACATCATTCTCGTCGTCAACGTCGTGATGCTGTGGATCTACACGCTGTCCTGCCACTCCTGCCGCCACGTGGTCGGCGGAAGGCTCAAGCACTTCTCCAAGCATCCGGTCCGCTACTGGCTCTGGACTCAGGTGAGCAGGCTCAACACCCGGCACAAGATGTACGCCTGGATCACGCTCGGCACCCTGATGTTGACCGACTTCTACGTGATGCTGGTGGCCAGCGGCACCATCTCCGACCTGAGATTCATTGGCTGACAAGACAATTCATTTCTTAGTCCCGAATAGCGAGTGAGGTTTAATGGCTGAGCTGGAGCGGCACGAATACGACGTGGTCGTGATCGGTGCCGGCGGCGCAGGGCTTCGAGCGGTGATCGAGGCACGCGAGCGGGGCTTGCGCGTCGCCGTGGTGACCAAGTCACTGTTCGGAAAGGCCCACACCGTGATGGCCGAGGGTGGCTGCGCGGCCGCGATGAAGAACGCCAACGCCAAGGACACCTGGCAGATCCACTTCGCCGACACCATGCGGGGCGGCAAGTTCCTGAACAACTGGCGGATGGCCGAACTGCACGCGCAGGAGGCCCCCGACCGGGTGTGGGAGCTCGAGACCTACGGGGCGCTCTTCGACCGCACCAAGGACGGCCGGATCAGTCAGCGCAACTTCGGCGGCCACACCTACGCACGCCTCGCGCACGTCGGCGACCGCACGGGCCTCGAGATCATCCGCACCATGCAGCAGAAGATCGTCTCGCTGCAGCAGGAGGACAAGGCCGAACTCGGTGACTACGAAGCCCGGATCAAGGTCTTCCACGAGTGCAGCGTCACCGAGTTGATCAAGGGGGGACGGCGACAAGATCGCGGGCGCCCTTGCCTACTGGCGCGAGTCCGGAAACTTCATCCTGTTCGACGCACCCGCGGTGGTGCTCGCCACCGGCGGCATCGGCAAGTCGTTCAAGGTGTCGTCGAACTCGTGGGAGTACACCGGCGACGGACACGCCCTCGCGCTGCGCGCAGGCGCCTCGCTGATCAACATGGAGTTCATCCAGTTCCACCCCACCGGCATGGTGTGGCCGATGTCCGTCAAGGGCATCCTCGTCACCGAGGGCGTGCGCGGCGACGGCGGAGTGCTGAAGAACTCCGAGGGCAAGCGGTTCATGTTCGACTACATCCCCGAAGTCTTCAAGGGCCAGTACGCGGAGACCGAGGAAGAGGCCGACCAGTGGCTCAAGGACAACGACTCCGCGCGCCGCACGCCTGACCTGCTGCCCCGCGACGAGGTGGCACGCGCCATCAACTCCGAGGTGAAGGCGGGCCGCGGCACCCCGCACGGTGGCGTCTACCTCGACATCGCCTCCCGCATCCCGGTCGAGGAGATCAAGCGCCGACTGCCGTCGATGTACCACCAGTTCATGGAGCTGGCCGAGGTCGACATCACCAAGGACGAGATGGAGGTCGGTCCGACCTGCCACTACGTCATGGGCGGTATCGAGGTCGATCCCGACAGCGGCGCCGCGACCACGCCGGGGCTGTTCGCCGCCGGCGAGTGCTCGGGCGGCATGCACGGCTCCAACCGGCTCGGCGGCAACTCGCTGTCGGACCTGCTGGTGTTCGGCCGTCGCGCCGGACTGGGTGCGGCCGACTACGTGCGGGCGCTTCCCGAGCGGCCGAAGGTGCACGAGCACGCCGTCGAGGCCGCGACGCAGATGGCGCTTGCACCGTTCGACGAGCACCCCAACCCGGAGAACCCGTACACGCTGCACGCCGAGCTGCAGCAGTCGATGAACGACCTGGTCGGGATCATCCGCAAGGCAGACGAGATCCAGGCCGCGTTGGACAAGCTCCGCGAGCTCAAGGCGCGGCTGCACAACGTCTCCGTGGCAGGCGACAGGCTGTTCAACCCCGGCTGGCACCTGGCCATCGACATGCGCAACATGCTGCTGGTCAGCGAGTGCGTGGCCGAGGCGGCACTGCAGCGCACCGAGAGCCGCGGCGGGCACACCCGCGACGACTACCCCCAGATGGACGCCAACTGGCGCAACACGCTGCTGGTGTGCCGGGCGGGTGGCGGCGATCCCGTCGTGCCCGACGTCGACGGTCACTCCCGAGCCACAGACACCCATGCGCCCCGATCTGCTCGGGTGCTTCGAGCTGTCCGAGCTGGAGAAGTACTACACCGACGGTGAACTGGCCGAACACCCGGAACGGAGCAGCTGAGCATGGGTAGCGGTAGCTATAACGCGAGCATGCGCGTCTGGCGCGGCGACGAGACGGGCGGAGCACTGCAGGACTACACCGTCGAGGTGAACGAGGGCGAGGTCGTCCTCGACATCATTCACCGGATCCAGGCCACTCAGGCCGGCGATCTGGCGGTGCGGTGGAACTGCAAGGCAGGCAAGTGCGGCTCCTGCTCGGCGGAGATCAACGGCCGCCCGCGGCTGCTCTGCATGACCAGGATGTCGACGTTCGGCGAGGACGAGACCGTGACCGTGACGCCGATGCGGACGTTCCCCGTCATGCGCGACCTGGTCACCGACGTGTCCTTCAACTACACCAAGGCACGCGAGATCCCGTCGTTCACGCCGCCGAAGGACCTGCAGCCCGGCGACTACCGGATGCAGCAGGTGGACGTGAACCGGAGCCAGGAGTTCCGCAAGTGCATCGAGTGCTTCCTGTGCCAGAACACCTGCCACGTCGTGCGTGACCACGAGGAGAACAAGCAGGCGTTCTCCGGTCCGCGGTACCTCATGCGCGTCGCCGAACTCGACATGCACCCGCTCGACACGGTCGACCGCAAGGACATGGCCCAGGAGGACTTCGGGCTGGGGTTCTGCAACATCACCAAGTGCTGCACCGAGGTCTGCCCCGAGCACATCAAGATCACCGACAACGCGCTGATCCCGATGAAGGAACGCGTCGCCGACCGCAA
The DNA here is from genome assembly GCA_963735245.1 of uncultured Actinomycetota bacterium. Taxonomy (GTDB): domain Bacteria; phylum Actinomycetota; class Actinomycetes; order Mycobacteriales; family Mycobacteriaceae; genus Mycobacterium. The sequence continues at coordinate 10,782 of CAVTKI010000003.1, forward strand.
ATACGACCCGGTCGTGTGGCTCGGGAACAAGCTCTTCAGGCGTTAACACTTCCCGTTGGAGCGTAGGCTCGGACAGCAGCCAATCAACGACGAAAGGCGGCCCGATGAGCACTGGAGAAACCCAGAGCGTCAACGACATTCGCACTGCGATCCGCGAACTCTCCGCACGCGCCGCGCTGGCGCGCAAGGAGGGCAGGCCGGAGGACGCGGCGGAGCTCGAGCGAAGAGTCGACGGCTACCGCGAGGAACTCGGCGCCAGGCCCTGACGGCCAGCCGCTGGAGCTAGCCGTCCAGCCGGCGGAACGTACTCCGGTGAAAGACGATCGGCGGCACGTCCTCGTGCACGGTGATGTCGTGAACCCGTAGTACGACGATCGTGTGATCACCCGCCGGGACCAGGTGCTTCGATGGCGCTCTCCAGCCACACGCTGGTGCCGTGGATGAACACCGCACCCCGGTCGGTCGACTTCGTCTCCAGGCCCGCGAAGCGGTCGCCGGTCTTGGCGGCCAACGAGCGTGCCGCCGCGTCGTGCGACTCGCCGAGCAGGCTGATCCCCAGCACCGGCAGGTCCTTCAGCTTGGGCCACGTGGTCGACGAGTTCTGCACGCAGAACGACACCAGCGGCGGGTCCAGCGACACCGGAACGAACGTGCTCGCGGCCAATCCGACCAGGATGCCGTCGACCTCGGCGGCGATCGCGATCACACCGGAAGGAAAGTAACCGAACGCCTCGCGCAGTGCGGCGGGGTTGAGATCGGTACTGCTCATGGCATCTCCATCTTCACACGAGGTATCCGTGCGCGGCGGCGACGTCGGGGTGGGCCCGCAGTCGGCTCTTCCACGCGTTGCGGCCGTACACCGAGAAGATCCGTTCGTTGGACGGATCGGCCGTGACGCCGCGCGCCAGGGCCGCCAACTCGTCGGGCAGGGTCAGCACGGGGATCTGCGCATCGAGGCGCGGGTTGAAGAAATAGGGCACCGAGATGCGCTCCCTTGCGGAGAGCTTGACCCGGTGCTCGGTGGCGCGCAGATAGCCGCCGCTGGCGACCTCGAGCATCTCGCCGATGTTGACGATGAACGCACCGGGCAGCGGATCCACCTCGATCCACTCCGGCCGTCGTCGCTGCGGGCCACGCACCTCGAGGCCGCGGCTGCCCGGCTCCGCCAGCAGCAGCGTGAGCACGCCCGCGTCGCGGTGCGCACCGACGCCCTGCGGGCTCTCGGCCTGCGCGGGGTAGCGCACGATCTTGATCAGCGTCGCGGGGGTGTCGGCGAACGCCTCGTCGAAGACGTCCTCTCGGCTGCCGAGCGACGTGGCCCAGTGCCGTAACAGTGTTCGTCCGACCTCGGCCAGTGCGGTATCCCACTCGGCGACCACCGCAGGCAACTCCGGCAGCGCGGACGGCCACTGGTTCGGACCCTGCAGCCACAGGTAGTCCGGGTGGCCTGCGCCCCCGATCGGGCTGCGCTGAGGTCCGATGTCGATCTGCTCGCGCCAGTCGACCACGCCGCCGGTGAGTTCCCCGCCGAGGCGGGTGTAGCCGCGGAAGTGCGGGCTGTTGCGCATCGCGACCGCATCCTTCTCGGCCTGCGGCAGCGCGAACAGGCGCCGGGCCTCGGTCAGCAGCCGGTCGGTGAGCCGTTCGGGGACGCCGTGCCCGGTGAGGTAGAAGAAGCCGACCTCGTGAGCGACCGTGCGCAGGCGCTCGCGCAGCACGGCAGGATCCTCGCGGACGTCGACGACGGGCAAGGCGGTCTGTACGGGGGGCACGGCACCATGATCGTCGCGGACGGGCGTTGCCGCCACGGTCTCGATCCGCACGAGCTCAAAGCCGGTCGGCGACAGTCACATCGCCGACTCCCGCTCACGGGCAAATGCTTTCAGCCGTTGCACAGTGTCACAACGGCGGTGCCAGGAGTCACGCTCCGGAGGCCAGGACGGTAACCTGACGCCCATGCCTTCGCCGACTCTTCTCTCCATTCTCCGCGAGCGTGCGAGTCTGCAGCCCAATGACGCGGCGTTCACCTACACCGACTACGAGCGGGACTGGGCGGGCGTCGCCGAAACCCTGACGTGGTCTCAGGCGTATCGCAGGACGCTCAACGTCGCAAACGAGGTCAGGCGTCACGGTTCGACCGGGGACAGGGCCGTGATACTCGCTCCGCAGGGCCTCGACTACATCGCAGCGTTCCTCGGCGCGATACAGGCCGGGTTCATCGCGGTCCCGCTCTCGGTCCCGCAGATCGGCTCCCACGACGAGCGGGTCAGCGCCGTCCTCGCCGACACGGAGCCCTCCGTCATCCTCACCACGTCCGCGGTGGCGCCGAGTGTCACCGAGTACGTCGAGGAGCTGATCGGCGACGCCGTCCCGACGGTCATCGAGATCGACGCGCTCGACCTGAATGCCAGGAACGGCGCAGGCGCCAGGATCAAGGACGCACCGGACACCGCCTACCTGCAGTACACCTCCGGTTCGACCCGCGCACCGGCCGGGGTGAAGATCTCCGACCGCAACCTCGCGGCCAACTTCGAGCAGCTGATGGCCGACTACTTCCCGGACCTCGGAGGGGTCGCGCCGCCCGACACCACCATCGTGTCGTGGCTGCCCTTCTACCACGACATGGGATTGATGCTGGCGGTCATCGCGCCGATCCTCGGCGGCTACCACGCCGAGATCATGAGCCCGGTGGCGTTCCTTCAGCGGCCGGCCCGCTGGGTTCAGGCGCTGGCCTCGAACACCCATGCGTACTCGGCGGGGCCGAACTTCGCCTTCGAGCTCGCCGTGCGCAAGACATCGGACGAAGAGATGGCCGGCCTCGACCTCGGGGGCGTGCTGACCCTCGTCAGCGGTGCCGAACGGGTCCATCCCGCCACGCTGGAGCGGTTCGTCGACCGTTTCGCCCGGTTCGGCTTCCGCGACGACATGATGACGCCGTCCTACGGCATGGCCGAGGCCACCGTGTACGTCTCGACGGCGGCCACCGGTGGTGCACCGGTGGTGGTCGACTTCGACCCCGAGAAGCTGGCCGCGGGCACCGCCGAGCGGTGTGCGAGCGAGGCCGGCAGCCCGCTGATCAGCTACGGCGTGCCGGAATCGCCGATCGTGCGGATCGTCGATCCCGACACCCGCGGGGAATGTGCCGGCGGGCACGGTCGGCGAGATCTGGGTGCACGGCGAGAACGTGGCGAGCGGCTACTGGAACAAGCCCGAGGAGACGGAGCGCACGTTCGGCGGGCTGCTTCCCGACCCGTCCGCTGGCACGCCCGAGGGTCCGTGGCTGAGAACGGGCGACCTCGGTTTCATCTCCGAGGACGAGTTGTTCATCGTGGGCCGGATGAAGGACCTGTTGATCGTGTACGGGCGCAACCACTACCCCGAGGACATCGAGGCCACGGTCCAGGAGATCACGGGTGGTCGGGTCGCGGCGATATCGGTGCCGGTGGAGCACACGGAGAAGCTGGTCACCATCATCGAGGTCAAGAAGCGTGGCGACTCCGACGAGGAGGCGATGCACAAGCTCAGCGTCGTCAAGAACGACGTCACGACCGCCATCTCGAAGTCGCACGGCCTGAACGTCGCGGACCTGGTGCTGGTGGGACCCGGGTCGATCCCCACCACGACGAGCGGCAAGATCAGACGGGCCGCGTGCGTCGACCAGTACCGGCACCAGCAGTTCGCCAGATTGGACGCATAGGCGGCCCGCGCCGCCAACCCGTCATGTGGATCACCATCCTGGTGATGGCCGTCGCAATCAGCCTTGAGCCGTTCCGGATCGGCATGACGGTGCTGATGCTGAACCGGCCGAGACCCATGCTGCAGCTGCTGGCATTTCTGTCCGGCGGCTTCGCGATGGGGATCAGCGTCGGCCTGGTCGTGCTGTTCGTCCTTCAGCCGAGGCTGCTGGAGTCGAAGCACTTCACCCTGCCCAAGGTCCAGATCGCGATCGGCGTGCTGGCCCTGCTCGGCTCGGCCGTGGTGGCCACGAACATCCTGGCGGGCCGGTTCGGCGGCCGGGCACCCGCCGGTGGCGACGGACGGTCCGGGACGGCTGTCGACGCGGGTCAGGCACCTGCTCAAGGGTCGCTCGTTGTGGGTCGCGGCGGTGGCGGGCCTCGGGATCGCGCTGCCGTCCGTCGACTACCTGGCGGCGTTGGCCGTCATCCTCGCCTCGGGCACCACGGCGACGACCCAAGCCGGCGCACTGCTGGCATTCAACGTCGTGGCCTTCGCGCTGGTGGAGATCCCGCTGGCGGCCTACTTGCTGGCGCCGGAAAAGACGCGAGCGTCAATGACCGCGCTCAACGACTGGATCCGGTCGCGCCGCCGCCGCGAGGTCGCCGCGCTGCTGGCCGGGGTCGGCTGCGTTCTGATCGTGATCGGGGCCACGGGCCTGTAGACAGGAGGCTTCCAGAGAAGCATCACGTTGCGGGCTGCAGTAACGTGGGAGCCGAAAACCGCGAATTGATCGTGGTTTTCGCGCACTGAGGGCACTACCATTGCCGGAGCTCCACGGGAGGATCGGCTGTTGAGGATGACGAGATGAGACGACTGCTCGCTTGGGCCATCGCACTGGGAGTCGTCGGCTCAGCAGGCGGCTTGGGCGCAGGCGTGGCCGTCGCCGATCCGCTCTTCCCGAACCCGAATCCGGCCCCGTCGCCGGTGGGCCCCGGCTCAACGGCACAGGTCGTCTACGCACTCGGTGGCGCGCGGCCGCCCGGCATCCCGTGGGTCGACTACACGAACCGGGCGGGCAACGAATACTTCCCAGGCGCCAAGCGGGACCTCATCGACTACCCGGCCGGTGCGCCGTTCAGCTGGGTGCCGTCGATGTTCCTTCCGAAGGGCTACTCCCCTGACCGGGTGACCATCGGCGTGGCCGCCGACGACGCGACGAAGAGCCTGGACACGGCGATCCGCAACGGCTCGGCGCCCGCCGCCGCCGTCGGCCTCTCCCAGGGCACTCTGGCACTCGACCAGGAACAGGTCCGGCTCGCCAACGATCCGAAGGCGCCGCCGCCGGACAAGCTGCAGTTCACCACGATCGGCGATCCGACGGGCTATCACGCGTTCGGCAAGAGCTTCCTCGCCGGCATCTTCCCGCCGGGAAGCTACATCCCGTTCATCGACTACACCATGCCGAAACCGGTGGAGAGCCAGTACGACAGCAACCGCGTCATCGCCACGTACGACGGTCTCTCCGACTTCCCCGACCGACCGGACAATCTGGTGGCCGACGCCAACGCCTTCGCCGCGTCGGCGATCGTGCACACCCCTGCCGCCTTCACCGGGCCCGGTGACGTGCCGCCGCAGAACATGCGGACCACCGTCAACTCCAAGGGCGCGACCACGACCACGTACCTGATCCCGGTCAACCACCTGCCGTTGACGCTGCCGCTGCGCTACATCGGCATGTCCGACGGCTTCGTGGATCAGATCGACAGCGTGCTGCAGCCGATGGTGGACTCGGGCTATTCGCGCTACGACAATCCGCTGAACCGGCCCACGTCGGTGGATCCGGTGCACGGCATGGACCCGATCGCCATCCTCGATCCCGCGACGCGCGACTCCATCGAGGGCACCATGGCCACGGTTCGCAGCTTCATGCCACCACTGCCCTGACCCGGGCACCCGCGAACCGCTCTCTAGGTCTCCGCGACGGCGTCGAACACCGTCTTCTTCTCTGGCGCATCATCGTCGGCGGCCTCCGGCAGCCACGGCTGCGAGGGCCACCAACTCGCCCGCCCGACCAGCGCCGCGATCGCGGGCACGGTGATGGTGCGCACCAGGAAGGTGTCGACCAGGATGCCGATGCCGATCACGAAGCCGCCCTGCACGACCGTGCCGATGCTCGAGAACAGCAGGCCGAACATCGATGCGGCGAAGATCAACCCGGCCGCCGTGATCACGCCACCGGTGGACCGCACCGTGCGGATGACGCCGGACCGGACGCCCCGCGCCGACTCCTCACGCAACCGCGACGCCAGCAGCATGTTGTAGTCCGCGCCGACCGCGACCAACACGACGAACGCCAATCCTGGCACGCTCCAATGCAATTGCTGTCCGAGCAGGACCTGGAAGAACAGCACGCCGATGCCGACCGCCGACAGGTACGAGATGATCACCGATCCGACGAGGTAGAGCGGGGCGACCACCGCACGCAGCAGCACCATGAGGATCAGCAGCACGACGATCACGGTCACGGTCACGATGAGCCGGATGTCGTGGTCGTAGTAGTCGCGGGTGTCTCGCAGCGTGACGGGATATCCGGACATCGAGATGGACGCGTCCGAGAGCGTGGTGTTGGGTTGAGCTCCCCGCGCGGTGTTCAGGATCGTGTTCACCTGATCCATCGCCTCGGTGCTGAACGGGTTGAGGTCGGTCTGGATGAAGTACCGCACCGAATGCCCGTCCGGCGAGATGAAGAGCTGGGCCATCTTCTTGAAGTCGTCGGTCCCCAGCACCTCCTTCGGGATGTTGAAGCCTGCCATCGACGGGTCGGATGCGTTCTGCCCCATGGCCATCAGGAACGTCGACGCCTGATCGAGGCCGATCCCCATCCGCTTGGTCTGGTCGACCAGAAGCGTCACGCCGTCGGCGATCTGGCGACTGGCGCCCGCCAGGTCGTTGGCGCCCTTCTGCACCGTGACGATTTGGCTCTGGGCGCTTCTCGCATCGGTCACGCCCAACTTGCGCAGCGCGCCGGACGCGGTCTCCACCGACTGGCTCAGGTCGTCGATGGTCGTCGAGAGCTTGTCCAGCGGCCCCGTGTTCTGCAACTGCTTGGCGAGCGTGACCACCTTCTCGAGGGAACCGTCGTCGCGCGCCGTCTGCAGACGGACGAACTGACCCCGCGCCGTCACGCAGACCGGGTTTGCGTTGCAGACGGGGCTGTCGTTCAGCGAGGCGATGACCGGGTCCAGCCAGACGAAGTCGGCGTTGTAGCCCGCGAAGTTCGCCTCCATGATCTGGCCGAGCTGACGGATGCCCGCGATGATCTTGGTGGCGTCACCCAGCTGTCCCATCGTCGTGCCGCCGCCCAACTGGGACTGAATGGTCGCGAGAGCCCCGACGAGGCTGCGCACACTTCCGATCGACTGGTTGATCTGGCCACGCGCAGTGCCGAGGCCGTCGGCCATCTGATTGGCGCCGGACGCCAACCGGTTCAGGTCGCCCGAGCTTCCGTTGATCAGATTCGACGCGCCGCCCAGCTGATTGCCCACCTGGCCGGCTTGATAAGTGGCCCTGGCCTGTTCGAGTGATTCACCCGTCGGTCGGGTGACGCCACGGACCATCGCGATGCCGGGAAGCTGGCTCACCCGCTGCGCCATCTGCTCGAGGTCCGCGAGCGCACGCGGGGTGCGCAGATCCTGCGGCGACTTGATGAACAGGTACTCCGGAATGGTCTGGTTCACCGGGAAGTGGCGTTCCAGCGCGGCGTAGCCGATCGAGCTCTCGACGGAGTCGGGTAGCTGCTTGCGGTCGTCGTAGTTGAACTTGACCAGGCCGGCACAGCTCGCCAGCGCGATCAGGATCACCAGGCTGGCCACCAGATGTCTTGCGGGCCTTCGGACGATGCGCACACCCATGGCCCGCCAGAGTCTGGCGGTGCGCTCGCTGCGGGGGGCGATCCATCCGCGTCTGCCCGCGAGCACCAGGATGGCGGGCAGCAGCGTCACCGCGGCGAGGAAGGCCACGCCGATGCCGACCGCCAACGCCACGCCGACCGTGGAGAACACGCCGAGTTTGGCGAAGCCCATCCCGAGGAACGTGATGCCCACCGTCGCGGCCGACGCGGCGATCACCTTTCCGATGGACACCAGGGCCCGCTGGACGGCGCGGTCGGAGTCGTCGCCGAGCCGGACGTAGTCGTGGTAGCGACTGATCAGGAAGACGGCGTAATCCGTTCCGGCACCGGCGATCATCGCGCTCAGGAACACGATCGTCTGGTTCGAGATCGCCAGCCCGGTGGACCACGAGATGGCGGCGACCACCCCCTGCGCCGTCAGCAGCGACGCCCCGATCGTGGCAAGCGGCAGCATCATGGTCACCGGGCTGCGGTAGATGATCGCCAGGATGACCAACAGCAGGACGGCGATCGCCAGCTCGATCGGAAGGCGGTCGTTGGCGCCCGCCACGGTCAGGTCGGCGACGGTCCCGGCAGGACCGGTCAGGTTGGCGGTGAGCGAGGTCCCCGCGACCGCATGGTTGACGATGCCGGAGACGCGGGTGTACGCCGCGTAGGCCTCGGGCGTACCCAGTTCGCCTGCCAGGCCGACCGGCAGCATCCACGCCTTGGCGTCCTGGCTCACCAACACCTGACGCAACTCGGGCGTGCTGATGAAGTCCTGCATCATCACGACGTCGGTCGAGTCGCGACGCAGATCGTCGACGAGGGTGCCGTAGACCTTCTCGTCCGCCGGTCCGAGCCCCTTGTCGTTGGTCAGCAGAACCAGCAGCACGTTCTCCGAGCCGGCTTCCCGGAACGTCTGGGTGATCTCCCGCGCCGTCGCCGACGACGGTGCGTCGGCGGGCAGGATCGCGACGGGGTTGCGCTCCGACATCTCCGTCAGGGAGGGCACCGCGAGAGGCAGCGCCAGCGCGAGCACCGCCCAGCACCCGATGACGATCCATGGCCACCGCGCGACGAGGTCGCCTAGCCGCTGGAAGATGCGTTCACCCCCGGGTGTGCCTGCCGGTCGCGGGAATCAGGCGACATTTCGCCAGTGCCCGCTCTCGGCGACGCGCTCGAACACCGACTTCAGGGCGGCCAGATACGTCGCGACCGATTCCTGGGCTTCCTGGTTGTCGGGGAACATCACCGCCACCGCGGTTTCCTTCTCGACCCGGATCACGTAGATGCACAGCTGATACGAGTACCGGCCGTCGCTGTAGATCCCGATGTTCAGATCGTCGAGATCCGCGGTGAGCAGCACCGAGAGCGGCGCCGTGCCCGCATCGAGGAAGTTCACCACCGGAAAGTCATGCCGGGGCTTGCGCAGCGTCGGCGCCAACTCGAGGATGCGGTCGTAGGGCACCTCGGCGAGGTCCATGCCGGTGTCGAAGGACACCTGCGCGGCCCTGGCGGCATCCCCGAACGCCGCGCCCGCGATCGGGACGGTGATCGGGATCAGGCCCGTGTACCAGCCCTGCGTCATGGCGTCGACCTCGGTCCGGCGGGTATCGCTCGGGGTGAGGCCGTAGTAGGTCTGCGTGCCGGTCAGCTCGTGTTCGGCGAGCGCACTGCAGGCCAGCACGCCGCCGACGAAACGGGCGCCCGCCGCCGTGCAGGCGGACTCGAAGCGCGACGTCTGCTGTTCGTCGAGCATGGTCACGGTGACGATGTCGGCCTCCGCAGGCACCGACGGGTCACCGAGTGGCAGCGGGAAGGCGGGCATGCTGCCCTCGTTGCGTTCGGCGAACTGCTTCCACGCCCGCACCCCGGGGGAATCCAGCGTCAGTGCGTCCGTGTACTCCCGCTGGCGGACGCAGAAGGCGTCGTAGCTGCCCGCCTCGGGCAGTGTGATGGGTTGATTGCCGCCCACCAGCGCGAGGTACATCATGTGGAATTCGATCAGCGTGGTGCCGACGATCATCGCGTCGACGTGGACGTGATCGATGCTCGCGTAGAACGTGAAGTGGTCCTCACCCTGAATGATGCCGAACCGGAAGCAGTCCCACTGCAGCGGATCGGGCGTACTCACCAGGAGTTCGCGCGCCTGCTCCAGCGTCAGCTCGCCGTGTCGGGTCGGGACGAACTCGATGTCGTCGGCGTCCGCCATCGTGCGCCGGACGATCGGGCCGTCGCCGCTGTAGGAGAACCGGCTGCGGTACGTGTCGTGCCGCCGCAGATGTGCGTTGATCACGTAGCTCATCGCACGGATGTCGCAACGTCCCGGTGCGTCGCAGCTGACGATCATCAGACGCGAGTAGTCGAGCCCGCTGGCCTTCTGGTCGTAGTAGCCACGGATGTGCTGTCCCTGCATGTAGCTGACCGGCACGTCGCTCACCGGTGCCTCCGCCGCCTTCGCGAGCGTCGCAGCCGAAGGTTGCCACGACACGGCCTTACCGGCACTCGGTTCCCACTCAGCCAGCGTTCCTACCGCCAATGGCCCTACCCGCAATGTTGTCTCCCTCTAATGAAACGCCCGTGTTCCGGGCTCACCGTCGACCCTCCGGCAGCCTGCCCTCAGGAGGCCGCTGACGCAACTTCCATGGTTGCCAGCTGATCGCACAGGTGCTCTGCCAAACCGCGGACGGTGGTGATGTGCGTTGGGCTGATCCGCACTCCCGTTTCGGTTTCGATGCGGGTGCGCAGCTCCAAGTTACCGAGCGAGTCCAATCCATAATCCGACAGCGGCCGGTCAGGATCAATGGTGCGCCGCAGCAGCAGGCTGATCTGGTCGGACACCAGACGCCGAACCGTGCTTGGCCACTCCTCGCGGGGCAGGGCGTCCAGCTCTGCCCGGAACTTGCCCGTGTCCGTCTGGCCCTGCCCCATGGCCTGGAAGCCCTCCGCGAACCGGCTGCGTTGCGCGAAGGCCGTCAGCCACGGCGTTCCCATGATCGGGGCGTAGCCGGAGTAGGTGCGGTCGTGGCGGAGAAGCGCACGGAACGCGGCGAAGCCCTCGTCGGCTCCGATCGCGACGCCGAAGTCCTCGGCGAAGGCCGTGGCGCGGCCCACCTGCGCCCACGCCCCCCACGCGATCGCGGAGCTCGGAAGCCCCTGGGCGCGGCGCCAGTGGGCGAACGCGTCGAGCCAGCTGTTGGCCGCCGCGTAGGCGCCCTGGCCCGGCGAGCCGACCAGTGCCGCGGCCGACGAGAACGAGCAGAACCAGTCCAGCGGCTGACCCGTCGTCGCCACGTGCATGTTCCACGCGCCATAGACCTTCGGCGCCCAGCAGCGGTCGACGATGTCATCGGTGACGTTGGTCAGCGTGGCGTCCTCGACCACCGCCGCCGCGTGCAGCACGCCGCGGACCGGAAGCCCCGACTCGGTCGCGGCGGCCACCAGGCGCTCCGCCGTTCCCGGCTCGGCGATGTCGCCGCGTTCCACGCGCACGTCGACGCCGGTGGCGCGGATGCGCTCGATGGCCTCCTGCGCGTCGGCGCTGGGCGCCGACCTGGCGTTGAGCACGATCCGCCCGCAGCCGGCCGCCGCCATCTCGGCGGCGAGGAACAGCCCGAGGCCGCCCATGCCGCCGGTGATGATGTAGGCGCCGTCCGGTCGGAAGACCCTGGCCTGCTCGGGCGGCACCACGGCGACGCTGCGGCCCTCGCGCGGGATGTCGAGCACCACCTTGCCGCTGTGCCCTGCGCCGCCGACCAGCCGGACCGCGGCAGCGGCGTCGCCGATCGGATAGTGCGTGGTGTGCGGCACCGGCAGCGTGCCGTCCGCAGTGCGCTGGTACACGGTGGTGAGCAGACGTTGGACCGTCTCCGGATGGCTGTGGGTCAGCAGCGCCAGATCCACCGCGTACATCGAGAGATTGCGCCGGAACGGGAACAGCCCGAGCCGGGTGTCGCCGTAGATGTCGCGCTTGCCGATCTCGATGAACCGGCCACCGAACGCCAGCAGTTCCAGCCCGGCGCGCTGCGCGGCACCGGGTAGCGAGTTGAGCACGATGTCGACGCCGTACCCGTCGGTGTCGCGGCGGATCAGTTCCGCGAACTCGGTGCTACGCGAGTCGTAGACGTGTTCAATTCCCATGTCGTGCAACAACTGTCGTCGCTGCGGGCTACCCGCCGTCGCGAAGATCTGGGCTCCCGCGGCGCGGGCGATCGCGATCGCCGCCTGCCCGACGCCGCCGGTCCCGGAGTGGATCAGCACCTTGTCGGCCGACGAGATCCTGGCCAGGTCGTGCAGGCCGTACCAGGCGGTCGCCGACGCGGTGGGCACCGCAGCGGCATCTTCGAGCGGCACCTCGGGCGGAACGGTGACGGCATGGCGCGCGTCGCACGTGACGAACGTGCTCCAGCACCCGTTGGGTGACATGCCGCCGACGTGATCGCCGACCCGGTGGCCGGTGACGTCCGGCCCGACCGCGGTCACGACGCCGGAGAAGTCGATGCCCAACTGTTGCCGGTATCCCTCGAAGGTGGGGTACCGGCCGAAGGCCACCAGGACGTCCGCGAAGTTGACGCTGGACGCGGTCACCGCGACCTCGATCTCCCCTTGGCCCGGCGGAACCCGGTCGAACACGGCGAACTCCAACGACTCCACGTCTCCGGGGTTGCGGATCTGCAGCCGCATGCCCTCGTGATCGTGTTCGACGACGGTGGTCTTCCGTTCGGCGGGGCGCAACGGTCCCGGGCGCAGCCGGGCGGTGTACCAGTCGCCGTTGCGCCAGGCGGTCTCGTCTTCCTCCGACCCGCTCAACAGCTGCTGCGCCACCTGCTTGGCCGCGTTCTCGTCGTCGACGTCGATCTGGGTGGCACCCAGGTGTGGGTGCTCGGAGTCGATCACCCGCATCAGACCGCGCAGCCCGGCCTGCTCCAGGTTCGCCAGGTCCCCGGTCTGCACGCTGGCAGCGTCTCTGGTGAGCACGTAGAGCCGTGGCGGCTCGCCAGGAAGTTCGGCCAGTTCACGGGCGAGGCCGACGAGCTGGGTCACGTAGTCCCTGCCGCGGTGGGCGAAGGGTTCCAGCGGGTTCCCCTCGGGCGTGCCCGTCACCACGACGACACCCTTGAGACCGCCCTCGGTGAGCGTGCCGCCGCCGAGGTGGGCACGCAGCGACCCGGCGTCGACCAGACGCTCGGCGCCCAGCGGCCAGGACACCGTCGTGCACGACGCGCCCTCGGCCGTCAGCGCGTCGGTCAGCCCGGCCGCCAGCGGATCGGCCGGGTCGGACGTGTTCAGCAGCAGCCAGGCTCCCGCGCCGGTCTTGGCGACGTCGGGCAGGTCGCGCAGCTCCCATTCGATGGTCAGCAGTCGCTCGTTCAGCAGTCGATCGGCCCGGTCCTGCTCCGAGCCACCTGCGGAGAGCCGCAGCCCCTCGACGGTCATCAGCACGGTTCCGGACTGGTCGAGCACCTCGAGGTCGGCCTCGCATTCGCCGTCGCGGGATGCCGTCACGCGGGTCAGGCAGTAGTGGGCGTTGCGGGTCGGGTGGTAGCACCGGAGCCTGCGCACGCCGACGGGCAGCAGCAGACCGCCCGCGCCTGCCGCCTGGACGTCGGGATGGACGATGACCGACTGGAAGCACGCATCGAGAAGCGCCGGGTGGCTCAAGTACGCCGCCTGCTGCGAGCGGATGAGGCCAGGCAGCGCGACTTCGGCGAGCACCGTGGTGACATCGCCGTCCGCGACGTGCACCGCGGCCAGTCCCGAGAAGGCCGGTCCGTACTGAATACCGACGCTGTCGAACGCCTTTCGCAACTCGGCGCCGTCAAGGCGGGACGGATGGCTCGCGGTCAGCGCGGCGATGTCGTGTGCGGGCGGCTGCTGCCAGTCCAGCCCTTCGTGCAGGGCGGCACTTGCCCTGCGGATCCGCTCGCCGTCCTGATTGGTCTCGACCGCGAAGTCGAGCATGCCGGGCGCCACCACCGACGCCGCGGCGGATGCCAATGTCTCGTCGTCGAGCAACAGCGTCTGCTCGAAGCGGATGTCGCAGACCTCGGACACCTCACCGAGCGCGGTGCGCGCCGCGGCCAGCGCCATCTCGCAGTACGCGGCACCGGGAAGCGCGGCCACGCTGTGAATCTGATGGTCGCCCAGCCAGGGGTGCGCCTTGGTGCCGACCTCGCCCTGCCATACGTGGCGCTCCGGCTCCTCCATCAGGTGCACGTGTGCCCCGAGCAGGGGATGAACGGCCAGCACGGAGGCGCCGTGCGGCTGGTGATCCTGCGTGTCACGGCTCAACATCAGCTCGCGGTGGGTCCACGTCGGGAGCGGCGCATCCACCAGACGCCCACCGGGGTACAGCGTGGCGAAGTCCACCGCGGCACCCGCACTGTGGACGTCGGCGACGAAGCCGCGCAACCCGAAGGGCAGCTCCTGCTCGCGCCGCAGGGGGGCCAGCGCCGCGATCGGCATGTCGAGGCTGCTGGCGTTCTGCTCGACGGCGTGGGTCAGCAGCGGATGCGGCGAGAGCTCGCCGAAGACCCGGTACCCGTCCTCGAGCGCGGCCTGCACCGCCGCCGCGAACCGCACCGTGTAGCGCAGGTTGTCCGCCCAGTAGTCGGCGTCGAACGACGGCCGGTCACGCGCGTCCCACAGGGTCGCGGAGTAGTACGGGATCTTCGGCGCCATCGGCTCGAGATCCGCCAGTGCTTCGAGCAGGTCGTCGAGGATCGGATCGACCTGAGGCGAATGCGACGCGACGTCGACGGCCACCTCGCGCGCCATCACGTCCTTCTGCTCCCAGAACGCGACCAGGTCACGGATCGTCTGGGTGGCGCCACCGACGACGGTCGACGTCGGCGATGCGACCACGGAGAGCACGACGTCGCTGACGCCGCGAATCGACAGCTCCGAAAGTACTTGCTGGCCAGGCAGTTCCACCGCGGCCATGGCGCCACTGCCCGAGATGCGGGTCATCAACCGCGACCGGCGGCAGATGACGCGCAGCCCGTCCTCGAGCGTAAGCGCGCCCGCGACGACGGCGGCGGCGGCCTCACCGAGGGAGTGCCCGATGACCGCGCCGGGGCGCACCCCGTAGGACGTCATGGTGGCGGCCAGCGCGACCTGCATGGCGAACAGCGTGGGCTGCACCCGGTCGATACCGGTCACCGTCTCGGGCGCCGACAGCGCCGCGGTCACCGAGAACCCCGATTCGCGGGCGATCACCGGCTCGATCTCGGCGATGGTCGCGGCGAACACCGGCTCCGTCGCGAGCAGGGCGGCGCCCATTCTCGGCCACTGCGAACCCTGACCCGAGAACACCCACACCGGTCCCCTGTCGTCCTGCCCGACGGCGGGCAGGTACGGGGTGTCGCCGTCGGCGACGTCGCGCAGCGCGGCGCTCAACTCGGCGAAATCACCTGCGGGCACCGCCGTGCGCACCGGCCGGTGCGCACGCCGACGCGCCAGGGTGTACGCCAGATCGGCGAGCCCGGCCTGGTCTGCCGGATCCTGCTCGTCGACCCAATCCGCGAGGCGGCCGGACGTGACGCGCAGTTCCTCGGCCGAGGTGGCCGACAGCGGAAACAGCAGCTGCTCGCCCAGCGCCGACGTGGGCCCGGCTTCGCCGTCCTGAACCACCGGTGCGGGCGCGGGCGCCTGCTCGAGGATCGCGTGCACGTTGGTGCCCGACATGCCGTACGACGACACGGCGGCGCGGCGCGGATGGTGCCCGTTGGTGGGCCACGGCGCGCTGGTCTGCGGCACGAAGAGTTCGGTCTTGATCTCGGCGAGCTCATCGGGCAGGCGGTTGAAGTGCAGGTTCTGCGGGACCACGCCGTGTTGCAGCGCGAGGATCGCCTTCATCAGGCCCAGCGGTCCCGAGGTCGACTGGAGATGCCCGAAGTTGGTCTTCGCCGAGCCGAGGACGCAGGGACCGTCGGTCCCGTACACCGCGGCCAGGCTGGCGTACTCGATCGGATCGCCGACCGGGGTGCCGGTTCCGTGCGCCTCGACCATGCCGATCGTGGTCGGGTTCACCCCCGCCGCGGCCAGTGCAGCCTGGTAGACCGCGACCTGAGCCGGCTCCGACGGCGTCGCGATGTTGACCGTGCTGCCGTCCTGATTCGCGGCGGTGCCGCGAATCACGGCAAGGATCCGGTCGCCGTCGCGCACCGCGTCGGGCAACCGCTTGAGCAACAGCACGATGCAGCCCTCGCCCGACACGAACCCGTCGGCCGCTTCGTCGAAGGTGTGGCAGCGACCCGTCGGCGACAGCATGCCCTGCAGCGATCCGGCGATCGACTTCCGCGGTTCGAGCGCGACGGCGACACCGCCGGCCAGCGCAAGGTCGGTCTCGCCGTCGTCGAGGCTGCGGCAGGCCTGGTGCACGGCCATCAGACCGGAGGAGCATGCGGTGTCCACGGTGACGGCGGGACCGTGCAGCCCGAGGGCGTACGACACCCGGCCGGAGGCGAAGCTGTTGCTGGTGCCGCTGAACCCGTACGGCCCCTCGACGGCGTCGCTGCCCGCGGCCAGCAGTTCGTAGTCGCCGTGCGTCAATCCCACGAAGACGCCGGTCTGCGAGCCGGCGACGGTCGACGGGACGAGGCCGGCGTGTTCGAACGCGTCCCAGGACGTCTCCAGCAGCAGGCGATGCTGAGGATCGATCGCGATGGCCTCCCGCTCGGTCATGCCGAAGAAGTCCGAGTCGAAGCCGCCGACGTCGTCGAGGAAGGCTCCCCAGCGCGTGATGGACCGGCCGGGCACACCGGGTTCGGGGTCGTAGTACAGGTCCGCATCCCACCTGTCGGCGGGAATCTCGCCCACGAAGTCCTCACCTCGGAGCAGCGCCTCCCACAAACGTTGCGGGGAATCGATTCCTCCGGGAAGTCTGCAGGCCATGCCTATGACGGCCACGGGCGCGACGGTTGCCTCACGCAATGTGCGTTCTCCCTATATCTCGTTCATTTGGTGTCAGGCAGCTCGACTGCCGCACGACGTGCACAGGACCCCCGACGCGAGTGCGACTGCCGCTCCTCCGCGCATGCGGTCCCTGAATGCATCGTTGCGCAGCGGTAGCTTAGCGACTTAAGCTGACCGCGGCCTGTTCCTACGCCAGCGTCAATATTTACAGCGAAAACACCGCTGCGCGTAGTGATTTGCGCGATAGTTGCGCGACGCCACGGCGCGCCGGTTAACCCCAGCCCACAGTTCTGGCAATCCCAAAGGCGCAGTAGCTAGTCTGCCCACCGGGTCGCCTCGACGTCGGCAGGCAGCGGGGTGTGAAGTGGAACTTCTAGCCCGTCGTAGATTCCCGGCTTCTGCGTTGCCAGCCACTCGATGGCTCCGAGTAGCCGGTTTGCCGCCGTGGTGTTCCCGCCGTCGGCGCGCGTGCCGCCGGGCACGTCGGCGCGGCTCAGGATGGTCAACTGCGGATCGCCGTCGACGATGACGCGGTGGTCACCGACACCCTCGTCGGGTTGCGGCCAGTGCGGCGCGCATGACGGATCGATGCGCGTGATGTGGTCGACCACGATGCGTTGCCTGCCGCCGGCCCAGCCGATCACCTTGAGCCAGAACGCCCCCTGGGTGCCCTTCTCGAAGTGCCCCATCACGTTGTCGACCGACTGCTCGAGCGCCACGCGCTCGACGACCTCGGTGATCTCGTCGATGTCGAGCCCGAGGCCACGGCCGATGAGCCGGATGTTGCCGCCCCACACCATGGTCGGGATGGACGGCAGCAGCATCATCGGGACGTCGTCCATCGAACCGCCGAAACCGCACGACACCCGGACCGCGTAGGGCTGGTCGTACGTCGAGTAGTCGAAGATCTCCTGGCACGAGATGGTGCGGATGCGCGTGCACAGTCCCGCGGCCAGCACGGCCAGTGCGTCGTTGGCCCAGCCGGGATCGACCCCACTGACCAACAGCGTGGCTCCGCCCTGCTCGGCAGCGGCGGTCAGGCGGTCGACCCACTCCTGCGGCGCGGAGCGGGGGTCGTAGAGCGAGTACAGCGACGGCGTCACGACGAGGACACCCGCACGCAGGCACCGCTCGATGTCGTTCACGGCGTCGTCGGGGCGGATGTCCCCGGACGCCATGTAGGCGACGGCGTCGCTGTCGGACAGGACCGCGTCGACGTCCGTGCTGGCCGTGACACCGGTCGGTGCGTCCAGCCCGGCGAACGTCGCTGCGTCCCTGCCCTCCTTGTCGGGCGAGGAGGTGATGACGCCGGACAATTCCAGCCCGGGAAATGCCGTCACCGACCGGATCGCCGTCGACCCCATATTGCCTGTTCCCCACACCGCTACCCGCCGCATTCGAGTCACCCTAGTGGCGCGTCGGCCCGACGTAGGCTACGTCGGTGGACCTTCTGGAGCGTGGGTCGCTCCTGGAGGAATTGCAGGAGTTGCACACCGCCGCCGCCGCGGGCACCGGCGCGATGGTCTTCGTTTCCGGCGAGGCAGGCATCGGCAAGACCACGCTCACCCGACGGTTCTGCGACGAGCTTCCCGACGGGACGGCCGTGCACCGTGGCTTCTGCGACGCCCTCGGTACGCCACGGGCGCTGGGCCCGCTGTACGACATCGCCCGCACCAGCCTCGCCGGCCTGAGTCCGCTGCTGACGGTCGGCCAGGACCGCCACACCCTGTTCACCGCGTTCCTCGACCTGCTGGGCACCGGGCCGTCCGTCACCGTCGTGGAAGACGCCCACTGGGCCGACGAGGCAACGCTCGACCTGTTGACGTTCGTTGCGCGCCGGGTGGTCGACCTGCCCGGCGTGGTGATGGTGACCTATCGCAGCGAGGACGTCGATCGTGACCACCCGCTGCGACGGCTGCTCGGCGACGTCGCCACGGTCCGCTCGGTGCGGCGCATGTCGGTCCCTGCGCTGTCGCAGGCGGCGGTGCATGCACTGGCCGAGGCGGCCGGCCGTGACGGCGCCAAGGTTCATGCGGTGACCGGAGGCAATCCGTTCTTCGTCACCGAGGTTCTCGGCGCGCCGGCCGATGAGGTCCCCGCCACGGTCCGCGACGCGGTGCTCGCCCGCGTCTCCCGGCTGGGCGACGATGCGCGCGCCATGCTCGACCTGGTGTCACTGCTGCCGGACCGGATCGACGATGGCGATGCTCGAACCGATTGTCGCGGAAGGTGATTCGACACCTGGAGTGCCCGGGCTGGACGACGCGTTACAGTCCGGCATGCTGGTGCTCGACAGTGCGACCGCGACGGTGGGTTTCCGCCACGAGTTGGCACGCCGCGCCGACGGTGACGAAGTGGCGGACGGCACAATCCCAGAATCCGCTTTCTCGAGCCACGCACCGTCTTTGCCGCTGCCGACGGACTGCACGTCCAGCACTACGTCACGCTTCCCCAGTTTCTCCGCGACGAGGACAGCGGCGCGCTCGGGCGCCTCGTCGATGCGGGCGGCACGACCGGCTCCCCGCCGGAGAGCAATCGCGTCAACGGCGACTCTGAGCCGAGGCCCCACAATCTCCCGCGGCAGCCGCCGCTGGAAGTCACGAGACACCCGAAAAGAAGGGAACGGTAATGCCATTCATCAACGTCAAACTCATCGCGCAGCCTGACCGACGCGATGGTCGCCATCGAAGGCGAGAACATGCGCTCGGTGACCTGGTGTGTGATCGAAGAGGTGTGCAGCGGCGATTGGGCCGTCGGCGGTCAGTGCCTGACGACCGAGGCCGTCCGGCAGCTCGCGGCAGGCAAGATGCCGCAGCCTGCCTAATTTGCTGACGTCGGTCGGGCCCATGCCCGGCCGGCGTCATCGCCTCGATTGCCTGCCCGCGCACGCCGGAGTCGACGCCACTCGGTTCTGACGACGGTCGGCGCCAAATCGCCTGGTCCCTGGGTCATCAAACGTCACATCCGCACCACGCCGACGGCCGCGCCGGCGGCCCTAGTGGCAGATCTCACATTTCTGCGAAACCGCAGCTCAGATGCCATGCTGACGGCATCGTGCCTGCTCCATCAACCGGTGGGTTAATTAGCTGGCAGAAATTTGCTCGGCTTTGCTTTGCGTTGAAGTTACCGGACGGTATAGTTCCCCGCAGTTACTGGTGGGTAACTTATCGGAAGTACCCAACCGCAGGTGGCATTCTCATCGAGGAGGAAACGTGAGCCACTACAAGAGCAACGTCCGTGACCAGGTATTCAACCTTTTCGAGGTTTACGGCGTAGACAAGGCACTCGGCGAAGGCGCGTACAGCGACCTGGACGTCGACACCGTCCAGGAGATGCTCGCGGAGATCAGCAGGCTGGCCGAGGGCCCCATCGCTGAATCGTTCGCCGACTCCGACCGCAATCCCCCAGTCTTCGATCCCAAGACCCACACCGTCACGCTGCCCGAGGGCTTCAAGAAGTCCGTGCGCGCGATCACCGACGGTGGCTGGGACAAGATCGGCCTCGACGAGGCGCTCGGCGGCATGCCGATGCCGCGTGCCGTGCAGTGGGCTCTGATGGAGCACGTGCTCGGCGCCAACCCGGCCGTCTACATGTACTCGATGGGCGCAGGCTTCGCCCAGATCATGTACCACCTCGGTACCGAAGAGCAGAAGAAGTGGGCCGTGCTGGCCGCCGAGCGCGGTTGGACCTCGACGATGGTGCTCACCGAGCCCGACGCCGGATCCGACGTCGGCGCGGGCCGCACCAAGGCCGTCCGGCAGCCCGACGGCAGCTGGCACATCGACGGCGTGAAGCGCTTCATCACCTCCGGTGACGCCGACGACCTCGGCGAGAACATCCTGCACCTGGTGCTGGCCCGCCCGGAGGGCGCAGGCCCCGGCACCAAGGGGCTGTCGCTGTTCTTCGTGCCGAAGTTCCACTTCGACCCCGAGACCGGCGAGCCCGGCGAGCGCAACGGCGTCTTCGTCACCAACGTCGAACACAAGATGGGCCTCAAGGTCTCCGCGACGTGTGAGCTTTCCCTTGGCCAGCACGGCGTCCCGGCCGTCGGCTGGCTCGTCGGCGAGGTCCACGAGGGCATCGCGCAGATGTTCGACGTCATCGAGCAGGCCCGGATGATGGTGGGCACCAAGGCCATCGCCACCCTGTCGACCGGTTACCTGAACGCGTTGGAGTACGCCAAGACTCGCGTCCAGGGCGCCGACCTCACTCAGATGACGGACAAGACCGCGCCGCGCGTCACCATCACGCACCACCCGGACGTGCGCCGCAGCCTTCTGACCCAGAAGGCGTACGCGGAGGGTCTGCGCGCGCTGTACCTCTACACCGCGACGTTCCAGGACGCCGCAGTGGCCAAGACCGTGCACGACGTGGACGCCGACCTGGCGACCAAGGTCAACGACCTGCTGCTGCCCATCGTCAAGGGCGTCGGATCCGAGCAGGCCTACGCCAAGCTCACCGAGAGCCTGCAGACCTTCGGCGGCTCGGGCTTCCTGCAGGACTACCCGATCGAGCAGTACATCCGCGACGCCAAGATCGACTCGCTCTACGAGGGCACCACCGCCATTCAGGCGCAGGACTTCTTCTTCCGGAAGATCGTGCGCGACAAGGGCGTTGCCCTCGGCTACGTGGCGACCCAGATCGAGCAGTTCGTCAAGAACGAGTCCGGCAACGGCCGGCTCAAGGCCGAGCGGGAGCTGCTGGCCACCGCGCTGGCCGACGTGCAGGGCATGGCGGCGACGCTGACCGGCTACCTGATGTCGGCGCAGGAGGACTCCAAGAACATCTACAAGGTGGGCCTGGGTTCGGTGCGCTTCCTGATGAGCGTCGGCGACCTGGTCCTCGGCTGGCTCCTGCTCAAGCAGTCGGCCGTCGCGATCGCGGCGCTGGACAACGGCGCCGCCGGTGACGAGCGCAGCTTCTACGAGGGCAAGATCGCATCGGCGTCGTTCTTCGCGAAGAACTTCCTGCCGCTGCTGACCAGCACCCGGCTGGTGATCGACACCATCGACAACGAGGTGATGGAGCTCGACGAGGCCTCGTTCTAGGCCCGAGTCACCCACGGTTCGACGAGGGGCCCCCGCTACGGCGGGGGCCTCTTGCGTTGGATCCCGCTGGTGAGCAAGCCAACACGCCGGATATTCACCTCCACTGCCCGATTCATTGCTCACACACAGGATCGATTGCCACCATGGGTCTGTGCCCGTTCCACACCTTCTCATCGCTGCGAACCTTCTGGCCGACGCTCCTCCTCCCCCGCCTTACCGACACGGGTTGTCGCTGTTGCGCGGATGGCTGCCGCTCACCGTCGAGATCGTCGCCGCGCTCGTCGTGGTCGCGGCGATCGGCTGGCGCACGCGCAGGTGGCGCCTGGTGTGGGTGCCCGTGGCCATCGTGGTCGGTCTCGCGCTTGCCGCGTGGGCACACTGGTACGTCGACTCCCAGGGACTGGCAGGCGATCCCGCCCCCGACGCGCTGTGGATCTGGACCGGCCTGACGGGATTCGCCATCGGCGTGGCCATCCTGGGCTGGCGGAGGACCGGTTGGTGGCGGCGCGCGGCCTCGCTGGCGGCGGTGCCGCTGTGCCTCCTGACCACCGCCATGGCCCTGAACACCTGGGTCGGGTACTTCCCCACCGTGCAGGTCGCCTGGAACCAGCTGACCGCTGGACCGCTGCCCGACGAAACGGACCCGGCCACCATCGCCGCGATGCAGAAGGCGGGGACCGTGTTGACCCACGGCAGCGTGGTGAAGGTGGACATCCCCGACACCGCGTCGGGGTTCAAGCACCGAACCGAACTCGTCTACCTTCCGCCGAAGTGGTTCGCCACCAATCCCCCGCCCAAGCTGCCGGTCGTGATGATGATCGCGGGCGAGTTCAACACCCCGGCCGACTGGCTCCGCACCGGAAACGCCGCGGCGATCGTCGACAACCTCGCCCAGGCGCACGGCGGCAACGCGCCGGTGCTGGTGTTCGTCGACTCCGGTGGGTCGTTCAACAACGACACCGAGTGCGTCAACGGCGTCCGCGGCAACGTCGCCGACCACCTGACCAAGGATGTCGTGCCCTACGTGAACGCGCACTACGGCACCAGCCCCAGCCCCGCCGACTGGGGAATCGTCGGCTGGTCGATGGGCGGCACGTGTGCGGTCGATCTGACCGTGATGCATCCCGAGCTGTTCAACAGTTTCGTCGACATCGCGGGCGACACGGGACCCAACGCAGGCACCCACGACCAGACGGTGGCCCGCCTCTACGGTGGCAACGCCAACGCATGGGCACAGTTCGACCCGGCGACGGTGATCACCAAACACGGTCCCTACAAGGGTGTTTCGGGCTGGTTTGCGATCTCCACCGACAAGCCGACCCAGCACAAGTTCGACATGGGCGAGGACGCGGTCGGGCTCGGCGGACGCGACGGGGCGGGCATGCAAACAGATCAGACCGAAGCGGCCAACTACGCTCTGCGGCCTCGGCCGGGCGAACGGCATCACGTGCTCGGTGGTGCCGACGACGGGCCGCCACGACTGGCCACTGGCCACCAACGTATTCACTGCGTCACTGCCGTGGCTGGCCGGGGCGGTGCACACCCCTGGCATCCCGGCCATCCCGCTGCCCGCAGGCGCGCCCGTCACCCCCGTCGCACCCGCCACGGCGGCGGCATCCGCCTCGCCGCAGGCACCTCAGGGCGGCTGAGGCTCACTCGTCGAGCTGACGGAGCAGCGCGCGGGTGCGGGCACGATTCTCGCGCGAGGCGTCGAAGGTGGCGGCGGCGAACTCGGCCACCCCTGCCGCGCGAAGTTCGGCAAGGCGATCGGTGACCGTCGCCTCGTCACCGATGATCGCGGCGTCCTCCGGACCCGCGTAGCCCTCGCGGTCCAGCATCGCGCGGTACGACGGCAACGTGCCGTACATCTTGAACTGCTCGGCGGCCTGCTTGCGCGCACCGTCGACGTCGTCGGTGACCGTCACCGGAAGCGACGCGGCGACGTGCACGTCCGCCTCCGAGCGTCCGGCCTCCACCGCCGCCTCGCGCAGCGTCGGCCCGACGTGTTCGGCGAGCGTCTTGGGTCCGGTCATCCAGGTCAGCGTCCCGGCCGTGCGCCTGCCCGCCAGCCGTAGCATCTGCGGGCCCATCGCGGCGATGTACACGTCGGGGCTCGGCGCGCCGGGTGTCGTCAGCGATCCTCTCGTCGTCCAGATCTCACCGACCGCGTCGGCGGCCTGGCCTGCCAGTAGCGGCAGCAGGCCGTCGAGATACTCACGCATCTGCCGTACCGGCTTGTC
This sequence comes from uncultured Actinomycetota bacterium, assembly GCA_963735245.1. Classification (GTDB taxonomy): domain Bacteria; phylum Actinomycetota; class Actinomycetes; order Mycobacteriales; family Mycobacteriaceae; genus Mycobacterium. Next base: position 34,556 of record CAVTKI010000003.1, read on the forward strand.
CCAGGAGACGCCCCACATCTGTTCGGCGACCATCCGATGGCTCATCCCGATGCCGAGAGTGAAGCGGCCGCCCGCGATCTGGTTGAGCGTGAGTGCGCGCTGCGCCAGCTGGGTCGGGTGCTGAACCTGGATGGGCACCACCCCGGATCCGATCCGGATGGTGTCGACCTCGCGGAACGCCACCGCGAGCATCGTCAGCAGGTCGGGGTCGAAGGGAAGCTGGGCCATCCAGACTCTGCGGAAGCCCTCGTCGCGCATCTCGGCCAGATTGGATACGAAGGCGTCGATCGGTGATGTGCCGTTGGTCTTGGTGACGAGTCCGACGATGGTGAGGCTGATCTGCATGCTCTCCATCGAAGCACTCGAACATACTGACCTGCATGACATCCACGACCCAGGTGACGGTGGCGCAGAGCCGGCTCGGCAACTTCGGGCCGAACTGGTTCGCATCGGTGATGGGCACCGGAATCGTCGCGACGGCGGGGGCGACGCTGCCGATCCGCGTACCCGGACTGCACGTGTTCTCCAGGGTGGTCTGGGTGGTGGCCGCCGTGCTGCTGGTGGTCCTGGTCGTCGCGGTCACCGCACAGTGGTTCCGGCATCCGACGGTGGCCCGCTCGCACGCGCGCAACCCGCAGATGGCCCACTTCTACGGCGCGGCGCCGATGGCACTGCTCACCGTCGGCTCGGGAGCGTTGCTCGTCGGCAGGGATCTGATCGGCCTGCGCCTCGCCGTCGACCTGGACTGGGTGTTGTGGACGGCGGGCACGGTCGGTGGGCTCTTCACCGCGCTGACGATTCCCTACCTGATGTTCACCCAGCTGAACGTCGCGCCGGACGCGGCGTTCGGCGGGTGGCTCATGCCGGTGGTGCCGCCGATGGTGTCCGCCGCGTCGGGCGCACTGCTGATCCCGCACATGCAGCCGGGCACGGGGCGCACCACGATGCTCTACGGCTGCTACGCGATGTTCGGGCTGTCGCTGATCGCGGCGCTGATCATCATCTCGATGATCTGGAGCAGGCTGGCCCTCTACGGCACGTCGGGCACGGCGCGCGTGCCGACGCTGTGGATCGTGTTGGGGCCGTTGGGCCAGGGCATGACCGCCGCGGGCCTGCTCGGCACGAACGCCGCGCTGGCGGTGCAGCCCGATCTCGCTGACGGGATGGCGATCTTCTCGATCCTGTTCGGCGTTCCGGTGTGGGGGTTCTGCGTGCTGTGGATCGCGCTGGCGACGGCACTGACGGTGCGCACCCTGCGGCGCGGCATGCCCTTCGCGCTTGACGTGGTGGAGCCTGACGTTCCCGGTGGGCACCTTCGTCACCGGCACCACTCAACTGGCGATTCACACCGATCTGCCCGCGTTCAGGATCGCGGCCGTGCTCGCGTACGCCGGGCTGCTCGGCACCTGGGGTCTGGTCGCCGTGCGCACCGCGAGAGGCAGCCTGGCCGGCAGTCTGTTCCAGCCGCCTGCCACGTCCGGGCCGATCACGGCGAAGAAGGATCAACCGGCGACGAGCTAGCGCCCAAAGTTGAGTGCCCCGTGCTGCCGTCGGGTCGGGGGGTCAGACGGCAACACGGAGCTAACGGGTTCATCGGCGACCCGGGGCCGGGCGTTACACCCGTCGGGAAGAATTTTTCAGGCCTGTTTTCTCAAGCCCGTTCTAGGCCTCGAGAATGGCCGTCACGCCCTGGCCGCCTGCCGCGCAGATCGAGATCAGGCCGCGCACCGGCTGGCCGGTCTGCTGCTTGCTTCTCCGCCAACTGCTTGGCCAGCTGGGCCACGATCCGTCCACCGGTGGCGGCGAACGGGTGCCCTGCCGCCAGCGACGAACCGTTGACGTTGAGCTTGGTTCTATCGATGCGGCCCAGTGCTGAATCCAAACCGAGGCGCTCCTTGCAGTACTCCTCGGACTCCCACGCCGCCAGCGTCGCCAGCACCACCGAGGCGAACGCCTCGTGAATCTCGTAGTAGTCGAAGTCCTGCAGCGTCAAGCCGTTTCGGGCCAGCAGCCGCGGCACCGCATACGTCGGGGCCATCAGGAGTCCGTCGTTGCCGTTGACGTAGTCGACCGCGGCGGTCTCGCCGTCGACGAAGTACGCCAGCACCGGCAGGTTGCGCTCGGCCGCCCACTGCTCGGACGACAGCAGCGCCACCGATGCGCCGTCGGTCAGCGGCGTCGAATTGCCCGCCGTCATGGTCGCGTCGCCGTTCTTCACGCCGAAGACCGGCTTGAGCTTGGCCAGCTTCTCGGCCGACGAGTCGGCGCGGAGGTTGTTGTCGCGGTACAGCCCGAGGAACGGGGTGACGAGGTCGTCGAAGAAGCCGCGGTCGTAGGCGGCCGCCATGTTGCGGTGGCTGGCGGCGGCCAGCTCGTCCTGGTCGACCCGCTTGATGCCCATCTGCTTGGCCGTGATGGCGGCGTGGTCGCCCATCGACAGCCCGGTGCGGGGCTCGCCGTTGGTGGGGATCTCGACGCCGAGCGCGGCGGGCAGCTTGCCGACCAGCTTGAGCCGGTCGACGTTCGACTTGGCCCGCCGCAGCCCGAGCAGCACGCGGCGCAGGTCGTCGCCGAACGCGATGGGCGCGTCCGATGTGGTGTCCACCCCGCCCGCGGCGCCCGACTCGTACTGGCCGAGGGCGATGCCGTTGGCCACGGCGATGGTCGACTGCAGGCCGGTGCCGCACGCCTGCTGCAGGTCGTATGCGGCCGTGTACGGCGACAGCGAGCTGCCGAGCACGCACTCGCGCATCAGGTTGAAGTCACGGCTGTGCTTGAGCACCGCGCCACCGACCACCGCGCCGAGCCGCTCGCCCTCGAGGTGGAATCGGTCGATCAGTCCACCGAGCGCCGCGGTGAACATGTCCTGGTTCGACGCGTTGGCGTAGGCGCCGTCGGAACGGGCGAAGGGGATCCGGTTTCCGCCAAGAATTGCGACCCTGCGTTGGGTCTTGTTGTCAGCCACATCTACCTCTCGAGTGCGAGTTGTGTTCGTGCGGGCTCAGCCCGGGTAGTCAGGGTGTCGTGGGTCATACTACCCACCGTTCTTACTCTGGAGTAAGTTCGTGATGGACACGACAATACTTCACGACAATCGTCCCCCGAAAGGCAGCGAAGTGGCTACCGACCTGTTCTCCCAAGTGGTCAACTCCGGCCCCGGATCGTTCCTGGCCAAGCAGCTCGGCGTGCCGCAGCCGCAGGAGCTGCGCCGGTACCGGGCCGGCGATCCCCCGTTGGTCGGGTCGGTGCTGGTCGGCGGCGAGGGCCGGATCGCCGAACCCCTTCGCTCCGCGCTGGCCGACGACTACGAACTGGTCCGCAACAACATCGGCGGCCGCTGGGCCGACACGTTCGGCGGCCTGGTCTTCGACGCGACCGGCATCACCACCCCCGAGGGGCTCAAGGCCCTGCACGAATTCTTCACGCCCGTGCTCCGCAATCTCGCCGCGTGCGGCCGCGTCGTCGTGATCGGCACCACGCCCGACGAGACGGGCAGCATCGACGAGCACATCGCTGCAGCGCGCACTCGAGGGCTTCACCCGCTCGCTCGGCAAGGAGCTGCAGAAGGGTTCGACGATCGGCCTGGTCTACGTGTCCGCCGACGCCAAGCCCGCCGCCACCGGCCTCGAGTCCACCGTCCGATTCCTGCTGTCGGCCAAGTCCGCCTACGTCGACGGCCAGGTGTTCTACGTCGGCGCCGCCGATTCGGTGCCGCCTGCGGACTGGGACAAGCCGCTCGACGGCAAGGTCGCGCTGGTGACCGGCGCGGCACGGGGCATCGGCGCCGAGATCGCCAAGGTGTTCGCCCGCGACGGCGCCAAGGTGGTGCTGATCGACGTGGACCAGGCCGCCGAAGCGCTGGCCGAGACCGCGACGAAGGTCGGCGGGACCGCGCTGACCCTCGACGTCACCGCTGCGGATGCGGTCGACCGGATCGCCGAACACGTCGCGCAGCACTACGCGGACCACAACGGCGGCAAGGCCGACGTCCTGGTCAACAACGCGGGCATCACCCGCGACAAGCTGCTGGCCAACATGGACGATGCCCGCTGGGACTCGGTGGTCGCGGTGAATCTGCTTGCGCCACAACGCCTCGCCCAGGGCCTGGTGGACAAGGGCGTGCTCGCCGATGGCGGCCGCATCATCGGGCTCTCGTCGATGGCGGGCATTGCGGGCAACCGCGGACAGACCAACTACGCCGCCACCAAGGCAGGCATGATCGGCCTGACGCAGGCGCTGGCCCCGGTGCTGGCCGAAAAGGGCATCACCATCAACGCCGTCGCGCCCGGCTTCATCGAGACGAAGATGACCGAGGCCATCCCGCTGGCCACCCGCGAGGCGGGCCGGCGGCTCAACTCGCTGTTCCAGGGCGGTCAGCCGGTCGACGTGGCCGAGGCCATCGCGTACTTCGCCAGCCCGGCGTCCAACGCGGTGACCGGCAACACGATTCGGGTCTGCGGCCAGGCGCTGCTCGGTGCCTGAGGCAGCGGCGGAGGTGGGAACTACCGGGGGAACTATCGTGAGCACCGTGGCGCAACGCACCGAAGGTCAACCCAACGGGCTGCTGAACCTGGTCAGGGCCGCGGCTGGGGCACTCCCGTTCATCCCACGGGGCGACGGCCTGCCGGACCGCACGGTCACGGTGGACGGGCTGGCGATCGACCCGACCAACGTCGCCGCGTACGCCGCGGTGACCGGGCTGAGGTTCGGGGACGCCGTACCGCTGACCTATCCGTTCGCGCTCACGTTCCCATCGGTGATGTCCCTGGTGAGTGGATTCGACTTCCCCTTCGCCGCAATGGGTTCGGTGCACGTCGAGAACGTCATCACGCAGTACCGGCCGATCGCGGTCACCGATACCGTCGACGTTGCCGTGCACGCCGAGAACCTTCGGGAACACCGCAAGGGTCTGCTGGTCGACGTGGTCACCGACATCAAGGTCGGCAATGACACCGCATGGCATCAGGTCACCACGTTCCTGCACCAGCAGCGCACCAGCCTGTCCGATGAGCCGAAGCCGGAGCAGAAGAAGCAGGCCAAGCTGCCACCACCGAACGCGATCCTGCGCATCACCCCGGGGCAGATCCGGCGCTACGCGTCGGTCGGCGGGGATCACAACCCGATCCACACCAACCCCATCGGAGCCAAGCTCTTCGGCTTCCCGACCGTGATCGCACACGGAATGTTCAGCGCCGCAGCAGTTCTGGCGAATATCGAGGGCCAGCTGCCGGATGCCGTCAAGTACTCGGTGCGGTTCGGCAAGCCGGTGGTGCTGCCCGCGCGGGCGGGCCTCTACGTCGACCGGACCGCCGATGGCTGGGACTTGACGTTGCGCAATCTGTCGAAGGGTTACCCGCACCTGACGGGATCGGTCACGGCGCTGTAACCGGATACACCAGGTCGGGGTCCACGTTCTGCGCCTCGTACAACCGCTTGTAGAGCCCACCTTCCGCGATCAACGCGTGGTGGCTGCCCTGCTGCGCGATGCGCCCGTGCTCGATGACCAGGATGCGATCGGCCACCGCGGCGATGAAGTCCATGTCGTGACTGATCACCAGGCACGTGCGGTCCTTCGCGTAGCCGCGGATCACGCCGGTCAACCTGGCCCGCTGATCGGCGTCGAGATTCTCGGTCGGCTCGTCGAGCAGTAGCACCTCGGGCTTGCGTAACAGGCAGCGCGCCAACGCAATCAGTCGCTTCTGCCCGCCGGACGGGACCTGCACGTCCACCACCGTGTCGTACCCGCTGCTCATCTTCACCGGGTCGATGATGACGGAGTGGACGTTGGCGCTCTCGCACGCGGCTTCGATCTCGGCGTCGGTTGCCTCCTGCCGCGCCAACCGGATGTTCTCGCGGATGGTGTCCTTGACGAAGAAGGGGAACTGGGCGAGCTTGGACACCTGATCGCGCAGCGAGGCGATGGTGACCTCGGTGATCGGGTGGCCGTCGAGCAGGATCCTGCCCCGCTGCGGGTCAAGGAACCGCAGGACGAGGTTGTACACCGTCGACTTTCCCGATCCGATGCCACCGACCAGGGCCACCGTCTCACCCTCCTTGATGGAGAACGAGATCCCGTCCAGCACCATCTGCCCGGGCGTGTAGCCGAAGGCCACGTCCTCGAACACCAGGTTGCCGTGCACCTCGCCGAGCGCGACCGCGTTCGGCTGTTCCTCGACCGTCGGGCGGGTGTCGAGCAACTCGTACGTCGAGGCAGCGCTCGGCGAGACCGACTGGTAGGTGGTGTACGCGCCCATCACCCGTTGCGCCGCACCGAACATCGTCGGGACCATTCCGGCGAAGACCATCAGGCCTGCGAACGTCAGACCGAAGCTCGAGCTGAACCCGATCCCGACCAACAACACCACGACGGTGCTGAGCGCGATGAACACCTGAGATCCGTTGGCGGTGGCCTGCATCCACACCACGGTCGACGCATCGCTCTTCGCGGCGTCGTCCGACACTTCGTGAAAACGCCTGCTGCGCACGGACTGCGCATTGAACAACTGGATCTCGGAGATCCCGCTGATCGTCTGCTCCAGTTCCGCGCCCATCGCACGGTCCGCGTCCATCGTCCGTCGCACTGCCGCCTGGACGTGGCGGCCCGCGTACTTCAGCACCAACAGGGCGAACGGCGTGAGGATCAGCGCGGCGACCGTCATCTGCCACGACAGCGCCACCAGGTAGCAGACCGCCACCAGAAGCACGACGGTGTCGATCAGCGGCGGCAACAGGCAGCTGGTCAGAAGTCGTTGCACACCAGCGGATTCCACGGTCACGCGCTGCATCAGCGCACCACTGCGTGACGCCGTGAAGAAGTCCAGTGACAGCGTCTGGAGGTGATCGTGGACGCGCTGCCGGATGTCGGTGACGAGCACCCTCTCGACCTTCGTCCCCACCCAGGCGTTGACCAGGTACATCAGCTGGGCCAGCAACAGCGAGACGCCCCACGTCGCAAGGAGCACCGCGAACGGCACCGAACCGGCCACCCCGCTGAGCACACCGTTCTCACGGGCGACCAGCGGACCGCGCAAATCCCATACCCCGCTCAGGTTTCCACTCGCGCCCGCGTCGGCGACGACCTGCATCATGGGTCCGAATGCCGCAGCCGTGACATAGGGCAACGCCGACGCGATCACGCCGACGACGAGCAGAGCCACGATCGGCCCACGAACCGTGCTGAGCATGCCGAGGCTGCGTCTGATCAGACGATCGGGGCCGGGCCGACGTTCCGACACCACTTCGACCAATTGGGTCCACCTCTTCCGGGCGCGCGTTGCTGCGGAGCCTATCCGTCGATCTACCCGATTGCGGCGAGAAGCGCCCGACTGTTGATCATGAACTCGGCGGCCTGGTGGACCGCATGGCGGCCAGTGCGACGACGGCGACCCCGACCAGCACCAGAGGCACGGACCAACCTCTGCGCAACCACACGGCCCGGTTGCATTGCGCCACATACTGAGTCGGCGTCGCGGCCGAACCCGGCCGGGGCGTGTTGGCGGTGTACATGTCGGCTTCGACCGCCTGGCCTGCGTCCGGCGCGATGGCGGTGCCGCACGGGATCTGCCTGCCCCATGGGTCGTAGTCGCCGAGATGGATCGGGTAGTAGAAGGCGACCACGCCAACCATCGTCAGCAGAGCCGCGAGCAGACCAACCGCGAAACGATCCCTGACGAGCCGCATTCGTCCCCCTGACCACGAAGTGCTTATGTTAGTGTAGCGATAACACCATAACAATTGCCCTCGGTCAACGTCCGAGCGACCTTGTCGGAGAACACATCTGCGCGCGCGGGGATCACCCGCGAGGCCGTGCCATAGTCTGTTGGCGATCGCCCACGACACGCCAACTACCGGAGGTCGACCGCCTTGGCTACGCAGGAGGACCGCACGGGGGCCGCAATCCTCGACGCCGCCCTGCGTGTGCTCGTCGACTTCGGGGTCAAGCGTGCCACCGTCGAGCTGGTCGCGAAGTACGCCGGTGTGTCGCACATGACGGTGTACCGGCGCTGGCCCGCCAAGAACGAGCTCCTGCTCGCCGCGGTGATGACGGAGTTCAAGCGACTGTTCGCGGACGTCTACGAGGAAGCCCAGCACCTGGATTCGTTCGACGACAAGGTCGTCAGCGGTTTCACCGGCATTCTGTGGTGCGTGCGCAGCCATCCGTTGATGGCGCGGGAACTGGCCACCGAGCCGGAGGTGGTGCTGCCGTTCCTGACCACCGCCGCCGGGCCCGCGATCGACGTGGCGATCGCCTTCGGCGCGAAGAACCTTCGACGGGCCGCCGAAACGGAGAACCTCGTCATCGGCGACCCCGTCGCGCTCGCCGAAGTGCTGGTGCGGCTGGCCCACTCGCTACTGCTGGCGCCGCATCTGGAACCGGCCCTGCGCAGCAGGGCAGAGGTGGCCGAATACGCGCGTCGCTACATCCTGCCGCTGACCCGCAGCGCGGCAGTACCCATCTGAGCGCTCACGTCGCGGTCGGGCTGGCATCACGCTCGGAGGGCTTGCCCTTCAGCCCCCGCCAGAACAGGTTGATCATCAACTCGGCGGCCTCGTGCACGTCGGCGTCACCGGTGCTCACCCGGGTGGCGACCGCCTCGCCCGCGCCAACCAGCGCGACGGCCATCATGTCGAAGTCGGTGTCCGGTTCGGGGTGTCGGGTGCCGGACTGCAGCAGCCTGCCGACCAGGTCGATGATGCGCTCGCGGCCCTCGCGCACGGTGTGGGCGAACGCCTGCGAACTGGTGGCCTGGGTGTAGAGCACCATCCACGACGCCCGGTTGGCGTCGATGTAGCTCAGGAACGACACCACCGCGTTGCGCAGCAGATCCCTGGCCGGCTGCGTGAAGTCGATGTCGGCCCGCACCGAGTCGACGAAGCGGCCCAGCTCACGATCGAGGCACGCGCCGAACAGCTCCTCCTTGGAGCCGTAATAGAGGTAGAGCATCGGCTTGGAGATCTCGGCCTGCCCGGCGATCGCGTCCATCGAGGTCTCGTGATAGCCGTTCACCGAGAACATCTGCACCGCGGCGTCGAGCATCTGCTGCTCGCGGACGGCGCGCGGCAACCGCTTGGTTCCACCTGCCATCAGTCGCGCCCTTCCGCCCGTCGTGCCGAACTCAGCGTAGGCAATGGATCGCCGATCAGCGTCCGCAGTTCGGGCTGCGTCCCTTGAATCCCGCGACGCGCAACACCGAGCCGTCGACCTTCGCCATGTCCAACTCGCCCGAGTTGACGGCGCTCTCCAGCCGATCCAGCACGGCAGGCACCTCGTCGGTGGTCACCCACAGCGCGACGTCCGCCCCGGCCTGCAACGCGCGCAGCGCGGCCTCGGCGACGCCGAAGTGATCGGAGATGGCCTTCATGCTGGACAGATCGTCGGTGAAGACGGGGCCGTCGAACGGCGGCCCGCCGTACCCGCCGGAGCGCAACAGGTCGTACACGCCCGGCGTCAGGCTGGTCGGCTGGTCGGTGGTCAGTCCCGGCACCTCGAGATGTCCGACCATCACGGCCACGGGCGCCACGGTGGTCAACGTGCGGTACGGGATGAGGTCGTCGGTCTGCAGGGCCGCCAGCGGCGGCGTCGTGACGTCGCCGAGGTGCGAATCGCCGGAGCCGTGGCCGTGGCCGGGGAAGTGCTTGAGCACCGGCAGCAGCCCGGCGTCGCGCAGCCCCTGGGCGTAGGCGCCTGCGTACTCGGTGACCTTGGCCGGATCGTTGCCGAACGAGCGGTCGCCGATCACCTCGTCGTCGGCCTCGTCGGTGACGTCGACCACGGGCGCGAAGTCCACGGTGATGCCCAGTTTGCGCATCGCCTGTCCGCGTTGGAACGCGATGTCGTGGACTTCCTGCGGGGTGTGGGTCTGCGCCAGCACCCTGGGCGACGGCTGGCTGCCGATGAGACTCGACAGCCGCTGCACCCGGCCGCCCTCCTCGTCGACGCTGACCGCCAGCGGTAGCGGGGCCGCCGATTCGGTGATGGCGGGGATGGTCCCGTCGGACAGCATCGCCAGGTCCGTCCAGCTGCCGATGAAGATGCCACCGACGTGGTGGTCGGCCACCACGGCACGCGCGTCGGCGGCGCCCGTGACGCCGACCATCAGCAGCTGGGCCAGCTTGTCCCTGGTCGACATGGCCGCAAGCAACGCCGCGCCGTCGCCGCACGCGGGAGCGGCAGCCGGGGGCGGCGGGGTGTCGCCGGACGACATCGGGGTGGCGCTGGCGGAGCTCTCGGACCGGTTCGAATCGGAGGAGGAGGCCGATCGCGCACCCGACGAACAACCGATCATCAGGGCCGACAGGGCGACCACGGCACACAGCGTGCGGGGGAGAGCCATGGTCAGTGAGGCTATCGGGCGCCGTGCTACGTTGGCCGGGTGGACCGCTTCGTCTTGCCCGCCGCCGCGAGCATCGTCGTCGGATTGTTGCTCGGCGCTGCGGCGATCTTCGGCTTGACGCTCATGATCCAGCAGGACACGAAGCCTGCCGTCCAGGCCGGTGATCCGGCCTCGTCGGTTCTCAACAGGGTCGAGTACGGCGACAGAGGTTAGGTCCCTGGTCGTGCCGCTGGCACGGCGCTGGCTGTGGGTGGTCGCCGCGGCGGCGCTGGCTCTGACCTTCGCGCAGTCCCCCGGCCGGATCTCACCCGACACCAAGCTCGACCTCACCGCCAACCCGCTGCGCTTCCTGGCGCGCGCGGCGAACCTGTGGAACAGCGACCTGCCGTTCGGCCAGGCGCAGAACCAGGCCTACGGCTACCTGTTCCCGCACGGGGCGTTCTTCCTCGCGGGTGATCTGCTCGGCCTGCCCGGCTGGGTGACCCAGCGGCTGTGGTGGGCGCTGCTGCTGGTCGTCGGATTCTGGGGGCTGCTGCGCGTCGCCGAAGCGCTCGGCATCGGCACACCCACGTCTCGGGTGCTCGCCGGGGTGGCGTTCGCGCTGTCGCCGCGCGTGCTGACCACGATCGGGGCGATCTCGTCGGAGACGCTGCCGATGATGCTGGCGCCGTGGGTGCTGCTCCCGGTGATCCTGGCCCTGCGGGGTACGAACACTGCGTCGTTGCGGGTGCTTGCGGCGCGGTCGGCGATGGCCGTCGCCCTGATGGGGGCCGTCAATGCGGTGGCCACCCTGACCGGTTGCCTTGCGGCGCTGGTCTGGTGGGCCGCGCATCGACCGAACAAGCTGTGGTGGCGGTTCACCGCGTGGTGGGCGCTGTGCTCGGTGCTCGCGGTGACGTGGTGGGTGATCGCGCTCGTCATGCTGGGCAGGATCAGCCCGCCGTTCCTGGACTTCATCGAATCCTCCGGTGTCACCACGCAGTGGCTGTCACTGACCGAAGTGCTGCGCGGTACCTACAGTTGGACGCCGTTCGTTGCGCCGAATGCCACGGCGGCCACGTCGCTGGTGACCAGTTCGGTGGCGGTGCTCGCGACGACGCTGGTCGCCGCGGCCGGCCTGGTCGGGCTCGCGCTGAGGAGCATGCCGGCGCGGGGACGGCTGATCACCATGCTGCTGATCGGCCTGACGCTGCTGGCGGTGAGCTACTCCGGCGGCCTTGGGTCGCCGGTGGCCCACCAGGTGCAGGCGTTCCTGGACGGAGCGGGCACGCCGGTGCGCAACCTGCACAAGCTCGAGCCGCTGATCCGCCTGCCCCTGGTGCTCGGCCTTGCGCATCTGTTGGGCCGAATCCCGCTGCCCGGCAGCGTGCCCCGGCCGCAGTGGGTGAGCGCGTTCGCTCACCCCGAACGCGACAAGCGGGTGGCCGTCGGCATCGTCGTCCTCGTCGCGCTCGCGGCGGGCACCTCGTTGGCGTGGACCGGCAGGCTCGCGCCGCCCGGCACGTTCACGGCCATCCCGCAGTACTGGCACGACGCCGCCGCCTGGCTCGACGAGCACAACGTGGATCAGGCGGGCGCAGCCGGTCCCGGCCGGGTGCTGGTGGTGCCCGGCGCTCCGTTCGCCACCCAGACCTGGGGCAACAGTCACGACGAGCCGCTGCAGGTGCTCGGCGACAGCCCGTGGGGGGTGCGTGACTCGATTCCCCTGACGCCGCCGCAGACCATCCGGGCGCTCGACTCGGTGCAGCGCCTGTTCGCCGCAGGCCGGCCCTCCGCCGGTCTCGCCGATACCCTTGCCCGCCAAGGCATTTCGTATGTCGTGGTGCGCAACGACCTGGACCCGGATTCGTCCCGTTCGGCCCGCCCCCTGCTGGTGCACCGCGCCATCGACGGGTCGCCAGGGCTGTCCAAGGTGGCGCAGTTCGGCGACCCGGTCGGCCCGGGCACGCTGGCGGGGTTCATCACCGACAGCGGGCTGCGGCCGCGCTATCCCGCCGTGGAGATCTACCGCGTCGACACCACGGGATCCGGTTCGACGCCGGGCAGGGCATACCTCACCGACACCGACTCGATGGCACGGATCGACGGCGGCCCCGAGTCGTTGCTTCGACTCGACGAGCGGCGCCGCCTGCTCGGCCAAACCCCTTTGGGCCCAACGCTGCTCACCTCGGACGCCCAGCGCGCGGGGCTGCCGGTGCCGGTCGTGACCGTCACCGACACCCCGGTGGCACGCGAGACCGACTACGGCCGCGTCGACGATCACTCGTCGGCGATCCGCGCCCCCGACGACGTCCGGCACACCTTCAACCGCGTCCTCGACTATCCGGCAGGCGGCGCCCAGACCGTATACGGGAAGTGGCCCGGCGGCCGGTTGTCGGTGTCGAGCTCGGCAGCCGACTCGACGGCGCTGCCCAATGTCGCCACCGCGCTCGGCCCGGCCGCGGCCATCGACGGCGACTCGTCGACCAGCTGGGTGTCCAACGCGTTGCAGGCCGCCGTCGGTCAGTGGCTCCAGGTCGACTTCGATCACCCCATCACGAATGCGACGGTCACCATCACCCCGAGCGCCACCGCGGTCGGCGCGCAGGTCAGGCGCATCGAGGTGGCCACCGCCAACGGCACCAGCACGCTGCGGTTCGACGAACCCGGCAAGCCGCTCACCGCCGCGCTGCCCTACGGCGAGACGCCCTGGGTCCGGTTCACCGCGGTCGGCACCAACGACGGTTCGCCAGGGGTGCAGTTCGGCATCACCGACTTCACCGTCACGCAGTACGACGCGTCCGGTTTCGCCCAGCCGGTGAGCCTGCGGCACACCGTGATGGTGCCGGGGCCGCCGCCGGGTTCAGCCGTCGCGCAATGGGATCTGGGTTCCGACCTGCTCGGCCGCCCCGGCTGCGCCGACGGACCCGTCGGCGTGCTGTGTGCCGCCGCGATGGCCCAGTCACCGGAGGAGCCGGTCAACCTGAGCCGGACGCTGACCGTGCCCGAGGCAACCGAGGTGACGCCGACGGTGTGGCTGCGCGCGCGGCAGGGACCCAACCTGGCCGACCTGATCAGACCGCCGGGGACCACCTTCGCGGTGGGCGACGCCGACCCGATCGACGTACTCGGTTCGGCATACGCCGCCACCGACGGCGACCCCCGCACGGCCTGGACCGCACCGCAGGGCGTGGTGCAGCACCGGACGGCACCGTCGATCCAGCTCCGACTTCCCGCGCCGACCGAGGTCGCCGCGTTGCGCCTGACACCGAGTTCGTCGGCGCTGCCCGCCCACCCGACCATGGTCGCGGTCGACCTGGGCGACGGGCCACAGGTCCGTGCCCTTGCCGCCGACGGGGGCGCCCAGACCGTGTCACTGCGCCCCCACGTGACCGACACCATCAAGTTGTCGATCCTCGACTGGGACGACGTGATCGACCGCACCTCACTGGGTTTCGACCAGGTCAAGCCGCCGGGCCTGGCCGAGATCACCGCACTCGACGCGCGCGGGGCGCCGATCGCCGCCGCCGATCCGACGCGCAACCGCGCGCGCACGATCACGTTGCCGTGCGGCCGCGGCCCGGTCATCGGCGTCGCAGGCCAGTTCGTCCAGACGTCGGTGTCCGCCACCGTCGGCGCTCTCCTCGACGGCGAACCCATCGCCGCCAAGCCGTGCCAGACCGCTCCGATCACGCTGCCCAGGGGTGAACAGGAGCTGTTGATCAGTCCGGGGCCTGCCTTCGTCGTCGACGGCGTTCAGTTGGCCGGGCCGCTCGCCGCGCAGGTGCACGGCGCCACGGCGACCCCCGCGCACACCGGCGTCTGGTCGGCCGATCACCGCGAGGTCGACGTGACCGCCTCCCCCGCGTCGCGGGTGCTGGTGGTGCCGGAGAGCATCAACCCGGGGTGGACCGCACACGCGGCCAACGGCGCCGCGCTGACCCCGGTGACGGTCAACGGCTGGCAGCAGGGCTGGGTCGTCCCGCCGGGCACGGCGGGCCCGATCAACCTGGAGTTCGCGTCGAACGCGCCGTACCGCGTCGGGTTGTTCGGCGGCCTGGCGCTGCTGCCGTTGCTTGCGCTCCTGGCGTGGCTGCCCGTCCGCCGACCGTCGCAGGACAGCGAGCCGGCGAGGCAGTGGCGACCGGGCCCCGTGGTCGCCGGAATCGCCGTCGTCGCAGTCGGATTCGTCATCTCCGGCCCGGTCGGGGCGGTGGTGGTCGGCGCCTGTCTCGCGCTGCGTCGGGTGCTGCCGACCGCGTGGTCGGACCGGGTGACCATCGGCGCGACGACGGGCGGCCTGATCCTGGCGGGCGCCGTGCTCAGCGTGTACCCGTGGCGTTCGGTCGAAGGGTATCTCGGGCATTCCTGGGGGGTTCAGCTGCTGGCGCTCATCTCGGTCGGCGCCCTCGCTGCGTCGGCGGTGCCGCTGGCCGGGCGATCGTCGCCCGGTGACGGGCTACCGCGCGAGGAGCCTGCTCTCGAGCAGGTCGGCGCCGCGGCCGACGCCACCGGTGGCGGCGAACCCCTCGGCGACCCGTCTGGCGCCGTCGACCATTGACATCGCCCGCAGCACGCTCGCCCGCAACTTCACGGGCGTGAGGTCCCCCACGAGCTCGGGGACCGTGGCGTTCGGCGGAACCGTGACGGCTTCGGGCACGCCGCATGGAAAGGTCGCGACGACGTGCACGGGCTCAGCGGCCATGGCCTCGATCGCGACGAGTCCGAGGCGTGCATCGTTCTGGCGCTCAGTGGAAGTGGCCACCAGCACGATGGGCCGATCGATGCCGTCGAGCCAGCCCACATCCGTCGACGCGGGCGGATCGAATTCGCACGGCCCGATCATGTGACGACCGGCCCCAGCATCGGAGCCGCACGGTACTCGTCACGTCGCTGTTGGAGCGCGACGGCGACGGTGACGCGCTGATCGCGCAGCGAACGGTCGAGCGCCTTGCCGCCGTGCCCGTCGACCCGGACAGCGTGCACCTGGAACTGCCGATTCTGCATCTCAGCGCGTTGGTGGCGAGGCACCGGGGTGATGATGGCGCATATCGGGACTTCGCCGACCGCTACCGCACGCTGTCGGCGGCACTCGGATTCGACGCGCACATCGCGATCGCGTCGGCCATGCTGGTGAGCGTCGGGAGGCGAACCGCCCGTAGCATCCGGAATGGCCTTTCGGCGAAGGGAGTTACGGCATGTCCACCGGCAACGACACGGTCACGCTGAACACGGCGCGTGGCGCCATCGACACCGCCGAACTCGGCGTGACGCTCATGCACGAGCACGTCTTCATCATGACCACCGAGATCATCGAGAACTACCCGGAGGGGTGGGGCGACGGCGCCAAACGCGAGGCCGATGCGATCGTCCGGCTCAACGAGCTCAAGTCCCGCGGGGTGGACACCATCGTGGACCTCACCGTGATCGGCCTCGGCCGCTACATTCCGCGCATCGCGCGCATCGCCGCGGCCACCGAGCTGAACATCGTGGTGGCCACCGGCCTCTACACGTACAACGACGTGCCGATGCACTTCCACTACCTGGGCCCCGGCGCCCCGCTCGGCGGTCCGGAGATCATGACCGAGATGTTCGTGCGCGACATCGAGCACGGCATCGCCGACACCGGGGTGAAGGCCGCAATCCTGAAGTGCGCCACCGATGAACCCGGCGTCACGCCAGGCGTGGAGCGGGTGCTGCGCGCCGTCGCGGCGGCGCATCGCCAGACCGGGGTGCCGATCTCGACGCACACCCACGCGGCGTCCCGCCGAGGGCTCGAGCAGCAGCGCATCTTCGCCGAGGAGGGCGTCGACCTGTCCCGCGTGGTGATCGGGCATTCCGGTGACACCACCGACATCGCCTACCTCGAGGAACTGATCGCCGCGGGCTCGTACATCGGCATGGACCGGTTCGGCGTCGACGTGTACCTGTCCACGGAGGAACGCGTCAAGACGGTCGCGACGATGTGCGAACGCGGGCATGCCGACAGGATGGTGTTGTCGCACGACGCGTCCTGCTACTTCGACGCGCTCCCGGAGGCGACCCTGCCCGTCGCCCTGCCCAACTGGCACTACCTGCACATCCACAACGACGTCATCCCCGCTCTCAAGGAGCGCGGCGTGACCGACGAGCAGCTCACCACCATGCTGGTGGACAACCCTCGACGGATCTTCTCCAAGCAGGGCGGCTACTGAGGTGGTCCGGGGCGTCGCACCCATCAGCACGCAGCTCTCCGCGCTGGCCGATGCCGCGCCCGACACCCCTGCCGTCACCTGTGAGGGCCGCTCGCTGACCCGCGCCGAACTCGACGCATCGACGAACCGACTGGCCCGCGCGTACGCCGCGCTCGGCGTCCGCGTCGGCGACTACGTGTCGATCGCGATGCCGAACTCGATCGAGTGGATCGAGGCCGTCATCGCGTGCTGGAAGCTCGGTGCGGTGCCCCAACCGCTGTCGGCGCGGCTACCCGACGCGGAGATCGCGGGCATCCTCGACCTGTTGCCGCGAGCCCTGATCGTGGGCCGGTCCGACCCGCGTGGCGACGAAGTGCCAAGCGTGCCAGCCGATTTCGTGCCAGACCCGAATCTCTCGGCCGCACCGCTGCCGGAAGCGGTTTCGCCGGTGTGGAAGTCGATGACGTCGGGCGGCAGCACGGGACGGCCCAAGCTCATCGACGCGGGTGGCGACAGCAGGCTCCCTGCGGCCATCGGCTTGCAGCTCGGCATGGCCGAGGATGACGTCAACCTGCTGTCCGTGCCACTGAGCCACAACACCGGGTTCACCACGGCGGCGGCCGGTCTCCTGCTCGGGCACCACCTGGTGATCATGCCGCGATTCGACGCCGACGAGTTCCTGCGCCTCGTCACCGAGCACCGGGTCACGTTCCTCGCCACGGTGCCGACGATCATGCAACGCCTGCTGCCCGTCTATCGGGCAGACCCGGATGCTTACGACCTGTCCTCGATCCGACGGTTCTGGCATCTCGGGGCACCCTGCCCACCGGTGATCAAGCAGGCGTGGATCGAGATACTCGGCCCCGAACAGGTCTGGGAACTCTACGGCGGCACCGAACTTCAGGCATTGACGTTCATCTCGGGCGACCAGTACCTGAAACACCCGGGATCGGTCGGCGTCGTCGTCGCGGGCGAGATGAAGGTTCTCGACGACGACGGCAACGAGTGCCCGCCCGGCGTGGTCGGCGAGATCTACATGCGCCCCTCGCCTGGCAGCGCGCCCACCTACCGCTACGTCGGCGTCGACGCCAAGAGTCGCGACGGCTGGGACTCGCTCGGCGACCTCGGGTGGTACGTCGACGACGGCTGCGAACGCTTCTTCTACCTGTCCGATCGTCGGGTCGACATGTTCACCGTCGGTGGGCGCAACGTCTACCCTGCCGAGATCGAAGCGGCCCTTGCCGCGCATCCGGACGTGCTGTCGTGCTTGGTCGTCGGCGTGCCCGACGACGATCTCGGCCAGGTTCCCCACGCGCTGGTGCAGGCCGGTGCACCGCTCGGCGAGGCGGCGCTGCTGACGTTTCTGTCCGAGCGCATCGCAGGCTACAAGCTGCCGCGCACGGTCGAGTTCGTCGACCGGCCGCTGCGCGACGAGGCGGGCAAGGCACGCCGCTCGGCGGTGCGCGATCCGGCAGCGCGCGGGCCGCGCAATCCGGCTAGCGCGCGGCGACGGGCTCCGGCGAGTCGCTGACCGAACTGTCCAGCGGCGGTGGCCCTTCCGAGCCCCCCGGTCGCTGGGCTCCTGCCCGGCGACCGCGATACTCCCAGCGCCGCAACGCTTCCCGGCACGGCGACTCGACAAGCGCATAGCTCACCGCGGCGATCGCGAAGCCGAAGATCGTGGTCAGCACCAACACCACCGGCATGTGTCCACTGAACGGGAATTCGCCGATCACCGGGAACACCATCGCCAGGGCGGCCAGGTGCCAGACGAACAGGCCGTAGGACCACCGGCCCAGCGTCACCATGACGGTGCTGCCGAGGAACCCGTGGCTGGTGTCGGGACGGTCGAGCACCAGCGGCGCCAGCAGCGCGGCGGCCACCACCGCACCCATCGCCGTCTTCACCACGAACTGGCCGAGGTCGCCGGGGATCAGACCCTCCGGGCCCGCGAGTGGTGAGGCGGCCACCCCGAAGGCGGCGACGGCGATCAGCGCCATCAGCACGCGGCGACGCGCCAGGTGGTGCACCCATCCGACCGGGCTCACCGCCAGCTCCGCCAGCACCATGCCCGCGGCGAACCAGGAGAAGAAGGCGGGGGGCCACGTCAGCGGGTTGACGCCGAAGGGCACGTGGAACGGGATCAGACCCCAGGCGAAGCTGGCCGCCGCGACCACCACGATCACCGGGACGCGCGCCGGGACCGGCAGCCTGCGGGCGAGCAGCGCCAGAATCGGCAACGCCAGATAGAAGGTGACCTCGACCGACAGGCTCCACATCTGGGTCAGGCCCGCGGTCAACGTCAACGGCACGTAGATCTGGGTCAGCGACAGATTGGCCAGCCACACCACCAGGTCGGCGTTGGCGTCGGGCAACAGGCACAGGATCACCACGACCGCCACCAGATACCCGGGCATGATGCGCACGATCCGGGACCGCAGGTAGTGCCCCGTCGGCGGAGTGTGTCGCATGCCACGGGCGGCGGCGGCGTGCCCGCGCCACAACAGGAAGCCCGACAGCGCGAAGAACACGGCCACCGCGAGGTCGAACCGGCCCAGCAGCCTGCCGGTGGCCCACGTGGTGTGCCCGGTCTGGAAGGCGACGTGGGTGAGCACGACGCCCATGGCTGCGCAGGCGCGCATACCCTCGAGCGCCGGGACGAAGCCACGCTCCCCGCCGGCCCTGATTCCCGGGTCGCTGCGCTCCTGCCCGCCGGCCCCAACTGCCACGGCCGCCAGTCTGCCGCATGCCTTGGAGTGCGCGTCGGCCCTAACCTGAGACTGTTAGGGTCGACAGGGCCCGCGCGCGGGAGGTACCCCCAGCTCGGGGCCAGATGACGGGCTCGAGCATCAGTGGTGTCGTCGCCACGAGGACGAGGAGGCACGGTTTGAACCGCGCTGTGGCGCTGCGAATCGCGGCGTGCGGGCTCATGGGATTGGGCGCCGCCCTCCTGATCGCCGCACTTCTGCTGACGACGTACACCAAGGGCAAGATCGCCAAGATCCCGCTCAACCTGGACACCACCCTGAACAGCGACGGCACCGGCACGTCGTTCGACCCGTCGTCGCTGATGGCCGAGAAGTTCGTCGTGAGCAAGAACGTGCCGCTCTCGCTGCAGCAGCAGATCAGCGTGGAAGCGCCGTCGAATGCCGACGTGGTGACGCTGCAGGTCGGAAGCACGCTGAAGCGCAACGACAAGCAGCAGGACAACGGCCTTCTGCTGGCGATGGTCGACACCGTCACCCTGGATCGCAAGACGGCGATGGCCGTGTCCAGCGACACCAACCCGGGCGGCTCAGTGCAGAAGCCGCGCAGCATCGAAGACAAGAACCCGCCGACGAACGTCGCGCTGCCGCACGAGGGGCTGTCCTACCGCTTCCCGTTCGACACCGAGAAGAAGACCTACCCCTACTTCGATCCGATCGCGCAGAAGGCCTTCGACGCGAACTACGAGGCCGAAGAGGACGTCAACGGACTCACCACCTACCGGTTCACCCAGAACGTCGGCTTC
Source organism: uncultured Actinomycetota bacterium (assembly GCA_963735245.1). Taxonomy (GTDB): domain Bacteria; phylum Actinomycetota; class Actinomycetes; order Mycobacteriales; family Mycobacteriaceae; genus Mycobacterium. The sequence continues at coordinate 54,553 of CAVTKI010000003.1, forward strand.
GACGGCGACGGCAAGCTGGTCGATCCGGTGAAGTACGCCTCGCTCTACGACGACGACGCGGACAGCCAGGTCACCGCAAGGGCCGAGCTGTGGGGGCTGCCGGGCGACCCCGCCGAACCGATCACCATGACCCGCTACTACGCCGCCCAGCGCACGTTCTGGGTGGACCCGGTGTCGGGCACCATCGTCAAGTCCAAGGAGCGCGGCTTCCACTACTACGCGCGCGACGCCCTCAAGCCGGAGGTGACGTTCGCCGACTACACCGTCACCTCGACCGACGAGACCGTCGAGGCGCAGGTGGCCATGGCCCGCGACGAGCGCGACACGGTGGCACTGTGGGGCCGGATCCTCCCGATCACGTTCACCGGGCTTGGCCTGGTGTTCCTGGTCGGCGGTGTGCTGCTCGGCTCGTTCACGCTGCGTGCCGAGTCGGCCCTGATCGACCCCGGGCTGGACGACGCCGACCACGGCTTCTTCTCGAGACGCGGGGCCGACGACTCGGGTCCGATGCCCGCCGCCGAGGCGCAGACGGAGAAACTGCCCACCCAGCGGCCGTCCGACCTGCCGCCGGACCGACCGGTCTGATTCCGACCGGTCCGATCGGGCGCCCCGGCTTCCGTTGGGCGGTGCCCGGCTATGCGCTGGCGCTGTCGCTGCTGGTGACGGCGCCACTGCTGGCGCCGGGATACCTGTTGTTGCGCGACGCGGTGTCGACGCCACGCTCGTACCTGTCGGATGCGGCGCTGGGATTGTCCGAAGCCGCGCCGAGGGCACTGCCGCAGGACTTCGCGATGGCGCTGGCATCGCACGTCGTCGACGGCGGCGTGGTCGTCAAGGCGCTCCTCATCGCCGGGCTGTGGCTGGCCGGATGGGGCGCGGCCCGATTGACCGCCGTCGTTCTGCCCGACGCCGGGCGGTCCGGACAGTTCGTCGCCGTCACGCTGGCCATCTGGAATCCCTACGTCGCAGAACGCCTGTTGCAAGGGCACTGGAGCCTGCTGGTCGGCTACGGCTGTCTGCCCTGGGTGGCGACGGCGGTGCTGCGACTGCGCGGAGGTGACGGCGCCTGGTGGCCGCTGGTGTTCTGGACGGCGTTCGCCGGTCTGACGCCGACGGGGCTGCTGCTGGCCGCGGTCGTCGCGCTGACGTGCTGTCTGGCTCCTGGAGCGGGCCGGTCGCGGGTGGTCTGCGCGGCGGTCAGCCTTGGCGCCGCGATCCTGGTTGCGCTTCCGTGGCTGGTGGCCTCGGCGGTCGCGGGTTCGTTGTCGTCGTCGCAGGCTGCGGGGGTTTCGGCATTCGCCGCACGCGCCGAGCCGGGCCTCGGCACGTTCTTCAGCCTGGCCGGGCTCGGCGGCATCTGGAACGCACAGGCCGTGCCCGGTTCGCGGACAACGCTTTTCGCGGTCGTGGCCACCGCCGTTCTGCTCGCCGTGGTGGCGGTCGGCCTGCCGAGCGTGCTGCGCCGCCCTGCCGCGGTGCCACTGCTGGTGCTGGCGGCCGTCGCCGTGGTCGTGCCCGCGCTGATGGCGACGGGGCCCGGGCTGTCGTTCGTCGAGGCGACCGTGCGGACACTGCCGGGGCTGGGGGTGGTGCGGGACGCGCAGAAATGGGTGGCGCTCGCGGTGCCCGGTTACGCCGTGGCAGGCGCGGGCGCCGTCGTCACCCTGCGCCACCGGCTGCCCGCCGCGGTCGCCGCCGTCGCGTGCTGCCTGGCACTGCTCGCGGTGCTGCCCGACCTGGCGTGGGGGGTGGGCGGCAAGGTGGTCGCCGTCCGCTACCCACCGAGTTGGGCCGCGGCCGCCGCGCTGATCAACGCCGATCCCCGGCCCGTCGCGGTGCTGCCGCCGGACAGCATGCGCGAGTTCGCCTGGGCCGGGACGGCGCCGGTGCTCGATCCCCTGCCGCGGTGGGTGTCGGCGGACGTGCTGGCCACGGGCGACCTGCTGATCGGCGGAAGGACGGTGCCTGGCGAGGGCGAGCGGGCCCGCGAGGCACAGCGGCTTCTGACCTCGGGCGCGGGCGCCGACGAACTGGCGCGCGCCGGCATCGGCTGGGTGGTGGTCGAGTCCGGTTCGGCGCCGCTGGCGCTGCCGGTCGCCTACCGCGGCGACGATCTCGTGCTGTACCGGGTGGGTGGCGAGCAGCCGGCGGCGGCGCACCGCGGCGTGCTGATCGGCGCTCACCTGATCTGGTTGTCGGCGTTGGTCGTTGGTGCGATCGGCATGGCGGTCGATGCGTTTCGGCATCGTCGCCGCACGCGCACCGACGCCGCCTGACCCCATTCGACCGATCCCACCTGCGCCATACCCATTGACTGCGGCCATGTCTCGCGCCTACAGTCTGATTTGCAGAAAGTGTTTCTACATTACGGAAGATACGCAGTCTCCAACGGAGAAGAGGGAGGACACAGGTGCGCATCCGACACCTTGGAATCGTCGTTCAGGACCTCGAGCGGACCGCCGAGTTCTACGAGAACGTGCTTGGCTTCAAACGTCTGGGGGACGTCCGTACCCCGGGCCACTACCCCGGCAAGGCGCTCGACCTGAGCGACGGTGAAGTGAATTACTCACTGCTCCAGCCCAACCCGGACATCGATCGCTCGGACTGGGCGATCGGCGCCATGGGCCCCAACCACATCGGCGTGGCGATCGAGGACACCGGGTCCGTCGTGACCGCGCTCAAGGAACGCGGCATCGAGGTCTACGGCGCCGAGCAGGCCGACCCGCCGCGCTTCTTCAAGTTCCGCGACCCGGACGGTGTCGAGGTCGACGTCGCCACGCCGGAGCGTGGCTGGAAGTTCTGATCGACGCGAACTCCCGTCCGGGCCCCGGGCGGGGGTTCGGGTGAGCCGTGGCTCCGACGACCGAACGTTCCCGTCCACCGTGGTGGCTCATCGGGACCATGGCCAGCGTCTTCCTGCTGCAGGTGGCGGTCACCCTCGCACGCCCGGTGTCGACCTACCGGCTCCTCGCGCTCGGCGCCGACGGGACCACGCTCGGCCTGACCGCCGCCTGCTTCGCCGTCCCGCCGATGCTGATGGCCGTCGGCTTCGGTCGGTGGGCCGAGAAGCACCACCCCGCGGTCCTGCTCGGCTTCGGTCTCGCGGTCGCCGCCGCGGGATCCTTTGCGCTCGTCGTCGCTGAGCGCATCCCGGCCATCGCGCTGGCCACGACGGCACTGGGCGTCGGGCACATGTCGGGCACCATCGGCGCGCAGAGCATCATGGCCCAGGCGCAGAGCTCACTGGCGCGGATCAATCGATTCGGCACCCTGACCACGATCTCGGCGCTCGGCCAGATCGTCGGTCCGGTTCTCGGCGGCGTGATCATCGGTCGCACCGAGGAACCCGACCTCGGCTCGACCTCGTCGGCACTGCTGGTCGCCGCGTGGCTGTTCGCCGCTGCCCTGCTGCCCGCCGTTCTGGCGATCCGCGTCAGGATGCAGAAGTCGACCGTTCGCACCGGGCGCGCCGAACGCGTCTGGCACCTGTTGCGCCGCACCGGCATGCCCGCCGCGCTGATGACCAGCTTCTCCGCGAAGAGCGGCATCGACCTGCTCCTGGTCTACATGCCCCTGCTCGGCGCCGCCATCGGCCTGACCTCGTCCCAGGTGGGCATCCTGCTCGGCATCAGCTCGACCGGCGCGCTGCTGGCGCGCGCGGCCACCCCGGTCTTCGTGAAGCGGATCCCGACGCTGCGCCTGACCGTGATCGCCACCGCGGTCGCAGCGGGCTGCCTCCTGGTGCTGGCGATGACCGACGTTCTCCCGCTGATGATCGTCGCCATGTCGGTGCTGGGGTTCGCGCTCGGCCTCTCGCAGACCACCACCATGGACTGGGTGGTCGACCTCGTCGAGGACACCAGCAGAGGATCCGCGCTCGGCCTGCGCCTCGCGACCAATCGCCTCGGCCAGACCGTGGTGCTGGCGGCAGCAGGCGCGGTGTCGGGGCTGCTCGGAGTTCAGACCGCCTTCGTGATGCTGGCGGTGGTGATGTTCGGCACCGCGGGAGCGGGCCTGGTGAGCGAGCGGCGCGGCCCTCAGTCGTCGGAAAGCTGAGCCCGCAGCGGTGATTCCGGCGCACGGGCGAGGGTCTCGATCATCAGCTCACCGATGCGCGAAATCCGTTGCGCGCTAAGCCGACTCGACGGCGCGGCCACCGCGATGGCGGCCAGCCGGCCTGCGAAGTCACGGAACGCCACGGCCACCGAGCCCACGTCGTCCTCGGTCTCGCCGGAGTTGACGGCGTATCCGCGCTCCCGCGTCTTGGCGATCTCCTTGAGCAGTTTGGCCGACGTGGTGAGCGACCGATCGGTACGGGCGGGGAACGGTTCGGCCGACGGCGGATACAGCTCGGCGATCTGTTGATCGGTCAGCTGCGAGAGCAGGGCCTTGCCCAACGAGGTGCAGTGCGCGGGCACCAGCGTCCCGGTCCGCGCCACCACGCGCAGCGCACGCTCGGACTCGACGGCGTCGACGTAGCGGACCTGGTTGCCCTCCAGCACGCCGAGGTGGACGGTCTCGCCGAGTTCGGTGTTGAGCTCCTCCATCGCCGGCCGGGCTTGCTCGCGGACGTTCAGCGAACCGACGACCGCAAGTCCCACCTCGACGAGCGCAGGCCCGGCGACGTAGGCCCGCGTCACGGGTTCCTGCTGAACGAAGCCGTGATGGGCCAGCATCGCCAGCAGACGGTGTGCCGTCGAATGGGCCACGCCAAGGTATTTGCACGCATCGGTCAGGCGGACCCGTGGCTGTTCGCGGAACAGAAGTAGCAAAAGCAGCGCGTTGTTCACCGACGCGATGGGGTAGGCCGGGCCGGTTTCGCTCTCCGGTCGCGTCTTCTGCATAGAAGAAGTCTAGCCGGGCGCGGCGCGCGAACGGCCAGGTTCGTCGGCTCAAAGTGATGCTTGACACACCCTGTGAATCGCCCTAGGTTTTCTTATGGCCAGAAGTTATTTCCATTGTGAAGACATCAGCTAAGAGGTCCGCATGGCACAGGACACCGATCAGCCCGCCGCCGCGGCCGTTGGCGAGCACCGCGAGCACCCCACCGACGAAGCGGCCGTGCCGCGTCCACGAGGACCACGAGGACCACGACGGGGCCGATCTCCGGCTGACCCGGCGCGTCCACGTGGTCCTCGGCATCGTCGTCGCGGTGCTCGGTGCGTGGCTGCTCTACCTGAGTCACACCGAGCTGGCCTTCCGCGGCGAGAACCACGAGCCGGGGCCCGGCTATCTTCCCGTGCTGCTGACCATCGGCCTCATCGGCCTTGGCCTCGCACTCACCGCCGCGTGGCTGTTCGGCCCACGCGCGCGCAGCGGCGACGCTCCGACGCTGTCCCTCGAGCCCCGCGGCATGGCAGGGCCGGGCTGGTCTGGCTCGCGCTGGTGGTCTGCGCCTTCCTGATCGAGCCCCTCGGCTTCCTGGTCGCAGGCGAGGTGCTGGTGCTCCTGGTGATCGTCGTGATCGAGCGGATGCGCTCCATTCCCTCCATCGTCGCGCTGCTGCTGGTCCCGCCAGCCATGTACCTGCTGTTCGCCACCCTGCTCGAGGTCCAACTCCCCGAAGGAACCCTGTGGCGATGAAGGTCGTGACGGCCATGAATCCGCCCGGTCAACCGAAACGAGCTGGAGGACTTCGGTGAACGCCATTGGAAGGCCTGCTCTCCGGCTTCGAGTCGGCGATCACGCCGACGAACCTGCTGTGGCTCCTGGTCGGCTGTCTGCTCGGCACGCTCGTCGGCATCCTGCCGGGTCTCGGCCCGCCCGCGACGATCTCGATCCTGTTGCCGTTGGCCACCGGCTTCGACCCGGCCACCGGCCTGATCATGATGGCCGGCATCTACTACGGCGCCAAGTACGGCGGCTCGACCACGTCGATCCTGCTGAACATCCCCGGCGAGTCGTCCTCGGTGGTCACCTGCATCGACGGCTACGAGATGGCCAAGCAGGGCCGCGCAGGAAAGGCGCTCGGGATCGCGGCCATCGCCTCGTTCATCGCGGGCACCATCGGCGTGATCGGCCTGACCTTCCTGGCCCCCGTGATGGCCAACGTCGCCGTCAGCTTCGGTCCGCCCGAGTACTCGGCCCTGATGGTGTTCGCGCTGTTGCTGGTCATCATGTTGGCCGGTGAGTCCATGCTCAAGGGCTTCATCGCGATGTTCATCGGGCTCTTCCTGTCCACCGTCGGCACCGACCTGTTCTCCGGGCAGCCGCGGTTCACCGGCGATCAGATCGAGCTCGCCGGTGGCATCGAGTTCATCGCACTGAGCGTCGGCATCTTCGCCATCGGCGAGGTGCTGGTGAACATCGAGGACAAGACCGAGAAGAAGCTGTTCACGGTGCCCAACAAGCTCCGGGAGCTGCATGCCCTCGCGCGCGGACATCAAGAAGTCGACGCCTGCCATGTTGCAGGGCGGAATCGTCGGCTTCCTGATCGGCATCCTGCCCGGCGCGGGTTCGACGGTCGCCTCGTTCGTCTCCTACATCATCGCCAAGCGCACCTCGAAGTACCCCGAGGAGTTCGGCAAGGGATCGATCGAGGGCGTGGCGGCACCGGAGGCCGCGAACAACTCCGAGGCGGGTGGGGCGATGGTCCCGCTGCTGACCATGGGCATCCCCGGCTCCGGCACCGGCGCCGTGCTCCTCGGCGCGCTGGTGCTGTACGGCCTCAACCCGGGACCGCTTCTCTTCCAAGAGCATTCGGACGTGGTCTGGCCGATCATCGCGAGCATGTACCTGGGCAACATCGCCCTGTTGGTGATGAACCTGCCCATGGTCCCGCTGTTCGCGAGGCTGCTGCACACGCCGTACAAGGTGCTGTATCCGGCGATCCTGCTGATCTCGGTGGTCGGCGTCTACAGCGTCAACTTCTCCATCTTCGACGTCGGCCTGCTGGTGGTCTTCGGACTCCTCGGCTACGTGATGCGGAAGTTGGACATCCCGCCCGCGCCGCTGGTGCTGGCGTTCGTGCTCGGGCCCATCGCGGAGAACGCCATTCGGCAGTCACTGCTGATGTCGGACAACAGCCCGATCATCTACCTGCACCGGCCCATCTCGGCAACGCTCATCGGCCTCGCCGTCGTGCTGCTGATCGCACTGACCTTCGGGCGGTCGCGCAAGGTGCGCGAGCAGGTGATCGAGATCGACGCCTGATCCGCTTCCACGCCAAGCCAACCCCATCAGGAAGGGAACGGACCCATGATCCGTATCAGAAGACTTCTCACCATCGCCGTGACGCTAGTGGCCCTGCTCGTCGTGGCGGCCTGCGGCGGCTCGGGCTCGGGAGGCGGTAAGTCCACCCCCGTCGAAGTCGTCACGCACAACGCCGTCGGCGGCGGCAGCGACGTGTTCACCCGGCAGATGATCAAGGTGATGTACGAGAACAAGATCATCGACAAGCAGTGGCCGGTGCGGAACGTGCCCGCCGGTGACTCGATCGGTGCGATGTCGTACATGGTCGATCGAAAGGGCAACGCGGGGTTGATCGCTCAGGTCACGCCCACCTGGCTGGCCACGCCGATGACCGTCGCCAATGCGAAGGTCAGCCTTGCGGATCTGACCCCGGTCTCGCTGGTCGCCACCGAACCGCAGGTGATCGCCACCAGCGCCAACTCACCGTTCAACACCTTCGCCGACTTCGTCAAGGCCGCCAAGGACAAGCCGGACACCCTGGTGCAGAGCGGCGGCTCGAGCACCGCCAACGACGCGCTGACCCGGCTGGTCCTGCAGGACTCCCTCGGCGCCAAGTGGAAGTTCCTCTCCTTCGAGGACACCGGCTCCCGGATCACCGCGCTCATCCGCAACGACGCCAACATCATGCTCGGCAGCGCCTCCGACGTCGCCGAGCAGGTGAAAGCCGGTCAGCTCAAGGTGATCGGGGTCGTCGGCGATCAGCGCCTCGAGACCTTCCCCGACGTCAGCACCACCACGGAGCAGGGCATCGACTCGTCGAAGGTGCCCGTGCAGTTCCGCGCCGTGATGGGCGCGCCGGACATGCCGGCAGACGCCGTGCAGGGCTACCAGGACGACCTGTCGAAGATGGTCGAGACCGACGACTGGAAGCAGCTCGCCAAGGACAACGGTCTGGTGACCCAGAACCTGCAGGACGACAAGTTCGCCGCCTACCTGACCGAACAGACCGACATCGTCGGTGGGCTCCTCGACGGTCTCGGCCTGAGGAAGGACCAGTGACCGGAGCCGGTCCGACCTCGCAGCTGGCCCGGTTCGTTGCCGAGCATCGGTGCGACCAGACCCCCGAACCCGTCTTCCACGCGGCGCGACGCTCGCTGGTCGACCACGTCGGGGTGGCGGTCGCAGGCTCGGCCGACGACGCCAGCCGCCGCGCCCGCAAGGCCGTTGCGGCCATCGAAACCGACGGCGGCGCAACGGTAGTCGCGTCCGGGATGCGGGTGTCGCCTCCGTTCGCCGCATTCCTCAACGCCTTCGCGTCACACGTACTGGACCTCGACGACGTGTACAACCCGCCGGGAACGACGGTGCACGGCAGCTGCTCGGTATGGCCGGCGATCATGGCGGTCGCCGACAGCCGACCCGTCACCGGGCGGGCTGCCCTGGCCACCTTCGCGCTGGGGTTCGAGGTCGAGACACGTGTCGCGCACGCAGCGGGAGAATCGCACTACGACGTCGGATGGCACGTGACGGGCACGTCCGGGCACGTCGGCGCGGCGGCCGCGGCGGCCCGCGCGATGGGGCTCGATCACGAACAGGTCGAGCATGCGATCGCGGCAGGAGCCACCCAGGCGGCGGGGCTGCGGGTGATGGCGGGAAGCGACCTCAAGAGCATGCATCCCGGCAAGGCCGCGATGGACGGCGTGCTCGCGGCCGCTCTCGTCGAGCAGAGACTGACGGCAAGCCCGAAGGCACTGGAGGGTGACTTCGGGTACCTGGCCGTGATGAGCACACAGCCCGATCCCCGTCGGATCAACGCGGGACTCGGCGAGACGTGGAACATCACGTCCAACGGCCACAAGCTCTATCCGAGTGGATCTTTGACGCATCCCATGATCGACGGCGTGCTTGCGCTTCTGGCAGCGGAGAACATCTCCCCCGCCGAGGTGACGGAGATCGACGTGCGCGTCTCCCCGGCTGCGGCGCGATTCACCGACGTGCCCCGGCCGACCACGCGCATGCAGGCGAAGTTCAGCCTGCGGCACTGTGCGGCGGCGGCGGTCGCCTTCGGCCGGGTCGGAACGCCCGAGCTGGAGCAGGAGGTGTTGGTGCGGCCCGACATCGTCGAGCTGCGCGACCGGGTGAAGGTGGTCGCGGATCCGGCGCTGGGCAAGCAGGACGCCGACGTCGAGATCACCCTCGCCTCCGGGCGGACGGTGTCGACCGAGGTACGCGGGAACCGCGGCACGCCCGCCGCGCCGCTGCACGACGACGAGCTCAGCGCCAAGTTCCGCGACCTGGTCGGCCCGGTGCTCGGCGCGGAGCGCACCGGAACGCTTCTCGAGACCTGTTGGCACGTCGACGAACTCACCGACCTGTCGGTGCTGCTGGCTCAGACCGTGCCCGCACTCGAAAGGGTGAACCGTCGGTCAGACGATGCCGCTGACCATCCGTCCGGCGAGCACCGACGTCAGCACCTCGCGCATGGCATCGGCACTCTGCCGCCAGGAGAACTCGCCGCTGCGCACCTGAGCCTTCACGCCGAGCTGCTCGCGCAGCACGTCGTCGGCGAGCAGTTGCTCCAGCGCGGCGACCAACTCGTCGCGGTCGTCGACCAGCAGGCCGGTCACACCGTCGACGATCGAATCGGTCAGCCCGCCCGACGAGCCGTAACCGATGGTCGGCACCGCGTGCTGGGCCGCCTCGGTCACGGCCAGCCCCCAACCCTCCTTGCAGGACGGCAGCACGTGCACCCAACTCCGTTGCAGGAGTTCGTGCTTCGCGTGGTCGTCGACGTGGCCGTGGAACGTCACCGCGTCGGCGATGCCCAGCCGCGCGGCGTGGGCCACCAGTCGGTCCTCCCACCATCCGCCGCCGACGACGTCGAGGTGCAGGCCGGGCATGACCGCGGACAGCCGGGCGACGGCGTCCAGCGCGTCCTCGATCTGCTTGTGCGGCACCAACCGCGACAACACCACGGCCCGCGGAGTGGCCGACCTCGGCAGGTCGAGCGTGTCGGCGGGCGCCTCGTCGAGTCCGTTGCGCACGACGGCGACGTGCGCAGGGTCGACCCCGAGATCGGTCAGGTCACGCGCCGACGGCAGGGACACGGTGACGTACTGGTTGCGTCGGTGCAGCCGCGGCGACACCGACGATTCGACGAACCAGCCCACCCTGCTCAGCAGCCAGCCGGCCACCGGCCACAGCTCGCGGTGACAGTGGTGGACGAGGAGGACGGCCCGGCGACCGAACAGCAGGCGGGCCAGGAACGGCAACCCGTTCTGGGTGTCGACGACCACGTCGGGACGCAACCGGCCCAGCGGGCCCAGCCCGATCCTGGCGCCGAGCATGACGAGAGCTGCCCGCAGATAGACGGTGTAGCGGCCGCCCCCGCGGCTGATCGTCGACGCCGTCGACGACCTCGTGACGCGGCGCACCCGGGTACCGGGCCGTGCGCAACGTCACCTCGACGCCGTCGGCGGCCAGCTGAGCGCCGATGCGCTGCAGATACGTCTCGCTGCCGCCACCCTGCGGATGACCGGTGTCTCGCCAGCACAGCAGCAAGACCGATCGGATCGGAGGGCGGGCAGACATCCGAGCCAGGATAGCCGCCACATACGCTCGATCGGTGTCAGGAGCGAGATTCGCCGGTCCCCGCGCGACCGATCGCTTCGCCAGGCAGGCCACGCTGGCACGGTCGCTGCGCCTGCTCGGTGAGTTCCGGTTCGAGCAGGGCGATCCTGCCCGCTTCTACGGCGCGCTGGCCGACGACACCGTCGCGCTCGTCACCTCGCTGTGGACCTCACTGCACGGCGCAGCACCCGCCGGGCGCACCCTGCTCGACGTCGGCGGCGGGCCCGGCTTCTTCGCCGACGCGTTCGCCGACCGCGGGCTGCACTACGTCGGCGTCGAGCCCGACAGCAAGGAGGCGCACGCCGGAGCCGCGCTGGCGGCGACATCCAGCCGCGCCCCGCCGGGGAACCGGGTGCGCGGCACCTTCGTGCGGGCCTCCGGGCTCGCGCTTCCGTTCGCCGACGGCAGCGTCGACGTCTGCCTGTCGTCGAACGTCGCCGAGCACGTGGCGCAGCCGTGGCGGCTGGGCAACGAGATGCTGCGGGTCACCAGGCCCGGGGGTCTGGTGGTGCTGTCGTACACGGTGTGGCTCGGTCCGTTCGGTGGGCACGAGACGGGGCTCGACGCACTACCTCGGCGGCGCTCGGGCCGCCGACCGCTACGCCCGCAGACACGGTCACCGCCCCAAGAACGACTACGGCTCGTCGTTGTTTGCGGTGTCGGCCGCCGACGGCCTGCGAGTGGGCGGCGAGCACCGGCGCGCTGGTTGCCGCATTCCCCCGCTACCACCCACGATGGGCGTGGTGGATGACGGACGTCCCGGTGCTTCGGGAGTTTCTGGTCAGCAACCTGGTGCTGGTGTTGCAGCCGCCCGAACTCATCGACTGAAACCTGTTCTCGTTTTCAACTCCGATCGGTAGGGTGGCGGCCATGACGCAGAGCACCGCCTTCAAGACCGAATGGGACAAGCTGTTCATCGGCGGCAAGTGGGTCGAGCCATCGACGTCCGAGGTCATCGAGGTGCACTCACCGGCGACCGGTGAACTGGTCGGCAAGGTGCCGCTGGCCGCGCAGGCCGACGTCGACGCCGCGTGCGCCGCCGCCCGCAAGGCCTTCGACGAGGGGCCGTGGCCACACATGTCCCCCGAGGAACGCGCCGAGATCCTGGCCGCGCGGTCAAGCTCATGGAGGAGCGGGCCGACGAGCTGAAGTTCCTGCTGGCCGCCGAGACCGGTCAGCCGCCGACGATCGTCGACATGATGCAGTACGGCGCGGCGATGGCGGCGTTCAACTACTACGCGGGCGCGGCCGACAAGTTCACCTGGCGCGACTTCCGCGACGGCGTCTACGGCCAGACCATGGTGCTGCGCGAGCCGATCGGCGTGGTCGCCGCCGTCACCGCGTGGAACGTGCCGTTCTTCCTGGCCGCCAACAAGCTGGGCCCGGCGCTGATCGCGGGCTGCACCATCGTGGTGAAGCCGGCCGCCGAGACCCCGCTGTCGCTGTTCGCGATGGCCGAGCTGTTCGCCGAGGCCGGCCTGCCGGAGGGCGTGCTGTCCGTCGTGCCCGGCGGCCCGGAGACCGGCCGCGCGCTGACCGCCAACCCCGAGATCGACAAGTTCACGTTCACCGGCAGCTCAGCGCGGTCGGCAGGGAGATCGCCAAGATCGCCGCCGAGAAGCTCAAGCCGTGCTCGCTGGAACTGGGCGGCAAGTCGGCGGCCATCATCCTCGAGGACGCCGACCTGGACTCGACGCTGCCGATGCTGGTGTTCTCCGGGCTGATGAACTGCGGTCAGGCCTGCGTGGGCCAGACCCGCATCCTGGCGCCGCGGTCGCGCTACGACGAGGTCGTCGAGAAGCTGTCGGCCGCGGTCGCGGCGATGCCGATCGGGCTGCCCGACAACGCAGGCGCGATGATCGGCCCGCTGATCTCCGAGAAGCAGCGCGAGCGCGTCGAGGGCTACATCCGCAAGGGCGTCGAGGAGGGCGCGCGGATCGTCACCGGCGGCGGCCGTCCCGAGGGACTCGACAGCGGCTGGTTCGTGCAGCCGACGGTCTTCGCCGACGTCGACAACTCGATGGTCATCGCGCAGGAGGAGATCTTCGGCCCGGTGCTCGCGGTCATTCCCTACGACACCGAGGACGACGCGGTGCGCATCGCCAACGACTCGGTGTACGGGCTCGCGGGCAGCGTGTGGACCACCGACAACGACAAGGCGATGAAGATCGCGGCGAAGATCCGCACCGGCACCTACGCGGTCAACATGTACGCGTTCGATCCCGGCGCTCCGTTCGGCGGCTACAAGAACTCCGGCATCGGCCGCGAGAACGGTCCCGAGGGCATCGAGCAGTACACGCAGGCCAAGAGCGTGCTGCTGCCGTTCGGCTACACGCCGGAGTAGCGGGCAACTGCCGGCGTGCGCTCAGATCGTGATGGCCCATTTCGCCGATTGCGATCTGAATGCACACTGCGTGCGCGGCGCGGCTAGAAGGCCGCCTCGGCCAGATCCATCGCCGTCAGGTCCACGGTTTCCACGATCCGGCGCTCGGAACGTCAACCGCGGCAGCACGTTGCCTGCGAAGAACCTTGCCGCGGCGACCTTTCCGCGATAGTAGGCCCGATCCGCCTCGGACGGATCGCGGTCGAGCGCGGCAAGCGCGATCTCGGCATGCCACAGCAGCAGCCAGCCGATGAGCAGGTCGCCGACCGCCAACAGGAACGGCACCGAACTCAACCCGACGCGATACACCTCGCGAGGTTCGTTGCCCGCCTTGGCGAAATAGCCCGTCAGCGCGGCGATCATCGCGCGCACGTCGGCCAGCGCCGTGGCGAGCCGCGTGCGACCGTCCGCCAGTTCGGCGCGCGCCTGCGGATGTCGCAGGAAGCCCTCGATCTGCGCCGCGACGTGGTTGAGCGCCTCGCCCCGGTCGCGGGCGATCTTGCGGAAGAAGAAGTCCTGCGCCTGAATGGCGGTGGTGCCCTCGTACAGCGAGTCGATCTTGGCGTCGCGGATGTACTGCTCGAACGGCCGATCCTTCAGATAGCCTTCGCAGCCGAGGATTTGGAGTGACTCCGCGAGGCACTCGTAGGACCGCTCGGACCCCATGCCCTTGACGATCGGCAGCAGCAGACCGTTCACCCGGTCGGCCATGGCGGCATCGGCGCCGGACACGACGGCCGCTGCGGCGGCGTCCTGGTGCGCCGCGGTGTACAGGTACAGCGCGCGCATGCCCTCGGCGTACGCCTTCTGCGTCATCAACGACCGGCGGACGTCGGGGTCGGTCAGCCCACCCTCCTGGGCCTTCGCGTAGGCCAGCGCGTTCAGATAGCCGGTGGACAGCGTCGCAATCGCCTTGGAGCCCACCGCCATTCGCGCGAACTCCATGATCTTGAACATCTGCACGATGCCGTTGTGCACGTCGCCGACCAGCCAGCCCACCGCAGGCGAGCCGTGCTGGCCGAACGTCAGCTCGCAGGTGGCCGACGCCGTCAGGCCCATCTTGTGCTCGAGACCGGTGGCGTACACGCCGTTGCGCGCCCCCGGCGCTGCGGTCTCGGGATCGGGCAGGTACTTCGGCACCAGGAACAGGCTCAGCCCCTTGGTGCCCGGCACCGCCCCGACCGGTCGCGCGAGGACGAGGTGGGCGATGTTCTCGAACAGGTCGTCGCAGTCGCCGGAGGTGATGAAGCGCTTCACTCCGTCGAGATGCCAAGTGCCATCGGGTTGTTCGATTGCCTTGGTACGCCCCGCCCCGACGTCGGACCCCGCGTCGGGTTCGGTGAGCACCATGGTGGCGCCCCAGTTGCGTTCGACCGCCAGCGCCGCCCAGTGTCGCTGCTGTTCGTTGCCGACGGTGTACAGCACGTCCATCATCGCCGGGCCGTCGAGATAGAAGAACGCGGCGGGCTGACCGCCGACCAGGAACTCGTTGATGGTCCACCTGACCGTCGCAGGCACCGGGATGCCACCGATCCCCTCGGGCAGCCCGAGTCGCAGCCACGGGCCCCGCTGCCAGAACACGCACCGACTCCTTGAACGCCTCCGGCAGCGTCACCGAATGCGTCTGCGCGTCGAACCTCGGCGGATTGCGGTCCCCGTCGACGAAGCCCTCCGCCAGCGGACCCTCCGCCTGCCGGGCCGCCTCGTTCAGCATGTCGCGAATCGCCCCGGCGCCGAGGTCGCCGAATTCGCCACTGCCGATGGTCTTCTCGACGTCGAGGACCTCGAACAGGTTGAACTCGAGATCGCGGACGTTGGCCCTGTAGTGGGAGGTCAGAACGACTCCTCGTCGAGATCCATGGGGGACAGGTCGACGGACTCGACGATCTTGCGATCGGACGCCAGCCGCGGGAGCACGGTCTTGGCGAAGAACTTCGCCGCGGCGACCTTGCCGTCGTAGAAGGCACGATCCCGATCGGATGGACCCGCGTCGAGCGCGCCGAGCGCGATCTCGGCGTTGCGCAACAACAGCCAGCCGATCAGCACGTCGCCGACGGCGAGGAGGAACGGAACCGAGCCCAGCCCAAGTCGATACAGTTCGCGCGGGTTCTGCTGCGACTCCATCAGGTACCCGGTCATCGTGACCACCATCGACTGCAGGTCGGCGAGCGCGGCGGCCAGGAATGCCCGGCTCTCCGCGAGTTCGGGCCGCGCGGACTCGCCATCGAGGAAGGCCTGGATCTGGCCTGCCACATGCCCGAGTGCCGCGCCCTGGTCGCGCGCGATCTTGCGGAAGAAGAAGTCCTGCGCCTGAATGGCGGTGGTGCCCTCGTAGAGCGAGTCGATCTTGGCGTCGCGGATGTACTGCTCGATCGGGTAGTCCTGCAGGAACCCGGAGCCGCCGAAGGTCTGCAGCGATTCGGTGAGGCACTGGTAGGCGCGCTCGGAGCCGACGCCCTTGACGATCGGCAGCAGGAAGTCGTTCACGCGTTCGGCCATCGCGGGGTCCGCGCCGGACACCACGGCCGCGGCGGCGGGGTCCTGATGGGCGGCGGTGTAGAGATACAGCGCGCGCAGTCCTTCGCTGTAGGACTTCTGCACCAGCAGTGCCCGACGCACGTCGGGGTGGTGCACGATGGTGACGCGGGGAGCGGCCTTGTCCGTCATCTGCGTCATGTCGGCGCCCTGGATGCGGATCTTGGCGTACTCCAGGGCGTTCAGGTACCCCGTCGACAGTGTTCCGATGGCCTTGGTGCCCACCATCATTCGCGCGTATTCGATGATCTTGAACATCTGCGCGATGCCGTTGTGCACGTCGCCGACCAGCCAGCCGACGGCGGGCGTGCCGTGCTGACCGAACGTCAGCTCGCACGTGGCCGACGCCTTCAGGCCCATCTTGTGTTCGAGACCGGTGACGAACACGCCGTTGCGCTCACCGGGATCTCCGGACTCGGGGTCCGGCAGGAACTTCGGGACGAGGAACAGGCTCAGCCCCTTGGTGCCGGGGCCTGCGCCCTCCGGCCGGGCCAACACCATGTGCAGGATGTTCTCGAAGAGGTCGTCGGAGTCGCCGTTGGTGATGAACCGCTTGACGCCGTCGAGGTGCCAGGTGCCGTCGGGCTGTTCGACGGCCTTGGTCCGTCCGGCGCCGACGTCGGAGCCCGCGTCGGGCTCGGTGAGCACCATGGTGGCGCCCCAGTTCCGGTCGATGGCCATGGCGGCCCAGTGCTTCTGCTGCTCGTTGCCGATGTGGTGGAGGATGTTGGCCAGCACCGGCCCGGCGAGGTACATGAACGCCGCGGGCTGCGCACCGAGCGCGAACTCGTTGATGGCCCAGGCCAGCATCGCGGGTGCGGGCACGCCCCCGACGTCCTCGGACAGCCCGATGCGGAACCACTCGCCCTGCTGCCAGGCGCGGAAGGACTTCTTGAACGGGTCGGGCAACGTGACGGTGTGCGCGTCCGGGTCGAAGGTCGGCGGGTTGCGGTCGGACTCTGCGAACGCCTCCGCGAGCGGCCCCTCGGCCAACCGGGCCGCCTCGTCGAGCATCTGTCGCACCGACTCGGCGTCGAGGTCGCCGAACTCTCCGGTCGCCAGCACTTTTTCCAGGTCGAGGACCTCGTAGAGGTTGAACTCGAGATCACGCACGTTGCTCTTGTAGTGCCCCATACTCCGCGCCTTTCACCATCGAACTGCGCCCCCGAGCCTAGCTTCGAGCACCGATCAGTAGCCAACGAATCGGGCCGGCCTGCGTTCGACGAACGACTGCACGCCCTCCCCCGCGTCGGCGTGGCGAAGAGGCGGACGACCTCGGGCCGAAGCCGTCGATGGCCGCCTCGTCACCGTGGGTGCGGGCGAGGTGGGCGGACGCCAACGTGGCTCGGACACCGAGCGGGGCGGCGCGATCGGCGATGGTGTGCGCGAGCTCGATGGCCCGCGCCCGTGCCGCGTCGGCACCGTCGGCCACCTCCTGGATCAGCCCGATCCGGTGCGCTTCGGCGGCGTCGAACTCGTCGCCGGTGAGCAGCCACCGCATCGCGTTGCCCCAGCCGGTCTGCCGCGGCAGCCGGATCGTGGCGCCTCCGAACGGGAAGATGCCCCGCAGCATCTCGATCTGCGCGAACCGGGTATCCGCCGCGGCGATCCTGACGTCGGCGGCCAGCAGCAGCTCGATGCCGAGGGTCAGGCAGCGACCCTGTGCGGCCGCGACCACCGGCTTGGTCCAGTCGCCGTCGAGACGCCACGGGTCGCGGCCGTCCGCGGGGAACGGATCCCGGCCCTCGGCGATCGCGGGGCCGACGTCGACGAGGTCGAGGCCCGCGGTGAAGTGCTCGCCGTGCGCGACCAGCACGCCGACCCGCAGCGCGTCGTCGCTCTCCAGCAGGGCGTACGCCCGGGACAGGTCGGCGAGCATGGCCAGGTTGAACGCGTTGCGCTTCTCGGGCCGGTTGAGGCCCATCACCAGGACGTGCCCGTCACGCTCGAGCGTGACGGTGTCCAGCGCGAGGTCGGAGGAGGTCATGGTCGAAGTGAACTCCCGACGACCAAATTATGCAATACCCCATAATTCTGCGACCAGCGCGATCCGTCGCAGCTATGTCAGTACAAATTCACGCACCAGCAAATTGATGGTTTCTCGATGTGACGGGGAATACATCCATTGCGCCGATGTGTTGTCGTCTTTTATGGTAAGAGCCATAGACAGGAGGCGTCCCATGTGGATCGTCGAGATCAACGTCCTCGGTCGCAGATTCACGTACCGCGCGCGCGAGCACGCCAGGGATTTCCGACTGAGCCCCCGCACCGTGCAGTCGCGCCTTGCGCAGCTTCGGCACACCCGGATCGCCGCCTGATGCAGGCAACCGGCACCAAGACGCCGAACAAGCGGGGTTCGACCAGAACGCGGATGCTGCTGAGCGCCGCCGAGGTGCTGCGCGAGCGCGGCGCCGCAGGGGTGACGATCGACGAAGTGCTGGCGCGCAGCGGTGCGCCGCGCGGCTCGGTGTACCACCACTTCCCCGACGGCAGGACTCAGATCCTGACCGAGGCCCTCCGGTTCGCCGGTGATTCCATCACGGCGATCATCGACGAAGCCGTGGACCAGGGCGGAATTGCCCTGGTGCGCAAGTTCGTCGAGTTCTGGGAGCGCACGCTGGCCGGCAGCGACTTCAACGCTGGATGTCCGGTGGTCGCGGCCGCGATCGGCTGTTCCGACGAGGACCCGTCGCTGCGCATCGTCGCAGGCGAGATCTTCAGCCGCTGGCGCAGCGCACTGACCGGTGCCTTCGTCGCCGACGGCTTCGACGACGCCGACGCCGGGTCGCTTGCGGTGACCTGCATCGCCTCGCTGGAGGGGGCGGTGGTGCTGTGCCGGTCCACCCGCAGCGTCGACCCGCTGCGCGACGTCGCCCAGCAGATCGAGTTCCTGATCAAGTCACGGGAGTTCGTGCGCCGCTACGGCCTGCCGGACGCCGGCCACTAAGCCCGTTACGCGGAAGACCAACGCGCGCAGACGAAGTCGCCATTGACGGCGGTCTCCTCGAGACGCCACTCCGACCGAACCGGCAGCACGCGTGCGCCCGTGCCCAGCGTGCACGGCGCATAGCTCACGATCATCTCGTCGATCAGCCCAGCCGCCACGAACTGCGCGGCCACGTGACCGCCGCCGACCACCCACACGTCCCTGCCCGCGGCGGCCGACACGAGTTTGGCGTGCAGTTCGGCGACGTCGCCGTCGAACGTCTGCACGGGATGCCCCGGCTCGACGACGTCGGGGCGGCTGGTGAGCACCCACGACGGCTGCTCGTACATCCAGTCGCCGGGATGGTTGCGCACCACCCACTCGTACGTGGCGGACCCCATCGCCAGGGCGCCAACGGATTTCGCGAACGCCTCGTAGCCGAACGGCCCTTCGGGATCCACTGCCCGCGACGTCAGCCAGTCCAGGCTGTCGGCGTCGTCGACGATGAACCCGTCCAGGCTCGACGCGGTGAAGTAGACGGTGGCCATGTCAGTTTCCTCTCATCCAGTCCAGTGGGTCGCCCTGCTTGGTGCGGATGCCGTGCCGGGCCAGCATGCTGCGCGCCAGTCCGCGGCGAAGGGCGGAGTAGGTCAGGACGTGCGCGACGATGCCGTACAGCTGGAACGACTCCGGCGGATCGCACAGCGCGTCGATCACCGTGTCGGCCAACCGGCCCTGGTCGGCGTAGTCGACGACCATCGCGGTCCACCGTGTCGCGACGTCGTCGTGCTCGGCGGCCAGTCGGTCCTGCGCCCGCACGCCGGGGTGCGTCGGCAGGTCACGGCCCTCGATGCTGGCCAGCCACACCTCCTTGCTCCACACGATGGCCCCGAGTACGGCACCGACGCTCGGCTCCTCGCCGTCCCAGTCGAGGACGACCTGGCCGGGCGAAAGATGTTCGCCCCATTGCTCTTCCGACAATCGCGCGGCCGCAGCGATCAGGTAGCCGGTGTCGGCGACGTCGTGCGCGATCATCAACCGCGACACGTCGGGCTGACCGGCATCGGCGGCGGAGTCCAGCCACAGCGACTGCGGCGGGTGGAAGTGCACCCCGTTGGGGGCAGGCAGCCGGAACCCGACCTCGGCGGCCTGCGAGGGCGGCACCCCGAACGTCCGGCGGAACGCGCGGGAGAACACCTCGGGCGAGGACCAGCCCTCGTCGATCGCCACCGCGGCCACGCCCTCGCCGCGTTGCAGCCGCCACGCCGCCCGCTCGAGCATCACCCGGCGGCGCAGCGCCGCAGGTGGCTCGCCCGTCAGCCGACTCACCTCACGGGAGAAGTGGAACTCCGAGGCGTGGCTGCTGCGTGCCATCCCGGCGACGTCGGTGTTCTCGCCGCCGACGACCGCGTCGAGCAGTTCGCGCAGGCGATCGCGCCGCGGACCTGGTGAACTCGGCTGCACACTCACGGTCACCGAGTATCGTCCGGCGCCGCGACGAGGGACATGACTTTTCCTGCTGGGTTCGCCGTCCACGCCGCGCACTAGACTCTGCAACCCAGTGAGCGAATTCGACGAACTGTGCGCCAACGATCCCGAACTGTCCGAACTGCGGTCGGCCGTCCGGGACTTCCTGACCGCGGATCGCGAGCGGTTCGGCTGGCGGCCCGCGGTCGACTGCTGGCTGTCGCGATGGGACACCGACTTCAGCATCCGCCTCGCCGACGCCGGGTTCGTCGGCATGACCATCCCCACCGAGTACGGCGGCCGGGGACTGGGCTACCTGCACCGCTACGTGGTGACCGAGGAGCTGCTCGTCCAGGGCGCGCCCGTCGCCGCGCACTGGATCGCCGACCGCCAGGTGGCCCCGGCGCTGCTGACCTACGGCACCGAGGACCAGCGCCGTCGCCTGTTGCCGCGGATCGCGGAAGGCCGGCTGTATTCGGCGATCGGGATGAGCGAGCACGGCGCGGGATCCGACCTCGCCGCCGTGGCGACCAGGGCGACCCGCACCGACGGCGGGTGGGTGCTCAACGGGACCAAGGTGTGGACCAGCGGCGCGCACCTCGCCCATCAGATCGTGGTGCTGGCGCGCACCAGCCCGCTCGATCCCGCGCACCGCCACGCCGGGTTCAGCCAGTTCATCGTGCCGACCGATGCGCCGGGGGTGACGATCAGCCCGATCATCCTGATGGACGGCGAGCACCACTTCAACGAGGTGCTGTTCGACGACGTCGCGCTGTCGGACGCCGACGTGCTCGGCGACGTCGGGGACGGCTGGCACCAGGTCACCGCCGAACTGGGCTTCGAGCGCAGCGGCCCCGAACGGATCCTGTCCACCGCCACGATGCTGTTCGACGTCGTGCGCAGCCTCTCGCGTCAGGGCGGCACCGACGACCGGACCGCGGCGGAGGTCGGCGACCTGGTGGGCCGGATGATCTCGCTGCGCCAGCTGTCGGTGTCGGTGGCGCGGGCGTTGACCGACGGTCGGGACGCCGCCACCAGCGCCGCCCTGGTCAAGGATCTCGGCACCCGGTTCGAGCAGGAGTCCGTCGACGTCGCAGCCGATCTGATCGACGGCGTCGACGGTGACTCCCCGGACGCCGCCGGCCTGCACGCGATGCTGGCCACCGCGCGGGTGCACTCGCCGATGTTCACGCTGCGCGGCGGCACCAACGAGGTGTTGCGCGGGGTGGTCGCCAAGAGCAGGGAGAAGCAGCCGAAGCAGTCCGCGTGACGAGGTCGGTCAGTTGGTCGACGACGTGGGCGAGCGCTCCTTCGATGCCAGGCTCGGGCGCCGCGGCCTGCCCGACGAGTTCGACGGCGACCTGTGGCGCACGCTCGAGGAGACCGGGCTGAGCAGGCTGACCAGCGCGCAGGGCGCGACGGCGCGGGAATCGGCGGTGGTGCTCGAAGGACTGGCGCGCTGGGCGGCAGCCGTGCCGCTCGCCGAAACCGACCTGCTCGCAGCATGGTTGGCGGAGCAAGCCGAGCTGGACGTCCCCGACGCCGGGCCGATGACCGTCGCGATCGCAGGTGCGCGGCCCGTGGCGGGCAGGCTCGCGGGCACGGCCACCGGCGTGCCGTGGCCGCGATCGGGTCCGGTTCTGCTGGCCGTGCGCGGCGACGACGCCACGTTCGTCAGCCTCCTCGACGGCGCCGAGGTCGACGATTCGCACACCCTGGCAGGTGAACCACGCGGGGCGATCGCCTTCGACGTGCCGGTGGCCGACACCGTACGACTGTCCGCCGCCGTCGGCGACGAGCTGGTCCGGCGCGGCGCGTGGGCGCGGTGCGTGCAGATCCTCGGCGCGTTCTCGGCAGCCGCCGACCTCACCGTGACGCACATCGGCGAGCGGACCCAGTTCGGCCGCCCGCTGAACAAGTTCCAGGCCGTCCAGCACGCGTTGGCCGGCATGCTCGGTGAGATCGAGCGATCAAGGGCGGCAACGGCCTTGGCCACCGCTGCGGTGGCCGATCACGGGTTCGACAGTGCCAGGGCCGACTACGCCGTCACGGTGGCGAAGGTGGCGGTGGGCCGCGCGGTCGGGCCGGTGACCACCATCGCGCATCAGTTGCACGGCGCGATCGGCGTGACGATCGAGCATCCGCTGTGGCTGGCCACCATGCGCGCGCGCAGCTGGGCCGACGAGTACGGCACCACGGCCCAGTATGCGAAAAGGCTTGGGCGGATGGCGCTCTCGGGCGACGACCCGTGGGATCTGGTCGTCGGCGCCCGCGTCTAGGCGTCCGGCGCGGCGGCCGCACTCTTGCGCTGAGCGATCGACCGAGCGGAAGATCGCGGCGAGATCGAGCCTGCGCACGGTCCACTCGAACAACCGGGGTGCGGCGGCGGCGGCGACCACCATCGCCCGCGGCGCGCCGGGCGTGACGAGGACCTCGGCGAGGTCCTTCTCGATGGCCTCGACGACGGCGTCGGCGACCCGTTCCACGGGCAGGGACCCGAACAGTTTCGGCGTGGTCACGCCGAACTCACTCTTCATGTTCTCGTGCATCCCCTCCCCGATCGATGAACCCGGGACAGACGGCCGAGGCGCCGACTCCCCAGGCCTGGTCCTGCGCCGTCATCCGCAGGGCGAGGGTGAACCCGACCAGACCGAACTTGGTGGCGGTGTAGGGCTCCTGGTAGGCAGATCGCAATGCGGCCGGACATCGACGCCACGTTGACGACGTGACCGCGGCCGCGCCTGACCATGCCGGGCAGCACCATGCGGGTCAGCAGCATCGGAGCCAGCAGATTGACGTCGGTCATCGCTGCGAGCTCCTCGAGCGGGATCTCGTCGGGCCGGTAGACGGGGTCGAGGCCGGCGTTGTTGACCAGAACGTCGACGCGACCCGCGGCGGCCTCGGCGCGCGCCGGGAGGGCGGCCGCCTGGTCGCGGTCACCGAGGTCGACCGTCAGCGTCCACACGGTGACGCCGGTGGCCGACCTGACCTCGGCCGCGACGGCGTCCAGGCCGTCCTGACTTCGCGCGGCGAGCACCAGGTCCATCCCTCGTCGAGCCATTGCCATCGCGATGTGCCGACCGATTCCTCGGGACGCTCCGGTGATCAATGCGACGTCTCCGCGGCGAATCTGCATGCGCACTCCTCCAAAAGTTGATCCCCAGTGTTGATGCCCCCAGTGAGGAATGCCTTGGACGGCGCGTGTGATTCCCTGGCAGCGGTTCAGGCGTCGAGCACGGCGTCGACGCGGGCCTCGACGTCCGCCGGGTCGCCGAGATCGGCGAGGTCGATGCCGAACCGGTCCACCAGGGTGTCGAGCACCTGCGCCCCGGTGTCGAAACGGATCCGCTCGGTCCGGCCGTCCCGGTGGATCGCCAGGTTCCGGCCACGCAGGTTCCAGCGTTCGTCGTCGGTCACCAGCGCCACCGTCAGGCCGGTGACGAAGTGGGAGCGGGGATACGTTGACACATACCAACTCCCGACCTCGAGATCGATGCGCGGTTGCGGGCGGGTGGTGAACGCGTAGAGCCGCTGCCAAACACCTCGGACCTGAGCCTCGAGGTTCAGGTCATCGCCCTCGGCGACCAACCGGTACGGCTCGTGGCGGGTCGGTTGGACCGGCCCGGCCTCCAGCCGCAGCGGCGACGACAGGGTCTGCCCGCCGAACCCGACGTCGACCAGGAACCGTCCGTCCGTGTCGGGCATCGTCACCGCGAGCACGTTGTGCGTCAGCGCAGGCAACGGTGCACCGGGCTCGGACATCCAGACCACGCGTCCGGCGAACCGCTCGACGCCGTAGCCCAGCGCCTCCAACACGAAGCCCATCAGGCCGTTGTGCTCGTAGCAGTAGCCGCCGCGGCGGCGGTGCACCAGCTTGTCGGTCAGGGCGGCCGGGCCGAGGTCGACGACCGGCACCCCCGTCAGCGGGTCGAGGTTCTCGAACGGGATCGACCGGTTGTGCGCGGCGACCAGACCGTGAAGCGTGTCCAGCGTCGGATCCGTCGTTCCTGCGTACGCGATCCTGGCGAGATAACCAGCCAGATCCAGCCCCGTGGCAACGCTCGTCATGTGTCCATGGTGCGACCCGAACGGTGGTTGAGGTCAAACAAACAGGCAGGTCTGTGACACGGGCTACTGCGCTAAGGCCCGCAGCCAGGCATGATGACATCATGATCAAATTGACGCAGGCGATAGTACTTGCGGCTGCCGCGTTGATGGTCGTCAGCCCCGCGATCGCATCGGCCTCCCCCGCCCAGTCCAGCGAGTCCAGCGGCCCAACCGTGATGCCCTTGTCCAGCAAGTTCCGCGCCTGCGACTTCACCCTGGAGAAATGGGTGAACGCCGTCGGTTACGCCAGGGGAATCGCGCACCTGAGCACCTCGGGATCGACCATCATCGCGCACCGTCGACATGGCGACCGCCGAGCCCAACATGCACTACGACGTCCGGGTCATTCAGACGCCGCGGGCATCGATCGGATGCGCCCCCGGCGCCCCCGGCGTGCTCACCGGCAGCATCCAGACCGACGCGGGCGGCACGGGCAGCACGTCGCTGCAGGGCCCGATCGAGTCGAACGCAACCGGCGCGTGGGTGATGGTGACGCGCCCGTCGGCGTTCTCCCAGACGCCTGCCGAGTTCTACAGTTCGACCTTCATCGCCTCGATCTAGCCGCGCGAGGCGCGCCGAGGGGGTCGGGCATGTCGTATCGGTTGAGCTGCGCCGCAGTGGCGGTGTTCGCGCTCCTCGCCTCGGGTTGTTCGAGCAACGAACCGACGATCACGCACACCCCCGCCACGACCACTGCGTCCGAAGCCACCGCGCCGTCCATCGCCGCCGTCCACCGCGCCGTCCAAGGAGGCCGACGCGCCGCTGCCGACGCTCGATCCCGATGCCTGTGTCGACGTGACCGCCGCGAACCTGGATCTCGCGGTCGCCAACAACTCCGAAGATGCGCAGAGGCCAGCCGACGTGTTCGGGAGGTACAACCCGCCCGCATCGGTCCAGGAGGCGATCGACCACTTCGTCGAGACCGGCGGCGTCCAGTACGACGATCCCGACTACGACGAGTACAACGGCCGCATCGACGCCTGGGTCAAGGCCGTCTGCCCGTAGTGGCCCGCGCCGCGTGTTGACCCGACCCGGTACGATCGGAAACTAGAACACGTTCCAATTCGTCAGGGGGCTGCGTGAACGCGACCGATACCGAACCGTCGGAGGTCACGAAGTGGGACCCTGCGCTCACCGAACGGGTGATGGGACTGCTCCGCCCGCTGATCAAGGGATATCACCGGGCAGAGGTGCGCGGGCTGGACGACTTCCCGGCGGGCGGCGCGCTGGTGGTCGGCAACCACTCGGGCGGGTTGTTCGCGATGGACGTGCCGGTGTTCGCCACTGGCTTCTACGAGAAGTTCGGCTACGACCGCCCCGTCTACACCCTCAGCCACGACATCATCTTCACCGGCCCGACGGGCGACTTCTTCCGCAAGACGGGGTTCATCGGCGCCAACCACGAGAACGCCGACGAGGCGCTGCGCTCGGGTGGCGTCGTCATCGTGTTCCCCGGCGGCGACTATGACGTCTACCGCCCGACGCTGTCCGAGAACAAGATCGACTTCGACGGCCGCACCGGATACGTGCGGGCCGCCATCAACGCAGGCGTGCCGATCGTGCCGTCGGTGTCGATCGGCGGCCAGCAGGCGCAGCTGTTCCTCAGCCGCGGCGAGTGGATGGCCAAGACGCTGCGACTCGACAAGCTGCTGCGGGCCAAGATCCTGCCGATCTCGTTCGGCTTCCCGTTCGGGTTGAGCGCCGTGGTGCCGGTCAATCTGCCGCTGCCGACGAAGATCGTGGCGCAGGTGCTGCCCGCCATCGACATCGTCGCGGAGTTCGGCGAGGATCCCGACGTCGACGAGGTCGACGCCCATGTCCGCCACGTCATGCAGCGGGCTCTGGACCAACTGGCCAAGGAACGCCGCCTGCCGGTGCTGGGCTGACTTGGTGGCGCTCACCGACCGGCTGGCCGGCGCGTTCGCAGCCGCGCTACAGGCGCTGCCCGGCGGCCCGCCCCCCGTGGTCGGGATCATGGCCAGAAACCACCGGGGCTTCGTCGATGCGCTGATCGCCTGGTGGCGTTCGTCGTCCTGACCGACGGCGCCTCCACCTCGCCGGACGAACTCAAGGCGCACGTCCGCGAGAACCTGGCGAACTACAAGGTTCCGAGGAACATCACAGTGCTCGAAGGTTTGCCGCGGGGCAGTACCGGCAAGATCCTTCGTCGTGAGCTTCAAGAACTTCAAGCGAATGACGGCGATGGGTCGTAGGGAACGTAAGCGGTACCCGTTGCTGCGGGCTGCCGCCGAACTGGCCAACGCCGCCAACGCGGTGCAGCCGCTTGGCCGGGACGGTTACATCACGATTCCGGTGTTCTTCCTGGGCTGGCCCACCGGCGAAGCTGCTCCGGTGGTGGCGGGCGCGTCGATGCTCGACGCGCTTCGGCGCGGGCTGCGCGGCGACTTCAAGACCGGCCGTGGCCGGATCGCGTTGGCGCTCACCGTGCTCTCCTGGGGTGTGCTCGGGTTCGTGTACCGCCGGAATGCCAAGTCGCAGCACAACTTCGAGAATCCGCTGAAGGCCGCGCTCGGCGAGAACTACGGCGCGGTCGCCGAAGGCGAGCGGCGCAGACGCCGGGGCGGCGTGCTGCGCACGTCGATGGCGCGGCGGCGGTACGTCAAGAAGGCCGACATCGTCCGATACGGCCCGCACCGTGCCAACGTCGCCGACATCTGGCACCGCGCCGACCTGCCCCTCGACGGTCGCGCACCGGTGCTACTCCAGGTGCCCGGCGGCGCGTGGGCGATCGGGATGCGCCGTCCGCAGGCGTACCCGCTGATGAGCCTGATGGCCGAACGCGGCTGGGTGTGCGTGTCGATGGCCTACCGGGTCAGCCCGCGCAACACCTGGCCTGCCCACATCGTCGACGTCAAGCGTGCCCTGGCCTGGGTCAAGGAGAACATCGCCGACTACGGCGGCGACCCGGACTTCGTCGCGATCAGCGGCGGTTCGGCGGGCGGGCATCTCACGGCGCTGGCCGCGCTGACGCCGAACGAGCCGGAATGGCAGCCGGGATTCGAGAACGCCGACACGTCGGTCGTCGCGGCGGTGCCCATCTACGGTCGCTACGACTGGTTCACCCGCGAGGGCTCCGGCCGCCCCGAGTTCATCGGGATCCTGCAGCGCTTCATCGTCAAGAAGCGCTTGCGCACCGACCGGCAGGTGTACCTGGACGCGTCGCCGATCGCCAAGGTGCGACCGGACGCGCCACCGTTCTTCGTGTTGCACGGCGGGATGACTCGATCATTCCGGTGCAGGAGGGACGCGAGTTCGTCGAGGCGCTCGCGCAGAAGTCGGACAACCCCGTCGTGTACGCCGAGATTCCGCATGCGCAGCACGCCTTCGACTTCTTCGGCTCACCGCACGGGCACTACACCGCGACCGCGGTCGCCCACTTCCTGGACTGGGTGAAGGCCAAACGCGGCTGATCCGTCGCGCTTCGCCAGGTCGCCGCTACGGGGCCATTGCGCCTTCGACGACGGTCAGTTCCTCGGAAAGCCCAGCGGCACGGCGAATCTCGATGAACGCCTTGACCATGGCGTCGGTGAGTTCGTGCGGATCCTCGAGGGTGGCGCCGTCGGAGAGCACCGAGACGTTCAGCTGGTCGACGTAGCTCCACACCGTGATGTTCAGGCCACTGCCCGTGGTGAGCGGGCCGACCGAGTAGATCTCGGTGACCAGCGCTCCGCCGACGCGGCCGTGTTCGCGCGGTCCCGGCACGTTGGAGATCGGCAGGTTGAGCACCTTGTTCTGACCGTCCTTGTTGGCCAGCCAGCGGAACAGCGCCTCGGCCGGGGCGGGCGGGAAGTACGCCGACCACCTGCTCACCAGTTCGGGACCCATCAGGTGGTGGGTTTCCTTGGCGGACACCGCGGCATCGTGCACGGCCTGCACGCGGGCCAGCGGGTCGTCGAGTTCCACGGGCAGCACCATCATGACGCCCGTGAAGTAGTTGCCCGAGATGCGGTCGGGCGAGAAGTCGAAACTGACTGGGACGGAAGCCAACAACGGATGGTCGGCGTGGCCGTCATGACGCAGCAGCAGGTCGCGCAGGGCCCCGGTCGAGATCGCGAGCACCATGTCGTTGATGGTGACGCCGAGCTGCTTGCCCGTCTCCTTGACGTCGGCGAGTGCCAGCGTGGCGGTGGCGAACTTCCTGGTCCCGTCGACCATGTGGTTCATGAAGCTCGGCGGCGGCGTGAACGGGCGGGTCAGCTCCGGCGACAGCTTGTAGGAGCTCTTGCGCACCCGGCTCATGCCCTGTGCGGTGTAGCGCATCACCCCGGGCAGCCGTCGGATCTGGCGGAGGTGATCGGCGAAGGCCGTGCGCACCAACTCGGGGCGGGTGGGCGCGGGATCCGTTGCGTACGAATCGCGATCGTCCGGGGCGGTCTTCAGGTCCATGCCGCGCGCCAGCAGATTCGCCGAGGCCACGCCGTCCGCCAGCGCGTGGTGGATCTTGCCGAGGACCGCGATCCTGCCGTCGGCCAGCCCTTCGATGAAGTACATCTCCCACAACGGCCTGGTGCGGTCGAGCGGGGTGCTGGCGATCTTGCCGACGGCCTCGTCCAGTTCGCGTCTGCCGCCGGGGCTGTCCACGCGGTAGGGCCGCACGTGGTACTCGAGATCGACCTCGCAGTTCTCCCGCCACATCGGGTGGTGGAACTTGAACGGGATGTCGATGAGTTCGTAGCGGAAGGGGTCGAGCTTGTGGAGTCTGGCGTGAATCACGTGGCGGAAGTCATCGACGCCGAAATGCCTGCCCTTCAGCTCCGAGATGTCGATGACCGCGAGCTTCAGGGTGTGCATGTGCACGGACGGCGTCTCGCTGTACAGCAGTACCGCGTCCCACCCGCTGAGCCTCTTCACGCGAACCTCCTGCCCCGGAGGCTATATAACCTGCTTCTCGCGGACGATCATCCGGTTTCGATGAACTTCGTTGAGAAACAGGCCGATCGCCGTGGCCATCGAACCGGTGCGGGCACCGTCGGTCATGTCGAAACCGTGTCCGGCGCCGGGCAATTCGACGTAGCCGACCAGCGACCGCGACGTCGACCGCAGTTGCTCGACGAAGTCGCGGGCCTGCTGCACCGGGATGACGGTGTCACCGCTGCCGTGGATCACCAGGAACGGCGGGGCGTCGGCGTTGGTGCGGGCGATCGGCGACGCGTCGCGGAAGATCTCCGGGTGCTTGGCGATCGTGCGCTTCACCACCACGCGTTCGAGGAAGTCGACGAAGCGGGCCCGCTCGACGGTGGAGCGGTCCTCCCAGTCGTAGCGGCCGTAGATGCCGACGACGGCGTCCACCGACGTGTCGGACCCCTCGGGCAGGTCGTTCTGTAGTTCGGGATCGTTTCCGGTCAGGCCTGCCAGCGCCGCGAGATGACCGCCTGCCGAGGTACCCGCCAGTGCGACGAAGTCGCGGTCACCGCCGAACTTGTCCACGTTGGCGCGCGCCCACGCGATGGCGGTCTTCACGTCGGTGATGTGTTGGGGCCAGCGGTGATTCGGCGCCACCCGGTAGTCGATGGACAGGCACACCCAGCCCATTTCGGCCAGGTGCGACATCAACGCGTAGCCCTGCAGCAGCCGGCTGCCGTGCACCCACGCGCCGCCGGGCACGAACAGCAACACCGGCGCGGGGTGGGCGGGCAGCTCCTTGGGCCGCCACACGTCGAGCAGTTGCGACGGGCTGTCGCCGTAGCGCACGGAGGACCGGTACACGTTCTTCCGGTGCTCGAAGGCCTTCCACACGGGTGGGGTGCGTTCGGGCGCGGGCCAGGTGATGTCGAGATCCGCGGCGGGCACCACACCCCGCAACGCGGCCTCGGTCACGGCGTTCGTCGCGTCGCGCTCGAGTTTGCGCACCTCGCCGATCCCCGGCGTGAACCACGACTTCACGGCTGCGGACAGGAAGTCCGGCATGTGCCGAACTCCCCAGATGCTCATGGCCGTAACGCCGCCGAGTGGCTCGAGGTGCTTGCCGATGACCGGTAGCGACGTGGACGCCACGCTCATTGCCAGCATGTAGTCGGCAGGCCCCGCCTTCATCAACCAACGCGCTCGAGTCGTCCAGGTGGGGCCGGGGTACCGGGTGTCCGGTCGAGCCGTCATCGCGCGAGCGTACCCCGGTTACTCGTCGGTAAACGACAACTCCGAGAAGTTGTCTACCAGTGTCTCGACGTCGATGTGACCTGTATCACAGACACCGGGGCTCTCGGTGGTTAGGTCGAGCCGTGGGCAAATCTGCGCTAGCGATCACCGACGACCACCGCGACCTCGCCGATGCCGCGAACGGCCAGCTCAGCAGGTTGAACAGCCGTGCCGCCGCCAGGGCGACGCTCGACGCAGGACCCGAGGACGGCGCCAATCACCCCGCGCGCCTCTGGTCGGCCGCCGCCGACGTCGGCTGGCAGGGTCTGGCGATCGCCGAGGAATACGGCGGCTCGGGGTTCGGCCTGTCCGAGTTGGCCGTGGTGCTGGAGGCACAGGGCCGCGAACTGTGCCCGGGCCCGTTCCTGCCCACCGTTGCGGCCGCGGTGGTGATCGACCGCTGTGCACCCGATTCGGTTCGGGCGCAACTACTTCCGGGACTGGCCGACGGCAGCGTGGTGGGCGCACTCGGCTTGTCGGGCAGCGTCGTCGTCGGCTCGGACCTGGTTGCCACCGGTGAATGCGCTGCCGTGCTCGGCGCGCCGGATGCGGCGGTGCTGGCGGTCGTGGCCGGCGACGACGTCGTGCTGGTCGAGGCGGACGCCGACGGCGTCACCATCACCGCGCTGCCGTCGCTGGACACCACCCGCAGCATCGGGTCGGTGGCGCTGCGCAACGTCGCCGTGACCGAGGACCGCGTGCTGCGGGGTGCAGCGCGGCGCGCCCGCACCGTGTTCCGCATCCTGGCGTCCGCGGAGGCCGTCGGAATCAGTTGGGCCGCATTGGACATGGCCGTGGAGTACGCCAAGGTCCGCGAGCAGTTCGGCCGCACCATCGGCACGTTCCAGGCGGTCAAGCACCACGCCGCGAACATGTTGGTCGACGCCGAGCAGACCACGGCGGCCACCTGGGACGCCGCAAGGGCCGACGACCTGGACAGCGCCTGGTTCGCGGGTGCCGTCGCGGCCTCGCACGCGATCAGAACCCAGATACTCAACGCGCAGTGCAACATTCAGCTACACGGCGGCATCGGGTTCACCTGGGAACACGACGCGCACCTGTACCTGCGGCGGGCCCGCACGCTGGCGGCCGTCATGGCCGACGGCGCCGACCCCCTGATCGACGTCGTCGACGGCCAGCGCAGCGGTCAGGCTCACGGCGCCTCGTTCACGCTGCCCGACGGCGCCGAGGAGTACCGCACCGCCGCGCGCGACGCCGTCGCCACGTGGCGATCGCTGCCCGCGGAGGAGCGGCGCGACTTCCTGGTCGACTCCGGGTATCTGGTGCCGCACTGGCCGCGGCCGTGGGGAAGGGCCGCGGGCGTCCTCGAGCAGTTGGTGATCGAGGAGGAGTTCGCTGAGCAAGCGTCGGGATCGCGCCCGACATGGGCATCACGGGCTGGGTGACGCTGACGATCGCGCAGGCGGGCAACGACGACCAGCGTGAGCGCTGGGTCGAGCCCGTGCTGCGTGGCCAGGTGATGTGGTGCCAGCTGTTCTCCGAGCCGGGTGCGGGATCGGACGCGGCCGCCGTCCGCACGGCCGCCAAGAAGGTCGACGGCGGCTGGCGGGTCACCGGACAGAAGGTGTGGACCAGCCTGGCGCACCTGTGCCAGTGGGGTCTGGCGACGGTCCGCACCGATCCCGACGCGCCCAAGCACGCCGGCGTGACGATGATGGCCATCGACATGAGCGCGCCAGGGGTGACGGTGAATCCTCTGCGGGGCATGACCGGGCACGCCCACTTCAACGAGGTGTTCTTCGATGACGTGTTCGTCCCCGATTCCGACGTCGTGGGTGACGTGAACCGGGGCTGGCTGGTCGCCCGCGCGACATTGGGCAACGAACGGATCTCCATCGGCGGAGGATCGTCGGCGCCGACCGGTTTCACCGTCGACGACGTGGTCAAGCTGCTCGACAGCGCACCGGCAGACACGGCCGCCAGCTACCTCCGGCGGGCGGGTGAGGTGATCGCAGAAGGGCACACGTTGCGGTTGCTCAACCTGCGCCGGGTGAGCCGGGCCATCGCGGGCGCCGAGCCCGGACCCGAGGGCAACGTGACCAAACTGCTGCTCGCCGAGCAGTCGCAGCACCTCACCGAACTCGGTATGGACCTTGCCGGGGCGGCCGCCGTCACCGGACAGACGCCACAGCTGGCAACCACCTACTTCGGCAACCGCGCGATGACGATCGCGGGCGGCACGTCGGAGATCACCCGCAACACGATCGCCGAACGGATTCTCGGCCTCCCCCGTGACCCGCTTCTCAAGTAACGGGGCGACAACGGCTGGCATAACAATGAAGCCACGCAGGAGGCGCGGCGCGCCAGATTGTGACAAGCTTCAAGGTCGTGGCTAGCAAACCCGGAGCATGGGCCGGGTCACCATCGTCGAGCGGCGGCGAGGACACCGTCGACCTCGCGTCGGTACTCGCCGCGCTCGAACGCGAGCGGACTCCCCTCCGCCGAACGTTGCCAGGCCACCCGGTGCGAACCGGCGAGGCTTGCTGACGCTGGCCCTGATCGCCCTGATTCTCGGCGCGATCATCCAGCTCGCCACGTCGACGCCCGAACGTGAGCGGAGTGCCTCCGGCGAGACCCGCGCCGACGTGGTCTTCACCAATGCGAAGAGCGGCACCTGCCTGAACTGGCCCGTCGACGAACCGGACAAACCGTCGTTCGTGTGGTGCACGGACGACCACGTCTTCGAGGTCGCGAAGCCGGTCGACATGAACAACTTCGGTGAGCCGTGTCAGCTGGCGGTTCGCCACTATCTCGGTGCCAAGTACGACCCGAGCAGCAGGTTCACCATCGGCGTCATCTGGCCGGGGGACTCCGTCGGGACGCCCTCGGGTGGCGGAAACCTGCTGTGCGGACTGCAGCTGCTCGGCCCGGGAGGCCGACCGATTCCGTTCAAGGGGAAGATCGCCGACCTCGACCAGTCCAGGGTGTGGCCGGTCGGTACGTGTCTCGGCATCGACGAGGCGTCCCGCCGGTCGACCGACGTGCCCGCCGAGTGTTCCTCGCCGCACGCCTTGGAGGTGGCCGGCGCCGTGAACCTGGCCACGCGGTTCCCTGGCGGATTCCCCGCCGAGCCCGAGCAGCAGGCGTTCCTGGCCGACGGGTGCGCCCAGGCGGCGGACGCCTACCTCGCCCCACGGAAGCTGCGCGAGGCCGGTCTGGCGGTCAACTACGAGACGATCTCACCGGCGAGTTGGGCGGCGGGCAGCCGCCAGGTGTCGTGCGACGTCGGTACCCGACGCGCGGACGGGTGGGCGCCGATGGTCGGCAGCGTCAAGCAGCCGCCCACCGACCTCCCCGTCGTGAAGACCCCGGCGCCCGCACCCCCGACCGAGGCACCTCCGACCTTCGAGGACGCCCCCACGATCGCCGCCCGGCCGCCGGAAACCGTCGCCACCGAGACTCAGCCGCCGCCGCGTCGCCGCCACGCCGTCGCACCCACGTCCGCGCCGACGTCCGAGCCGACTTCTGCGCCGACTTCTGCGCCAACGTCCGCGCCGACGTCCGAGCCCACCTCCAGCGCCACCGCCCGAGCCCACCCCCGAGCCGCCCACCACCACCGCCACGTCACCACCAGCGCTCGGTCCGCCGCCAGGACCGCCACCCTCGGGCCCGCCGCCTGGACCGCCGCCGCCGAGCAGCGAGAGTGCCGAACCTGCGCCAGGGGTCTTCGAGATCCCCGGCATGGCACCCATCACCTTGCCCTGGCTCGCACCACCCCCACCGCCGCCAGCCGGTAGTGAGGGGGGGGGGGAGCAGAAGACAGGAGGAGGGGGAGAGGCAGCCAGAGCGGCCGACGGGCGAGCAGCAAAGCGGAGGGAGAGGCAGGGGCAGCAGGAACAGAGCACGCAGAAGACGAGACGGCAGCGCGCCGCAGCGGAGCGCGCCGGGCCAGCGCGCAGAACTCGACGGGACAGCGCAGCAAGCGCGCGCGAGGCAGCCAGCAGCCGGCGCGCGCAGAAGCGAAGACAGACGGCAAACGCGAACGGCACGCGCAGCGCCAGCGCGACGGCACGGCGGGAGCGCGCACGCACGCCCGCAGCAGACACGAGTTTCGGATGCTGCCGTGATGGGGCAGCTTGAACACGGCGAGGTCGACCGGCGGGCCGCCGGGATAGCGGTCCAGCGCGCCGACGAGAACTTGAGGAAACGCATCACCGGCGAGTAGGAGGCGATGGCCGCCGTGCTCGAGGATCACCGCGAGCTGCTGCCGTTGGCCACCGAAGAGTCGCTGCCCGGCGGATCGTCGGCCTCCCCCAACGTGTCCGCGGGGGCCTGGTCGCCGAGCGTATCGACCGGCTGCAGACGCTTCTGGTTCGCCAGCCGGGCCAACGCCGTGGCCGTGTCGCCGGTGGCGAATCCCTCCTTCTCGACAATCGCGGTCCAGCGCGCGCCAAGCGTTTTCAACTCTTTGGCGGTCGGAGAGACCACGGTCAGCGTGGCGTCGCCGCCGAGCTTCGCCGTCGGTAGGTCACCCTCGGCCGGGACGTAGATGACCTTGCCCCCGAACGCGGCGTTCCACGGCTGTTCCGACGAAGTCAGCACTGCCTGCAAGTATTCGCCTTCGCGTTCGTCGAGCAGGTCGCCCTCGTCGAGGGCGGCGTTGATCTGCTGCGTGCCGTTGAACCACACGTCGCCGAAACTGACGCCCAGGTGCGGTTCCTGCAGAAGACGCAGCACCCCTTCGATGTGATCGGCATCGACGTGGGTGACGATCAACAGTTCGAAGTGCCGGTCGTCCGCGTCGAGCTGTTCGATCCTGTTCCGCAGATGCTTATAGCTGTAATACGGACCCCCATCGATCAGGATGCGGCGGACCGGCACGCCATATTCGATCCACAGGCAGTCACCATGACCGGCGGGCAACATCTCCAACGACAGCATCCTGCTCCCTTATATGGTGAGTCGATAATCCGCGTCGCCGAACGCATTCAGTGCCATCGCCATCACCGAACCCTGCGCGAGCCCGGCTGCCCAGGGCCTGGCGCAGCAGCTCGCCGAGCGGCCTGCCTCCTGCGGCCTCCTTGACCGCGGCGACAGACCGGCGGTCACCGGACCGGCTTGCCGGCCCAGCACCGTGGATGTCGTGCCGACGACGACCGATGCGTTCTGTTGTCGGAACTCGCGGGCGAACGTCGCCTGCTCCAATCCTTCCGACGAGGTGACGCAGCCGAACAGGAATGCCACCGGTCCTGGGATGCCCGGTGGCGCGTCGACCACTTCGGGGAAGACGCGCGTCACGTAGAGGTCGCTCTCCGTGCCGATCTGCATGCTCCACTCGCCTCGGTCCTCGTCAAACCTGGCGTGGCCCAGCACGATCAGAAGGTCCGGCTGCTTGGCGTTGATGATCTCTTCCCAGCTGCGCCAGTCGGTGATCGGACCGTCGAACGGGATCCCGGCCGCCTCGAGCGCTCGCGCAATCCGGTGCGACGGCGGGATGTAGGTATCCGGAGCGCCGCGCGGTGCCTTGTCTGCCTTCGCGCTCAGCGCGAACACTGCTCGCTTCAGCTGGACAGGGGTTCGACCGGCGATGTCGCCTCGGCGCAAGCGCGCCTGGCGCGGGTCTCCGCCGCGCCAACAGCATTGTGACGTTCAATGACTCGGTTGAGACCCCAAAAACCCAACGGGCACAGCGTGCTGCGGTTATCGGCTCCAGCAGCGTGGCACCGTGGGCATCGACCGTCGGCGATGCCGTCGGTCCACTGGGTGCACAGCTCGAAATCGTCGGGCGGGCTTGGCAGCTCATACACGAACTCGAAAGGAAGCTCAGGCGCAGCGTCGCTGAGCCGCAGAACCTGCAGGAACCGCTCCCCCGTCACCGCCTCGCGCTGGACCTGATTGGGGAACAGCGACCGCAACAACAGACTGCCCTGCACCGCAAGGTATTTCAGCAGAGACCGGGCCTGAGGACCGTTCAAGTCGGGCGCCTCGTCGAGCTCGACCGCCATCTCGCCGAGCTTGGCGGCGATCCGGTTGCTCGCGTGCGAGACTCATTTTCACGAGGCTCGATCAGAAAGTCGCCGCACTCCGCGTACACGGCGGGGTTGGTGTCCAACTCGATGGTCACACCGCCGGCCGACTGTTC
Organism: uncultured Actinomycetota bacterium; assembly: GCA_963735245.1. GTDB lineage: Bacteria > Actinomycetota > Actinomycetes > Mycobacteriales > Mycobacteriaceae > Mycobacterium. Next base: position 90,991 of record CAVTKI010000003.1, read on the forward strand.
GTCGAGCCGGGCCAACGGGTGAAATTCGCCGTCGATGACGAGGCTGGGCCGACCGCCGGGGACGCCGTCGGCGTCGATCACCTGGCGGTCAGAATGGCGCTCTGGACCGCTCGGGATTGGTGCAACACCGTGATGCGCCCCCGCCATTGGTCGGCGGCGGGGTCGACGTCGATCGGGAATGGCACATCGGCGCTCGGGCCGTTCGCGGGCAATTGCAAAGGCCGCCGGACGATTTCGCCCACATCGGGCTTGACGATGACCTCCAGGTCCCGCGTCCGTCGGGTCCCGGCCGGCCCAACTGCCTCTCATCGAGCGCGACAGTCGGCCCCAGCCGCGTCGGGCCAAGCGATCCGATCCCACGAGCAGCACCATCGGTTGGTTGCGCAAGAATCCGTACCCGATCCGCGGGCCGGGGGCACCGTCGCGCTGACGGCGGTGCAGCGCCACCTGAAGAAATCGGCTGACCCCGGCAGGACCGGCACGGCGCCGGTCGAGCCCGTCGGTGATCGCTTGATCACCCCTCAGCGCAGCAGTGACCAGCGCGCCGGCGCGGGCAGCCATCGGGTCGTCGCGCGCATCGTCATTGCCGACTCGCCTGCGAGATCACGCAGCGCCGCCTCGACTTCGCGCGACGATCGGTACACACCCCGGGACGGAAAGCGATCCACGCCACGCGGAACCCCCCGCGCGGCGCGAGTCACCGGCGGTGGTGGCTCCATCACCTCCAGCTCAACCTCGGGGGCGTCGATCGTCGCCAGCCCCGCCAGGAAGGCGTACCGCGGCGAAACCGCAAGGGCGTCCGGATCGCCCACCAGCGTATGTGGGCCGCACCGGACCAGGCCCTCCTCTACGGTGGCCCCCTCCGCCAGCTGCCGAACGAACAGTGACAATCGGTCGGCACTGAACGCCGCGATCACATAGCCGACCGCGCCCATGGCGTGGGCCGCGTCCACCGCCGCCGCTGGCGTCAACCTCCTCGGCGGAATGCCCGAGCATCACAACCAGGTTGGCCGAGAAGGTGACCGCCGCACCAAGCAGCTCAAGCTCCGACGTCGTCTGCGCAATCGCGATATCGCAATCGAGCCCATCCACACCCAAGCGGATCCTTCTCGAGCAGCACACCGGCAGGGGCAGCGACGACGTCGTCGAGCACTGCGCCGCCGACGACCCCGGCGGCAGTCCAACGCGAAGCGGGAACCGCCAGTCCGGGTCGCTGTCGAAGGTCGGCTCGTCGGTCATCGTGCTCCTCGACCGCGCGCGACGGGACCGACCTCGACTGCACCGCAGCGGATCGTGGTCATGCGGCCCCCTTGCTCTACCCGCAGTTCTACAGGCCCGCGGACAGACCCGGCGATGAATCAGGAGACTTCACCCCGAATTGCTCACCCCCACAGCACATGGCGGCCCAAACGGTGCACAGCCCGCCACACCATCGGCAGCACCGGTCGCGGGCGCTGCCCTGAGTCATGTCACTGAAGCCGCGACGCGCAACGAACGATCCCCATTATTGGCATCACCGTTGCGGCATTGTCCGATACTTGAACCATGCACGACTGCGCCCAAACCACCGGGCGGGCAACTTCATCGACTCACGGGGGGAACCGGCCATGCGTAAAGCACTGATCGTTGGCATCGATTACTACGACCGCATCCCAGCCCTCGCGGGTTGTGTCAACGACGCAAGCGCGGTGAAATCCGTTCTCGAGCGCCACGCAGACGGCACCACGAACTTCACCACTCCGGAAATCCTGCTCGGCGCGACAGCCGACTCAGCCGTAACGAAACAAGAGCTGAAGGAGGCGGTGAGGCAGCTGTTCTACGACGATGCCGACATCGCGCTGTTGTACTTCGCCGGTCACGGCTATACCGAAGACACCGGCGGGTTTCTGTGCGCGAGCGATTGCGCGACGGGCGACGATGGACTCCCGCTGGCCGAAGTCATGACGTTTGCCAACAAGTCGCAGGCGAAGAACAAGGTGATCGTTCTCGACAGCTGCCACAGCGGCATCGCCGGGGATAGTCCGATTCACGACAAGTTTGCCGAAGTCGCCGAAGGGCATGACGATCTTGAGCGCCTCGGGAGCAAACCAGTATGCGCTGGAAGTTGCCGAAGGCGGCGCCGGCGTATTCAGACGAGCCTGTTCGTCCATGCGCTTCAGGGCGCGGCGGCCAATCTCGTGGGAGACGTTACGCCCGGCAGCGTCTACTCACACATCGATCAGTCTCTCGGGTCCTTGGTCGCAACGGCCCGTGTTCAAGACGAACGTCAAGAGATTCGTGTCGCTCAGACGGGCGCAGCCGCCGATTCCTCTGGATCATCTACGAGCCGTCACGAAATACTTCCCCACGCCAGGTCCATCAGCTGCCTCTCGACCCCTCGTACGAGCCGGAGCGCTCACCCGATCAGCTGGCCAACTCGTCGATTCCGCCACCGGATCCCGCCAAGACTGCCGTCTTTGCGATCTTGCAGGCGCAGGCACTCGTCAACATGGTCCGCCCGGTCGGCGCACTCCACATGTGGCACGCCGCGATGCAGAGCAAGGCGTGCGAGTTAACCGTCCTGGGCCAACACTATTGGAATCTCGTTGACAAGGGCCTGCTGTAGCGTGCCCGACATACCGGAAGGACCTGCCGAGTGCGCTGCGCGAGGGATCGCTGATCGAAGCTCTTGCAGCTGTCGAGACACAGAGCGGTGGTCGCACTGGCAGCGCTATATGCACGCGCAATGTCAAAGTCAAGACGATGGTTCGCTAACGATTCCCGCCGACCTCGTGATGCGGTGGACGACGCAGATGTCGACGCCTTATTCGGGGTTGTCGGAGACCGAAAAAGAAAGTGATCGCGAGCAAGTACGCCGCTATCTATCGACAATCGAGTCGGCCGTGACTCCCCCGCGGTGATGACCATCTGATTTGGTCACGGCCCTCGCTTCACCGTCCACGGGTACACCGGACTGCATCAATTGCGCATCGAACCGTCGCCTATGCGAGCACCGGCAGACGGCTTGTCGTAGTCGACGTCTGGCGAAATCCACTCTCGCCACTGATCGTGGCTGAGGTTGTCGGTCAGCTTGGCGCACAGAACGTCTCGCCACGCGGCAGGTTCAGATGGGGGCGCCGGCCAAAGGCGCGCGTTGCCGTCTTCACCGCCGGAAACAATCTGACGTCCGTCCGGGCTGAAGGCGACACTGTTTACGTTCCCCTGGACCAAGAAGGGTTCGCCGAGCGGCGTGCGGGTTTCGTTCTGCCACAACCAAATCGAGCAGTCGGCGAGGAGGGGATGCGCTCCGGACGTCCGGGCGGCGCTGGCGCTGGCCAACCGGCGCCCATCCGGGCTGAACGCCACACCGTTCACCGCCGCGGCGTGGCCGGTGAGCGGCTCGCCGAGAGCTGGCCGGTGTCGGCGTTCCACAGCCGCACCGTGCGGTCGGCGCTGGCGCTGGCCAGCCGGCGCCCGTCGGGGCTGAACGCCACACCGTGCACCGCCGCGGCGTGGCCGGTGAGCGGCTCGCCGATCGACTGTCCGGTGTCGGCGTCCCACAGCCGCACGGTCGCGGTCGAGCGCTGGCGCTGGCCAGCCGGCGCCCGTCGGGGCTGAACGCCACACCGAGCACGGGGCCGGTGTGGCCGGTGAGCTGCCCGGTCATCGGCGTTCCACAGCCCGCACCTTGCCGTCGCCGCAGCTGCCGCCGGCCAGGCGGTGCCCGTCGGGGCTGAACGCCACACTGAACACCGTCGCCGGTGTGCCCGGTCAGCGGCTGCCCGAGCGGCTGGCCGGTGTCGGCGTCCACAGTCGCACCGTCTCGTCAGCGCTGGCGGTGGCCAGCCGATGTCCGTCGGGGCTGAACGCCACGGCCGAACACCGCGTCGGTGTGGCCGACCAGCGGGGCGCCGAGCGGTTGGCCGGTGTCGGCGTTCCACAACCGCACCGTGCTGTCATCACTGGCGCTGGCCAGGCGGTGCCCGTCGGGGCTGAACGCCACGCCGAGCACGACGGCGGTGTGGCCGGTCGAGCAGCGCCGAGCGGTTGGCCGGTGTCGGCGTTCCACAACCGCGCCGTGCTGTCGTGCTGGCAGTGGCCAAGCGGCGTCCATCAGGGCTGAACGCCACACTGGTCACGCCTCGGTGTGGCCGGTCACGACGGCGCCGACCGGTTGGCCGGTGTCGGCGTCCCACAACCGCACGGTGGCATCCGACCCGCGCGGGCCAGGCGGTGCCCGTCGGGGCTGAACGCCACACCGTTGACACCGCCCGTTATGGCCCGTCAGCGGTGCGCCGATCGGCCGACCGGTGTCGGCATCCCAAAGTCGTACAGATCCGTCGGCCGATGACCGCTGACGAGCCGTTGCCCGTCCGGGCTGAACGCCACCCCGGAAGCGGCACGTGCGCGTCAATGGGAGCGAAGGATTGGCCGGTGTCCGCGTCCACAGCCGAAGCGTCCATCCGCTAGTACTAGCCAGCCGGTGCCCGTCGGGGCTGAACGCCACACCGGCCACCGCGGAGGTGTGACCGGTGATGATCTTGACGGTGCGCATCCGTTGAATCACCGTGTTGTAAGAACGCGCTGGCCACAGCGCATCGTCGGGGGCGGCGAGGCGTGCGCGCAGCGAGGATCTGCTGCAAGGCGCGCGCGTCCCCGCCCGGCTGGCCCCGCCAGCATGCCCTTCGCTTCGGCGATCAGCTTCTGCGCGAGTGGCGACCCGCAGATTGGTGCTCTGCTCTGGTTGCGTTGGCGGATGGCTTCTTGTCGCTGGCCATCTGCGATGCGCCGTTGCGATCAGCCAACCGCTGCCGCCGACGAGCGCACCACCGTCAGCACCACCAGACCGGCTATCGCGGCGCGGCGTAGCCGCGGAATGCGGCGTTGTTCGCGCAGGTCTTCGCTCGCCAGTTCGGATTTCGGTTTGCCGTGGATCGGGGCGGCCAGGTCGGTGACCTTCTCCCGGAACAACGGCGCGTCCGGATCCCAGGGGCGTCGTCGCTGACGTCGACGTAGAGCGGCTCGGCCGGCAGCGCACCGGGCTGCGTCAGCACCGGCAGCGCCGCGTCCGAGCTGCCCGGGTCAAACCGTCCTGCCGCTTCGTCCCATACGAGGCACCCACTGGCCACGACGAACAGCACGTGGTCGGATCCGCGGCGCTCCAACCAGTGCGCGACTTCCCTGTTGACCCACTTGGAGGCGACCGCGCTGGGCGACTGCACCACGACCAGGTACCGCGATCGATCCAGGGCTTCGGTGACCTTGCCCCACAGATCGGGGCTGGCCGTCAGATCGGTGGAGTCACGAAACACCCGCAGCGCCGGCGGCTGGCCAAACCGCCTGCCGATGCGTTGCAGACCGCGCTGGATCCCGTGAGCGACCGCTCGATCATCGTGGTCGTAGGAGATGAAGGCGTCGTACGGAAACGACTGTCCGCGCGTCACGACCGCACTGGAAAAGAAAGAGCATCGTCGTCGGGCGTCGAGGAGAGCCGCTGCGCGACGCGCAGATCCGACGACGTCAATTGGCGCAAGAAGCCGCCGACCTGCACAAACTCCGTGTACAGTCCGATCATGTGGGGGCACAGACATGGCCGGTGGTGCAACGCGACAGCTGAGTTCGCGCGCATCCACGCGGCACTGGTCGGTGACAACAAAACCTCGGGCATCGTCCTCGATCGGTGATGCCGGAGTGGGCAAGACGACTCTGGCACGGCTCGTCACCCAGTCACTCCCAAGCAGGGTGCAGTGGGTAGCTGGCACGGAATCGGCCCGCACCATCCCGCTCGGCGTCTTTGCACACCTGGTCAGCTCCGCGACATCGCGTGACCCGATCGCGTTCCTCGCTGCCGCCCGCGAAACGCTGCTTGCGGAGCGCGACTCGATCGTCGGTGTCGACGACGCCCACATGCTCGACCAGCTCTCTGCCACATTGCTGCACCAACTCGCCATCGACGGGTCGGTGCGGATCGTGGCGACCGTGCGTCGTGGGGAGACCCTTCCCGATGCGATTACCTCGCTGTGGAAGGACGGCTACCTCGAACTGCTGAATCTGCAACCGTTCACGAAGGCCCAGTGCGTCACCTTGATCGAAGATGCCCTCGGTGGACGGGTCGAGGGGCTCAGCGCCGACCTGATGTGGGACGCCTCCGCAGGCAACGCACTCTATGTCCGGCACCTCGTCGAAGGTGCGCTGGAAACGGGCGCGCTCAGACAGGTTCGCGGTGTATGGCAATTGCGCGGCCGCACCTCTGTGACCTCCGAGCTGGCCTCTCTGCTCGATGCTCGCGTCGAAGCGCTGCCTGACCCGGTCATGCACGTTCTGCGGCTGGTGACCTTTTGCGAACCGCTCGACCTCGACGTCCTTACCGAGCATGGCCGGCGCTGACGCGGTCGAACAGGCCGAAGCCCGCGGTCTGATTCGCCTTGCCGAAGAACGCGACGGTATCGACGTACGCTTCACCCACCCGCTGTTCGGCGAAGCGATCAGACGGCGGCTCGGGATCGCGGCGGCGCGGCGGGTGCGAGGCGAGCTTGCGCGCGCCCTGCAGCGCCAACCGATCACCGCGCCAACGCAGCGGATGCGGCTGGCCGAACTCACCCTCGACAGCGATGTAGTCCCCGACGTCGACCTGCTCGTCGGCGCCGCGCGTGACGCCATCGCCCTCAGCAACATCGCTCTCGGCGAACGGTTGTCGCGCGCGGCGGTCAACCGCGGCGCCGGCCTGAGGGGCAGCGAACTTCTGGGTCGCGCCCTCCTGTGGCAGGGCAATGCCGCGGAGGCCGAAGACGTGTTCTCCGCCTTCGATCCCGATCAGCTCGGTGAGATCGATCTGGTGCGTTGGGGTACCGCGCGCATCGCCAATCTGCACTGGGCCATGGGCGACGCCGACGCCGCCGACGAAGTGATCAACCTGCTGCGCAGCCGGGTCGCCGACCCCATGCTCGGTCTGGTCGTGGACGGACTCGCTGCGGCGTCGCTGGTGTTCGAAAACCGACTGGTCGAGGCCGCCGACCTCGCCGGCCGCGTCCTTGCCGACCCCGCAGCGCCTCCCTCCGCGGTGCAGTGGGCGGTCTTCGGCGGTGGACTCGCCCTCGGGCTGATGGGACGCGGGAACGAGGTCGCCGCGATCGCCGAACGAGGGCGCGCCTTGGACGACCAGGCTGAAGGGCTGCTGCGGTACCTGATGGCGTTCGGGGAGATCCGGGCATTGGTCGCCACGGGCGATTTCGCCGTCGCCGAGCAGCGGTCCGCCGACATCGTCCGGGTGTTCCTCCCCAGGCCAGTATCTGGCGTGGGGAATGGCCAACGTGCTGGCCGGCACCGTGGAGTTGGCGCGCGGACAGTTTCCCGCGACCGTGTCGCGAATGGAGCAGACGGTTGCGGCTCTGACCTCTGAGTCCGCCGCTTCGTGGAGCTTCCCTGCCCGACTGCTTCTCGCGCAGGCCTACTCGGCTCTCGGCCGCACCGACGCCGGCAGCAAGATGATCGCCGAACTGAAGATGCGCTACGCCCGGCACGTCGCGGTGTTTCATCCTCAACTTCTTGATCGCTGAATCATGGCTTGCGGCTGCCCTTGGCAATGTCAGCGGCGCCGCCGATCTTGCGCTGGAAGCTGCGCGTTCGGCCCGACTCTCCGGTCAACGGGCCATCGAATTGCTCGCCCATCACGACGCCGCCCGCTTCGGGGACCGCACCGGTCTGGAGGCCTTCGCCGACGTGGCTGCCACCATCGATGGTGCACTGGCGCGCACGCAGCATGCCTATGCCCGTGCGCTCATCGACCGCGATGCCACTGCGCTCTATGACGCCGCCAACGCGTTCTCCGACATCGGCGCGCTCCTGTACGCCGCCGACGCCGCCGCCCAAGCCGCAGTGCTGTTCGAGTCAGCCGAACGAGCGCAGGCATCACGTCGACTCCGCCGCCGTTGCTGACCGCATCGCCACCGCGTGTGGCGGAATACAGACTCCCGCACTGAGTTTGGCAGCCAATCCGCTGCCGTTGAGTACGCGGGAACGCGAGATCGCCAACCTCGCTGCGCAAGGTCTGTCCAACCGCGACATCGCCGAACGCCTCACGGTCTCCCTCCGCACGGTGGAGGGCCACATCTACCGCGCCTGCATCAAGCTCGACGTCACCGACCGGGAAGAGCTGGCCCGCGTCATCCGAAAGACCTGATCGTCCGCCGCCCGGCGCGTGACGGTCTAACGCAGGACGGCGCGGCCGCGGATCCGGCCGAGCAGCACCAACGCCAGGAGCGTCACCAACAGCAGGATCGCCGTACAGGCCGCCGCCTGGAACGCCTGCCCGCGATCGGTCAGCGCGAAGATCGTGACGGGCAGCGTCTTCCACGTCGCCGGATAGACCATCACCGTGGCGCCGAGCTCGCCCATCGACAACGCGACCGCCAACCCCGCGGCCGCGCCGAGTGCAGGCAGCAGCAGCGGCAGCGTGATTCGCACCAGCACGCGGACCGGCCCTGCCCCAAGCGATTCGGCGGCCTGGCGGTACGCCGGGTCGAGCCGGTCCAGCGCGGCGGACACCGCACTGAACGAGAAGGCCAGCACCAGCACGGCGTGCGCCAGGATCACGATCCAGCGGGTACCGCCGAGCAGCAGCGGTTGCGAGTTGAACGCGATCAGCAGTCCGAGGCCGATCGCCACCGACGGCACGGCGATCGGTAGGTGAAAGACCGCGTCGGTGACGCGGCTCAGCCAGCCAGGAGCTTCGCGCGCGGCGAGCGCCGCCCAGGTGCCGAGCACCAACGCGATGGCGCCGGAGACGAACGCGGTCTGCAGGCTGACCGACAGGCTGGCCAGGTTCTCGCCGGACAGCGCGTCGTCGAAGTGGCCGAAGCCCAGATCGGACGGCAACGCACCGGTCCACGAGCCGGCCAGTCCGGCGAACACCACGGTGGCCAGCGGCGCGACGAAGACGACGAACACCACGACGGCGAAGATCCCGAGCAGAACGGCTCTACTTCGCTTGCTCCACAACAACATCCGTGTCTCCCTTCCCTCGGCTGGTCATCACGCGGGCGAATGTCACGCGGTAGAGCGTGTAGAGGGTCAGCGACAGCGCGATCTGCACGGTGGCGATCACGGCAGCGCCAGGCAGATCGAACGTCACGATCCCGCGGGTGTAGATCAGCACCGGCAGCGTCATGACGCCCTTGGCCCCGGTGAACAGCACGATGCCGAACTCGTTGAGCGTCAACAACAGAACGAGGCTGCCGCCCGCCATCAGCGCGGGCCACGCCTCGGGCATCACCACCGAACGCAACACCCGCAGCGGCGACGCCCCCAGGCTCGCGGCGACGTCGAGCTGCGCCCTCGGCAACATCGAGAACGACGCCAGAAGCGGACGGATGACGAACGGCGTGAAGAACGTGACCTCCGCGGCGATCACCCCGGCCGGGGTGTAGAGGAAGTTCAGCACCGGCGATCCGTCACCGGTGAGCCCGGCGAGCGCGGCGTTCACCGCGCCCGCGGTGCCGTACAGAAACGTGAACGCCAGCGTGATCAGGAACGACGGGAGCGCGAGGACGGTGTCGATGAGTCGGCCGACGAGTTGCGCACCGGGAAAGGGGACGAACGCCAGCACGATCGCGAGGAACGTGCCGAGCACGAGGCATCCGACGGTGGAGGTCACCGCGATCGCCACGGTGCGCCACAGCGCGTCCCGGAACGCCTCCGACGAGAGCACCCCGGTCCACGTCGACCAACCTCGGCCGCTATCACCGACTTTCAGCGATTCCAGGCACACCCGGACGAGCGGGTACACCGCGGCGAGCAGAACGATCGGCCAACGGCGGCACGGCCCACCACGCGGCGAATGACCTCGGCGGCGCCGGCCGGTCGGGTGCCTCCGATGCCGGCTTCTCCAGCAGCGTCGTCACGACGCCGGCTCTTGCCTCGACGCGGCGGGGTTCGCGGCAGGGACCAGCACGCCCGCCGGGTCGGGAAACCTGACGCCGACCTCGCTGCCGATGTCGAACTGGGCGTTGCCCGGCACGTCGACGTCGATCAACTGGTCGGGCAGCCCCGTGACCGACAGCACCAGGCGGGTGGTGGCACCGCGCCACACCGCCGCGTTGACCGTGGCGCGCACGGCCTCGCGGTCGCCGAGGGACACGACCCGCAGCGCGTGCGGCCGAATGCACAACAGCGCCTTGGACTCCGGCGCCCAGTCGATCCTGCCGACGGCGGGCTGCGGCGCCTCCGCGCTGACCGTCTTGGTCGAGAAGGAGACCAGCGCCGAGGTGCCGATGACGCGGCCGACCGTGCACGGGATCAGGTTCGCCCCGCCGAGGAACGCGGCGGTGAAGCTGGTCGGCGGCCGCTTCCACAGGTTCGCGGCGGTGTCGACGTCCATCAGCCTGGCGTTGTTCATCACCACGATCCGGTCGGCCAGGGCCAGCGCCTCGGTCTGATCGTGCGTGACGTACAGCATCGCGGTGTCGGGCAGGGCCTCCTTGAGCCGCTGCAGTTCCGCGAGCATCGACTGCCGCAGCTGGGCGTCGAGCGCCGCCAGCGGCTCGTCGAGCAGCAGCACCCTCGGCCGGATGGCCAACGCCCTCGCGATGGCGATGCGCTGCTGCTGCCCACCGGAAAGCTCACGCGGCAAACGCTTTCCGAAGTCCGACATCCCGACCATGTCGAGCGCCTCGGCGACGCGGACCGCCGTCTCGCTCCGCGGCACCCGCTGCGACTTCAGGCCGAAGGCGACGTTGTCGGCGACCCGCATGTGCGGGAACAGCGCGTAGGACTGCAGCACCACCCCGATGCCACGCTTGGCAGGCGGCAGGTCGGTGACGTCACGGCCTGCCAGCCGCACGCTGCCCGACGTGGGGCGCACGAAGCCGGCGAGCGCGTTGAGCGCGGTCGACTTGCCCGAACCGCTCGGCCCGAGCAGGGCGACCGTCTCGCCCGCCGCGACGCGCAGGTTGAAGTCGATCAGCGCATCGGTCGCCTTCTTGCCCCGCCCGTAGGACACCCCGACCCGATCGAAGGTGATTGCAGGCGCTTCGGTTTGGGCGGTCGCGGCTCGGTCGCGCTGCCGCCGTCGACGGGGCAACTCCCGGCCGCTCGCTCCTGCGCGACCGATCCCCGATCTCGGCCATCGTCAGCTACCGGTCGCCTTCTGGTAGGCGGCGACGTCGGCGTCCAGGTCGGTCAGCACGCCGTTCCAGTCCGGCACCCACACGTCGACGCCCTTCAGCACGCCCGCCGGGGTGTTGGGGCCCGCCGCTGCCTCCGAGGACGCGACGAGTGACTCGAGGACCGGGATGCCGAGCGCGTCGGGGGTCACCGTCTTCTGCACGTCCTCGGACACCAGGAACGCCAGGAGCTTCTTGGCGTCGTCGGCGTGCGGAGCGCCCTTCGTGACGCCCGCGACGTACGGCAGCGACACGGTGGTCTTCTTCCCGTCGGCGGCCGTGGGAATGAAGATGTTGAACTTCGACCCGTCGTCCTTGATCGAACCCAGGTTCATCTGCACGTCGCCGTTGGCCACCAGCAGTTCCCCGTTGCTGACCTTGGGCTGCAGCTTGCCGGTGGACGACGACGGGCCCACGTTGTTGGCCTGGAGCTTCGTCAGGTAGTCCAGCGCGCCCGGCTTGCCCATCAGGTGCTGCAGCAGGACGAGCACCGCGGTGCCGTCTCCTGCCTGCCCCGGCGTCGAGTACTGCAGCTTGCCCTTGTATTCGGGCTTGAGCAGGTCGTCCCAGGTGACCGGCTGCGGGTTGACGCCCGGATTGACGATGAAGCTCAGGGTGTTGTCGACGATCGGCAGGTAGTTTCCACCGGGGCCGACCTGGCCGGCGGCGATGCCCTTGGTGTCCACGCCGCCTGCCTGCAGCAGACCGGACTGGTCGGCCTTCTGGATGAACGGCGGCAGGGTCACCAGGAGGTCGGCCTGCGGGTTGGACTGTTCCTTCTCGACGCGCGACACCACCTCACCGGAGCCGGCCTCGACGAGGTTGACCTTGATGCCGGTGTCCTTGGTGAACTTGTCGAACTGGCCCTTGTACCAGGTCGCGAGTCCGTCGGCGCTGTAGACGGTCAGCGTTTCACCGCCGCCGGAGCCCGACGAGCCGGTGCCGCCACAGGCGGTCATGGTGACGGCGATGGCAGCAGCCGAGATCGCCGCCAGTGTCGTGCGGAGTTTCATGTGTCAGCCCTTCGGTTGGCGGTTGGTCAGGATCAGGTCGGCGAACTCGGTGACGCTGGGCACGACGTGGGTGGCGCCCGCATCGCGAAGTTGGCGCTCGTCGTGAGCGCCGGTGAGAGTGCCTGCGGCGATGGCACATCCGGCTCGCAGCGCACTGTCGACGTCGCTGCTGGTGTCGCCGAGCGCGGCGACGCGCGACACCGAGTCGACCTGCAGCCGGATCAGCGCGGTGAGGATGAGGTCGGGGTACGGGCGGCCGCGCACCCCGTCGCCGGGGGCCAGCACCAGATCGGCCATGGACTGCCAGCCCAGCGCCGCGAGCAGCTTCTCCTGGGTGGTGCCGCTGAACCCCGTGGTGAGCGCGACCTTCACGCCTGCGTCGCGCAGCCGGGTGATGGCCTCGGCCGCGCCGTCGATGGGCTTGGCGCGACCGTTGTCGATCTCGGCCTCGTACGCGCCCTCGAACGCCGCGTTCGCGCGCTGCGCGAGTTCCTCGGTGCCGAACAGTGCCCGGAAGACCGTGATCTTCGACTGGCCCATGGTGTCGAGGACGTACTGCCTGGCGTGCTCACGCTCGGCGCCGGTCTCGGGCAGGCCCGCCGCCGTCGCGGCGGCCTCGAACGAGCTGACCACCAGGCCGTCGTCGGCCACGGTGGTGCCTGCCATGTCGACCACGGCGAGTTGGATGTCGTTGTCGGTCAATGCAATTCCTCTCACAGCTCGATCAGTTCGGCGGTCTGTTCGGCGATGGCCGGGCCCAGCGTCATGCCACGTCCACCTGGGCCGGTGATCACCCACACCCCGTCGCCTGCCGCCGTCCGGCACACCAGTCGGTCCGGATCGACGCACTGGCTGTAGACCCCCGCCCAGCGCCGGCGCACGGCGGGCAGCGGACGTCCCAGGAATTCCTCGACGACCGCGGCGAGGTGGCCGTACGGCGCCTCGTCCACGTCGAAGGGGAACGGTTCGTCGTACTCGTGGGTGTCGCCGATGGTGAGCCCGCCGTGCAGGCGTTGCACGCAGAGCAGCTGCATGCGGTGCGCACCGGCCACGGCGTCCTGAGGTTCGTTGTCCCGCAACTCATCCAGTGCGGTGCCCGCGAATGCCGGGTAGTAGCGGAAGCTGTCGCCGTCGGCGATCGCCGTGGTGAGCGGCTCGTCGAGCGGCTCGGTCTGCATCATCTGCAGGCGCACCCGCCGCACGGGCAGGTCACCAGCGATCTCGCGGGCCAGGCCCCCGTGGGCGGCGCCGGGGCACACCAGCACGACGTCGCTGTCGTAGCGGCGCTCGCGGTCGTCCCGCACCACCCCGCCGTCGACGGACCGTGCCTCGGTACCCGCCATGAACTCATACCTGCCGGTGGCGGCGAGGTGCGCGCGGATGGCGGGCATGGCCTGTCGGGATTCCACCGCGGCGTCGCGCGAACAGTGCAGTCCGGCAAGGAACTTGCCCCGCAGTGCGGGGTTGAGTTGGCGGACGCGATCGGGCTCGAGGAGCTCGAATCCCCGCCTGTCCGCGTCGGGGCGCGCGACGACCTGTTCGGCGACCGCGACCTCGCGCGGCGTGCGCAACAAGCGTCAGCGATCCGGCGGGCCGGAACCCGACACCGGGGATGCCGGCGCCGATCCGTTCCCACAGTTCCCGCGACCGCAGTGTCGCGTCGAGCTCGTAGTCGGCGCGACCCGAAACCCACACCAGCCCGAAGTTCCGCACGGTGGCGCCGCGCGCCTCGACCTCGCGCTCGAGTTGGACGACGTGGTGGCCGCGCTGGACCGCTTCCAGCGCGTGGGCGGTACCGATGATGCCCCCGCCGATGATCGTCACACGCATGTTCAGTGACCTTTCAGACTCATGAATACGACCCGCAGAAGCTGCGGTGATGCCTACCGGAACAGCAGGTTAACAATTGGTATAGACCAATTGCCGGTATGCTGCAACCGTGACCGTGCTGGAGGAAACCGCTGCGCTGCTGCGCTCACTTCGCGACGTCTGGGACGAGGAGGCCGTCGACGAACTCGACCACGCGCTCCAATCCGCGGCCCGCGCCATCGACGACGGAGCCGACGACGAACTGGTGCTCGCCGCGGCACTGCACGACGTTGCCCACAGCCCGATGTTCGACACGGCGGCGGCCTTCGAGCACGACGCGGCCGCCGAGAACTGGCTGGCGCCGCGGTTCGGCGAGCGGGTCGGCTGGCTGGCGGGGCGGCACGTGGCCGCCAAGCGCTACCTGGTCGCCACCGAGCCCGGCTACGGGTCGACACTGACGCCGACGTCGGTGTCGTCCCTCGATGCGCAGGGCGGCGCCGGTGTGGATGCCGCCCTGGTGGCGCACCCCTGGTGGCCCGACGCGCTCCGGCTCCGACGCTACGACGACGCCGCCAAGGATCCCGAGGCCGGCCCCAACGGCAGGGCTGCGACAATCGAGGACGTGCTGACCATCGCGGAACGGGTTATGCGGCAACAGGAATCGCCGGGAATCATCGTGAGCAAGCCGCACGCGATCCGCACCGCACTCGACGAGATCCTCGACGGACTCATCGAGGGCGACGCGTTCCCGCCAGAGCGTGAACTGGCCACCCGGTTCGGCGTCGCACGCGAGACCGTCCGGCAGGCCCTGCACGAGTTGCTGGTCGAGGGCCGGATCGAACGCCGCGGCCGTGGCACGGTGGTTTCGAAACCCAAACTCGTTCAACCGCTTTCGCTGCGGTCCTACACCGAGGGTGCGCTGCGGATGGGGCGCAAACCCGGCAGGCTCCTGATCACCTGGGAGGACGTCGAGGCGACGACGGACCTGGCCGCCGCACTCGGCGTGCCCGACGGCGACGCCGTCATGCACCTCGAGCGCGTGCTGCTCGCCGACGGACAACGGATCGGGTTGGAGAGCACGTATCTGCCCAGACACCGCTTCGGGCAGTTCACCGAGACGTTCGACCCGACGACGTCGCTCTACGCCGCGATCCGCGCGACGGGGGTCCAATTCGGCTCGGCGAGTGAGCGCGTCGAGACGGTGCTCGCCTCGCCACGGGAGGCGGGTCTGCTCGAGTCGACGACCGCCATGCCGATGCTGCGGCTCAACCGCAGGTCACTCGACACCGACGGCCGGCCCATCGAGGTGGTCCGGTCGCTGTACCGCGGTGACCGCGTCGCGTTCGAGGCAATCCTCACCGACCGCGACTGAGAGTCCTGCTGCGCACGCTCAGGCAGACGGAATCGGCCGACGCCTGAAGCCGTCGCCGCCGACGGTCGTCGGCCGCCGCTCGGCGTTGGCCTCGTGCGGCTGCCCAAGCGGGATCCGACTGACCCGGTCGAGTTCGTCGTAGGTCTCGGCGTCGACGACCAGGTCGAGCGCCTTGACGTACTCGTCGACCTGCTCGACGGTCCGGGGGCCGATGATCGGCACGATGCCCGTCGGTGATCGCCTGGCGCGTTCCAGCAACCACGCCACCGCGACCCGTGCGGGTGGCACCCCGAGGCCGTCGGCAGCGGTGAGCACGGCGTCGACCGTCGCCGCCTTGATCGGATCGTCCTCGGCGTGCACCAGCCGATTCCATTCGGTCAGTCTGCCTTCGTCGCTCTTTCGGTACTTGCCCGTGAGCAGTCCACCGCCAAGCGGCGACCACAGTGCCGCACCGATCCCGAGCGCCTCGGCCATCGGAAGGTTCTCCCGCTCGCCGCTGCGCTCGACGAGGCTGTACTCGAACTGCACGGCGGAGATCGGCGCCCAACCCCGCACCTCGGCCAGCGTGACGCCGCGGGAGGTCATCCAGGCCGGGAAGTTCGACAACCCGGCGTAGAGGATCTTGCCCGAGCTCGCGAGGTCGTCGAACGCGTGCAGGATCTCCTCGATCGGGGTGACGAAGTCCGGGAAGTGCACCCACAGCATGTCGAGGTAGTCGGTGTCCAGGCGACGCAGACTCTCCTCGACCGAGCGCAACATCGCCCGCCTGCCGTTCCCGGTGCGCAGCACGCCGCTGCCGTCCTGCGTGCCGCCGATGGCGAACTTGGTGGCCACGGTGAACTCGTCCCTGCGGCCGGCCAGGATGCCGCCGAGGATCTCCTCGGACGCGCCGACCTGGTAGCTCGCGGCCGTGTCGATGAACGTTCCGCCTGCCTCGGCGAAGCGGTCGAGCATCGCGCGGGCGACCTCGGGTTCCGCCCCGTAGCCCCATCGGGTGCCGAAGTTGCCTGCGCCGAGCGCCAGTGCCGACACGCGCATGCCGTTGTTGCGGCCGAAGGTGAAGTGTTCCATGCCCATGCTCAAGGCGATACCTCCTGGGTTTATTTCACAATACTCAGATGTATGTGCACGTCATCAAGATCGCTCGAAGACGACGCTGCCCTCGATGATCGTGGCGGCGACCATGTCCGCGTCCAGCTCGTGCAGCAGTTCGTCGGGCGCGGCGCCGGTCACGCACAGGTTCGCGGGCGCGCCGGGCGCGACGGTGCGCGTTTCCGTCGGCCGATCGGCCTCACCGAGGAACATCAGCAGCGCGGTGCGGGCGTCGATGCGTTCGGCGGGTCCGAGGACCGCTCCCGCCGCGGTGGTGCGACGCACCGCGGCACGCATCGCCGCCCACGGGTCGGCATCGCCGAACGGCATGTCGGTGGACAACACGACCCTGACGTCGGCGGCCAGCAGCGATGCCACGCGCCACAGCTGGTGGTGCTCGTCGGCGGGTACGTCGGCGAGGTACTGGTCTCCGCGCTCGGCGACGAAGTTCGGTTGCGTGACGACCAGCACGCCGAGCCGGGCCAGGTCGGCAACGCAGTCGTCGGGCACGACGGCGGCATGCTCGATGCGGTCCCCCGGCCGCGTACCCGCCGAGTCGAATGCGGCGATGGTGACGACGAGCTGGGCGGCGGTGACGCAGTGCACGGCGACCACTCCGTCCGCGTCGTGACGTCGGGCGATCCACGCGGTCAGCTCGGCGAGGTCGAGCGCGTCGTCGTGCAGGATCCGCTTGCCCGGCGCCAGGCACGTGACCGATTGCAGAAGGTCCCCGCGACGGTGCGCCTCGGCGAACTTGACCACGTCGTCCACGCCGAGACCGGGGGTGGCCTCGGTGACGCCCGTGACGCCGTAGGACGCCAGCCGTCGACTGACCTCGGCGAGCCCGATTTCGCGGCGCTGCAAGGCGTTCGACCAGTTCGGGTCGGCGCTGGGCAGCCGGCCGTCGGGGTGGTCGGGCAGCCCGACCCTGGCCAGTCCCGACGAGTTGAGCGTCCACAGGATCCCACTGCGGTGCTGCACCCGCACCGGCGTGGCGGGCGACACCCCGTCGAGCACCGTGCGGTCCAGCGGCCCCGCGACGGCTTCGTGGTAACCCACGGCCCTGATCCAGCCGTCCTCGCCGACGGCGGCCTCGGACAGCACGCGGGCCAGGTCGGCACGGCCGTGCACCTCGTGCGGTCCCACGGACACCGACGTCAGCGCCGCGGCCGCGGAGTGCAGGTGGACGTGGTGATCGTGCAGGCCGGGGATGACGGCGTGCCCGCCCGCGTCGAACACCGCCTCGCCCGCGACGGGGGCGAGGCGTTCCGCCACGTCGACGATTCGCTGCTCGGCACGGATGTCGACCACCGTGCCGTCCAGCAGGCGTGCACGCTGAATCAGCATGGGGCGAACCTCCGTTCGGCGACCATCCGGTCCACCAGGGCGTTGTCGGCACCGAGCTCGGCGGCAGACGAGAGCACCACCGGCGGCGTGGGTGGCAGTGCGGCACAGTCGCTTTCGCTCGAGCGCTGCGGCAAGGCCGCATAACCGGCAGCGACGGCGGACATGGCGACGTCGATCAGTTCGCCGCCGCCGCGGGCCAACGCCTCGACCACCGCGGCCGCCGCTTCGAGGCCGGTGAGCGGATCGGCGATGGCGTCCGCGCAGAACACCGGACCATCGGCGCTGCGCCCGACCAGCCCACCCGCGACCGCGGCGTCGTCACCGAACGCGACGAAGTCGGCGCCCGCACCGTCGGCGCCGTGGCCGGTGATCCGCAGCCACACCCGCCCGTCGCGGCCTGGCACGTCGTCGGGTCCGATGCGGCGGTGCGCCAGCGCGGCGGGACGCGACGAGGTGAGCACCACGTCGGCCGCCGCGAGCAGGGCACGCAGGGCGGAGAGGTCGTCGAAATCAGCTGCGTAGCAGAGCTTTCCGCCGTTCATCCAGTCGAAGAAGGAGCGCGGACCCGCACGGGTGCCGTCGGGCCGGGCCATGCTCTCGACCTTCACCACCGTGGCGCCCGCCCTGGCCAGGATCTGCCCGCACAGCGGCCCGGCCCACATCGAGGACATGTCGACGACCAGCAGGCCCGACGGCGGACGCGGCGAGGTCCCGGCACCGATCCGCCGCACCACGGGACCGGCCGCAGGCGCCTCGCCGAGCACGGCCGTCGGCAAGCCAAGCAGGCGGGCGCGCCCGACGACCTCGTCGACCGGGCGGGTGGCGACCCACTTCTCGACCGCGTTCCACGTGCCGTCGCCCGCCACGTCGTCGCGTTCGATCAGGGCGGGTACGGCGTCGACGTCGTCGGCACGCGACAGCGTGACGGCGCACCAGCCGTCGCGCGCGGGCAACAGTCGGGTGGCCCCACCCGGGGAGACTCGACCGCCGCGGCGCAGCCCGAGCTGAGCGGCCCGCCCGGCGAGCAGCGTGGCGGCGTCCAGGTCGACACCGATCCGAGCGCCGAGGTGGGCGGCGACTCTGCGCGCCTCGGCCAGCACCGCGGCGCGGGAGAAGTCGGGCGGACCGTCGGGCATGCCGGTCAGGAACGCCAACCCGGTCGCACCCCAATCCTGCGCCGCCGCGTCCACGGCCCCATTGTGTCGGAGCCGCCGCGGCGGCGACGTCGATCGGGCCGCTAGAACTGCAGGGCGGTGAATCTCCAGTCCAGCACCTGCCGGTCGGTGTCGTCGGCCGCGTACACCAGCGACCGGAGCTCCAGCGTCCCGCCGCGGCCGCCGGGCAGCGCCGTCGCCCGCTCGACGTGGATCTCGCTGTACAGCGTGTCGCCCTCGTGCACCGGTCCGGTGTGGTCACAGGACTTCCACCCGAGCACCGTCACCAGGTTCGGCAGGGCGCGGGTCGCCTGCGCGAGCGCCAGCCCGATGGTGTGGCCGCCGTACACCAGGCGCCGGCCGCCGACCCGCGAATCATGGTGCGTCGCGGCGATGTTGAGGCTCAGCCTGGCCAGCTCCGGTGCGCTGCTGACCACGTCGCCGGTGCTGTGCAGCGTGGTGCCCGCGATCTCGGGATCGAAGTGCGGGCCTGGTACGCGCTGCCGGAAGACCTCGGCATCCCAGTCGGCGGTGGGATCGGCCACCGGGGCCGGGTCGGACCCGATCGCCGAGAGGTCATCCTGGTGTCCGGTGTCGGGCGCGCCGGGACCGAGCGGCAGCATCGCACAGCGGTAGAAGTCGAGGACCAGCCGGTCGGCCTGGTCGATGGTCGTCATGCGCAGGGCCGCCAGACCCGTGGGCTCCCGCCCCGGTTTGGCCGAGTTCTGTTTCAGGCCAACGACTTCCGTTCGGGTGTACAGGGTGTCGCCGATGATCGGGAAGCGGAAGTACGTCAGGCCGCGGTAGAACAGGTTGGCCTTGACGCGCTGGGTGGCCAGCGTGCTCTGCCCGATCGCCACGTCGGCGACCATCGCGGGGTGAGCCAACGCGGCCGACGCGCCGGTGACGGCGTGGGTCAGTGTCGCGTCCAGCGGCAGCCGCATCGAGTCGCCGAGGATCGACTGGTGCACCGCGGCCGTGCCAGGGGTCAGCGTCATCGACGGCGCCCAGTCGAACACCTGGCCATGGGTCAGATCGTCGAAGAAGGGGCCGCCGGGCCTTTGGCCGTACAAAGTCACAGCTTCACATGCTGGCAGTATCGCGTTCTTGGTGTCAATATGGCCGTACATGGAGCACACGAGCATTCTCAACGACGAAGAGACCATGCTGGTCGACACCGTCCGGGCATTCGTCGACCGCGACGTCCGCCCGACGGTGCGCGAGGTCGAGCACGCCAACTCCTACCCCGAAGCGTGGATCGAGCAGATGAAGCGGATCGGGATCTTCGGGCTGGCCGTGCCCGAGGAGTACGGCGGCACACCCGTGTCCACCCGCTGCTACGTGCTGGTCACCCAGGAGCTGGCCCGCGGCTGGATGAGCCTGGCGGGCGCGATGGGCGGGCACACCGTCGTCGCGAAGCTGATCGGCCTGTTCGGCACCGAGGAACAGAAGCAGCGCTACCTGCCCGCGATGGCCACCGGCGAGATGCGCGCGACCATGGCCCTGACCGAGCCCGGCGGCGGTTCCGATCTGCAGAACATCACCACCACGGCGCGGCCCGACGGCGACGACCTGGTGATCAACGGCGCCAAGACGTGGATCACCAACGCCAGGCGTTCCGCCCTGATCGCCCTGCTGTGCAAGACCGATCCCGACGCGGAGCCCAAGCACCGGGGCATCTCGGTGGTGCTCGTCCAACACGGCGAGGGGCTGACCGTGTCTCGCGATCTGCCCAAGCTCGGCTACAAGGGCGTCGAATCGTGCGAGCTCGCCTTCTCCGACTACCGGATACCTGCCTCGGCGATCCTCGGCGGCCAGCCCGGCAAGGGGTTCGGGCAGATGATGAAGGGGCTCGAGACCGGCCGCATCCAGGTGGCCTCCCGCGCGCTCGGGGTGGCGACGGCCGCGCTGGAGGATGCCCTGGCGTATGCGCAGGAGCGCGAGAGCTTCGGCCAGCCGATCTGGAAGCACCAGGCGATCGGCCACTACCTGGCCGACATGGCCACCAAGCTCACCGCCGCGCGCCAGCTGACGCTCTACGCGGCCGACCGGTACGACAGCGGCGAGCGCGCCGACATGGAGGCCGGGATGGCCAAGCTGTTCGCCTCCGAGGCGGCCATGGAGATCGCGCTGAACGCGGTGCGCATCCACGGCGGCTACGGCTACTCCACCGAGTACGACGTCGAACGCTACTTCCGCGATGCGCCGCTGATGATCGTCGGCGAGGGCACCAACGAGATCCAACGCAACGTCATCGCCGCGCAGCTGGTTTCGCGCGGCGGCATCTGATGCCATGAGGACCGCCCCCGCGTATCAGACACTGCGCCAACAACTTCGGGACGAGATCGCCGCCGGGCTGTACGGCGAGGGCACGCGGCTGCCCACCGAGTCCGAGCTCGTCGCCCGCCATCGCCTGTCCCGTCAGACCGTGCGAAGGGCGTTCCAGGACCTGGTCGCCGAGGGCGTGGTGTACCGGGTGCCCGGCCGCGGCACGTACGCCAGCGAGTCGGGCCGCCGCTACCTGCGCCAGCTGGGGTCGATCGAGGACCTGATGAGCCTGTCCGACGACACCACCATGGAGGTGCTGTCCGGGCTGCGTCGCCGCGTCGACGTCGACGCCGCCAGCCGGATGCGCCTGGTCGATGACGTCGTCTACACCGTGGTCTTCCGGCGCTGCCACGACGGGGTGCCGTTCGTGCTGACCCGCGTGCACCTGCCCGAGCCGGTCGCCCGACTGGTGCTCGGCGCGCCCGAGATGGCCGACGGCGCGGTGAGCACCAGCACCGTCATCGGGTCTGACCGAGCCGCATCTGAGCGAGCCGATCGTCGAAGCGGCGCAGTCGATCACGGTCGGGGCCGCCGATCGCGAGGTGGCCGACGCCGTGGGTTGCGGTGTCGGGCATCCGATGCTGCGGGTGGACCGGCTGTACGCGGACGCTTCTGGAACGCCCGTCGAGTTGGCGCTCAGCCACTTCCTGCCCGAGCAGTACACGTACCGGGTGACGCTGCGCCGCTCCACCTAACGCGATTTGTGCACTCCGCCGCGGTGAGCGCGTTAGTGCACAAATCACGGGGTGAGGGAGTCGACGAGGCCCCAGTCCAGCGCGGTCGACGGGTCGATGGTCTGCCCCGACAGCACCAGATAGGCGGTGCGCCAGCGACCGATCCGCCGGGTGATGCTGACCGTCCCACCAGCGCCGGGGATCAGGCCGAGCGCCAGTTCGGGCAGCCCGAGTGTGGCGTCGGGCCGGCAGGTCACGTGTCCGCAGAAGGCCGCCATCTCCAGTCCGCTGCCCAGCACCTGACCGTGAACCTCGGCGCGGCAGGCCGGACCCAGCCGCGCGGTGATCTCGTCGAGTACCAACGCCGGGCTGTGCCGGGTGCGGGCCAGATGCGCACTCGCCGGATCGGCGAAGGTGCCGAACTCTGCGAGATCGCCTCCGCTACAGAAGGAGTCACCGTTGCCCGTGAGCACCATCCGGGTGACGCCCGGATCGAGCCGGGCCACCTCGAGCACCTCGAGCAGCGCCGCCCGCGCATCGGTGGAGAACGCGTTGTGGCGGCTCCGGCCGGTTGAACCGCACACGCAGTTCATCGCCATCCCGTTCCGCCTCAACGGGATCGGGGATCTCGGGCACGCGTTGCGGGGCCCCGTTCGGCCAGCCACCTGGCGAACTCGGGGCCGGCCTGCAGCGTCGAGTAGGCCAACGACTCGGTGATCACCCCCGCGAATGCGGGGGCGGCGACGTCCACCGCGCGCAGCACGTCGTCGCACACCGCCGCCGCCTGCGGCCACGTCTCGATTCGCTCGCGCAGTTCGGCCACGGCGGCCGTCGTCGACGGCACGCGCACCGCGCGCCGGTCCGCGCAGACCTTCTCGGTGAGCGTGAAAGTCGCTCGCTGAAGCCAGTATTCGGCGCCGTCGGCACCGAGGTCCCCGGTGGCGATCACGATGCCGGGCGGCACAGGACCCGCCGGGTCCGCCAGGTCGACGACGTGAAGGGTCATCGCGTCAGCCGACCGGTTGGGAGTACTTCTCGATCAGGGTCTGCTTGTAGAGCTTGCCGGTGTCGGTGCGGGGTAGCTGGGTCTCGAACGAGATGGTTCGCGGACACTTGTAGTGCGCCAGTCGTTCCCGGAGCCAGGCCAGCAGCTCGTCGGCGAATGCGTCGGTGGCGTCGGCGGGGTCGACGGTCTGCACCACACCCTTGACGCTCTGGCCCATCTCCTCGTCGGGGACACCGAAGACCGCGGCGTCCATCACCTTCGGATGGGTGACGAGCATGTTCTCGGCCTCTTGCGGGTAGATGTTCACGCCGCCGGAGATGATCATGTGATGGCGCCGATCGGTGAGGTACAGGAAACCCTCTTCGTCGAGATAGCCGATGTCACCGACGGTCATCCACCCGCGGGAATCCCTGGATGACGCCGTCTTCTCCGGGTCGTTGAGGTACTCGAACGAGCGGCCACCCTCGAAGTAGATCTCGCCGGCCTGCCCCGGTGGCAACTCGTTGCCCTCTTCGTCGACGATGTGCACCCCGCCCGTCATCGCCCTACCGACCGAGCCGGGATGCGCGAGCCACTCCTCGGCGCTGATCAGCGTCGACCCGTGGGCCTCGGACGAGGCGTAGTACTCGTCGACGATCGGGCCCCACCAGTCGATCATCTGCTTCTTGATCTCGACCGGGCACGGCGCGGCCGCGTGGATGACGCGTTCCAGGCTGGACACGTCGTACGAAGTACGGACGTCCTCGGGAAGTTTCAGCATCCGGGTGAACATCGCGGGGACGAACTGCCCGTGCGTGACGTGGTGGCGCGCGATGGCGTCCAGGCAACCCTCGGCGTCGAACTTCTCCATGACGACCGTCGTGACGCCTGCGGCCTGCACGTTCATCGACCACACCGACGGCGCGGTGTGGTACAGCGGCGCCGGGCTCAGGTAGATCGCATCGGGGTGCATCCAGAACCCGACCAGCCCCGACATCATTCCGGGAGCCTCGGCCGGCGGGACGTGCGGCAGTGCCCGTTTGATGCCCTTCGGGCGGCCCGTGGTGCCCGACGAGTACTGCAGCAGGTCGCCCTCCCACTCGTCCTCGATGGGGGTATCGGGTTGGTCGGCAACCGCTTCCGGGTAGCGCTCCCAGCCGTCCAGGTCGTCGTCGGCGATCAACAGAACGTCCGGAAGACCCGACGGCAGATGGTCTGCCAGCTTCTCGCACGTGTTGCGCAGCGCCGCGGAGCCGATGATCGCCGAGGCGCCGCTGTTGTCGATGATGTACGCGGCCTCGGCAGAGGTCAGGTGCGTGTTGATCGGTACGTAGTAGAGCCCGCTGCGCCGCGCCGCCCACATCACCGTGTGCACGTGCTCGTTGTTCTCCATCAGGATCGCGACCACGTCGCCCTCCCGCAGGCCCCGCGCGCGGAAGTAATGGGCCAGGCGGTTGGCCCTGGCTTCCAGGTCGTCGAAGGTGACGACGGTGCCCTTCGGGTACAGGACGATGGCCGGTTTACCGGTGCCCACGTGGTCGCGGATCTGCATGTTCTGCACTTTACGGGCGCTCGACTTGACGGGTGTCAACAGGGTGGGACGGGCGCCATGGCCGAGTTCGACACATCGTTCATGGTGCAGGCGCCACTGCTGGCACCGAACCGGCGTCCGGATCGTCGACCGGCTCCGCGACCGGCACGTCGGCGACCGACGTGGACGACCTCGTCGATCGTGCCAATCTGCGTGCCGGGCATCGACGGCCCTCGCATGGCCTCTCGATCATGCCGATCATCCTCGACGTAGGCACCAGCGCACCCGCGTCGACAGTCTGCAGCCGCACGCCGCCTGACTCACCGACGACGCCCGTCCGGCTTCAACCGCGGTGGTTGACAGGCGTCAAACCGCCTCGTTCGCGCGACCGCGAAACTGATCTTGTGGTGACTGTCCAGGCCATACGATGTGACGGCCGGGGAAATTCCGGGAGTGCGGGGGTGCTCCATGAGCGTGCGAGCAGGCGGCCCTGTCAGGCCGTCGGGCGTCGTCACGTTCCTGTTCACCGACATCGAGGGATCGACGCGGCGATGGGAGAGCCGACGCCGACGTCATGGGCGGGGCGCTCGATGCGCACGACGCGACGCTGCGCGAGGCCATCGAGAGCCACCGGGGCTGGTTGTTCAAGCACACCGGCGACGGGGTGTGCGCGGTGTTCTCGTCGCCACGTTCCGCAGTGCGACGCCGCGGTGGCAGCGCAACGCGCACTGGAGTTGCCGGTGCGCATGGGCATCGCCACCGGCGAAGCCGAACTGCGTGGCGACGACTACTTCGGCGCCGTGCTCAATCGGGCCGCACGCGTGATGGCCTGCGGTCACGGTGGCCAGATCCTGCTCGACGGCCAGACCGCTGGGCTTGTTTCGGCGTGACGAACTGGTCTGCCTCGGCTCCAAGCAGTTGCGCGACATCACCAACGCCGATCGAGATCTTTCAGGTCCGCGCCCCCGGGCTGAACATGCAGTTTCCTCCGCTGAAGACGTCGATCCCACACCGGGCAACCTGCGCCCACGCACCACCAGCGTTCGTCGGTCGCGAATCGGAACTAACCGAACTCGAGGCGACACTGCGCGAGCACCGCCTGGTCACGTTGACCGGCGACGGGTGGGGTGGGCAAGACGCGGCTCGCCTTGGAGGTCGCCGGACGGTTGGCCCCCGATTTCGCCGACGGGGTGTGGGTGATCGAGCTCGCCGCGGTCGGCGACCCGGCTGCGGTGCCCGAAGCCGTGGCCGCCATCTTCGGAATCACCCAGCAGCCGGGGATGTCCGTAACGCGAAAGCGTGGCGGCCGCTCTGGACGGCCGCTCGCGACTGCTGGTGTTCGACAACTGCGAGCACGTCCTCGATGCCGCCGCCGAGATGATCGAGGCGATCCTCACCCGGTCGTCGACGGTGCGGATTCTGGCGACCAGCCGTGAGGGCTCTGCGGGCGGCCGACGAACAGCTGTGGCCGGTGCCGTCGCTGCGAGACCGGCCGCCGAGTCGCCGGCCACCCGACTCTTCGTGGAGCGCTCTCACGCGCGTGGCGCCGCACATCTCGCTGACGACGGGCACGGACGAGCCGACCGTCGTCGAGATCTGCCGCCGCCTCGACGGAATTCCCGCTGGCGATCGAGCTGGCCGCATCCCGAATGCAATCGATGACCGTTACGGAGGTCCGCGACCGGCTCGACGACCGGTTCCGGCTGCTGGTCGGATCGCGGCGTGGGCTGGAGCGTCACCAGACCCTGCGCCACGCGGTGCAGTGGTCCTACGACCTGCTCGACGACACCGAGAAGTCGCTGCTGGCCAGGTGTTCGGTGTTCGCCGGCGGCTTCGACCTCGGTGGTGCGCGTGCGGTCGCCGATGTCGACGACGAGTTCGCCACCCTGGACCTACTCGGTGCCCTGGTCCGCAAGTCGCTGCTGATCGCCGATCAATCCTCGGCCAGGACGCGGTACTCGATGCTGGAGACGATTCGGCAGTTCGCCGAAGAGCAGCTGGTGGCTCGACGGCGACGCCGAGAATGCGCGGGCTGCGCACTCCCGCTACTTCGCAGGCCGGGAAGCCGACCTGCTGGAGCTGTGGGACGGCCCGCGGCAACGCGAGTCCTATGAGTGGTTCAACCTCGAGTTGGCGAACCTGCGGGCAGGCATTTCGGTGGGCCGCCGACCACGGTGACCTCGACGCCGCGGCCGCAATCGCCTTCTACGCGGCCTTCCTCGGAGCTGTGGCTCGAACAGCACGAACCGATCGCCTGGGCTGAGGAGCTCATCGGACCTGCGCGTGCCGTCGAGCACCGGCGGCTGGCGCAGCTCTACGTGATGGCCGCGCACTGCTACGCGGCCGGACGGCATGGACGACGCCGCGACATACAGCGACGCGCAGCGCGAAGCGCGATCGAAGACGGCCGCTTCGACGCGGTTCCATACGAGCTTCGAATCGAGTCTCGGCGGCGGGGCAACGGTCATGCGTCGTCCAGGCCGAGCAGTGGATCGAGATATGCCGCAACGTGATCGGGCGGGACACGGGCCCTCACACCTACTCCCGGTCATCGCCTGGTGCTCGGCGTTGACGCTCTTCGGCGCGAACGGACGAGGCGGTTGCCGAGGCGCAACTGCTGCTCGCCGAGGCCGAGGCAACCGACAATCCCCAGCTGCAGTCCTACGCGCTCGCCGCGTACGGCATCGCCAACCGCGACGCCGATCCCGCCGCAGCATTGGACGTCCAGCGTCGAGGCCTCGCCATCGCTCAGGACAGCGGCAACAGGCAGATCGAACACATCCATGCGGTCAGCCTGGCGAGGCTTTCGGCCATCCACGCCGAGCGACCCCGTGGAGGCGCTCGACTTCCTGACCCTGGCGATCCGCATCCGGCACGACTCGGGCAGCTTCTCGCTCCTGCATCGCCCCGCTGGCGATCCTCAGCACACTCCTCGACCGACTCGCGGCACTACGAAGCCGCCGCCGTCATAAGCGGATTCGCGGTCACGCCGCTCACCCACGTGTTCTACCCCGAGACGACCGCGGCGATCACCCACCTGCGCGAGGTGCTCGGCGCCGACGCATACGAATCGTTGGCGCGCACCGGCCGGAACATGACCAACGCAGCCATGGTGACGTACGCCTTCGAGCAGATCGACCGCGCACGGGCGGAACTCTCGATGAACGCGCCGTCGGGGATCGTGACGTTCCTGTTCACCGACATCGAGGGTTCGACGCGGCGGTGGGAGGCCGACGCCGGAGGCGATGCGGGTCGCGCTCGAAGCGCACGACGAGGTGCTGCGCGAGGCGATAACCGGTTGTGGCGGTGCGTTGTTCAAGCACACCGGCGACGGGGTGTGCGCCGCGTTCTCGTCGCCGCGGGCTGCCGTCGATGCGGCGGTGGCCGCGCAGCTGGCTCTGGAGCTGCCGGTGCGGATGGGCATCGCCACCGGCGAGGCCGAGCTGCGCGACGGCGACTACTTCGGCGCGGTGCTCAACCGCGCCGCGCGGGTGATGTCGGCCGGCCACGGCGGCCAGATCCTGCTCGACGGCGCAGACGGCGGGTCTTCTCCACGGCATCGACCTAGTCGCGCTGGGGCCCAAGCGGTTACGCGATCTGACTCAACCCGTCGACGTGTTCCAGGTCCGTGCGCCGGGACTGCGAGCCGACTTCCCGCCGCTGAGGACCATCGATCGCACACCGGGCAACCTGCGGCCGCCGACCACCAGCTTCGTCGGGCGTGAGGCCGAGCTCGCCGAGGTGCAGGCGGCGCTCGAAGGCACACCGGTTGGTGACGCTGACCGGTGTCGGCGGGGTCGGCAAGACCCGACTGGCCTTGGAGGCTGCCGCGCGGATCGACAGCGGACTTCCCGGACGGCGTGTGGGTGATCGAGCTGGCCCCGATCGCCGATCCGGCCGCGGTGCCCGAGGCGGTGGCCGCGGCGCTGGGGATCACCCAGCAGCCGGGGATGACCGTGGCCGAGAGCGTGGCCGCCGCATTGGAGGGCCGCTCGCGACTGCTGGTGTTCGACAACTGCGAACACGTGGTCGACGCGGCCGCCGAGCATGGCCGAGGCGATCCTGAGCCGATCCCGCAACGGTGAAGATCCTGGCCACCAGCCGGGAAGGGCTGCGGGTGGCCGACGAGCAACTCGTCGGCCGTGCCCTCAATGGATCTCGAACGGCGGCATCGACTCGACCGCAGCCACCTTGTTTCTCGAGCGCGCGCGCGGCGGTGTCGGCGGGCATCGCGCTGACCGGGACCGACGATGCGGACGCCGTGGTGGAGATCTGCCGGCGCCTCGACGGAATTCCCGTTGGCGATCGAACTGGCCGCGTCGCGCATGCAGTCGATGACCGTCGCCGAGGTGCGCGACCGGCTCGACGACCGGTTCCGACTGCTGGTCGGATCTCGGCGCGGCCTGGAGCGTCACCAAACCCTGCGCCACGCGGTGCAGTGGTCCTACGACCTGCTCGACGATGCCGAAAAGAGCCTGCTGGCAAGGTGTTCGGTGTTCGCCGGCGGCTTCGACCTGGCCGGCGCTGCGCGGTCGGCGGATTCCGCCGACGAGTTCGCCACGCTGGATCTGCTCGACGCGTTGGTCCGCAAGTCACTTCTGGTCGCCGACCGCTCGTCGGGGCGAACCCGATTCTCGATGCTGGAGACGATCCGGCAGTTCGCCGAAGAGCAACTCGTCAGCAACGTGGTCGGACCGACGATGCCCGCACCGCACACGCCCGCTACTTCGCCGGACGCGAAGCCGACGTGCTCGCACTGTGGGACAGCCCGCGCCAACGCGACGCCTACACGTGGTTCGAGGCCGAGCTGGCCAACCTGCGCACCGCATTCCGGTGGGCCGCCGACCACGACGACCTCGACACCGCGGCGGCGATCGCCGTCTACGCGGCATTCCTCGGCACCTGGGTCGAGCAGCGCGAACCCGTCAGGTGGGCCGAGGAACTCATCGAACGCGCCAAGGCCGCCGACCATCCACGGCTGGCACAGCTCTATGTGATGGCCGCGCATGTGCTTTCCAGACGGACGGATCGAGGACGCCCTCGCCTACGCCGACGCGGCCAGGCAAGCCATCGACAGCGGACGATTCGACGAGGTTCCATACGAGTTCGAAGCTTGCACTGAACGGCGCGTACTTCACCAACGGTCAGCCCCAGACGGTGCGGTCGACTTGTGCCGCAACATGCTCGAACACGGTGCGGGCCCTGCGAACTTGGACCCGGTCATGCCTCGTCTTCGCCCTGACCATCGCCGGCTCGCGCGACGAGGCGATCGCGGCATCAGAGCCCCTGCTCACTGCCGAGCGACCGACAACCCCGGCATGAAATCGTGGCGCTGCTGGCCTACGGCTTCGCCCACAGTGACACCGATCCCGACGCTCGCGTACGAGGTGCAACGGCGAGGCTTGGCGATCGCGCGAGACAGCGGCAACCGTCAGGCCGTCACCCTTCACGCCGATCAACCTGTCGCGGCTTGCCTCGACGCACGGCGAACCCGCTGACGCGTTCGACTATCTGACGTCTGGCGATCCGCCACCACTACGACTCAGGCAGCTTCTCCCTCATGCGCAGCCCGCTGGCCATCCTCGCCGCCTTCTTCGACCGGCTCGGATACTATCGAGCCGGCCGCCACCATCAGCGGGTTCGCCGCCGACCCCTTCACGTTGGTGGCGTACCCCGAGATCAACACGGCGATCACGCATCTGCGCGACGTGCTCGGCGACGACGGCCTACGAATCGCTCGCCCGCGCCGGCGCGGACATGACGAATGCCGCCATGGCGACCTACGCGCTCGAGCAGATCGACCGGGCCCGCGCGGAGCTCCCGTGACCGCGCCGTCGGGGGTCGTCACGTTCCTGTTCACCGACATCGAGGGCTCGACGCGGCGTTGGGAGGCCGACGCGGATGCGATGCGGGCGGCGCTCGAGGCCCACGACGAGTCTTGCGGGAGGCCATAACCGGTCACGGCGGTTCGCTGTTCAAGCACACCGGCGACGGGGTCTGCGCGGCGTTCGGGTCACCACGAGCGGCCGTCGACGCGGCGGTCGCTGCGCAACGGGCACTGGAGCTGCCGGTGCGGATGGGCATCGCGACCGGTGAGGCCGAGCTACGCGACGGCGACTACTTCGGCGCCGTGCTCAACCGCGCGCGCGGCTGATGGCCGCCGGCCACGGCGGGCAGATCCTGCTCGACGGCCAAACGGCTGGTCTGATGACCGGTGTCGACCTGATCGCACTGGGCCCCAAACGCTTACGGGATCTTGCCCAGCCGGTGGACGTCTTTCAGGTCGGCGGCAGCGGGTCTGGCAACCGAGTTCCCGCCGCTGCGGACGCTGGACCGGGCGCCGGGCAACCTGCGCCCGCAGACGACGTCGTTCATCGGGCGTGAGGCGCGAGGTCGCCGACGTTCGGGCGGCAGTCGACGCGAACCGGCTGGTGACGCTGACCGGCGTCGGCGGGGTCGGCAAGACGCGGCTCGCTCTCGAGGTCGCGGCGCGATCGGTGAGCAGCTTCGCCGACGGGGTATGGCTGATCGAGTTGGCCGCGGTCGGCGATCCGGGCGCGGTGCCCGACGCGGTCGCCGCCACCCTGGGGATCACCCAGCAGGCGGGGATGACCATCTCGGACAGCGTCGCGGCGGCGTTGGAGGGTAGATCACGCCTGCTTGGTGTTCGACAATTGCGAACACGTCCTGGACGCTGCCGCCGAGCTGATCGATGGAATCTTCGGTCGGTCGGCGACGGTGAGGATACTCGCCACCAGCCGCGAGGGCCTGCGAGTCGCGGACGAACAGCTCTGGCCCGTAACGTCACTCGACATCGAATCGAGCGCGGCAACACTGTTCGTCGAGCGCGCCGAACGGGTGGCACCCGACCTGGCAGTCCGCGCGACCGATGAGGCGGTCCTGGAAATCTGCCGACGCCTGGACGGAGTCCCTCTGGCGATCGAGCTGGCCGCATCGCGCCTGCATTCCATGACGGTCACCGAACTGCGCGATCGGCTCGACGATCGCTTCCGGCTGCTGGTCGGATCGCGACGCGGACTGGAGCGTCACCAAACCCTGCGTCATGCAGTGCAGTGGTCCTACGATCTGCTCGACGACGTCGAAAGATCACTGCTGCAACGGTGCTCGGTGTTCGCCGGCGGGTTCGACCTCGAGGCGGCCGGCTCTCTGGTGGACGATGGCGACGAACTCTCGACCTTGGATCTGCTCGACTCCCTGGTGCGCAAGTCGCTACTGGTCGTCGACCGCACCTCCGGCCGGACGCGGTTCTCGATGCTGGAGACCATCCGTCAGTTCGCCGAAGAACAACTCGCGGCGAGCGGCGC
Organism: uncultured Actinomycetota bacterium; assembly: GCA_963735245.1. Classification (GTDB taxonomy): domain Bacteria; phylum Actinomycetota; class Actinomycetes; order Mycobacteriales; family Mycobacteriaceae; genus Mycobacterium. Next base: position 122,759 of record CAVTKI010000003.1, read on the forward strand.
CGCCGAGGTGACCCGCGCCGCGCACGCACGACATTTCGCCGGGCGGGAGGCCGCCGTGCTCGCGCTATGGGACGGTCCACGGCAACACGACGCGTATGCCTGGTACACCGTGGAACTCGCGAACCTGCGCGACGGCATTCAGGTGGGCCGCCGACCACGACGACATCGACAGCGCGACGACCATCGCCGTTCTCGCGACGTTCCTCGGGTTCTGGGTCGAACAGTTCGAGTCCGTCACGTGGGCAGAGGAGATCATCGCACCGGCACGGGCGGTCGAGCACCGGCGGCTGGCGCAGCTCTACGCGATGGCGACGCAGTGCTACGCGGCGGGCCGACTCGAGGACGCCTTCGGCTATGCCGACGCGGCGAGGCTGGCCATCGACAGCGGACGTTTCGACCCGGTTCCCTACGATTTCGAGAGCTGGCTCGGCGGTCCCTACATCTGGACCGGCGTTCCCGAGCGCTGGCTTGAGCTGTGTCGCAACATGATCGCGCAAGACCGGGACGATGGCTACTTCGCCGAGGCGAACCTGGCGGTGGCGCTGACCTTCACCGGTGCCGGTGAAGAGGCACTGGCGGTGTCGGAGCACCTCGTCGCAGCCGCGGAAGCCACAAACAATCCCCTGGTGCTCTGCTACACGCTAGTGGCGTTCGGCTACCCGCGCCGCGACTCGGACCCTGTCGCCGCGTACGAGGCCTTCCGGCGCGGCTTGACCATCGCTCGCGACAGCGGAAACCGGCAGCTCGAGTCGCACCTGGCTGGGAACGCGACGATGCTCGCCGGACTTCTCGGCGAGCCGTCGGACGCCTTCGACTATCTGACCATCGCGATCCGCAACCACATGGACTCCGGCAGCTTCTCTCTGGTGTTGACCCCGCTGGCGATCCTGGGCACCGTCTTGGACCGGCTCGGACGCCACGAATCCGCCGCGACCATAAGCGGATTCGCCGACACTCCCTTCACGAGGGCGTCGTTTCCCGAGATGGCCGCCCTCGTCGATCACCTGCGCGAAGCGCTTGGCGACGACGCCTACGGTGCACTCGCCGGGATCGGCGAAGCCATGGCGCCGGCGGCCATGGCGACGTACGCCTTCGAGCAGATCGACCTGGCCGGGCAACGCTCCGACGACGCGTCTACGAGCTCCGACGAGGCGTCGAACTCAGGTAGCCGACTACTCTATGGCGCTCGTCACAGCCGCGTGACGCTGGTCTGGATAGTCCGCTCGCCCCCGAGGAGATCCGATGACCATCGAACTTGACCGGCCACACTCACCGAGCGTCTTCGAAGCCGGGCTGCCCTCCGTCGACTACGAGCAAACCCAGGATCCCGAGGAGGCGCACGCGATCCTCCGGCACGCCCGTGAGCAGGCGCCGATCGCGCTCGGGTCACACGGCCCCGAGTTGCTCACCTACGAACTCGTGCACGCGGCGCTGCGCGATGCGCGGTTCTCCACGCCGCCGGGCTTCATCCTCGCCGCACAGGGCATCACGTCCGGGCCACTGTGGGATCGGGTGGTCAACAGCCTGCTGTGCATGGACGGCGACGAGCACCACCGGCTCCGCCGACTGGTGTCGAAGGCGTTCACCCCCCGCGCCGCCGCGCGCCTGCGCACCACCATCTCGGAGGTCATCAACGAGCTGGTGACGCCCCTGACCGCGATCGGCAGCTGCGACATCGTGACCGACGTCGCGCAGAAGTACCCGATCCCGATCATCTGCGCGCTGCTCGGCACGGACCGCGACGATTGGAAACTGTTCTCGGACTGGACCGACGACATCATGAAGACGTTCGGCTGGACCGCGGCCCAGGAGGAGGCCAACATCCTGCGCTCGTGGGCTGCGCTCGACGCCTACCTCGACGACATGATCGCCGCACGGCGCGAAACCCTGACCGACGACCTGCTGTCGGACTTGATCCGCGCCGAAGACGACGGCGACCGCTTGACGCACGACGAACTGCTCATGCTCGCCTCCGGCCTTCTGATGGCAGGCACCGACACCACCCGCAACCAGGTGGCCGCCGCGATCTACACCCTGTGCGATCACCCCGACCAATGGAAGCTGCTGGCCGAGAATCCAGAGCTCGCGCCCAACGCGGTCGAAGAGATCCTGCGGCACTCCCCGATCGCCGCCGCCACCTTCCGCGCCGCGACCGTCGACGTCGAACTCGCCGGGGTCACCATCCCGGCAGGCACACTCGTCGTCGTGAATTCCGCCAGCGCCAACCGCGATCCCGCCGTCTACGACGATCCCGATCGGCTCGACATCACCCGCGTCGCCCCGTCGGCGATGCTGACGTTCGGTGGCGGTGTGCACTACTGCCTCGGATCACACCTCGCCAGAGCCGAACTCGTCGAGGCGCTCACCGTGATGACGCGTCGCATGCCCAATATGCGGCGCTCCGGACCCGCGCCGTGGAAGCCGCTGACCGGCTTGAGCGGCCCGATCACGCTACCCATCGAGTTCGACACCGGACACTGATCGTCCTCAAGCGCGCAGCGAGACCAGCTCCGCAGGGTCGGCCGACGCGTCCTCGGATGACTCCTGCCGCTGAAACGGTGCGCGCAGCGTGGGCACGAGGTGCCTGCGGTTCACGACGAGGCCGGCCACGGCGAGCACGGCGTACACACCACAGAGGATCAGCCTGCCCTCCGTCGACGTGATCGGGAACTGCACGACGAACAACGCCAGCAGAGCCCACGCCGTGTACCGGTGGAATCTCAGCGACAGGATCAACGCGATGCCCATCAGCGTCTGCGTCGCGGTCAGCAGCACTTCCTCGATCTGCCTGCCGTCGAGCACCAGGGCCGAGCCGCCACCACCTGCCATGTAGGCGATGGGCAGCGAGCCCATCAGCAGGGTCCACTGGTTGACCTTCGACGAGATCAGCGTCGCGATCGCCGCAGTGCCCTTGCCGCGGGTGGCGAAGATGATCGCGATGATGAACTCGGGGGCCTCCGACGCGAGCGGGGCGAGCCATTGCACCAGCAGGAACTTGTCGATGCCCAGCTCGGTGCCCGCGCCGATCAGACTCTCGGCGAACGGCTCGGCGCACGCCAGGATGACGGCGGCGGCCAGGACGAACATCGCGACGACGACCGTCCGGCGGGCTTGATCCGGCAGACCACCGATGGCGGCCGCCGTTCCGATCAGTTCCGGTTCTTCGACGTCGCCACGGGTGAGCTTGTACAGGTAGAAGCCGAACCAGGCGAGCAGAGCCACTCCGAGTACCAGGTGGATGCGGCCGGTGGCCGGGATGACGAACGCGATGACGCCCGCGACCAGCAGGAAGCCGAGTTCGACCCGGTTGCCCGGTTCGAGCGCCATCCCGTTTGCCTTCTTGCCGGTCACCTTCCGCGCGACCGCGAGGCTGACCAGGACGACGATCGGCCAGCCGATGCCCATGAGCAGCCGGTTCGATCCGGTCATGTTGGCCGCGGCGTACTGGGTGTACTCGGCGTTGTGACCCGCCGTGTACGCGTAGTACAGGTCGACGGCGTATTCGGGCAGCACCGCGATCAGCGCCAGCACCGCGATCGCCAGACCACCGGAGACGTCGATCTGGGCCGCTTCGGCCGCCCATGCCAGCACGAAGCTGGCCGAAACCACGGCGGCACCGTAGATGACCAGTGCGACAACGGGATTCGGGTGCAGGCCGGCGAACCGCACGACCAGGGCGGGCACGATGAACACCATCGTGACGAGGAGGGATCGACGCAGCGTCTGCCGGTGGGTCCGTGGCGGCGCGCCAGTACTGAGGGCCATCTCTGTCCTTGAGTCCGCGACCCTGATCTCGTGGCATGGCGAGACCTCGGGTCGACAACGTATGTCGGCCGAAGGTCTCGCTCGCCGAACCTGGTGTCCGGTGGATGACCGGGCGGCTACCGCCGCCAGCATGTCGACCATCCGCGTCCCGCCGCAGGTGCGGCGGTCGGGAACTACTCCCCTTCGCTGCGACGACCATACCTCGCCATCGCTGAAGTCAGCAACGTAGCTGAACTACCAAGTATTCCGGTCGATGCCGCTGAATTTGCTGCTCATAGGCGGTAAATAATTAGTTCGTGGACTCGAATTCTCGAGTTTGGCTAACCTCGCCAGCGGCGCGCGGGAAGCCTCACGACCCGGGCGCAAAGAGAAGCCCCGCGACCACCTCGATCGCGGGGCTTCTTGGAGATCTGTCGGCGCTCAGTCGGCTTCGGCGAGCCGGGTCTTCAGCGCGTCGAACTCGTCCTTGATGCCGGTGGGCAGCTTCTCGCCGACGAACTCGAACCACTCCTCGATCAGCGGCAGTTCCTTGCGCCACTCGTCGGCGTTGACCGCGAGCGCCTCGTCCACGTCGGCGGCGTTCACGTCCAGACCGTCCAGGTCGAGGTCCGCCGCCGTCGGCACGATGCCGATGGGGGTGCTCTTGCCGTCGGCCTGGTGCTCGATCCGCTCGATCGCCCACTTCAGCACGCGGCTGTTCTCCCCGAATCCCGGCCACAGGAACCGGCCGTCGCCGCCACGCCGGAACCAGTTCACGAAGAACACCGCGGGCATCTTGGACTCGTCGGCGTTCTTGCCGAGGTCGATCCAGTGCTGGAAGTAGTCGCCGACGTTGTAGCCGAGGAACGGCAGCATCGCCATCGGGTCGCGGCGCACCGTACCGACCTTGCCCTCGGCGGCGGCGGTCTGCTCGGAACCGAGTGTGGCGCCGATGAACACGCCGTGCTGCCAGTCGCGGGCCTGCGTGATCAGCGGAACCGTGGTCTTGCGGCGGCCGCCGAACAGGATCGCCGAGATCGGCACACCCTGCGGGTCGTCCCACTCGGGGGCCAGCGTCGGGCACTGCGAAATCGGGGTGCAGTAGCGCGAGTTCGGGTGCGCTGCTTTGCTTTCCGTCTCGCGCAGGATCCAGTCGTTGCCCTTCCAGTCGATCAGGTGGTCGGGCTCGCCCTCGAGTCCCTCCCACCACACGTCGCCGTCGTCGGTCTTGGCCACGTTGGTGAAGACGGTGTTGCCCGCGGCGATGGTCTTCATCGCGTTCGGGTTGGAACTCCAGTTGGTGCCCGGCGCGACGCCGAAGAAGCCGAACTCCGGGTTGACGGCGTAGAGCCTGCCGTCCTTGCCGAACCGCATCCAGGCGATGTCGTCACCGACGGTCTCGGCGCGCCAACCGGGGATGGTCGGTTGCAGCATCGCGAGGTTGGTCTTGCCGCATGCCGACGGGAACGCCGCGGCGATGAAGTACGCCTTGTTCTCGGGGCTGATCAGCTTGAGGATCAACATGTGCTCGGCGAGCCAGCCCTCGTCGTGGGCCATCGCCGAGGCGATGCGCAGCGAGTAGCACTTCTTGCCGAGCAGCGCGTTGCCGCCGTAGCCGGACCCGTAGCTCCAGATCTCGCGGGTCTCGGGGAAGTGGCTGATGTACTTCGTGTCGTTGCAGGGCCACGGCACGTCCTCTTGGCCGGGCTCGAGCGGGGCGCCGATGGAATGCAGCGCCTTGACGAAGAATCCGTCCTCGCCGATCTTGTCCAGCGCGGCCTGTCCCATCCGGGTCATCGTGCGCATCGAGACGACGACGTACTCCGAATCGGTGATCTCGACGCCGAGCTTGGGGTCTTCGGCGCCGAGCGGACCCATGCAGAAGGGCACCACCCACAACGTTCGTCCGCGCATCGAACCGCGGTACAGATCCGTCATGAGGCTCCGCATGTCGGCGGGGTCCATCCAGTTGTTCGTCGGCCCCGCGTCGATCTCGCGTTGCGAACAGATGAAGGTGCGCGACTCGACGCGCGCCACGTCCGACGGATCGGACAGCGCAAGGTACGAGTTCGGCTGCTTGTCCTTGTTGAGTCGCTGGAAGGTCCCGGCCTCGACGAGGTGCGCTGCGAGACGTTCGTATTCTTCTTCTGAGCCGTCGGCGAACGCCACCCTGTCGGGCTGTGTTAGCTCGGCGATCTCCTGAACCCAGGCAAGAAGGCCGGCGTGCTTGGTCGGTGCCGTATCCAGGCCCGGAATGGTCGCTGAAGTCATCGATTTCTCCTGCTGGCGGTCACGGAAAACGCTTCCTAGAGGTTAACGTGGGTGACTTACCCGCGGAGAATCGGGAGCATGTCCGATCGCTCACAAGAACGATTCAGATACGGATTTTCGACGTTTTCCGTCATTTCATCTCAATCCGTGCGCGCTATTGTGCCGAGGTCCGATTTGCCGATCCGATTTTTCGGCCCCGAGGCACGGTCGGCGAGCTCGGCGGTGAAGGCGATCTCCGCCTCGAGTAGTCGGCGGGCGATCATCTCCTCGGCACAGCTCCGCAGTGTGCTGGCGACCTCGCCGACCCACCTGTCCATCAGCGCCCTGTCGTGCAGCACGCCGCGGATGCCGACCACCCAGATCGTCAGCAACAGACCCGCAACACCACCGGCGAGCAGGCCGATGGCTTCGAACCCGTCGCCCAGTTGACTCGTCAGCCGGCTGAGCGTCAGTGCCACCCCGAGGCCGAAGCCAGCTCCGAGCACCATCATCAACCGCGACTCCAGGCGCCGTGCCGACGGGCGCAGCGCAGGCAGTCGGGGCGACGGTGGTGCAGCCGGACGAGCTGGCGGGGTCAGCCCGAGGGCGCCGGCGACGTCGTCGACGGCTCGGCCGATGGTCTCGTCGATCGCCGCGACGAAGTCGGTCGCGGCGCCGCGCACCCCGGCCTGCATCCGCGCCGCCGCGCCGCGCGCGAGTTCGGCCGCCTCTGCCCGCAGCTCTTCGCCGAGCTCCCCGCACCGGCGGCGCGCGAAGTAGACGAGGGTCAGGCGCGTCCGCTGGATCCCCACCCGGATCGCGAGGGCATCCGCCGATTTCGACGGCCGGTGCCCGCGGATCGGTTCGGTCCGGTGCGCCCGCACCTCGTTGCGCACGGCGAGGTCGGGTTCGGCGAGGCCTGCCCGCAACGTGTCGACCAGCACGTCCACGTCGGGATCACCGAGATCCGGCGCCGCAGCGACGCCCACCCATGCCGTCCGCAGATGGCGCCCGTCCCGGCCGACGGCCAACGCGCGATCCGCGGCCAGCACGTCGCGCCAACGCCGGTGCGCATCGATCTTGGACACCGCCGCGACCAGCAGTTCGGTGCGCGCCGAGGCGCTCTCGATCAGGTCGAGATCGGAGTCGACGAGCGGTGCGACCGCCGAGGTGACGAAGACCACGGCATCGGGCGCCCCGGCGCAGGAAGCCTCGATGACGGCGTGCTCGGGCAGGCGTTCCGCGAGCACCTCGGCGAGGCTGGTGACCCCGGCCGACGGTGGCCCGACCACGGCGATGACGTGGTGGTTCGGCGCGGTCACGAACAGCCGTCGAGCAGTCGAAGCGAACCCCGGGTGATGGCGGCACTGCAACTGCGGTGCAGCGCATCGACGGGACCGCGCCCGTACCGCCGCCACTGCACGGCGCGGCGAAGGTGCGCGTCGGGTTGATCACCGGGATCGACGCGGATGCCGTCGGCTTCCACCACGTCGACCGCGGCGGCCATCGTGGCGAGGACCGCGGCGTCGGAGTTGAGCAGCCGGAGCAACCGCTCGTCATCCAATTGGACTGCCAGCGAATGCATTTCGGCCATTGCAGTGCGTCGTCGCCGGTAGCGGACGGCAGCGGCAACGGCCTCGAGCCCTGCCAGCACGGCGTCGACATTGCTCAGCGAGCGCAGGTGCGCGGGGAGGGCCGTCGGGTCGGTGCCATCGGCCAGCGCGAGCACCGCATGCGCGATGCCGAACCGGTCCAGCCGCTCGAGCAGCCGCGCCCTGACGTCGGGGCTCACCGCGTGCTCGCCGCTGCTGAACGCATCGACGGAGGCCAGGTCGGCGGGCGTGCGCACCAGCGTGCGCAGCGCATCCACCAGGTCGTCCTCGAGTGCGGTCGACGCGGCCGAGCAGGCCCACCATGGCGACGGTCGGAATCCCGGTCCGTCGCTGCACGTCGGCCGCGCGGCGGTGCGCGTTCGGCAGTGCGCCGCCGGACCGTGATCCAGTCAGGTCGGCCTTGTTCAGCACGATGAGCGTGGGCAGTCCATCGGCGGCCGTCGCCCGCTCCTCCGGCTTGATGGCCTCGACGATCACCAGTACCTGGACGTCGGCGGCGCCACCGCCGCCGGCGACGTCCACACCGTGGCCCCTGAGCGCCCGTGCCACCGTGTCGCGGCCCACCCCGGGTCGGCCGACGACCGCAACGCTCAACGGTTTGCAAAGCCGGTCGATTATCGGGAACAAACGCGGCATGGGCGCAGTTTCAGCGAATTTCGCCAGACGCTCGTCGAACATCGTCGGCTCACCCGGTTTTGAAATCGGCATCACGCGGTTAACCCCCAGCCCATCGTCGCATCTCGGCGACGACGTCCCGAGCAGGGATTTCCGGGGCACCGGCACGATACGGGCGGAAGGCAACTGTTGGGTATCAATCTGTACCACGATGCGGGTACACCGCCCTTGATGAGCGACGATGGACGGATGCATGCCCAGCGCGAGGAGGCCGCTCAACCGGCCGCAGTCCCTGCGCACCCCTACCCACGGATCACCAGTTTCCGGTCAAGGCGGTCTGCCCTCTCGGGCGGTCAGCAGGAGACCTGGGAACGACGCTGGCCCGAACTCGGCATGGGGGCCAGGGACTCCGACGGCCGACCCGCCGGGGAACTGGACACCGAATCGTGGTTCGGCCGGACGGCACCGGTGGTCCTGGAGATCGGCTGCGGCGCCGGAATCTCGACCCTGGCGATGGCCGCCGCCGAACCCCACCTCGACGTGGTCGCCGTCGAGGTCTACCGACGCGGGCTCGCACAACTGCTCGGCGGTGTCGACCGGGCGGGCCTCAACAACGTGCGGCTCATCCGCGGTGACGGCGTCGACGTGCTGGAACACATGCTGGCACCGGGGTCGCTGACCGGCGTCCGGGTGTTCTTTCCCGACCCGTGGCCCAAGGCACGCCACCACAAGCGCCGGCTGCTGCAGCCGTCGACGGTGGCGCTGATCGCCGATCGCCTCAAACCCGGTGGGGTGCTGCACGCCGCCACCGATCACGCCGGGTACGCCGAGCAGATCGCCGAGGTCGGCGACGCCGAGCCGCTCCTGCGCCGGGTGGCCCCCGATTCCGACGGGCTGCCGATCTCGGCCACCCGACCGGTCACGAAGTACGAGGCGAAGGCCCGGCACGCCGGCAGCGCCGTCACCGAATTCCTCTGGGAGAGATGCCCATGAGCGTCACCGAAGACATCCAGCAGCTCGAGCCCATTCCCGAGACGCCTGCACCGCGGATACCCGTGCCGCAGCGCGTGCTCCTGGTGTGGGACGCCCCGAATCTCGACATGGGCCTCGGCTCGATTCTCGGCGGCAGGCCGACGGCTGCGCACCGGCCCCGCTTCGACGCGCTCGGCCGCTGGCTGCTGGCCCGCACCGCCGAACTGTCCGCCGCCCGCGCCGACGAGAATCCGCAGGTCATGTTCGAGCCGGAGGCCACGGTCTTCACCAACATCGCGGCAGGGAGCGCCGACGTCGTGCGCCCCTGGGTGGAGGCGCTGCGCAACGTCGGCTTCGCGGTGTTCGCCAAACCCAAGATCGATGACGACAGCGACGTCGACAGCGACATGCTCGACCACATCGCGTTGCGCCGGCGCGAGGGCCTGGCCAGCGTTTACGTCGCCTCCGCCGACGGCCAGGCGTTCCGGCTACCTCTCGAGGAGCTCGGCCGCGACGGCATCGGAGTGCACGTTCTCGGATTTCGTGAACATGCGAGTTGGGCGCTAGCGTCGGATACCTTGGAGTTTGTCGACCTGGAAGACATCCCCGGTGTCTTCAGGGAGCCACTACCGCGAATCGGCCTTGATTCGCTGCCCGAGCAGGGCGCTTGGCTGCAGCCGTTCCGGCCGCTGTCGTCGCTACTGAACTCGCGCGTCTGACAACTGAAGCAGCACAGGTGAAGCAGCACAGGCCGAAAAGAACTTGAAGAAGATCAGTTAGGAGCTCACGTGTTCGCCTGGTGGGGTCGAACGGTGTACCGATTCCGATACGCGGTGATCGGAGTCATGGTCGCACTGTGCCTTGGTGGCGGCATCTACGGCATCAGCCTGGGCCAGCACGTCACACAGAGTGGGTTCTACGACGACGGCAGCCAGTCGGTGCACGCGTCGGTGATCAGCGACGAGGCCTACGGCCGTGACACGTCCGGCCACATCGTCGCGATCTACACCGCGCCCGATGGCAAGACCGTCGACGATCCGGCGTTCCAGAAGAAGGTCCTGGACAACCTGGCCCAGGTCGAGAAGAACCATCCCGACCAGATTCTGCGCTCGATCGGTTACTTCAAGAGCCCCGAGCTGCTGAAGACCATGGCGGACGCCGACAAGAAGCAAGCCTTCATGTCCGTGCAGCTCAAGGGCGACAACGACGACCAGATCCTGAACAACTACAACAAGAACGTCGGCTCGGACGGCAAGACCGTCAAAGAGGCACTGAACATCGACGGCGTCAACGTTCAGCAGGCCGGCCTCCAACCGCTGGCCAGCGAGCTGACCGGCACCATCGGCGAGGACCAGAAGCGCGCCGAGGTGGCCGCCATCCCGCTGGTCTGCGTGGTGCTGTTCTTCGTGTTCGGCACCGTGATCGCGGCCGCGCTGCCCGGGCATCATCGGCGGCCTGACCATCGCGGGCGCCCTCGGCGTCATGCGCCTGATCGCCGAGTTCATCCCCGTGCACTTCTTCGCCCAGCCGGTGGTGACCCTGATGGGGCTCGGCATCGCGGTCGACTACGGCCTGTTCATGGTGAGCCGATTCCGGGAGGAGCTCGCCGAGGGCTACGACACCGAGGCCGCCGTCCGAAGAACGGTGATGACCTCGGGCCGCACCATCATGTTCTCCGCGGTGATCCTGGTGGCGTCCTCGGTACCACTGCTGTTGTTCCCGCAGGGCTTCCTCAAGTCGATCACCTACGCGATCATCGCCTCGGTCATGTTGGCGGCGATCCTGTCGATCACCGTGCTGGCCGCCGCCCTGGCCATCCTCGGGCCCCGCGTCGACTCCGTCGGCGTGAAGATGCTGGTGCGTTTCGCCCAGCCCGATCCCATCGTCTCCGACCCCGCCAATCCGCGCACCAATCCCCTTGCAGTGGCCTCGATCCCGGTCGGGATCCTGCTTCCGCCGCTGGGCATCGCGTTCGGGCACATCGCCCGACACCGCATCAGGACGACCGGCGAACGCGGCGCAGGGTTGGCTCTGATCGGTTTGGTCCTCGGCTACATCAGCCTGATGTGCGCGCTCGGGTACGGAGTGATCGCCCTGCGAGACGCGGGCATCGTCGACGGTGCGCTGTACTGGATCCTGCTCGGCATCGTGATCTTCGTCGCGGTGGTCATCGCCGGACTGGCCATAGCGCGGGCCGTGCCGCTCATCCGCGGCCCGATCGTCTGGTGGCTGAACTGGCTGGCCGAGAAGACGCAGAAGACCAAGACGCGCGCCGAGGTCGAGAAGGGCTTCTGGGGCGTACTCGTCAACCGCGTGATGAAGCGCCCCGGCGCGTTCGCGCTGCCGATCGTCATCGTGATGATCATCCTGATCATTCCGCTGGGCCAGCTCGCCCTCGGCGGCATCAGCGAGAAGTACCTGCCGCCCGACAACTCGGTCCGCGTGGCGCAGGAAGAGTTCGACAAGACCTTCCCCGGATTCCGCACCGAACCACTGACGCTGGTGATCGAGAGCGACAACGGCCAGCCGGTCACCGACCAGCAGATCGCCGAAGTCCGCAACGAGGCGATGCAGATCCCCGGCTTCATCGAGCAGAACAACGATCCCTCCACCATGTGGAAGGAACGGCCGTATCTCGACGGGGCCTCCAAGGACCCGAACGTGCGGGTGATCCAGAACGGCCTCGTCACGCGCGGCGACGCCTCCAAGAAGATCGACGAGCTGCGGGCGATGTCGCCGCCGCGAGGAGTCACCGTCTCGGTGGGCGGAACTCCCGCGCTGGAACAGGACAGCATCCACAGCCTCTTCGCCAAGCTGCCACTGATGGTGGTGGTGCTGATCCTCACGACGACGATCCTGATGTTCCTGGCGTTCGGCTCGCTCGTCCTGCCGATCAAGGCCGCGTTGATGAGTGCGCTCACGCTCGGTTCCACCATGGGCATCCTGACGTGGATGTTCGTCGACGGGCACGGCTCCGGCCTGATGAACTACACGCCGCAGCCGCTGATGGCGCCGATGATCGGGTTGATCATCGCGGTGATCTGGGGTCTGTCGACCGACTACGAGGTGTTCCTGGTGTCCCGCATGGTGGAGGCCAGGGCCAGCGGGCATGTCCACCGCCGAAGCGATCCGCATCGGCACCGCCACGACGGGCCGGTTGATCACCGGCGCCGCACTGGTCCTGGCGGTCGTCGCAGGCGCGTTCGTCTTCTCGGATCTGGTGATGATGAAGTACCTGGCCTTCGGCTTGCTGCTCGCGCTGCTGCTCGACGCCACGATCGTCCGCATGTTCCTGGTGCCCGCCATCATGAAGATGCTCGGCGACGACTGCTGGTGGGCGCCGCAGTGGATGAAGCGCATTCAGGAGCGGCTGGGGCTCGGTGACGTCGAACTCCCCGACGAGCGCAAACGGCCCACCGTGCGCGAGCCGGAGGAGGCCCTCGTCGGTGCGGGCGCGCCCGTGCGTCAGCGACCGCCGCACGATCCAGGACATCCGGAGAACGCCACCCGTGGCGCCACGGGTCCGGGGCGCCTGCTCCCTCCCCCACGTGCCCTCCCGCCGTCGACGGCAGGCACCACCCGCATCCCCACCTCGCCAGCCGCACAGGTCGGGGAGGCGCCGACCACCCGTTTCGCGGCGCCCAAGGATGCGGCTCCGAGCGCTGGAACAACCGGGGCGGCCAACGCGGGGGCGCCGACCACCCGCACGCCGCGGGTCGACCCCAAGCGGCCGGCGACACCGGCCGCGCCACCGAGCACGAGGGCGTCACGCCGGGCCGAGGCGGCGCGGGCGTCCGCGCCCAACCGCGAGATCGAGTCGTGGCTGGGTGAGCTGCGCGGCGGCAACGGCGGCGGATCGGCTCAGCCCTCAGCCGACGCGACGCGGGCGATGCCAGGGCAGCGGCCGCGGCCAGTGCAGGCGCAGCCGGTCGACGAGCCGACCACGGCGATCCCGACCCAGCGTCCGCGGGACCCGGAAGCCACCGAGAAGATCGACACCCGTGAGGCCGCCGACGAACCCAAGCGTCGCGGCGGCGGTGTCAGCGCGGCGGATCTGCTGCGTCGCGAGGGTCGGCTCTAATCCTCGGGCTTGAGGTCGTCGGATTCGCCCGCGATCGCCGGGCCCACCTCCGCCTCGAGGTGGGCCTCCTCGACCTTCGGGTCGTCGGCAAGCAGCACGCGCACCGCACTGTTGAGCACCGCGACGGTCGGTACCGCCAGCAGCGCGCCGACGATGCCCGCCAGCACGCCGCCCGCCGCGATGGCCAACACCACGGCCAGCGGGTGCACGGAGACCGCACGCCCCATCACCAGCGGCTGCAACACGTGCGCTTCGAGCTGTTGCACGGCGATGATCAGCCCGAACGTGATCAGCGCGAAGACCCAGCCCTTCGCGATCAGCGCCACGATGACGGCCAGCCCGCCGGTCAGCACGGCGCCGACCAGCGGGATGAACGCGCCGAGGAACACCAGGGACGCCAGCGGCAGCGCCAGCGGAATGCCCATGATCGCCAGGCCCGCGCCGATGCCGACGGCGTCGACGAGCGCCACCAGGAACGTCGCCCTGACATACCCGATCAGCGTGTGGAAGCCCGCCCGCCCGGCGTCGCGCACCCGATCGCGGACGGTCGTCGGGAAGATCTTCGTGACGTAGGCATAGATGTGGCGGCCGCCGAGCAACAGGAAGATCAGGGTGAAGAACACCAGCAGCGCGCCGGTGAGGATCTCGGTGATGGTGCCCGCGGTCGACAGGGCACCGCTGGTCAGCTTCGCCTGGTTGTTCTTGAGGGCGTCGATGGCAGCGTCGGTCGCCCCGTTGATCTGCTCGTTGCTGAAGTGTGAGAAGACTCCGGTGGTGAGCGACTCCTTGAGACCGGTGATGCTCTTGGTGACCTGCTCGACGAGGGCGGGCGCGCCCTCGATGAACTGGCTGACCACGAACGTCAGGATGCCGCCGACCACCACGAACCCGGTGAGCAGCACCACCAGCACCGCAGCGCCGCGGGGCAGGCCGCGTCGATCGAGAATGTCCACGATCGGCATCAGCATCGCGGCGAGCATGGCCGCAAGCGCGACCGGGACCACGATCAACTCGAGGTGCTTGACCACCCACAGCAGCGCGAGCAACGCGGCGAGGATGACCAGCAGTCGCCACGACCAGGCGGCGGTCTTGCGGACGATCGGATGCACCGCGGCGTCGGCCATCGAATCGATGGACACTCGGAATCTGACACCGAATCGAGCAAAGGGCCCTCTGGCATGCCGGTAGCGTAACGACTCGGCGCGCCCGTTCCGGGCATCCTCATTCGGCGAGGTGCCGCCGTTACCCTGTAGGCGTGTCGCACGACGCGCCGACCAGCGACGCCACCTGCCGAGAAAGCCGTCGGCGTGGCAAGTACTGGTGGGTGCGTTGGGCGATCATCGGTGTCGCGGTCGTGGTGCTCGCGGTCGAGGTGGTGCTGGTCAAGGACCAGCTGGCCAAGGCATGGGGGAGCCTACTTTCGGCAAACTGGTGGTGGGTGCTCGCCGCGGTCTTCGCCGCGCTCGGCTCGATGCACAGCTTCGCGCAGATCCAGCGCACCCTGCTGAAGTCCGCAGGCGTCGAGGTCAAGCAGTGGCGCTCCGAGGCGGCCTTCTACGCGGGCAATGCACTGTCGACGACGATGCCGGGCGGACCCGTGCTCTCGGCGACGTTCGTGTATCGGCAGCAACGACTTTGGGGCGCTTCGCCCGGTGGTGGCGTCGTGGCAGCTCGTCATGTCCGGCGTGCTGCAGGTCGTCGGCCTCGCGCTGTTCGGCCTCGCAGGCGCATTCCTGCTCGGCGCCAGCAAGAACCCGCTGTCGCTGATCTTCACGCTCGGCGGCTTCGTCGCGCTGCTGCTGCTGGCGCAGTCCGTCGCGTCCAACCCGCAGCAGATCGACGGCATCGGGGTGCGGGTGCTGTCGTGGTTCAACTCGTTGCGCGGCAAGCCCGCCGACACGGGCCTGGACAAGTGGCGCGAGATGCTGCAACAACTCGAGTCCGTCAGCCTGAGCCGTCGCGCACTCGGCGTCGCGTTCAGTTGGTCGCTGTTCAACTGGGTCGCCGACGTGGCATGCCTGGCCTTCGCCGCGTACGCCGCGGGCGGCAAGCCGTCGCTGGCGGGGTTGACGGTGGCCTACGCCGCGGCGCGCGCGGTCGGCTCGATTCCGTTGATGCCCGGCGGACTGCTGGTCGTGGAGGCCGTGCTGGTTCCCGGTCTGGTCACCAGCGGGATGACGCTGGCCTCGGCGATCTCCGCGATGCTGATCTACCGCCTGGTCAGCTGGATCTTCATCTCCGCGATCGGATGGGTGGTGTTCTTCTTCCTGTTCCGCACGGAGAAGGACGTCGATCCCGACGCGATCAGCGAGCCAACGGGAGACGAGCCCGCCGAGTTCAGCCCCGACCCGGACGCCATCTACGCCCCCGAGCGGACCGAGGACGAGCGCGGCCGCAGCCCGACCCCGAAGCCAGACGCGAGCCCGAATCCGAGCCATAGGATCGGCGCATGCACCCCAGCGTCCGCGGCCTCGTCGCGCTCCTCGGCACGGCCGTCCTGGTGGCGGCGTGTTCGTCGTCGACCGAGACCACGTCGCAGTCCCCGTCCTCCGAGCCGCCGGCCACGCCGTCGATCGATGCCCAACCGGCAGCCGCCACCCCGCTTCTCGCCGAGGTGCTCGCGCCGCCCGATGCCCGTGCCCACCACCGACGGCAAGGTGCACCTGGCCTATGAACTGCAGCTCACCAACGCGATCGGGCAGGACGTGACCGTCTCGTCGGTGGCGTCAAGGCAGGCGACAAGACGCTGCTGTCCCTGGCGGGTGACCAGCTGGCGTACTGGACCCGGACACTCGGCGGCAAGGACCCCACCACGAAACTGGGCCCGGGCCAGAGCGCCATCGTCTGGCTGGACGTCGTCATCGACGGCGCGAAGGACAGCACACCCGCTGTGCCCCAGGAACTTTCGCACACCGTCGTGGTCAACCTGACCAAGCCGACGCCACCGCTGCTGCCCGCCACGATGACCGAGGAGGTCGCCCCGGTGACCGTCTCCACCGACGAGCCCGCCGTCATCGCCCCGCCGCTGTACGGCCCGACTGGTTGGACGGCAACAGCTGCTGCGACATGACGCCGCACCGGATGGCGATGAACCCGCTGAACGGGAAGCTCTGGGCCGCAGAACGATTCGCCATCGACTACGTGCAGCTGAGCCCCGACGGCACCATCTACCACGGCGACCGGTCCAAACCCGAGAGCTACCCGTACTTCGGCGCCGACATCCACGCCGTGGCCGACGGTCCCGTCGTCGCGGTGCTCGACGGCCTGCCCGAGCAGGTGCCTGGCCAGACCCCGACGGGGCTGCCACTCGAGCAGTACGGCGGCAACCACATCGTGCAGGACATCAGCGATGGACGGCAACCACTACTACGCCTTCTACGCGCACCTCAAGACGGGCTCGGTCAAGGTCAAGCCGGGCGATCAGCTCACCACCGGGCAGGTGATCGGCAACCTCGGCAACACCGGCAACACCGACGCACCGCACCTGCACTTCCACGTGATGAGCACGCCCGACCCGCTGCATGGCCAACGGGATTCCGTTCGAGTTCAAGTCGTTCAAGCTCGACGGCCGACTCGCGTCGATGGACGGCCTCGGCAACCTGCTCGACGACGGCACCGCGGCGCCGATGCAGCCCGGATTCACCGCACGGGACGAGACGAATGTCAGCCCACTGGTGCTCGACGTGATGACCTATGCCGCCGGGTAGCGCCACACGGGTGCGGCCCGCGGTGGCGGTGCTCGCCGACGTGGTCTGCGTGATCGTGTTCTGCACCATCGGTCGGCGCAGTCACGCCGAGGGC
The DNA here is from genome assembly GCA_963735245.1 of uncultured Actinomycetota bacterium. Lineage (GTDB taxonomy): Bacteria > Actinomycetota > Actinomycetes > Mycobacteriales > Mycobacteriaceae > Mycobacterium. The sequence goes on from CAVTKI010000003.1 coordinate 139,835, forward strand.
ATCACCGTCGCGGGCGTCGTCGAGACGGCATGGCCGTTCCTGGCGGGCACCGCCGTGGGGTGGCTGGCGGTACGTGGCTGGCGCCGCCCGACCACGCTCGCACCGACGGGGCTGGTCATCTGGCTCGTGCACCGTGGTCGATCGGAATGTTGTTGCGCAAGGCGACATCTCAGGGAACCGCGCTCAGCTTCGTGGTGGTCGCTTCGCTAGTGACCGCCATCCTGCTACTTGGGTGGCGCGCCGCCGTATCGGCCCTTGCTCGGCGCTGACCGGCTCGACTGTCGTCCGGATCCTGTTCGGGCGCAGGCGAACTCGTCACCGTCAAGGTCGCCCGCAAGCCACCCAACGGCCCGTCGGACAGCTCGATGCTCCCGCCGTGCAACGTCGCCTGCTGCGCCACCAGGGCAAGCCCCAGCCCCGACCCACCGGGAGCCGCCGTGCTCCCCCTGGCGAACCGGCCCATCACCGTCTCGCGTTCGTCGGCGGGCAGCCCGCGGCCGTTGTCGTCGACGATGATCGTCAGCACGTCGCCGGTTCGCGTGTGCTGCCAACGTGATCCGGGTTGCCGCACCGTGCGCTCTGGCGTTGCGCACCAGGTTGTCGACGGCCAGTCGCAGGCCGCCGGGCCACCCCCAGATCGAGCCGATGTCCTCGGCCTCCACCACGATCTCGACCGCACCGCCGACGCGTGCATTCTCACGCGCCACCCGGTCCAGCATGTCCGTGACGTCGATCAACTCGCGATCCTCGATCTGGGCCAGCTGACCCGACGCCAGTTGACCGAGCGCGGTGATGATCGCCTCGACGCGGCGCTGAGCGCGCAGCAGGTCGCCCACCACCTCCTCGCGTTCCTCGGCGGGCAGGTCGTGAATCCGCAGGGTGTCCAGGTCGGCGCGCATCGCGGTCAGCGGGGTGCGCAGCTCGTGTGCGGCGTTGGCCGCGAAGTCCTGCGCCGCCTGCAGCGAGTTCGTGGTGGCCTGCTGGGCGGCAGCGAGCCGGTCGAGCATGCCTGCCATCGCGTCGGACAACTCCTCGGCCTCCCTGGCCCCCGTCACGGCCTCCATGGTGTCGGTGCCCTTGCCGAGCCGCATGGTCTGCGCGGTCAGCCTGCGCAGTGGCCGGATCGCCGGGCCTGCCAGCAGCCAGCCGAGTCCCGCCGCGATCAGGACCGTCGCCACCCCGACGGCCGTGTACACCGGGATCCTGGCCGGGTTGAGCAGAATGCTGTCGGCGCGGATGCCGACCGACATGATCACGCCGCCCTGCTGGTCCATCGGAATCGTGCGCACCCGGTATTCGACATCGTTGACCAGGACGTTCTCCGTGCCGGGCTCCAACCGCGGCAACTGAAGTCCCCGCTGGAACACCACCTGGCCCGACGAGCGCGCCCGACCGGTGGTCAGCACCCCGCGGCTCGGATCACTGAGCTGCTCGGGGTACATGCTCGCGTCGACGATGGAGTCCAGCCGCCGGTCCAGTTGCTCGGCGTCGTTGCTGGCCAAGACCACCGACGTCAGGACCGTGAACACCGCGACGACGGCCGAGGCCGCCGCGGCCGACGCCAGCGCCACCCGCGTACGCAGCGAGGCGGACCGGCCGAACCGAGGGAGTCGCACTTACGGATCGTCGCGCAGCACGTAGCCGATGCCACGCACGGTGTGGATCACCCGCGGATGGCCGTCGTGCTCAAGCTTGCGACGCAGATAGCTGATGAAGACGTCGGCGACGTTGGTGTCGACTTCGAAGTCGTAGCCCCATACCAATTCGAGCAGCCGCTGCCTGGACAACACCACGCCTGCATTCTCCGCCAGCACCGCCAGCAGATCGAACTCGCGCTTGGTCAACTCCGCCCGTTCACCGTCGACGAACACCAGACGCCGGGCGGTGTCGATGGTGAGCGGCCCGACCGTCATGGTGTCCGACTGCTGATCGGAGTGGCTCGACCGGCGCAGCAGCGCGTGCAGTCGGGCCACCAACTCGCCGAGGTCGAACGGCTTGGTCAGGTAGTCGTCGGCACCGGCTTCCAGCCCGGCGATGCGATCGTTGACGGTGTCACGGGCGGACAGCACGCAGATCGGGATGTCGTTGCCCAACGCGCGCAGCGCCGTGACGACCGCGACGCCGTCGAGTTCGGGCATCTGCACGTCCAGCACCAACGCGTCGTGCGTCTCGTTGGACAGCAGCCGCAGCGCTTCCTTGCCGGTCGCGGCGACCCGCACGTCGAACCCCGAGTGGCGCAGTCCGCGCGCCACCGAGGTTCTGACGTCAGGATCGTCATCGACCATCAGGACCGTCCGGCCTGCACCCTCGTGCGCGGGCGAATCCCGACCTACATCCCCCTCATTACTTAGAGGTGCCCCCTGCCGAACCGGCACGGGGATTAAGGAATTGCGGGCGCCGGCGCAGCTCCGCAGCGATTCTTCAGATCGAGCAGCGGCTGACGGATACCCGTCAGGTCTGCCTTCACCATCGGGTTGTCATCCATGTACTTGGCGACCTCGGTCCGAACCTGATCCCGCGGAAGGCCCTCGAGGCTGGTGAAGAACCAGTTCACGTCCGGGTGGGTGAAGAGGTACACCGAGGTTCCCGCCGAGACGCCGGACGCGACCTGCGCAAGGTCGCCTGCGGTGCAGTTGGGCGGGTTCAGGGCCGGGTCATCGGCCATGGCGGACGGGATCGCGCCGAACAGCATCGCACCGGCGAATGCACCGGCGCCCAAGGCGCCAGCAACCGCACGCCGCCCAGTACGCATCGAGACCAGCATGGTCAAGCTCCTTCATCGAAAGCGGAGAGGCCGTAACCACGAGCGGTTACCGACATCGAAAAGCTAAGCAGAATCTGTGACGACTTTCTTGCCTTGCGCTGAACCAGTCACGAGAAACCCTGAATGCCCAGTTCAGGGTGCCTGGCACGGCGCGGCCGGCGCGGCGCTGCGGGCTAACCCGAGGTGGCCATCGAGGGGCCGGGAAGTGGCCCGCTGCCCTGGGTCGAGGGTCGACGCCGGTGAGGGCTGGGCAGGCAGAACGGCTCGCGGCACACCCACGGTTTGTGCAGAGGGCAGCGAACCTGGCAAACCACCCGGCAACGTTGTCGTCGATGTGCCACCTGGCAACGCGCCCGCCTGCGACTGCGCGGACTGCATCAGGCCCATCAGCTGGGGCAGCGTCAGCGGCAGCCTGCACCTGGTGGACAGGTTGACCAGCGGCTGCTGCAGCTGCTGCATGTCCTTGCCTGCCTGCGGGTTGGCGTCGAAGTAGGTCTTGAGCGCCCCGAGTGACTGCGGGCCCGCCTGCTGCTGGCTGATCATGGTCAGCGCGGTGTTGGTCTCCGGATGGGAGTCGAGGTAACTGCCCGTCGTGGTGGCAACGGAGCCGAGGGTCTTGGCGACCTCGCTCGCGGCGCAGGGATCCGTCGCGGCCGTCGCCGACGGCGACGCGGTGGCCAGCGCGGCTACGGCGATACCGCCGGCGGCAGTTACAGCGAACACCGCGCACAGCCCGCGACGCGCGGTGCGCGTGGTGTCGATGGGCCCAATCATGGTTGGCTCCTTACGATTCTCGGACTGCCGACGAGCAGCAAACGGCTCGCGATCGGCGGCGATCCAGTCCCGACCCGGAAACGTCCAGGCGCCATCTTGCCATCACCGGCGCGCGCACGCGCAATCCGTCCAGCTAATACGCAGGTCAAGCGGAGGCGGATGCCAGGAGGCTGTGAGCCCGAGCTGCGGCCATCATCTGGCGGCAACCGCCGCCGCGGTCAGCCCTACCACGCGGGAGCGCGGGACTCTACCTCGTGCTGAGATACCGTTACGCTACGAAACGCCGGGGAGAAGGCCGAGGTTCGTCATCCAGCAGTTCATGATGCGGTTGAGCAGCAACCTGCGCCGCTTTCGTTGGGCGGTCTTCGCGGCATGGCTCCTTCTTCTGGTGCCGTCGGTGTACCTGGCGTTGAACCAGTCGGGCCATCTGACCGGCGGCGGTTTCGAGGTCGCGGGCTCGCAGTCGCTGCACGTCGAGTACGAGACCGAGGACCACTATCCCGACCAGGGGGCCTCCCCGCTGGCGTTGGTCGCGGCGCCGCGCGCGGATGCGTCGTTCGAGGACATGAGCGCCGCGGTGGCGCAGTTGGAGCGCATCGCCGGCGAGGTGCCGAACGTCAAGGTGGTGCCCAACCCGCAGCAGCCGCCACCGCAGCCCGACCGGCCCTACGTCGTCACGCTGCAGACGGACTTCGACAGCGGCAGCGTCGACGTGGCCAAGGAGCTGCGCGCCAAGGTCGGCATCAACGGTGATCAGCCCGGGCAGATCGAGAACGGCAAGGTAAAGCTCTACGTCATCGGGCAGGGCGCGCTCGGCGCCGCCGCCAGCGAGGCCACCAAGCACGACATCGCCCAGGCCGAGAAGTGGAACCTCCCGATCGTCCTGATCGTGCTGCTGGCGGTGTTCGGCTCGCTGGCGGCGGCGGCGATGCCGCTGGTGCTCGGCATCTGCACCGTCGTGGTGACCATGGGCCTGGTCTATCTGCTCTCGATGTACAGCCAGATGTCGGTGTTCGTCACGTCGACCGTCTCGATGTTCGGCATCGCGCTGGCCGTCGACTACTCCCTGTTCATCCTCATGCGGTTCCGGGAGGAACTGCGGTCCGGCCGCGATCCCGCCCAGGCCGCCGACGCCGCGATGGCGACCTCGGGGCTCGCGGTGCTGCTGTCGGGGTTGACCGTGATCGCCTCGATGACCGGCATCTACCTGATCAACACCCCGGTGCTGGCCTCGATGGCCACCGGCGCCATCCTGGCCGTCGCGGTCGCGGTGCTGACGTCGACCACGCTGACCCCCGCGGTGCTGGCCACCTTCGGAAGGGCCGCCGCCAAGCGCTCGTCGTGGCTGCACTTCTCCCGGCGACCCGATACGACGCAGTCGCGGTTCTGGACCCGCTGGGTCGGCTGGGTGATGCGCAGGCCCTGGCTGTCCGCGGTGGCGGCGGCGGCGCTGCTGCTGACCCTCGCCGCGCCCGCGTTCGCCATGACGCTCGGCAACAGCCTGCAACGCCAGTTCGAGCCAACCCACGAGATCCGCGGCGGCATGAGCGCCGCCGCCCAGGCGCTCGGACCCGGTGCGCTCGGGCCGGTGCGGGTGCTGGTGACGTTCCCGACGCTGACCGCCAACGAGACGCAGAACGCCGCCGCACTCGAGGCCGTCCGACAGGAGATCACGCAGGGCCCCTACGTGATCGCGGTGTCGCCGCCGGTGTTCAGCGACGACAACCACAGCGCGTTGTTCTCCGCGGTGCTCTCGGTGGATCCCGAGGACATGGGCGCACGCCACACCATCGACTGGATGCGCCAGCATCTGCCGGGGACGCCCGGTCAGGGGGTGACCGTCGACGTCGGCGGGCCCACCGCGCTGATCAAGGACTTCGACGACCGGGTGGCCGCCACCCAGCCCGCGGTGTTCGGCTTCGTCTCGCTGATCGCCTTCGTGATGCTGCTGATCTCGATCAGGTCGGTGTTCCTCGCCCTCAAGGGCGTGCTGATGACGGTGCTGTCGGTGGCGGCGGCGTACGGAAGCCTGGTCGCGGTGTTCCAGTGGGGCTGGCTCGAGGCCCTGGGCTTCGGGAAGATCCCGTCGCTGGACAGCACCGTCCCGCCGCTGGTGCTTGCGATGACGTTCGGGTTGTCGATGGACTACGAGATCTTCTTGCTGACCCGCATCCGCGAGCGGTTCCTGCAGACCAACAACACCCGCGACGCCGTCGCCTACGGCGTCAGCACCAGCGCGCGCACCATCACCAGTGCGGCGCTGATCATGATCGCGGTGTTCATCGGGTTCGCCTTCGCGGGCATGCCGCTGGTCGCCCAGATCGGCGTGGCGTGCGCGGTGGCCATCGCCGTGGACGCCACCGTGGTGCGCCTGGTCCTGGTGCCCGCGCTGATGGCGATGTTCGCGCAGTGGAACTGGTGGCTGCCGCGCTGGCTGGACTTCATCCTGCCGTCGGTGGACTTCGAGAAGCCGCTGCCGAAGGTCGACATCGGCGACCTCGTCATCATCCCCGACGACATCTCCACCCTCGGCCCGTCGGGTTCCGACATCCGGATGGTGGTCAAGTCGGCGGCCAAGCTGAAGAACCTCGCCCCGCAGACCATCATCGTGGCCGACCCGCTGGCGTTCAGCGGCTGCGGGCCCACCGGCAGGCCCATCGACACCCTGGTCAAGGTCGGCGACGGGGCGCTGCCCGGCCTGCGGACGTCGGGCCGGTTCCACCGGACCAACGGCACCCGCAACGGCGCAGGCGTCACCAAGGCGATTCCACGCCGGGCCGTCCACCCCGTGACCATGTGGCGCGGTCGGCTGTCGGTGGCGCTCGACGCGCTGGCCATGGCCGCCGAGGACGGCAGCGACCCGGTGGTGGAACGTCGCAGCCCGATGGAGACCACCAACGTCCAGCTGCCCACCGGGGACAGGCTGCAGATCCCCACCGGCGCCGAGACGCTGCGGCTGAAGAGCTACCTGATCATGTGCCGCAACAGCGCCAGGGACTTCGCCGAGTTTGCCGATCTCGTCGACTCGATGGAGACTCAAACGGCGGCTGTGGTGCTTGCCCGGATGGACCGGTACTACTCTGGTGAGCACCCGAGAAACCAGTGGGTCGCCACACAGCTGGTGCGCAGGCTGGCCGACCCAAATCCCTCGGACGTGGACGACGATTGGACGTCGGACCCGGCCGCGGAGGCTGATTGGGCGCAGGTCAGGCAACGTTGCCTGTCTGTAGCAGTAGCGATGCTGGAGGAGGCGAGGTGACGTTGGCCGCCGACGCGCGTCGCGATCCCGGCGCCGGCCGTCCGGCGGCCACCGCGGCGACCCCGCGCCGCCGCCCGCAGGTCGACAGCCGGCCGGTCGAGTTCTGGCCGACGTCGTCGATCCGGGCCGCCCTCGACACCGACGACCTCACGGTCTGGCAACGCATCGTGGTCGCGATCAAACGCGACCCGTACGGCCGCACCGCGCGACAGGTCGAAGAGGTGCTGGAGACCACGCAGCCGTACGGCGTTTCGAAGGCACTCGCCGAGGTGCTGATCCGCACCCGCGAGCACATGGAGGCCAACGAACGCGCCGAGGTGGCCCGCCACGTCCGGCTGCTGATCGACCGATCGGGACTGGGGCAACCGGAGTTCGCGTCACGCATCGGCGTGCCGACCGACCAGTTCGCCGCCTACCTCGACGGGTCGTCCAGCCCGTCGGCATCGCTGATGATCCGCATGCGCCGACTGTCCGACCGGTTCGCCAAGATGCGCAGCGAGCGCTCCGACCGGTCCGGCTGACCCTCGCCCGCCGTGTCCCCCACGTTCGTTCTGATCCCAGGGGCAGGCGGCAGCGCGTGGTACTGGCACCCCGTCACCCCGCTCCTGTCGGCGGCGGGCGCGGACGTCATCGCCGTCGACCTGCCCGCGGCCGACGACTCCGCGGACCTCTCCACCTACGCCGACGTCGTGTGTGCGGCTGCCGCCGACCTCGACGGGCCGGTGGTGCTGGTCGCACAGTCGATGGGCGCGTTCACGGCGCCGGTGGTGGCCGACCGGCTGGCCGGCGTAACCCCGGCAGTAACCCCGTAGTGCTGATCGTGCTGGTCAACCCGATGGTGCCGACGGCGGGCGAGACGCCGGGGCAGTGGTGGGAGGCCACCGGCCAGCATGACGCGATGGCCGAGAACTTCCGTCGAATGGGGTTGCCCGACAAGGATTTCGATCAGATCGAGGACTTCTTCCACGACGTGCCCGCGCAGGTCCGCGAGGAGGCCTTCAGCCAACCGGAGCCCGGGCAGTCCGACACGCCGATGGGTCAGGTGTGGCCGTGCAGCGGTTGGCCGGACGTGCCCACCCGGGTGGTGGCGGGCAGCGACGACCGGCTCTTTCCGCTGGAGTTCCAGCGCCGGGTGGTCCGTGACCGGCTGGGGCTGGACGTCGACGTGCTGCCCGGCGGGCACCTGATGGCGCTGAGCCATCCGCGCGAGCTGGCCGAGAAGATTCTGTCGTATCTGCCGTCGTGAAATCGGGACGAGCCCAACCCTGGGGTTGTCCGCCTCGAGCACCTAGGCTGCACATCCGTGACTGACCGAACCTATGGACTGGCCACCCGCGCGATCCATGCCGGCCAGCGTCCCGACGCAGGCACGGGCGCGCGCGTCGTCCCGATCTACCAGAACGCGAGCTTCGTGTTCACCGACACCGACGACGCGGCCAACCTCTTCGCACTGCAGAAGTACGGCAACGTCTACAGCCGCATCGCCAACCCGACCGTCGCCGCCTTCGAGGAGTGCATCGCCAGCCTCGAGGGCGGCCTCGGTGCGGTGGCCACGGCGAGCGGGTTGTCGGCCCAGTTCGCGGTCTTCGCGGCGCTGACGGGCGCCGGTGACCACATCGTGGCGGCGGGCGGCCTGTACGGCGGCACGGTGACCCAGCTGGACGTGTCGCTGCGGCGGTTCGGCGTCGACACCACCTTCGTCCCCGGCACCGACCCGGCCGACTACGCCGCCGCGATCACCGACCGGACCCGGCTGGTGTACGCCGAGGTGATCGCCAACCCGTCCGGCGAGATCGCCGACCTCGCCGGGCTCGCGACGGTCGCCCACGACGCAGGCGTGCCGCTGGTGGTGGACGCCACCGTGGCGACGCCGGTGTTGTGCCGGCCGATCGAGCACGGCGCCGACATCGTGGTGCACTCGGCGACCAAGTTCATCGGCGGCCACGGCACGACGTTGGGCGGTGTCGTGGTCGACTCGGGCCGATTCGACTGGGGCGCAGGGAAATTCCCTCAGCTCACCGAACCGGTCGCGTCCTACGGCGGGCTGAGTTGGTGGGGCAACTTCGGTGAGTTCGGCTTCCTGACCAAGCTGCGCAGCGAGCAGCTGCGCGACCTGGGCGCGAGCCTGGCGCCACAGTCGGCGTTCCAGCTGTTGCAGGGGGTCCAGACGCTGCCACAGCGGATGGCCGCGCACGTGGCGAACGCCCGCCGGGTGGCCGAGTGGCTGGAGGCCGACCCGCGGGTCGAGTACGTGCGCTGGGCCGGACTTCCGTCGCACCCCCATCACGACCGGGCCGCCCGGTATCTGCCCGACGGACCGGGCGCGGTCTTCGCGTTCGGCGTCCGCGGTGGCCGGGTCGCGGGAGAGCGGTTCATCAACGCCGTCCAACTCGCCAGCCATCTGGCCAACATCGGTGACGTCCGCACGCTCGTCATCCATCCGGCCAGCACCACTCACCGCCAGCTCACCGACGAGCAGCTCAGCGCGGGCGGCGTCGGCCCCGAACTCGTCAGGATCAGCGTCGGCATCGAGGACGTCGACGACATCCTGTGGGATCTCGATCAGGCACTGACGGAGGCCTGCTGCAAAGATGTCTGAACCACGCACCTGGACCGGCCCCGACGCGCTGGCGCGGCAGCGGATCCTGCGCGAGACGCGCACCGTCGCCATCGTCGGCGCCTCGGCGAACCCTTCGCGGGCAAGCTATTTCGTGTGGACGTACCTGAAATCGTCCAGCGACTACGACGTGTACCTGGTCAACCCGACCATCACCGAGGTCGACGGCACGCCGGTCTACCCCACCCTGGCCGAACTGCCCGTGGTGCCCGACCTGGTCGACGTGTTCCGCCGCTACGACGACCTGCCGTCGGTGCTCGACGACACCATCGCGGTCGGGGCGAAGACCATCTGGCTGCAGTTGGGCCTGTGGCACGAACAGGTGGCCGGCGACGCCGAGGCGGCGGGGCTGCAGGTGGCGATGGACCGGTGCCTGAAGATCGAACACGCCCGGTTCCACGGCGGCCTTCACCTCGCCGGGTTCAACACCGGCGTGATCGACTCGCGACGGCCCTAGCGGGCGCTGGTGCCCTCCCGCGAGGAGCCCACCCTCGCGCGCCAGCCCACCCTCGCGCGAGCAGACGCAAAAGCCCCTAATACGGCCCGATTGAGGGGCTTTTACGTCTGCTCGCGGGATGGGCGACGGTGTCCACTAGCGCGCGTTGATCGGCGTCACGTCGACCACCAGCCACTTCCCGCTGTCCTTGGTCAGGGTGATCCGCAACGCCAGCACGGCGACGTCGACCGGCTTGCCCGGCGCGTTCTGGGTGCCCCGCATGACCACGGCCACGCTGGCCGCGGCCGGCCCGATGGCTTCGACGCCCGCGGAGATGGTGCTCGCCTGCCCGGAGATGTTCTTGCTCCCCAGTTCCTTTGCCACGGAGGCGAATTCGTTGCGATAGGCGTCGGCCCGTTCGGGTGTCATCAGGCCGGTGGCCCGGTCGATCGACGCATTGGGATCCTGCGGGGTGAAGGTGGCCGAGGCCTCTGCCACGCTGCTGGCGATGCCCACCACCGCGGCCATGTCGTCGTGCATGGTGCGGTCCGGCACCGTCCAGCGGGTGTAGCCGACCGCCACGGCCGCCACCAACGCCACCGCGGCAAGGCCGACGACCGCAAGCCGGAGGCCGGGCCCTTCGTCGTCGGTGCCGACGGTGACGCCGTCGCGGCGGTAGAGCACGAAGTCGACGATCACGGCCTGAACGATCAGCAGGCACAGCACCGAGCAGACCGCCACCCACCACACCGGCCACGCCAGCGCGAGGCCGATGTACACCAGGCCCGCGATGGCAGCCAGCGGCGCAAGCACGTCGAAGGCGATGGCGCGCAGCCGGTTCCTCATCGGAGGGTCTCCAGCCGCGAGATCAGCAGCTTGCCGTCGACGTCGGAGACGCCGAGCCGCAGGTTCCACCGCACCGGCTGCGGCTGCGCGCCGCTCGCGTTCTGACTCACCGACGTGGCGACCACCAGCACGGTGTCGGTGCGCGACGCCACCGTCGACAGCTCGGGCTGCGGCCCGGGCGCACCGGACGGGCCGGGCAACTGATGGTGCAGCGACTCGATCGACACCGAGTCGACCTGGCCCGCCGTCTTCGACTTCAGCTTCAGCACCAGCTGCTTGAACGGCTCGACCGTCGTCTCGAAGTCGGCGTTGAGCTGACCGACGGTGCCGTCGTGCAGCGTCCGCAGGCTGGTGTCGACCGTGTCGGCATTCATGTTGATCAGCACGCTGGTCCAGTCCGCGGCCGCTTGCAGCACGCTGGTCTGATACGCCTGCTCGCCGTTCTCGTTGCGGTGGCCCGACCAGATCATCACCCCGAGCACGATGGCGGCCACCGACACCAGTCCCAGCACCGCCGAGCCGATGCCGTAGCCGGTGAAGACACCTCCGCCGTGATCGGTGCGCTCCTTGCTGGGCTCGTCGGGCATGGCCGTGAGGGTACCTGGCGGAAATATGGCCGCCCGCGCGTCTGGAACACTGGTGGAGTGACGCTAGAAGCCATCAACTCGGGCATCGACCTGAGTTACGTCGACGACGCTGCCCGCCCCCAGGACGATCTGTTCGGCCACGTCAACGGCCGCTGGCTGGATGACTACGACATCCCCGCCGACCGGGCCACCGACGGCGCGTTCCGGTTGCTCGCCGACCGCGCCGAGGAGCAGGTCCGCGATCTGATCACCGAAGCCGCGGCGCACCGACTCTCCCAGTGGGACCGACCAGCAGCGCATCGGCGATCTGTACGCCAGCTTCATGGACACCGACGCCGTTGCCCGGATCGGGGTGCAGCCGCTTCTCGACGAGCTCGCGGCCGTCGACGCCGCACCGACGGCGGACGCGCTGGCCGTCGTGCTCGGTGGGCTGCAGCGCACGGGCGTCGGCGGCGGCACCGGCGTGTACGTCGACACCGACTCCAAGAACTCGACGCGCTATCTGCTGCACCTGTCGCAGTCCGGCCTCGGCCTGCCCGACGAGTCGTACTACCGGGACCCTCAGCACGCCGAGATCCTGGCCGCCTACCCCGGTCACATCGCGCGCATGTTCGCGCTGGTGCTCGGCGGCGACGCGGAATCGCACGCCGACGACGCCGCCCGCATCGTCGCGCTCGAGACCGAGCTGGCCGCCGCGCACTGGGACGTGGTCAAGCGCCGCGACGCCGACCTGACCTACAACCTGCGCACGTTCACCGACCTGCCCGCCGAGGCACCGGGATTCGACTGGGCGAGCTGGGTCACCGCGATCGGCACCACGCCCGAAGCCGTTTCCGAGGTCGTGGTCCGCCAGCCCGACGTGCTCACGGCGTTCGCCGCGCTGTGGTCGGGCCGGGACCTCGAGGACTGGAAGCGGTGGCTGCGCTGGCGGCTGATCAGCTCACGCGCCTCGTTGCTCACCGACGAGCTGATCGCCGAGAACTTCGACTTCTACGGCCGCACGCTCAGTCGGCACCGAGGAGATCCGCGAGCGGTGGAAGCGCGGCGTCGGCATGGTGGAGAGCCTGATGGGCGACACGGTCGGCAAGCTGTACGTCGAGCGGCACTTCCCGCCTGGCGCGAAGGCCAGGATGGACGAGCTGGTGGCGAACCTGCGCGAGGCCTACCGGGTCAGCATCAACGACCTGGAGTGGATGACGCCGGAGACGCGCGCGCGGGCGCTGGCCAAGCTGGACAAGTTCACCCCGAAGATCGGCTACCCGGTGCGGTGGCGGGACTATTCGGCGCTCGTGATCGACCGCGACGACCTCTACGGCAACGCCCTGCGCGGGTCAGGTGGTCGAGACCGACCGCGAACTGGCCAAGCTGGGTGGACCGGTGGACCGCGACGAGTGGTTCATGACGCCGCAGACCGTCAACGCCTACTACAACCCCGGCATGAACGAAATCGTCTTTCCCGCAGCGATTCTGCAGCCGCCCTTCTTCGACGCGGAGGCCGATGACGCGGCCAACTACGGCGGAATCGGCGCGGTGATCGGGCACGAGATCGGGCACGGCTTCGACGACCAGGGCGCCAAGTACGACGGCGACGGCAACCTGGTGGACTGGTGGACCGACAGCGACCGCACCGAATTCGGTTCTCGGACAGACGCATTGATCGACCAGTACGACGACTTCGTGCCCCGCCAGCTCAGCGCGGGCCAGCACGTCAACGGCGCGTTCACGGTCGGCGAGAACATCGGCGACCTCGGCGGCCTTTCGATCGCCCTGCTGGCCTACCAGCTGTCGCTCGACGGCAAGGAGGCTCCGGTGATCGACGGCCTCACCGGTGTGCAGCGGGTGTTCTTCGGCTGGGCGCAGGTGTGGCGCACCAAGTCCCGCGACGCCGAGGCGATCCGGCGGTTGGCCATCGACCCGCACTCACCGCCGGAGTTCCGGTGCAACGGCGTGATCCGCAACATCGACGCGTACTACGACGCGTTCGAGGTCAGCGAGTCCGACGGACTGTACCTGGAGCCCCAGCGCCGGGTGCGGATCTGGAACTAGCGCGCAGGTGAGCCACATACGGGGCCGCGTGTGGCGGGCGGGCAAGCCGCAGGACGACTTCGAGTTCGCTTCCATCTCCGACTATCTCGTCGAGAAGGACACGCTGGTGTGGGCCGACATCTACGACCCCGACCACGCCTCGCTCACCGACCTGGCCCAGGAGCTCGGCCTGAACCACTGGGCGGTGGAGGACGCGGTAGCCGACGCCGAGCGCACCAAGGCCTCGGTCTACAAGACGCACACGTTCTTCACGGTGTACGCGGTCTCCGCGACGGATTCGACTGACGAGACCCAATCCGCACTGTCCCTGCACCGCATCTCGGGGTTCGTCCTGCCGCAGGGTCTGATCACCGTGCGGCTGTCGCCCCAGTTCGACATCGATGCCGTCTCACAGCGTTTCGACGAACTCGGCGGGCAGGAGTACGGCGTCGGCTCGCTCGTGCACGGCCTGCTCGACGTCGTGGTCGACGGCCACTTCACCGCGGTGCAGTGCCTCGACGACGCCGTTGAATCGATCGAGGACGACCTGTTCGCCGATGCCAGCCCGCAGTCGGGCCTGCAGCGGCGCACCTTCCGGTTGCGCAAGGATCTGGTCGAGCTGCGCCGCGTCGTGCTCCCGATGCGGGAGGTGGTCAGCGCAATCCAGCACCGCCGTCTCGACGCCAAGACGGCACCGGAACTCGATCCCCTCTACGCCGACCTGTACGACCACGTGCTGCGCGCCTCGGAGTGGACCGAGTCGTTGCGCGACATGGTGTCAACGGTTTTCGAGACCAACCTGAGCCTGCAGGACGCGCGGCTGAACACCGTGATGAAGAAGCTCACCGGATGGGCGGCCATCATCGCGGTGCCGACCGCGATCACCGGCTTCTACGGCCAGAACGTGAACTACCCCGGCCTCCAGACCGTCGCCGGCTTCGTCACCAGCAGCGCACTGATCGTGGTGCTGGTCGCCCTGCTCTACGTCAGCTTCAAACGGCGCGACTGGCTGTAGCGCTCAGACCTGCCAGTCCTGGGCGCCGTCGGGTTGGTTGTAGGTGCCGACGGAGTTCTTCACCACGACCGGGTCGCCGCTGCCGAAGTTGTCGTAGAACCACTGGGCGTTGGCCGCGCTGAGGTTGATGCAACCGTGGCTGACGTTGCGCTTGCCCTGATCGGCGACCGACCACGGGGCGCTGTGCACGAAGTTGCCGCTGTTGTCGATCCGCACCGCGTTCTGCACGGTCAGCTTGTAGCCCTGCGCCGACGTGCTCGGCACGCCGTAGGTCGCGGAGTCCATCACGATGCTCGGGAACTTCTCCAGCACGTAGTAGGTGCCGTTGGGGGTGTCGTGGCCGGTCTTGCCCATCGACACCGGGAACGTCTTCTCCACCGTGCCGTTGCGGACGACGGTCATCTGGTGCGTGGTGTTGTCGACGGTGGCGACCAGCGACTCACCGGTGCGGAAGCTGGACTTGGTGCCGCCGGCGTCGATGTTGACGATGGTGTTCGCAGGCCAGAAGTTGATCGGGCGCCACCGCAGCTGGCTGTCGTTGGCCCAGTAGAACTTGCCGGGCACCGGCGGGACCGACGAGACGTGCACGGCTGCCTGCGCCAGCTGCCGGTTGGCGATGGGCCGCGCGAAGTTGATGTAGATCGGCTTGGCCACGCCCACCATCGACCCGTTGAGCGGGTTGAAGGTCGGCGGCGCGAAGACCGGTGTCCCGGTGTACGGCGTCGGGTCCTGGCCCGCGGGCGTGCCCTCCGGAATGACCGTGGGCTGCGGGACGGCGGGATTGACCGCAAGCGGATCAACGGGCGGCGGCGCGAGCGGATCGACCGGTGGCGGCGGCGCGAGCGGATCGACCGGTGGCGGCGGCGGCGGGAGGAACCCGAATGGCGCAGGAGGGGGCGGCACTTCCTCCGGCGGAGGCGGCAGCAACGGCTGCTCCACCGGTGGCGCATCGATGGCGGCGGGGTCCGGATTGACCTCGGGATCTGCCCAGGCAGACGGGCTGTTCAGGGCCATCCCGGCGACCAGTCCGGCCGCGAAGATTGCGGTGACCAGTCTCTTCATCGTGCGCTGCGGCATACGCCACCTCCCATACAGAGCTTCGTCCAGTGTGGCACAGCGCGACGCCCGACCTAGGCCGAAGACGCTCGGCGGCACCCGACCACCGTGCCGGGAAACGGCACTGAGCTGCTGTGTTGATCGCACCGGATGGGCCGAGTGTTACGTGCACCCCAGTCGCAGGGAACGGCGCACCCGAATTCGGCGTTGCAATGCCGGGGACTGTTCGCCGACTGAGAGGAAATGCCGTGGTCGCTATACCCGAAGGGTACGAGGATCTGCTGGAACGCCCGCTGTACGGCCACCTGGCGACCACCCGGCCGGACGGCACGGTCCAGGTCAATCCCATGTGGTTCGACTGGGACGGCGAGCTACTGCGGTTCACGCACACCACCAAGCGGCAGAAGTACCGCAACGTCACGGCACATCCACAGGTGGCGATGTCCATCGTCGACCCGGACAACCCGTTCAAGTACCTCGAGGTGCGCGGCGACGTGGAGCAGATCCTGCCCGACCCGGAGGGCGACTACTACATGCATCTCAACGACCGCTACGACGGTCCGCTGACCCAGCCGCCGCCCGATCACCCCGACCGGGTGGTGTTCGTGGTGCGGCCGACGTCGTTCAGCAAGCAGTAGGCGTCAGGACCGCACCAGCCTGGCGATGGCCGCGGAGGCCTCGGCGAGCTTCTTGTCGGCCTCGTCGCCGCCCTCGGCGACGGCGTGGGTGACGCAGTGGCCGAGGTGTTCCTCGAGCAGTCCGAGCGCGACGGACTGCAGCGCGCTGTTGACCGCGCTGATCTGGGTGAGGACGTCGATGCAGTACTTGTCCTCTTCGATCATCTTCGCGATGCCGCGGACCTGGCCCTCGATGCGGCGCAGGCGCTTGGCGTAGTTGTCCTTGTTGGGCGAATAACCGTGTGGCTGGCATCCGTCATGTCAGCCTCCCAGCATCTTCTTCATCTGGCCGATCTCGGCCTGTTGCGCGGTGACGATCTCCTGCGCCAGCTTCTTCGCGTCGGCGTTCGACGCCGTTGGCGATCTCGGTCTTGGCCATCTCGATGGCTCCTTCGTGATGGCCGATCATCGACTGCAGCCACAGCGTGTCGAACTCGGCGCCCTTCAGCGACTGCAGCTTGCGTCATTGTGCCGTCATCGACCATGCCGGGCATCTGCATTCCCTCCATCCCGTCGTGGCCTTCGGACTGGCTCGGTCACTGGCGCCGCCCTTCCACTGCACCAGGAACGCCTTCATGGTCTCGATCTCGGGACCCTGCTCGGCCGAGATGTCGGCGGCGAGCTTGAGCACCGCCGGATCCGTCGACCGGTCGGGCACCAGCGCCGACATCGCAACGGCCTGCTCGTGGTGCGGAATCATGTCGGTGACGAACGTGACGTCGGCGTCGTTGAACGCGGCGGGCTGCTGGCCGGTGGGGGTGCTGGCCGCGCTGGACTCGCTGCCGTGCTGGTGATCGGCGTGACCGTCCGACTCCGGGCTGGAACACGACGACAACAGCAGGACGGTGGCAGCGGCGGCCAGCGCGGCGATGAACGACTTCATGAAATCCACCGTACCGGATACCCCACCGGGGTATCGAAATTGGTTTGGTCGGCTAGCAGCGCGAAGGCATACTGACCTCTATGTCTTCTGGCCCTCAGGACACTCCCCCGACACCGTGCCCGCCACCTCATCTGAACACGACATCAAGCCCCGCAGCCGCGACGTCACCGACGGCCTCGAGAAGACCGCCGCCCGCGGGATGCTCCGGGCCGTGGGCATGGGCGACGACGACTGGGTCAAGTCGCAGATCGGCGTCGCGTCGTCGTGGAACGAGATCACCCCGTGCAACCTGTCGCTCGACCGACTGGCCAAGGCGGTCAAGGAAGGCGTGCACGCCGCCGGCGGCTTCCCGATGGAGTTCGGCACCATCTCGGTGTCCGACGGCATCTCGATGGGCCACGAGGGCATGCACTTCTCGCTGGTCTCCCGCGAGGTGATCGCCGACAGCGTCGAGACCGTGATGATGGCCGAGCGCCTCGACGGCTCCGTCCTGCTCGCCGGCTGCGACAAGTCACTGCCCGGCATGCTGATGGCCGCCGCGCGGCTCGACCTGGCCAGCGTGTTCCTCTACGCCGGGTCGATCATGCCCGGCAAGGCCAAGCTGACCGACGGCACGCGAGCGCGACGTCACGATCATCGACGCGTTCGAGGCCGTCGGCGCGTGCGCGCGCGGGCTGATGTCCCGCGAGGACGTCGACATCATCGAGCGCGCCATCTGCCCCGGCGAGGGCGCCTGCGGCGGCATGTACACCGCCAACACCATGGCCAGCGCCGCCGAGGCGATCGGCATGTCGCTGCCCGGCAGCGCGGCGCCGCCCGCCAGCGACCGCCGCCGCGACGGCTTCGCCAAGGCGAGCGGGGAGGCCGTCGTCGAACTGCTCAAGCGCGGCATCACCGCGCGCGACATCATGACCAAGGAGGCGTTCGAGAACGCCATCGCGGTGGTGATGGCGTTCGGCGGGTCCACCAACGCGGTGCTGCACCTGCTGGCGATCGCGCACGAGGCCGACGTGAAGCTGACCCTCGACGACTTCATCCGGGTCGGCGCCAAGGTGCCGCACCTGGCCGACGTCAAGCCGTTCGGCAAGCACGTGATGTTCGACGTCGACCACATCGGCGGCGTGCCGGTGATCATGAAGGCACTGCTGGATGCGGGCCTGCATGCACGGCGACTGCCTGACCGTCACCGGCAAGACCATGGCCGAGAACCTGGCGCACATCGCGCCGCCGGACCCCGACGGCAAGGTGCTGCGCGCGCTGGGCAACCCGATCCACCCCACCGGCGGCATCACGATCCTGCACGGCTCGCTGGCGCCCGGAGGGCGCGGTGGTCAAGTCGGCCGGTTTCGACTCCGACGTGTTCGAAGGCACCGCAAGGGTTTTCGACGGCGAGCGCGCCGCGATGGACGCACTGGAGGACGGCACCATCGTCGCGGGCGACGTCGTCGTCATCCGCTACGAAGGACCCAAGGGCGGCCCGGGGATGCGCGAGATGCTCGCCATCACCGGCGCCATCAAGGGTGCCGGGCTCGGCAAGGACGTGCTGCTGATGACGGACGGCCGGTTCTCCGGCGGCACCACGGGTCTGTGCGTCGGGCACATCGCGCCCGAGGCCGTCGACGCCGGGCCCATCGCCTTCCTGCGCGACGGTGACCCGATCCGGTTCGACGTCGGCAAGGGCACCCTCGACGTGCTGGTCGATGCCGACGAATTCGATTCGCGCAAGGCAGGATTCAGCCCGCCCGCACCGAAGTACACCACCGGGGTGCTGGCCAAGTACCGCAAGCTGGTCGGCTCGGCGGCCACCGGCGCAGTGTGCGGCTGACCCGACGATGAGCGTCGCATTCCTGCTGACGACGCTGATCGTCGTGGCGACACCCGGCACCGGCGCGCTGTACACCGTCGCCACCGGGATCGCGCACGGCGCGAAGGCCAGCGTGGTCGCCGCGGTGGGCTGCACACTGGGCATCGTGCCGCACACGCTCGCGGCCGTCACCGGGCTGGCCGCGATCCTGCACAGCAGCGCGTTGGCGTTCCAGACGCTCAAGTACCTCGGCGTCGCCTACCTGCTGTACCTCGCCTGGCTGTCGTGGCGGGACAAGTCCGAGCTGGTGCCCGCCGCGGGCCCGGTGCAGACGCCGAGCGCACTGCGGTTGGTCGGCACGGCCATCGCCGTGAACGTGCTCAACCCGAAGCTGACGCTGTTCTTCTTCGCGTTCCTGCCGCAGTTCGTCGACTCGGGGCACCGGGCGCCGTGCTCCAGATGCTTTGGCTGAGTGGCATCTTCATGGGGTTGACGTTCGTGGTCTTCGCCATCTACGGCGTCTTCGCCGCGGGTGTGCGCAGCCACGTCATCGCCAGGCCGCGGGTGGTGACCTGGATGCGGCGGACCTTCGCCGCCTCCTACGTCGCACTGGCCGCACGGATGGCGGTCACGGCGCGCTGACCGCGAGGTCCTCGATGCGCTTCAGCGCCACCGCGCAGACCGCCAGATATGCCGGCGCCCAGATCGGCACACCGAACGTGACGCGACACCCGTCGCCGTCCGGCGCAACGGAATGCCGGGTGGCGGGCACTCCCGCGACGTGCCACGCCCACTCGCGGCCCCGCTCGAATTCGGTGACGACGAAGGGCAGCGAGAGCCCGACCGGGGTCCACACCCTGCCGCGCGAGCCAAGGGCAAGCGGGCCGCCGCCGTCGAGTTCGGCGCGTTGCACCGACGGGCCCCACCGCGACCACGCGTCGAGATCGGTCAGCACCCGCCACGCCGACTCGGGCGGCGCTGCCATCCTGCGCGCCACGGTCAGCATCCGGCTGCGCAGTCCCAGTTCCATGCCTCACCGCTTGCCCGCAGGGACCGACGCGCCAAACCCGCTGTCCGTCAAGGCGTGTACGGCCGCAGCAGCTCGGCGGCCTCGGTCTGGTAGGCGTGTTCGGCCCATCCGAGCGGGGTCGTGCCGAACCGGCGGTCGGTGATCGACGGGTCCGCTCCTGCGTCGAGCAGCAGGCGGATCCGGTCCAGATCCCCATCCCATGCCGCTTCGTGCAGTGCGGTGCTGCCCTCGTCGTCGAGCTCGTTCGGGTCGGCGGGCAGGGTCTGCTCGACGACCGTCACCCCCGACACGTCCACCCCGTGTCTGCCGAGCAGCGCCAGCCGGTCGGCGTAACCGTGTTCGGCCGCCCAGTCGATCTGGCGCGACCACATCTGCTCGGGGGTTTCCATCGCCTCGCCGAGCCGCCGGTGCCACGGCCCGGGGTCGACGCGTCCCAGCCCATGGGCGAACAGCAGTTCCAGGTGCTCGTCGCCGGCCCGGAACATCCGGTTGTAGAGCGTCTGCTGGTCCTCCGGGTGAGCCCCCCGTTCGAGCAGCAGGGTGGCCAGCGCCTGTTCGTGGGGATGCCGGGGCTGGCGCTTCGGTCCCTGCTCGCCCTCCCCGAATACTCCGGTGAGCGCGGTGAACGGGGTGGACATCCCGCACCACAGGTAGCCGGCGTTCGGGTCGGCCCCGGCGTCGAGTAGCGCCGTTGCGGCGTCGAGCACCTGATCCTGAGTCCGGTCGAGCGGCGCCCGGGAGTAGGTCAGGTACAGCAGCGGCACCCAGCCGAACGGCCCACCCGCCCGCCGCGCGAGCGTCGGATCGGCGGCCAGGTGCCGTCGCAGCGACCCGGGATCGGAGGCTGCGGCCGCCGCCCACACGTGCCGGTCGACGAGTGCCGGGTCGGCCGCGAGCATGGCCGCCGCGGCCTGCCTGCGGGGCGGGGCGTCGGTGCCGTCGTAGTGCAGCGCACTCAGCGCGCAGAACAGCTCCGCCGGATCCAGGGCGTCCTCGTCGACGGCACTCGGATCGACGCTGAGCTCGGCGGCGACCTCCAGGTAGTGCACCAGCGCGGGCCAACCGGTGAAGCCGTACCGCCGGGCCACGGTCAGCTGCGCGTCGTGCAGGGCGAACCGGGACGGGGCTTCGTTCCGATGCGAGGTCCAGCGCGAGCGACGGCCTCGGGTGGTACCGCTGGACGAGGGCGACCGCCTCGGCGTCCGCGGCGATGATCCCGCGCTGCAGGCGACGGGCATCGACCTTGAGCCGGTCCAGTGACGGGTTGGTGGGCAGAGAGCTGGCCATGACGGCCTCCTTCCGAGCCCGGCGTCCGCGAGGTCGGGCCGAGGAAAGAGGTCGTTCGGCACGAGCGAGGTGATGCTGGCAGGGAGGCTGAGCCCCTTCGAGCGGACGTCGGGCGGTCCTGCGCGCCCGGCCTCACGATAGGTCCGCCGTCAGCGCGGGGTCAACGGGTCACCGCGCATGTCGCTACCTCACCAGGGCCACCGCGAAGCCGTCCCAGCCCTTGGTGCCGACGGTCTGGATGGCGGCGGTGTCCAGTCGCGGGTGGGTGCCCATCATCTCGAACATGTCCCGCACGGCGCGCGCCTGGAGGTCGTCCGCAGCCGGGTCGAGAACCCGCCCGGAGCGGGCGATGTTGTCGATCACGATGAGCGCGCCCGGCGTCGCCAACTCGATCGCCCACCGCACGTACGCGACGTTGTTCTCCTTGTCGGCGTCGATGAAGAACATGTCGAACCGTTCGCCGCGTTCGGCGAGCATGCGGCAGGCTGTCCAGCGCGGCACCGACGATGACCTCGACACGGTCGTCGACGCCTGCCCGCGCCAGGTTGGCCCGCGCCACCTCGGCGTGGCGGGCGTCGTACTCCAGGGTGACGACCCGCCCGTCGGGTCCGGCACCGCGGGCCAGGGCGATGGTGCTGTAGCCGGCGAGCGTACCGATCTCGAGCACCCGGGTGGCCTGTCGCAGTTCGGCGAGCAGCGACAGGAGTTTGGCGTGCTGAGCGGAGACCTCGATCCGCGGCATCCCTGCCTCATCGGCGGCTTGCCTGGTCTCGGCGAGCACGTCGTCCTCGGTGCGGAGCAGTCGGTTGAACATGGCGTCGAGCGCCTGGGGATCGGGTTGAGTCATCGACTCCACGTTAACCGTGGACAGCTACCGCACGCCCTCCTTCGCGTAGACGACGCGCAGCACGTGTCCGACCTCGGCGCCCATCACCGTTTCGGTCAGCTCGCAGAACGCGGCGACGAACTCCGGCCCGTGCGCCGGCTCGGTCCTGGCACAGGTGGTGGGCGATCTCGTGCAGCACCACCAGTTCCCGCAGCGCCCACGTGGTGTGCCGGTCCGGGACCGCGATGGTGGCGAGGTCTCCGTCGTACTCGTAGTGGGCGGCGGTGGTTCCCCGGCGAGCGCGCACGGCCAGCGGCTCGGCGGCAGGCCACCGTCTGCGCACCGACGGGATGGCCGAGCACGTCGTCGACGTAGCGCTGCACGGAATCGACCGAGGCGAACCGCGCCTCCGGCGGCAGGGTGAGGTTGGCCCCGAAGAACTCGATGGTGCCGGTGCCGTGCTGGTGCGCGCGGTCGAACAGCGTCCGCACGAATTGCTCTGCGGCATAGACCTTTGCGCGTTGGGCGTCACGCGGCACGGCGTGCCGTCACCCGTCCAGTGCGCCGCGGGAACCGGCCAGTTCCGTGCTCGGACCGAGCCGGGCCCGCTTCCCGGCGCGGTCGCCTGCGCGCCGGCCGCCGAGGAATAGCCCGCCGACGCGCTGTTGGCCCGCCACGTGCCGCGCGCCTTCGATGCCTCACGGTAGAACGATCTTGAGCTCGATGTCCTTGTTGCGCAACGCAATAGCCGTACCCGGCTGCTGGACACGGTCGCTGGTGGCCGCGGCCTTGGCCTCCTCACGGGCGTCGCTCAGCCGCTGGCCCACCCGTGGCGCCGAACGCCAACTGGAAGTTCAGCCGCGCCGTGATGGTCGGGGTGGGCCGGTGCTGCGCCGGTGGCGATGTAGCCGTCGGAGGCCTTCACCATCTGCACCACCAGGCTGGCGTACAGCGCGTGGGTGGCGTCGATGTCCTCGGCGAACCCGTAGGCGTACACGAACGTCGAGTTCGACGCGACGTCGCACTTCACGTCGTTGGCGGCCGCGATCACCACGAAGAGCTGGACGTAGGTGCGCAGCCCCTTGGTGCCCGCCTCGCCGATGGTGATGGTGCGCTGCATCGGCACCTGCGCCGGAGTGCGGGTCGCGGCGTGCGCACGGGCCACCGCGAGGTCGATCGACGTGGTGGTGGCCAGCCGTTGCGCGGCCGCCATGAACGCCTCGGCTTCGTGGGCGTTGTCGGTGTTCTCGGCCTGGCGCAGCAGTGCGGCGATGCGCGCCAGCATCTTGTCGTCAGTCATGCGCATGCTCGAATCTAGGGAACCAGTACGACTTTGCCCGCGGGCGTGCCCGGTCTGCAGGTAGCGGTGCGCCTCGGCCGCCTCGGTCCAACGGAAAGACCTTGTCCACGGTCACTTCCAGCTTGCCCGCCGCCGCCAGTTTGATCAGTTCCGGGCGCTGGCGGCGTCGCGGATCGCCTGACCGCCGTCGGCGCCGGTCAGCACCGCGATGCCGAGCTCACCCGCCCGGGCGAAGCCGGCGATGGTGGCGATCCGGCCGCGGTCGGCGACCAGTTCGACCGAGGTGTCGAGCGCCTCGTCGGTGCCGACCAGGTCCAGCGCGGCGTCGACCGGGCCGATCGCGCGCACCCGGTCGGCCAGTCCCTTCGCCGTAGGCGACGGGCTCGGCACCGTATCCGCGCAGCTGATCGTGCCGGGACGGGCTCGCGGTGGCGATCACCTTGGCCCCGCGCGCGACCGCCAGTTGCACGGCCATCAGCCCGACGCCACCGCTGGCGCCGTGGATCAGCACGGTGTCACCCGTCCCCACACTCGGTGTTCGTCAACAGGTGCCACGCGGTGCCGCCGACCAGCAGCAGCCCGGCGGCCTCGTCGAAGCGTCAGCGACTCGCGGCTTGTGCCCCACGTCGGAGCCGTCGGCGATGACCTGATCGGCGTATCCGCCGCTGACGTTGGTGACGATCACCTCGTCGCCGACTGTCAGTGCCCCGGTGTATCCGGCTCGCTCCTGGCGACACCGCGGCGACGACGCCTGCCGCCTCCATCCCGATCGGCATGGGCAGCCGGGCCGGGTCGCGCCCATCTCGCCGCTGTACAGCTTGTAGTCGACCGGATTGGTACCCGCCGCGCGGACGTCGACGAGCACCTGGCCCTCACCGAGGTTCGGGCAGCTCGATGTCTTGTAGCGCAAGGACTTCCGGGCCGCCGTAGCGGTAGCGACAACTGTTCTGGTCATTGCCGCAGTCTAGCCACTTACTTGCCGACGAAGCCGTCGAGCGCGGTGATCAGCTGCGGCGACAGCGGGTCCTTCTTGGCGTAGTTCGCGACGTTGTCGGTCGGATCGTCGCGCAGCACGTGGTTGACGCCCTTGAGTTCGACGACCGTCAGCGCGGTGTGGCCGAGCGCGTCGATCAGCGGTTTCTCGGCGGCGCAGTCGGCCTGGCCGTCGGAGTCCGAACACGTCAGCAGCACCGGGGTGCCTGCGGGCACCGTGGCGGCCACGGCCAGCGGGTCGATGGCGTCGGCCTCGACGACGGCCTTGACGTTGCCCGGGTTGAGGATGGCGCCGAGTCCCTCGGGCAGCTTCGCCGGCGCGGTGCCCGTGGTGCGGGCCTGCGACGACGGCCGCGTTCCAGGTGGCGAGCACGTCGTCGCGCCTGTTGACGCGTCTTCGCACCGGACCTGACGGCGGACGTCGACGTCGGCGCGCACCCGGCCGGTGATGATGTCGAGGTAGCGGCCGGACAGCGGCTGAAAGAGGCCGAGCGAGTGGATCTTCGGGGCGTCGGGGCTGGTGTCGACCGCCAGCGCCATCGCGTGCGACGGTGCCCTCCCCCAGCCCATAGACCGAGATCCTGGACTTGTCGGTGCCGGGTTGTTCGGCGAGGAAGCGCACCGCGGCCTTGGCGCCCGCGCGTGTAGACGGCGCTGCCGACGTCGCCTGGGGTGCAGCGCGTAGGGGCCAAGCCCGGTCTTGCCGGTGCCCGACCTTGTCGTAACGCAGGCTGGCGACGCCCTTGCCGGACAGGTACTCCGCCAGCTGGCGCATGTTGCCGACCGGACCGGCCACCGCGTTGTCGCCGTTGCGGTCGGTGTTGCCGCTCTCGGAGATCAGCAGCGCCGCGGGGCCGGGCGCGGCCGTCGGCCAGGTGCCGGTAGGTGCCGTGGATGGTCAGCCCGCCGGCGGTCGACGAACGTGACCTCGTCCTCGACCCAGCCGCGCGCAGCGGTCGCGGTCGGCGCGCTCGACGGTGGCGCGGACCCGTGCCGGCCTGACCCGGACGAGCAGCCCGACGCCAGCACCAGCAACGGCGGTCAGCAGCGCAGAACGGTTGACGGCCAACGGTTTTCACAGCCGGACCTCGATCCACGACACGACGTCGTCGAGCACCCGGCGCGCTCCGGCTCGTTGAACACCTCGTGATAGAGCTCGGGGTAGACCTTGAGGTGCGACGTCGATCGGAGCCGACGCATTCGACCAGGCGGCGGCTGCCCTCGACGGGGATCAGCTTGTCCTGGCCGCCGTGCACCACGAGCAGCGGCGCCGTCAACGCCGACGGCGCGCTGCGGCATCGTCTCGCCGACGCCGATCAGCGCCTTGGCGATGCCGGCGGGCAGCTTGCCGTGGTGCACCAGCGGGTCGGCCTCGTAGGCGGCGACCACCTCGGGGTCGCGCGAGACCGCGTCGGCGGGCAGGTTCTCGCACCGGCAGCCCGGGCAGCAGGCTGCCGACCACCTTGGCGACGGCGATCATCACCGACGACACCGCGTCCTGGGCGTCCACCGCGGGCCCGGACAGCACCATCAGCGGCGTAGTCGTCGGGGTGCTCGACGCCGTAGGCGAACACGATGCCGCCGCCCATGCTGTGGCCGAGCACGACGCGCTTGAGATCGCGGGATGCTCGGCGGTGGCGATGCCGACGAGGTGATCGAAGTCGCCGGTGTACTCGGAGATGTTCTTCAGGTAGACCCGCTTGCCGCCGGAGCGGCCGTGTCCGCGGTGGTCGAGGGCGTAGGTGATGAGCCCGGCCTCGCCGAACCGCTGCGCGACGTGGTCGTAGCGGCGGGCGTGTTCGGCGTAGCCGTGCGACAGGATCACCACACCGACCGGACTCGGCCTCGTCCGGGGTCCACACGTCGTACACGATGCGAACGCCGCCGACACCGTCGAAGCTGCGTTCGCTGCGGGTTGTGGCCATCAGGGGAGACTATCGGGCGACGCTGGGCGGGCCAGACGGCGATGGTGTCGCGTGTCACACGGTCTGGGTAGGCTCGCATTCGTGAGCGTGCTCGCCGAAGAGCTCGTCGACTTCGATCCAAGGACGCCTTTCTCGCCGATGCCCAGCGCTACCGGCGCGAGCTGCTCGCGCACTGCTACCGCATGACGGGGTCGCTGCACGACGCCGAGGACCTGGTCCAGGAGACCTACCTGCGGGCCTGGAAGTCCTACGACGGGTTCCAGGGCAAGTCGTCGGTGCGCACCTGGCTGTACCGCATCGCCACCAACACCTGCCTGACCGCGCTCGACGGTCGGCAAGCGCAGGCCGCTGCCCGTCGGGCCTCGGCGCGCCCGCGTCCGATCCCCACGGCGACATCACCGAACACAACGAGGTGCCCTGGCTGGAGCCGCTGCCGGACACGCACGCACGATGACCCGTCCGATCCGTCGGTGATCGTCGGGTCCCGCGAGTCGGTGCGGCTGGCGTTCATCGCGGCGCTGCAACACCTGTCGCCCCGGCAGCGGGCGGTGCTGGTGCTGCGCGACGTGCTGCAGTGGAAGGCCGCCGAGGTCGGCGACGCGATCGGCGCGTCCACCGCCGCCGTCAACAGCCTGCTGCAACGCGCCCGCGCGCAGCTCGAGTCGGTCGATCCCAGCGAGGACGACGCCGTCGCCGCGCCGGAGGACCCCGAGGCGCAGGATCTGCTCGGCCGCTACATCGCCGCGTTCGAGGCGTACGACATCGACAAGCTCGTCGAGCTGTTCACCGCCGAGGCGGTCTTCGAGATGCCGCCGTTCGACGGCTGGTATCAGGGCCCGGAGAACATCGTCCCGCTCTCCAAGACGCATTGCCCCGCCGAGGGCGCAGGCGACATGCGCTTCGTGCGGATCACCGCCAACGGCCAGCCCGCCGCCGCGCTGTACATGCTCAACCGGGAGACCGGCGCGCACGAGGAGTTCCAGCTGCACGTGCTGGAGATTCGCCCTGGCGGGATATCGCACGTGGTGGCGTTTCACGCGAACGGACTGTTCGAGAAGTTCGGACTGCCCACCTCCCTGTAGTCGAGTGGCCACCTATGCCGCCCGATCGCCCAGAATTCGCGCGATGACTGGCCATTCGGCACCGGCTTGCCGGAGGGCCGTGCACGTTCGACTGACGATCACCTCGCGTCGGCATCGCAACATGTCGGCGCTCACCCGCACGATCAGCCATCCCCGCGCAAGGAGCTCCGCGAGCCGGTCGATGTCGCGTTCGTGTTGGCGAGGGTCCTTCCAGTGCTGTTCTCCGTCGTATTCGACGCCGACCTTGAACTCCTCCCACCCCATGTCGATGCGCCACCGGTCCACGCCGATCTGCGTCTGCGGCCGTGGCAGCCCCGCATCGACGAGGACCAATCGCGTGCGCGTTTCCTGAGGCGACTCGGCCCCGCCGTCCATCAGGTCGACTACGTCACGCAGCTGCCGCAGCCCTCGCACGCCGGGATGACGCTCGATCAGGCCCTCGATGGCGGCCGGTCGCAGAGCCGTCGCGTTGGCCAGTGCGTCCACCCGGATCAACGCCAGCGTGCGCCCGGGCCGCCGCCCGAGGTCGAACGCCGTCCGCGCGGGCGTGGTCAGCGGGACGCCACGAACCAGCTGCCGTTCGTCGTCGCGCAACTCGTCGCGGTGGATGAGGATGCCTGCGGCCGGCTTGCCGTTCCGCCGGTACAACTCGGCGGGAAGGCTGGGGTCGATCCACTTGGCGCCGTGCAACGCCGCGGCCGACAAGCCCGCAACAGTCGCTTGCCGATCGGACCACAGCCACGCCGCGACCGCCCGGTGTGCAGCCGTGGGCTCGCTGCCCTTCGGCACGTAGACGTTGCGGTAGATCCGGTCGTACTCGCGTTGCAAGATTCCCGGACTCACCTCGCCGCGGGCGAGCGCTTCGGTGCCGATGAACGGCGAATTTGAGACTGTCATGAGCTCACGCTGACGAAGCGCTGCGACAAATCGACTGTGCCGAAGCCCGGTTATCCACAGGCTCGAGTGGCCACTTATGCCCTGTGCAGACGGCGTCGCCAGCCCGATAAGTGGCCACTCACCGGTGACGAGGTGTAGCACGCCATAGGCGCAGCTGGGGGCCATGGTTGACAGGCTTTCTGGAACGTGTTCTATGATCGCCGCCATGAAGACCAAGGGTGCTCTGCTGTGGGAGCTCAATTCGCCGTTCAAGGTCGACGAGATCGATCTGGGTGATCCCGTCGCCGACGAAGTGCAGATCCGGATGCATGCCGCGGGCATGTGCCATTCCGACTACCACCTGACCACGGGCGCGACGCCCATCGGCCTGCCCGCACTCGGCGGACACGAAGGCGCAGGCGTGGTGACCAAGGTCGGCAGGAACGTCACGGGCATCGAGGAGGGCGACCACGTCATCCTCGCCTTCATCCCCGCCTGCGGGCAGTGCCCACCCTGCCTCAAGGGCTACCGGTCACTGTGCGACCGCGGCGCGGTGCTGCTGGGCGGCAAGGCCATCGCCGACGGGACGTCGCGCGTGCACGCCGGGTCGCACGAGGTGTCGCCGATGAACCTGCTCGGCACGTTCGCGCCGTACATGACGGTGCACAAGGACTCCGTGGTCAAGATCGACGAGGACGTGCCGTTCGAAACCGCCGCCATCATGGGCTGCGCGGTGCCCACCGGGTTCGGTTCGGCCACCAACGTCGCACAGGTCCAGCCCGGTGACACCGTCGCGATCATCGGCGTCGGTGGCATCGGCATGAGCGCCCTGCAGGGTGCGGTGATCTCGGGCGCGAAGACGGTCATCGCGATCGACCCCAACGAGTGGAAGCGCGATCAGGCCATCAAGTTCGGCGCCACGCACGCCTACCCGTCGATGGCCGAGGCCATCGGTCCGATGATCGACGTCACCCACGGCCTGATGGCCGACAAGACCATCATCGCGGTGGGCGAGATGCGCGGCGAGTACGTCGAAGAGGCGATGACGTTGACCGCCAAGACCGGGACCTGCGTGGTGACGGGCATGGGATCGATCATGGACGTCGACGTGAAGCTGAACCTGTTCCTCTTCACGATGTTGCAGAAGACGTTGAAGGGCAACATCTTCGGTGGCGGCAACTCCCACGTCGAGACGCCGAAGCTGGTCGCCTTGTACAAGTCGGGCCTGCTGATGATCGACGAGATGGTGACCAACGTCTACTCGCTGGACAACATCAACGACGGTTACCAGGACATGCTCGACGGCAAGAACATCCGCGGCGTGATCACGTTCGACGAGACGGACTGGTAGGTCGCTCGATCCGCGCCAGTACGCCGGCCGTCCAGCGCTCGACGACGCGTAGGTCGGCCGCGGAGACACCGTCGAACACCAGCGTGCGCACCAAATCGGCATGACCCGGCGCCGCGGCTTGCAGCGCCGCCCGGCCGTCGGCGGTGAGTTCGACGGTGGCCGCCCTGCCGGTCGTCGGTCGCGCCCCTGCGCTCGATCAGACCACGCGCCCGCATCCGGCTCAGTTGGTGCGACAACCGACTCTGCTCCCAGCCCAGCCGCTCGCCGAGCTCGGAAATCCGGCATCCCGGCCGTTCGTCGAGGGCGACGAGGACGTCGTAGTCGGGCAGCGACAGTCCACAGTCGGCCTGAAGCTGCACGGCTCATCGCCGACTGCAGCTGCGCGGTCATCGTCAGATGGTTGCGCCATACCCGTTGCTCATCCTCGGACAGCCACACGGAATACATGACACATCATCTATGTTGTCTTGTCCAGTGCCAGCCACCTAGGCTGGCGGGGACCTCCGAGGAGTGATCGTCATGACCAGCACCGAAACCGTCGACGTCCGGCGCGCGGCCGACCGCGCCGCCACGAAGATCTCGTGGCTGGACTCCAAGCACTCGTTCTCGTTCGGCTCGAACTACGACCCCACCAACACGCACCACGGGCTGCTCCTGGTGAACAACGACGACGTCGTCAAGCCGGGACAGGGCTTCGACACCCACCCGCACCGCGACATGGAGATCGTCACCTGGGTGCTGCGCGGGTCGCTGGTGCACCAGGACTCCACCGGCCACTCCGGCGTCATCTACCCCGGGCTGGCGCAGCGGATGTCTGCGGGAAGCGGGATCCTGCACTCGGAGAAGAACGACTCGTGGACGCTCACCGGTGACGAAACCCATGAAGAGCCAGTGCATTTCGTGCAGATGTGGGTAGTGCCCGACGAGTCGGGCATCACTCCCGGCTACCAGCAACTGGAGATCGACGACGAATTGCTGAGGGGCGGGCTGGTGACCATCGCCTCCGGCATGCCCGAGCACGCCGGCGACGCCGCCATCACGATCCGCAACCGCTACGCCGCACTGCGGGGTGCGCGGCTGCAACCGGGCGACAGCGTCGAACTGCCGCACGCCCCCTACCTGCACCTGTTCGTACCGCGCGGCGAGGTCACCCTCGAAGGGGCAGGCCCGCTGACCGAGGGCGACGCGGTCAGGTTCACCGCGTCGGGTGGCCAGCGCGTCACCGCGACGGCGCCATCCGAGATCCTGGTTTGGGAGATGCATGCGGGTATTGCTGCGGCGTAACCCCTTTCGTGCGACCGTGGCCATCGGCCTGGTCGGCATCCTCCTCGCGGGATGCTCGTCGTCGGCTCCGGCTCCCTCGCCGGCCCAAGCGTCGGCGACGCAGCCGCCCGCAGAGGCAGGGCTCGAAGAGGTCACCGTTACGGTGCCCGACGACGACCTGACGGCGCCACCGTTCGACGAGCCGCGAAAGGCCCTGGTGCCCAAGGGCTGGACGATATCGGTATGGCACCGGCTGCCGAAGCCGCGGCTCGCGGTGTGGACTCCCGACGGCGACATGCTGGTGTCCGTGCCAAGCACCGGCCAGGTCATCCGGCTCGCACCGACGGGCGCGGGGCCGCTGGACAATCTGCTGCTCGACGGCCTGGACCAACCGCACGGTCTCGCGTTCGCCGGGACGACGCTCTACGTCGCCGAAAGCGATCAGGTCGACGCCTACGACTATGCGAACGAGACCGCAACCAACCGGCGCACCGTCGCGGCCGGCCTGCCGGATGCACGCAGCCCCGACCTGGGTGGGGCATACGCTCACGCCCTGAAGAGCGTCGCGGTGGGACCCGATGGCGCCGTGTACTTCTCGATCGGTTCCACGGGCAACGTCACCGCCGACGACCGCACCGCGAACCCGCCGCGCGCCACCATCATGCGCGTTCCGCCCGGCGGCGGGCCGGCGCAGCCGTTCGCCACCGGCGTGCGCAATGGCACCGGCTTGGCGATCGCCCCCGACGGCGCGGTGTGGACGGCGGTGAACAACCGGGACAACGCGCTGGTCCCCACTCAGGGCCCGTCCTACGGCCAGGTCGTGCCCGACTACGTCGACGAACATCCCCCGGAGTCGGTCGCGAAGCTGACGCCCGGTCGCGAATTGGGTTGGCCGTACTGCAATCCCGACGGCGGCCCGGCCAACCTGCCCTTGATCCGCGACGTGCAGACCAACGCCGACGGCAGCAAGCTCGACTGTGCCGCGCTGCCGCCGATCGAGCAGAGTCTGGGCGCGCACTCCGCGCCGCTCGGATTGAGCTTCGTCGACGGCGCGCTCCCGGAGCCGTACGCCCACGGCGCGTTGATGGGCGTGCACGGGTCGTGGAACCGCCAGCCGCCGCGCGCGCCCGAGGTGTCGTTCTTCCCGTGGCGCGACGGTGGACTCGGCGACCAGAAGACCCTCGTCGGCGGCTTTCAGAATGCCGACGGTTCGCGGTGGGGACGTCCGGTCGACGCACTGGTGGGGCCGGACGGCGCGGTGTACATCACCGATGACTACGCCGACGCCATCTATCGGCTCGCCCCGCCGGGACGGTGAGAGGCCACGTGAGCGAGCGCTACAGCGCGTTGAGCACCGTCGTCATCTGCTTCTCGGTGTCGTTGGCCACCTTCTCGAAGATGATCTTCATCGCGGGGCTCAACAGTTTGGCCGCACCCTTCATCTCCAGATCGGCGTGGTAGGTGATCACCGAACCTGCGCCCGACGCGTCGACGGTGATGGTGTCGGTCGACGTCGACGAGTCGTTGGTGCCGACGAACACCAGCGTGCGGTTGCTCAACGTGTTCAGCGTGTAGGTCAGTTCGGCGGTGACCCCGACGATCTTGGATACGTTGTGCCACGTGGAGCCCTCGCGGATGGGTCCGCTGTCGCTGCGCGTACACGTCTGGGTGCCCGGATCCCACGCCTCGGCGTTGCTGAAATCCTTGAGGTAGTCGATCACCCGATCGGGCGTCTGCTGGACGGAGAATGTTCGAGACACGTTTGGCATGAGCGGTGGTTACCCCGACTCGACCCGCTTCCAGTCCCCATCGCGACACTCGTCACACGGATTCAGCAAATACCTTTGGAACCAACGCGATTCGCCCGATGCGCGACTGTGATGTAGCTGTGACGAAAGTTGACAGTGGGTCGTCTGTGATTATTGTTGCCTAACTCATGCAGATCTGCCAAAGGGGCGACAGTGCCGACACCAGCCGCAAAGTTCCGGCGGTTCGTCGCGGGCGCGACGACGCTGGCGCTGTGTGCGGCGCTGGCAACCACGGCCGGGGCGCCGAAGGCCCGCGCGGCCGACGGTCGTGAACTCCTCGCCAACGCGATCGCCGGCACGCGTGGTTCTTATCTGGTCTACAACTTCGGCGGCGGCAACCCGGCACCGATGCTCGAACGCGGGCGGCAGCTGGTACGAGATGACCAGCGGCGGGCACCTGATGATCATCAAGTCCGCCTCCCAACGGCTCACTCCCCGACTGCTCGTCGACTCGCACTCCGGCTACCAGTCGCGCTGCGAGCGGGACCCGCGGGCCCGCACCGGCGAGGGGTTGTTCCAGGCGTCGGAGACCTACAGCCCGCTGCAGGCGTGGCAGGCGCTGGGCCAGCCGACCATCGCGATCAACGCGAACTTCTTCGACATCCGCGGGCAGAAGGGCGGCTCCTGGAAGTCGACCGGGTGCAGTTCGCCGCTCGGCGCCTACGTCGACAACACGCGCGGACAGGGCCGGGCCAACGCCGCGGTGACCGGCACGATCGCCTATGCGGGCAAGCAGGGCCTGTCCGGCGGCGACGAGACGTGGACCGCACTGACGACGATGATCCTGCCCGTCGGCGGCGCACCGTTCGTCGTCCCGCCGAGGGCGCCCGATGACTACGACGCCGCTTCGCCGGTGATCAAGAACCTGATGGACAAGGGCACGCGGTTCGTCGCGGTCAGCGGCCTCGGCCTGCTGGCCCCAGGAGACACCACGCAGATGAACGACCCCGGCCCGAGCGCGGCACGCACCGCGATCGCCTACGCCAGGGATCGCGACGAGATGTACGTCTTCCAGGGCGGCAGCTACACCCCCGACCAGATCCAGGATCTGTTCCGCGGGTTGGGCAGCGACACCGCGATCCTGCTCGACGGCGGCGGATCGTCGGCCATCGTGCTGCGGCGCGACACCGGCGGCATGTGGGCGGGCGCCGGTGTGCCCAAGGGCTCCTGCGACACCTACCAGGTGCTGTGCGACGCACGCGAACGCGCGCTGCCCAGCTGGCTCGCGTTCAACTAGCGCCTCAGGCGGCGTTGCCCGAGGCGGCCCCACCCGTCGAGGTACCGCTTCCCGCGGAGGCATCGGCAGCACCCGTCGGTTCGGCGTCCTTCTTGCCTGCCTCGGCACCGCCAGTCTTCTTGTCCGGCTTGGCATCCTGCGGCGAGGAGGCGTTCGCGCCGTCGCGGACCACGTTGAGCTTCGGTCCGTGCTTCCTCGGCGTCGCATTCGGTCACCGGTGGCGCCGGCGGCCGGCTGCGACCCGTCGTCGGGCTTCGCATGCTTGGGAGGCGTTTCGTCGTCGGCCTTCGGCTGGCCCGCGTCGTCCGTGGTGTCGCCTGCCGCGGCGCTCCGTCTGGTCCGTCGCCGGACCGTCCTTGCGGCGCCGTCCTTCGGTCGCCGTCCTTGGCGGTGCCGCCGGGTCGTCTTCGTTTCCGTTGCGGCGGCGGCATTCTCGTCGGTCGGGCCGGTCGGGTCGGTGGCCGCCAGCGAGACCATCCTGGCGTTCGACGAGGGCACCGACGAAGCCGTCAGTGCCTGCGTCTGTTGGGCAGCCTGCGGGTTCAGTGCACCGAACACGTTGCCGAGCAGTCCGCCAAGAACGTTGTTCAGCAGATCGCCAAGTCCACCAAGTGGATTCAGCGTGGTCGATGTTCCGCCGCCCGGGGTGCCCGTGCCCGTGCCCAACAGGCCGCCGCCGTCGCCGGTCAGCGCATGCAGCAGAATGGCGAGTGCATTCGGCGTGTTCGGCGACGGGTGGCCACTGAAGAACTCCTTCTGGAACCCGCCGACCAGCGCGGTGACGACGTCGCTCAGCACCCTGCCGTAGTCGATGTCCGGGAACGACATGAACGGCGTCTCGGTGCCTGCCGTCGAGAAGTCCCGGGTGTAGGTGCCGTCGGGGTTCTGGACCACGTTGGCGTAGCCGATGTTGGTGAGGATGGTCAGCGCGGGCGCGAGCGCGTTCGCCAGACGCATCGGGATCACCGCGAGCGGGCTGAGCCCGACGATGTTGAGGGCGTCCGACGTCAGGTACAGCGGCTCGAGCAGCGGCAGGGTCTCGGAGTGCAGCGTCAGATAGAGGTTGAGCGCCAACGGTTTACCGTCGGCCGACGTCGGCCGTCGCCTGCTCGAGCTGCGGGGTGAGCTGTTCGGCCAGCCCGTCGAGGCTCGACCCGCGCTGCACATAGGTGGGCGCCAGGCCGGCCGCCAAGTTGTTCAGCAGGGTGAAGGGATTGGGCCAGGACGCCAGGTCGGACAGCGGTTGGTA
The DNA here is from genome assembly GCA_963735245.1 of uncultured Actinomycetota bacterium. Classification (GTDB taxonomy): domain Bacteria; phylum Actinomycetota; class Actinomycetes; order Mycobacteriales; family Mycobacteriaceae; genus Mycobacterium. Next base: position 174,805 of record CAVTKI010000003.1, read on the forward strand.
CTCGTAGGTGACGTCGACCAGGACCGGTAGGACGTTCGCGCCGCCCAGGTGAAGCCCGAACGGGGTGAAGTCCCCCAGCGGCCCGCCGCTGCCGGTCAGCTGAGTGTGGGGATTCACGGTGTTGATGCCGAGCAGGTTCGCCAGCGCGCCGAAGCGGGCGAATGCGCCGCCGTCCGGCCTTGCCGGGTTGTCGAGCAGGATCATGGGCAGGATCGTCAGGCTGCCGAGCAGCGGATTGACGCCGTCGTACTCGGAGCCGCCGGGTTGGAACTTGAGCTGCTCGAGCACCTGCTGGTAGGCCACCGCCACGGAGAACGCGCCGATGCCGAACCCGACGGTGGGGATGAGGCGGACATCGAGGACGTCGAGGACGCCGTTGAGGCCGATCTTCAAGTACGGGGTTCCGTTTATTTCGTTGGCCACCGAGTTCGGCAGCGACGGCACCCGTCCCAAGTCGAGGCCGAGCATCTTCAGCGCCGCGAACTCCGGGCCCGCGATGACGATGTTGACGCCGAGTCTGTCGCCAAGGAGGTTCGACAGGTTGAACGGATCGGCGAGATCCAGGCCGAACAGCGCGAGCAGACCGGTCAGGGTGTTGTGGGCGATCTCGTCGACGCCGAGCAGATCCAGGACTTTGGTGAGCAGCTGCTGGTCGCCGAGACCCACCGCGGGGAGCAGCCTGTCGAGAATGGGGAGATCGAGCGAGATCGTCGCGAGGATGTCCGGCAGCAGGTTGGCGGGGATGTCGACGAGCAGCTTGTTCACCAGGCTCTGGGTCGCCCGAGTCCGCGCGGTAAGGTCGGCGCACCCGATCGTGGTTCGGCAGCAACTTGATCGCGGCCGCCAGGTCGACGTTCGCATTGACGGCAGCCGCGTGGTCCTTCTCTGGTGGCGGAGCGACCCCGACGGTCATGGCGGTCGCCGTTGCGGTAGCGGCGCTCAGCATGGCGATTCGCCTGGCCCGTGCGCCGATCCTGCGATGCCTGTCAGCCATCCGACCAGTCCATTCCCCGAACATGTCACGTGCTTACGCCGACGTTAACACTTGCGCTCGCGCCAATACTAGCAATTGCTGGCAAATTTGAAGACAAGCGGCTTCGGAATCCGGACTGCTCGGATCGACGCTCTCGCAACAACGTTCGGGGTTGTGAACTTCGCAAACTCTATTCGGAGTTGACTCCCACTCGCCAGTTATGTGTCCTTGCTATTTCAGACGCGGTGCCGAGGTGGCGGCGGGCATCGCTTGGACAGGTCACACCGGTCACCTCGAGATGGCCAGCGCGCTGCGGGCCGCCGCCCCGGCCTGCTCCACGTAGCCGCCACCGAACAGCACGACGTGCGCCAGCAACGGATAGAGCTGATGCAGGCCATTGCGGTCGCGCCAGCCGGCCAGCAAATGTCGTTCGGTCTGGTAACCATCGATCACCGCCGCCAGCAAGGGGCAGCCGAACAATGCCAGCATGGCCAGATCGGTCTCGCGGTGACCACCGTGCGCGGCGGGGTCGATCAGCACCACGCCCGCGGACGTCCACATGACGTTGCCGCTCCACAGATCGCCGTGCAGGCGCGCGGGACGGTCGCCGTCGTCGAAATCGCCTCGCTCGCAACGCGTTATCACCCGCTGAACGGTCGTCGCGACGTCCGGCCCCAACCGCGGCCCGGCCAGCTCCGCCATCGGCGACAACCGCTCCGCCGCATAGAACCCGCCCCACGTCGGGTGGCCCGTCAGTGACATCGGAAGCGGCGAATGCAGAGGGCCGAAATAGCCTGGCCCCGACCAGTTCTCGGGCGCTGCGCCGAACGCCTCGGCACCGGCATCGTGGGTGCGGGCGAGCGAACGGCCGAAACCGTGGGCCGCCTGCCGATTCGGCGCCACCGAGCTCAGCCGCTCCAGGGTCAGACTCGTCTCATCGTGACCGAGGACCCTGGCGCACGCCGTGCCACCGTCGGCAGCCGCGAGCCACCTCAGACCCGCCGCTTCGCAGGCGAAGAAGCCCGGCGGGGCTTCGGGGTTGCGTTTGACGAAGGCGTCCACGGCGTCGTCCGCTACGGCTGCCCGGAGACCTTCCGCAACAAGCGGTCCCGGACGGCTGCGGGCAGGTTGGTCATCAGCGCCACCTGAGCCTTGGGGCCCGCGCCAACGACGTAGCGGGCGCGCGGCCGATTCGCGGTGAGTGCCTTCTCCACGGCCGCCGACACCTTCGCGGGATCCCCCGCCATCCGCTGCGAGATGCGGACGAACTTCTTCATGCCGTCGATGTGCCTGGCATACAGCGCGCGGTGCTCGGGCGTCAGCGCGGCCACGGTCTCGGTGACCATGGTGTCGGCCGTGCGCCACATGTCGGTGTCGGTCTGCGCGGGTTCCACCAGCGAAACCGAGATGTGCCACTGCGCGAGTTCCATCCGCAGCGCGTCGGCGGCGGCCTCGAGCGCGAACTTCGACGCGCTGTACGCGCCGACCATCGGCATCGAGAGCCTGCCGTTCACGCTCGAGATGAACACGATCCTGCCGCGCGACTCACGCAGCCGCGGCAGTACCGCGCGGGTCACGGCGAGCGCGCCGATCACGTTGACCTCCAGCTGCTTTCGCCAGTCCTCGGTGGTGACGGTCTCGATCGGTCCGCTGACCGCGATGCCCGCGTTGTTCACGATGCCGTCGAGCCGGGCGGGCAGGGCGGCGACGAGTGCCGCGATGTGTTCGTCGTTGGTCACGTCCAGGATCACCGCGGTGATCCGCCGCGGGCTGGCGGCCGCGACGGCCAGGGCGTCCGCTTCCGTTCGCACGCCGGCGATGACGTCCCACCCACGGCCCGCAAGGTGCTCGGCGATCGACCGGCCGATACCACGGGCAGCGCCCGTGATGAGTACTGATGGCATGCGCTACAGGCTAGCCGTCGGCGTCATGGCCGCAGTTGGCGCTAAAGCCGCGGCGTCAGGTCCAGCGAGGTGATCGCCGTCATCTTGGTGATCAGCCACTGCCGGTTCCGCAGCTCCATGTTCAGGCGGTAGGACAGATACCGCAGCGACGGGATGCCCTTGGTCCTCGGGCTGGTCGCGACCGAGTTCGTGTACACGAGCGCAGACGCCTCCGTCGGAGACAGCGATTCGACCGCCGCCCCGAGCACCTGCGTGCTGTTGGAGACCTGAGCCTGCTTGTTGGACTCGACGATGGCGTCGATGTACCGCCGATACTCGACGGCGAAGTCGCCCGCCAGGTATCTCCCGGCACGATCCGGCAGCGAGTCCATGTCGTCGGGCGTGTAGGTCCACAGCGTCGTGATGGCGTCCGCCGCGGTCTCCGCGATCTCGAACTTGGTGTGAGCGGCGGCCCGATCGGCCAGGTAGGGCTGGATCGTCGCCCCCGCAAATGCCGTGGCTCCGACGAAGAGGGCGCCTGCCACGACCGCAGCGACCTTCAGCCCGCGACCCGCAGTGCGGTGCGGTACGAGGATCGGCTCGGCCTCGGGCTCGGACGCCTCCCAGTCGGATTCCGACGTCTCGGAATGCCGATTTCGGCCTCGGCGTCGGATTCCGGTGTCCGGATGCGGCATCGGATACGCCGACTGCGGCTGTGGTGTCCGGCGCCTCGACGGGCGCGGGTGCCGCCTCCCCCACCGAGTCGGCGGTCTCGGCCGACTTGGTCCGCCGCCACGGGAACCGGCGGCGTTTCGACGCGGGCTCTTGCGTGTCGGCCTCGGCCGCCTCGGCGACCGGCGCCACATCCTCGGCCGCGACGGTGTCCTCGACCTCGGAGTCCACCTCTGGATCCGACGCTAGATCCGATTCTGGATCCGATTGGTGGGCGCCTCCGCGACGTCGGTCGCATCCGAATCGGTCGCGTCGTCCTGGCCCTCCTGCCGCAGCTTCTGCCTCGGCAGGCGGTGCCTGCTGCGCGCGGCCTTGCCCTGCGGTACCGGGGCGGCGGCCGTCAGATCACCTGGATCAGCTGGCTGATCTTCCACTGCTGTCCCTCCTCAATGGTCGTGATCACCCAGCGGTTGCCGCTCTCGATGGTGGACTTCCCGTCCGGACCCGTGGTGCTGATCTTGGTGGCCACCAGGACGTCGGCGCTGCCGTTGTCGTTCCACCGCTGCACGCCTGCCGCGACGACGCTGCCGGTGGTGGGTTCGGCCCGCGCGACCTGGATGACGATCTCGTTCACCTTCTCCTTGAAGGCCTTGGCGAAGTCACCCGTGCCCTGCGCCAGCGACGCGGTCGGCATAGTCGTTGGCGTGGAACGGGTCCAGCGTCGTGTACGTCGTCATGAAGCCGCGCACGTAGTCGATGGCCTCCACGTCGCGGACCTGGGTGCGCCGGTAGCTCTCGTGGCCGACCACCATGAAGATGCTCGCCGCGAGCGCCGCCGCGACGACGAGGACCGCCAACGTCGTGACGAGTGGAAGTCCCCACCGCAGCCGACGCTTCGGCGTGGCCGTGAAGTACTCGCGGTCTGCGGTGTCGATCTGCCGGCGCGGGCTCATTGGGCCGGCGCGTTCGTCTGCGGCCTCTTCAGGACCGTGAGGTTGGCGACGCGCCAGTGGCCGTCGGCCGACCGCTCGAACTCGACCTGGACCGTCGCCGTGATGAACTTGAGGCTGTTCGGATCGTCACCGCGCTGCCCCTGCAGAGCCAGCAGCATCCCGGCTTGATCCGGCGACGCCGACAGGATGGCGCTGCTGACGGCCCAGTACTCGTTGGCCGTCGACGCCGGCCTTCTGGACGGCCTGCTGCTGGTCGACCAGCTGCGATCGGTACCCGTCGGTGGCCAGCGACTGCGCCCTGGCGAAATCGTCCTTCACCGTCGCGGTGCCGTAGCTGAGCATCTGTTCGACGATCCGCGGGCCCTGCGCGGCGATCTCGGTGCGGGTCCTCTCGACGGCACGGTCGTGCCGGTAGACCGACTGGTAGCCCAGGCCGCAGCCCGCCGCGCAGAGCAGCGCGGCCACCAGGAACACGACGCCCACGTTCCGGCGCACGTTGCTTCGCGCGGGTGCGACCACCGTGACCTCGGTGCGCAAGAGCAGGTCGGCGAAGGTGCGGTTGCCGGCTGTCCCACAGCGGCCACAACCAGCCGACGAACAGGGCTGCCGTGTCCAGCAGATGGGCGAGGTCGCGGAGCAACAGCCGGGCGCTGCCCGCCGGGTCGCCGGACCGCGTCACCACGCGGATACCGAAGAGCGCGCGGCCCAGGCTCCAGCCGGTCAGCGACGGCAGCACCCACCTGTTCACGATCGTCGCCACGAAGGCGACCGCCGCCACGCCGACGAACACCCACCAGAGCCAGCCCCGAAGCGGTGCCGTCGCGGCGAGCAGCCACATCGTCGCGATCACCGCGGCGCCGGGCAGCAGATCCACCGCGAGCGCACCGGCGCGCGCAGGCCAGGACGCGAGGCGGATGGTCTCGGCGTCCGTGACCGGCGCCTCCGTCGTCTCTTCGAGCACCGCCGTCACGACGTGACCTGATCCAGCTTCGCGACCTTGTACGTCCCGTCGGCGCGGGCCATGTTCACCCGCAGCCGGTAGCCCTGCTCCTGATCGGCGGCCTGCCGAGTTGGTCACCTTGACGCGAACCGCCACCAGCACGTCGACGGAGTCGTCCGGATTGTGCCGTTCCACGGCGGCCCGCAGGTCGGACACCTGCACGTTGACGCTGGCCGCCTGGTACGCGTCGACCAGCATTCCGGCGTACAGGTTGGCCTGCACGGCGAAGTCGCCCGTCGAGCACTCGATGATCTTCGACTGGCTCGCCGTCATCGCCGCGGCGTCGGGGGCCTGCGTCGCCGCGACGCACTCCTTGGCGCGCGCGATGGCGAGGGCATCGTCGCGGGCGATCGCCTCGCTCTGGTCATGGGACCGCAGGGCGAGGTAGCCGCCGACGCCGACGCCTGCCGCCAAGAGCACCAGCACCGCACAGATTCCGACGAACCACCCTCGGCCGAGGCGCTCCTGGCGCCGACCGTCCACCACACCCTCGGCGATATCGTCAGCCGGGGCTTCTGGCTCGGTGTCCTCGTCCTGCTCTGCTACGACTGCCGCAACCGGATCCTCCGGCGCATCGGTTTCTTGTCCGGTGGGGTTCAGCTGGCTGGTGCCAGCATCTCCTTCCATCCGTCGTCTCCTGGTTTGCTTGAATTGACGGTGTAGTTGACCCCGTCGGGCCCAACGACCTCACCGCTGGATGGGCTGTAGATAGCCGCAGGACCTGATGCCGGAGTGTAGATGCACGGGTTGGGCTGCTGCCCACTGCAGCTGATGGAGCCCTGGCCGGGGGCGGTGAGCGGGTCGCTGACCGGGGGTGGCGTTCCGGGCAGTTGGTCGGCGGGCAATGGGTTCATGCCGTTGTTGATCGTCGGTGCGGGCACCACGTATCCGGGCTTGACCGGCTGATCGCATCGGGCGGCAGGCGCCGGGCAGGTGAGTATCTGATTCGGGTCGCCGTACCACGGGTTGGTGCCCAGCGGAACGTACGGTGCGTTGCTGCGGCATTCCTTCGGTGTCGCGGCGCGTCTTCCCGGGCACGTCGGCGCACGGGTAGTTGCGAGCGCCGCGAACGACGTTGCCCTGGTAGTCCTTCGGGATCTTGCAGTAGGTGCCGGACGGCAGCGGCGCCATGCTGGTGTCGGCAGGCGAACGCCATTGCGACGCGGGCGCGAACCCGGTCAGACACGGCGGCGGCTGGTTGATCGACAGGCCGAAGTGCAGCAGGCCCTCACCCTCGAAGATGGTGCCGGCCTGAGCGACCGTCGCGCCCTGGGGGAAGATCACCAGCGCCTGCTCGACGCCCTTGTGGTAGCGCTTCAGCATGTCGGTGACGATCGCCAGGTTCGCCAGCGTCTGCGGCAAGCGCGTCGCGCACCTCGCCGAACACCTGGTTCAGCTGATCGGCCGTCGGCGCGGCCTGCTGCAACCCGCTGCGCAACGCCTGATCCTGCGCCGCGGTCTGGGACGTGATGACGTTGAGGTTGGCCGCCCACCGGGAGATGGCGTCGCCCGAGTCGACCTGGCTGTTCAGGATCGGCGTCGAGTTGTTGATGATGTCGTTGACCGGACCCAGGTTGTCCTTGAAGTCACTGGCGATCGCCGTGGTCGAGTCGACCAGGCGCTGCAACGCCGGACCCAGGCCGCCCACGGCCTGGGACGTCTCGGTCAGCAGTGCGTCGATCTTCTCCTTCGGCAGCACCGCGAGGCTCGTTGTTGGCGGCGTCCAGCGCAGGGCCGACCTCGCTGGGCACCGAGCTCTTGGTGATGGTGCTGGCCCGGCGCCAGGAACTGGTTCGGAGTCGCTGGCAGACACCAGGTCGAGGTACTGCTCGCCGATCGCCGACACCGAGTGCACGTTCGCGGACGCGTCGACCGGGATCTTGAACTGGCTGTCGATGCTCATCGTCGGCCCTGGCCCCGTGCTCGGTGGGCTCGACCGACGGTCACCTTGCCGATGGTGGATACCCCGGTAGGTCACGTTGGCCGTGGAGTACAGGCCGCCCGAGCGCGGCAGGTCCGCGTACAGCTTGTACTGGCCGATGCCGACCAGGCTGGGCACCCGCAGGTAGTACCAGCCCAGCACGATCAGCGCGATGAACGTCAGGATCGCGAAGAGGATCAGCTGAATCTTGATGAAGCGGGTCAGCACAGCTCACTCACCTCTCTCGACCAGCGGTCCACCCGGCGCATCGTGCGGGTTCGGGCGTGAACCGGACATCCGGGATCATCGTGTTCGGGTCGCGGCCCCACGCCTGCTCGAGTGCCCGCAGCATGCCGGACACGCCGGTGCCCGACAGGAACCCGTTGTCGATGGCCGACAGCGTCAGGTCGACGTTGAGCGAGACGTTGATGTAGTCGCCGCGGACCACCTTCGGCACGTTCTCGATGCTGAACGGCGCCGTCAGCATGAACTTCAGCGCACCGATCAGGTACGGCGACGCCTTGCCCAGCTGGATGAGTGGCCGCTGCAGGTTCTCGCAGGTTTGCGTGGATGTCCGGGTTCGCCTGCGACAGCGCATCGTCGGTGGCCTTGCTGACCCGGCCCAGCGCGATCGACCGCGTCGGCGAACAGGTCGCGGGTGTCGGCGAAGTGCTTGATCAACGGCGGGAATTCGGTGAGCACGCGGTCCAGGGTGTCGTTGCGCTGCGCGACGATCGACAGCAGCCGGTTCGTCGAATCGATGGCGCGGGTGATGTCCTCGCGCTGCGCGTTCAACTCGGCGGTGAAGGTGTCCAGACGTCCGAGGAACTCGCGGATCTGATCCCCGCGACCCGACAGGACGTTGTTGATCTCGGTCTGGATGGTGACGAGGTTCGGGATGCCGCCACCGGTCAGGATCGTTCCGATGCTCGCCAGCACCCGTTCCGTGGTGGGGAACGACGACGAGTTCTGCAACGGGATGGTGTCCCCGCTCTTCAACAGCTGACCCGACGGATCCGGCGGCGGGTTGAGTTCCACGTGCTGTGAACCCAGCAGCGACGTCTGGCCGATCGCCGCGAGGGTGTTGGACGGCAGCTTCAGGTTGGACTGGACGTCCAGCGTCAGCGTGGCCACCCAGTTCTTCAACTCGATCTTGCGCACGCTGCCGACGAACACGTCGGCGACCCGGACCCGGCTGTTCACGTTGAGCGCCAACGTATCCGGCATCTGGACGTAGATCGTCATCTTGTCGCCCGCGGTGCCTGCCCCACCGGGCAACGGCACGTTCGCGATGCCCTGCCATCCGCAGGAGGTCAGCACGACGGCGATCATCCCCAGCGCGGAGACGCGCTTGGCCAGCCGACCGACGCGCAGTCCCGTCATCGCACGTGTCCGTTTCTCGCGGAAGCTCATTGGCCCGCTCCTGCTTCAGCGGGGAGTGCCGGGCCCGCCGGCGCGGGTGCCGGTCCCGGTGGAGGCCCTGCCGCGGGTGCGATGGCGCCCAACGGATCTCCTGGGATCACGCCGGGGGCCGGCGCGGGAGGCGGCCCCGGCTGCGGATACCACGGCGGCGGCAGCGGGGTGTTCTCGCTGTAGGCGTTCGGCGGCCCCGGCAGCCGTCCGTCGTTCACCCCGAACGCGGGCGGCGCGGCCGGCGGCACGATGTCGGGTCCACCCATCAACTCGGACAACGACTCCGGCGTCAGCATGTTCTGCGTCAACGGCTGTACCTGGATGCCCTGCATGCCCGGCGCGACGATCCAGCCCGGTTCGTGGTTGCCGTGCGAGAACAACGTGTCGCGCGAGAAGACGCCGGGCACGGTGGTGTCCTTGTAGCCGGGCGGCGGCTGCAGGCGCGGCTCGGAGTAGGCGATCTGCTTGGGCAGCGTCTCCGCGGTGCTCACCTGGTTCAACCCGAACGGCAGGTAGTTGAACTTGATCGCGTCCAGGATCGGCGCCAGGTACTGCGCGCAGAGTTCCGCGGAGTCCTGGTAGCCGAGTCGGCTGCCCGCCTGGATCGAGCTGCACAGGAACTGCATCGGGTTGGCGAAGTTGTTGATCACCGGCAGACCGACGATGCCACCCGCGTTGGGCGACGTGATGTTCATGAGGTTGGCGCCCAGGTTGGGGAACACGTGCAGGGCCGTCTCGAGGCCGTCGCGCGGCTCGGGCTGCAGGATCGCGTTCGTGACGTCGGCGAGGTTGTTGACGTCCTTGGTCAGCACCGAGGCGTTGTCGTTCAGGAAGCCCCGCGTCGTCGTCAGCAGCTGGTCGAGATCCTTGAGCGCCGTCGCCACTTCCTGGTCGGTGTTGGTGAAGGAGTTGGTGAACTGCGCGAGGTCGTTGTTCAGCGCCACGAACTGCTGGTCGCTCTTGTAGAGCGCGTTGACGAACAGCGCCAGGCTCTTCACCACGCCGAAGAAGTCGCCGCGGCCCTGGTTCAGGGTGGTGAGCGCCTCGGACAGGCTGTTCAGCGTGGTGTTGATCTCCTTGCCCTTGCCCGCCAGACCGTCGGCGAACGACTCGATGACGTCGCCGAACGGACCCTTGGGCTGTTGCGGTGTCGGGCCGAGGTCGGTGAGGATCCGGTTGATCGAGTCCCGCAGCTCGTCGTACTCGACCGGCACCTGGGTGCGGTCGATCGGGATGACGGCCCCGTCCTCCAGCTCCGGTCCGCCGGTGTAGGGCGGAGCCAGCTGAATGGTGCGCGACGCCACCAGGCTCGGGTTGAGCACGTTCGCCGTGACGTTGGCGGGCACCTTGTACTTCGAGGCGTAGGTGAACGTCACCTTCATCTTGTCGCCCGCGGGCTCGATCGTGTCGATGGTGCCGACCCGGACGCCCATGATCTGGACCTTGTCGCCCGGATACAGCGCAAGGGTCTGCGGGAAGTAGGCGACCACGGTGTTGGTGGTCAGCTTCTTGTACAGGTGCCAGCCCACGGTCGCGGCGACGAGCGCCAGGATCACGATGACCGTTCCGACGATGACCGAGGTCTTGCTCAGCGCCGGAAGCTTCATGTTCCGGACGTTGAAGATAGTCGACATCCAGTGGCCCCTATCCCTGTGATCCGGGCGGGAGGAACGGCGGGTTGCCTGGCAGCGGGTCACCGGCGCCACCCACCTGCGGTCCAGGTCCTGGAGGCGGAGGTGGTCCGGTGAGCGCGGGCGGCAACGGCGACGTGCCGTCGCCCTGCAGCGATCCCGGGGCGATGTACGGATCGGACGGACCCGGCGTCGCAGGAACCGTTCGGGCTCCCGGCGGACCCGGCGCGAACGGAGCCGCGGGGACGCCCTGGACGGGCGGCGAGTACTCACCGGGGAACGCGGCGCTCGGCACGCCGGGCGCGGGTGGCGGCGCGTCGGGATTGGCGGGCAGCCCGTCGCACGTGCGGGCGGTCCGTAGTCGTTGACGCCGTAGGGGTTCGGACCGAACGGCCCGTTCTCGGCCTGCGTACACGGCAACGGGTTGCCCGGCGTCGGGAAGTTTCCAGGACCGGGGGCGTACGAGCACGGCGAGCCCGCGATGACGGCGGGGCCGGGGTGCTCGGGCGTGCCCTCGAGCGGCGTCGGCGCCGGCGGCGGCGCACCGTTGGCCTGGCGCTGGCCGTTGGGGTCCGGGTACCGGAACTCGGGCAGGCCCGAGTTGCGCCAGAACTCCTCCGGATCGATGCCACGCTTCTTGAACGCGGCGTCGACCCACGGCTGAATGATCCAGTACGGCAACAGGTTGACGACCATGACCTTGAAGTACGGGCCGGACGCCAGCGCCTCGGCGAGGGATGCGGTGAACTTGCTCAGCGTCGACAACACGTCGACGAGGTCGTACTTGCGCTGCACCAGGATGTCGCTGATGGTGTTCAGCTGGTCGAGCACGCGGTTGAGGTTCGGGTTGTCGTTGATGAAGCCCCTGACCTGTTGCGGAGAACGCCGAGACGTTCTCCAGCAGTGCGCTGACCGCCTGGGTGCGCTCGTTGACGGCGGCCAGCAGCGTCTTGGCGTTCACCAGCAGCGAGTTGATCTGTTCACTGCGATTGCCGAGCACGCCCGCGATCTTGTTCGCGTTGGCCAGCAGTTGCTTGATGTCCTCGTCGCGCTTGCCGATGGTGTCGGAGAAGCGCGCGACCCCGTCGAGCGCCGCACTCAGGTGCGGCGAGGTCTGAGCGATGGTCTCCGACAACACGTTCAGCGACTGCTTGACCGTGTCGGTGTCCCAGCCCGGACGCGGCCTTGGTGACGTCGAAGAACGCGTCGTAGATCTGGTACGGCGTGGTGGTCTGCCCGAGTGGCAGTACCCCGTTGGCCTTCAAGCGTCGTCGAGCCGCGCGGCTCGATCTCGAGGTTCTTGCGACCGAGGATGGTGTCGGTGCGGATGTTGGCGCGGCTCTCGGTGCCGATCTTGGTGCCGCCGAGCGAGTACCCGATGATGACCTTGTCGCCGCTCGATCTCCGTGGAGCGGACCTCGCCGACGTCGACACCCGCGATGCGGACCTTGTCACCCGGGTTGAGCCCACCGGTATCGGTGAACTGCGCGTAGTAACTTCGGCGTCGCGAAGAGCATCGGCACGCTGGCGAAGCTCTGCCCGACACCGATGACGAGCACCAGGATGAGGATGCCCATCAAGCCGTTGCGGATCCGGTTCGACCCTTCCAGCGTCCTCATTGCGGCGTGCACCTTCCCGAGGGCTGCGACCACATCTTGACCGTGCGGACGGGTCCGCCGGGCTGCAGGCCGTTCAACTTCAGCGTGACGTCACACGCGTAGAAGTTGAAGAAGTCACCGTAGATACCACCCGCACGCCCGATGATCTTGAGCGCGGTGGGCAGGCTGAACCAGGAGGTCGTTGAGCTGATCCTTCTGATCGACCAGCGGCTGCTGGACGATCTCGAGCTGGGTGACGGTCTTCTGCAGCAGCGGGCGGTTCTCGCCGAGCAGGTCGGCGACCGAGCCCGGCGGCGTCGCTGATGTCGGCGACCGACGACGCGATGGGATCGGCGCGGTTCTTCAGCCCGGTGATCAGCTTCTCGAAGTTCTGCACGGTCTCGTCGAACTGCTGCTGATGCTTGACCGTGGTGTCGAGCACGGTGTTGAGGTTCTTGACCACCTCGCCGATGGCCTGGTCGCGGTCGGCCAGTGCCGCCGTCAGCGACGCGGTCTGGTCGAGGATGTCGTTGATGGTGCCGCCCTGGCCCTGGAAGATCGTGATGATCGACTGGGCGATGCTGTTCACCTTCTCCGGATCGAGCGCCCGGAACAGCGGCCGGAAGCCGCCGATCAGCGCGTCGAGGTCGAGTGCGGGCTCGGTTCGCTCGATCGGGATGGTGCCGCCCGCGGGCAGCTTCTTCTCGTCGTCACCGCGCTTGAGTTCCAGGTAGCGGTCACCGATCAGGTTGAGGTATCGGATCGCGGCGGTGGTGCCCTGGAACAGCGACAGCGACCGGTCCACGTTGAAGTCGATCTTGACCTCGTTGCCGCCGTCGATGAGCTCGACCTTGTCGACCTTGCCGACCTCGACGCCCGACGCGCGGACGAACTGGCCCGGCGCGCAGACCGCTGGCGTTCTTGAACACCGCCGAGTAGCCGGTGGTGCGGTCGAACCGCAGCTGGCCGAACACCACGATGATGATCGCAGTGAACATGAGCAGCACCAGGGACATGGCGCCGAGCTTGATCGCTGTACCGGTGATTCTCATGGGTTGATCGTGTTCTCCCCGATCTGGCGTCCCCAGACGTATTCGATGGCGATGGGCTGACCGAGTTCGATGTGGTTGTAGGGCGCGATGCTGGCGCCGGTGTCCATCACCAGGTACGGCTGCGGCCACAGGTCGCGGGTGACGGGCTGCCAGCAGCCGGGCCTGCCCTCGGGGCCGCCGTGGGCGTTGACCCGCGGCAGGTTGTCGGGATACACGTACGGGTTGGCGGCGCCGAGCACCTCGGAGTGGGTGCGCAGCGAGTAGCCGTTGCCACCGAGCGACGAGGCGACCTTGGGCTCGACGTCGTGGTAGTTGCGGATGGTGCAGAACAGCGCCGGGCTGTACTCGTCGAGCAGCTGCGCTGGTCGGGATCAGGTCGGCGGCGCTGCGGACCAGGTACGGCCCGCCCTTCTCGAAGACCTCGCCACCGGTGTTGCCGAACCCGACCGAGGCCATCAGGGCCGCGTCGATGTTGCCCTGCTGGTCGTTGAGCGTGCGCGCCGTGGTGACGGCGTGCTCCAGTCCGTCGAACAGGTTGGGCGCGCTGTCGGCGTACACGTCGGCGAGGTTGGCCAGTTGCTGGTTGTCCTGACGGATCCGCGGCATCAGCGGGTTGACGTCGGCCAGGATCGCGTTGCCGTTCTCGATCGACTGGCCGAACCGCTCGCCCAGCCCGTCGAGCGCCTGTGCGGTGGCGGTCAGCGTCTGGTTGAGCTTGATCGGGTCCACCTGCTGCGCGACCGACACGACGGTCTCGAACAGCGTGTTGAACTCCGTGGTCACGCCCGACACGTCGATCACGTCGGCCGACGAAATGCGTTGCGGCGACTGGATCCTTGGGCGAGGAGAACGCGACGTACTTGTTGCCGAACACCGTGCTCGCCTTGATCGCGGCGTCCACGTTCTTCGGGATCAGGTTGACGAACTGGCGGTTGACGTCGAGGACCACCTTGGCCTTCTGCTCGTCACCGACGTTGACGGCATCGATGGTGACCACTCGGCCGATCTCGACGCCGTTGTAGGTGACCTTCGAACCCGGGTCCATCGAGAGGCCGGAGCGCGACGAGATCAGCGTGAGCTTCTCGGGGTCGGCGAAGCCGCCGCGGAACTGCGTCCACACCAGCGCCACGATGACGACGAAAGACGACCAGCAGAACGAGGCCGGCGATCTTGTACGGCGGCGTCTTGGGGGTGTTGACCGGTGACTGCACCTGTCCTGGGGCGGTCATCGGCTACACCGTCAGGTTGAAGTTGGCGTTGGTGCCGTAGAGCGCCAACGAAGCGAACAGGACGACCAGCACGATCGCGATCAGCGAGGCGCGCATCGACCGGCCGACGGCCTCGCCGACGCCGACCGGGCCGCCGCTGGCGTAGAAGCCGTAGTAGCAGTGGTTGAGCATGACGATTACCGAGATGATGATCGCCTGGACGAACGACCAGGCGACGTCATCCGGCCGGAGGAACGTCCGGAAGTAGTGCTCGTAGGTGCCCGTCGACTGGCCGTAGAACAACGTGGTGGTGACCTGCGCCGACAGGAACGACATGATGATCGCCATCGCGTACAGCGGGATGATGACGACGAAGCCGGCCATGATCCGCGTCGACACCAGGTAGCTGATCGACTTGATGCCCATGACCTCGAGCGCGTCGATCTCCTCGCTGATGCGCATGGCGCCCAGTTCGGCGGTTGCGCCTGCGCCGACCGTCGCGGCCAGCGCCTGGCCCGCCACGACCGGCGCGGCGATGCGCACGTTGACCAGTGCGGCGAAGAATCCGGTGAAGGCCTCGACGCCGATGTTGCCGAGCGACGCGAAGCCCTGGATGGCGATCAGCGAGCCGCCCGACAGGGTGACGAAGCCGACGATCGCGACGGTGCCGCCGATGACGGCCATGGCGCCGGTGCCCATGCCGATCTCGGCGATCAGGCGCAGCATCTCCTTGCGGTAGTAGCGCAGGGCATGGCCGATGGAGCCGACGGCGGTGACGACGAACCAGCCGACGTGGCCGACGCTGTCGAGGAACCGCCCGGGTGAACCGGCCAGCCTCTCGCCGCTGGCGGCGGCCTTCGGGAACCGTGACCGCAGCACTGCAGACGTCGTCGACATGTCAGCGCCCCGTTCCGAATCGAACACCGATGGTGGTCATGACGACGTTGACGGCGAACAGCGCGATGACGCACAGCACCAGGGTCTCGTTGACCGCGGTGCCGACGCCCTTGGCGCCGCCGGAGACGGTCAGGCCGCGGTAGCAGCCGACCAGTCCGGCGATCAGGCCGAAGGTCAGTGCCTTGACGATCGAGATGACGACCTCGGGCAGGCCGGTGACCAGGGTCAGCGTCGACACGTACGCGCCTGCCGAGATGTTCTGGACGTAGACGCCGAAGATGAAGCCGCCGACCAGGCCGATGGTGATGACCGCGCCGTTGAGCAGCAGGGCGACGAACGTCGAGGCGATCACGCGGGGCACGACCAGCCGGTGGATCGGGTCGATGCCGAGCACTTCGAGTGCGTCGATCTCCTCGCGGATGGTCCGGGCGCCGATGTCGGCGCAGATGGCGGTCGAGCCCGCGCCAGCAACGACGAGCACCGTTACCAGCGGGCCCAGCTGGGTGACCGCACCGAGCGCCGCGCCCGCTCCGGAGATGTCGGCGGCGCCGAACTCGGCGAGCAGGATGTTGAGCGTGAAGATGATGAGCACGGTCAGCGGAATGGCGACCGCGATCGTCGGGCAGGAACGCCACCCGCATCAGGAACCAGCCCTGCAGGATGAACTCGCGCCACTGGAACGGCCTGCGGAACAGTGCCTTGCCGGTGAGCACGCACATCTTGACGAAGCCGCCGACTGCCTCCAGACCAGGCCTAACCTGGTCGCGGACGTAGTTGAACAGACCCGGGGTCTGCGCCGTCACGAGGCTGCTCCCAACACGGAGCCACGGTTGTTGCGGCGCAACGGCAGAACCTGTCGCACGCCCCCTCCTTGCCCCTGCTCCGTATGTGTGATCGCCGTCTCCCTACTCGTGGGTAGTAAGGCGGACCACAGGACTGTACCCGATCGGATCGGAGCGGCGTGCACCGCATCCGCAGGATTGTGACCGCAACCGTTAGCAAACCCATCTCCGCTGGTCAGCCGTCTGACTTGCCTGCAGAAACCGTTGACGCAGAAGAACTTTCGCGAGCGTCAACGGAATTCGCCGATCCGAAGCGCGCCCTCAGTTCCGTCTTCAGGACCTTGCCTGCGGGGTTCCGGGGGAGTGCGTCGACGATCTCCAGCGCCTTCGGATGCTTGTACCGCGCCAGCCGTTCGGTGAGGAATTCGTCGAGGTCGGCGAGCCCCGAAGCGGAAAACTCCGACGGCGCAGCCGCAGTCAGTGCGACGACCGCCACCGGCACCTCGCCCCACTTCTCGTGCGCGCGGCCGATGACCGCGACCTCGGCGATGGCGGGATGTGCCGCCAAGGCGTTCTCGACCTCGGCGCAGTAGATGTTCTCGCCGCCGGAGATGATCATGTCCTTCTTGCGGTCGACGACGCAGACGTAGCCCTCGTCGTCCTGGCGCACCAGATCGCCGGAGTGGAACCAGCCGCCGTGCGAACGCCTCGGCGGTGGCCTTCGGGTTGTTCCAGTAGCCGGCCATCAACGTCGGTGCGCGGTAGACGATCTCGCCGACCTCGCCGACGGGCACGTCGTTCATGTCCTCGTCGACGACGCGCGCCGCCACCGTCGGGATGACCTTGCCGACCGAGCCGATCTTCCGGATGGCGTCCTCGCCGAGCAGCATGCACGTCACCGGCGACATCTCGGTCTGCCCGAACGCCGCGAGGATCTGCGTGCCGGGGAAGGTCTCGGCCATCTGCGCGCAGCAGCGTGTCCGACGCCGGCGCTGCGCCCCACGACATCACCCGCAGCCTGAGCTGACGCGGCTGCGGCCTGCTGCGCGGCGCACACCGCCTGCCACTGCGCGGGCACCAGGAAGATGCCGGTCACCTTCTCGGCCTCGAGCACGTCGAGCAGCTGGCCGGGGTCGAACGCGCCGAGCGGATGTATCACCGTCGGAATGCCCAGCAGTCAGGCCGCCGAGCATGTTGCCGATGCCCGCGATGTGGAACAGCGGGACGCCGATGAAGCCGACGTCGTTGTTGACGTCGGCGCCGTTGGTGATAGAGGCCGGTCATCGTCTGCCCGGTCAGGTTGGTGTGCGTCAGCACCGCGCCCTTGGGCCGTCCGGTGGTGCCCGAGGTGTACATGATCAGCGCGGGTGAGTCGTTGGGGATGTCGACCATCGCCGTGCGGCTCGCCTTCCTCGGCGAGCAGGTCGTCGTAGCCGAGCACGCCGTCCTCGGTCTGGCCGCCCGCGACGATGACCGTCTCGAGAATCGGCGCGAGGTCACGGACGGCGGTGGCCACCCCGGCGAGCACCGCTTCGGTGACGACGACGCGCGACTTCGCAGTCCTCGACGAGGAACGCGATCTCGGGCGGGGTCAGGCGGAAGTTGACGGGCACCGCGATGGCGCCGAGCAGATTGGCCGCCAGGAGGGACTCGATGAACTCGGTGCGGTTGAGCATCAGGATCAGCACGCGGTCGCCGAAGCCGACGCCGCGGCGGCTCAGCGCATCGGCCAGTGCCGTGACGCGACGGTCGAGCTCACCCCACGTCGTCGTGTGACCGAGGAATCGCAGCGCGGTGGCGTCGGGCTGCATCAGCGCGTGGCGGGCGAGCTGGTTGGTCCAGTTGTGCCTGCGGGCCAGATAGGGCTGCTCGACGGGCTGGCCGGAGCCGGCTGGCGATGCGGTCAACGGCTGCTGCTCCCTGATGTTCCGGGCGCGGGTTGCGCGACGTTGATATTTGATCAAACATGGTGTTGCCACGGTCACAATATGGCCTCGGCGGCCCCGGGGACAAGCCCTCACCACACGCACCGACGACGGGGGAACGGATACGACCGTGAACGCACCCACGCAAGCCGCGGGTTCGTCGCGAACAACTGTCCGACGAGGTCGCCGCGCACCTGCGCGTCGGCATCATGTCGGGCACGCTGCGACCCGGCACGTTCATCAGGCTCGACGAGACCGCGGCCGAACTCGGGGTCAGCATCACACCGGTACGCGAGGCGCTGCGGACGCTGCGCGGCGAGGGCATGGTTCAGCTCGAACCCCATCGCGGCCACGTGGTCTCGCCGTTCACCCGCGGTGACATCGAGGACATCTTCTGGCTGCAGGCCACCATCGCCAGCCAGCTCGCCAAGTCGGCGGCCGAGCGCATCACCGACGAGGAGATCGACGAACTCGAACGGCTCTGCCGACGACCGTGGCCGACGCCATCGAGCGGCAGAACACCGACGACGTGGTCGACGCCGAGTTCGCCTTCCACCGCGCGTTCAACCGGTCCTCGGGCCGGACCAAGCTGGCCTGGTTCCTTCTGCACGCGGCCCGCTACCTGCCGCCGCACATCTACGCCAACGATCCGCAGTGGGGCCGCAACGCGGTGGCCAACCACCGAAAGCTGATCGCCGCCCTGCGCCGCCATGACGTCGACGCGGTGGTGCGGCTGACCAACGAGCCAGTTCACCGACGGCGCCCGCCGGCTCACCGCCCGGCTCGACGAGCTGGGCCTCTGGACCTGAGCGTCTAGGCGCTGGCGGCGAGCTCTTCGGCGCGCTTCTTCAGGTTGTCGGCCAGGTGATCCAGCGCGTCGTTGACCATCTTCTTCACCATCGGCTTCGGCACCGGCAGCGTCACCTCGACGTCCAGGTCGACGGTCAGCAGCGTCTTCGCCCCCATCGCGACGACGGAGAACAGCTGCTCCTGCTTGGAGAACAGGTCACCCTGCTGCATGACGGTCTGAATCTGGTTCTCGCCCGGGTAGTAGATGGCCTGGACGTAGCTGATGTCGAAGCCGTTCACGGCGGCGTCGAGGCGCAGCTGGCTGGGCCGGCCGTCGTCGTAGTGGGCCAGCACCCAGCACGCCCTTCACCTCTTCGTTCCACTGCGGGTAGGACTCGAAGTCCGCCGACGATCGCCATGATCGATTCGGCGGAGGCCGCAACCTCGACGGTCTTGCTTACGAGCGGCATCCGGCGAGCATAACGAGTGCCATCCCCTTGAACGGAGCCCAGTGACCGAGACCAAGAACACACCCGTGCGCGTGGCCATCCTCGACGACTACCAGAGCGTGGCGCTGACGTCGGCGGACTGGTCGCCCGTTACGGCACGGGCCGAGATCACCGTCTTCACCGATCACGTCTTCGATCCCGACGAACTGGTCGAACGCCTCGCGCCGTTCGACGTCATCTTGGTGATGCGGGAGCGAACCCCGTTGCCGCGCAGCATCATCGAGCGATTGCCCAGGCTGAGGCTGATCGCGTCGACCGGGCCGTCCAACGCCTCGATCGACATGGACGCGGCAGCCGAGGCGGGCATCCACGTCGTGCACACCTCGGGCACGGTCGCATCGACGGTCGAGTTGACCTGGGCGCTGATCCTCGGCGCGTCACGCCATCTCGTCGCCGAACGGCAGGCGGTGGCCGACGGCCGCTGGCAGACGCACCGTCGGGCGCGAACTGGACCGTCGCGTGCTCGGCGTGCTGGGGCTCGGCCGGATCGGAGGGCGGATGGCCCGGATCGGCGCGGCGTTCGGCATGGACGTGGTGGCGTGGAGCACGAACCTGACCGCCGACGCCGCGCAGGAGGCAGGCGCCCGCTACCTGCCCCGTGACGAGTTCTTCGCCACCGCCGACGTCATCACGATCCACCTCAAGCTCAGCGAGCGATCCCGCGGTCTGGTCGGGGCCGCCGAGCTCGCGGCGATGAAGCCGAGTGCGCTGCTGGTCAATACGTCGCGCGGGCCGATCGTCGACGAGGCCGCGTTGATCGACGCGCTGCGGTCGGGGACCATCGCCGGCGCGGCGCTCGACGTGTTCGACACCGAACCGCTGCCCGCCGACCATCCGCTGCGCACGCTGCCCAACGTGCTCGCGACGCCGCACATCGGGTACGTCGCCGACCGCCCGTACGGGTTGTTCTTCCGCGACGCCGTTGCCGGCCATCGCCGAATGGCTGGACGGCATTAGTAACCGCTGAGCAGCGCGCGCACCCGGCCGAGGGCTTGCGGTCCGGCGTCGCTGACGACGCGCGACGGGTCGGCCGGTCGACGCCCCCACAGCAGCAGCACGCGTGCCGCCGCATCGGTCTCCATCGTCGCCTCCCCCTCGGCAGGCCCAAGCGCGATGTCGGTGCGGTCGGGCCCCGCGGAGACGATCACGTCGTCGAGACCCACGACGCGCAGGCGCGCCTCGATCGGCCCGTCGACGGCGAAGTCCAGTGCGGCACAGCCGCGTCGCAGCAGCGGCTCGCCGACGGCCTCGACACTGTGCTCGGTCATCCACCGCTCACCGAGCCGCGCCCGCGCGGCCGCGTCGTCGCCGGTGATGTCCCAGCCGTGCAGGACGATCTCCTCACGCATGTGCTCGGCGAACCACGGCACCTTCATGGTGCGGCCCGTCCACGCGACGTCGGTGTCCGCGGGCAGCTCCTCGCCTGCCTTCGCGACCTCCCCGAGCCGGGCCATCCGGGTCGTCAACGCCGTCCACAGATCGGCGTCGTTCATCGCCCGCAAGGGCGCCTCGCGTTCCTCGAAGCCGCGGGTGTCGACCGGTTCGCCGCTGAGGTGACCGGCCAGCACCCTGGCCAGTTCCTCGGCGTTACCCGCCTGGTGCGCGACGATGTCGCGGACCGTCCACGCCTCGCACCAGGTGCCTGCGTCGGGACGGCGCGCCTGCACCGCCTCGGCGAACGCCGCCCATTCCGGAAATCTGTCGCCGTCGACCTTCGTGGTGGTCACCGTGCCCTCCTCTCCGGGAAGCGGTGATCCGCGACCCGTTCGCAGTCTCGGCGCGATTCGGTTCGACGGCCGTCGAAACGTGTCCCGGGCCTCGGGGCCGCCCGGCTGCTAGCCGCCGACCTGCGCGGTGACCAGCAGCGCCCGGATGGCGTCCGGGATGGGCGTGGGCCGACGCGTCGTCCGGTCCACGTAGACGTGTACCCAGTGGCCGACCGCTGCAACGGGTTCGGCGGCATCGGGCTCCCCCGGCTCGAAGACCGCCAGCCGGTAGGTGACGCTGCTGGTGCCGAGCCGCGTCACCGAGAGCCCGACGACGAGCGGGTCGGGGAACGCGAGCTCCGCGAAGTAGCGGCAGCCGGACTCGGCGACCACGCCCAGCCACGGCGCGGTGACCGGGTCGACGTCGGTGCTGGTGTTGATCCACGCGTTGATCGCCGTGTCGAACAGCTCGTAGTACACCGCGTTGTTGAGGTGGCCGAACATGTCGTTGTCGGTCCATCGCGTCAGCACCGGCCAGTGCACCGGGAAGTCGCGGCTGGTGAGCGATCGCTCTGTCATGGCCGCATTTTGTCAGGCACGGCAGTCTGGAGGGCATGCACATCCGCGGAGCCGTCCTCGACCGGATCGGCGCACCTCGCAGCTACGCCGAGTCGCGCCCGATCACCATCGCCGACCTCGACCTCGCGCCTCCGGGTGACACCGAGTTGCTCGTCCGCATCGAGGCCGCGGGGCTCTGCCACTCCGATCTGTCCGTGGTCGACGGCAACCGGGTCAGGCCGGTGCCGATGCTGCTCGGCCACGAGGCGGCCGGGATCGTCGAGCGGGTCGGGGATGCGGTTGCCGACATGTCCGTCGGGCAGCGCGTCGTCATGACGTTCCTGCCGCGCTGCGGCGACTGCAGCGCATGCGCCACCGACGGTCTCGCACCGTGTGTCGCGGGCAGCGCCGCCAACGGCGCGGGCACGCTGCTCGCCGGCGGGACGCGCCTGACCCGCGACGACGGCACCCCGGTCCTGCATCACCTCGGGGTCTCGGCGTTCGCCACCCACGCCGTCGTCGACCGCCGCTCGGTCGTGCCGGTCGACCGGGACGTGCCGCCGGTGGTGGCGTCCCTGCTGGGATGTGCGGTGCTCACCGGCGGTGGCGCCGTCCTCAACGCGGGCCGCCCCACGCCGGGGCAGACGGTGGCCGTGGTCGGCATGGGCGGGGTCGGCATGGCCGCGATGCTGACCGCGCTCGCGCACGACGGGGTGCGCGTCGTGGCCGTCGACCAGGTCAAGGACAAGCTGGACCGGGCGCTCGAGCTGGGCGCCCACGAGGCGTATGCGCCGGATCGGATCGGCGATCTCAAGGCCGAGGTCGTGATCGAGGCCGCGGGCCATCCGTCGGCGTTGGAGACCGCGATCGGTGTGACCGCACCGGGCGGGCGCACCGTCACCGTCGGCCTGCCACGACCCGATGCCCGAATCACCCTGTCGCCGTTGGGCTTCGTCGCCGAGGGCAGGTCGCTGATCGGCAGCTACCTCGGCTCGGCGGTGCCCGCGAGGGACATCCCGCGGTTCGTCGAGCTGTGGCGGTCCGGCCGGCTCCCGGTCGAAGCGCTGGTGTCGTCGACGATCGACCTTGACCAGATCAACGAGGGCATGGACCAACTCGCCGACGGCATGGCCGTGCGGCAGATCATCGAGCTGGGCTAGAACCAGCCGTCCCGCATGTCCAGCGTGGTGCGGTCCAGGCTCTCCAGCAGGTCGAGTTGTGGTGCGGTCCTTGGCAGTTCGTACCGGAAGAAGTATCGGGCGGCCTGGCGCTTGCCGTCGTAGAACTCACCGGACCGGCCTTCGGCGGCGACGAACTGCTCGAGCCACATCCAGGCGACCACGATGTGTCCGAACGCCTCGAGGTAGATCACGCTGTTGGCCAGCGCGGCCTCGGCGTCACCGGAGGCGAACATCCCCGACGTGACGGCGACCAGCCGGTCCCACGACGACCGCAGCCGATCCGCCAGCTGGGCCGCCTCGCCACCGGCCGCGGACGCCTGCGCCACCGCGCCTGACAGTGCCTTGTCGAGCTCGGCCAGGCTTGCCCCGCCGCGCTGAGTCACCTTGCGGCCCAACAGGTCGAGGCTCTGGATGCCGTGGGTGCCCTCGTGGATCGGGTTGAGCCGGTTGTCGCGGTAGTGCTGTTCGACGTCGTACTCGCGGGTGTAGCCGTAGCCGCCGTGCACCTGGATGGCCAGATCGTTGGCTGCCAGGCACCACTGCGACGGCCAGCTCTTGGCCACCGGGGTGAGGATGTCCAGCAGCAGCGAGGTGGCGTCGGCCTCCTCGTCGGACTCCGGGCAGTGCTGCAGGTCGATCAGGCGCGCGCAGTACAGCGCCAGCGCCAGCCCACCCTCGACATAGGCCTTCTGCGCCAACAGCATCCGCTTGACGTCGGGATGCTCGATGATCGGGATCTGGGGTGCGGACGGATCCTTGGCGGTGACGGGCCTGCCCTGTGGGCGTTCGCGCGCGTACTGCAGCGACTTCAGGTAGCCGGTGTAGCCCAGTGCCACCGCGCCCATTCCGACGCCGAGGCGGGCCTCGTTCATCATGTGGAACATGTAGGTCAGGCCGCGGTGCGGCTCGCCGACCAGGTAGCCCACCGCGCCGGGTTCGCCGCCGGGACTGAACGTGCCGTCGCCGAGGCTGAGCACGGTGTTGGTGATACCCCGTTGGCCCATCTTGTGATTCAGTCCGGCCAGCGCGACGTCGTTGCGCTCGCCGATCGACCCGTCGGCCTCGACCAGGTACTTCGGCACGATGAACAGCGAGATGCCCTTCGTGCCCGCGGGACCGCCAGGAATCTTGGCCAGCACCAGGTTGACGATGTTGTCCGACATCTCGTGCTCGGCGCCCGAGATCCACATCTTCGACCCGAACAGGCGGTACGTGCCGTCGTCCCGCGGCTCGGCGCGGGTCAGGACGTCGGCCAGCGACGAGCCCGCCTGCGTCTCCGACAGCGCCATCGTGCCGGTGAACCGGCCTGCCAGCATCGGCCGGACGTACGCGTCGATCTGCTCGTCGGTGCCGAACTTGGTCAGCAGGTTGGCATTCGCGATCGTGAGCATCAGATAGCCCGACGTGCTGACGTTGGCGGCCGAGATCCACGCGAACCCGGCCTGCGCCACGCACACCGGCAGCTGCGCACCACCGACGCTCTCGTCGGCGCTCATGCCGACGAGATCGGCGTTGGCGAACGCGTCGAGGGCCTCCTTGACCTCGTCGATGACCGTGACGCGGGTGCCGTCGAACGTCGGCTCCTGTGCGTCGCTCTTCTTGTTGTGCGGCGCGAAGTACCGGGTGGCCAGCTGCTCACACAGGTCGAGCACGCCGTCGAAGGTCTCCCGGGAGTGCTCGGCGAACCGCCGCCGCTTGGTCAGGTCGTCCACGCGCAGCCATTCGTACAGCAGAAAGTCGAGATCGCGGCGCGACAGCAGGGTGGATTTCACGACTCCCATCTTGGCACCGGCGTGGGCGTACAGTACGTTCAGTTTGTACTGAACGTACTGTGCGGAGGTCCGATGCTGCCGGAAGAGGCCGAGTTCGTCGATCGAGTCGGACTGTTCATGGAGATGCTCGGCGCCACGCGCACCATGGGACGGGTCTACGGCTGGCTGTTGATCTGCGATCCACCCCAGCAGTCGCTGAGCGAGTTGACCAAGGCGCTCTCGGTCAGCAAGGCCTCGGTCAGTACGGTCGCCCGCCAGTTGCAAGACAGCGGGATGATCGAGCGGCTGCCGAGCGCGACCCGTCAGCACCACTATCGCGTCACGCCGGGCGGCTTCAGCAGCGTGCTCGACACCCAGCTGTCTCTGATGAAGCCCGGCATCGACGTCGCCGACTTCGGCCTGTCAGTGCTGAAGAAGGACCGCGCCGAGCAGCGGGAGCGGCTCGAGGACTTCCGCGACTTCTGCGAGTTCTCCGCACAGGACTACCGCGAAGAGTTGATGCAGCGGTGGAACGACTACCGCGCCAAGAGGAGGAGATCGTGAGCACCCGAACCGACAAAGTCGATTTCAGCTCGGTCGGTTGGCGTTCCGTGGAGTGGACGAATTTGGTCACCCTGTACTTCCGGGCGTACGAAAGCCGTTCGCCCCGGCCGATTCTGGGTGACCGCGCCGCCGCGGATGCCGTCGACCGCATCGATTACGACTGGGTGCGGATACATCGGGCAACCCAGCCGTGGGCGAACCAGTACCTGGTGGCGCTGAGGGCGAAGAAGCTCGACGACTGGGCCGGCCGATTTCCTGCGCCGTCACCCGGACGCCGTGGTGCTGCACCTCGGCTGTGGCCTGGACACCCGGGCGTTCCGCATCGGCCCGCCGTCGACCGTGAAGTGGTTCGACCTCGACCAGCCCGGCGTGATCGAGTTGCGCCGCCAGTTGTACGACGAAACCGAGAGCTACCGGATGATCGGTTCCTCGGTCACCGATCCCGGCTGGCTCGACCAGATTCCGACCGGGCGGCCGACCCTGGTCGTTGCCGAAGGGCTGCTGATGTACCTGCCGGAAGCCGAGGTGCGTGCGCTGTTCGGGAGGTTGACCGACCGGTTCGACACCGGCGAACTCCTCTTCGACACACTCCCGCCGTCGGGCCCTCGACTGTCCAAGCTCCTCAGCGGCGGGATCGTCAAATGGGGCATCGGCGACGCACGTGATCTCGAGGGTTGGGGTTTCGGACTCCGGTTCGTCGAGCAGCGAGTCCGCGGTGGCGGACTACCGGTCGATTCCATTCGCCGCGCAGCGCTGGATCTTTCGGCTGATGCATGCGACGCCGGCCCGCAACTACGACGTGGTGAACAGGTTCGAGTTCTAGCTCGACGGCGTCGAGCGGCCTTCGCTCTGGACGTCGATGCCCAGCGGTGAGTCCACGCGTACCGTCTCGTCCTTGATCAGGCCACGCAGCAAGGCGGTGCTGAACTCGACGGCGATCTCCTTGGCGGTGCGCCTGCCCTGTGGACGCAACCAGCGGTAGGAACCCAGCGTCATCCCGATGTAGCCGAGGGCCAGGACGTGCGAATCGCAGTCGTAGAACTCGCCGCTGGCGATGCCGCGGTCGATGACGTCGCGGACGTGCTCGTAGACGGTGGTCTCGGCCGTGCGGATGTAGGCGACCTGCTCCTCGGTGAACCACTCCGTGATGTAGGGGCCTTCCTGGAAGTACACGGCCGCCCGCTCGATGTCGCTGGCGATGCCGACCAGGAGGCGACGGGTGAAGTGGTAGATCGTCTCGCGCGCGGTCGCGGTGGGGTCGTCGTGCAGCGCATCGACGGTGAAGTCGGCGGCGCTCTTGTAGATGTCGTAGAGGATCAGCGACTTGCTGGCGTAGTAGTGGTACACGGTGGCCTTGTTCAGCCCGACCGCGTCGGCGACGTCGTCCATCCGGGTGCCGTGATACCCGCGGGCGGCGAAGAGCTTGGTGGCTACGTTCAGCAGTTCCTCGCGGCGGGTCAGGCCGTTGCCGGGTGTTGGCGATGAGCCGCTTGCGCGCAGAGAATGTGGCTCGGTGGACATGGCGACTCACTATATGCAGGCCGGGACCTCTCCCGGGGACCAATCAACTGGTTGGCCAGTCTAGGTGTTCGGTCGCATCCGGTGTCCGCGGCGGGTGGTCCGGCGCTAGACTCCGATCAAAGCCCGTTCTCGCTGGGAGGTATCGATGGACCCGAACCCCGATTACGACGCGAGTGACGAGATCGAGTACTTCTTCCAGTACATCCCGTGGGGGCTTCGGGGCGTGTACCCACCGCCCGCGTACCCGCCGGTCTAGGCCGCGGCTTCCTTCACGGCCCGGCCCACCTCGGCGCGCAACCGGGTGTACTCGGGCGAGCGGCGTAGTTCGTCGGCATCGATCCCCGTGCGTGGCAGGTCGACCGGCAGGTCCAGCGCGACCTGACCGGGGCGCCGGGTCAGCACCACGATGCGCGAGCCGAGAAACGCGGCCTCGTCGGCGCTGTGCGTGACGAACACCGTGGTGCGGCCGGACTCGGCGCTCACCTGACGCACGTCCTCCTGCAGGCGCTCCCTGGTGAGTGCGTCCAGCGCGGCGAACGGCTCGTCGAGCAGGAACAGCGGGGTCTCGGCGGCCAGTGCCCGCGCGATCGCCACCCGCTGTTGCTGTCCGCCGCTGATCTCCCAGATCCGGCGATCGGCGGTGCCCTCGAGGCCCACCCGCTGCAGCAGTTCGTCGCGACGCTCGGCACGGCGTTCGCGGGGCACCTTCGCGTACTTCAGCGCGAGCTCGACGTTGCCGCCGACCGTGCGCCACGGGAAGAGCCGCGGCTGCTGGAACACCACCCCGGCGGTCACCCCTGGGGTGGGGGCGGCACCGGAGATCTGAACCTCGCCTGCCGTCGGTTCCTCGAAGCCCGCAAGGAGCCGCAGCAGTGTGCTCTTGCCGCAGCCGGACGCTCCGACGAGCACCAGGAAGGCTCCTGGCTCGACGTCGAGGTCGACGGGGCCCAGCGCGGTGACGTCGCCGTAGCGGTGGGCCACGTTGTGGATGCGCACGCCGCCAGTGGACTGCCGCTGCCCGACGGCGGTGCGCCCGTCACTGGGCGAGGGCACCGGGCAGTCCCTTGGTGTAGATCGCGTCCTGGAACGTCTTGAGCGGCGCGGCCGTCGGGATCTGCTTCTGCTCGGCGAGGAACTGCGACGCGCTCTCGAGATTGTTCGCGATGTTGCCAGGCGCGCCGTCGGTTCCGAGCCACTCGGTCGAGGTCAGTTCTTGGGCCGTCAGGTACTGGCCCTGCTTCAGCTGTCCCGCAACGTCTTCCGGGCTCAGCCCGATCTCGGACGCGATGGCCTTGGCCGCGGCATCCGGGTCGTTCTTGATGGTGGTCAGCGCGCGGGCCTCCTGCTGGCGCCAGATGTCGACGACCTCGGGATGGGCGGCCGCGAACTCGTCGGACACCGCACCCAGATCGAGCGTCGGCTTTCCGTCCTTGGCCAGCTGGCGGCTGGTGATCAGGTCCTTGCCCGTCTTGCGGAGGTCGTCCAAGGTGGGCAGCCACGTGTAGGCGGCGGCGATGTCACCGCGTTCCCACGCCGCGAGGATGGCCTGCGGTTGCAGGTCGACGAGCTGAACGTCGTTCGGGGACAGGTTGTTCTGCGCCAGCGCGGCCAGCAGGCTGTAGTGCGCGGTGGAGGCGAACGGCGTGCCCACCCGCTTGCCCTTCAGGTCGGCGATGGTGTTGACGCCGCTGCCGTTGCGGGCCACCAGCGCCTCGTTGTCGCCCGCGACGTCCAGCACGAACGCAACCTTGTACGGAATGTTCAGCGGTGCCGACAGGCCGCGCGCAACGGGGCTCGAGCCGAGCGCGCCGAAGTCGAGTTCCTTGGCGATGAACGCGGTGTTGATGTCGGCGCCGGAGTCGAACTTGGTCCACTTGATGTTGTAGTCGGGCAGCGCCTCTTCGAGCCACTTGTTGTTCTTGACGATCAGGTCGCCGCTCGGAAACGTCTGGTACGCAATGCGAATGGTCGGCTTGGCCGAGTCCTGCCCGGAGTGGTCCACCGAGCAGCCCGCGAGCGCGAGGGTGACCGACCCGACCACGGCTGCTGCCGCCCAAAGTGCCTTGAGTTTCATATCTTTCCTCTCCAGGGGACGGCGCGCCGTTCCACGGCGCGAAGTAGACCGTCGATGACAAGACCCGAGAACCCGATCGCGAAGATGCCGACGAGCACGACGGGGGTGTTGTTGTAGTTGCTTGCGTCCTTCACCAGGCCGCCGATGCCGGGGATGCCGTTGAACAGCTCGGCGGCGACCACCGACGAGTAGGCCATGCCGACCGCAAGGCGGATGCCGGTGAACGTCTCGGGGAGCGCCGACGGCACGACGACGTCGCGGATCACCTGTGCCCGGGTCGCACCGAGGGCGCGGGCCGCCTCGGTCAGTCCGACCGGCGCCGCGACGACGGCGGCCGTGGTCGCCACCGCTGCGGGCGGGAGCGCGGCCAGCGCCAGCAGCGTGATCTTCGGCGCCTCGTCGATGCCCAGCCAGATCACCAGCAGGAAGAAGTACGCCAGCGGCGGAAGGGCACGCAGAAACGTCAGCCACGGCTCGAGCACGCTGCGCACCCAGCCGACGGAGCCCATCACCAGGCCGAGCAGCACGCCGAGACCGACACCGATGACGACGCCGACGAACACCCGTCGCAACGTCATGTAGAGGTGCTCCCACAGCAGGTAGCCGGCGTAACCGCGAGTGCCGTCGTGGGTGGTCGAGACGTCGATGAAGGCGCGCCACACCGTGCTGGGGTACGGCACGAAGGTCTGGTTCCAGATTCCCGCGGTTGCGGCGGCCTGCCAGACGATCCCGAACACCACGACCGACAGCAGCGGCAGCGCCGCACGGGTCAGTCGGCCGCGCCAGCGACCGGATGGGGACGTGGACCTGATCGGCGAGTCGACCTGCGACTCATCCGGGGTGATATCGACGAAGACCGACACTGTTCCTGCGACTTCCTGCAAAGGGCTGATGCGGACCGAGGGCGTCAGCGACAGCAGGTGTCGGCAGGCGGTGTCGCGCTCATTCGGTCATTGCTACCGGCCGTCAATCGGCTGGGAAAGGGCTGCGATCACGCTGAATCTAAGTGGTTGTGACGGATCGGTGACGGCTTCGACTGGTGCCGCGGTCGGAATTGCTGAGCGGTACCCCCAAAGTGCGAGTCTCAAACATCGATTCTCGTGACGTCGATCATGACCGTCGATTTGCGCCAAAAATGCAGTGGTGCAGGTGAATTGGACTGGGCATCGGATGCGTCGTCGACACGGAATGCACGGACCACCCGCAAAGGGTCTGACACGAGCCGTGAAACGGGGGTAAGCTGACGCCAGTCCTCCTGGACTTACCGCCGTTTAGTGCAAAGCGGCCGATACGCCGCACGGCGAGTGGGCCAGACATCTGAAGCTTTGCTTCGGCGACCCCCTTCGCAGATACGCGGCGACGGCAAATCGCCGGTCCGTCTCACCGACGGATGACGATGTAGCGCGCCCCCGCAAGGGCTGTCGCATTGACCGCGGCGCTGCATCTCTGGACACCTGAGGGGGTCCGCCCATGACCGTTGACGTACTAACGCCCGAAACACCCTCCGAGACAACCGTGCCCGAATCCGTCGCACCCGAAACGGTGACGCGCCCGAAGCACACCGATGAGTACGACGACGTGATCGACATGTTTCACGTCCTCAAGACGCTGCCCGCCGAATCGCACGAGTACGCCAGGCAACGCGAACGCATCATCAACAGGTGCCTGCAGCTGGCCGATCACGTTGCGCGGCACTATGACCGGCGCGGCGAGAACCTCGAGGACCTGATCCAGGTCGCCCGTCTCGGACTGTTGAACGCGGTGAACCGGTTCGACCCGGACAAGAGCTCCAGCTTCCTCGCCTTCGCGGTTCCCACGATGATGGGCGAGGTCCGGCGACACTTCCGCGACCACGGCTGGTCGATGCACGTGCCGCGACGCATCAGGGACCGCCACGGGCAGATCACCAAGGCGACCGCACACCTGACCCACGACCTGGGCCGGGCGCCGACGGCCGGCGAGCTCTCGGAGCTGCTCGGTCTGGATCGGGAAGAGGTCGTCGAGAGCCTGATCGCCGCGGCGTCGTACAACGTCCACTCCATCGACGCACCGATCTCCGGCGGCGACGGACAGCCGCGGATGCTGGCGGACACGATCGGCGAGATCGACCCCGAGTTCGATCACATCACCGACTGTGAAGCGGTACGGCCGCTGCTGGCGGCGCTACCCGAGCGCGAGCGCACCGTGTTGTATCTGCGCTTCTTCGCGTCGATGACGCAGAGCCAGATAGCCGAGCGGATCGGCGTCTCGCAGATGCACGTATCGCGGATCCTCGAGCGGACCCTGACGAAGCTGCGGACCCAGATCTGACCCGGGGCCGCGCACGGGCCGCCGTTCGCCTCCGACCACGGGGTAATCACACCGCTTACCTCCATAGGGGTACGACGCGCCGTCGGGGTGCCAATGGGAGACTCTTCCGATGATCATCGGGATACCGCGCGAGTCTCACGCGGGCGAGACGCGTGTCGCCGCCACGCCGCAGACCGTCGGACAACTCATCAAACTGGGCTACTCCGTCGCCGTCGAGTCCGGTGCAGGCGATGCCTCCAGCTTCTCCGATGCCGCCTACGTCGAGGCAGGCGCCGAGATCGGCGGTGCGTGGGCCGCCGACGTCGTACTCAAGGTCAACGCCCCCTCCGACGTCGAGATCGCCGCATTGAAGGACAAGGCCACCCTGGTCAGCCTGATCTCGCCTGCGCTGAACCCGGAACTGGTCGAGAAGCTCTCCGCCCGCCCGATCACGGTGCTGGCGATGGACGCCGTCCCGCGGATCTCCCGGGCGCAGTCGCTGGACGTGCTGTCGTCGATGGCCAACATCGCCGGGTACCGGGCCGTGGTCGAGTCCGCGCACGCCTTCGGCCGGTTCTTCACCGGGCAGGTGACCGCGGCGGGCAAGGTGCCGCCCGCCAAGGTGCTCGTGGTCGGTGCGGGGGTGGCCGGACTGGCCGCCATCGGCGCGGCAGGCAGCATGGGCGCCATCGTCAAGGCCACCGACCCGCGGCCCGAGGTCGCCGACCAGGTCAAGTCCCTCGGCGGGGAGTACCTGTACGTCGACCCGGAGGCGGCCGAGGTATCGGCCACCGGCTACGCCAAGGAGATGGGCGACGACTACAAGGCCCGCGAGGCGGCGCTGTACGCCGAGCAGGCCAAGGACGTCGACATCATCATCACCACCGCGCTGATCCCCGGTCGGCCCGCACCCCGCATCATCACCGCGGAGATGGTCGCCTCGATGAAGCCGGGCAGCGTGATCGTGGACATGGCCGCGGCCAACGGCGGCAACGTCGAGGGCACCGTCAAGGATCAGGCGATCGTCACCGACAACGGCGTGACGATCATCGGCTACACCGATCTCGCCGGGCGGCTGCCGGCTACCGCGTCCCAGCTCTACGGCACCAACCTGGTGAACCTGCTCAAGCTGCTCACCCCCGACAAGGACGGGCAGCTCACCCTGGACTTCGACGACGTGGTGCAGCGGTCGGTGACCGTCGTGCGCGAGGGTGAGATCACCTGGCCGCCGCCACCGGTGCAGGTCTCCGCGGCGCCGGCGGCTGCCGTCGCCGCACCGGTCGAGCCGAAGCCCGCCAAACAGCCGATGTCGCCGCAGCGCCGACTGGGCATCACGTTCGTCGCCGCCGCGGTGCTGTTCCTGCTCATCGCGCTGTCCCCGGCCGCGCTGCAGGTACACCTGACGGTCTTCGCCCTGGCGATCGTGATCGGCTACTACGTGATCGGGCACGTGCACCACGCGTTGCACACCCCGCTGATGTCGGTGACCAATGCGATCTCGGGCATCATCGTCGTCGGCGCGCTGCTGCAGATCGGACACGGTGACGCCGCCGTCACCGCGCTGGCCACCGTCGCGACCCTGCTCGCCAGCATCAACGTCTTCGGTGGCTTTGCGGTGACGCGCCGCATGCTCGCGATGTTCTCGCGCAGCTGACCTGCCCGCCCCTGACTCTCCCGCTCAAGCCTTCCCAAGACCGGAACGGATTGCATGTTCACCCTAGAGACCACCGCCACCGCGGCCTACGTCGTCGCGGCCCTGCTGTTCATCCTGGCCCTGGCCGGGTTGTCCAAGCACGAAACGTCGCGGCAAGGCAACACCTTCGGCATGGTCGGGATGGCGGTGGCGCTGATCGCCACCATCGCACTGGCGCTGGCCCGCCACATCGAACCGCTCGGTGTCGGCCTGCTGGTCGGCGCGATGGCGATCGGCGCCGCGATCGGCCTGTGGCGGGCCCGCGTCGTCGAAATGACCGGGATGCCCGAACTGATCGCGCTGCTGCACTCGTTCGTCGGTCTGGCCGCGGTGCTGGTCGGCTGGAACGGCTACCTGCACGTCGAAGGTGACCTCGCCGGTGCCGAGGCCCTCCAGCTGGACAGCGAGGGCCTGCTCGGCATCCACTCCGCCGAGGTCTTCATCGGTGTGTTCATCGGTGCCGTCACGTTCACCGGATCGATCGTGGCCAACCTCAAGCTCTCGGCGCGCATCAAGTCCACGCCGTTGATGCTGCCCGGCAAGAACATCCTCAACGTCGGCGCGCTGGTCGCTGTTCTTCGCGCTCACGGTGTGGTTCGTCATCACGCCGCAGCTGTGGCTCCTCATCGCCGTCACCGTGCTGGCCCTGCTGCTCGGCTTGCATCTGGTCGCCTCGATCGGCGGCGGCGACATGCCCGTCGTGGTGTCGATGCTCAACAGCTACTCGGGCTGGGCCGCTGCGGCGTCGGGCTTCCTGCTGTCCAACGACCTGCTCATCGTGACCGGCGCGCTCGTCGGCTCCTCCGGTGCCTACCTGTCCTACATCATGTGCAAGGCGATGAACCGGTCGTTCATCTCCGTCATCGCGGGCGGCTTCGGCATCGAGGCAGGCCCTGCCGATGACAAGGACTACGGCGAGCACCGCGAGATCACCGCCGACGGCGCGGCCGAACTGCTCGACGTCGCGCCAGTTCGGTGATCATCACCCCCGGCTACGGCATGGCGGTCGCCCAGGCCCAGTACGGCGTCGCCGACCTGACCCGCAAACTGCGCGAGCGGGGCGTCAACGTCCGGTTCGGCATCCACCCCGTCGCGGGCCGGCTGCCCGGCCACATGAACGTGCTGCTGGCCGAGGCGAAGGTGCCCTACGACATCGTGCTGGAGATGGACGAGATCAACGACGACTTCGACGACACCTCGGTCGTCCTGGTCATCGGCGCCAACGACACGGTGAACCCGGCGGCCGCGGAGGATCCGAGCAGCCCCATCGCCGGTATGCCGGTGCTGACGGTCTGGAACGCCGACAACGTCATCGTGTTCAAGCGGTCCATGGCCTCTGGCTACGCGGGCGTGCAGAACCCGCTGTTCTTCCGGGAGAACACCCAGATGCTGTTCGGTGACGCCAAGGACCGGGTGGACGCGATCAACTCCGCGCTGTACGCGAGCGCAGCCCTGATCACCGCGGCTGACGGAACCAGCGTCCGGCGGAAACTAGGATGTCCAACCATGCCAGTCGACCGCCTGCTGCCCTCCGACGACGCGCACGAGCTCATCGCGCTGACCCGCGAGGTCGCCGACAAGGTGCTGGACCCGATCGTCGACGAGCACGAGAAGGCCGAGAGGTATCCGGACGGCGTGTTCGCACAGCTCGGCGCCGCCGGTCTGCTCAGCCTGCCGCAGCCGGAGGAGTGGGGCGGGGCGGGGCAGCCGTACGAGGTGTACCTGCAGGTGCTCGAGGAGATCGCCGCCCGCTGGGCCGCGGTCGCCGTCGCCGTCAGCGTGCACAGCCTGTCCTCGCACCCGTTGTTGGCGTTCGGCACCGACGAGCAGAAGCAGCGGTGGCTGCCGGGAATGCTGTCGGGTGCGCAGATCGGCGCGTACAGCCTGTCCGAGCCGCAGGCGGGTTCGGACGCCGCCGCTCTGCGGTGTGCGGCGAAGGCGGTCGACGGCGGTTACGTGCTCAACGGGGCGAAGTCGTGGATCACCCACGGCGGCGTTGCGGACTTCTACACGCTGTTCGCCCGCACGGGCGAAGGGTCGCGGGGCGATTTCGTGCTTCCTGGTGCCCGGCGACCTGGACGGGCTGAGCTTCGGCAAACCCGAAGAGAAGATGGGTCTTTCGGCCGTCCCGACCACGTCGGCCTTCTACGACGACGCCAGGATCGAGGCGGATCGCCGCATCGGCGCCGAGGGCCAGGGGCTGCAGATCGCCTTCAGCGCACTCGATTCCGGTCGGCTCGGCATCGCCGCGGTCGCGACCGGTCTGGCGCAGGCCGCCCTCGACGAGGCGCAACGCTACGCCAACGAGCGAACGACGTTCGGCCGCAAGATCATCGATCACCAGGGGCTGGGCTTCCTGCTGGCCGACATGGCCGCTGCCGTGGTCAGCGCCAGGGCCACCTACCTGGACGCGGCGCGCCGCCGCGACGCCGGACGCCCGTACTCCACGCAGGCCAGCGTGGCGAAGCTGGTGGCCACCGATGCCGCGATGAAGGTCACCACCGACGCCGTCCAGGTGTTCGGCGGCGCGGGTTACACCCGCGACTACCGCGTCGAGCGCTACATGCGCGAAGCCAAGATCACGCAGATATTCGAGGGCACCAACCAGATTCAGCGCCTGGTGATCGCGCGCAGCCTGACCGACTGAACCACCGCGGGTGGGCCCGCTGGTTATGCTGCCCGGCATGCACCTCGACGAGCTGCACTGGTTCGTCGTGCTGGCCGAGACCGAACACGTCACGGACGCCGCCGCCGAACTGCACGTCTCGCAGCCGACCCTGTCACGCGCCATAGCGCGGCTCGAGGCACGGGTCGGGGTCGCGCTGTTCGACCGGGTCAACCGCCGGCTTCGGTTGAACGCCTACGGCGCCATCCTTCTCGAACACGCCCGCCGGGCCACCGCCGAGATGCGTTCGGCGGATGAGCGGATAGCTGCGCTACGCGACCCGGACAAGGGCACGGTCAGGTTGGCCTTCCTGCACTCGTTGGCCAGCTGGTTCGTTCCGGATCTGTTGCGGCGGTTTCGGTTACATGCGCCACAGGTGCGGTTTCGACCTGTTCCAGGGCGCCGCGCACGAGCTCACCGACCGGGTACGGGAAGGACACGCCGACCTCGCCATCACCTCACCGCGCCCCGTCGGGCCCGGGATTCGTTTGGCACGGTCTCTACTCCGAACGGCTGTGTGTGGCGGTGCCGCTCGAACACCGGCTGGCCAAGCGGTCCCGGTTGCGTCTCGCCGACGTCGCCGACGAGCAGTTCATCGCGCTCGGCGTCCAGTCCGGCCTGCGGCAGCTCACCGACGAGCTGTGCGCGACGGCAGGGATCCACCCTCAGGTGGTATTCGAGGCCTCCGAGATTCCGACGATGGAGGGACTGGTCGCGGCGGGTTTCGGGGTCGCGGTCGTGCCCGTGCCACGCGCCGAACGGGCGGAGCCGACGGTGGCTTACGTACCGCTGTCGGATGGCGGCGCCAAGCGGCAGATCGGCCTGGCGCTGGCGACCGGACGCGAGGTGCCTGCGGCGGCGGCCCGGTTCGTCGAGTTCGTGACGGACGACGGGTGGAGCGATTGATCATGCGTATGACGCATGACGATGCGTAACTTCATGCATTGGACACAAGGAGTGGATCGCTCGACACTCGATTGGTGACGATCGACGCCCCGCACGTGTCCTCTGCCTGGAACGGGCATCCGCGAGGCTCTGCCGAATACCGACGGCTGCTGGCCGCGCTGTTCTGCGCCGGTGTGGCGACCTTCGCCCAGCTGTACTCCCCGCAGGCCGTGCTGCCGCTCATCGCTGCCGACCTCCACATCGGGGCGGCGAACGCGGCGCTCATGGTGTCGGCCGCCACGGCAGGTCTTGCGATCGGCGTCATCCCGTGGTCGCTGATCGCCGACCGGATCGGTCGGGTGCGGGCCATGTCGCTGTCGGTGACGGCAGCGACGGTGCTCGGCCTGCTGGTGCCGTTCGCTCCGAACCTCGGACTGCTGTTGGCGGGCCGGTTCATGGAGGGCCTGCTGGTCGGCGGGGTGCCTGCGATCGCGATCGCCTACCTGTCGGAGGAGATCCACCGCGACCACGCGGCGCGCGCGGCCGGGATGTTCGTCGCGGGCACCAGCGTCGGTGGCCTGCTCGGGCGGCTCGTCGCGGGGCCCATCGGGGAAGTGACCGGTTGGCGGATCGGGGTGCTCAGCGTGGCGGTGCTGTGCGGCATCGGAGCGCTCGGCTTCGTCCGGCTCGCGCCGCGGTCCCGCGGGTACGACCCGTCGCGAAGTCGCTCGCACCCCGACGGCGGGTTGCTGCACCGGCTGGCCGCAAACCTGCGGTCCCCACGCCAGCTGGCGCTCCTCGCTCAGGCCTTCCTCCTCATGGGTGGGTTCGTCGCGCTGTACAACTTCCTGGGCTTCCGCCTGATGGGCGCACCGTTCCACCTGCCGCAGAGTCTGGTGAGCCTGGTGTTCGTGGCGTATCTGGCAGGCACGTGGGCGTCATCGCGGACCGGAGCAGGGCGCCGCCCGGTTCGGCCGCAAGCGCGTGCTGCTGGTGTCGATCGCCACCATGGTCGTCGGCGTGACGATCACCTTGAGCGACAACTTGTTCGTGGTGCTCGCAGGTCTTCTCATCGGCACGGCGGGCTTCTTCGGCGCCCATTCGATCGCATCCGGTTGGACCGCCCACCAGGCCACGGTCGGCAAGGCGCAGGCGTCGTCGCTGTACAACCTCTTCTACTACGGCGGGTCGAGCGTGCTCGGCTGGTTCGGCGGCGTCGCGTTCGACGCGGCGGGCTGGACCGCCGTCGCCATCACCATCGTCGCCCTGGCAGGCGTCGCCGCCGTCATCGCCGCGGTGCTACTGCCGCGCGACTGATCACCTGGGGCCGGCCGTCAGTTCTGGCTGCCCTGGTTGCCGACCACCGTCAGGGCGGGGTTGACCACGAAGCGGGCCCGGTTGCCGCCGGCCTTGCGCGCCTCGTGCATCGCCGTCGTCGCGATCGTCATCACTTCGTCCACGACGTCGGCGGGCGGGAGGTCCGTCAGCGGGCGCAGGGGCGTACTCACGACGCCGACGCTGGTGGTGAGCCGCGACGGGGTGTTGGCCACCGCGGCACGGACCCGGTCGACGAGCGGGGACGCGTCGGCGGTGGTGAAGGTGTCGGCGATGACGAACTCGGCGTCGGAGACGTGCGCGAGGATGGCGTTGTGGCGCACGCTGCCACGCAGTGCCCTGGCGACCGCGACCCTGGCCCGATTTCCACCGCGCTCGCCGGACATGCTGGTCACCAGCGAGAAACCGTCGATCGTGATGACGACCAGCACCAGGAATCGATCGTCTTCGCGTTGGCGCGCGGCGAGCAACGTGGCGGTTCCCTCGTAGAAGGCGTCGCGGTCCAGCAGCCCGGTGAGTGGGTCCAGCTGACCGGTGACCTCGCCGCCGCCGACGAGCCGGACGCCCAGCCGGCACGCGAACGCCGCGAACACGTTGACCAGCGCCACCAGGAAGACGCTGCTGAGGGCCAGCGCGGCATCCAGGGCCGCCAGCCGGACCGCCAGCACGCCCAGCGTCACCGCACCGACCGTCCAGGTGAACGCCAGCAGCTGCAGGCTGTGAAAGACCGCGATGTATGCGGCGAGCACGGCGAACGCGGTGGCGCCAAGCAAGCCGGCCACCGGATTGGTCGGGACCAGGCATGCGACGGCGATGCAGACGGTGCCCAGCACGACGCACGCCGCTGATTCGGCCCGGGTGGGCCACCGGTGTCCCAACCAGCGCAGCGACATCAGCAGACAGCACACCGAGACGCCGATCGCGAGGTTCCGGCCGACCGGGCCGTGCGGTCCGAACGGGCTGATGACCGAGACCGCAGGGACCACGCCGAGTCCCGCGATGATCGCCGCGATGAACCGGCACGTGTTGGTCTGCATCCCGCGGCCCGCGAGGACTGCCGTCAACCAGTTGTAGTGATCATCACGCGGCTTCCACCGCTCGGTCGTCACGATCGAACCTCGACGCGGGAGTCTCGGGAGACGTGCAATGGACGCATCACCGACTCCTCTCGCCACGTTCTTCGACCTGAACCTATCAACGTAACGGCCGATTCGCCTGCACTGATCTTGATCGGGTTTGCGGCAGTCGAGCGAACAGTCGGATGCGCCAATTACGGGCAACGCCTGTCGATTACGCTGGCGAGACGCGAGGTGCGACGCGTAGCTACCAATCGGCCGGGTGCTTGAGGCGCTGGGTGCTCAACGCCTCAAGCACGTCGGTCCGCATACGGCTCACCGATCGCGGCGATACGCGGGCCCACTCGGCCTTCCCGCTCCCGTCGACCGTCAAACAGTCAGACCCGTCAATTACGGCGAGCGGTGAACCCCCTTGGTTTCTGCGCGCCCGTCCCGGGTAAGCCCCCGAAGTCCGGCGCGCAGCCCTCGCGCCGTCAACCCATCCCACTCGTCCGGAGGAACCTGCCGTGGCTCAAAAGCCCATCACCACATCCGAGGACGTCGTCACCTACTTGACGACTCAGCACGAAGCCATCAAGGCGCTGTTCATCGAAACCCTCGACGCCAAGGACACCGACACCCAACAGGAGGCCTTCACGCGGCTGCGGACGCTGCTGGCCGTGCACGAGACGGCGGAGGAGATGATGGTGCACCCCCGTGTGCGGCGGAAGGTCGACGGTGGCGCCGAGATCGCCGACGCCCGCTTGACCGAGGAGCACGATGCCAAGATCGCGTTGGCTGAACTCGAGAAGATTCCCTGCGGGACGGCTGACTTCAGCAAGGAGCTGATCCACCTGCAGGCCGCCGTGCTGGAGCATGCGGCGCGCGAGGAGGCCGAGGAGTTCACGTTGCTCTCCGAGCAACTCGACGCCGACGAGCTGGCCAAGCTGGCGTCGGCCGTGCGGGTCGCCGAGCGCATCGCACCCACGCACCCGCATGCCGGCGTCGAGTCGGCGTTCGTCAACTTCGCCGTCGGTCCGTTCGCCTCGCTGCTGGATCGCGCGCGCGACGCGCTGCGCGGCAACGCCGCATAGGTCAGACACCACGAGGCCGGACCCCGCGATTGATCGGCGGGGTCCGGTCTTCGTTTGCGGCGGCAATCGCGGGGTACTGCGGCCCAAGGCGTGTAGCCCGCGCGCCAGGCACACCCAGCCGTTTCCGGCTTTCGCATTCAACACCGTCACACCTGGAGCAACCATGCCCACTTCACGCAACCGCGATCAGTCCGCCCCGTCCGCCGTCAGTCCGACCGGAGCACGCAAAGACCTTGACGGACAGGCAGATCCGCGCGCCCAGGCCGGCCGCTACCTGACCACGGCGCAGGGCCTGCGCATGCCCGACACCGACCACTCGCTGAAGGCAGGCGACCGCGGGCCCACCCTGCTGGAGGACTTTCACCTCCGCGAGAAGATCACGCACTTCGATCACGAGCGCATCCCGGAGCGGGTGGTGCACGCGCGCGGCGCCGCGGCGCACGGCGTGTTCGAGGCCTACGGCAACGCGTCCGACGTCACGCGGGCGGCCTTCCTGGCCAAGAAGGGCACGCGGACCGAGGTGTTCTGCCGCTTCTCCACCGTGCTCGGCTCCCGCGGTTCGGCCGACACGGTGCGCGACACCCGCGGCTTCGCGGTGAAGTTCTACACCGACGAAGGCAACTTCGATCTGGTCGGCAACAACATGCCCGGTGTTCTTCATCCAGGACGGCATCAAGTTCCCCGACGTCATCCACGCCGCCAAGCCGCATCCGGACCGCGAGATCCCGCAGGCCCAGTCGGCGCACGACACCTTCTGGGACTTCGTCTCCCTGCACACCGAGGCCACCCACCACGTCTTCTGGAACATGAGCGACCGTGGCATCCCGCGCTCCTTCCGGACCATGGAGGGCTTCGGCGTCCATACCTTCCGGCTGGTGAATGCGACGGGCGCCACCAGCCTGGTGAAGTTCCACTGGAAGCCCGTCGCGGGGGTGCACTCGCTGGTGTGGGAGGAGGCGCAGATCGCCGCCGGTTGCGACCCGGACTTCCACCGCCGCGACATGGCCGACGGCATCGAGGCCGGCGCTCCACTGGAATACGAACTCGGCATCCAGGTGATGCCCGACGACGGCACCGACAGCTTCGAAGGCATCGACCTGCTCGACCCGACGAAGCTCGTGCCCGAGGAACTGGCTCCGGTGCAGCTGATCGGCAAGCTCTCGTTGAACCGCAACCCGACCAACTACTTCGCCGAGACCGAGCAGGTCGCGTTCCACACCGGCAACCTGGTGCCCGGCATCGAGGTCACCAACGACCCGCTGATGCAGGCCAGGTTGTTCTCCTATCTCGACACCCAACTCACCCGGCTGGGCGGCCCGAACTTCGCCCAGCTGCCCATCAACCGGCCGCACTGCCCGGTCAACGACATGCTGCGCGACGGGATGCACCAGACCGCGATCCACACCGGCCTGGCGCCGTACCGGCCCAACAGCATCGACGGTGGCGAGCCCCTGGTCGCCGATGCCGACGAGGGCGGGTACGTGCCGACGCCGCGACCGGTCGACGGCCCGGTGGTGCGGGCGCAGCCGGTGTCGTTCGACGATCACTTCTCCCAGGCCGCGATGTTCTACCGCAGCCTGAGCGAGATCGAGAAGGCGCACGTCGTCGAGGCGTTCACGTTCGAACTCGGCAAGTGCTACGAGAAGGCGATCAAGGAGCGTGAGCTCGAGGTGCTGGCCAACGTCGACGCCGACCTGTGCCGCCAGGTCGCCGACGGGCTGGGACTGCCTGCGCCGCAGGGTGATCCACCCACCGACAGCAGCACCTCGCCTGCGCTGTCGCAGCTCGTCACCGAGCCCGGACCCGTCGCAGGCCGCAAGGTCGCGGTGATCGCCGATGCCGGTTCCGACCTTGCCGGCATCGCCGCGCTGACCAAGTCGCTTGCGCGGCAGGGCGTGACCGCGTTGGTCACCGCCGCCGTCGGCGGCACGTTGAAGTCCGGACGTCGCTCGGTGGTCGTCGACCGCACCTTCGCCACGACGCGGTCCATCGAGTTCGATGCGGCGATCGTCGCCGCGGGCACCTCGGTCGACCGACGACATCAAACTGGTCGTGATGCTGCAGGAGTTGTTCCGGCACTGCAAACCCCTCGGCGCGTGGGGCGATGGCGTCGCGTTGCTGGAGGCGGCGGCGATCGACCGCGGCGCCCCGGGTGTTCTCGTCGGGACCGACTCGGGCAAGGAGTTCAGCGCGGAGTTGATCACCGCGTTGGGTCTGCACCGGGTGTGGGAGCGCGCCGGCGCCGTGATGGCGTCGGCGGTGGCACCGTCGAAGCCGACGAAGCGGACGGCCAAGAAGGCCGCGCCGAAGAAGGCGCCGAGCGCGCGGCGCAAGCGCTAGCGCCGGGTGCGCACGACGTAACGTCGCTCGGCGTAGGCGATGTCGTCCCGCCACAGCCGGTTGGCGGCGTGGCGCATGAAGGGTTTGATGACCGCCGCGCCGCGCAGCGCATGGACGAAGCCGGGCCTGCCCGAGTGCGCGATGACCGCCTCCAACACGGCGGTACGAGGGCGCCCGTCCGATCCCGAGACCCAGCGGCGTGGCGTGTGTCTCGACGACGCTGCCCGTGCCCTCGCCGTCCACGATGCGCATCACGATGGTGCGCCGTTCGGGGCTGGTGAACTCGGCGATCACCGGCACGCCGACACGGCCGACGTGGAAGGTCACCGCGACCAGGAAGCGGTCGGACTCTGCACTGGCCGTCGGCCCGGCCGGGGGCGCGCTCAGGACGTCGAGGCGGGCGAACGAATGGGGATGGAACCAGGCGCCGTGCCACGGGTCCAGACGGTTGGCGATGATGTCGGCGACCTCACAGGAGCCGACGAGCCGCGTCACCGCATGAAGCCGCGCACCGTCGGGTCGGTCGGGTAGCACCGGGGTCATCGTCGGTTTCTCGCCACCGACGTGGTCGAGGCGCACCCACGCCAGCACGCCGTCGTCGTACGCCGGATACGGAGTCCAGCCGAGCTGCCTGCGGCCGCTCAATCGCATTCCGTGCCACGGGCAGATCAGCGTGCCGCAGTCCAGGGCGCCGGTCGACAGGTCGGCACCTAGATGCGGACAGCTGCCGGGTCCGACCTGAAGCGTCCCGTCGGTGGAGCGCCACGCCACGATTTCGTTCCCGGCGACCGTGGCGCCGAAGGGAGCCCGGTCGCCTACGGCGTCGCTGGCCGCGAAGCTGAACCAGTTGCCGCTCGGCCGGGCGGCTGACCGCTTGAGCGCGCCCTCGATGATGGACGGAACAGCGTCCCGGTGGGTTGCCTTCTGAGCGGTCCAGTCGGCACTGGCAGCAGGGTGAACGGGTTGGTCTTCGCCCATCGAGAGGCCACGACGGTACGTACGCTCATGAGTTCAGCAGCCTTTCGCGGGATCTGGCAAGACGTCGCAGTGTCGCCGAACGACCTTGGGTGGGAACGCTGTACAGATCGTGGCCTCGGACGCCGAGGTGCTCGAGCAGCCGGTTGGCGGCTGCCCATCCGGTGGTGGCCGCGCGCTCCATCAACGCCACCGGCAGATCGATGCGGATGCCGTCCCCGGCCAGGGCGAGGCCGGGATGCGGTGTCGCCACCCCTGGCCGGGCCGCGAAGTCGCCTGGCCCGAACCGGGGACAGTCCTCTCGGTGCAGCACGCTTTCGCCGACGATGCGCGCCCCGACCGTCTCGGGATAGAGCTCGTGAAGCCGCTCCAACAGCCGGCGCCGTACTGCCTCGGGTGCGTCATCGACCGCGTAGGCGTGCAATTCGACGACCGACCCGCCATGGCCGGCTGCCCA
This sequence comes from uncultured Actinomycetota bacterium, assembly GCA_963735245.1. GTDB lineage: Bacteria > Actinomycetota > Actinomycetes > Mycobacteriales > Mycobacteriaceae > Mycobacterium. The sequence continues at coordinate 218,154 of CAVTKI010000003.1, forward strand.
CTGCGCCGCCTGCCGTTCGTAGGCGCTGACCACGCTGACGTTGTCCAGCGGAGGGTGCCCGCCGACGCCGAGGAAGGGCGGCCGACCGGGATCGACGGGGCGATCCAGCCAGAGCCGCAGCACGGTGAACGGCGCCGCGGTGCGCAACCCGTCGACCCGGGTCCGCCAATCCGCGTCCCCGAGCGCGGGCGAGCCGTCCACCAGCCGTCGCAGCCCGGCCACGTCGGTGGCCAGCACGACGCCGTCGGCCTCGAACCGTGCTCCGGAATCGCAGTGCACCCGAAAGGTCGGGCCGGGATGCACGCCGGTGGCGGCCATCCCCGTGTGGAACGTGACGTCGAGCGACTCGAGATGCTTCCGCAGCGGCGCCCACAACGCGGTGTCGAAGTCGTCGTCGGCGACGTCGAAGACCAGGCCCTCGCTCGAGCCGAGGAAGTAGATGTGGAACATCGTGGCCAGCTCGGCCGCCGACAGTTCGGCGGGGTCGGTGAAGAAGCTGCGGGAGAACACCTCGAACGCCAGGTGCCGGGCAGCATCGGGAAAGTTGATGTCGCGCAGGAAGGTCGCGGCGTCGGTGTCGTCCAGCAGCGCATAGATCGCCGGTATGGAGACCGCCGCCAGGGGTGCCGCGGCACGGGCGTTGATGCGGGCCAGATCGCGGAGCCGGAAGGTGGGGCTGCGCAGGGCGAACGCCAGTGCGTTCAGCGGCGGCGTCCGGGGCAGTCCACGGAAGCCGTCCCGCCGTCCGTGCGCGTCGATCAGCGGGTAGTCCTCGACCGTGGTCAGCATCGACAGGTCGGGATCTATGCGGCGCAACAGGTTTCGCAGGTTGTAGTACTGGCGGAAGAAGGCGTGGAAGCCGCGGTTCATCGCGACGGGGACGGTCGCGCCGCCCACCTGAATGGCCTCGGTCCAGCCGCCGACCCGGCCGCCCAGATAGCGCCTCGCGCTCCAGGACGTCCACTGCGACACCACGTTCGGCGAGGCCGGTGGCCGCGGCCAGCCCGGCGATGCCGCCACCGACGACGACGGCACGGGGCCGGACCGACATTCCGCTGGTGTCCGGCAGGCCGTCCGGTGCGGGATGGGTCACCCGCCGCGGGTCGGTCACGTCGGCGCATCCGCCAGGAAGGTGTGCACGATGTTGCGCTGCCACCCCGGCATGGTCTCGCTGTGCACCGCGGCGAAGCCGTTGTCGCGGAGTCGGTTACGGAACTCCTCGGCTCCGTCGAACGAGTTCACGCTGCGGCGCAGATGCCGGTAGAGAGTGGCATCGCCCGTCCGCAACCGCCCCGCCGGGATGATGACGGCCCAGCACACCGCGTTCCAGACGGCCGCCGCCACCGGGGAGTCGCTCACCGAGTATTCGTGCACGACCAGGGTGGAGCCTGGGCGCAGCAGCGTTCGGAACGTCTTCAGTTGGGTGTCCGGATCGGTCAGGTTGCGCAGAAGGTAGGCCGCGAGAATGCCGTCGAACGGTCCGTCCACTCCCGTTGCCGCGAGATCCTCGATACGCGAGTGCACGAACTGCACCGACGTCGGCCAGGGTTTGGCCGTCGCCTCGGCGAGCATGCCCTCGGACGCGTCCACCGCCACGATCCGCGCCTCCGGCGCCACGGTCAGCAGCGCCGCGGTGGATGCCCCCGTTCCGCAGCCGGCGTCGAGGAGCCGCAGACCCCGGCCGCGATCCGGTAATCGCATTCGTCGTGCCGAGATTCGCAGATGAGCGTGATATCCGGGGTTGGCGCCGACGAGCCGGTCGTAGGCTGCGGCGCCCACGTCGAACGCCTCGGGCACCTCCGCCCGAGGCAGGCCCCCTGGCCCGACCGTCACGAGGCGCCCGCCCCTCGGTCGCGGGCCGCCATGCGCTCCCACAGCAGCAACACCGCGGTCACCAGGGCGAAGCCGAACAGGAAGTCCTCGATGGGGATGTCGAAGGGAAATCGGACACCCGTGGTGTGCTTCTCGTCGTAGACGACGATGGGTGCACTCAGCTTGGTCAGCCAGCCGTCGACCAGGATCTGGAACCCGAACACGATCACCATCGAGATCCAGTACGCGGGGCGGCCGAACAGGCCGGTGCGCAACACCCACACCTCCCACGCGACGACGAAGACGACGGCCAGGACCGCTGGCAGCGTGTAGCCGAGGCCGGTCACGACCGAACCGCCCGTGTCCGCACCCTCCGCAGGATGGCCTCGACCGCGGTGTAGGTCAACAGCCCACAGACGGGGATGACGAGGAAGAACACCACTTCCTCGATGGGGATGCCGCCAGGCAGCCGCAACCCGGTGACGTAGCGCGGGTTGTACGTCCACACTCCGCCCGCGATCGCCAGTGCGTCCCACACGACGAAGACCGCCGCCACCGGCAACACGGCGTAGGCGGTGCGGCGAGCATGGCGATACACGCCGGACCCGAGCCATTCCAGCGGCGCGGTGATCAACAGGCAGGCCGCCATCACGATCAGGTACTGCCAGCGGTCCACAGCGGTCCCTTCTGGTGTCGGTCGGTCAGGCGCGCCCCCCACGCCTGCAGCAGTCCCCTTCCCGCGACCTGGACACGGCGCGCGGTGCCGACGGTGGCACGGTGGCCGAACACCGCGAAGTCGCTCTCCTCGATGCGGTCCAGGATCTCGGAGTACAGGGTGAGCGCCGCGCTGATGCACGGCCGCGAGCGCGGCGCCAGCATCGTTATGCCGCTGTGCGCGTAGTCGTAGATCCGCCGGGTGATGGCGTGTTGCTCGGCCAGCGCGCGTCGCACCCTCGGATCCGTTCGCCGGTTGGCGTGACACCAGAGCAACAGCTCGCGGTCGACGTCGTGGGCAGCGAGTTCGTCGGCGGGCAGATAGATCCTGCCGCGGCACAGATCCTCGTCGACGTCGCGCAGGAAGTTGGTGAGCTGGAACGCCTTTCCGAGCGCTGCCGCGGCTGGTTTGGCGTCGTCGACGGGCACCGACGGCACCGAGGACCGGCAATAGTTGCAGCCCGATGACCTCCGCCGAACCGTAGGTGTACCGCTCCAGGGCGGCGCGGTCCGGATAGTCGGTCACCGTCAGGTCCATCCGCATCGAGCACAGGAAGTCGTCGAACAGTCGGGGGTCGATTCGGTAGCGGTGCGCGGTATGCGCCAGTGCGGTCAGCACGGGCGCTCCGTCGGCGCGGTCATCGCCGGCGAGACGCGCCGAGAGTTGGGCGCTCAGCCGTTGCAGGGCCGCACCGCGTTCGTCGGTGCTGATGTCGGCGTCGACGTCATCGAGGATGTCGTCGGCCATGCGCGCGAAGCCGTAGAGCGCGTGCACTGCGGGCCGCTGCTCGGCGGCGAGCAGCCGGGTGGCCAGGAAGAACGTCTTGCCATGCCGTGCATTCAGCGCCTTGGCCTGCCGGTACGCCGCCCGCAGGCCAGGATCGTGCGCGCCCGCGGCGTCCAGCTCGGAGCCGATCACGGCGAGCCGGTCACGATGCGCGGCCGTGGTGCGACGGCCGGAGCCGCCGGTGACGCGGTCGGCCGCCAGCCGGCCGGACAGCAGTGCGGTCGGAACGCCGACCCCCGGGACGGTCGACGATCCGGCCAGAACCACGTTGTCCACCCCGCGCACCCTGTTGGCAGGCCGGAACGGGCCCGTCTGCGAGAAGGTGTGCGCGAGCGCGAACGGGGTGCCTGCGAACATGCCCTGGCGCGCCCAGCCCGCGGGGTCCACGACGTGCAGGACCTCCAGATCCCCACCCACCTCGGGCATCCGGCGCGTCACGACCTCGAGCATGCTCTGGAGGTACTCGGGCCCGGTCTGGTCCCAATCCACCTTGCCGCGAGCCAGATTCGGCGCGGGCGCCAGGACGTACAGCAGATCCCGGCCCGGTGGGGCCAGCGACGGATCGCCTGCGGTGGGTCTCGTCACCAGCAGGGACGGATCGGACATCACGCGCCCTTCGTCGATGATGTCGCGGAACGTCTGATCCCAGGCCTCCCCGAAGAGGATGGTGTGATGCGCGGTCTCGGGTGTCGCGCGGCAGCCCAGGTGCGCCACCACCGCGGACGGTGCGGGCCGAAGCGGAAGCAGCCGGCGCGGCCGGCGGTCCAGGAACCGGTAGGTGTCGGCAAGCTCGGTGGTCAGCACGACGGCGTCGCAGCCGATGCGTTCACCGTCGTCGGTGCACACGTCGGTGACCCGACCATTGGCCTGCCGAAGCCCGGAAACCGTGGCGCCATACCGGAATTCGACGCCGGCGGTGACCGCCGCCGCTGCCAGGGCGTCCGGTACCGCCCGCATGCCGCCGCGCGGGAAGTAGACGCCCGCGACGGTGTCCATGTAGGCGATCACCGCGTAGACCGCCAGCGCCCGCTGAGGTGGCACGCCGGCGTAGAGGGCTTGGAACGTGAAGATGCGCCGCAGACGCTCGTCGGTGATGAAGCGGCTCATGACGCGGTCCCAACGTCTGAATCCGCCGATGGCAGCCAGGCGCGCCAGTTGCGGGGTCAGCAGGGAAAGTGGCGAGTCGAAGTTGGCGGCGATGAACCCGTCGAACTCGACGCGGTACAACTCGGTGAGCCAGTCGCGAAGGCGTAGGTAGCCCTTGGCCTCCTCCGAGCCGGCCACCCGAGCCACTTCGTCGGCCATCGCCTCGGCGTCGCGGTGGACGTGGATCTGCGAGCCGTCGGCGAACGAGGCGCGGTACGCGGGGTCGACCTCGATCAGGTCGAGCCGGTCCGCGAGCGATTCGCCGACGGCGCCGAGGGTGTCGTCGATGATCTCGGGCATCGTCAGCACCGTGGGTCCGGTGTCGATCCGATATCCGCCGACGTCCAGTCGACCCATTCGGCCGCCTGGATGGTCGGCACGTTCGACGACCGTCACCGCGCGGCCCCGCCCTGCCAGGTGCAAGGCCGCCGCCAACCCGGCCAGGCCCGCACCCACCACGACCACGTGATCCGTCTTGCCCACGAGTTGCCCCATCAATCGCCCCGACTAGCCGGCCTGCGACGCATAGGTGCCCGTCGTTTGAAACGTCACCCGTCGCGCAATCTCGCCGGCTTGATCGGCGAACCGTCCGTAGAACCTGCCAAGCAGCACGATGTCGATCGCTACGGCGGGTCCGTGGGTCCATTGCGGACTGGCGACGAGCCTGAACAGGTTGCGGTGCAGTTCCTCCATCGCTCCGTCGTCGTGGTCGACGCCATGCGCCTGTGCGTAATCGCCCTCGAGCACGGCCACGCGGATACGTTCCGCGAGATCGACGGCGATCTCGCCCATCTGCGCGAAGCAACCGCGAAGTTCCTCGGGCACTACGGGTTCGGGATGACGACGCAAGCACAGTCGCGCCACGTGGGCGGCCAGACCGCCCATCCGCTCGGCGGCCGACGCGATCTGGATCGCCGTGACGGTGGCCCGTAGATCGCTCGCTACCGGAGCCTCCAGCGCCAGGATGCTGACCGCACGGCGCTCGACGTCGAGGCGCATGACGTTGAGCTGCTCGGCTTCTGCCATGGCCTGCCCCGCAGCTTCGGCGTCGACGTCGAGCAGCGCGGCGGTCGCGCGTCGTGCGGCGACGCCTGCCAGCCCGCACATCGTCCCGAGATCGGCGCGCAGAACCTCCAGCTGGTGGTGAAAGTCCTTGCGCATGATCTGCTCCTGAAGTGCCCTTTTGCGGCACCCGATACCCGCTGTGCGGGGGTTCGAAACGCGTGACCGGACAGGTTTGGCCGCGATTGCGGCGGGCATGCGTGGGATGCGGGGACAGATCCCTGATCCACCTACGTCCACGAAAGGAATGAAAGATGAGCAACGAGAACAGCGGGCCCGCCGAGGGCATCAAGGGTGTCGTCGAAGACGCCAAGGGCAAGGCCAAGGAAGCGGTCGGCGCCGTGACCGGCAACGACAGCATGACCGAAGAGGGCAAGGCCCAGCAGGACAAGGCCGAGGCCCAGCGCGACGCCGCGAAGAAGGAAGCCGAGGCCGAGGCGGCCCGCGGCGGCGCGAAGGCGGCCGAGAAGCGCCAGGAATCCCACCAGAACTGAACCGCGTGACGAAGAGGGACCCGGCGGTGGCGCCGGGTCCCTCTTCATGCGGCCGAAACCATGTCCGTTTTGGCGCGCTGGGCCCGGGTAGCCGACCCCCGGGCAGCATCGCAGCGCAGCGGTGGCCTTGAGGAGATCATCATGACGTCACCAAACGAAGAGGGCTCGACTGCCACCGAACGACCTGCAGGCACGGTCGACGAGGATGCCAACCCGCCGCTCAGCGCCCCCGGCGAGTTCGAACCGGATGCCGCCGATGACGATCGGCCGCCGCAGGACACCGGTCAGGCCGTTCCTCCGTATGAGGGACGCCAGACCTCGGCCAAGGAATGACCAGAGCGCCTTCTCTCGTTCCAGAAAGTCAGTTCGGGTAGGACGGATGGCTATATCCGGTGCTTGACCTTCAGATCTGCCGCAGCCCGCTCCCCGATCACCACGCACGGCGCCATCGTGTTCCCGGTGGTGATCCTCGGCATGATCGAGCCGTCGGCGACACGGAGGCTTGTCGATGCCGTGAACCTTCAATTCGCCGTCGACCACCGACATTTCGTCACGACCCATTCTCGCCGTGCCAGCCTGGTGCCAGAAGCTCCTCGCGGCGCGGCGCACGTAGGACTCCAACTCCGCGCCGGAGACATCACCCGGCATGACCTCGCGTGTGACGTGAGATCCAAGGGGTGCAGAGTTGGCGATCTCGCGGGACAGCCGCACGCAGGCCAACGCGGTCGTGAGATCCTCGGGGTCGGACAGCGCGTTGAGCTCGATCCGGACCGGATCCAGCGGATCGGCGCCGGTGAGACGGATTCGCCCGCGGCTCCTGGGATGCGCAATCGCCGAGAACATCGTCCAACCAGCCTCGGGCAGTTCATATCTGGCAGCGTTCTCCGGCGTCGACAGCGGCATTTGGGCCTGCCAGATGAACATGTCGGGACCGTCCACCCCCGCGGCAGTCTGCCCGAACACCACCGCCTCGGCGCCGTTGTTGCGAAGCGGCAAGGCGCCGTCCTGGAACTGCCAGACACAGTCGAAAGCAGTGTGATCCTGTAGGTTTCGCCCCACACCGGGCAGATGCTGGACCACCGGAATGCCGGCTCTACGCAGCTCTTGATCGTCGCCGACCCCGGACTGCATCAGAACCTTTGGCGTGTGAATCGCTCCGAGCGACAAGATCACCTCCACGCCGGCGCCGATTCGATGAACTTCCCCTTGGTACACGATCTCGACCCCGGTGGCCCGGCCGTGCTCCATGGTGAGGCGCGTAACCAGGGCATGGGCCAACACGGTCAGGTTCGGACGGTCCATATAGGGGTAGGTGTAGGACCGGAAGATCGACACCCGCTTACCGTCGCGAATCCGCAGATCCCCCAGTGCGGCACCCGCGTTGGCCTCCATCAGTCGGCCGTTGGGATGCTCGAACGTGGGAATGCCCACCGACTCCGTTGCCTCCAGCATCGCCAGGGCAACCGGGTGGGGATCGTGTGCGGGTTGGACGAACACCTCACCTCCGGTGCCTCGAAACAGCGGATCGGGCGCACCGTGCCAGTCCTCGATGCGTCGATAGACGTCCAGCACCGACTGGTAGCCCCACGACGGGTTCCCCGACTCGGCTGCGAAGAGGTCCCAGTCACTGCGGTGCCCGCGTGACCAGGCCATCGCGTTCATGCTGGATCCGCCGCCAAGCACCTTGCCCATGGACATTTGCACGCGGCGGCCATCCAGATCGGGATTGGGTTCGCTCCAGAAACCCCAATCCAGGCTGCTTCCGATGTTGGCCGGCCACAGCGCCGGGTCCGTCACCCCGGGTACGTCGTCGTAACCGCCCGCCTCGACCAGAAGCACACGGAGATCGGGTTTTCAGCCAATCGACGCGCCACCACCGAGCCCGACGATCCCGCTCCACACACCACGAAGTCGTACTCGCGTCGCAGCGCGGAGCTCAGACGAGACTGGTTGGACTGCACGCGCAGCGCAAAGTCGGCCTCAGCATCAGAAGTCATGCCGCAAAGGTAGAACCGGCTGACGATCGGAGCCGAATTTCTGTCCGCCCAGCGGACAGCTGCCGCTACGGCGCACGCGAAATCACCGGCGCTTCCATGAAACGCGGGTGATTAACGCCGCTTCACCCGGGTATCAATCCCGCTGACGTTGACACGATGACAGCCGGGAAGGGTCGAGATGACGAGTGCCTACGCGGATCCGCCCGCCGAACTGACCGTCCCGGATGGGGTGTACGCCCCGCAGCACGACTCCGAGCTTCTCCTCGAGGTGCTGGACCGCACCGGCCTCGCACGTGAGCGCCGGGTGGCCGATCTGTGCACGGGTAGCGGAGTGGCCGCCATCGGTGCCGCCAGGCAGGGCGCCGCGGACGTCATGGCCTTCGACATATCGGCCGAGGCGGTTCGCTGCGCACGGCGCAACGCACTCGCCGCGGGCGTCGAGGTCGACGTCCGCCTCGGGACATGGTCGCTGGCAATCGAATTCGGCCCGTTCGAGCTGGTGGTCTGCAACCCGCCGTACGTGCCCGAGCCGTCCGACGGGCGATGGCGAGGTGATCCCCGCACACGCCGGGCCCGCCGCGGCATTCAACGCCGGTGTCGACGGCCGCCTGGTGCTGGACCCGCTGTGCGCTGCGGCACCGGACCTGCTCGCCGACGAGGGCACCCTGCTGATCGTGCACTCGGAGTTCTCCGACGTCGACTCGTCTCTCGCCGTTCTGCGCCAGGCCGGGCTGAAGGCGTCCGTCATTGCCCGCCAATGGGTTCCGTTCGGTCCGGTGCTCACCGCCCGCGCCGGCTGGCTGCAGCGCAGGGGCCTTCTGGAACCCGGCAGGCGCCGCGAGGAACTGGTGGTCATCCGGGCGGACGTGCCATGACGTATCGAGCCCGGCGCGTCGTGCGGATCGTGCGCAGGCGGCCCGGTGATGGTCGAGGGCCCGGTCCGCGTCGAGGCGCCCGACGGCACCGTCGTCGAATCCGACCGGTTCATGGTCGCGATCTGCACCTGCAGGCGTAGCAAGACCTACCCGCTGTGCGACACCAGCCACCGACGGTGCAGGCGCGCCGGCAAGACCTCAGGCGAGCTCTCTGCGCAGTGACGACTCGCCTGCCGCCCAACTGGCCACGACATGGTCGGCGAATCGGCTCTCGACGACGTCGAACGCCCTGATGCCGAACACCACGTCGGCCTCCAGCCGCGGTTCGCGCGCGACGAGGTCGCCGACGACGTCGGACCGCACCACCTGCTCGTGCACGGCGTCGGCTTCGACGTGCTCGCGGTAGAAGCGGACGCACGGTTCCGGCGCGCGCATCCGGCGCAGAGCGTCGACCAGTCGGCGCGATCCCGGCGAGGACGTGATCTCGGTTGCGGCGAAGTGACCGACCGCGGCGCCGCGCAGATCGCGATGCAGGCCGAAGAGCGACATCAGGTTGACCGCTGCCAACGATTCGGCGGGCACGTGATCGAGGTAGTGCAGATACGACGGGTCCAGCCCCGCGGCGGTCATCAGCTCGGCGTACAGCCTCTGATGCGACCGGTCGTCCCTGCCCGCGCCGAACTCGTCGAACTCGACGGCGACGAACGCCGCCTTCGCCGTGCCGGACAGGCGCGGGATGGCCCACGCGTGTGGGTCGCCCTCCTTCAGGTGGTAGGGCGACCGGTGCACGAAGTACTCGCGCATCTGGGCCCAGGTGCCGTTGTCCCGCAGGTGGTGAGACAGTCCGTCGCCGTCCGGCGACTCGATCGACAGCTCGGCCATCACGTCGGCCACCGAGGTCCCGGCCGCGATGTGACCGACGTCATCCCGGACGGCGGTCAGGAAGGCCGCCTCGAGACGGCCGCGCAGCTGCAACACACCCGGATCCCACTCCCAGCGGGCGTCGACGTCGGCGAAGCCGCGGTAGTGCAGTTCGTAGCAGACCGCCAGTGCCAGTTGCAGATCGCGACCGTAGGGATCGGAGTCGACGACCGGCGCATCGACGGGGGTATAGAGGTGCCGGGGACGGCGGCAGGCCAGGTGATTGATGACGGCGGAGGACAGCGGCCCCGTCGCCTCGGGCAGTCTTGGTTCCAGATGTGTGGCTGCGTGCGTCACGCATGGTCTAATACCCGGGCCGAACCCGCCGAAACGGCGACTCGGCCCGGTCATCGACCCACGTGAGCGACGTACGTCACGCTGGGAAAAATGGCTGGTTTTAATTGGTCAACCACGGGAACATTGCGGCCACCGGACGGCGTTCTCAATACATCAACCCCGGACCCGAGAGGATACCGATGGCCACGGACTACGATGCCCCACGCAAGACCGAATCCGACGACGTCGCCGAAGAGTCGCTCGAGGCAATCGCGGGCCGGCGCAACGACGCCGCGATCGCGGTGATCGACGTCGACGACGGCGACGAGCTCGACGCGTTCGAACTGCCCGGCGCGGATCTCTCGGGTGAAGAGCTCACGGTGCGGGTGGTCCCGAAGCAAGCCGACGAGTTCACCTGCTCGTCCTGCTTCCTGGTGCAGCACCGCAACCGGCTGGCGAGGCAGACGGGCACCGAGCTCATCTGCTCCGACTGCGCCTGAGCTTTCCGCCCCCTGACGCGTCGGCTCGCATCGCGTCGAGTGGTGCGCCCGTAAAGCCGGCTGTCGGCCGAACGCCGTGGTGGATACTGACGTCATGACCGTTCTCGATCAGCTGACGGCGGCTGTGGGCGGCGACCGCGGCAGCAAGGCTGCCGACCGGCTGTGCGAGGCCTGCGTCGAGTTGTTCGACGTCGCAGGGTGCGGCGCTCTCGTTGGTTCTCGACGGTGCACCCACCGGCACACTCGGCGCGAGTGGGTCGAAGGCCCGGCTCTACGACGAGTTGCAGTTCACCTACGGAGAGGGTCCGTGCCTGGACACGGTGACCCTCAAGGCGCCGGTCATGGTGATCGATCTGGCCGACCCCGCAGAGGTGCGCTGGCCGGCGTACCGCCCTGCGATGCTGGCCCACCGGATCCGCGGCGTATATGCGATGCCGGTGATCGTCGGCGGTGAGTACACCGGCGCACTCGACCTCTTCCAGACCCGGCCCGGCGGTTTGTCCACCGAACATCTCGCGGGCGCGTTCATCGCCGCCGACCTGGCCGGGATTCCGGTGCTGGATCTCCTCGGCGAGGACTTGCATGCCGCCGCAGCGGACCCGGAGAGCGATGCCTGGGCCGAGCTGACCGCGCTGTCCCGCGCCGAGGTCAGCCAAGCCACCGGAATGCTCATGGCCCAACTGAACATCGGGCCGGCAGAGGCCCTGGTCCGTCTTCGCGCGCACGCGTACGCCACCGGGAACACGGCCACCGACGTGGCCCGCGAGATCCTCGCGCACCGACTTCGACTCACCGACGGCTGATGACCGAGATACCGCGCGAGACCCGCGTGCTGGACGCCGTCGTCACCCTGGTGGACAGCCTGCTGGAGGACTTCGACGTCGTCGAGCTGCTGACCGAGCTGACCGAACACTGCGCGCAGCTCCTCGACATCGCGTCGGCGGGACTGCTCCTCGCCGATCCCCTGCGGCAGCTGCATCTGATGGCGGCAACGTCCGAGCAGACCCACGAGCTGGAGCTGTTCCAGCTGCAGGCCGACGAGGGTCCGTGTCTGGAGTGCTTCGCAACGGGGCGGCCGCTGTCGGTGGCGAATCTGCGGGCCGAGGAACCGCGGTGGCCGCGTTTCGTGCCTGCCGCCACGGAGGCCGGTTTCGCGTCGGTGCACGCGGTGCCGATGCGCGCGGCGGGCACGGTGCTCGGCGCGCTGGGCCTGTTCGGCACGGAGATCGGCGAGCTCAACGACGCCGACCAGCTGGTCGCCCAGACGCTCGCTCACATCGCGTGCGTGGCCATTCTGCAAGAACATCCGCCGAGCCCGGCGACGGTGTTGCCGCAGCTGCGGTCGGCGCTGGTCAGCAGGGTGTTGGTCGAGCAGGCCAAGGGGTACCTGCGGGAGATCCTCGGGGTCTCGGTGGAGGAGGCGTTCCGGCTGCTGCGCCGGTACGCACGGAGCCACGGCGATCACCTGAGTGAGGTGGCCCGGCGCCTGATCCACCAGCCCGACGCCCGCCCGGCGATCCTGCAGGGCATGCGCAGCATGGAAGCCGAGCACTGACCGCACGGGTCCTCAGCCCTCGGCGGGCGTATCCGGTTCCGGCGGCGAGGTGACGGTCACCACCGTGCCACTGCCGATCGTCGAGTCGATGGACATCGCGCCGCCCATCGAATCGAACCGCGCCTGAAGCGAGGCCAGCCCGATGTGTCCTTCGGCAACGCGCTGATCGACGATCGACGGCTCGAAGCCTGCGCCGTCGTCGGCGACGGTCAGCACGATCCGGTCGCCTGCGCGGAACAGCCGGACGGTCACCTCGGTCGCGTCCGCGTGCTTGTTGATGTTCGCGAGCAGTTCGCGTGCCGCCCGGTAGAGCAGCGCTTGCGAGGCGGGTCTGCCCACCTCTTCGAGGTCGGCGTCGATGATGAAGTCGCCACGGGTCTCGTACTGGCGCAACAGTTCCCGCACGCCCGGTGCGAGGCCGAGCTGAGCCAGCACCTGTGGATGCAGCGCCGTCACCGTCGAGCGGAGGCCCGCCGCCGTGTCGTTGAGCGCCGCGTAGACCATGTCGAGGGCCGGGTCGGGAATGCGTTCGCGCACCTCGTCGAGTTCCATCCGCGCGGCCAAGAGCGTCTGCAGCGGGCCGTCGTGCAGATGCTCGGCGAGGTCGCGGTTGGTCCGCTCGTCGGCCTGCATCGACTCGGCCACCAGGCGGCGGCGCACGTCGAGCAGCGCCGAGACACGGGCCGCCCGACGGGTCAGCACCAGACACAGCGCCGTGGTGGCGACGGCCAGCCACAGGAGGAAGCCGAACTGCAGGTACACCACATCGGGCAGGCCGACGTGGTCGTCACGTTTGGAGTAGATGATCCAGGCGCCGAGATAGCATGCCGCCGTACCGATTCCGAGCACGCCGGTGAGGACGGGGCGGTCACCGAACGCGACCGAGAGCGGCAGCAGGAAGAACACCGGCAACAGTGCCGCGGTGGCGCCACCGGAGACGACGCACAGCGAGACGACGGCCAGCACGTCGACGCCCGTCGAGAGCCAACCGCCCCACCACGGCACCGGCCCACGGAACACCACCAGGGCCCAGAGCACGGCGGCGACCGCGTAGGCGCCGAGGATCGCCGCGTAGACGCCGGGTAGCCAGCTGTCGACCTCCCACAGCCACACCAGGAAGCCCATCAACGCGATCAGCGGAAGGCGCAGCAGCGCCGAGACGCGGACGGGCTCTGCGGCGAAGTAGTCGACGATCCGCCGGGGAAGGCGCTCCACCGCCGCTATTCCAGCAGCCCGCGGCGCATCGCTTCTGCGACGGCGGAGCCGCGGTCCCCGACCCCGAGCTTCTCGTAGAGCCGTTGGACGTGGGTCTTCACCGTGGACGGCGCAAGGAACAGCTGCTTGGCCATCGCCGGGATGGTCTGCCCGCCCGCGATGAGGGCGAGCACCTCGCGCTCGCGGGCGCTCAGCGTCGGAGTGTCGGAGTCGTTGCGGCGCTGGATCTCTCCGACCAGCCCGGCGGCGAGGTTGGGCGCCACCACGTCGCGCCCCTTCGCGCAGTTCAGCACCGCGTCCACCAGCTCGGAGCGGCTGGACTCCTTGGAGATGAAGCCGGCCGCCCCCTCCTGCAACGCGCTGTACACGATCGCCGATTCGTCGTGCGCGGAGATCAGCAGCACCCTGGTCGGCAACTCGTCGCGCTTGACCGCCGCGGCGACCTGCGCGCCGTCGAGACCGGGCATCCGGTAGTCGAGCAGCGCCACCTGTGGCCCGTGTTCGCGGATCAGTGCCAGCGCCGCCACGCCGTCGTCGGCCTCGGCGACCACGTCGATCGATCCGCTGGAGTTGAGCGCGCGGACCACGCCGTCGCGGAAGAGCGGGTGGTCGTCCCCCACCACCACTCGCACCTTCTGCCCGCCTGCCGCACTGGTCACGCGGCCAGCTTCGCACACCACGGGCACCCGTTCGGCTCATTGCGGACACGCGTTTGCGCTCACCGCATGGAGTGTCGCGTGCGCGGCGGCATCCGGTGCCTGCCGCGGGTCACCCTGCGGACCGAGCGGGCCGGGGCGCCCTCGGTGAACCCGATCCGCCGGTGCAGGCGGCAGCGCCATCGATCCGGCGATGATCGTTCGGGGTGCCGCCAGGGCCAGGCGGGCAATGAGTTGCAGCGGGCGTCCCTTCCGGTGGTGGACATCAGCCTGCGGCATCGGTCTCCGGTGCGCAGGCGATATCGCGGGGGTCATGGAATGGTCAGAAGTCTTCTGCCACGTCGTCGAATGCCCGAGTTCGCGCAAACCGAACCAGCGTTCGGCCGGGGTTTGCTCATCGCCGGGCCTGAGGCGACCCTTCTCACGACAGCATCCGGCACCAGGAGCAAGCTGGGCCTGACTTGGGAAACCACTGGGACTTAGCCTTGAATACTCATCCAACCCCCAGCTGGGTATCGAATACCGGGTGAACTGCGCGAAGTCGGACGACAGATAGGACCGCATGGTCAACCAACTCGAACACGCAACCGAAGCGCTGAGGAAGGCGCTCGTCCAGGTCGAGCGGTTGAAGACGCAGAACCGCAGCCTGCTGGAGCGGTCGACCGAGCCGGTGGCGGTGGTCGGGATGTCATGCCGGTACCCGGGTGGCGTCGACTCCCCGGAGAGCCTCTGGGAGATGGTGTCGCAGGGGCGCGACGTGGTGACGGACTTCCCGTCCGACCGCGGCTGGGACGTGGCCGGGTTGTTCGACCCCGACCCCGACGCGCCCGGCAAGTCGTATGCGCGTTCGGGCGGTTTCGTCGAGGACGCCGCCGGGTTCGACGCGGGCTTCTTCGGCATCGCCCCGAGCGAGGCGCTGGCGATGGATCCGCAGCAGCGCATGCTGCTCGAGCTGTCGTGGGAGGCGCTGGAGCGAGCCGGGGTCGACCCCACCTCGTTGCGTGGCAGCGCCACCGGCGTGTTCGCCGGCGTGATCTCCGGTGGTTACGGCATGTCCGCCGACGTCATCGAGGGTTACCGCCTGACCGGTATGACCTCGAGCGTCACCTCCGGCCGGGTCGCGTACGTCCTCGGCCTGGAGGGCCCGGCGGTCTCGGTCGACACGGCGTGCTCGTCGTCGCTGGTCGCCCTGCACATGGCGATCCAGGCGCTGCGGCTCGGCGAATGCGATCTGGCGCTGGCGGGCGGCGTCACCGTCAACGCCACCCCGACGATCTTCGTGGAGTTCAGCAGGCATCGCGGCCTGGCGCCCGACGGCCGGTGCAAGCCGTACGCGGGTGGCGCCGACGGGGTGGGCTGGGCCGAGGGCGGCGGCGTCCTGGTGGTCGAGCGGCTGGCCGATGCGCAGCGGCTGGGGCATCGGGTGCTTGCGGTGGTGCGCGGCTCGGCGGTCAATCAGGACGGTGCGTCGAACGGCCTGACCGCACCGAACGGTCCGTCGCAGCAGCGCGTGGTCCGCGCGGCGCTGGCCAACGCGGGCTTGTCGACGGCGCAGATCGACGTGGTCGAGGGCCACGGAACCGGTACCCCGCTTGGTGATCCGATCGAGGCGCAGGCGCTGTTGGCGACGTACGGCCAGGACCGGTCGCGGCCGCTGTGGCTGGGCTCGGTCAAGTCGAACATGGGGCACACGCAGGCCGCGGCCGGCGTGGCCGGCGTGATCAAGATGGTCATGGCGATGCGCCACGAGACGGTGCCCGCGACGTTGCACGTGGACGCCCCGAGCCCGCACGTGGACTGGACCGCCGGCGCGGTGTCGCTGGTGACCGAGCCGCAGCCGTGGCCCGCCGCGGAAACGCCACGCCGGGCAGGGATCTCGTCGTTCGGGATCAGCGGCACCAACGCCCACGTGATCGTCGAATCAGCGCCTGCCGCCGGTCCCGAGTCGAGCGAGGCTGCCGCCGCCAGCCACCGATCCTGCCGTGGGTGCTGTCGGCCAAGACGCCGACGGCGTTGTCCGGGCAGGCGGCCCGCCTGCTCACCCACCTGGACTCCCATCCGGGCGTGGACGCCCGCGACGTGGCATGGACGCTGGCCGGGCGCGCGACGTTCGACCACCGCGCGGTGGTGTTCGGCGCGGATCGCGCTCAGCTCTCGGCGGCGCTGGCCGGGGTGGCCGCCGACGACATGGCTCCCGCGGTCATCCGCGGGCACGCCACCCGGGTGTCGAAGACCACGTTCGTGTTCCCCGGGCAGGGCAGCCAGTGGCTCGGCATGGGCATCGAATTGCTGGACAGCTCAGAGGTTTTCGCCAAGCAGATCGACGCGTGCGAGGCGGCGCTCGCCGAGTTCGTGGACTGGTCGCTGGTGGACGTGCTGCGCGGCGCGTCCAGGCGCGCCGGGCCTGGACCGCGTCGACGTGGTGCAACCGGCGCTGTTCGCGATCATGGTGTCGCTGGCCGAGCTGTGGCGGTCGGTCGGCGTCACGCCCGACGCCGTCATCGGCCACTCGCAGGGGGAGATCGCCGCCGCCTACGTGGCGGGGGCGCTGTCGCTGCGCGACGCCGCACGCGTGGTGGCGCTGCGCAGCAAGCTCCTGGTCGCCCTGTCCGGCGAGGCGGGCATGGTCTCGCTGGCGTGCGGCGCCGACCGCGCCCGCGAGCTGTTGGTGGACCTCGGCGACCGGGCCGGCATCGCCGCGGTGAACGGCCGCTCGGCCGTCGTCGTGTCCGGCGACGGCGCCGCCCTCGACGAGCTGGTCCGCCAGTGCGAGGCGCTCGAGATCAGGGCCCGCAGGATCGACGTCGACTACGCGTCGCACTCGGTGCGGGTCGAGCCGATCCGCGACGAACTGCTCGCATCGCTTGCCGGGATCGAGCCGTCGTCGACGCGCACCGCGTTCTTCTCCACCGTGACAGGCGATCTCGTCGACACCGCGACCCTGGACGCCGACTACTGGTACCGCAACATCCGCCAGACCGTGCAGTTCGATCAGGCCGTGCGGACGGCATGCGGCCACGGCTACCGCGCGTTCGTCGAGTGCAGCCCCCACCCCGCTCTCATCGCAGGCATCGAGGACGCCGTCACCGACTGCACCGACGCGGCGACGCCGCCGGTCGTGGTGCCGTCCCTCGGCCGCGACGACGGTGGCCTCGACCGCTTCCTGACCTCGGCGGCGCAGGCGTTCGTGGCGGGCATCCCCGTGTCGTGGCGATCGGTGTGCGGCGGAGGTCAGCACGTCGAGTTGCCGACGTATGCCTTTGAGCGACGGCGGTTCTGGCTGTCCGGCGGCGGATCGGGTTCGTCCGACGCGACGGGTTTCGGGCAGTCGGGCGCATCGCACGCACTGCTGGGCGCGGTCGTCGAGGTCCCCGAGTCCGGTCAGGTGCTGCTGACCGGCAGGCTCGCGGCGTCGTCGCAGTCCTGGCTGTCCGATCACGCGGTCGGTGGCGTCGTGCTGTTCCCCGGCGCGGGCTTCGTCGAGCTGGTCATCCGCGCGGGCGACGAGGTCGGGTGCCCGGTCGTCGAGGAGCTCACGCTGCAGGCCCCGCTGGTGGTGCCGCCGTCGGGAGTGCCGGTGCGGGTGCTGGTCGGCGCGGCCGACGAGTCGGGTTCGCGTGCGGTGTCGGTGTTCTCGCGCCCCGGCGACGTCGGAATCGGGTTCGGACTGGACGCTGCACGCCGAGGCCGTCGTCACCGCGGGCAGCCCCGTCACGCCGGGGGCCGACCTGTCGGTGTGGCCGCCTGCCGGTGCCACCGCCGTCGACGTCACCGACGCCTACGCATCGTTGGCGGCGCGCGGCTACGAGTACGGCCCGGCGTTCCGCGGCTTGACGGCGATGTGGCGCCGCGGCGACGAGGTGTTCGCCGAGGTCGCATTGCCGCAGGACCTGCAGGCCGGTGAGTTCGGCGTGCACCCCGCACTACTCGACGCGTCGCTGCACGCGCTGGCGCTCGCCGCCGACGATCGGCAGCTGGCATTGCCGTTCTCCTGGCAGCGCGTGTCGCTGCACGCGGCGGGGGCGTCGGCGGTGCGCGTGCGCCTCGCCCCGACGGGCGTGAACTCGGTGTCGATCGAACTCGCCGACGGGCTGGGGCTGCCCGTGCTGTCGGTGGGGTCGATGACCGCCCGCCCGATCACCGCCGAGCAGTTGGCAGGCGCGGGCCGCGTCGACACCGGCGGTGAGATCTTCGAAGTCGAGTGGTCACCTGCGACGCCGCCGAAGCGGCGCAACCCTCTGCCGACGACGTCGAGGTGTTCGAATCCATCCCGGTGGCAACGGATTCCACCGACCTCGTCGCCCGCGTGCACGGCGCCACCCACGACGCGCTCGCGCGGCTGCAGTCCTGGTTGGCGGAACCGTCGGGCGTGCTGCTGGTCGTGACGCGCGGCGCGATGGCGTTGGCCGGCGAGGACGTCACCGACCTGGCCGGGTCCGCGGTGTGGGGCCTGGTGCGTGCGGCCCAGACGGAGAACCCGGGCCGGATCGTGCTCGCCGATGTCGTCGGCGAGGTCGATGCCGCTGCGATCCTCGCGGTCGGCGAACCGCAGGTGGTCATGCGCGACGGCGTCCCGCACACCCCACGCGTGGTGCGCAGCCGCGGCACCGACGGGCTGCTGGTGCCGCCGGACACGGGCAAGCCGTGGCGACTGGGTCTCGCGACCGCAGGGACGTTCGACAACCTGGTGCTCGAGGAGGTGCCCGACGCCGACCAACCGCTGCAGCCCGGCTACGTCCGCGTCGAGATGCGCGCCATCGCCGCGAACTTCCGCGACGTCATGATCACGCTCGGAATGTTCACCCACGACGCGCTTCTCGGCAGCGAGGGATCCGGCGTCGTGGTCGAGGTCGGGCCCGGCGTGACGGAGTTCGCCGTCGGCGACCGGGTGATGGCGCTCTTCCCCGACGGCACCGGCACGCTGGTGCAGGCCGACGTGCGGCTCGTCGCCCCCATCCCCGACGGCTGGTCGGACGCCGAGGCGGCCGCCGTGCTGGTGGTGTTCACCACGGCGTACTACGGACTGCGCGAGCTCGCGAAGGTCGCGCCGGGTCAGTCCATCCTGATCCACGCGGCAACGGGTGGCGTCGGCATGGCTGCGGTGCAGTTGGCCAGGTACTGGGGTCTCGAGGTGTTCGCCACGGCGAGCCGGGGCAAGTGGGACACGTTGCGGGCCATGGGGTTCGACGACGATCACATCGGCGATTCGCGCAGCCTGGACTTCGAGCAGAAGTTCCTGGTCGCCACCGGCGGCCGGGGGTTCGACGTGGTGCTGGACTCGCTGGCCGGTGAGTTCGTCGACGCGTCGCTGCGGCTGTTGCCGCGCGGCGGGGTGTTCCTGGAGATGGGCAAGACCGACATCCGCGACGCCGACGCCGTCGCCGCCGCCCATCCCGGGGTCCGCTACCGCGCCTTCGACCTGTTCGAGCCCGGCCGGACCAGGATGGGCGAGTACATCGTCGAGCTGTCCGGCATGTTCGCCGAGGGTTCCCTGCTGCCCCTGCCCGTCACGACGTGGGACGTGCGGCGTGCGCCCGCGGCGCTGCGGCACCTGAGCCAGGCCCGCCACATCGGCAAGGTCGTCATGACCCTGCCCGATGCGTGGGCCAACGGGACCGTGCTGATCACCGGCGGCACCGGCATGGCGGGCGCCGCGCTGGCCCGCCACCTCGTCGCCCAGCACGGGGTCCGCGACCTGCTGCTGCTGTCGCGGCGCGGGGCGCAGGCGCCGGGGGCCGAGCAGTTGGTCGCGGATCTGACCGCCGCGGGCGCCTCGGTCTCCGTGGTCGCCGCCGATGCGGCCGACCGCGACGCGCTGGCCACGGTGCTGGCCGGGATCGACCATCCGCGTGGGCTGTCCGCGGTGTTCCACGCCGCCGGGGTGCTCGACGACGCCGTGCTCGGCTCGCTGACCCCCGAGCGGGTCGACCCCGTGCTGCGGGCCAAGGTCGACGCCGCCTGGAACCTGCACGAGCTCACCCGCGACGCGAGGCCTCGGCGCCTTCGTGCTGTTCTCGTCGATGGCCGGGGTCGTCGGCTCCTCGGGCCAGGCGAACTACTGTGCGGCCAACACCTTCGTCGACGCGCTGGCGACACACCGCCGCGCCAACGGTCTGCCCGCGACCTCGCTGGCGTGGGGACTGTGGGAGCAGGCCAGCGACATGACCGGCCATCTCGCGGACGCGGACCTGACCCGGCTCGGCCGCGACGGCATCCTCACCATGGCCACCGACGACGCCATGGCGCTGTTCGACACCGCCCTTGCCGTCGGCGACGCGTGCCTGGCCCCTGCCCGGATCGACAGGGCGGCGCTGCGCGCGCGGTCGGCCTCCGGCGCCCTGCCACCGATGTTCAGCAGGCTGGCGAGTGCCCCGACCCGGCGCCGCGTCGACGACTCGCTGACCGCGGCGAAGTCGAAATCCGCACTCGCGCAACGCCTGCACGGCCTCTCCGAGGCTGAGCAGCAGGCCCTGGTCCTCGACCTGCTGCGGGCGCACATGTCCGCCGTGCTCGGCACCACCGAACCGGACGCCATCGCCTCCGAGCTGGCGTTCTCCGATCACGGCTTCGACTCGCTGACCGCCGTCGAGCTGCGCAACCGGCTCAGAACCGCCACCGGCCTCAACCTCTCGCCGACACTGATCTTCGACTACCCCACCCCCGCCGCGCTGGCCGGCTACATCCGCACCGAACTCGCGGGCGCCGCACAGACCGTCGAGCAGGCCCCGACGGCGCTCTCGGTGATCGACGAACCCATCGCACTCGTCGGCATGTCGTGCCGGTATCCCGGCGGCATCGACTCGCCAGAGTCGTTGTGGGACATGGTGGCATCCGGCCGCGACGTGCTGACCGACTTCCCGACCGACCGCGGCTGGGACCTGGCGGGCCTGTTCAACGCCGACCCGGACGCCGCAGGCAAGTCCTACGCCCGCACGGGCGGCTTCCTCGACGACGCCGCCGGTTTCGACGCGGGCTTCTTCGGGGTGTCGCCGAGCGAGGCGCTGGCGATGGATCCGCAGCAGCGGCTCTTCCTCGAACTGTCGTGGGAAGCGTTGGAGCGCGGCGGTTTCGACCCCGCGACGCTGCGGGGCAGCGCCACCGGCGTGTTCGCAGGCATCATCGCCCAGGGCTACGGCATGTCTTCAGACGGGGCCGAGGGGTTCCGCCTGACGGGTCAGGCCGCGAGCGTCGCATCGGGCCGGGTGTCCTACGTGCTCGGCCTCGAGGGTCCCGCGGTCTCGGTCGACACGGCGTGCTCGTCGTCGTTGGTCGCGCTGCACATGGCGGTTCAGGCGTTGCGCCTCGGCGAGTGCGACCTGGCGCTGGCCGGCGGCGTCACCGTCAACGCCACCCCCGACATCTTCGTCGAGTTCAGCAGGCAGCGCGGGCTGTCGGCCGACGGCCGCTGCAAGGCCTTCGCCGGCGCGGCCGACGGCACCGGATTCGCCGACGGCGGTGGCGTTCTGGTGGTCGAGCGGCTGTCCGACGCGCAACGGCTCGGCCATCGCGTGCTGGCGGTGGTGCGCGGCTCGGCGGTCAACCAGGACGGCGCGTCCAACGGTCTGACCGCGCCGAACGGTCCGTCACAGCAGCGCGTCGTGCGCGCGGCACTGGCCAACGCCGGGCTGAGCCCGTCGGACGTGGACGCCGTCGAAGCCCACGGCACCGGAACCACGTTGGGCGACCCGATCGAGGCGCAGGCGCTGCTGGCGACCTACGGGCAGGACCGGTCGCACCCGCTGTGGCTGGGGTCGGTGAAGTCGAACATGGGGCACACCCAGGCCGCGGCGGGCGTGGCCGGGATCATCAAGATGGTCATGGCGCTGCGGCACGAGGAGCTGCCGGCCACCCTGCACGTCGACGAGCCGACCCCGCACGTCGACTGGTCGGCGGGCGCGGTGTCGCTGCTCACCGAGTCGCGCCCGTGGCCTGCCAACGGTGCGGTGCGGCGGGCCGGGGTGTCGTCGTTCGGCATCAGCGGCACCAACGCCCACGTGATCGTCGAGCAGCCCCCGACGGCTCCCGACGCCACGGCGCCCAGCCTTCGGCCGCCCGTGGTGCCGTGGCCGATCTCCGCCAAATCCGCTGACGCCCTTGCGCTTCAGGCCCGGCGCGTCGCCGATCACGTCGCAGCCGACCCGGACCTCGACGTGCTCGACGCCGGCTGGACGTTGGGCGGCCGGTCCGCGTTCCGGCACCGCGCGGTGGTGCTCGGCGCCGACCGTGACGCGCTGCTGCGGGGACTCGAGGAGCTGGCGGCCGGCGAGCCGGGCGCCGGCGTCGTGCGCGGCACCGCGAGTGCGGTCGGCAAGACGGCCTTCGTCTTCCCCGGCCAGGGCTCGCAGGCACTGGGCATGGGCAGGGAGCTGCACGCCGCGTACCCGGCGTTCGCCGAGGCGTTCGACGCCGCCGTCACCGAGCTCGACCGTCACCTGCTGCGACCGATCCGCGACGTGATGTGGGGCGCCAACGAGGCCCTGCTCGACTCGACGGAGTTCGCCCAGCCCGCGCTGTTCGCCGTCGAGGTCGCGCTGTTCCGGCTTGCTCGAGACATGGGGTGTCCGACCGGATTACGTGATCGGACATTCGATCGGCGAACTGTCGGCCGCACACGTGGCAGGCGTGCTGTCCCTGGAGAACGCCGCCGCACTGGTGGTCGGGCGGGGCAGGCTGATGCAGGCCCTGCCCGCGGGCGGCGCCATGGTCGCGGTGGCTGCGGACGAAGCAGCGGGTGCGCGCGCTGCTGGTCGACGGCGCAGGCAGTCACGTCGACCTGGCCGCCGTCAACGGCCCCGAGTCCGTGGTGATCTCCGGTCCGCAGGACGCCGTCACGTCGATCGCCGACGCGTTGCGCGAGCAGGGGTGCCGGGTGCACCGGCTCGCGGTGTCGCACGCGTTCCACTCGTCGCTGATGGAGCCGATGCTGTCCGAGTTCGGCACGCTCGCCCGCGGGATGTCCGTTGGGACACCGACCATTCCGGTCATCTCGAACCTGACCGGCGAGCTCGTCGGCTCCGACTTCGGCACGGCCGACTACTGGTTGCGCCACATCCGCGAGGCGGTGCGGTTCGCCGACGGGGCGCGCTTCCTTGCCTCGGCCGGTGTCACCCGGTTCCTCGAGGTCGGCCCGGCAAGCGGCCTGACCACCGCGATCGAGCAGTCCGTCGAAACGACCGAGCCGGTCACCGTGTCGGCCATCCGCAAGGACCGGCCGGAGCCTGCGACGCTTCTCGGCTCGCTGGCCGAGCTGTCCGTGTCGGGCGCCGACGTCGACTGGCAGCAGGTGTGCCGCGGCGGCCGGCTGGTGGACCTGCCGACGTATGCCTTCCAGCGCAGGCGTTTCTGGCTGTCCGGGAACGGCTCGCGCGGCTCCGACGTGGCCGAGCTCGGCCTCGGCGGCACCGAGCACGCGCTGCTCGGCGCGGTCGTCGAGATGCCCGAGACGGGCGGGGTGGTGCTGACCGGCAGGCTCGCGATCACGTCGCACCCGTGGCTGGCCGATCACGCCGTCGGCGGCGTCGTGCTGTTCCCAGGGGCGGGTTTCGTCGAGCTGGCGATCCGGGCAGGCGACGAGGTCGGGTGCGGCGTCGTCGACGAGCTGATGCTGCACGCACCGCTGGTGCTGCCCGCCGAGGGCGTGTCCGTCCAGGTCGTCGTCGGCGCCCCCGACGAATCCGGCGCCCGCACGGTGTCGGTGTTCTCCCGCGCCGGAAATGACGGCGCCGCATGGCTTTTGCACGCCGAGGGCGAGCTGGGCGTCGAGGTGTCGCAGCCGGGCACCGACCTGTCGGTGTGGCCCCCGGTGGGCGCCCGCGAGATCGACGTCGCCGACGCCTACGCGCAGATGGCCGCCAAGGGCTACGGGTACGGTCCGGCCTTCCGGAGCCTGACCGCCATGTGGCAGCGCGGCGACGAGGTGTTCGCCGAGGTCGCGGTTCCCCAGGACGTACCGGCAGGCGGTCTCGGGATGCATCCGGTGCTTCTCGACGGCGCGCTGCACGCGGTGGTGCTGAGCACCGAGGGCGACGAGCTCGCCCTGCCGTTCTCCTGGCAGAAGGTGTCGCTGCACGGCTCCGGCGCCACGGCCGTGCGCGCCAGGATCGCGCCGACCGGGCCCAGTTCCATGTCGATCGATCTGGCCGACGGCCTCGGCCTTCCCGTGCTGTCCGTCGCAGCGATGGTGGCGCGGCCGGTGTCGGCGGCGCAACTGGCCGCCGCGGTCGGCGGATCGGCCGGCGGCGAGTTGTTCGAGGTGACGTGGACACCTAGCGCACCCGCCCCGACCGCCTCGGCGCACGACGCCGATGCCGTGGTCGAGGTGTTCGAATCCATCCCCGGCACAGCCGAATCCGACGATGCCTCGGGCGTGTACGCGGCCGTCCACGCGGCGCTGGCGCGCGTGCAGTCCTGGCTGGCCGAACCCGCGGGCGTGCTGCTGGTGGTGACGCGCGGCGCGGTGGCGCTGCCGGGTGAGGACGTCACCGATCTGGCGGGGTCCGCGGTGTGGGGCCTGGTGCGGGCCGCGCAGACCGAGCACCCGGGCCGCCTCGTGCTGGTCGACACCGATACCGACACTGCGATCGACCCGGCCGCGGTGCTCGCGGTCGGCGAACCGCAGGTGGTCGTGCGCGACGGCGTCATGCACATCACGCGCGTGCAGCCCAGCCGGGCCGTCGACACGGTTCTGACGCCGCCGCCAGGCGATGCCCCGTGGCGGTTGGCCGTGGCGACCGGCGGCACGTTCGACGACCTTGCGCTGCAGGAGATTCCGGACGCCGACGAGCCACTCGGGCCCGGCCGCATCCGGGTCGCCGTTCGCGCCATCGCCGCCAACTTCCGCGACGTCATGATCACCCTCGGGCTGTATCCGGGGGACGCCGTGATGGGCATCGAGGCCGCAGGCGTCGTCACCGACGTCGGGCCGGGCGTGACGACCGTGTCGGTCGGCGACCGCGTGATGGGGCTCTTCCCCGAGGGCACCGGCACCGTCGCCACCACCGACGCGCGCGTCGTGCTTCCCGTGCCCGCCGACTGGGGTTACCCGCAGGCCGCCGGTTTCACGGTGGGCTTCGCGACCGCGTTCTTCGCGCTGCGCGAGCTCGCCGACGTGCAACCCGGCCAGTCGGTGCTGATCCACGCGGGCACCGGTGGCGTCGGGATGGCTGCGGTGCAGTTGGCCAGGTACTGGGGTCTCGAGGTGTTCGCGACGGCGAGCCGGGGCAAGTGGGACACGTTGCGGGCCATGGGGTTCGACGACGATCACATCGGCGATTCGCGCAGCCTGGACTTCGAGCAGAAGTTCCTGGTCGCCACCGGCGGCCGGGGGTTCGACGTGGTGCTGGACTCGCTGGCCGGTGAGTTCGTCGACGCGTCGCTGCGGCTGTTGCCGCGCGGCGGGGTGTTCCTGGAGATGGGCAAGACCGACATCCGCGACGCCGACGCCGTCGCCGCGCGACCATCCCGGGGTCCGCTACCGCGCCTTCGACCTGTTCGAGGCCGGACCCGACGGCGTCGGCAAGATCCTCGCCGGGCTCGTCGCGTTGAGCGATACCGGCGCGCTGCGGCCGTTGCCCGTCACGACGTGGGACGTGCGGCGTGCGCCCGCGGCGCTGCGGTATCTCAGCCAGGCCCGCCACATCGGCAAGGTCGTCATGACGATGCCCGACGCGTGGGCCAGCGGCACCGTGCTGATCACCGGCGGCACCGGCATGGCCGGCGCGGCGGTGGCCCGCCACGTCGTCGCCCACCACGGCGCCCGCGACCTGCTCCTGGTGTCCCGGCGCGGCACCGACGCCCCCGGCAGCGCCGAGCTGGTCGCCGAGCTGACGGATGCGGGCGCCAGCGTGCGCGTGGTCGCCGCCGACGTGTCGGACCGCGACGCGCTCGGCAAGGTGCTGGCCGGCATCGACCACCCACGTGCCCTCTCCGCGGTGTTCCACGCCGCCGGGGTGCTCGACGACGCGGTGGTCACGTCGCTGACCCCCGAGCGGGTCGACACCGTGCTGCGGGCCAAGGTCGACGCCGCCGACAACCTGGACGAGCTGACGCGCGACCTCGACCTGTCGGCGTTCGTGATGTTCTCGTCGATGGCGGGCCTCGTCGGTGCGTCGGGGCAGGCCAACTACTCGGCCGCCAACGCCTACCTCGACGCGCTCGCCGTGCGCAGGCGGGCGCAGGGCCTGCCCGCGATGTCGCTGGCATGGGGGCTGTGGGAGCAGGCCAGTGCGATGACCGGGCACCTGCAGAACGCCGACCTGGCCCGGCTCGAACCGCGACGGCATCCTGGCGATGACGGTCCGCGACGCGCTCGCGTTGTTCGACACGGCGCTGATCGTCGACGAGCCGTTCCTGATCCCGGCCCGCATCGATCGCACCGCGCTGCGGACCAAGTCGGCGGCGGGCACGCTGCCGCCGATGTTCAACGACCTCATCTCCGGTCCGGCGCGGCGGCACGTCGGCGACTCGCTCGCCGCCGCGCAGTCGCGGTCCGCGTTGTCCGCCACGACTCGCCACGCTGGCCCCCGACGACCAGCACCGGCTGCTGCTCGACCTGGTGCGCTCGCACATGGCGACGGTGCTTGGGCTGTCGGCACCGGAGTCGATCGGACCCGACCTGGCCTTCCAGGATCACGGCTTCGACTCGCTGACCGCCGTCGAGCTGCGCAACCGGCTCAAGGCCGCGACGGGCCTGACGCTTGTCGCCGACGCTGATCTTCGACTACCCGAACCCCGCAGCGCTGGCCGAATACTTCCGCACTCAGCTCGGCGGCGAATCCGAGCAGGCGCCGGAGACCGGTTCGGTCGATGCCGAGCTGGCGCGCGTGGTGGCGTCCATTCCGGTGAAGCGCCTTCGCCAGGCCGGCGTGCTGGACCTGTTGCTCAACCTCGCCAACGACACCGGCGGCGTCGAGCAGGCCGCCGAGCCGGGCGACCGCGCGCAGGACATCGCCGACATGGACCTTCAGGATCTGCTGGCGGCGTTCAACGACGATGACGACTGAGCCGTTGAGGGCCCAGTGAAGGTCGTCGTCTGCGGCGCCGACACGTCCCTCGGCCGGGGCGTGGCGGCGCGGCTGCTCAGCCTCGGACACCACGTCGTCGGCATCGGGTCGCGGCGGCCCGAGAGTTGGCCAGGCACCGTCGATTTCGTGTCCGCCGATGCGGGTGAGGCCGCGATGGCGGGCGCCGACGCGGTCGTGTACTGCGGGTCGGACACCGGATCGGACGCAGGATCGAACACCGCGGGCGCCCGCGTCGTCGTCGCGCCGTCGGCGGGCGAGGCGATCACCGTGCGGTCCGCGCTGATCGTGGGCCGCGACGCCGACGACGCGCTGGTGCGGCTGTTCACCAAACCGGTCATCACGGCCACGGCAGAGACGATCGACCGGCCGATCCAGGTGGTGCATCCGCACGACGTGCAACGCGTCATCGTCCGTGCCGTACTCGACGCCGGGCTGACAGCGGGCACGATCGACGTCGCCGCCGAGGGCCACACCACGTTGCGCGCGATCGCTGCCGCACTCGGCAGGCCGATCGCCAGGGCGCCGCGCCGCCCGGCCGCCGCGCGGTTGGTCGAGAGCCTCCCGGCGTTGGACACCACCCGCCTTCGCGACGAGTGGGGCCTGGTGCCGACGTGGCCCGCCGCGGAGTGCGTCGCGGACTTCGCGCTGACCTGCCGCAGCCGGATCACGTTGGGCAACAGGGTGATCGCGATACCCGGCCGGCTGCCGCGGGTGCGGGAGATACCCGCGGTGGACACCCCGTCGGCAGACGGCGTCGCACCCGTGCCCGCCGGAAGGGCAGGCGTGAACGGCGAGTTCGACACCCCGATCGACCCGCGCTTCCCCGCGTTCGTCGCGACCAACCTCTCCGAGGCGCTGGCCGGGCCGTTCTCGCCGTCGTCGGCGTCGGTGTCGGTGCTCGGCACGCGGGCCAGCGGCATGGTCATCTCCGAGCGGTTGCGGCCGGGCGGTGCGGTGCAGCGCGAGATGTCGCGGCGCACCACGGGGGTGTTCGGACATCGCCTCTACGCGGGCATCACGTCGGGACACTTCATGGCGCAGACGGTGCCGCTCGTCGACCCCGACATGATCATCAAGGGATTCTTCGGCCGCACCGTCGAAGGGCTGTCGATCCATGGGCCGCAGCCGCCTCCGCTCGAACACCGCGGCCTTGCCGGGCACATCCGCGGCGTCGCGACGTTCGCCAACAACCTGGTCGGCCTGTCCGCAGGGTCCCGCGGCGACACCCGCGCGTTCGTCGCCGACGTCGCGCGCTTCGAGGAACTCGCCGCCAACCCGGGCGATCTCGACGACCAGCGGCTGCTGGCCCTGATCCTGCTCGGGCGCGATCACGTGGTGCACGGCTGGGTGCTGTCGTCGGCGTCGATCCTGCTGTGCACGGCGTACGGGATGATCCTGCGGATCCTGTGCGGCCGCGACGTGATGCCCAACGCCGGGATCGACGTCGCCAGCGCGCAGTCGCTCGGCGCGGTGCACCGCCTCGCCGCCCAGGCCCGGCGCGACCCCGTGGTCGCCGGCCTGCTCACCGGACCGGACGTCGACCTCGACACGCTGACCGAGCGGTCGCCGTCGTTCGCCGCTGCGCTCACCGGTGAGCTGGCCCTGATCGGGCACCGGGGACCCGGTGAGGTCGAGATGCGCTGCGCGACATACGGCGACGATCCGCGGCTGCTGCTCCGGATGGTGGCCAAGGCGATGGCGGCGGCGCAGCACGGTCAACCGAGTTCGCCGGGCATCCCGCTCTGGGCCGGGCCGGTCGCGGCACCGGCCACCGCACAGCTCCGTGAGCGCGAGGTGCGGCGCGACCGCATGGTGCGCGCGATCTGGGTACTGCGCGGGCTGCTTCGCGAGCAGGGCCGCCGCCTCACCGAGGCCGGTGAGCTCGGCGATCCCGACGACGTGTTCTACCTGACCGTCGACGAACTCGACGCTCCGCCTCCCGACCTCACCGGATTGGTGGCGCGGCGACGTGCGGAGCAGCGGGCGCTGTCGGAGGTGGTGCCGCCCGAGGCGTTCAGCGGGCAGTGGGAGCCCACCGGGGTGGTGCCGTCGACCCTCGGCAACGGCGAGACGCTGCACGGCCTTGGCGTGTGCGCGGGTCGGGTCCGGGGTCGGGTGCGCGTCGTGGCGCCCGAGACGATCGACGAACTGCAGCCAGGGGAGATCCTCGTCGCGAAGGTCACCGACATCGGCTACACCCCGGCGTTCGCCTACGCGGCCGCCGTCGTGACCGAGCTCGGCGGGTTGATCTCGCATGCCGCGATCGTCGCCAGGGAGTACGGGGTGCCGTGCGTGGTGAACGTGCGCGGCGCGGCCGACCGACTCCCGACCGGCGCCCTCATCGAAGTCGACGGCACGACGGGGCACGTCACGCTGCTCAGCGTGTGACGGCGCTCGTCGGGTGAGCTGACGGGTGTCATATCGTGGCGGTATGGACTTCGCGATGTCGGCAAAAGCGCAGGATTACCACGACCGGCTGACCGCCTTCATGACGGAGTTCGTCTTCCCCGCCGAGCAGTCCTACGACCACTACCGGCTCGAGGCCGGGCCGAACGACCACACCGTGCCACCGGTGATCGAGGACCTGAAGAAGCTCGCGAGGGACCGCGGCCTGTGGAACCTGTTCCTACCTGCGGTGTCGGGGCTGACCAACCTCGAGTACGCCCCGCTGGCGGAGCTGTCCGGGTGGAGCATGGAACTGGCTCCCGAGGCGCTGAACTGCGCGGCACCCGGACACCGGCAACATGGAGACCCTGCACCTGTTCGCCACCGAGGAGCAGAGCAAGCAGTGGCTCGAGCCGCTGCTGAACGGCGAGATCCGCAGCGCGTTCTCGATGACCGAGCCCGCGGTGGCGTCCAGCGATGCCCGCAACATCGAGACCACCATGCTGCGCGACGGCGGCGACTACGTCATCAACGGCCGCAAGTGGTGGACGTCCGGCGCGTCCGATCCGCGGTGCAAGATCCTCATCGTGATGGGCCGCACCAACCCCGATGCCGCCTCGCCACCAGCAGCAGTCGATGATCCTGGTTCCGATGGACACCCCCGGCGTGACGGTGGTGCGCTCGACGCCGGTGTTCGGTTGGCAGGACCAGCACGGCCACTGCGAGATCGTCTACGACAACGTCCGGGTGCCCGCGTCGAACCTGCTCGGTGAGGAGGGCGGCGGTTTCGCCATCGCGCAGGCGCGTCTCGGGCCCGGCCGCATCCACCACTGCATGCGGGCGATCGGCGTGGCCGAGCGTGCGCTTGCCCTGATGGTCGACCGCGTGAACAAGCGCATCGCGTTCGGCAAGCCGCTCGCCGAGCAGGGTGTGGTGCAACAGCAGGTCGCACTGTCCCGCAACGAGATCGACCAGGCCCGGCTGCTGTGCGAGAAGGCGGCGTGGACCATCGACCAGCACGGCAACAAGGAGGCCCGCAACCAGGTCGCGATGATCAAGGCGGTGGCTCCGCAGATGGCATGCAACGTCATCGACCGGGCGATCCAGGTGCATGGCGCTGCCGGCGTCAGCGACGACTTCCCGCTGGCCCGGCTCTACGGCTGGCACCGCGCGATGCGGCTGTTCGACGGGCCCGACGAGGTGCACATGCGCAGCATCGCCCGCGCCGAACTCGGCCGCGAGAAGAGCGCGTTCGCCGCGGCGGTGACGTCGTAGTGGCGGCCGACGACCTGTCTGGCGCGTGGAACTTTCGCGACGTCGCCGAAGAGGCCGGGATCCGGCCGGGGCGGTTCTACCGGTCCAGTGAACTGAGCCGACTCGACGACGGAGGCCGGGAGGCCATGCGGCGGCTCGGCATCACCGACGTCGCGGACCTGCGGTCGCTGCGCGAGGTGGAGCGGCGTGGGCCGGGTCAGGTGCCCGACGGGGTCGAGGTGCACCTGCTGCCCTTCCACGAGCTGTCGAATCAGGCCGCCGCCGAGGGCGCCGAGGCGCCGCACGACCAGGCCTTCGAGAAGATGATGACCGAGAAGCCCGGCGACGAGGACGTCGCCGTCGCGGCCAAGCGCTTCATGGTCGAGGAGTATCAGCGCTTCCCCAAGCTGGCGGGTGCGCATCTGGCTGTGCGCCAGGTCATTTCGATGCTCGCCGATGAGCGGCCCGTCATCACGCACTGCTTCGCAGGCAAGGACCGGACCGGGTTCACCGTCGCGCTGGTGCTGGAGACGGCCGGCGTTGCGCGCGACGCGATCCTGGCCGACTTCCTGCGCAGCAACGACGCGGTGCCGCAGCTGCGGGACCGCATCCTCGAGTCGATCCGCAACCGGGGCGATGACGACACCACCGACGAGATCATCACGTTCGCCGAAGCGCGGCTCACCGAGGAGGTGCTCGGCGTGCACGCGGACTACCTGTCCGCGGCGCGGCGCGCCATCGACGAGGAGTATGGCTCACTGCCGAATTATCTTGAGGCGCTTGGCGTGACGGAAGGCGACGTCGACCGGTTGCGCACCAACCTGCTGGGCTGACCGGCGCGCGCACTCAGACCGGCCGGCCCGGCCAGGCACGAGGATGATTGCCCACCTACGAGCGACATTTCTCCAGACGTGTCGTGGCTCCGTGCCATGGTCTCGCCATGTCCTCCCCACGAGCACTGCGCGGAGTCGAGCTCCGATACGCACTCACGATGTACCTCGCCCAGCACGGACCGCAGACGGTCGCCCAACTGATCGACGCGTTGACGCACCAAGGTTTCCAGTTCACGGGGCGACCGTCGAAGGCCGTCTCCGATGCACTGCGCTGGGAGATCCGGTACGGCAGAGTCCGCAGACGGGGGTGGGGTCGCTATGGCCCCGGCCCGATCCCCCGCTCCACCGAGTACCGGATCCACCAACGGGTGCTGACCATGCGTGAGGAGGCGCGGGGCCACCGGTTCGACACGGGCGGTTGGGATGGTCCGTACTGGTCCACCGACTGAGCAACCTCCCTGGACATCACAACTCAGCGGCGTCAGAAAGTCGCTCGTAGGTGGGCAATTCAGTTAGTGGTCTCGGCCGCGTCAGTCGCGGGGCACCTCGACATCGGACATCAGCACGCGGACGCCGCCGGTGGCCAGTCCGACCCAACGCCTGGAAGAACGCGCCCGCCTCGGGCGTGGTCACCGCCGCGCAGGCGGCGTCGTAGTCGGGGTAGTAGAGGTCGATCATCCGGTAGGCGGGGGTCGGCGAGCCGTCCTCCTTCGGAAACACCTTCGACGCCTCGAAGCGGATGTGACCCGGGATTCTGCGCGCCGCCTCCAATTGTTCAGCCGCGTAAGCCGTTTCGAAGGCCTCCGGATCGGTGGGGTTGTCGTAGATGACCGTGATCTTGGTTTCGGACATGGCAGATCCCTTCGCTTCAGTGATGGTCGGGCCGTCGCCGGACGATGCTGCCTGCGGTGCCCGCCGTAATGATATGGACCCCGCCTGTGAAGTGCGCGGCGGCGTCAGCCCGGAGAACTCAGCCGCTGACCACGGCGATCACCCACACCACCGTCGCGACCAACCCACCGGCGAGTTCCACCCCGACCGACAGCGCGACGCCCTTGATCGCGTGCACCGTCGACGCCCACGCCACCCTCTGGTTGCGTCGCTTCGCCAGTTCGGCCAGGTAGACCCCCAGCACGAAGCCGAGCACCAGCCCGAGCACGGGGACCACGAAGAACCCGATGACGCCGAGCACGGCGCCCGCGAACAGGCTCAGCGCGCCGACGTCGGCGCTGCGCATCCGCCGCATCGGCCACAGGTACTTGACCAGGAGGGTGCCGCCCAGAACCGCGGTGACGATGCCGAGCGTCACCCACGAGACAACCGTGTGCTCGACGGCGGCCCACACCGCGATGGCCGCCAACACCAGCAGCGTGCCCGGCACCAGGGGCACCACGACACCGATGAGTCCGATCGCGATCGCCAGCGCGACGAGAACGATCCCCACGGTGCCTATGGCGTCACGCTCCGAGTTGTCGTGCGAGATCGAGGAAGTCGTCTGCCACGAAGTCGAACTCGCCGTCTTCGTATCTGGGCGGCGGACCGTCCGGCCCATGTTCCAGGGGGCGCACCACGTACGCCGTCATCAAGCCGGCCTCGCGGGCCGACCGCAGATCGCTGGGATGCGCTGCGACCAACATCAACTCACCCGGCCTGACGTCGAGCAGGTCGGCGCATCCGAGGTAGGCCTCCGGATCCGGCTTGTAGTGGTGGAACAGTTCGGCGGAGATCACGCAGTCCCACGGCAGCCCGGCGCGCTTGGCCATGTTGGTCAGCAGCGACACGTTGCCGTTCGACAGTGTCGTGATCACGAACCGCTGCTTGAGGCGCGTCAGGCCCTCCACCGAGTCCGGCCACGGATCCAGCCGGTGCCACGCGCGGTTGAGTTCGTCGACGTCCGCCTCCGGGACGGATTGGATTCCGGCCCGGTCGAGTAGGTCGTCGAGGATCAGGTGGTGCAGTGCGTCGATCTTCAGCCACGGAAGTTCGCCGGTGCGCACCCGGTTCATCGCCGCCGGGTAGCCGGCCCGCCAGTCATCGGCGAAGGTCGCCCAATCCTCGGCCACGCCATGGTTTTCGCCGAACATCTCCAGTTCACCGATGATGCTGCCGCGCCAGTCGACGACCGTTCCGAAGACGTCGAAGGCAAGGGCGAGTGGGCGATTCACGGTTCGAGCACGACCTTTCCCTTGATGCCGCCGTCGGCCAGGCTCTCCAGTGCCGCCCGTCCCTCCGACAGCGGGTAGCGCACGGGTGGCGGCGGCCGCAGCCCCGCCTCGACGAGCTTGCCGAGCCCGGCGCCGATCTCCACCTGCGCGCCTGGCGTGCGGTTGATGAACTCGCCCAACCCGACGCCGACGACGCTGACGTTGCGCAACAGCAACCGGTTCACCTTGACGGTCGGAATGCCCCCACCCGACGCGAAGCCGAGCACCAACAGCCGCCCCTCGGTTGCCAGCACCCGAATCGCGTCGTCGAAGGCCTCCCCACCGACCGGGTCGACCACGACGTCGACACCGCGACCGTCGGTGTGCTCACGCACCGCCTGAGCCCAGCCGTCCGTCAGCGGGAGCACGACGTCGGCGCCCAGCGACTCGACGAACTCCATGGCGCCGGGCCGGTGCACCATCGCGATCACCTTCGCGCCCAGCGCCTTTGCGATCTGAATGGCCGCCGTCCCGACCCCACCCGCCGAGCCGAGCACCAGGACCGTCTCACCGGCCCGCAGCGCGGCACGACGGACCAGGGCGAAGTACATCGTGTAGTAGTTGCCGAGCAGGCACACCGCCGCGCCGTCGTCGATGCCGTCCGGCGTCGGCAGCACGCTGGCCGGCGGCAGTGCCACCCGCTCGGCCCAGGCGCCGAGCATGCTCAGCCCCGTAACCCGCTGTCCCGCTGCGAAACCCGAGTCGGCCGGCGCGGAGCGCACCACGCCGGCGACCTCGGTCCCAGGGACGAACGGCGGGTCGAGCTTGAGTTGATACTCGCCCTTGATCAGCAGCAGATCCGGAAAGCTGACCCCGGCCGCACCGACGTCGACGATGACCATGCCGTCACCGGCGACGCGTCAGTCTACGTCGGTGTAGACCAGACCCGAGGGTCCGGAGAGTTCTTGCGCAACAAGCGCCTTCACACTGGGCCGTCAGCCGATCTTGAAGGTCGCCGACTTGGCGGCGGACAGATCGGTGATCTCGCCCCACTTGGCGGCCACGTCGTCCACCGACGGCACCGACGAGAACGTCACGCCGTCGTTCTGGAACAGCGCGGTGCGCTGCACCTTGCCGCCGCCGACGATGAAGATCGAGTCGGTGTCGGGGAGCTCCTCCGTGCACAGGTAGGCCACCACCGGCGCCACGTACTCGGGCGTCAGCTTCTCGAACACCTCCGGCGGCAGAATGTCCTGCGTCATCCGGGTCGCGGCGATCGGCGCAACGGCGTTGGCCTTGATGTTGTACTTGGCGCCTTCCTGGGCGAGCGTGTTGATCAGCCCGACCAGGCCGAGCTTGGCCGCGCCGTAGTTGGCCTGGCCGAAGTTGCCGAACAGGCCACTGGTCGAGGTGGCGACGACGACACGGCCGAAGCTCTGCTCGCGGAAGTGCGGCCACGCGGCGCGAAGCACGTTGTAGCCGCCGTACAGGTGCACCTTCAGCACGGCGTCCCAGTTCTCGAACGTCATCTTGTGGAACGTGCCGTCGCGCAGGATGCCCGCGTTGCTGACCACCCCGTGCACGGCGCCGAACTCGTCGAGCGCGGTCTTGATGATGTTCTCGGCGCCCTCGGGCTCGGCGACGCTGTCGTAGTTGGCGACGGCGCGGCCGCCGGCCTCCTTGATCTCGGTGACCACCTGATCGGCCATGTTGTGTCCGGCGCCCGATCCGTCCCGGGAACCGCCGAGGTCGTTGACCACGACGCTGGCACCCTCGCGGGCGAGGGTCAGGGCGTACTCACGCCCCAGCCCACCACCGGCTCCGGTGACGACGATGACGCGATCCTGCACTCCGGGCATGGAGTTCCTTTCGTAGAGAGATGATCGGTCGAGCCGTGGTCGAGCACGGACTCTAGAAGAGTTTGCGCGCCAGCTTCCACGCCTTCTCTGTATACGGCGGGTAGATCATGGCCGTTAGGTCGGGTCGGGTCGGCTTGGTCAGCACCGACTTGCGGTGGCTGAATTCCTCGAAGCCGAACCTCCCGTGATAGGCGCCCATCCCGGAGGGACCGACGCCGCCGAACGGCAGCTTGGTGGTCGAGAACTGGAACAGGAGGTGGTTGACCAGCATGCCGCCGGACGACACCTCCTTGATCACCCGCTCCCGGACGTCCTTGGACTTGGTGAACAGGTAGGCCGCCAGCGGCTTCGGCCTGGCGTTGACGAAATCGATTGCCTCGTCCAGGGATTGGACGGTGACGATGGGCAGGATGGGCCCGAAGATCTCGTCCGTCATCAGCGGCTCGTCCACGGCGGGATCGACGACGACGGTCGGCTGGATCTCGATGGTCGCCGCATCCGAACCGCCGCCGACCGCGACGGTGCCCTTCGTCGCGGCCAGCGCGGCGGTCAGCCGATCGAAGTGGCGCTCGTTGACGATGCGCTTGCCGCCGAGCTGCCGGCCTCGAAGGTCGCGACGGCCTCGCCGATCTTGGTGACCAGCTCGTCGCGGATCGTGGCATCGGCCAGCACGTAGTCCGGCGCGATGCAGATCTGGCCGGAGTTGAGCAGCTTGGCAAACGCGATCCGCTTGGCCGCGACGTCGACGTCGGCGTCGGCCGCCACGATCACGGGGCTCTTGCCGCCCAGCTCCAGGGTCACCGGGGTCAGGTGCTTCGCGGCGCCCTCGTAGACCTTGCGGCCGATCTCGGTGCCGCCGGTGAAGCACAGCTTGTCGAAGCCCTGGGCGATCAGCTCCTGGCTGACCGCACCGTCGCCCTCGATCACCGCGAACGCGTCGTTGTCGAGGTAGCGCGACACCAGCTCGGCCATCACGGCCGACGACGCAGGGGACACCTCGGACGGCTTGAGCACGACGGTGTTTCCGGCCGCGATCGCGCCGACGGCCGGGCCGAGCGTCAACGCGAACGGGAAGTTCCACGCACCGATGACGAGCACCGTGCCGAACGGCTCGTACTCGATCCAGGCGCGACCCGGCAGCTGCGCCTTCTCCAGCAGCCGGTGCTTGCGCTTCGTCCACTTGCCGACGTTCTTGGCCGCGTCGTGGGCTTCGCCCGCCGACGGTGGCGATGTCGACCAACCACGCCTCGAACGGCTTGCGGCCGAGGTCCTGCGCGAGCGCGTCGGCGATGGCGGGCTCGTTGTCGACGACCATCCGCTCGAAGGCTTCCAGCTGCTGCTTGCGCCACGCGACGTCCCGGGTACGTCCCGATGCGAAGGTCTTGCGCAGACCGGCGACGACGGCCGGAATGTCGACTGCCGTGGTGGGTGAGCTGGGCGGAGCTGACGCTTCGGTGGTCATGGGAGTCCTTCCTGACCCGAGGAATACCCGATCCTAACCAACCGCCTGGTTGGCGAACAGGTCCTCACAGAACTCCCGCAGCCGTCGAGTCAGGCCTTCTCGGCTCAGTCCTTCTCGCGCGACGACGAACGTCGCGAATGCCTCGTCGTCGGAATCCTCGGCGGGAAGCGCCCAGCGATCCAGCCGACGCATCTCGTCGGCGGACTGGACGCCGGTTGCCGTCCAGCCGTGCCCGTTCAGCCAGTCGGTGACGTTGGCGCGGGTGGGATCGTCGTACATCAGTTCCTGGATGTTCATCACGCTCTCCATGCCGAACCGCTCGGCGACGTGCGCGAAGCGTTCCCGCATCTCCTCGCGACGCTCGGCGGAGGTGACGCCCGCCGTCTCGGCGGCGACGCGGCTGCCAGGCGCGCTGAGTTCGGTGATCTGCTCGAAGAGCCGGTCCTGGGCCTCGCCGGGCAGGTACATCAGCAGTCCCTCGGCCAGCCACGCGGTCGGCTGCGAGGCGTCGAAACCGGCCTCGCGCAAGGCTTTCGGCCAGTCGAATCGCAGATCCATCGGCACCTCGTGGCGCTCGGCGGACGGCAGCACGCCGTGCTCGGCCAGGGTCGACGACTTGTACTCGAGCACCTTGGGCTGATCGATCTCGTACACGGTGGTGCCTGCCGGCCAGTCCAGTCGGTACGCGCGCGAGTCGAGACCCGATGCCAGGATGACGACCTGCCGGACACCGGACGCCGTCGCCTTGGTGAAGAAGTCGTCGAAGAAGTGCGTGCGGACGGCCTGGTAGCTGCCCATGTGCTCGAAGATCGCGGCGGCCTGGTCGTCGACCTCGGCGACCGTGGCGACGAAGTCGTCGTCGAGCACGAAGTCCCAGACGCCGGTACCGGCGCCGGCGACCAGGATCTTGGCGTACGGATCGCGGATGAGCGGGTTGTCGCGGTCGGTCTCACCGGCCCGCGCCGCCGCGACCATCACCGCGGTTGACCCGACGCTGGTCGCGATGTCCCAGGTGTCATCGTGTGTGCGCAGTGAGCTCATCGTTTGAATCCATCGATCGGGGCGCGCAACGGCGCGCGAACAGAAGTCATATCGTTTGCCATGCTACCGAATAACTTAGATTAGCTATGTGGCCATGTGGGCCAGGTCACGTTTCGCTGATCTTGCGGAATCGGATTCCGGGCGTCTTTCGGGTCGGCGAGTTACTCGGCGATCTTCCACAGTTTGTTCGCTAGGAGCAGCTCCAGCTTCTCCACGATGGCACTCAGCTCGTCGTGTCCACCGACGTAGCCGGCGTAGAAGCCCATCCCCCACATCACCGCGATCAGCATCTCGACGAGCGTCGGAACGTCGGTCTCCGTGGTGAGCTCACCACGCTCGATGGCGTCGGTGATTGCCCAGGTCACGAAGGCGCGGGAGGTCTTCAGCGAGTTGTGCTCGTCGCGGCTCAGCTCCGGGTGCCGCTGCGACTCCAGCACCGACGTGACCAGGAAGGCAGCGGCCGACCGGTCCCGGGAATCGGCCTGCATCGCGGCCGAGAAGAAGGCGGAAAGCCGCTTCAGAAGCGACGTCTCCACTTCGGCCTTGGCCATGCCTGCGGCAACCACCATCTCATTGGTCTTGTCGACCACCTCGCCGTACAGCACGCGTTTGCTTGCGAAGTAATGGTTGATAGCCGGACGGGTCAGGTCCGCACGTATCGCAATTGCCTGGAATGTCGCTGCGTCGTAACCGAGTTCGCTGAAAACCTCCCGGGCAGCGCGCACGATGCGCTCACGGGTCTCAGCAGCCTTAGCTGCCGGCGGACGTCCTGGACCCCTCGTCGCGGTATACGGCACAGTCAAATTGTGCCACACGTCACGGACGTGTCCGACCTGAATGGTTGCGGAAGCGTAGAAATCTTTCGTCCAGCAAACCTTTGCCACCGTCAGGCGGGTGCGGTCTTTACCCAAGGTAAGGGATTTGCCGGCTCAGGTGGGTACTCGCTGCGGATGCGCCCGACCATCGGACAACTAGGGTGACGCCATGGCGAGCGTCGTAACCCGCGAGTCGTACTTCGACGCCGGCCTCGAAGTCTTGTCCGATCTCGGATACGGCGGCCTGAAGCTGGCCGAGGTCTGCAACCGGCTCGGTGTCACCACGGGCTCCTTCTATCACTACTTCGCCAGCTGGTCGGCGTACACCCGGGCCCTCGTCCAGCACTGGATGCAGGCCCGCACGGTCAGCGCGCTCGACGCCATCCGGGCCGAACCGGACCCTCGCCGCCGCATCGACGCGCTGATCCAGGAAGGCCTGGCCCTGCCCCATGGCGCCGAGGGTGCGATCCGGGTGTGGAGCGCGATCGACGCCGAGGTGCGCGCCGTCCAGGCCGCGGTCGACCGTCAGCGCTTCGACTTCCTCGTCGAGTCGGCGTTCGAAATCCTCCGCAACGAGCACCAGGCGCAGGTGTTCGCGTCGTGGGCGCTCTATCTTCTGGTCGGCTACGAGCAGGCCGCGCTGCCGCCACGCGACGACAGCGACATCGAGTGGATCGCCGCCCAACTCCTCGACGCGCTGGATTCGGGTCGGTTCGGCACGCTTGCCGAGAACCAGCTGATACCGCCGACCCCGTCGGTCTAACATCCGGTGCATGCTGACCCCGGCTGGCGTGCGGCGCCGGGCGGTGGATCGGATCCGAGAGCGCGATCCAGAACGTGACGCACTGCGCCGCGCGGTCCGCGCGGCGATCGTGGTGCCCATCGCGGCGGCCGTCGGCTTCGGGGTCGGCGGTGGTTCGCAGACACCGATGTTCGCCATCTTCGGCTCGGTGTCGCTGCTCATCATGGTCGACTTTCCCGGCAACCGCCCCGCACAGGGCGCTGGCCTACTGCGGGCTCGGGTTCAACGGGGCGGTCCTCATCGTCCTCGGCTCGCTGGTGGCGCCGATTCCCTGGCTGGCCGTGACGACGATGTTCCTGCTCGGGGTCGCGGTGACGTTCTCGGGCGTGCTCAGCGAGATCGTCGCGGCGGGGCAGCGTTCGACGCTCTTGACGTTCGTGCTGCCCGCCTGCACGCCACCGGGGCCGATTCCCGAACGACTGCTCGGGTGGCTCATCGCGTTGGCACTCGCCGTGCCCGCCGCGTTGTTCCTGTTGCCGCCACGCCATCACGACGACCTGCGCCGCCATGCCGGTGAGGTGTGCCGGACGCTGGCCGATCGCCTGGAGGGCGCCGCATCGGCCGACGACGTCGCATCGGCGATGGGCGCGTTGCGGGCCAACTTCCTCGGCGCCGACTTCCGACCCGTCGCGCTCACCGCGGGCAGTCGCGCGCTGGTGCGGGTGGTCGACGACCTGGAGTGGCTCGCCGACCGCGTCACCGACACCTCCGGCGAGCTGCTGGCCGAGATGCGCGACCCCCTGGTGCGGGTGCTCCGCGATTCGGCGCGGGTGCTCACCACGCCGAAGGCCGAGGGCCGGGACGCCCACCGCGCCGACCTGGCGGATGCGCTGGCCGAACAGCGCGACGTCGCGCAGAGCCGTTACCGCGACGACGTCATCGAGATCCTCGGTGAACCGAACGACGCCACGGCGATCGGCATCGGGCGAAAGTTGTTGACCCGCCGCACGATATCGGCCTGCGTCGGTGCCACCGGACGCGTGATCGGCGTCGCGGCGGATGCCGACGCCCGCCCGGTGTGGGCCCGCGTGCTCGGCCGCCGACTCCCCGACTCCGGTGCCGCCGCCCGGGTGTTGTCCGAGTCGCAGGCCATCGCGTATCTGACCACCGGCTTCGTCGCCACGCGTGCGGTCGTGGTGCGCAACAGCCTGCGCACGGGCCTTGGCCTGGCGGTGGCCGTTGCGGTCACCCACCTCTTCCCCGTCCAGCACGGCTTCTGGGTGGTGCTCGGCGCCATGTCGGTGTTGCGCAGCAGCGCGCTCACCACCGGGACCCGCGTGCTTCGCGCCGTGACGGGCACGGGGATCGGTTTCGTACTCGGGGCGATCTTCATCGAGTTGATGGGCGTCGACCCCGCGGTGATGTGGACGATGCTGCCGCTCGTCGCATTCGGCTCGGCGTACGTGCCGGAAGTGGCGTCGTTCATCGCCGGGCAGGCGATGTTCACGATGATGGTGCTGATCATCTTCAACGTGATCGTGCCGACCGGCTGGAGCGTGGGCCTGATCCGCGTCGAGGACGTACTGGTCGGCGCGACGGTCGGGGTCGTGGTGTCGGTGTTGTTGTGGCCGCGCGGCGCGTCGTCGGCGGTGTCGAAGGCGATCGACGCCGCGGCCGAGGTGGGCGCGACGTACCTGCAGGCGGCGGTGCGACGCGTCAACCGGGGGGCGTCCGAGGCCGCCAACGACCGCGTCTTCGCGCTAGGCCACGATGCGATGACGGCCGCTCGGACGCTGGATGATGCCCTCCGCCAATATCTTTCGGAGAGCGGTGGGTCGACGGACCTGCGCGCACCGGTGATTCGCGCCGCCAACCGCGCCACCCGGCTGCGCACGGCGGCCGAGCTCATCGCCGACGTCGTCCCGCCGCCGCTCGCGGTCTATCCCCGGACGCGGCAGGTGTTGAGCACCCACGCCGAAACGATCTGCGAGCGCCTCGAGAGCGTGGAGCACATCGCCGACCACGGACCGATCAGCGACGACTTCGTGCTGGCCTTGCGCGCCGAGGCGAGCGGTGACGCGCTCTCGGTCTCGGCCGCCCTTCCGCTGGTCACCGTCGCGGCGAATCTCGGCGAACTCGAACTGCTCTATCCCGAGCCGGCCCGGCCCGTCGCCAGCCGCGCCTAACGCCCGGAGGTGTGCGGCATCAGCGCGTTGGGCGGGATGGCGCCGAACTTGCCCGCGTTGAAGTCGTCCATGGCCTGGACGAGCTCCGCCTTCGAGTTCATCACGAACGGCCCGTAGTGGAAGACGGGCTCGCGAATGGGCTGTCCGCCGAGGATCAGGACCTCCATCGCGGGACGGTTGGAGTCCTGGCCGTCCGCGGCGCTCACCGAGATGCGGTCGCCGGGCC
Source organism: uncultured Actinomycetota bacterium (assembly GCA_963735245.1). Lineage (GTDB taxonomy): Bacteria > Actinomycetota > Actinomycetes > Mycobacteriales > Mycobacteriaceae > Mycobacterium. The sequence goes on from CAVTKI010000003.1 coordinate 260,133, forward strand.
CGAACACCGCCAACTGACCCTGGTGGATCGGATGGCCGACCGGGCCGACCGTGCCCCGGCCGGACAGGACGTAGACGAGGGCGTTGAAGTCGCGGTTCCACGGCAGGTTGACCCGGGCGCCGGGTTCGATGGTGGTGTGCGCCAACGTGATTGGGGTGTGGGTTGAGCCCGGGCCCGTCTCGCCGCCGACCTCGCCTGCGATGATGCGGACCAACGCGCCGCCGTCCTCGGACGACAGCAGCTTGACCTCGCCGCCCTCGATCGCCTGGTACCTGGGAGTGGCGAACTTGTCCTTCTTCGGCAGGTTCACCCACAACTGGATGCCGTGGAAGGTGCCGCCGCTCTCGACCAGTTCGGCGGGCGGGGTCTCGATGTGCAGGATCCCCGACCCGGCCGTCATCCACTGGGTGGCGCCGTCGGTGATCAGGCCGCCGCCGCCGTGCGAATCCTGGTGGGCGAAGCGGCCGTCGATCATGTAGGTGACCGTCTCGAAGCCGCGGTGCGGATGCCACGCGGTGCCTCTCGGCTCGCCGGGCTGGTACTCGATCTCGCCCATCTGGTCCATGTGGACGAACGGGTCGAGGTCGGCCGCGCTGACGCCTGCGAAGGCACGGACGACGGGGAAGCCCTCCCCCTCGTAACCGCGCGGGCCGCTGGTGATGGAGCGCACCGGGCGTTCGGTGTCCGACGCGATGGGCGCTGCGACCCGGGGAAGGGTGAGCGTATCGGCGGTGACGGCGGGCATCTGTACCTCCTCGATTGGAACGTACCACCTCTAACCGGACTACGGTCCGATTAATTCCACTCCCCTCGGTGGTCCCCTCCTCCCGCGAGCAGACGCAAAATCCCCTCAATCGCACCAATCGAGGGGATTTTCCGTCTGCTCGCGGCCAGGGGTGAGGCCCTAACCCATGGCGGCGATGGCGGCGGCCCGGGCGTCGGCGGCGCTGGCCGTCGCGAGCGCGGCGTCGGCCGCGGCCCTGCACTGCGCGAGGGTGACCTGGGCGAGCCTCGCGCCGACGCCGGCCACCGCCGCGGCGGCCGCCGACAGCGACGACACCCCAAGCCCGACCAGGACGCAGGCCAGCAGCGGATCGGCGGCGGCCTCGCCGCAGACGCCCACCGGCTTGTTGACCGCCATGCCCGCCTTGACCGCCGTGGCGACCAGAAGCAGGACGGCAGGCTGCCAGGGATCGGTGAGCGTGGCCAGTTCGGCCGACATCCGGTCGGCGGCCATCGTGTACTGGGTCAGGTCGTTGGTGCCGATCGACAGGAAGTCGACGTGCTCGAGGATGCGGTCGGCCAGCAGCGCGGCGGCGGGCACCTCGATCATCACGCCGGGGGTGAGCCCGTACGAACGGGTCTGCGCGGCAAAGGCTTCCGCTTCGGCGGGGGTGGCGATCATCGGCGCCATCACCCAGGGCGCACTGCCCGTCCGTTGCGCCGCCGCGGCGATCGCCTCCAGCTGGCGGGTCAGGATGCCCGGGTTGCCGTCGGCGATCCTGATGCCGCGCACACCCATCGCGGGGTTGGCCTCCTCCGGGTGCCCGACGAACTTCAGCGGCTTGTCCGAGCCCGCGTCCAGCGTGCGGATGACCACCTTGTGGCCGTCGAACGCCTCGAGCACGTCCCCGTAGATCTGGGCCTGCTCGTCGACGGTGGGTTCCTTGTCGCGGTTGAGGAAGCACAGTTCGGTGCGGAACAGACCGACGCCCTCGGCGGGCGTCTGCCGTGCCGACCGGGCGGCGGCGCCGTCCTGGACGTTGGCGAGGATCGCGACGACGTGACCGTCGGCGGTGGCACCGGGACCGGTCCAGCTCCTTGGCGAGATCGGCCTCGTGCTGCGCCACCTCGACCGCCCTGGCGGCGGCTACGGGATCGGGCTCGACGGTGACGGTGCCGAGCGTGCCGTCGACCATCACGGTCACGCCTGCCGGCACGGCGTCGAGGCCGTCGACCGCGACCACGCAGGGGATGCCCAGCTGGCGGGCGATGATCGCGGTGTGGCTGGTGGGGCCGCCCAGCGTGGTCGCGAGCGCAACCACGAGTGAGGCGTCCAGACCCGCGGTGTCGACGGGGGCCAGATCCTCGGCGCACAGGATCGACGGCACGTCGGGCACCGGCACGCCGGGTTCGGGCAGGCCGCTGAGGTCGGCGATGACGCGGTCGCGGACGTCGCGAAGGTCGGTGACCCGCTCGGCCATCATGCCGCCGAGCTGGGTGAACATGGCCGCGATCTTCTCGATGGCGCCCGCGACCGCCTGCGTGGCGGGGGTGCCTGCGCCGATCCGCTTCTCGGCGTCGCCGAGCCAGGCCCGGTCCTGCGCCAGCGTCGCAGTGGTGGCCAGCACCTCCGAGGCGACGCCGGTCGCATGCGCCGCCCTGGCCCGCAGCCGTTCGGCCACCGCGGCTGCGGCCGCGGTGAACCGGGCCACCTCCGCCGGCCGGTCGGCTTCGTCCAGCTCGACGACCGGTACGTCGTCGATGCGCGGGCGCGCACCGGGCCGGATCACCGGTGCGTACTGCACTCCGCCCACCGCGGGGACGCCGCGCAGGACGGTCCCTGCGGGCGGCTGTGGCGTGGTTTGGCTGTTACGTGACGTGGTCGACGATGTCGTACTCATGTGAGACAGATTACTAGAAAAGATTGACAAGTCAACACAGTCAGGAGTAAAACCAAACATATCAACATTCAAAACGGGCATATCCCACACAATCGGAGGGTCATGTACGCGGAAGAGCGCCAAGAGGCTATCGCCGCTCTGGTGATCAGCAAGGGGCGCGCATCGGTCGCCGAGCTGGCTCAGGCCTACGACGTGACGACCGAGACCGTCCGCCGCGACCTGGCCGCGCTCGACAGGGCGGGCGTCGTCCGCCGGGTGCACGGCGGCGCGGTTCCTGCGCGCGCGCTGCACCTCGTCGAACCGGGCGTCGGCGAGCGGGAGTCCACCCGCGCGGACTACAAGGACGCCATCGCCGCCGCCGCGACCGAGTTCTTCCCACTGAGCGGGGCCAGCGTGCTGTTGGACGCAGGCACCACCACCGCACGCATCGCCGCCCTGATGCCTACCGACCGCGAGCTCATCGTCGTCACCAACTCGGTGCCGATCGCCGCACGACTCGCCGCGTTCCCGACGGTGACCCTGCAAGTGCTCGGCGGACGGGTCCGCGGCATCACGCAGGCCGCGGTCGGCGAGCAGGCGCTGCGGGTGCTCGACACCCTGCGGGTCGACATCGCCTTCATCGGCACCAACGCGATCAGCGCCAGGCACGGCCTGTCGACGCCCGACAGCGAGGAGGCCGCCGTCAAGCGCGCCATGGTCGGTTGCGCCAACTACGTCGTGGTGGCAGCCGACTCCACCAAGGTCGGCCGCGAGGAGTTCGTCAGCTTCGCGCCGATCTCCAGCGTCGACACCCTCATCACGGACACCGAGATCAGCGACGCCGACCGCGCGGCGCTGACCGACGAGGGCGTCGAGGTCATCACCGCCGGGAGGCCCGCGTGATCATCACCGTCACGCCCAACCCGAGCATCGACCGCACCGTCACGCTCGGCACGCCGCTGACCCGCGGCGCGGTGCACCGGGTCACCTCGGCGACCACCGAGCCGGGCGGCAAGGGCGTCAACGTGGCGCGCGCGCTCACGCTGGCCGGACTGGACGCCCTGGCCGTCCTGCCCGCCGCCGACGCCGACCCCATCGTCGCGGCCCTGCAGGCCAGCGGCGTGATGTTCCGGTGCGTCCCGGTGACCGGCGTCGTGCGCACCAACCTCGCGATCACCGAATCCGACGGCACCACAACCAAACTGAACGAGCCGGGCGCCGCGCTCGACGACTCGGCCCGCAACGCGCTCACCCGCGCGGTCGTCGAAGCCGCCGCACACGCGTCCTGGGTGGTGTTGTCCGGCTCCCTGCCACCCGGCGTGCCCGACGACTGGTACGCCGAGGTCGTCGCGATCCTCGCGCCCGCCGCGTGCCGGATCGCCGTCGACACCTCGGAGCGTCCGCTCGACGCGCTGGCCGCGTCCTTCGGCCGGGCCGCCCCCGACGTCATCAAGCCGAACGCCGAGGAACTCGCCGGTCTGGTCGGCGCATCGCCCGAGGAGCTCGAACGTGCCGCCGCCGCAGGCGATCCCGAGCCCGTCGTGGTGGCCGCACGCCAACTGATCGACCGGGGCGCCAACGCGATACTCGTCACGCTCGGCGCCGCCGGTGCGGTGCTCGTCGACCAGACGGGAAGCTGGATGGCCACACCCCCGCCGATCGCGCCGCGCAGCACCGTCGGCGCAGGCGACAGCGCGCTGGCCGGCTACCTCCGCGCGGAGGTCGGCGGCGCCGAGCCGCCGCAGCGCCTGCAGATGGCCGTCGCCTACGGCAGCGCGGCAGCCGCCCTGCCCGGCTCGGCACTGCCGTCCCCCGCTCAGATCGATCTCGAAGCCGTTCGGGTGTATGCGATTACGCCCGCATCCACCCACCCATAACCCCACGAGGAAAGTAGCGAGATGTCCATCATCACCACCGACCTGGTCGCCCTCGACGTCGACGCCGGCGGCGACAAGGAGGCCGTCATCGGCCTGCTCGCCGACCGCCTCGCCGCCGCCGGACGCGCCACCGACCGCGACGGCCTGATCGCCGCGGCGATGGCCCGCGAAGCACAGTCGGCCACCGGGCTCCCCGGCGGCATCGCCATCCCGCACTGCCGCTCGCCGCACGTCGACGAGGCCACCATCGGGTTCGCCCGGCTGTCGCCGCCCGTCGACTTCGGCGCGCCCGACGGACCCGCCGACCTCGCGTTCCTGATCGCGGCGCCGGAGGCAGGCGGCGCCGAGCACATGAAGCTGCTGTCGAGCCTGGCCCGTGCGCTGGTGCGCAAGGAGTTCGTCGAGTCGCTGCGCAACGCGTCGTCGGCCACCGAGGTGGTCGAACTCGTCGAGGGCGTGGTCAATCCCGCGCCCGCCGCGGCGCCGACTGCCGCACCCGCCGCCGCCGCCGCCGCCGCGCCGGCAGCCGCCAAGACGATCGTGGCCATCACCGCCTGCCCGACCGGTATCGCGCACACCTACATGGCCGCCGACTCGCTGGTCGCCGCCGGCAAGAAGGCCGGCGTCAGCTGTCGTCGAGACCCAGGGATCCTCGGGCAGCACGCCACTGTCCGCCGAGACGATCGCCAACGCCGACGCCGTCATCTTCGCCACCGACGTCGGCGTGAAGGACGCGGCACGGTTCGCGGGCAAGCCCGTCATCGCCTCCGGCGTCAAGCGTGCCATCAACGAGCCCGACAAGATGGTCGCCGAAGCACTTGCGGCAGCTGATAATCCGAATGCCGCCGAGGTCGAGGGCGCCGCAGGCGCACCGGCGTCGTCCGCGCCCTCGGCGTCCGGCGGCGTCGGCTGGGGCACCCGCACCCGGCAGATCCTGCTCACCGGCGTCAGCTACATGATTCCGTTCGTCGCCGCGGGCGGCCTGCTGATCGCGCTCGGCTTCCTGTTCGCCGGGTACGACATCGCCAACAAGCCCGAGGGCGCGACGCAGTCGCTCGGCAACATCATCGCCATCGACCAACTCGCTGACCAACCTGCCCTCCGGCGGCTTCGTCCAGTACCTCGGCGCGGTGCTGTTCACCCTCGGCGGGCTTGGCCTTCGGCGTTCCTGGTGCCCGCACTGGCCGGCTACATCTCGTTCGCGATCGCCGACCGACCAGGCATCGCACCGGGATTCACGGCAGGCGCCGTCGCGGTCTTCGTCGGCGGCGGCTTCATCGGCGGCATCGTCGGCGGCCTGATCGCCGGCTTCACCGCACTGTGGATCAGCCGGATCGCCGTGCCACGGTGGTTCCGCGGCCTGATGCCGGTGGTGGTCATCCCGCTGTTCGCCTCGCTGGTCGTCGGTCTGCTGATGTTCCTGCTCCTCGGCCGTCCGCTGGCGGCCATCACCTCCGGCCTGACCCACTGGCTCAGCGGGCTGTCCGGCAGCTCGGTGATCCTGCTCGGCGTCATCCTCGGCCTGATGATGTGCTTCGACCTCGGCGGTCCGGTCAACAAGGCGGCCTACGCCTTCGCCACCGCCGGTCTCAACGTCGCCGACCCGTCCTCGCTGCGGATCATGGCCGCGGTCATGGCGGCGGGCATGGTGCCGCCGCTGGCGATGGCACTGGCCTCCACCGTGTTGCGCCCGGGCCTCTTCAGCGAGCCGGAGCGCGAGAATGGCTGGAGCTGCATGGCTTCTCGGCGCATCGTTCATCTCCGAGGGCGCCATCCCGTTCGCCGCGGCCGACCCATTGCGAGTCATCCCGTCGATGATGGCGGGCGGCGCGGTGACCGGAGCGCTGATCATGGCGTTCGACGTGACGCTCGAAGGCGCCGCACGGCGGGATCTTCGTGTTCTTCGCCATCGGCAACCTGCTGTGGTTCCTGGTCGCCCTGGCCGCAGGCACCCTCGTCGGTGCGGCAGCGGTCATCGCCGCCAAGCAGTTCGCCAAGCCCAAGACCGACGCGGATTCCACTCCCGAGCTCGTCGCCGCCTGACATCCTCTAACCACCACAGAAGGAGAACCCCACATGTCCACCAAGACCGTCATCGTCGGATCGTCGATCGGCCTGCACGCCCGCCCCGCCGCGATCATCGCCGAGGCCGTCGTGAACGCCGGGGTCCCGGTGATCCTGTCCGTCGACGGCGGTGAGCCGGTCGACGCCGGCTCGGCGCTGATGATCATGACGCTGGGCGCCGGCAACGGCGCCCAGGTGACCGTCGCCTCGGACGACGACGCCGCCCTCAAGACCGTCGCGTCGCTCGTCCAGCAAGACCTCGACGCCTGATCACTTCGACGCAGCTCGGCCCGGGCGACCGGTCTGAGCTGCGTCGTCGTCTTTGCCCTGGGTCCGCGAAAAGAAAGCGGAACTCGGCTGGCCAACTCGCCCGTAGGATTGCCCCGTGGACAGGGTCAGGGGGCTTGACGTCAGGGGATGCGCCGCAACAGGCGGGTCCCCTCATTTGCTGAGTGGCACTCAGCACAGCGTGGCTGCGTCGACCGTCGAGGGGGGTGACGGATGCTGCGTCGCATCGGCGTACTCCTCGCAGCGCTGATCCTGGCGCTGCTGAGCGCACCCCCTGCGGTCGCGATCGAGCCACCGACCATCGACCCCGGCGCTCTGCCACCTGACGAAACGGGGCCGGATCAGCCCACCGAGCAACGCCGCGTCTGCTCCGCCCCGACGATCTTCCCCGGCGCGAACTTCGCCGACAAGCCGTGGGCGAGCGACTACCTCCGGCTCGCCGATGCGCAGAAATTCGCAACGGGCGCGGGCGTAACTGTCGCCGTCATCGACACCGGGGTCAACGGTTCGCCGCGCGTTCCCGCTCTGCCCGGCGGGGATTTCGTCGACGCCACCGGCAACGGGATGTCCGACTGCGACTCCCACGGCACGCTGACGGCGTCGATCATCGCGGGACGGCCGGCGCCCACCGACGGCTTCATCGGGGTGGCACCGGACGCGCGCATCCTGTCGCTGCGCCAGACGTCGGACAACTTCCAGCCGGTCGGCGCACGCAGCGATCCGAACGACCCGAACACCACGCAGACCGCAGGCTCGCTGCGCAGCCTGGCCCGATCGATCGTGCACGCCGCGAACATGGGCGCGCAGGTGATCAACATCAGCGAGGCCGCCTGCTACAAGATCACGCGCCCCATCAACGAGTCCGGCCTCGGCGCGGCGATCGAGTTCGCCGTCAACGTCAAGGGCGCCGTCGTGATCGTCGCGGCGGGCAACACCGGGCAGGACTGCAGCCAGAACCCGCCGCCGGACGCGTCGGTCCCGGCCGACCCCCGCGGCTGGAAGCAGGTGCAGACGATCGTCTCCCCCGCGTGGTACTCGCCGCTGGTGCTCACGGTCGGCGGCATCGGCCAGAACGGCCAGCCGAGCAATTTCTCGATGTCCGGCCCATGGGTCGGCGCGGCCGCACCCGCCGAGAACATCACTGCGCTCGGGTACGACGGCAACCCGGTGAACGCGTTGCAGGGGCAGGACGGCCCGATCCCCATCAACGGCACGTCCTTCGCGGCGGCGTTCGTGTCCGGGCTTGGCCGCGTTGGTCAAGCAACGCTTCCCCGACCTGACACCCGCGCAGGTCATCAACCGGATCACCGCCACCGCACGGCATCCCGGCGGCGGCGTCGACAACTACGTCGGCGCGGGCGTCGTCGATCCGGTGGCCGCGTTGACGTGGGACGTGCCTGCCGGGCCGAGGACCATTCCGTACAAGGTGAAGCAGCTGCCGCCGCCGGTGTTCGTCCCGCCGCCCGATCGTGGCCCGATCACGATCGTCGTCGTCACGGGCGCCGGCGCTGGCGGTCGCGCTCGGCCTCGGCCGCGCTGGCCCGCCGCGCATTGAGGCGCCGATGAAGAACTTCCTGGCGCAGTTCGGTTTTCGCGTCACCACCGGGCACCTGCTGTGGGCGGCGGTGCTGATTCCCGCGCTCATCGCGATCTTCATTCCGCTGAACCTGCTGTGGCTCGGCATCACGCTGGCGCGTGCTGATCGCGATCGCGGTCGTGCTGACCGTGCGGGGCCGGCGGCTCACCGGCTGGATCGCGGCGACCTTCGCGTGGCGGCGGCGGCACAAGTCCGCGCCCGAAGCCCCGTCGACGCCCGCCGTCGGCGCGACGGTGATGCCCGGCGATCACGTGGCGGTGCGTTGGCAGGGCGATCATCTGGTGGCGGTGATCGAGCTGATCCCGCGCCCGTTCACGCCGACGGTCATCGTGTCCGGCGAGGCCTACACCGACGACGTCGTCGACACCCGGCTCGTCGAACAGCTCATCGCCGCGCACTGTCCGGATCTCGAGGCGGACGTCGTCTCGGCGGGCTACCGCGTCGGCAAGACCGCGCCGTCGAGCCTCGTCGCGCTCTACGAGCAGGTGGTCGGCCCGTACCCCGCTCCGGCCAACCGACGCACGTGGATCGTGCTCCGGGCACTGCCCGAGGAGACGCGCAAACCGGCGCAACGACGTGAAGCCGGGGTGGGCGGACTGGCCCGGTACCTCGTCGCGTCGACCACCCGCATCGCGGATCAGTTGGCCAGCAACGGAATCGACGCGCGGTGCGGCCGCAGCTTCGACGACTTCGACCACGCCACCGAGATCAGCTTCGAGCGTGAGACCTGGTCGTCGATCAAGGGCCGCAGCACGTTCACCGCGGCCTACACCGCCGCGGGCGGCCCCGACGTCTGGTGGTCGGCGCGCGCCGATCACACCATCACCCGCGTCCGGGTGCGCCCCGGGACGGCGCCGACGACGACGGTGTTGCTCACGACGCTGGCGAATCCGTCTACGCCGCGCGGCTTTTCGTGCCTGTTCGGTGGCCAGCGCGCCGCCGCGTTGCAGGGCCAGAGCCCGCTCACCGACCGGCACTACGAGCTGCCGATCGGGTCGGCGGGCGTGCTGGTCGGTGAGACCGCCGACCGGTATCCGGTGTACATGCCGTTCGACGACGTCGACGTGAGCATCAACCTCGGCGACGCGCGGCTGTTCACGCAGTTCGTCATCCGATCGGCCGCGTCGGGCGCCGTCGTCACCCTCGGGCCGCAGTTCCGCGAGTTCGCCGGCTTCGTCAACGCGCGCATCGGCGACGTGGCCAAGGTGGCGTGGCCCAATGCCACGACCTACCTCGGCCCGCATCCCGGCGTCGGCCGGGTCGTGCTGCGGACCAACTTCATCGACACTCCGCGCCATCGTCAGCTGCCCATCCGGCTGATCAACCCGCGCGAGGAGAGTCGCTACCAGATGGCTCTGGAACAGTGAGGGAGGACCGATGTCGGGCGAAACACCACTACGCGTAGTCGCCGACGACCTTCGGGGCAGGGCGACCGCGATCGACGCCGAGCCGTGGCCGGACAACGACGCCCAATCGAGCCCGAGCGCGCCGTGCGAACTCCAGCTCGCGGTCGATGCGACCAACCACCTCCGGTGGAACTACCTCGGTCTGATCGTCTACTCGGAGGCGGGGAAGGCCGAGTCCAAACGCCTCACCGAGACGTTGACCAACGTCGCCGCCGCCTACGACGAACTGGATGGCACCGCGCGGACGTTCCTTCACCGGGGGTCCACCGCCCGCGCCGGTTCCCGTGAAGCCGTGTTCGACGCCCGCTCCGCAGCATCCGGGTCAGATCACCGACCCGCCGGCCGTGGACCCGGGATCGGGCAATGTCATCGAGACCCAACAACAGCTCTTGGCGGGAGATCAGGGCCAGTCCCTCACGGCGCTTGCCGGCTCCTTCGCCGCTCGCGCAGCCAAGTTGGACGCGAAGGCTCAAGCCTTCAACGTCGCCGGGCTGAACTGGGAGGGCAACGCGGCGGAGGCCGCCGACACCAGATTCGGTGCGATGGCCTCCTGGATCGAGGATCTGGCCACCACCTGGGGGGTGCTGGCCGGGCAGGCGCAGAAGATCGCGACTGCGCACGGTGTCGCCGTGGCAGCGCACACGCCCGTCCACACCGAGTACGTGCAGCTGATGGAGGAAGCCTTCCAGCTGTGGTCGTCCGGCCAGCTGACTCCCGAGAAGAAGACGGCGATCGAGAATCGGCTGAAGGAACTCAATGACGAGTCCGAGGCCATTCGAAAGATGTACGCGCAGAACGCGACCATCACGGCGGCGAGCCCGAGCGACATTCCGTCCGGTGCGATCGACCCGACGTCGGTGTCCACGACCGAACGTCCGCGGACCGGGCCGGACGTGCCTGCCAACGCACCGGGTGCGCCCGACGGCGGGCCCGGAAACAGCTCGCCCTCTCCGTCGCCTTCCCCGTCTCCGTCGACCCGCTCCCAGCACGAGCCCCGCGTCGAACCGCGCGGGAACGCCGACGGGGGCTCAACCGGACGGTGCCTCCCAGGGCGCCGGCTCCGGCTCTCCGTCCGGCGGGGGCTCTCCGTCCGGCGGCTCCCCGTCGGGTGGTGGGGCACCCTCGGGCGGCGGCCTGCCCGGCGGACTCCCCGGGGCCGGGAAGGACATGCCGAAGCTGCCGAACGATCCGAGCATCCGGCCGGCCGCCGCCTCGGGTGGCGGTGCGGGCGGTGGGTCCGGCGGCGGCGGGGGCGGTGCGCCGTCAATGCCGTTGCAGCCCAACGTCGGCGGCGTGTCCGTAGGGCCAGGTCCGGCAGCCGGGGGCGCTGGCGCGGGTGCAGGCCCGACCGCCGCGGGAGCCGCAGGCGGGGGCATGGGCGGCATGGGCGGTATGCCGATGCACGGCGCTGGCCACGGTCAGGGCGGCGAGAAGGAGAAGAAGCGCGCTCCGGGTCTCGCTCCCGACGAGGACATCTACACCGAGGACCGGCCGTGGACCGAGGCGGTCATCGGCAACCGTCGGCGCAAGGACGTCCAGGACAACAAGGAGTCCAAGTGAGCGAGGACATGCATCCACAGGTCGCCGCGGTGTTGCGGCAGGCGCAACGACTTCAATCGCTGATGGACGACCAGTTGACCAAGATGAATACCCAAACCTTCACCGCCACGGATGAATCCGAGACCGTCGAGGTGACGCTCAACGGACACCACTGGCTGACCGACGTCTTCATCGAGGACGGGCTGCTGCGGCTCGGCGCCGAGGCCGTTCAGGGACGGATCAACGAGGCGCTGCAGAAGGCGGCTGTCATCGCGTCCGCGTCGATCGACGAGGACCGCGAACGCATCGACGCGGTGGTCGCCGAGATCACGTCGGATCTGAACGACGGTCCTGGGTGAGCGAGTCGCGGGCAGTATCGCCAGGCCTTCGCCGCGACCGAGGATTAAGCATGACGGCATCGTTTGCATGCCATCATGCGACATACGTAACGAGGAATGCCCCGGTCCAACTGGCTTGCGCCGCGCAAATTCGGAAGTTCATTCTTGGCCGCACCGGGACTGGCTACTTGTGGCCGGAGACATTGGGCAGGCCCACTGGCCATGCACACCTTTTGGTGCAATGGGCGAATCCGTTGGTGACCTACGCTGGTAGTTATTCGCGCCGGTAGCATTCGGCGTGTGTTGTCCGTGTCGTCCGGGGGTATGGAATTGGTTCGGCGAGCCAGAGGAGCGTGCTGATGAGCGTGCCCCCGCAGGGCGGCTGGCACCCCCCTCAACCAGGCAATACGCCACCTCCGCCGTCCGGGCCCTACGGGCCACCGCCCTGGGGTGGGCAACCGCAATGGTCTCAGCAGCCCGGTCCGCCACCACGAAAGGGCTCGGGTCTGAAGTGGTTGCTGATCGGCGTCGGACTGCTCCTCGTTATCGCGATAACGATCGGTGCAACGCTGCTTTTCACTCGGGAGGCTCGGCAACGGCACACCGACTGCGACCTCGGCGCCACCAACCTCGGGGACGGCAAGCGACATCGCGAGTGCGAACGACACCGGGCCCGTCGCGATCATTACCTCGGAGCCGACGTGTCGAGGCGTGGAACGCGATCCGAACGAGTCTGGCGCAAGTCCAGAAGCCAACCGGCTGGACTCAACGCGACCCGATCGTCGCCGGCGTCGGCGTGGACACCGGAGCAGCGCTCCCAGATCGATGCAGTCGCGACATGCATTCCGCAACGCGGCCGACCAAGCGGTGGCACTTGCGAAGCAGACCCCGCATCGAGTGGTCCGGGAACTTTACGAGCAGTTCATCGCCTACGGTCGCGCGTACGCCGACAGCATCCCGACTTACACGCCGGTCGATGACTTCCTCGCGGTGCCAACATTAGAGCGGTCGAGTCGCTCGGAGCGATGTGCGACGCGATCACCTACGGTCTGCTGCATCGCGTTCTCTCGCTGTGCCATCTGGTCCCGCCCCTAACCGCACTGCACCCCTCGGGGATCCCGCCGAACCCCGCACCGTTTGTCTTGTCGCCTGATGCGACCTGCGTTGCATGGGTACAGCGCGAGGACAAGTTCTCGCCGATCTGGCTGCCTGGGTCAGGTTGGATCCGAATCGTCCCTGCCACGCAGTGGACTCCTGAACAGAGGGCGACCCAGGAGGCCGCGGCTACCGATTTTCACCACTTATGCAAGCGACATCGAGACTGCCGGTCGGCAGAGCGACAATCCGGTGCTCGAGGACTTCGCCGTCTTGTCTTCGGTGTATTTCCGCGCCTACGTTAGCTCAGGGGGCGAACTACGTAGCTGCAGACAACTACCTCGCTGTAGCCGCCTTACGAGGCTGAGCAACCTCATTTCGTCTGCCTGTCGAGCGGCAGCCGGCTAGCCATGTCTATCCAGCGGCCAACGATCGGACGCGAGGGTGAGATGACCCTCCCGCCCTCAGCGTGGCCCGAAATCGACGAGGACATGCTCAAGTCTCGGAGCGAAATGCTCGGCGCAGTGCAGACCCAGGTCAAAGGGGTGTTGGATAACTGGCGCCTACAGAAGACCTCGATCTTTGACAATCGCACGTGGTCGGGCGGTGCGTCGAACGCTGCCAAGGACAAGTTCGAATCCCACATCCAGAAATTGGAGTCGCTGGATAAGCAACTGACGAGCGCCATTGACTTCTACAACAACGCCTACAACACCGTTGTTGCCGCGAAGAACGAGATCATCGGCATCTCGGAAGATGCCCAAGATCAAATTGACGACATGCTCAACAGCGACACCGACGACGAGGCGGGTCGCCAAGCTCAGATCGAGGGCATCGTCAATAAGGCGTTCATGCAGAACTCCGGTGTGGTCACACAGCACGGTGGCGGTCTGGCGCAGCCCCACACGCATGATCGACCGGCCGAAAGTCCCGCTCGACGGGCAGGGCACCAGCCGCCGGTCGCGACGGGCAGTACGTTCCGGTGCCCCACCGCCGCCAGACGGGCAGCCGGTGCCGAGTCTCCGCCAACAGCCCCAGGCATGTCAGACATTCAGAGCCAGCGGATCCTCCGAGGTCCGGTCGAACCCGCGCCGTCACCACCAGCACCCACCGCTGGTCCGCCCGCCCCCGCCAGGAACTCGGCCCCGACCGACGACTACAAGCGCGCCGCCACACCGCCGGCGACTCAGCCACCGGTGCAGTCAGGTACACCACACCATCCGACGGCCACAGCCGCCCGCCAGCCACCAGCGGCCGCGACGCCCCCGCCCGCACAAGCCCCCGCCCCACCCCCAGCCGCGCCCTCGGCCCCGAGCTCCAGCGCCCCACCCGCGCCGAGCATGTCGTCCGGCGCTTCCGGCGGCTCACCCGGATCCGGCGGCGGGCCAAGCCCGCTCAGCCAATCGAGCGGCGGGTCGCAGGGCGGAGGCGGCGGCAATCAAGCCGGTGCCCAAGGCCCACAGCTAGACGCCAAGCCCGCCGCCGCAGCCGCCGCACAGACACCGCCGGCAGCCGAACAGCAGCGGGCATTCACCGAGGGTGCCGCGAAGGGCATGGCGCAGACCGCTCCGCAGCAGGCACCCGTGAGTCCGTCTGCGGCACAACCGCCCATCTCGCCGTCCATTCCGTCCGACGCGGCAGCACCACCGCCGGCCGCCCACGCACCAGCAGCACCGAGCGCGCCAGGAGGCGGTTCGTCGGGTGGCGGCTTGTCGGGTGGCGGGTCGGCACCTCTTAGCGCACCTCCGATGTCGGGCACTCCGGCTCCACCACCGATGCCGCTCGGGCCGCCGGCCACACCACCACCGGCCGCTCCCGCACCTGGCAGCGGTGCGACGGCCCGCGGCAGCATCCACCGGCCCCGGCGTGAACCCCGCGTCGGCCGCCAGCGCGGCGGCCGCTGCCGCCGCAGGAGCACCGGCTCCCGTGCCGGTCTCCGCGGCACGTCTGGAACGGGACGCCATCGCGGCCGCCTCGGCCGCAGGCGCAATGAAACGCAAGAACGAGAACGGCGGCGACGCACTCGTCCGCGCCCGTCGCATCGGCGCCGCGCTCAACGTCGGCGTGCTCGACTTCGGCTTCATCTGGGTGACGGGCCTGTGCGTCGACGGCACCATCGTCGTCGCGAACAGCTACGGCCTCGGCTACATACCGGAGGGCGTCAACCTGCCCGACCAGGTCAAGATGGCCACCGCGGACGAGTCGATCCCGCCCGCGGAACGCGCCAAGTGGGCCACGTATCCGATTCTGGCAGTTCAGGGTTGGGCCCAGGCTCACGGTCAGAAGTTGCGCGCGGTCATCGCCACCCAGGAACAGTTCGCCAACTTCGACCCCGGCACCGCGAAGATCGTCCTGCGGCCCGACGACATTCCGGACAGCGGACAGATGCAAGGCCGTTCCCGCCTCGAGGTCATCGCCCCCGAGGCGGCAGCCCGGCTGGCATCCGTGAGCGACGCCGGCCTGACCGAGCTGCTACCGCCCGCATCCGCCGACATCAACGCGCCGCAGGACAACCTGTCCCGGATGTGGTTCGAGATGGCGATGCCGCTGATGAGCACGACACCGGACCGCGGCGTGGCCCACCTCGAAGCGTTCATCGAATACGCCGACCACGCCCAGGATCTCGCTCTCTACCGCGCGCACACCGCCGCCGACGGCGCCGCTCAACGTGCCGCCATCGCCGACTGGGTGTACTGGCAGCACCTGAGCGTGCTGATGTCCGACGCGATCAGCGCCGACGCCTCGGTCTGATTCCGCCGCAGGCTCTTTCGGGCAACGCTAGAGGTTGATCGGGTCGGAGGCGTCGGCCCTGCGTGACGGCGCGGGACTCTTCGTGTCGGGCACGGCCTGCTCGGAAGGCGCTGCGGGTGCCTCGTGCTCGGGCGGTCCCGCAGCAGGCGCACGCTCTGCCCGTTGGTCACCTGGTGCGGCACCCTGCTTGCTCGGGTTGCTGGTCGGCGTCGGTGCCTTCGTCGTCCTTGCCCGCACCCTCGGTCATCTGACCGATCTGCTGCATCGCGCTCTGCACGCCCTGCATGATGCCCTGCGGCGCCTGCCCCAACGCACCCATCGCCTGCATCGGCATCTGCGCGGCCTGCTGGGCCATCTGCATGGGCATGCCCATCATCTGGCCCATCTGGCTCATCGGATTCGATTGTCCGCCAGCCGCATTCGCAACGCTTTCCGTAGCACCCGCCGCCCCGGCGGCCGCGCCTCCCGCTGCGCCCGCCCCCGACCCGCCCGCGCCACCGGGCGTCCCCGCGCCCTCGAACTGGTGGCGCTCGTAGTCGGCGGCGAGCTGCTCGTCGGTCTGCAGGTACTGCTGGGCCGCGGCCACGATGTTGGCGGCGGTCTTGCTGGCCTCCGCCTTCACCTCGGGCAGCCCGGCCAGGATCGGCGCCTCCAGGCCCGGCACCTGGGACATGATGCTCAGCGAGATCGCGTCCATCCCAGGCGTAGTGAAGGGTGGTGGCGCCAACGGAATCGTCCCTGCCGACGTGATCAGCTCATTCCCGAGACTGCTCAGCAGCGTCGGGTCCACGCTCAACGGTTCGGGCGGCATGCTCTAGAACCGGATGTTCCGCAGGACGTCGTACACACTCGAGATCCACAGCAGCAGCGGGATCACGGCGGCGATGGCCGCACCGTCGACCAGTTCGAGGATCCGCTTGGTCACCGGCGACACCCGCCGCACGCCGTCGGTGGCACCGATCAGGATCAGGGCGACCAACGTCACCGCGACGTAGATGCTCAACACCAACCATGCGCTGTGCGGGTACCAGAGGCACAACCGAACGGTCACCCCCGTCGGGATCACCACGGCCGCCGCCAACAACGCCCAGGCGCACCACCGTTCGGCGTAGAGACGCGACCGGAAGGCACACACCGAGGTGACCAGTCCGGCGACGATCAGGCCGTGGATGAAGAAGTGGCCCTCCACCACGACCGCGATGGCACCGAGCGCGAGCACCAGCGCCCCTGCGGTCAGGAAGCCGACCAACAGCTGCTTCGCCAGATGGCTGCGCTCGGTCAGCCGGGCCGCGGACTCGGGCACCGAGTCGATGATCGCCTGCCAGGTGGGCGACTCCCCATCGGGGGCATCGGGACTCGAAATCGGGTCCAGTAGTTCGTCATTGCCCACGGACTCGCCGGGCGCGGGGATCGGCGGCAGTGCGATGCGGGCGACGGCGACCGTCAGCTTCGCGGCGTTGGTGACGACGATCAATCCGAAGGTGATGGCACCGGCAGGCACCCAGTACTGCCAGCCATAGCCGTATGCCACCGCCGCAGCCGTGACCGCGATGGCCGCGACCGAGGTGAACGAAGCGATCTCCGCGCGTTTGCGCGGACCGCCACGCGTCGCCAACACGAGCAGCAGGACGATTGCCCCGGCGCCTGCGACGTTCGGGGCGCCAAGGCCGCCGACACCCGCAGGCAGCGGAACCGCAAGGGCCGCAGCGCCTGCAAGCAGCGGTACCGCCGCGAGCAGCAGACTCTCGGCCATGTCGAGGTTGCGGTAACGGGTCCTCGACATGACGCTTCCGACGAGCACGCCCAGCCCGAGCAGACCCAGCGCCAGCGGCCACCACCAGAGGTGCCCGGTGTCCGACCACGCGCGCAGCGCGGTCCCGGTGGTGACCAGGGACACCACCGGAATGGCCAAGCCAACGAAGCGGTGCAATGCCGTGCGGTCGAACTCCGGCGACTCGTCGAGCACCGCGATCGCGTCGATGACGTCCTCGACCAGTGGCCGGTACCGTTCGGTCCGGCTGACCGACACCAACGTCAGCAGCGCACCGTCGACGATCCCGGCATCGTCGAGCGACTCACTCGCCTTCAGTGGCGGGGCACCGGGACGCGCGAACGCCCAGACACCCTGCAACTTGAAGTCGAAGCCCGCCAACACCTCTGCCGGAGTGTCCTCGAGCAGATCGGCGAGCACCGCAACCGTTTCGTCGATGTACGTCTCGATCGGGGTGGACGCCGGCAGCACCAGATCGGTCAGTCGGCGCCCGGTCAGAATCGTGACACGGGTGGTCGACGGCCTGCCGGGCGTGACGCCCGACGTGCTGGGTGCGGCGGCCGTGGTGGTCAACGACGTTCAAGCCTGTCGAAGTCGTCGGACAGGGCGGCGCCCAATTCGAGGATCCGCCGTCGGAACGACTTGTTCAGCAGGTCGAGCTGGATCTCGGTGCCCGCCGCGATGTGCTTGTCCCACGGAAGAACGATCACACGTCCCGGCGCCACGTGGCGTTCGAACTGCTGAACCAGATCGTCGACGTCGATGTTCGGCTTGCCGGGGACGACGTGGTTGATCACCACGCACGACCGGCCGAGCAGATCCTGATACCCGTTCTGCCGCAACCAGTCCATCGTCACCGCGGCCTGCCTGGCGCCGTCGATCGACGCACTCGCGACGATCACCAGACCGGACACCGTCGACAGCACGCCGCGGGCGGCCGGCTGGAACAGCCCGGCACCGCAGTCGGCCAGGACGAGGTTGTAGTACCTCGACACGATGCCGACGGCACCCTTCCAGTCCTCGTCGTTGAACTCGCGACGAGCCCCGCTGTACTCCTCGGAGGACAGCACCTCGAGGTTCGCGGCGTTCATGCTGGTGTAGGCGCGGATGTCGTTGTAGCGGGCAAGTTCCTTGTCCGACAACAGATCCGAGACGGTCGCCGCGGACTGGCGGCCGGCGCGGTCGGCCAGGTTGCCGCCGTCGGGGTCGGCGTCGACGGCCAGGATGCGGTCGCCGCGGACCTTGCTCAGCTCCGAGCCGAGCGCCACCGTCACGGCGGTCTTGCCGACGCCGCCCTTCAGGCCGAAGATCCCGATCTGATACGAGTCGCGGGCATTGCGGCGGATCCGGGTGTGCAGATCCAGTTCGTAGATCTCGTCCGGCGACAACCCCAGGTTGATCCGCGTCAACAGATAGATCACGTGCCGCCAGCCGCGCTGCGACGGCATCTTGACCGCCGACCGGACACCGACGTGCGAGAGTGCGTCGATGGCACGGTGATTGCCGATCGTGGCGGCCGACGTGGTCGCGGGCTGAGCGGGCGCCTGCTGCGCCTGCGCCCACACCGGCCTGCCCTCGGCCTGCGACTCGGCGAAGTGTTGCGACGGCGCCGGGGCGGGTGCCTGACGCGCTGGCGGCGCCGGGGCCGGACGGGCCTGCTCGTAGCGGGCGCCGGCAGGCGCGGTGCCCTGCGGCGCGCGCATCATCCCGTTCTGCACCCGCTGCGGCCCAGTCGACTGCGCAGGCCTGATCTGGCTGGTGATCTCGGTCTGACGCGGCGGCGGCGCAGGAGCGGTGGCCGTCGTCGTCACTGGCGCAGCGACGGGCATCGGGCCCGACGGCGCTTCGGAATGTGCCGCGTGCGTCGGCATGGGTCCGGCCGTGCCGGGTGATACCGGGTCGCGGTCGACGGTCCCCGTGTCCTCGTCGGGCAGCTGCGCCGCGTCCGGGGAGTGGAAGAGCCGGTCATAGTCGGCCGACATGAAAACCTCTCAAGAGTTGGTTCACGTTGGAGCACGGATGAGGTGGGCGAGATGGCAAGGGCCGACCCGCCCACCTCCGTGCTCCACCGTGCTAGGCGAACATCCCGGTGACGCCGGCTTCGGTCTGTGCCATCGTTTGACCCGACTCGCTAATAGTCTGCGCCAGATTCTGCAGCGCCGAGTTCAGTTCGGCCGAGGTGCTGTCCCAGCGCATCTGCACGTTCTGGTACGCCTCGGAACCCGAGCCACCCCAGACGGCGGCCAGGGCCGCAAGCGAGCCCTTGCCCTCGTCGAGCAGGCCCGCGGTGGTGGCCACGGATCCCTGGATCTCACCGGATCCGCCTTCAATTCCTGCGAAGTTCCACAGCTGTTCGGACATCTAGTCTTCTCCGTTTCTGTTGGTGCTACTGGTCAGAGGTTCATCGCGGACGACAGCGTCGAGGACTGGTCCTCGTCGGTCGAGGTGTACTGCACACCCGAGGTGTGGATGTTGCTCGAGATGTCGTTCAGCTCCTGGATCTGGCGCTGTGCCGCCTCGTGGAAACGGACGAGCGCTGCCTGCGCGGCCGCACCCGCCTGGCCGTGCCACTGGCCGGCGAGCGAACCCGCCGTCGACTCGACCTGTCCGATGACGCCCTTGAGCTCTCCGGAGATCCGCTCGAAGTTACTGGCCTCCTTGGCGAGGACAGCTGCGTCGGTATTCATCTGTGGCATTTGGTGACCACCTTTTCTCTTTTTCCTGTGTCCTCACCACGGGAATGGCGAGTCTTCCGACCCCCTAGCCGGAAAGTCTGTGTCGTGACGACTACCAGTCGTCGCCTTCGTCCTCGTCCAGGTCCTGGGGGAGGACGGACGGAGCCATCAGGGCGGTCCTGCTGCCGCCGCTCTTGCCGTTCTGGCCCATGCATTCCCATCGGGCCGCCACCCGAACTGCCAACGGGCGCAAGGCCGGTACCGCCGGCGCCCGCGGCCGCGCCGGGCGCCACCGCGGCGGGCGACACCTTCGGTTCGAGTGTGTTGCCCACCAGGTTGGACATCAGCGGCGTGCGCGCCAGTGACCCACCCGCGCCGGGCAGTGACGCCGCCCGGACCAGGCCCGCACCCGACGTCGCACCCGAGCCACCGGCCAGCGGGTGATTCGACAGCGGGCTGGCACCGATCAGACCGACCTGTGCGCCGTTGTCGGAACCGAATCCGCTTCCCAGCTGGCTGAAGATCTGCGTCACCTGCTGCAGCGGCTGGCTCAGCTGCTGCGCGGGCTGCATCACCATCTGACCGACCTGCTGCGGAATCTGGCCGACCATCGACCCCATCTGCGACGCCATCTGGGTGGCCATCTGCACACCCTGCTGCGCGCCCTGTTGAGGCTTGTCCTGCTGCTGGCTGGCCTGCTGCGCGCCGTTCTGCGCATTCTGTGCCGCACCCTCGGCGCGTTCGGCGGCCATGTTCCCGGTGCTGACCGCGCGGCCGGTCTGCAGACCCGCCGACTCGACCGTGGCCTGGGCGCCCACGTGCGCGAACGCCGTCTCACGCAGGATTGCGCCGCCCGACAGCGCCGCGTTCTGCCCGATCGCCATCGCCACGCTGGTCTCACCGACCCCCGGAATCACGATCGGCTTCATCGGCGGGATGGGCTCGAACACCGTGTTCAAGGACGTCTCCGCCTGGTAGCCCTCCATCGCAGCAGCCGCCTGGTTCCACATCCGGACGAAGTAGTCGGCCTCGTTCATCCCGATCGGCATGGTGTTGACCCCGAGGAAGTTGGTGGCCTCGAGCACCGCGTGGGTGACGTGGTTCATCTCGATCTCTGGCAAAGGCGGCGTGGCCACCATCGCCGTCATGTACGAGCTCGCCTGCGCGATCGCCTGCATCGCCCGCTTCTGCGCCTGGAGTGCTGCGGTGCGCAACCAGATCACCATCGGCGTCGTCGAGTTAACGGCCTGCTCGCTCGCCGAGCCCTGCCACGACGCCGTCAGCGCCGCCAGGCTGCCCGCGAGTTCCTCCGCCTGGGTCTCCAACGAAATCGCCAGTGTCTCCCAGCCCGCGGCCGCCTGATACATCGGCGCCTCGCCCGCGCCGGCCATCAGCCGGGCGGTGTTCACCTCTGGTGGCAACGCTCCGTAGAACATTGCCAACATTGCGGGTATTGCGGACATGGTTTGCTGAGCTCAGATCTCGTCTGGACGTTGGGTCGGTTGTTATTACGACAGGACAGTGGCTGCGGAGCCGTCGACGGCCGTATAGATTCCAGCAACCTCGACGTATGCGGAGCCCGCGCGCGTCAGCTCTTGCTGAGCGTAGGCATTCAGGGCATTCGCCTCCAGGGCCTCGGTAGCAAACGCCATCGCGGCCTGCACCGACACCTCGTCCACGCCTGCGGGCACGAGTGCGCTGGCCTCGGTGGTTGCCGCCATGCCGGTAGCCAGACCGCGTGCGCCGTTAGCGACGACCTCGGACCCGACTCCGATGGCTCCCGGGTTGTGCTCCATTGGTTGCATTTGCGATTACTCCTCACGTATTTCGAACACACTGCATAGCGGGTCGAAGACCCTCTTGGAGCGGTTGCTTGCTCCCCCGCGGGACGAGCGCCCCGACCACTTTGCTGGCGAGTTGCCAGCAGCGTTGCTGAACGTCTCCGTCGAATATTACCGGGAGTCCGGAGGTGCTGCGAACACTTCTTCCTCCGGTGGATCCACGTACGCCGCCTGGATAACCTCTTTGCCCTCCGGCGAGACGAGAAATGCCTGGCCAGGAGGCCGGCGTTTGAGCTTGATTTCGCTCGACGGAAACTCCGTCTTCTCCCCGGACAGGAACATCGTCGGCGAACCCGCGCCGAAAGCGGCGCCGACGAACTTGTCCATGGTCGCTCGATGCGCCTGGCTCATCTGGCACGTCACGATGACGTGCAAGCCGATGTCGGCCGCCGCGGGCAGCAACGGCGCCAGCGGGGCCATCGGCGGGATGACGCCGCTCGCGGCGACGATCATGTGCCAGTCGTCGACGAGCAGGACGACGTCGGGGCCCGTCCACCAGGACCTCGCCCGCAGCTGCGACGTGGTCAGGTCGGGCGGGGGCAGCCGCTTCTGCAGGTTCAGCGCGAGCGCCTTGATCGCCTCCTCGAGCGTCGCGTTGTTGCGGTTGACCGCGCCCGCATCGAGCAGGTGGCTCTGCGGCACCGCGTCGAGCAGACCCGACCGGTAGTCGGCCAGCATGAACCGCACCTGCTGCGGGCTGTTGCGCGCACAGATCGCCGACGCGACCGCGTGCGCGATGCTGGTCTTGCCGGACTTGGGCGCCCCGAAGACCAGCAGATGCGGCGACGTGTGCATCGGGCTGTAGGCCACCGAGAGGTCCGACTCGCGGATGCCGAGCGGGACGGTCCACCGGGTGCGGTAGTCGGCCTCCGGCCCCGGCGGGTGCGGGTCGAGCTCGTGCAGGTAGATGCGTTCCGGCAGCACCCGCACCTTCGGCGCCTCGTCGGTGTACAGCGAGCCGATGTGCTCGACCGCCGCGGTGATCGCGGGCACCATGTCGCTCGCGCTGTGCACGCCGTCGAGCCGCGGCACCCCCATCATCAGATGGTGCTTCTCCATCGAGATGGCCCGGCCGGGCCGGTTGGCCGGGATCTCGCGGGTGATCCGGTCGATCTGCGTCTCGTTGACGTCGCCGAGCCGGAACTCCACCTTGGTGCCGAGGTAGTCGCGAACACGGGCCTTGAGCTCGGTCCAGCGCGGCGTCGAGATCACGGTGTGCACCCCGAACGCCAGGCCTTGACCCGCCAGGTCCTGCACGACGGGCTCGAGGTCGGGGAACTCGGCGACGAACGCCGGCCAGCCGTCGATCACCAGGAACACGTCCCCGAAGGGATCCGCCGCGGCGGGGTGGCTGGGATCGTTGCGCAGTTGGCGGTAGGACGCGATGGAGCCGACCCGGTACTGCTTGAACGTCTGTTCTCGTTGGCGCAGAACGGCTTTCATCTCGGCCACCACGCGGTTGACCCGGTCGGGCTCGGACCGGGTGGCGACGCCGCCGACGTGCGGTAGGTCCTCGAGGTACATCAGGCCGCCGCCGCCGAGGTCGATGCAGTAGAACTGCACGTCGCGCGGAGTGTGCGTCGCGGACGCCGACAGGATCATCGTCTGCAGGAACGTCGACTTGCCGGTCTGCGGAGCACCGCCGATGGCGATGTTGCCGCCCGCCGCCGAGACGTCGACGCCCCACACCTCCTGGCGGTGCCTGCGCGGCTCGTCCATGATGCCCAGCCCGAACCGCAGGGGCTGGCGGCGGTCGCGCTCGACGAGCTCGTTGACCGGTGTCGGATCGGTCAACGGCGGCAACCACATTCGATATGCGCGGATGTCGCCGGTGGTCAGCTGCTCGAGGACGACCTCGCGCAACACCCGCTGTTCGGATTCGGTGCTCATGACTCGACTCCCAGTCGCGGCTCTGCGATCGGCGCCGCCGTGAACTGATGGATCCGCAGCTGGCCCTGGGCGGCGTGCTTCGGCGCCACCTCCCCGAGGTCGTCCGGCACCGCCGTCGGCACGTAGTTGACTCCGGTGAAGACGCTGTGGAACTTGACCGGGTCCTCCATGCCGACGCGAAGGAAGCCGACGCCACTCTCCTTGTTCGTGATGTACTGCGCCTCAGGCGTTCCGATCACCGCCTTGGACTCCGCCGAGCTGGTGGTGCGCAAGGCGAGGCGGTAGGTCAGGTTGGGCTCCAGCTTGTCGATGCGGACACCGCCGGTGTTCAGCGACTGCGTCGCGAGCAGCAGGTGCACCCGCAGCGACCGGCCGACACGGCAGATGCGGTCGAACAGGTTGATGAAGTCGGGATGGTTCTGCAGTAGCTCGGCGAACTCGTCGACCACGACGAACAGCGTTGGCAGCGGCGGCAGTTCGGCGCCGCGTTCGCGGTGCTTCTCGTATTCGGCGACGCCCGACAACGCACCTGCCGCACCGACCTGGATGCCCGCCTGACGCAGGATCGACTGGCGACGGTCGAGTTCGCCGGACAGCACCTCACCCATGCGGCTGACGAGCTCGGCTTCCTCCTCCATGTTCGTCACCACGGCGGCGGTGTGCGGCAGCTTCTCCATGCCGAGGAACGTCGAGCCGCCCTTGAAGTCGGTCAGCAGCAGGTTGACCTGGTCGGGGTGGTGCGTCGCGGCCAGCGAAAGGATCAGCGTGCGAAGGAATTCCGACTTGCCAGAACCCGTCGTGCCGATCAGCATGCCGTGCGGGCCCGAACCGAACTCGGCGCCCTCCTTGATGTCGAGGTACATGACGTCGCCGGTCTTGAGTTCGTGGCCGAACGGGATGCGCAGGCGGTCGCGGTCGAGGTCGCTGAACATCCGCCACCGGCTGGGCGTCACCTCCTCGATGGTCTGTGCGCCGACCAGTTGGTGCCACTCGGTGGCGACCTTCTTCTGCACCCTGGTGCTCTTGTCGATGATCGTGCCGGTGATCGACCAGCCCGCGAGCTTGCGCGCGATGCGCCCGGCCGCCGACGCGCGTCATGCTGTCGGCCACGTTGGTCACCAGGCGGAAGTTCTGATTGGGCAGCCGGTCGTCGGCGGTGCCGTCGGCGTCGACCCGGATGCGGTAGGCCGAGCCGCGGTGGTTGCCCAGCGTGATCACGGTGACGCCCGCCCTGCCGTCGACGGGGAAGCCGGCCTTGCCGCCGGTCAGGTCGACGACGACGACATAGGGCCCACTCGGGACCGAGTCGGCGGTGTGCGGGCCGCGTGCGGTCAGATCGCTGAGCCCGTCGGGGCGGGTGAACACCAGCCGCGTCGCCCCCGACGCATCGGTGTCGGTCTGGTGCTGCACGTGCGGCAGCCACTTCAGCCAGGCCCACTCGGGGTCCTCCGGATTGTCGGTGAGAACCCGCATCTGCAGCAGGTCCGGCGGATGGAACACCGCCAGGTGGCAGATCATCGCGGTCAGCAGCCCGGCCGCACCCGCGGGGTCACCGCCGATCGCGATGGTCGGAAACGTGCGCAGCTGAACGAGTTTCGGGCAGTCGTGGATCAGGCCGTGGGTGCGCAGGAACTTGGTCAGCCACATGTGGCTGACCGGCTCGAGGTGCGGCTGCGGCGCGCCCTGCGGGCCGGACAGCTCACCGCCGACGGCGGGCTTGAGCAGCCGGTCGACGGCCGGTTCCGCTCCGATCCCGATCCGCGTCGCGGCGTAGAAGTCGGCGTTGGCGGGCCTCGACCACTGCCGGTTGGTCCCGATGATCGACAACAGATCGTCCGGATGCGGTGCGTGGTAGTTGAAGAACGTCACCTGCGCGGCGGCCGACGACGTCACGCGGGTCCGCAGGCCGGACAGGTACCGCAGATACTCCTTGCGGTCGGCGTTGATCTCGGGCACCTTCTTGCCGCCGGGTCCGCCGCCCGCCATGAATCCGACGGTGGCCATCACCATCATCAGCGGCATCATCAGCATGTACGGCGACAGCTGCCGCACGCCGGTGAAGATCATGATCGCGATCATCCCGAGCATGCCGCCGCCCATCACCCACGGCAGCACCTTCTGGATGCCCGACGGCGGGATCTCGATGCCGAGGTCGTCGGGCGGAGTCACGTTGATCTCGCCCGGTGTCAGCCGGGGACCCCGCTTGATGATCGGGGTGAACTTCCTCGTGGTCATCCGCCACCTCCCGTACGTGCAGTCGCCGGTGCGGCGTTCGGATCGACGACCTTGCGTGGGTCGGGGTCGGCGGGCAGGGTGTCGTGTTCGAGCAGCGCCGCCTGCTTGGACAGCACCGGGCCGTCGACGAGCAGGCCGACCACCTGCCACGGCGCGGTCTTCGGCGCCGACAATCCGAGCGTTCCCGCGGTCTCCTCGTCGGGCAGTCCGTACCGCACACCCTGCGGGTCGATGTAGTAGAGGCTCTCGCCGTAGCGGGGATCCGGCGACTGCAGCCGCACGTACTGACCGCCGTTGATGAACACCGTTGCGTCGCCGCCGATCTGATCGATGCCGGTGTTCATCGACCCCGCGCTGATCGGCAGGTGGCGGCCGATCACGACGGTGGTCTTCGGCGACTGGTCACCCGGCTCCCGTTCCCACGACCAGCACAGCGTCGGGGCATCCTCGCGCAGTTGGATCTCCAGGGCCTTGGCGGGCAGCGGCGAGGTGTAGACCTGCTCGGCGATCTTGGCCACGTCGCTGGACTCCACCGACGGCGGCGAGATGAGGCCGTAGGAGTTGGTGGCCCGCAACGCCGCGGCCGTGGTGTCGTTGACCTTCGCCACCCCGTCGGGCAGCACGACGTACTTCTGTTCGTCGGCGTCCGTCACGGTCTGGAACACCGAACCGATCACCAGATTCGCCGGTAGGCCAACGCTGTTCGGCGCGCCTGCGGCGGGAACCTGCGGGCAGCAGCCACGGCCCCGCGTTGGGCAGCGCGTTGAACAACCCCTCCGAGACCGGCGTCGCCCTTGCCGTCACCGGAATTCCCACCGCCGACGTCACCGCCCGGTCGGACAGGTCGATCGCGTGCCTGCCGGTGTCGGTGACCAACCAGTCCGCGCCCTGGTAGGACACCAGCACACCCTGATCGGGCCGGATGGGTCCCACCGAGCCGTCGGCGATCAGCGGCAGCACGATCACCGACGTATCCACTGTCGGCGCAACGCTTTCCGGCTTGGTGACGGTGTCGCACAGCGTCCACGTCGACTCGGCCACCGGTCCCACCGGGGTGGCGTACGGTGCGCCGGGGATGCCGATGGGCTGACCCTTCGCCATCCGGTTGAGCTCGTCGGACTTCACCGCGTTGGGAGTGCCCGCGTTGCCGAGGACGAGTCGGGCCGAGGTCAGGTTGTAGACCGGGTGCAGCTGACCCGTGCCTGGCATCACGACGTACAGCTGATTGGTGGTGCGATCGACGAGGAGGTTGTCACCGCCACGCTTGCCCAGCGGTTTGAAGTACGCCAACAACGCCGCGCCGAGGCACACCAGGACCGCGATCACGATGCCCAGCGACACCGCCCGGCTGTAGAACTGCAGCGGATCGTCGAACATCCGGGTGTCGCGGCGCACGATGGCGTGCTCGACGCGGCGGAGCAGGAAGCGCCAGCCGCTGACCTGGACCTTGGTGGTGAGTCGAAAGCCTGCCATGGTCCTACTCGACGATGTTCAGTCGTGCGTGGACGGCGTCGATCGCTTCTGCCATGTCGTCGCCGTTGATCTCACTGAGTTGCTCGACGCCGAGGCTGTCGAAGTCCACCGACCGGGCCAGGCGCATGTCGCGGTACTGCTCACCGGCCTCGACCAGCTGCCTGGCGTAACGACCGTTGCCCGCGATGTCGAGCGCGGGCTTGCCGTTGAGCGAGCGCTGGTTCAACAACGTGGCCGCCTCGAGCACCCGCTTGGCCGCCTCCTCGCTGAGCGAGGAGTCGTTGGACGCCGGCCAGCACCTTGGCGATGTCGACGATCTCGTCCGGCGAATACGAATCGAACTCGACCCGGGTGGAGAACCGCGACCGCAGACCGTCGTTGCTCTCCAGCAGCCGGTCGATGTCGGCGCTGTAGCCCGCGATGATGACGACGAGCCGGTCGCGGTCGTTCTCCATCCGGGCCAGCAGGGTGTCCAGTGCCTCGGTGCCGAACGGGTCGGCCCTGCCGTCGCGCTCCTGAACCAGCGTGTAGGCCTCGTCGATGAACAGCACGCCGCCGACGGCGCGGTCGATGGTGCGCGCGGTCTTCACCGACGACTGACCCTCGTACTCGGCGACGAAGTCCTTGCGCGACGTCTCGACGAGCTTCGGCTCGGCGATCACCCCGAGGCCGGCCAGGATGTTGGCCACCACCCGGGCGATCGTGGTCTTGCCGGTACCCGGCGGCCCGGTGAAGATGATGTGCTTGGACTGCTGCGCGACCTTCATCCCCCTGGCCGCCCGGACCTTCGCCATTTGGGTTGCGGCCCGGTATCTTTCGATCTGTTCCTTGACCCGGCTGAGCCCGATCTGGCGATCGAGTTCGGCTTGGGCGTCGGCGAGCAGCTTCTCGCGGCCGGAGTTGTCGGCCACCACGCTGGCCGGATCCCACGGATCGCTGCGCGACGCGATCTTCTCCGGCGTGGTGGTCACCAGCCGGTAGGTCGGATCCTTCAGCGCCGCAGCGACCTTGGGCTCCGAGTGGGTGGCCTGCAACCACTCCAGCAGCGCCACCGCCGACTCCTCGTTGCCCTGGCTGCGCCGTGTCATGGCCAGATACCAGGCGATCGCGGTGGCGCAGGCCTCACCTGCCGGTGACGAATTCGATTCGGTGAGACGGCGTTCCGCCTCGGTGAACAATCCCAGGTTGGCAGCGGCGACACCGTGCGCGACGCCGCGCAGCGGCGCCGAGGAACTTGTCCGGCCAGTTGGCCGCCCCGCGCACCTCGTCGATGACGTCGGTCCAGCGCTCCGCGGCCCCGTAGATCACCGTCTTGACCCACGCCACCAGGTGCTCGGCACCTGCGGACGGGGCGTCCTCGAGCGCTTCCATCGCGTCGGCGTGATTGCCCTCGGCGGCCTCCTGCACGGCGAAGCCCATCGTGATCGCCAGCGGCGAGTTCACCGGGTACGTGATGTCGCCGAACTGGCCGCCGATGGGCACCCGGGCGTTCAGGCTGTTCATCGATATCTCGGCGGCGCCTGCCAACTGGCCGAGGTTCGTTCGCGAGTACCAGGCGCGGAACAGCGTCACCCGGTCGGTGTCGCCGCACCGGATGCGTCCCACCCATGCGTCGCAGGCGGTTTCGTCCAGCATGGTGATCTCGGTGAACAGTTCGAGGGACCGCGCGGGGGCGCTCGGCAGCATGCCGACGGCGCTGCCGAACAGCCCGGCCAGTTGATCAGTCATGGTTACTCGCGTATCGGGTGGTGAAGACCTGCGTCCTGGTGGCTGCGGCTTCTTCTGGTGACGGCAGGTCGAGGTCTCTGGCCAGGAAGTCGCGCGTCGCGACGTCGTCGTGGCCTTGTTGGCGCATGCCCTCGAGCATGAAGGAGTACTGCGCCGACCTGGCGTCGCGGGTGGCCAGACCCGCGATCACGACGATCTCGTCGGCAAGATTGGTTTCGGTCATCGAGGTGGCCTTCGGCGATAGATCGATGCGGTGGATTCGCCCGTCCATGAACGTGGTCACCGTGACCGTTCCCGGCGGATTCGTGACGGTGAACAGCGGCACCGGCAGCTCGTCGGACTCGGCGTCCTCCGGTTGTGGATCGAGCGCATCCAATGCGTCGACCGCCGTGTCGTCGTCGGCGTGGTCGTCGCGGTCCCGGGGGCATAGTCGCCGAGCGCGTCGAGTTCCGACGCGCTCGAGCCGACGTCGGGCGCGGAGAAGTCCAGCGCAGCCAGATCGTCGTGATCGTCGTCGGGATGGTGCGGCGGAGAGTCGTCCACCAGGGGGATGCCTTTCAGTCCAGGTCCGAGGCGTCTGCGTCGTTCTTGTCGAACCAGCTGCCGGACGGGAGGAACTCGACGAGTCCGTCGAGTGCGCGTTGCAGGTTCTCGTTGGTGCCAGGCAGGAAGCTGCCGTACAACTCGCCGTTGACCCGTCGCGGAATCGACACGATCCGGCCCTGCCGCGCGTCGAGCACACCGGCGGCGACCTCGGCCTGCGAGTAGGTGCCTCCCGGATGGCGTTCGTTGGCGGTGATCTCCACCCAGCTCTGCGGCTCGGCGATGAGCTCGGCGTACGTCCGCGCCGAAACCGGGTTGATGCCGAACTGGGCCAACTGGTTGGCGGTCTTCGAGTTGCCGAGCTTGCTCGCCACGGCGGTGAGCGGTTCGACGTCCGCCGCGGTGGCCGACCCGAGCACGACGTTCACCATGGCTGCCAGCCCGACCTGCGGCGCGACGCGTTGCAGGACGATCATGTCGCCGTCGCGGGCAGCGACGACGTGGCGAGACCCCTTGCGACACACCACGAAACGCACCATCTTGCCCCCGAGGTCGCGGCGCCACCATCGACCCTCGAGCGTCCGGTCGGCCCGGCTGAGCGTGTCCACCATCGCAGCCACCTCGGGATGGGGTTCACCGAAGACGGACAGCACACCCTGCGCGGCGAGGTCGCGGGTGACCTGTTCCCACACGATGTTTCGCAGGTCGAGCTGCGGGATGTTGGGCCGGATGCCCAGGGCGGGCGGAAACTCCATCGCGTTCAGCTTGTCGGCGATGACGAGCATGCCGTCGATGGTGACCTCGACGCCGACGACGTCGTCGACGTGGGTGGTGCCGCGTCCGGCACCTCCGACGGAGGTCATCGGGGTTGCACCTGACCGTGGAGCCAGCCACCGGCCCAGCCGTCGATCCGGTCGTAGGCCGCGGCGGACACCTCGAGTTTGTCGGCCATTCCGTCCGAAACCCCCTCTAGACGGGTACCCGCCGTCCGGCGGGCGTTCTGCACGGCTTCCACCGCAGCGGCGGTGGACCACGAGATCACCCCGTGCGTCACCCGCACCGACGTGTCCACACCGTCGACGACCTCGGCCGCCGACCGTATCTCGGCGGCCGCTTGCCGCTGTTTGGCCGCCAACTCCCGCAGGTGGGCCGTGGTAACGCGCAGATCGCCGGACATGCGATTCCCTTTCGTCCCCATCTTCCTATGTTGCTGACGCCGGCGGCGACCCGATTGGATTTTCGCGATCCACGGTATCCGTCATCGGTGTAAGCAGTTGCTCCAGGTCGCCGTCCATCTCGACGTGGACGGGTGCCCGACCGCCGTCGACTCGGCCGGCGGCTGCCGCCGGCTCGTCCATCTCGTCGGCCGTGTCCTTCTCTTCGTCGTCCGCGTCGGGCTTGCCGTCCCTGTCCTTGTCCTGCTCGTCCTTGTCCTCGTCCGAGTCCGGCTTGCCGTCCTTGTCCTTGTCATCGTCGCCGTCTGGCTTACGGGCCTCGGCCTGCTTCTCGGCCTCTCGCTGCATGGCCGCCTGCACTGCCTCCTTGATGAGGGCCACCGGGACACTGGACGCCGCAGGGGGAGCTGCGCCCGCCCCTGTCAGGCTGGGCGGCATGCCACCCGAAACCCCTGGCAGAGTACCCGCGGCCGGACGTGCGCCGGTGCTGTCGGACGCGGTCTGGGTGGGCATTTCGGCCGCTACCGGCATGTCGGCCGCCGGTGCTGCGGGAAGTCCGCCGCTCGTGGGTGACCCGGCGCCCCCTCCCGAACCCGACCCACCCGTGGCCGGCATCGATGAAACGGACCGGCCGGGGCCGCTCGGTGTCGGCATCGGCATCGGCGGCGTCGCGGGCGTGGTCGGCCCGTTGCCCGGCTCGTGGTCGTGCGGCTCGTCGGTCGGTGACTGTCGGGGCGGCGCCGACGGCGGAGGCGGGGGTGGCGGATCCGGATCCACGCCCGTCGGGGAGAGGTTCGCGGTCTGCGCGACGTTTTCGTAGCGGCCGACGAGCCGTCGCAGTTCCGCGGCGTTTGCCTCGACCTCCGACGACATCTGGTAGAGCTCGATCGAGCTGCTTCCGACCGCCGCGAGAACCGCATGGATTTCCGCCGTCGCCTTCAACTCCTTGACCGACGCCGGGGATGAGACCCAGCGCGAAGGTGACGAGCCCGAAATCGGCCAGAAAGTTGGACCAATCGTCGAGGCGGTCCCGGTGGAAACCGACCTGGAAGGCCTCCTCGTCGATCACCCGGTGTACCTCGTGGTCGACGGCTGCGATCGCCGTCGTGCGTGCCGTCTGCTGGACGTTCTGAACCGCGTACGAGTCGGCCCCCTCACCCGTCCAGCTCGCGGTGGGCTGCGCTGACCGCAGCGTCGTGCCGGCGTCATGGAATCGGCGCACCACCGCGGCCGAAGCGCTCGCCGCGCTCGGGTTCACCGATGCCCGTGGTCAGCTTCATGCCCGCGATCACCAGCTGGCCGCCGTCGAGGATCGGGGAGTCGGCGGCACGGAGAAACTTGTTCAGGCCGACCCGCTCGGCCCAGCCGCCGAGCCGTTCACCCACCTCGATCACGTCGTCGAGGTGCGTCGACTTGCCGACCCGCTCGATGAAACCGGCGATGGCTCCGACGCCTTCGACCACGGCGCCGACGTCTCCGATGACGTCGACGACCTGGTTGCCGGTATCCCAAACTGCTTTGCCGAAGCTCTCCAGCTTTCCCAGCAAACCCATGCGTTGAACCCCCTCGCCGGAAGTGAGAATACCAGCGGGTCAGACCCCCTCGGTGCACCAATTCCACGGCCGTCCCGCTCCGCCCGTGCGGCACGGGGGGTTCTGTCGATGGCATCTGAACTGCGTCGATACCGCGAGTCGGGCCTCGCCGCCGGGACGGCTCGCGATCGGCCGGCCCGGCGCGCAGGTTCGAGCCCGACGGCACGCTCTGGGGCCCGCCGACACCGCAGGGTGGTTCGTGGCACGTCTTCGCTCCCGGGCCGTTATGCATTTGCTGACGCTAGCGGTGCCGGGTGTCGACCTCGGCCGTGATCGGGTGGCGACGGCCCAGCGTGGTTGATACTTGGGAGAAGGCCGACAGTCGCATCGTCTGATCCCACGGAAAGGAGTCCGGTGCCGTGAGCGAGCGCGACGACGCACTGCGTAGACAACTCGGCTGGACCGGGCCCGAGGAAACCGATTACGAACCGGCCCCGCGCCCTGACCAACGCTCACGAACCAACGTTCACTCCCGCCTCGACACCACTGCCCTCACGGCCGCCGGTCGACTTCGTGCCCGGAGACACCGCGCCTGAGCAACCGTCCCCCGAACCACCGGCTCCCGAACCACCGGAGCCCGAGCCAGAGCCCGACCCACCCGCGCCCGAACGGGACATGGTTTTCGAACAGCAGGCGCCGGAACCCCCCGCCCCCGACCGTCCCGCGCCGCCGCCTCGAGAACCGGAGCGCCCCGCGCCCCTGCCTCGAGAACCGGAGCGCCCGCCGACCGCTGGCCTCCGGCCACCACCGCCCCGCCACGGTCCCCCACCGCCGCGGCCGTTCGACACCGGGCAATTCAGCGCCATCAACCCGCAACAGGGCCCGCCGCCACCTCCACCCAGCAGGGCCCGCCGCCGCCACCGCCACTCCACCAC
The DNA here is from genome assembly GCA_963735245.1 of uncultured Actinomycetota bacterium. Lineage (GTDB taxonomy): Bacteria > Actinomycetota > Actinomycetes > Mycobacteriales > Mycobacteriaceae > Mycobacterium. Next base: position 293,489 of record CAVTKI010000003.1, read on the forward strand.
AGCAGGGCCCGCCGCCACCACCTCCCAACCCACAGCAGTGGGGCCCGCCACAACCTGGCAGGCAACAGCAGCGCGGGCCGCGGCCGCCTTCGCCACCGAGTCAGGGACAGCCACCTGCCAACCGGCAGGACCAGCAATACGCAACAGACCCACGGGTGGCGCTGCAGTCAACCGGGTCCTACGCCGACCGGATCGTTCGCGACGAACTGGTCCCCGAGAGGAGGGTGGCGCCGTCGCGCGGCTGGCGCCTGGCTCTCTTCAAGATCACGTTCGGCATGGTCAACCTCGGTCAGTCCGCTGAGGAGCTGCGGGAACTCGATCTGGAGGCTCGGATCAAGGCTGCTCTACGCGGCCACTACAAGATCGGCGTGATGGGCAAGGGCGGCGTCGGCAAGACGACGGTGTCCGCGAGCATCGGGTCGATCTTCGCCGAGTTACGCCAGGACGATCGTGTGGTGGCCATCGATGCGGACACCGCGTTCGGCAAGCTCGGCAGCCGCGTCGACCCGAAGGCGATGGGCTCGTACTGGGAGCTCGCGGGCGACCAGCACCTCGAGACGTTCGCCGACGTTCGCAGCCGGGTGGGCAACAACGCCGCCGGTCTGTTCGTGTTGGCCGGTGAGGCGAGTCCGGCCCGGCGACGGGTTCTCGACCCGGCCATCTACCGGGAGGCCACGGCACGCCTGGACCGGCACTTCACGATCTCGATCGTCGACTGCAGTTCGACCATGGACACACCCGTGACCCAGGAGGTGCTGCGGGATCTGGATGCCTTGATCGTCGTGTCCTCACCGTGGGTCGACGGCGCCGCTGCCGCAGGGCAGACGATGGACTGGCTGGCCAACCGCGGATTGACCGGTCTGTTGCAGCGCACCGTGGTCGTCCTCAACGACTCGGATGGACACGCCGACAAGCGCACCCGCGCCATCCTGGCCCAGCAGTTCGCCGGGCAGGGCCAGGCCGTGGTGGAGGTGCCGTTCGATGGGCACCTGCGGCCCGGCGGCGTCATCGAGCGCACCACCGAGATGTCGCCTGCGACGCGGCGCGCGTTCATCGAGATCGCCGCCGCTCTGGCCGAACACTTCCCGACCAGCGACGACCGCGAACGCACCCGCGACCGGTTCTAGCGTTCAGCGCCAGTCGATCTGGTCGACGAGCGACTGGATCGACTCGGTCTCGACCGCGGTGACGGGCCTGTCCCGCCTCCGCGGCGACGATCACATCGTCGGGAACTCCCGCCGCCTGCGCCGTCTCGGCGATGGTGAGGTTGGCCCGCCGCCGCGCGGCATACAAGCGCTGACCGAGCGTCGCCGTCGACGCCGTCGCCCCGAGCAGGGTCAGGTCGTCCATCTGACGCCGCACGGTGCTCAGCACCTTCAGCAGGGGCGGCGTGAGCCGACCGATCCGCGCCGCGCGCGCGGCGACCGCTTCGAGCTGCCGCAGGTCGGCGAGGATCGCCGTGACCCTCGGGGTGAAGTCCGGATCGTCGATCGGCGGCAGCGCGTCGACGGCGCCGCCCAGGGAGTGGACCGCGGCTTCGACGGCTTGGGCGATCAGGGACACCTCGTCGCCAGCCGGTGAGGATTCGGAAGGCTCGTCGGATGTGACGTGGCCGCCCCGCCTGATCCGGGCGATGGTCCCCGGCGCCCACCGCAGGACCTCCTCGAGCTTGGCGCGGGTCCGCTCACGCGGCCAGCTTCGCCCCTTCTCGAAGGAGATGAGTGCACCCGCGTTGATGATCCCGTCGGCGGCCAGGCTGCGCTGACTGATGTCGAGTTCCCGACGGCGCGCCGCCGCTGCAGCGCCCGCGCGGGCCATTCCTGGATCCACCTCGACGGCGGAGGAATCGGCAGCGTCGTCCGAATCGACGTCGACCAACTGGGTGTCCCTCCCGCCCGGCGCGGCGCGCACCAATCCGCTGCACCGCTACGTGTCGCACCACTTTAGCCGGATCGGAGGTCGATGAGAACTGTTGCATATCTCCGATTAAAACCGTGTCACCGCGACGGTTTCGACGGTGCGCTCGACGGTCAGAGTCGCGTTGATCGAACCGTTGAGCTGCTGAGTTGTTCTTCACCAGGCTCGCCGAGAGACCCCGCTTCAGTTCAAACTGTTGCATCGCTACGGTTTGTGTTCTACATTTGCTTCATCGCGCCGCGTACCACTTCGGCGCTTGAGCGAAGGAGCGAGAGATGAACGCAGTGGGCCTGGACGGGCTACCGATCGGCGAGTGCACCCGCGACCCCGAGCGCTGGACGTCGGCTGCCGACGAGGACGCCAAGGCCATCTGCCGGATGTGCCCACGTCGATGGGCCTGCGCCCGCGAGGCGTGCGAGCTGCCGAAGGCCGAGGGTCTGTGGGCGGGCATCGTCATCCCCGAGGCCGGTCGTGGACGCACCTTCGCGTTGCGGCAACTGCGGTCGCTGGCCGAGCGCAACGGCTACGCCGTCCGCGCCCGTCGGCTCTTCCTGGAGTCCGCCTGACCGTCGGGCCACGCTGCCGATCGAGGGGACGGCGGCGCGGCGAGCGGAATGGAATACGCGGGGGCACATAGCGGTTAAGATGACTCGACGGTGTCGCGCAATGCCCCGGGTACCACCCCAGAAATGTCGCCTAGTGCGACCACATGCCGAGAGGCGCACTGCCGGCACCGTCACTCGGGCCGTCGACGCAACAGCGTCGGCGGTCCGTTTCACCTCCGGGCGGACACGCCCGACACGCCTCAGGCCCCGATTCATCCACAGCCCTGTGGATGAATGTGCGCACCCGTCGGCGCTCCGGTCCTAGCGTGACGCCATGACGTACTGGATCAATACGGTCAGCCGCGGCCACGTGCTGCGCGGTGTGGCCGGCGGCTTCACACAGGCCAATCATGGCAAGCCACAGATGTTGCGCAGGATGGCGCGCGGGGACTGGATCGTCTTCTACTCCCCCAAGACCGACTATCCCGACGGTGCTGCACTGCAGGCGTTCACGGCCATCGGGCAGGTCACCGACGACGAGGTCTACCAGGTCGACATGGACCCGGAGTTTCAACCGTGGCGACGTCGGGTCGAGTTCCTGTCGTGCTCGGAGACACCGATCCGCCCCCTGCTCGACGATCTCGACTTCGTGGAGGACAAGGCGCGCTGGGGCTATCGCTTCCGGTTCGGGGTCTTCGCCATCGACGAACACGACTTCGAGGTGATCCGGACCGCGATGACCGGATGACGGCGACCGTCCGGAGCTAATCTGGTCCGGTGAGCAACACCGAGACGGAGCCTGACGAAGTCGCTTGCGGTTCTTCACCATTCGCCGGTGTGCTTCATCCACGCGACGTGCCACTTGGCGGGCCTCGCGCCATCCGGGTACGCCGGACGCTGCCGCAGCGCGAACGCTCGCTGATCGGCGCCTGGTGCTTCGTCGACCACTACGGACCGCACGACGTGCGCACCGGCCCTGGCATGGACGTCCCGCCGCATCCGCACACCGGTCTGCAGACGGTGAGCTGGCTGTTCAGCGGCGAGGTCGAGCACCGCGACAGCGCAGGCGTGCACGCCATGGTCCGTCCGGGCGAACTCAACCTGATGACCGCAGGCGCCGGCATCTGCCACTCGGAGGTGTCGACGGCGGGACACCGCGGGACGCATTCCTCCATGGCGTGCAGCTGTGGGTGGCACTTCCCGACTCCGACCGCGACACCGGCCCGTGACTTCGCCCATTACGTTCCCTCCCGCCGCCCCGTGGCGGGAGCGCAGGTCCGCGTGTTCCTCGGGGAACTGGCCGGGACCGTTCCCCGGTGCACACGTTCACGCCGCTTCTCGGCGCCGCAGGTCGACCTTTCGTCCCGGTGCGACGGTCACGTTCGACGTCGACCGCACCTTCGAGCACGGCGTGCTGCTCGACCAGGGCAGCGTGCAGGCGGAGGCGACCACGCTCGAGGTCGCCGATCTGTGGTACCAGTCGCCTGGCCACGACTCCCTCGTGCTGGCCAATCGCGGCGCGCAGCCGGCGCGGGTTCTCGTACTGGGCGGGCCGCCCTTCGGTGAGCAGTTGATCATGTGGTGGAACTTCGTCGGCCGCACCCACGACGAGATCGTCCGCTACCGGCAGATGTGGCAGGACGAGGACGCGCGCTTCGGCGAAGTGCCTGGCTATCCGGGGCGCAGGCTGCCTGCACCCGCGCTTCCGAACGGCCAGCTGCGGCCACGCAGATGAGCGCACGTCCGATCAGGCCTCTACCCGCTCCCAGGCAATGGCATCCGGCGATGCCCCGACGCCGGTGACCTACTGCCAGACGAGCTTTCGGCCCGCGCCTGGACATGGGTCGTTGCCCGGAGCTGCGTGTCGGCGCCATCAGCTGGGCCGGGAACTCAGGCGGAGCCGTAACTCGTGGTGGCGACGGCGGCGACGGTGCGCGCCCAACGGCGAGCGTGGAACCAAGTACATGCGGAATCCGCCGCCCGGTGTGCGTGACGGCCGTAGACCGCGCCCATCGGGCCAGCTCACCAAAAATTTAATTTTGCCAACTTGCGGGTTCCGCAATGAATTCCGTCGCCTAGGAGCGGGTCTCAGCAGCGTAAACGTGATTCCCGGCAACTTTTGCCTCGTATTGACGGCTTGGTAGCAGTTTTTCACGAGGTAACGAATTCGTCGACATGCTGCGGATTGCGTTGTACCGTCACGATACGTCGAGCCAACGGCGGTCAATCTTAGGCTCACGGCTTGCGTCGCAAAAGCATCTGGATACTCCGATCGAGGAGATGACGATGGCACCGACTGGCACATGTCGCCTCTACCGTCCGGATCCGACGCGTGTCGGCGCCACGGAACAGTGGAGATGGGCGCAGGCGAGCGCAACGACGACTGCGGATTCGGTGGTCGTGACGGTCAGCGGGCGAGATCGACGCGAGCAACTGCGCTGAACTGGCCGGGTACGTCGAGCGCCACGTCGGCGTCGCAGGCACGCTCGTCCTCGACCTCAGCGCGGTGGCCTTCTTCGGCACCACCGGCCCTGGCCGCTCTCCGCAGAATCGACCTGTGCTGCGATCGCATCCGCTGGACGTTGGTGCCGAGCCCCGCCGTGCGGCGCGTCCTGCGCGCCTGCCACGCACAAGATCTACCGCAGGCGACGAGCGTCGCGGCCGCCGTCCGCAGGCTCGGTCACCTCTCCGAAAATCATGTGGCCGAGCTGGTGGCCGCACAAGCCTAGGTGCACATCACGCGGATCAACCCCGATGGTCTTCACCAGACGCCGGGGTATCACCACGTCACCGTCGTCGAGTCCGGACGAACCGCATATCTGGCCGGTCAGTGTCCGGTGGCCCCGGACGGCTCGATCCCACCCGCCGACGACTTACCGGCTCAGCTCCGGCTGACGATCTCCAATTGCCTGACCGTTCTGGCCTGCGTCGGTGCGAGGCCCGAAGACGTCGTGCGCTCGGTCATCTACGTCGTCACCGATGATCAGCATGAATTGAGCTCGGTGTGGGCGGCACTCAACGACTCCGCGCTCGGCCCGGCCTTCTCCAGCGCCAGCACGCTCCTCGGCGTAGCGCA
>CAVTKI010000004.1:0-94004 GCA_963735245.1 uncultured Actinomycetota bacterium
CTTGCCGCCCTCACCACGGTCAGCTGGTGTAGCAGTACGAGTCGCTGGACGCGTCACCGCCTTGCAGGCGGGTTTGGTGGACCCTCAGACCGCGGAAGTCGTCACCGTGCGGAAAGAAGCGGGTGTCGGTAACCAGACCGCCCGCCGAGACGTCGGCGTCAAGCTTGGCCATCCACGCGCCGACCCCGTCGGGGTAGAAGACCTCGTCCCAGGACGCGTAGAGCGAGTTGGTGGCATACACCCGTCGCCCGTCACGGCTGATCTCCACCATCTGCGGGCCGCCGCCGAGCGGCATGTCCGGATCGGCCGGGTGCGGTTCGCGTCGCACGATCCCGCCGAGGCGAACCGAAGCGGTCTCCCGTGGGTGGAAGGGGTCGCTGACGTCGTACTGCTTGAGTTCGCCTGTGCCGAAACAGGATACGTACAACCAGCGATCGTCGACTGACAGGTCGATGTCGGTGATCAGCGGCGGCACCGCACCGAAGGGCTTCAGCGCCGGTGGCAGGTCGTCGGCGTCTGCGGGCTCGGCAGGGATGGTGATGACCTTGTCGACCGCCCATCGATCGCCGTCCTGGTGCCACATCCACACCGACGCCGAGAGGTCCTCGACGCTGATCACCACGCTGGCGAAGCCCCACGCCTTGGCCGGGTCGTGGGCCGGGCGCAGTTCGAGCACCATCTGGTGCTCGTCTCCGAGGTCGATGCGCTGGGTCAGCTTCCGCTCGGACATGCTCCAGAAGTTGAGGTGGTGCCCGAACTTCCGGCCGAGCAGGTCTTCGGGGTTGAGCCCGTTCTCGATCATCGACGGCGACGCCCACTCGGACGTCACCACGGTGTCGTAGTTCAGGTGCCACCACACGTCGTAGGCGAAGTGTTGCGCTCCGCGGTCCTGCTCCCACGGCCCGATCACCTCGAACGTGTCGTGGTCGACCAGCGCGACGCCGCCGGGACCGTCATCGCCGCTGCGCCGCCCAGAGCCGACATGAAGATGCCGCCCGGCCCGCAGTGCACAGTGTGCGGGCGCGAGTACCCGGCCTTGGCCGCCAGCTCTGCGGCCTCGATCGTGTGCGTCAGCACCGGCCGGCGGGGGTCGGGCTTGGTGTCGAGGACAAAGGTGTTGGACGAGCGAATGCCGGGCACGACCAGGTAGCGACGCTCGAGCGGTTCCCCGTGCTCCCCGGCGTGGTGGCCGCCGTGCCCGTCGTGGCACAGCGCGCTCGAGCATGCGTTCCAGCCGAAGTGGTGCAGCTCGTTGCCCGCCGTCGGCAGCTCGGTCCAGCCGACCACGCCGGCATACGTCGGGGAGCTGGGGTCGCAGTCCACCACGGCGATGGCGTCCTTCTGCCGGCCGGCCGGGTCGAAAGCGGCGACGTAGGCCAGTTGCTCGGGCGCAGCCGCGACGGCGGCGCCCGGGGTGCGGTAGAAGGTCGGATCCGTTGCAGCCATGGCTCCTCCTCGACTCGAGGTCTTTCATGATCTTTCGCCGCGAATGCGGGGCTGTCCATCCCCTGTCCATCCGCTGTGCGTCGTCGTCGGAGCGTTGTCACCCGCTTCTCGTTCAGGCTCTGACACTCTGTGCGGGTGGATCTGGTGTGGGGTGTCATCGCTCTGACGGTCGCGACGTTGACGGTGTTGCTGGCGGTGCGCCGGTTCCTGGTGGTGGGAAGTGGGCTGGTGTTCTCCCGCTATGTCGCCGTCGGCGGATTGGTGGCGTTCTCCACGGACCGCGACGACGTCCGACGTCTTCCACGTGCGGTTCGAGGTGGGCGGGCCCGGCGTCTTTCACAACGTTGCGGTGCAACTGTTCGGTGTGCCGGAATCGAGCGAGGGTGCCGAGTTGGACCGGCCCGCGTTGCGGCACACCATGGCCGCCGGTGACGTTCCGATCGAGTGGACCTTCCGGCTGCCCGGCGACGCGGCAGAGCGGGCGTGGGTGATGGTGACGTGGGTCCGGCCGTATCTGCAGGGCGTCGAATCCGAGGCGCTTGCGCAATGGCTGCTGACCGGTCGCCTGTACGAATGGCGGTGGTACTCCGAGACGACCCGTTACGTGCGGACCGTGATCCGGTTCGTTGCCCGACGGTGGTCGGTGCCGGCAGGCGAGTCGATGCGCGAGTTGCCGCTGTACGGGCGGTGGCGGCGCACCTCGTCGAATACCAGCGCCGATCTGCTGGGCCCGGCCACCAGCCCGCCGCCGATGGCCTGAGCCGTCCTCCCGGGTAGCCTGAGCGCATTCCCATCCATGCTGGCGGCCCGATCCGAGTCGCCGTGCTCTCGCCGATCGCGTGGAGGACGCCGCCTCGTCACTACGGGCCGTGGGAGCAGTTCGCCTCGTTGCTCACCGAGGGGCTGGTGGCGGCAGGCCATCAGGTCACGTTGTTCGCCACTGCAGACTCGATCACCGCGGCCAGCCTGCACGCAACCGCGCCGTGTGGCTGGTCCGAGGACGCGACGATCGACGCCAAGGTCGCCGAGTGCCTGCACATCGCCTCGGTGTTCGAGCGCGCAGGCGAGTTCGACATCATCCACAACGGGTTCGACTTCCTGCCACTCACGTACAGCGATCTGGTGACCACGCCGGTGGTCACCACCATCCACGGGTTCTCGTCCGATCGGATACTTCCCGTCTACGAGCGCTACGACGGCAGCACCGCCTACGTGTCGATCAGCGACGCCGATCGACACCCGAATCTGCAGTACGCCGCCACCATCCACCACGGCATCGACATCGACGGGTTCGCGGTCGATCCGAGTCCCGGCGAGCATCTGCTGTTCTTCGGACGGATCCACCCCGACAAGGGCACCGCCGAGGCGATCGAGGTCGCCCGCAGATGTGGCCGCCGGCTCGACATCGCCGGGATCATCCAAGACGAGGAGTATTTCCGCAACGAGGTCGCGCCGCACATCGACGACGAGCACGTGCGCTACCTCGGCGTCGTCGATGCCCCTGCGCGCGCAGGAGTACTGGCCGGTGCGTACGCGCTGCTCCACCTGATCGACTTCGAGGAGCCGTTCGGCTACAGCGTCGTGGAGGCGATGGCGTGTGGCACACCGGTCGTCGCGAATTCGAGGGGCTCGATGGGCGAGCTGATCGAGCACGGGCTCAGCGGCTTTCTGGTCGACGACATCGATTCGGCGGTGGTTGCGGTCGGTGCAGCGGGCGAGCTCGACCGGCGCAGGATCGCCGAGTCCGCCGCCGAGCGCTTCACGGTCGCCACGATGATCGACAAGTACGTCAAGGTGTACCGCGACGTCCTAGAGAATCGGAAATGAAAGTGTCCAAGCAGGATTGGTGGAAGTCGGCCGTCGTCTACCAGGTCTATCCACGGAGCTTCGCCGACTCGGACGGCGACGGTGTCGGCGATCTCAGAGGCATCGTCGGGCGGCTCGACTACCTGCATGCGCTCGGGGTCGACGTGATCTGGCTGTCTCCGGTCTACCGTTCGCCGCAGGTCGACAACGGCTACGACATCAGTGATTACCGCGACATCGATCCGATGTTCGGCACCCTCGCCGAGTTCGACACACTCCTGGCCGAAGTGCACGGACGCGGGATGAAGCTGGTGATGGACCTCGTGGTCAACCACACCTCCGACGAGCATCCGTGGTTCGTGGAGTCGCGTTCGTCGCGGGACAACCCGAAGCGGGACTGGTACGTGTGGCGTGACGCCCGCGACGGTGCCGAGCCGAACAACTGGGGCTCGTTCTTCTCCGGCTCGGCGTGGGCGTGGGACCAGAGCCACCGGCCAGTACTACCTGCACCTGTTCGACCGCAAGCAACCCGACCTGAACTGGGACAACCCGCAGGTGCGCGCGGCCGTCCACGACATGATGCGCTGGTGGCTCGATCGCGGTGTCGACGGCTTCCGCATGGACGTCATCAACTTCATCTCGAAGGTCGAGGGGCTTCCCGACGCGCCAGCGGTGTCCGGGCAGCGGTTCGTCAGTGCCATGGCCGAGTTCGTCGATGGCCCGCACGTGCACGAGTACCTCGCCGGGTTGACCCGCGAGGTCTTCGGCGGCCGCGAGGGCGAGTTCATCACGGTCGGCGAGATGCCTGGGGTGACGCCTGAACAAGCGCGGCTCTACACGGATCCGGCTCGGCGCGAGCTGAACATGGTGTTCCAGTTCGAGCACGTGTCCGTCGACCAGGGCCCGGCGGGCAAGTTCGACTACCGCGGTCTCGACCTGGTCGTCCTGAAGAAGGCGCTGCACCGCTGGCAGTTGGCGTTGGCGGAAACCGGTTGGAACAGCCTGTACTGGAACAACCACGACCAGCCCCGCGTCGTGTCCCGGTTCGGCGACGACGACCCCGACTATTGGGCTGCCTCCGCGAAGGCGCTCGCGACCGTTCTGCACGGTATGCGCGGCACCCCTTTCGTCTATCAAGGCGAGGAACTCGGAATGACGAACTACCCGTTCCGAACTCCGCAGGACCACGAGGACCTTGAGGCCGTCAACTACTACAACCACGTAGTCGAGTCGGGCGGCGACCAGGTTGCGGCGCTGGCCGGCCTGGCCCACATGAGCCGTGACAACGCCCGCACACCGATGCAATGGGACGCGGGACCGAACGCCGGATTCACGACCGGCGACCCGTGGCTGCCCGTCAACCCGAATTACACCTGGCTGAACGCTGCAGCCCAGATCGACTCGGCGGATACGGTTTTCGCGCACTACCGAGCGCTCATCCGCCTGCGCCACGAGTCGCCAATCCTGGTGGATGGCGACTTCACGCCGCTGATGGAAGACGATCCGCAGATCTGGGCGTACACCAGAACCACTGCGGACGGGAGACTCCTCGTGATCGCGAACTGCGGGCGTGAGCCCAGGACCGTCGAGATCGGCCTGGAGTGGATCGCCGCCGATCTGCTGCTCGGCAACCTGGCCGATACCCCGGCCAGATCGACGTCGACCTCGCTGGATCTGGCCGGTTGGGACGCGCGCATCTACCAGCGCAGCCGTGCCGACTAGCCACTTGGGCCCTCGCGCAGCCAAAGACAGGTAGTGAAGTACTCATGCCTCGGCGCGGTCGCCGGCCATAAATTCCTCGCATCGGGATTGCCCATGCGCCAGGAGACTGTGAAATGTCGGAATCGTCAACAAGATCTCCCGGTGGCACCGGATGTAGTCGACAACCCACTACCGCTTCGGCGGAAGGCGCTTCGTCGGAGACCACTGTTCTGGTCACTGAGCACGAAGTCCTCCTCGGCACTGCGGCGGCGCTGACCTCCGGTCTTGATATGAGCGACGTCGAATCCGCGGTGACGGCCGTCCCAAGTCGGCGCCGCATCTGGACATTGATCGTGGCGTGCATGGGCGTGGCCCTGGTGATCTCATCGATGGTCGCGTTGAACACCGTGCTCGGCGAGATCGCCGTTGCCGCCTCGGCCACCCAAACGCAGCTGACCTGGGTGGTGGATAGCTACACCCTGGTGCTGGCATGTCTGCTGCTTCCGGCAGGCGCGATCGGGGACCGCTATGGCCGACGCTGCGCATTACTCGTCGGCTTGGCCATCTTCGCAACGGCGTCGTTGGCGCCGGTGGTTCTTCACACCCCCGTGGAGATCATCGCGTCTCGCGCCGTGGCAGGTATTGGTGCGGCGTTCGTCATGCCGGCCACCCTGTCGTTGTTGACGGCGGTGTACCCGAAGGCCGAGCGCGCCAAGGCCGTTGGGATCTGGGCCGGGGTGGCCGGATCCGGGGCGGTGCTGGGAATGCTGGGATCTGGTCTGCTGCTGAAGTTCTGGCCATGGCAGTCGCTGTTCTGGGCGCTAGCGGGCGGAGGCTTGCTTCTGTTCCTCCTCGCCCTCACCGTGTCGGAAACCCGCGACGACACCGCACCGCCGGTCGACTGGCCCGGTGCCGCCCTGATCGGCGCCTCAGTCCTCGTCTTCGTCTTCGGCGTGATCGAGGCGCCCAGCCGGGGCTGGAGCGATCCGGTGGTCTACGGCTGCATCGCGGCGGGGCTTGCGTTGGCGGCGGTGTTCGGCTTCGTCGAATGCCGTCGGCGCCATCCGCTGCTCGAGGTCCGGCTTTTCGCCAACGCCGAATTCACCACTGGTGCAGCAACGATCATGGTGCTCTTCCTGGCCACATTCGGATTCTTCTTCCTGCTCATGCAGTACTGCCAACTGGTGTTGGGCTACTCGCCTCTACAGACCGCGATGGCATTGACGCCGTTGGTGGTCGCATTGACGCTGCTGTCGGGATTCTCGTTCTGGTACCTGCCGAAACTTGGCCTGCGGCTCGTGGTCTTCCTCGGCTTGTCGACGATGGCGGTCGGCTTCCTGTGTCTGCAGCGCCTCGGTCTGCACTCGTCCTATGTCGAACTGGCCTGGCCGCTGCTGGTGCTCAGCACCGGAATCGGGTTGTGCACCGCCCCGGCGACTACCGCGATCATGGGTGCGACGCCCGACGAGAAGCAGGGCGTCGCGTCCGCGGTCAACGACACCGCCCGCGAGTTGGGAGCCGCACTCGGCTTCGCCATCGCAGGGTCGATGCTGGCCGCGCAGTATTCGCGCGACCTGACGCCGAGACTCGCGTCCTTCCCCGAGTCGCTGCGCGGCCCCGCGACGGACTCACTGGCCGCATCGATCGAGGTCTCGCATCGAGTTGGTCCGCAGGGAGCCGACCTCGTCGAGGTCAGCCGAACGGCGTTCCTGCACGCCATGCAGTCGTCGCTGTACGTGATGGCCGGCATCGTCGCCGTCGCGGCCGTGGTGATCGGGTTGTGGTCACCGGGGCGCGACGGTACGCGGCTGTCCCCACTCTGGTGGCGTAGCGGCACGGCCGCGCGGCGCCCCTGACAACAGACGATCCTGCTGCCGCGATGCATGCGGCGGGTCTGTTCGTCTGAGATCGATTGAGCGAGATCGGATTCGGTGACAGCTGGGGAGATGACAGTGACCCTGATATCGCCGGAATGCTCCTTGCGCAGCCTTGGTTCGCATTGCGGGAAGGGCGGCGCTGATGCCGCAGCGGCGATTACCAGGCGCTGAACCCGTCCGGCGATCCCGATCAGGTCCCATCGGCTACGTTCGAACAACGGATCCTGAATACGTGGTGCCCTCGTCCGGAATCGCAGAAAGCCGACCGCTGTCGTCGGCTTTGATGTCATGACGGTCTCGCCGAATCTGCAGGTCACATCGATTTCTGCGGCTGTCGAGACGTAGCCCTATGCGCGCCGCACGTCGTCCAATCCGGTGATTCATCCAAACGACATCGCCGACGGGCGTAGTTTCCGGCGTATTCAGCACAGGCGAACGAGGGGAAACGTCATGGGCTACGCCAGGCACATCGGTCGCGTCGGAGCATTGGCAGTGACGCTGGGAGTGGGCGTGGCCATGGCGTCCACGCCGGGCATCGCGTACGCGGACCCGGCGGCTGGTGATTCCTCGTCGACGTCGGCGAGCGATTCTTCCTCGGCATCCTCGTCGTCTTCTTCGGCGTCGTCGTCATCCTCGAAGAAATCGTCGACGGGCGCCGATGGGGCGTCGACTGACGGCTCTGCCGGCACCGACTCGTCGAAGTCGAATCGGAAACCGGCGTCGCGCGCGGCTGATGAGTCCCCGGCGGACAGCGAGGACGCGGCCGACAACGCGGCCGACACCGACGCGGCCGACGACAACGCGGCCGACACTGACGCCGACGACGACATCACGTCTGACGCTGCCACGGCCGACGACGAGGACACCCCACCGATGGCGAGTGACGAGGACACTCCGCCCGCCGACACCAGTGGGGCGCAGGACGATCGATCCGTGAAGACTCCGGTCAACGGCGACTCGGCTCATCAGCAGGTGGCGAGCCGGTCCGGAAGCGTGCACCGCTCCGCGCGGCCGGCCACTACCGACGTGGACTCGACGGTCACCGCCACTGACGAGGTCGAGCCTGCGCGGCAGACGGTGAGCGTTGCGGCAGTGGCCGATCCGCCTGCGCCGCAGTCCTTCGCGCGTTCCTCGGCCCAAGTACGAATGACGCTCTGCGACCGCCACATTGACGTCCGCGGTACCGGCGCCCTCGGTGCCACAGCAGCCGAAGACAGTGCTCAACCTCGTTTCGGACTTCGTCGCTGCGGTGCTGCAGCCGCTGCTGAGTCCGGTGCGGGGCACCCCGATCCAGATACCAATTCTGACGGCGGCGCTGTCCCTGGTGCGAAACGAGTTCGAGCGGATCTTCGCCCCCCGCAAGGCGAATGTGGCTTCCCAGCAGAATGTTTCGCTGGTGACGGACCCTTCGCCGTTAGTCGATCCCAGCAAGCAACACGTGCTGGTCATCGGTGTGGACGGCACGAACTTGAGCAGGATCCTCGCCGATCCCGAAAACGAGAACTTCCTCGAACTGATGGGCACCAGCACCACCGCCGCGCCGAGCATCGTCGGGCACACCACCATCTCCAACCCGTCGTGGACGGCCATCCTGACCGGAGTGTGGGGGGAGCGGACCGGTGTGATCAACAACGTCTTCACCCCGTGGACGTATGACAAGTTCCCGACACTGTTCAACCAACTCGAGGCGCTCCCTTCGGATGTCGACACCACGGCCATCGGTGATTGGGACGTCATCAACGCCATCGCAGGCGCCGGCTCGGACGGTGCCGACCAGAACCTCTACGTGCCACAGCTCGAGGGCGACACGAACTGGCTTGCGACCGATGACAGGGTCGCCGACTTGACCATCGGTGCGATAAAGGACACCGACGCGACGGCCCCGAGTTTCCTGTTCTCCTACTACGTCGGCGTCGACGAGAACGGGCACATGTACGGCGGCGCATCGCCGGAATACGCGGCAGCCATCGAGAACATGGACGACAACCTCGGCAAGATCATGGACACCGTCGCCTCGCGCGAGACCACCATGAACGAAGACTGGACCATCATCGTGGTCACCGACCATGGTCACCAGCCGCAGCAGGGCTTCGGTCACGGCTTCCAATCACCCGATGAGACAGCGACGTTCGTCATCGCCGATGGCCCGGATTTCAAGGACGGCTACATCAACCAGGCATACGAGATCGTCGACACCACGCCAACGGTGGTCAGCCTCTTTGGCGGCACGCCCCGGCCCGGCTCCGACGGCGTCCCGCTGCAGTCGCTCGGCGACGGCTTCCTCCCAAGCGACCTGAAGCAGGCCCTCGAGGCGGCGATCGCCCAAAACAAGTCCCCCGACCTCCTCACCAACGTGGCCTTGAGCTTGCGCACGATCGTCGCCACCGTGCCGTACTACATCTATACGTTCGGGAACGAGACGGGCGCGGGGCTGCCCAGCTTCCTGGTCTTGCCGGTGAAGATCGTCTTCGATGGCCTCTACGTGGCGACGAACATCCCCGCGCAGATCGTCGCCTTTCTGACCGGCGTGTCCGGCGCCCGCATCTTCCCGGTGCTGCCGCCCGCGCCGCCCGCGTTCCCGCCGGCAGAGGATGCGACACTGCCGGACTCCGTCATGCTCGTCCGCTGTGGGGTCTCCGGGTCGGTCGAGGAGTCGTGGTGTGGCCAGGCAAGTGTCGCGTGACAGCCGATCCTTGACGGCCATGTTCGACGGCTAGGATTCCGCTCCATGTCCGCGCACCCCCGCACCGTCACCGAACCGAGTCGCGAGATCGACGTCATCCACGAGACCGACGTGTTGGTCGTCGGGTCGGGTCCGGGTGGCCTCGCCGCGGCCCTGGCGGCGGCACGCACCGGTGTGCAGGTGGCCCTCGTCGAGCGGTTCGGCTGCTTCGGCGGAAACATCACCACGGTCGGCGTCGAGGGCTTCGCCTGGTATCGCCGCGAGCAGACGGTGGAGGCCGGCGGCATCGGATGGGAGTTCGAGCAACGGGCCAAGGAGATGGGCGCGGCGGTGCCCGAAAGTCAGTCGCTGTCTTACGAACTCGACTCCGAGGGCTTCAAGCTGGTCGCCGACCGACTGGTCACCGACGCCGGCATCCACGCGATGCTGCACCGCCAGTTCGTCGCACCGCTGATGGACGGCGACACGATCATCGGCATCGTCACCGAGTCCAAGGCCGGTCGTGAGGCGATCCTGGCGCGCCGGGTCGTCGACGCGACCGGGGACGCCGACGTCGCGACGCGGGCGGGCGCACCGGTGCACGAGACACCGGTCGAGGACATGATGGCGGCCTCGGTGATGTTCCACCTCGCCGGTGTGGACAAGGCGGCGTTCCTCGCCGGCGTCGCCGAGGACCCGCAGACCTACCGTGACTGGGCGGCGGGTGAGTTCGCGGCCGCCGATACCGACGAGAAGGACGCCGACCTCTACTCGCCGTATCTCGGCAAGCCGTTCGCGAAGGCCATCGCCGACGGTGTGCTCCCTGCCGACCTGAACACGATCGGCGGCACCTGGGGCGCAATGCACGACACCGGCGAGCTGACCTATATGAACCTGATCCACCTCGCCGGCTGCGACGGCACCGACCCCGACAGCCTCACGCACTTCGAGATCGAGGGCCGCAAGCAGACCATGCTGGCGATCGAGGCGTTGCGCCGCTACGTGCCGGGCTGTGAGAGCGCCCGACTGCGCAACTTCGGCATGACCATCGGCATCCGCGACACCCGCAAGATCGACGCCGTCTACAACCTCACCGAAGCCGACGTCCGCGAGCAGGGCCGGTTCGACGACAGCATCGGCATCTATCCCGAGTTCATCGACGGCTACGGCGTGCTGGTGCTGCCGACGACCGGGCGCTACCTGCAGATCCCGTACCGCTCGCTGCTGCCGAAGGCGGTCCGCCACCTGATCGTCGCCGGGCGTGCCACCGGAGGGGACCGCATCGCGCACGCGGCGACCAGGAACATGTCGTGCTGTGCCGTCACGGGCCAGGGCGCGGGCGTTGCGGCCGCGGTGTCGATCCGCTCGGAGCGGCCGCTGGAAGACGTCGACGTCTCCGTCGTCCAGAGCCGAGCGTGCCCCGCGCAGGTAGCGGTCCGGCAAATCGCAGTCAGCTGATCACCTTGGACCAGTTGGCCCCGAGGTACTCCGACATCTTCTTGCTCTGCTCGTCGGTCGGAAGCACCGGGGTGCCCTGGACCGCAGGCAGCGCGGCCAGAAGGGTCTTGTCGACGGTGCCCGCCTTCTCCATCGCGTCCGCGCGCACCGGCCGGGCGAGGCCCTTCAGGAACAGGTTCTGGCCCTCGTCGCTGTAGAGGAACTCCTGCCAGAGCCGCGCTGCGGCGGGGTGGGGGCCGTCCTTGTTGATCGCCTGGAAGTAGTAACCACCGACCAACGCATTGGACGGCACGAACACCTTCCAGGTCGGAACCTTCTTGGTCTCGGCCGAGTTCAGGTAGTCCCAGTCGACGACGACGGGCGTCTGGCCGGATTCGATGGTGGCGGGCGTCGGGTCGACCGGCACGAAGTTGCCTGCCTGCTTGAGGCGCACGAAGAAGTCGACACCCGCAGCGATGTCGTCCACCGAACCGCCGTTGGCGAGCGCGGACATCAGCACCCCGTTGGCGGCGGCGCTGGCGGTCGTCGGGTCACCGTTGAGCGCGACCTTGCCCTTGAACTCCGGACGCATCAGGTCGTTGATCCCGGTCAGCTCCGGGACCTTGGCCGAGTCGTAGCCGACGGACATGTAGCCGCCGTAGTCGTTGACCCAGGTGCCGTTGGCATCCTTGAACTGCGCCGGGATGTCATCGAATGTCGCCACCTTGTACGGCGCGAACAGCGCGGTGTTCGCCAGCGCGATCGCCTGTCCCAGGTCGAAGACGTCGGGCGCGGTGCTCTTGCCCTTCTGCTGGTTGGCGGCGTTGATCTCGTCCTGGCTGTTGGCGTCGGGCTGGGCGGAGTTCACCTTGATGCCGTACTTCGACGAGAAGGTGTCGATGATCTCCTTGTAGTTGGCCCAATCCGGCGGCAGCGCAATCACATTGAGTCCACCCTCGGCCTTCGCCGCCTTGACGAGCCCGTCCATCCCGCCGAAGTCGGCCGCCGAGGTGGCCTCCCTGGCGTTCACGCCGGAATCCGTCTTGGTGTCGTTGGACTTCTCCGGCGGCGCGCACGCCACCAAGCCAAAGACGACGAGGGTGGACGCGGCGGCTGCGAGGAGCCGTGATGTGGTCATTGCCGAACCTTCCGATTGGGGAGGAGGCGCCGCAGATGCTGCGGCAGCCAGACTTGGCGTTGGAACACTATCGCGACAACCGATCATTGGCAGCCCGTTCTCAGATTGTCCGTCCAGGTTTCCAACGGCCGGCCGTCGCGGCAGGTCAGGCGAGCATCAGGACGGGCGGGTGAACGCGATGTCGTCGTCGATGACCGTGGTCGGACCGATCGGCACCATCTCAGGGGTACTTGGGCCCAGTGGCACCTTCTGAGGGTTTGCACCAGCGACTTTCACGAATTCGAGTCGCTCCCTCGATACCTTGCGGATCAGATCCTCGAACGCCATGATGGTCAGCTGCTCACCGGGGCAGCGCCGATAGCCGAACCCGAAGGGGGCGAAGCCCGCGTAGTCGCACACCGGCAGTGGACGGTCGTCGGCGACGCCGAACACGGTACCGAAACCGCTGTTGTGCAACGCGGCCTTGCGTCCGTCCTTGACGTCGAAGACCGTTTGGTCGAACGGGCACTTCGCCAGGCCCATCTGGCGGATCCGTGCTTCGTCGATGTCCTGGCTGGTGGGTGCGTGCTCGTAGCGGGACGGATCGAAGTCGTCGGGGTTGGCCCATTGAACCGGGTCATGGCTCGTCGACGTGTGCGGGCTGACGATGAAACCGTGTCGCTCGAACGCCGGCGGCCTCGTTTCCGTCATCGCCGAGATGCTTCCGGCATTGGGCGAGATCGTGCGGAACAGTTCCATCACGAACCGTTCGAGCGGCGGGAACGCCGAGCCGTCTGGCCTTGTCTGCGACGTCTGGGCCGCCGGCCATCGTCTTCGTGAACCAGTCCTTCGCCTGGGCGTCCCCGGAGTCACGGCCGAGCTTCGCCATGATGTTGTACAGGGTGTTGCCCCACTGGCTGAATGCCACGAAGTTGTGGAAGCACTCGAAGACGACGTCCTTGTGGTTGAAGTACTCGCTCTCCTCGCCGTTCTTGAGCCAGTACCAGGCGAAGGTCTTCTCGGGTTCCGGGGTCTTGCCGGACTGGATGTCCTTGAGCCGGTCGTCGATCCACGTCTTGAGGAAGTCGAGGTTCTTCCGGACGGCGATGTAGTTGTCGAAGACGATCCGCTGCGTGGGGTCGCGGTACGCCAGGACGGTGTTGAAGTTCTCGCCGATCTGGCGAACCTGGTCCGGGATGTCCTTGCCCTTGACTCCCAGATGCAGATCCCAGTAGAGGTCCCAGAACGTGTCCAGGTAGATGCGCATCAACGGCTTGTTGGCATTCGCGGGCGCGAACAGTTGGTCGAAGAAGCCGACGATCTTCTGCTGATACATCCCCTGGTACAGATCGGGTGTCACCGCCGACATGTAGATGCGCTTGCGCCGGTTGTCGGGGCCCCTCTTCTCCAGCCCCTGGAGAAACACGGTGACGCCGTCTTCGGGGGCTGGTTTCCAGGTCAGGCTCAGCAGACCCCACATGTCGTAGGGCAGCGCGTTCTCCTTGGTCAGCGCCACGTCGATCATCGGAAGGACGGGACGCTCGCCGTCGAAGATGCTGTTCAAAAAGCTTGGGAGGACGACATTGTCGACGTAGTCGGCATCGCCGAACTCGGTGATGTACTTGGCGCGCAGCTTCGCCGCCGCGCCGTCCAGGTCGCCAGGGGCCAGCGGCTGGTCGCTCGGTGGCGGGGGTTGATCCTTCGGGGGCGACGAGTGCGCGCATCCCGCCAGGGCCGACACCGATGCGACGGCGCCGGCACCGCCGGCAAGAAATGCGCGCCTTCTCACCACTGACCTCTTTCGACATCCGGGCTGGGGATGTTGCCCAATATGCGCTTCAAAGTGCGACCGCGCGGACGGTACGGCGAAATTGACGCGGCCGTCAACACTTCGCGCGCTCGCGAACCCGATCCGACGTGTTGAATGATCAGGATGACCGGGTCGGACCGCGAACTCGTCTTGACCGACGAGTTCAAGGATGCGCTCGCACTGCTCGGCGGTGGCCGCCACCTGTTCCTCACCGGCAAGGCAGGCACGGGCAAGTCGACCCTGATCCGCCGGTTCATGTCGGAGACCGACCGGAAGGTCGTCGTCGTCGCCCCGACCGGCATCGCCGCGCTGAACGTGGACGGCTACACCATCCACCGGCTGTTCAGCTTCTCGACCACGACGACGCTCGACGAGGTCCGCGGCGGCCGGTACTACCCGGGCCGGTTCGCCAAACTGCTCGGCTCCCTCGACACCTTGATCGTCGACGAGGCGTCGATGGTCCGGGCCGACCTCTTCGATCAGGTCGCCGCGGCGCTGACGCGGTTCGGTCCCAAACCGGGCACACCGTTCGGCGGCGTTCAGGTCGTGCTCGTCGGTGACCTGTACCAGCTGCCGCCCGTCGTCCACGAAGCCGAGGCCGGGTACCTCAACGCGCGGTACGCCACGCCGTACTTCTTCTCCGCGGACAGCTTTCGCTCCGAGGACTTCCCGACGGTTGCGCTCACCACTGTCTTCCGCCAGCAGGGTGATGACCGAATGGCCGCCATTCTCAACGAGATTCGGGAAGGCGTGCTGGTGGGTCACGCCCGCGAGCAGCTCAACGCGCGAACGGACCCTGACTTCGTCCCACCCGACGACGAGTTCTGGCTCATGCTCGCACCCACCAACCGGCTGGTGACGGCCAGGAACCGCCAACGTCTGGAACGGCTGGCCGGTGACGAAATCACCTACCTCGCACGACGATCCGGTGACCTCAGCATGTTCGACCCACCCGTCGAGGAGACGCTGCGCTTCAAGATCGGCGCGCAGATCATGATGCTGAACAACGACCAGTTCGACCGGTGGGTCAACGGCACGTTGGCACGCGTGACCGCCGCGCGAATGGACGACGGCCTGGTGGTCACCGTCGAGTTCGCCGACGGCGACACCGCGGACGTCCGGCCCTTCACCTGGGAGGCGACGACGCCGGTCGTCGACGGCGGATCGATGCGCCGCGAGGTGATCGGCACCTACACGCAGCTGCCGTTCAAGCTGGCGTGGGCGATCACCATCCACAAGAGCCAGGGTCAGACGCTGGAGCGCATGGTCGTCGACCTGAGTGGCGGCATGTTCTCGACCGGTCAGCTCTACGTCGCGCTGAGCCGGTGCACCTCGATGAGCGGACTCGTGCTCAAACGGCCTGTGCTGCCCAAGGATCTGAAGATCGACCGACGGGTCATCCGATTCCTCCGACAGGCGGTGAGCGACGACCATGCCCGGCGCTACTGCGGCATCGGCATGCTGACCGTCGGCGACGAAGGCCGGATGTCACGGCCGCGGCCGGTGGAGTTCGCCGTGGCCTTCGACGACGGCACCTCGCTGAGCACGTTGATCAACCCCCAGCGCGATCTCGCCGATGCCAGGCAGGCGTACGGGATCAAGGTGTCCGACGTGTTGTTGGCGCCCACCTTGGCCGAAGCCTGGGGCATCGTCGCGCCGATGTTGGCGGGCTGCACACCGGTCGGCGTCGACATCGACGACACGTTGGGCCTCATCGACTTCGAGCTCAAGCGCCTCGGACTCGTCATGGCCATGCCGCTGGGCGCCGAGGTGCCGAAGAAGGCGCTCGCCCCTGAGCATCGCCGCGGCCTGTCCGCGTCGACTGCGCTCGAGCGGGCCAGGGCCGCGCTTGATGCGTTCTCTCGTTCGGGCTCGGACGATTCCCAGTCATCGCCGTTCGACGAGGCCGACTCGGAGTCGCTCTCCGGACATCTCGTCAGTCGACCCTCCAGCGAGCCAACGCCTGCGTCGGCTCACCTCCCGGCACTGTCGGCGCTGCTCGACGTCAGCCGCCGCGTGGGTGCGGCGCTGCTCGGACTCGACGCGTCACCCGCGCCGGGTACCGGCGCTGACACGACATGGCATTCGGCGGCCCGACACTCGGTTGCCGACCAGTTGCGTTCCGCCGCATCGCGAACGCCCCTGACGGTGGAGGCCCTCGGCCGCCTGCGCGAGGCCGAAGAGCTGTTGGGTGTCGCGATCGTCGACGAGTCGGTCGAGTCCGCGCTCGCCACCGCTGACATCGCCGCCGTCCTGGTGCCCGGCGCGCGGGTGTGCTTCACCGGCACCGCCGAGGACGACGTAGGCCGGATCGTCGACCGCGACGAGATGCAGGACCTTGCGGCACGGGCCGGGCTGGTGCCCGTGCCGTCGGTGACGAAGACCCGCTGCGAGGTACTCGTCACCGCCGAGGTCGGCAGCCAGTCGGGCAAGGCGCGCAAGGCCCGCGAGTGGGGCAAGCCGGTGTTCTCCGCCGCCGAGTTCTTCGCGTGGCTCGGCCGGGTCGAGAGCCGGTAGCTCAGCCCTTCTTGGCCGCCTGCTCCGCGGCGTGGTCCTGGATCGACTTGCCGATCGCGTGCGCAGCGCGGTCCATGAACTCGGTCCCGCTTCCGATCACCCAGTCCTGCGACGCTGCCGGGCCCGCGAGCTGGCCGGTGAAGTGCGGCATCACGTACTCCGCGAACAGCTCGTAACTGTGCAGCTTCGCGGCGGGCGGCGCCCAGTCGTGATCGAACAGGAGGAAGGCGCCGAAACCGCCGTTGCTCGCCTCGACGAGCTCCTCGATCTTGGCCACCGCGTCCTCGGGCGTGCCGATGACGGCGAAACCGGACTGGTGGTTGTTGGCGATGATCTCCGCCGGGGTGTCACCCTGCACGGGCCCCGCGGGCAGGATGTGTGCGAAGTAGCGGGAGAACTCGGCGATGCCGTACTCGACGTCGCGCTCGGCCTGCTCGCGGGTCTCGGCGAGGTGCATCGGGCCGACGAGTCGCCACTTCGAGCGGTCGGCGACATGACCGTGCTCGAGCGCGACCTCCTCCCACGTCGCCCAGTGCTGGGCCAGCAGGTCCATGCCCTGCCTTGCCGTGGCAGCGATCGACAACATGCCGATGCCGTGCCGTCCCGCGCCGCGCGGCCCGGTCGGCGAGAAGGACGCCGCGACCGCGACGTCGAAACAGGGGTCGCTGTACGGCTTCAGCTGCAGCCGCGCGTCCTGCAGGGTGAACCCGTCGGTGTGCATGGTGACGGTCTCGCCGCGCAGCAGGCGCATGATCGCGTCCAGGCACTGCTCCATGCGCGGCCGCTGCTCGTCCGCGGGGATCCCGAGCATGTGCGCGTCCGACGTGAGCTGGCCTGGCCCGCAACCGAGCATCGCGCGGCCGCGGGTGATGTGGTCCAGCAGAACCATGCGGTCGGCGAGCATCAGCGGGTTGTGGTACGGCAGGGAGCTCACGCCCGTACCGAGCTTGATGTGGTTGGTGCGCTCCGCGGCGACGCCGATGACGACCTCGGGCGACGCGATGATCTCGAACCCTGCGGAGTGGTGCTCGCCGATCCACGCCTCGTCGAAGCCGAGGCGGTCCATCAAGACGATCAGGTCGAGGTCTCGCTCGATGGCGAGCGTCGGGTTGTGTCCGACCGGGTGGAAGGGGGCCATGAAGTTTCCGAAACGCATGGCGCCCATCTTCACCCTCGTTCCTCGTGGCGAGCCAGGAACTCGACGATCGCGTCGGCGAAGAGGTCGTTGCGGTCGCCGGCAACCATGTGTCCTGCGCCCCCGACGTCGACGAACGAGACCTCCGGAAACCGGGCGAGGAACTCGTCGGCCCGCTCCTTGGTGACGAGATCGCTCATCTGCCCTCGCACCAGGAGCATCGGCACGCCGTCGCGCAGAATGGCCTCGACCGCGGTGTGCATGCGGTCTGCCTCGGTCACCTCGATCGGGGGCAACGCCGACGTGCCGTCGAGGAACTTCGGATCCCAATGCCAGTACCAGCGGCCGTCGCGCTGCCGCAGGTTGGTGCGCAGTCCGTCCAGATCGGATGGCCTGGGACGGTGCGGGTTGTAGACGGCGATGGCGTCGGCGACCTCGTCGAGTGAGTCGAAGCCCGACGTCATGCGGTCGTTCATGAACTCGTGTATCCGCAACGCACCGTCGGGGTTCATGTCGGGCACGATGTCGACGAGCACGACCGCGCGTGCGGAGCCCGGCGCGAGTTCCCCGGCGAGCAGCATCGACGTGAATCCGCCCAAGGAGGCGCCGACCAACACCGGTCGCGGCGGCAGCTGGCGCAGCACCTCCATCACGTCGGCGGCGAAGGTCGTGACGCGGTAGTCGCCGTCGTCGGACCAATCCGATTCGCCGTGACCACGGAAGTCGACCGTGACCGCCTGCCAGCCCCGCTTCGCCACCGCGGCGGCAGCCCGAGCCCACGAGCGGCGGGTCTGTCCGCCGCCGTGGAGGAACACCACCGCCGGAGCTGCGGGGTCACCGAGGCGATCGGCGACGATGCGCACGCCGTCCGCACCGCGTGTGCTGAACGGCTCGGGTGATGACGTCATGGGGACGATCCTGCTACGTGCCGGACCGCCACTGGTTTATCTTGGCGTCATGAGCAGCCAGCGAGTGCCCGGTGGCGTGGTGCACGAGTTGCCCTCAGACCTGCGTGGGGCGCTGATCGCCAATGACACGGCTCTGGCGGCGTGGAAGGACATCACGCCCCTGGCGCGCAACGAATTCATCTGCTGGGTCGAGGATGCCAAGCAGGAGAAGACCCGCGAGCGACGAATTCGGCGCACGCAGGAGGAACTCGAAGAGGGGCAGCGTCGGCCGTGCTGTTGGCCGGGGTGCAAGCATCGCGAGCGCACGGGCCGCTGACACGACGGCAGCGGCCGTCACTGGTTCTCGTTGTGTCTGAGCGTCTTCCAATCGCGCAGCGCCCTGATGATCGTCTGGCGAAACCACTCAACCCCGGGATCGGGCAGCGCGCGTCGGTAGGTGTGAAGGCTCACGTGCAGTTCGGGCACCGCGAACGGCAACTCGAACGTCTCGATGTCGGCCTGCGAGCACATCTCCGGGGCCACCGAGGTGGGAATGATCGACAGATAAGTCGTCCGGGCGACCAGACCGGGCAACGCCGCGAAATGCGAGATGCGCACGGCGATGTCGCGGGTGTGGCCGAGGGAATCGAGTGATTCGTCGACGTTGGTGTGGCCGGCCGAGGCCTCGACGGCGATGTGCCGTTCGGCGAGGAATTCTTCCAGGCTGGGGTGCTCGGTGATCCGCGGATGCGTCGCCGACCGGATGCCGCAGTAGACGTCGTCGACCAGGACCTGTCGCCGGATGTCGTCGGCCGTGATGCGCGTGGTGGCCAGGACCGCATCGGTGTGGCCCTGCCGGAGTGCGGTCGCGGCGGTTTCGACGTTCAACGGTGCGACGTGCAGATCGACGCCGGGGGCGGAGGCCGCGATGAGCGCCAGTACGGGCGGCAGCAGGCCGATCTCGCCCAGATCGGTGGCCTGAAGGTGGAACGTCCGCCGCGCGGTCTCGGGATCGAACCACGCGACCCCGGTCATCGTGGCCTCGACGGCTTCGATCGCCTGGCGCAGCAGAGGATAGATCTGCCGTGACCGTTCGGTCGGCTCCAGGCCGCCCGATGAGCGACTGAAGAGGTTGTCGTTGAACTGTTTTCGCAGTCGGCGCAGCGCATGGCTGACCGACGGCTGGGTCAGTGACATCTGCTCAGCCGTGCGGGTCACGCTGCGGGTCTCGTAGAGGCGAAGGAAGGTTCGCACCAGGTTGAGATCGGTCTCCGCCATTCACCGATTATAGATGTGGTGCATGTAGCAATAGAAAACAATCATTGGATTTATATTCGCTGCGCTCCTACGCGTTGAAGTGCACAGCCGAAGAGCCCCCAAGCGAAGGAGTTTCGTCATGACCACACCCACCGTCATCGATTACGTGCTGAACCGGCTCCACGACATCGGCGTGACCGATATCTTCGGTGTGCCAGGCGATTTCGCCTTCCCCGTGCAAGACGCCATCGTCGCGCATCCCGATGTCAACTGGATCGGCAGCTGCAACGAACTCAACGCCGCCTACGCCGCCGACGGCTACGCCCGCATCAGGGGTGTCGGCGCCGTCAGCACCACCTACGGCGTCGGCGAGCTCAGCGCGATCAGTGCGGTGGCCGGCTCCTACGCCGAGCACCTGCCGGTCTTCCACCTCACGGGCATGCCCAACCTCGCCACCCAGGCCGACCGCGCGCTGGTGCATCACACCCTGGGCAATGGGGAGTTCGAGCTGTTTCGCAGGATGGCGGACACCGTCGTCGGTGCCAGTGCCATCATCACCCCGGCCAACGTGGTGTTCGAGACCGAGCGGCTCATCGCCGAGGCGCTCTACAACCGGCGGCCGGTGTACATGGCCTTCCCCGCCGACCTGGTGAACAAGCCGATCCTGGCCTCCTCGGAGCCCCTGACGCTTCCGGCCAGCGACCCGACCGCCCTTGCCGCGGCGACCGACGCGATCTTCCGCACGCTGGATGCGGCACCGAGGGCATGCGTTCTGCCCGGGCTGCTGCTGGACAGGTTGGGACTGAGCGACAAGGCGCGCGAGCTCATCGACGCTGCCGGGCTGCCGTTCGCCACCATGTTCGCCGACAAGTCCGTGTTCGACGAAGATCACCCGAACTACATCGGCATGTACGACGGCAGGCTGATGGAAGAGGCCGTTCGCGAGTTCGTCGAGACCTGCGATGCCGTCGTCACCATCGGGACGATGCAGACCGACTTCAACACCGGCGCCTTCACCGCGCACCTCGACCCGGCGCGGACGATCGACATCGGTCTGCACCGCGCCACGGTCGGCTCGACCGTCTACCAGAACGTCGAAATGGCCGACGTCCTCGACGAACTTGCCGGGCGCACCTGGAGCGCTCGCGAGCCTGCCGGTATCCGGCCGACGTCACTCGGTTCGGCCGAAGGCGCCGATGCCGACCCCATCACCGCAGACGCGCTGTACCCGAGGTGGGCGAACTTCGTGAAGCCAGACGACATCGTGATCGCTGAAACAGGCACCTGCTCAATGGGCTTGGCGTTCGCCCAACTCCCGCACGGAGCGCGGTTCTACAACCAGACACTCTGGGGCGCGATCGGCTGGGCAACCCCCGCCGCGTTCGGCGCCGCCGTCGCCGCTCCCGACCGACGGGTCCTGTTGATCACCGGAGAGGGTTCGCATCAGCTGACGGCCCAAGAGATCGGTCAGTTCCACCGGCGCGGCCTGCAGCCGATCATCTTCGTGCTCAACAACTCCGGGTACCTCATCGAACGCCTGCTCTGCGCAGACCCCGCCATCGTCTACAACGACGTCGCGCCATGGAACTACGCCGAACTGCCCCACGCCCTGGGTTGTGACGACTGGTTCACCGCACGCGTGACCACCTGCGGTGAACTCGACGCCGCTCTGGTGACCGCGCAGCGCGGTGGGCAAGCCGCCTACATCGAGGTCATCACCGATCCCTACGAGGCCCCGGCGCTGCCCAACAAGCTGCACGAGAGCGTCAAGACCCTCTACAACATGGATTAATGCCGGCTATCAGAGCACCTGGACTCGCGCGTCCAAAACAAGGGTTTACAGTTAGGCAATGTCGTCGCCATCCAGCGGCGCACCGCGGCCGAAACTGACTTCGCGCGGCGCCGCGACCCGCAGCCGGATCGTCCTCGCCGCCGCCGAGTTGATGCACGTGCGGGGTGTGGCCGCCACGACGATCGACGAGGTGTTGGCGGCCAGCGCCACCAGCAAGTCGCAGTTCTACCAACACTTCACCGACAAGGCTGAGTTGGTCTACGAGGTGATCACGCTGCGCGCCGACGAGATCCTTTCGTGGCAGCGGATGCGCCTGGAAAAGGTGGACTCGTTTCGCGGGCTCTATCAATGGCGCGACGCCATGGTGCAGCGTTGTACGTTGCGCCGCGGGCTGTGGGGATGTGAACTCGGATCGTTGGCGGCGGAACTGTCCGACACCGACGACAAGGCCCGCATCTCGCTTGCCGAGCACTTCGCGGAATGGCGTGCACTGCTTGCCGCAGCGCTGGAGCGGATGCGCGATGCCGGTGTGTTGGAAGCCGGCATCGACGCTCCGGCGCTGGCCACCGGCCTGCTCGCAGCCGTCGAGGGCGGTTATCTGCTCTCTCAGACGGCTCACGATCCGCGACTCATGCAGACCGCACTGAACTCTGCGATCGGGCACATCAAGTCGTTCGCGCCGGCCGAGGCCGAGCTGGCGGATTGACCCACAGCGCACGAAACGGGGCGGGCGAGTCGATGACTGGCCCGCCCCGTCCGTCGGTTGTCTAGTTGTCGCCGGGGACCGCGGTAGGTGCCGACGGTGCCTTCACCGGCGGGGTGAAGAGGTTGCCGCCGGTGGGGTTGATGCTCTTCTCGGTGGGTGAGAGCGACGGCGCAGGCGCGGTGGTGGTCGTGGTCGTCGTCGTGGTGCTGGACGGCGCCGGAGACTCGCCACCGCCACAAGCGGTCAACGCCCCTGCCGAGATGGCCGCGGCGATGCCGATGGTCGCGGCGACGCGGCGGGTGTATTTACGGTTCTTCATGGTGCAGTCCTGTCTGTGCTGCTGGGGAAATGCTGAGAATTTGTGTGAACTGAACTCTATCGTCCAGAAATGCCTCGGGTCAAGACGGAATGTGGTTTGCGGACGGCCCGGGTGGGGCTCGGAAACCCATTGTTAATGGGGCGATAATGCCAGGTAAGGGCCGGAAATCGGTTTTCGGACCCGTTTTGGCTGCGGGTGTCGACCGGACCGTGTCGTCCAAGTGGGCCCACTGGGCCGGATGCGGCTAGAGCACTTTCGCGAGAAATGCGCGGGTGCGATCGTGTTTCGGGTTGCCGAGCACGGCCGCCGGGCTCCCGGACTCGACGACGACGCCACCGTCCATGAACACGATCTGATCACCGACTTCCCTGGCGAATCCGAGCTCGTGGGTGACCACGACCATCGTCATGCCGGCCTCGGCGAGGGATCTCATCACTTCGAGCACCTCGCCGACGAGTTCCGGGTCGAGCGCCGACGTCGGTTCGTCGAACAGCATCAGCTTCGGCTTCATGGCAAGCGCCCTGGCGATGGCGATCCGCTGCTGTTGTCCGCCGGAGAGTTCACGCGGATACGAAGCCCCACGGTCGGCGAGTCCCACCCGCGCGATCAGTGCGTTGGCCTCTTCGGTGGCCTCGGCCCGGGATCTCTTGAGGACCCGCACCGGGGCTTCGATGATGTTCTCGAGGACCGTCATGTGCGGGAACAGGTTGAACCGTTGGAACACCATCCCGGTCTTCAGGCGAGCCTGCGCGATCTGCCGTGGCTTCAACTCGTAGAGCCGGTTGTTGCGTTCTTCGTAGCCGATCAACTCACTCTCGACGTAAAGCCTTCCGGCGTCGACGTTTTCGAGGTGGTTGATGCACCGCAGAAAGGTCGTCTTACCCGAGCCCGACGGCCCGACCAGGCAGGTGACGGAGCCGCTCTCGACCCGCAGGTCGACGCCTTTGAGGACCTCCGTCGATCCGTAGTGCTTGCGGACTCCCCGCGCTTCGACCATGAGTGCGGTCATTTCGTCCTCCCCAGTGCGAGCCAACGCTTCTTGGTGGTCGTCGGGGCCGCGAACCCGCGGCCGTAGTGGTTTTCGAGTTTGTTCTGGAAGTAGCTGAGGATCGACGTCATCAGCAGGTACCAGCAGCTTGCGACGATCAGCAGGGGGATCGTCCGGTAGTTCAGTGAGTAGATGATCTGTGCCGAGTACAGCAGATCGGAGATGGCGAGCACGCTGACCAGCGTCGTGGCTTTCAGCATCGAGATCACCTCATTGCCCGTTGGTGGAAGGACCACCCGCATGGCCTGAGGGAGCACGATCCGGCGCATCAAACCGATGTTGCTCATACCCAGTGCTTCTGCCGCGTCGTACTGACCCTTGTCCACCGATCCGATGCCGCCGCGGATGATTTCGGCCATGTAGGCCGCCTCGTTCAACGACAGCCCGAGTAGTGCCGCACCAAGCGGGGTGATGAGCGAGTTGGCGGATCCGATGACGAGGGAGGGGCCGCCGAACGGAATACCGATCGACACGATCGGGTACAGGGCGGCGATGTTGTACCAGAAGATCAGTTGCACCAGCAGTGGGGTGCCTCGGAAGAACCAGATGAATCCGCGGCTCATCCTGCTGACGATGGGGTTGCCGGAGATTCTCATGACCGCGAGAACGGTGCCGAGCGCTATGCCGGCGATCATCGATATGACGGTCAACACCACGGTCAGTAGCGCGCCCCGCTGTATCTCGGGCGCCAACAGATAGGACGCCACCACGTCCCAACCGAACCTGCGGTTGGTCGCGACGTTCCATGCGGCGGCGGCCGCGAGCACGACGAGCAGGATCGCGACGGCGTTCCGGACCGGATGTCGCAGCGGGACAACGGGAATCGAGTCCTCGAGGGGTGGGTTCGAAGGAGGTGCCGTCGATGCGGCCTCCGATATCAAACGTGTCATGGTGGGTCTCCTCATTGAGCCGCGTTGACGCGGGCCTGGGTGATCATCGCGGATTCCAATCCGTACTTTCTGAGCACTTCTCGGTATGCGGTACTGGTGATGACGGTGTCGAGCGCCGCCGCGACGGCGTTCACGAGCGTCGGTTCCTTGGTGACGCCGACGGCAACGGGGGTGAAGTCGTACTTCTCCGCGATCACGACGTCGGGATCCTGTGTCGCAGCGAATTCGAGGATCGGCGAATCTGCCAGGACCGCATCCAGCCGGGTGCTGGTGAGTGCGGAGATGGCCTGCCGCGTGTCCTGAAACTGGGCCGTTCGAATCTGCGGCCGACCGGACGCCGCGCATGTCTGGTCGTAGTCGGGGATGTTGGTGGTGAGCTGATACGAGCCGATCAGCACGCCAACGCGTTTGCCGCACAAGGTGTCCTGGGTCAGGCGCGGTTGGCCCTTCGCGATCACGATCGCGTTCCCGACTTGGACGTAGTCGACGAAATCGATGACGGCGATCCGCTTGTCGGTGGGCGTCATCGATGACACCGTCATGTCGTAACGTCCGGCCGCGATGCCGGGGATGATGGAATCGAAGTTGACCACCTTGATCTCCACGGCGAGCCCGAGAGCCTCACCGATCAACCGAGCGATATCCGGATTGACCCCCGTCATGTAGCGAGTGCCCTCCTCGTAGAACTGAGTGGGAGGTTCGTTGGTCGGGATCGCAACCCGCAGCACCCCGCGCGAAGCCACGGAGCCGGGCAGTAGTGCCTGCCGCGTTCGCGTTCACGTCCAAGGGGGGCACGCCTTCGCCCGCCGGAGTGACGACCGCCGGATCGGCGAGCTGCTCGAGCCGGCCGCACGCCGGTGTGGCCAGCATCAGTGCCGCGACCGCCCCGATGCAGGTGATCCTGCGCGTGACCGTGTTCATGATGTCTGCCGACCGGCACTGCGGTGGCGGACCAGCGCCCGTCCACTGTCGCGGAGTTCTTTGATGCTGGAGACGCCAAGGAGCATCAGCGTCCTGGTCATCTCCTCGGTCAACAACCGCACGACGTGTGAGACCCCGGCTTCTCCGGCCGCCGCGAGTCCGTAGAGGTAGGGCCGACCGATCGCACAGGCGTCTGCACCCAAGCGCGAGCGCCTTGACGATGTCGGACCCGCGCCGGATGCCGCCGTCGACGATGACCTCCATCCGGCCGTCCACGCGCTCGACGATCTCCGGAAGAACGTCGAGCGGCGAGGCCATGTGGTCCAGCTGCCGACCGCCGTGATTGCTGACCTGAACCGCGTCGATGCCGATGCTTGCCGCGATGGCGGCGTCCTCGGCGCTGACGCACCCCTTCAGCACGATGGGGCCGTGCCAGCGGCGACGCAGGTCTTCGATGTCGCCCCACCCGGTGGGCTCATAGGAGCCGGCGAGCAGGGTTCGCCACATGCCGGGGTCACTGGCCAGCGGACCCGTCGGAACGGTGCCGTCGAGGTTGGGAAAGGCGATCGCGTCGTTGCTCAGAAACCCCCACGCCCAGCCGGGATGCAGCGCGCCCTCGGCGACGGTCCTCGTCCGCAGGGTCGGCGGTGCCGTGAAGCCGTTTCGGTAGTCGCGCTCGCGGTGCCCGATCGCTCGGCAGTCGACGTTGACCAGCAGCGCTTCATAACCCGTGCCGCCGACCCTGTCGAGCAGCTCCTGCAGCGCGCCCTTGTCGGCGACCGGTTCGATGTTGAACCATCGACGGAGTGCAGGGGTGTCCTCGGCGATGGACTCCATCGGCGTCGTACTCAGGTGCGCCAATCCGTACGGGATCCCCGCAGCGAAAGCCGCACGGGCAACCGCGAGTTCGCCGTCCGGATGGAAGAGCCGCGTTCCCCCGGTCGGCGACAGGATGAGGGGGAGGGCCGTCGGTCCACCCAGCACCGTCGAGGTCAGGTCGAGATTCTCGATTGCACCCCACCGCGGTACGAAGAACCAGTCGTCGAAACTGGACCGGTTGCGTCGCAGTGAGACTTCGTCCTCGGCACCGCCTTCGATGTAGTCGAAGACACTTCGCGGAAGGCGTTTGGCCGCGAGCTTGCGTGCGTCGTCGACACTGTGGCAGGTCCTGCTGAGTTTGTCGGCAACCGAACGGGCAGGGCCCTCGACGTTGACGAGTGAGCGGATGTCTCTGAGCTTCATGGATCCCTCGAGGTCGGTGAAGTGGCGTTGATCACAATGGTCATCCGCAGAGAGGCGCGATTGAATGGAAAAAGCTCAAGATATGGCGCTTCAGTCGTAAGATCTCCCAATGAGCGGTTCGGCGTCGTGCCAGCCCGCCCTCGCCGGTGACGTTGTCGGCGTGGGCACGGCTGGTGGGGGACGATCTGCTGCACGTCGACCCCACGGCGGAACCCGACCGCTCTGGTCTCCGACGTGCAGATCTACGACCCGCTCGACGAGCAGGCGGTGATGCGGAACGCGATCCTCCTGGTAACCGGAGTCGCATGCCGCACAGCCGATTTCGCCCGAATACTGACCCACGCCGTCAGTGCTGAGGCCGCGGCGGTGGTGGTCAAGGCGCGGGGGACTCCGACCGAGGACGTGCACGCCGCGTCCGTCGACCACGGGATTCCCGTCATCGTCGTGCGGGACGACGCCGACTGGACACGATTCGCCGCATTGGCGCGGACGGCGGTCGCCGGTGCCGCGGCTGACTCGGTGTCCGGGGTGCGGCTCGGTGACATGTTCGCGTTCGCCAACGCGGTGGCCACGATGACCAATGGGGCCACCAGCATCGTGGACCCGACCGGTCACGTCGTCGGATACTCCACGATTCCCGGCCAGCCCATCGACTACCTGCGGCGCGAGAGCACCCTGACCCTGCACGAGCGGACCGTGCCAGCGCTGGACGCGGACTACCAGGTGGTCTACTCGTCGACCGTCGCAGTCTTCGTCGAACCGCATGACGACGAGGGCGGCCGGTTGGCGATCGCGGTCCGCGCGGGCGGCGAACTATTGGGATCGATGTGGGTCATCGATCCCGGTGTCGACCGCCGGGAGGACGGTCTCGACGCGCTGAACCGCTTGGCGCCCCTGGCCGGCCTGCACATGCTGCACGCCCGTTCGGCCGCCGACTTCACCGAGCGGCGCAACGCCGATCTCGTCCGGACGTTGATGGACGACCCCGGACACGCGTCATTCGCCGCCGCCCAACTCGGGCTCGGTCCCGAATACACACCCGGATTCGCCGTCGCGACGTTCACCATCGCGCACCCCGAACCCGGCAGCGTCGATGCCATCCGCGAACGGCAACGCTTGCGACAGCTCGTCACGGTGACCTGCGACCTGCAGTTCCACAGCGCGTACAACGCCCTCATCGACTCGGTGGTGTACGCGATCCTGCCGTGCTCGGGCGAGTCGTTCCGGGCCGCCCATCGTCGGCTGATCCAGGATGTCGGCGGCTACACCTCGCCGATCAGTGCGCACCCCGTCGTCGCCACAGTCGGCGGCGTCGCACGGGGTTTCGACGAGCTTCGGCGATCGCGTACCGAAGCCGTACGTACGTCGAACCATCTGCTGCAACGACTTCGAGCGAAAGCGGCCGACCGGCCGTCCGTCACCGGCTTGCACGAGGACCACGCGATCGAACTCAACCTGCTGGAACTCGGCGAGTACATCACCGAACACGATCTCGGAAGGTTCGACGTCATCGAGGCGATCCGGTCCTACGACGCGGACCACCACACCGACTTTCTGATCACTCTGCGCGTGTACCTGGACGCGAACGGGAACGTCGCCAAGACGGCCAAGCGGTTGCACGTACACGGAAACACCGTCCGCTACCGCATCGTTCGACTCGCCGAAGACTTTGGGGTCGATCTGGAGGAATCGGCTACCCGGCTGTGGCTGTGGCTTCGGCTCGTTTCGCACCGAGGGGAAGGATCGGGTGATGGCTGACATCGTTTTGGTCGGCGTGCCGTTCGACGGATACGGCAGGCCACGCAATCAGGCGCTCGCTGCGGCAGCGCTGCGCGACGCGGGACTGCTCGACGCGTTCGCCGGTCACCGGCTTTCCGCCGTCGACGATCTGGACGGATTGCCGCCACCCGAGCCCCGTCGCGGAGCCGGCACCGGCCTGATCAACGAACCCGCTCTGCTGGCGATGACCGAGCTGCTGAATCACCGTGTCCGAACGGCATTGCGGGACGGATGCTTTCCCGTCGTGTACGGCGGCGACTGTGCCACGTTGTTCGGCATCGTGTCCGGCTTGCGCGACCACGGCGATGCCTTCGGGCTGTTGTTCGTCGACGGCCACGAGGACACCATGCCGTTGGACGTTTCCGAAGACGGTGAGGCGGCCAACGCCGAGATCGGGCTTCTGCTGGGGTTGACCGGGCGGCTGCTGACCGGCCCGCTCGCGGATGCGCTACCCGCCTTGGCGCCCGAGCAACTCAGCGTCCTCGGGCCACGCGACGAAGACTGGCGCCGCCGCTTCAACGTGGGTTCCCTCAAAGACCTCGGGATCTGGCTCGCCGCGCTCGACGACGTGAGAGCGGACCCGCCGTCGCGCGGTGCCGCCGCGGTGCAACACCTCGTGTCCGGGGCCGATCGGTGGTGGATGCACGTGGACCTCGACGTGCTCGATCCGGTCGAGTTCGGCGCACAGGGCCTGCCCGACTTTCCCGACGAGCCCGGCGGCCTCACCTGGTCCGAACTCACCAGCATGCTGACGGCAGCCATCGAGCAGGGAGGCTGCATCGGGTTGAGTCTCGCGATCTACGACCCCGACCAGGATCCTGCCGGGCGCGACGCCCAACGCATCGTCGAACTGGTACGCCAACTCGCAGAGCTGATCTGAGGCCGAGGATCAGTCGGCGATGTCGAACGCCTTGATCACCTTGGTGGGAGTGATCCGCACGACCAACTCGCCGGGAACTCCGTTGCGGCGCCCGAATTCGTCCGCGCGTTCCGCTCCCATGTACCGCGCACCCGTGCGCGTCGCGACGTCGCGGAGTTCGTCGGGGTCCTCCGAAAGGGCGGCGACGCCCTGCACCTGGACGAAGGAGTACGGCGGGTGCGGATCGTCGACGGTCACGACCACGCGTGGGTCACGGACCAGGGCCCGTCCCTTCGCGGTGTTCGCCGCGGTGTTGAGGACCAGGTCGCCGCCGTCGACCACGAACCACACCGGCGCGACCAGGGGACGTCCGTCCGACGCCAGGTAGCCGAGCATCCCGGTTCGGGTGCCCTCCGACAGAAAGGCGATGACGTCGTCGTCCAGTTCAGCCATGTGCGTCACTCCGTTTCGTTGAGTAGTAGCGAGAAGAACTGGTATGACGGATCATTCGCGTCAGGGGTTCCCCTCGGGGTGTTTCTGGTGATCGGGTGGCTCAGATCCACCGACGACGGGTCGTTCACGTTGGCCCAGTCGGTGACGATCGTCCGCTCGATGAACTTCCATGTGCCATCTCGCTTCTCGTACTTGTCGAGATAGCGCCCGCCGATCGTGACGTCGACGTCTCGATCGCCTGCACCGAACGTGTGGGTGGCAATGCTGTAGATCTCGCCTTCCGCGATGGTCCCGCTGATGGCGAAGTTCACCGTGGTGACGTGGTGCTGCATCGACCGGAGGTAGGGACGGGCGGCGGCGAGCTCGTTGAGGAAGTCGTCGACGGTTCCCGTCGAGAAGGCGCCGTGGTCGTCCTTGGCGTCGTCGTGGTACATGCCCCGCAGCCGCGCCATGTCACCACGATCGACGGCGCGGCAGTAGCCGTGCACGAGCTTGCGCAACTGAAACTCGTCGAACATGTCCTGCAGCGCGGCGTCCGACGGCGCCGTGGCGTACTGGCCGCTCACAGCGACACGGTCCCGTACGACCCGAGCCCGCCGATCAGGGTGCGCAGCTGATCGTCGGCCGAGCCCAGCGTCTGGTTGATCGCGGTGAGCCTGGCGGCGTAGTGCCCCACCGGGTACTCGGCGGTCATGCCGATACCGCCGTGCAGCTGAATCGCCTCCTGCGCGATGTGACGTCCCGACCGGCTGATCTGGAGCTTGGCGCGCGCGGCGATGACGGGGTCGAAGTTCCCGTCGGCGATCGATATGGCGGCGTAGAAGTTCATGCTGCGCGCCAGTTCGAGTGAGACGTACATGTCGGCGGCGCGCTGGGTCAACGTCTGAAACTTGCTCAGCGGCACCCCGAACTGCTTGCGGTTCGTCAGGTAGTCGGTGGTGAGCCGCAGCGCCTCTTCCATCGCGCCGACCGCTTCGGCGCAGAGCGCCGACTGGTGCCGGATCAGCGCGCGCTGCAGGCCCGCCGTCGCATCGCCGCCGGCGCCGAGCGGCCGTGCCGCTGCCGAGTCCAGGTCGAGCTGGGCGCCGCGCTGCCCGTCGAACGTTCGGAATGCGCGCCGGTCGGCCGCATCGGCGTCGACGACGAACAACCCGACGCCTGCTGTACTCCCGTCGCTTCGCTCGCCCTGGAATCGGGTAGTGCCGCGCTGACGACGAACACGTCAGCGCAGTCACCGGACAGCACCGGGTTCTTGCGGCCGGTGACGGTCCACGAATCACCTTGGGGCTCAGCGCGGGTGGTGACGCGGGCCGTCACGCCACGCATGCCAGGCTCTTGATGTGCCAGCGCGAGCAGCGTCTGACCTTCCGACACCTCGTCGAGCAGCTTTCGCTGTTCATCGTCGCCGAGTTCGGCGATCAAGCACGCCGGGAATCAACGCGGCCTGCGCGACCGGCTCCGGGGCCAGTCGCCGCCCGATCTCGGTGAGCACCACCATCAGCTCGATCTGGCCGGCCTCCTCCGGATCGAAGCCGAGTCCGAGGATCCCGATCTCGGCGAGCTGCGACCAGACGTCGCGGCTCCATCCGAGCTCGGTGTCGGTGACCTCGAGGCGGGTTTCGATGTCGTACGTGCGCGTGAGCGCCTCGCGGGTGACGTCCCGCAGCAGGCCCTGCTCGTCGGTCAGGTCGAAGTCCATGGCGTCCTCACAGTCCCAGAATCGTCGAGGCGATGATGGTGCGTTGTATTTCGTTGGTGCCGCCGTAGATCGAGGTCTTGCGGTAGTTGAGATACTTCGGCGCGGCAAGCTGCGCCCACGGCGGCGAGCCGAGGTCGGCACCGGCGCCGACCGGCAGCGCGTCGGGTCCTGCGACGTCGACGAGCAGCTCGGTGACCGCCTGCTGAAGCTGGCTGCCCTTCAGCTTGAGGATCGAGGACGCCGGGTTGGGCTTGCCGTCGGCCTCGGAACCGCTGACCCGCAGCTGCGTGAGTTCCAGTGCGAGTAGTTCGTTCTCGGCTTCGGCGACGCGGGCGGCGAACAGCGGATCGTCGAGCAGGGTGCCCTGCTCGGTCGGCGTGTTCGCGGCATGTTCCTTGACCTGCGACAGCCACACCTTCGTCGTGCCGATCCGTGCGATGCCGGTGCGCTCGTTGCTCAGCAGGAACTTGGCGTAGGTCCAGCCGCTGTTCTCCTCGCCGACCAGTTGATCGGCCGGGACGCGGACGTCTTCGAAGAAGACCTCGTTGACCTCGTATCCGCCGTCGATCAACTTGATCGGGCGCAGGGTGATGCCCGGTGTCGACATCTCGGCCAGCAGGAACGAGATGCCCGCCTGCTTCTTGGGTGCGTCCGGGTTGGTGCGCGCGAGCACGAAGATCCAGTCGGCGTACTGGCCCAACGTGGTCCACGTCTTCTGCCCGTTGATCACGTAGGAATCGCCGTCGCGGACCGCGGTGGTGCGGACCGCCGCCAGATCCGAACCGGCCTCCGGCTCGGAGAAGCCCTGACACCACCAGATGTCGAGGTTGGCGGTCGCGGACAGGAACCGCTCCTTGAGCTCTCGCGAACCGAACGCGGCGATCACCGGACCGACCATGCTGGCGTTGAACGCCAGTGGTTCGGGAACGCAGGCCAGCCGCAACTCGTCCGA
This sequence comes from uncultured Actinomycetota bacterium, assembly GCA_963735245.1. Taxonomy (GTDB): domain Bacteria; phylum Actinomycetota; class Actinomycetes; order Mycobacteriales; family Mycobacteriaceae; genus Mycobacterium. Next base: position 32,313 of record CAVTKI010000004.1, read on the forward strand.
CCAGATCTGCCGCTGAAGCGGCGACCAGTCCTGGCCGCCCCACTCCACCGGCCAGTTCGGGACGGCTATGCCGCGCTGGTTCAAGATCCGCTGCGCGGTGACGACGTCGTCGGGCAATCGGGGCTGACCGGCTCGCGCCCGCGCCCGGATGTCCTCCGGTACCTGCGTGGTGAAGAACTCCCGCAGGTCGTCGCGGAACGCGGCGTCGGCATCGCTGAGCGTCAACCTCATCGTCGAATCTCCGAATCTTCTGGCATGGTGGTTTCTCCCGTGTCGGCCTCGTCGCTTCGCCCCGGCGGGCTGGCCGATACCGGGGGTACCCGATACCCGAGAAACTACTGCCCCGACCTGGGTGCCGTCCCCTAGGGCGGCGGTGGTGGCGGCGGCGGTGCTGCGACGGGCGGCGGTCCGGGATCCGGCGGCGGCGGTGGTGCCGGCGGTGGCGGAGGTGGCGGCGGCGGACCCATCGGCAGCGTGATCGGCGGCAACCCGGGGATGTTGATGACGTTGACGTCCGGTGGCGGCGGCGGGGCCTCGGGCGGGGGAGGAGCGGCGGGCGGCGGAGCGGGCGGGTAGTACACCTGCGGCGGGGCGATGCCGTTGCTGGTGTTGATCGTGACGATCGAACCGGGGATGGTCTTGCCCTTCGGCGTGGTTCCCGCCACCGCACCCTTCGAGAGATAGCTGTTGACCGGCGTGGGTACGTCGGGGACCTGGAAGCCGGCGTCCCGCACGCGCTTGATCGCCGCGTCGAGCTTCAGCCCGGTCACGCTGGGCACCTCGCTGCCCGTGGCGCCGTTGACGTAGCGCGGGTCGGTGGGTGGCAGCGCCACCGGACCGAAGTCTCTGGCGATCGGCTTCATCGCCAGGAACCAGGTGCGGGCAGGTTCGTTGCCACCGAAGAGGTTGCCGCTGCTGCACTTGCGCAGCGGGTACGAACACAGATCGGACGGCTTCGGGGAATCGTCGAAGATGTAGTTCGCGGCGGCGTACTGATTGGTGAAGCCGAGGAATCCCGATGACCGATGGGACTCGGTGGTGCCCGTCTTGCCCGACATCGGCAGACTCCAGCCCACCGAACCGGCCGAACCGGCCGCGGTTCCGCCAGTGGTGTCCTTGCTCAGCGCGTTGGACAGGGTGTTGGCGAGTCCCTCGGGAACCACCTGTTCACAGGTCTGCGTGGTGACGGCCACCTCGTGACCCTGCCGGTCGTAGACCTTGTCGATGGGGCTCGGCGGGCACCACATGCCGCCGGAGGCCAGCGTCGCGGCGACGTTGGACAATTCGAGCGCATTGAGCTCGAACGGGCCGAGCGTGAAGGAACCGATGTTCTGCCGCTTGATGTAGTCCGCGAGGCTTTCGTCGTTGTTGGGGTCGTACGCGCGCGCCGTCCCGGGCTCGGCGTATGACCGCAGCCCCAACTTGACCGCCATGTCCACCGCGCGCGGAACCCCGACCTGCCGAATCAGGTTGGCGAACGCGGTGTTTGGCGACTGTGCCAGCGCATCGGTGACGCTCATCGGGCTGCGGTAACTGCCCGCGTTCTTCACGCACCAGGTCTGGGGCGGGCACCCGGGGGTGTTGCTGCTGCCCAGGCCCGTGCCCTCGAACTTCTGTGGGACCTCGAGTTGAGCGTTGATGCCCATCCCCATGTCGAGCGCCGCGGCGGTGGTGAAGATCTTGAATATCGACCCGGCGCCATCGCCCACCAGCGAGAACGGCTGTGGCTGCACGGTCTGGCCTGCCGCGAGGTCGAGCCCGTAGGTGCGGTTGTCCGCCATCGCCACCAACCGGTGCGCGTCTCTGCCTGGCCGGATCACGCTCATCACGCTTGCGACGCCGTCCTGCGTCGGGTTCGCGACCGTGTCGACCGCCTGTTTGACGCTGGCCTGGACCTTCGGGTCGAGCGTGGTGCGGATCAGGTAGCCATTGCGCGCCACCTGCTCTCTGGTGATGCCGGCGCGCGCCAGATACTGCAGCGCGTAATCGCAGAAGAACGCACGATCACCCGCTCCGATACAGCCCTGCGGCAGAACGCTGGGCCGCGGCAGGATGCCCAACGGTTGGGCCTTGGCGGCGCGCAGTTCGTCGGCGCTGCCCGGCACGTTCGCGATCAGGGTGTCGAGCACCAGATTGCGTCGCGCCAAGGCGGCGTCCGGGTTGGTGTACGGGTTGAGCGCGCTGGTGGACTGCACCATCCCGGCCAGCAACGCCGCCTGCGGCCAATTGAGCTGTCTTGCGTCGATGCCGAAATAGGTCCGCGCCGCGTCCTGCACCCCGTAGGCGCCGTTGCCGAACGACACCAGGTTCAGATAGCGCGTCAGGATCTCCGGCTTGGTGAGCACCGTGTTCAGCTCGAGTGCCATCCGCATCTCGCGCAGCTTGCGCACCGGTGTGGTCTCGATTGCCGCCCGCCGCTCGGCGTCGGTCTGTGCGGTGACCAGCAGGTTGTAGTTCTTGACGTACTGCTGCTCGATCGTCGACCCGCCCCGGACGCCGTCGGCGCCCTTCAGGTAGCCGGCCAGGCCGGTCAGCGTGCCCTGCAGATCGACGCCGTTGTGTTCGGCGAAGCGTTTGTCCTCGATCGAGACGATCGCCAGCTTCATGGTGTCGGCGATCCGATCGCCTGGCACTTCCCACCGCCGCTGCGAGTACAGCCAGGCGATGGGGTTCCCCGCGGCGTCGACCATCGTCGAGACGGTCGGCACCTCGCCCTGCACGATCTCCGTCGAGTCTTGGACCACCACGTCGGAGAGCCCGGCTGAAAACCAGGCCGACGCCGCCGACGATCGGGAACATCAATGCGGCCACGAGCATCCCGGCCAGCACGCAGGCGAGCGCCAACCTGGCGAGCGTTTTCACCATCGTGGGTGTTGCTCGGACATGCCGACAGCCTAGATCCCAGGCCAGGGGTTCGGGTTGGGATCGTTGGTGTGCGGGGTTTGCTGTTCGGCCCGACGGGGCGTGGTGGGTCGGCCTGCGGTGTGCCTCTGACTCCGCGGGTCGGCCGCGACGAGGAGGATTGCCGTTGTGCCCGTTGGCATTTGGGGCTACTGCTGGGCGGGGGCATCGACGAGCTGACCACCCGTGAAGCAGTTGCGGTAGCCGCTCGGCGTTGTCTTCATGCCGCGGACGAAGTGGTGACGATAGGTCACCGGCGACTCGAAGCCGACCCGCGTCGCAATCTGCTCGATCGACAGCGACGACGATTCCAGAAGTCCCAGACTCGCCTGAATCCTTTGGTCGATGAGCCATTTGATCGGCGTCGTTCCGGTTGCGCTGGCGAACTGTCGGAGGTAGGTGCGCCGTGACATCAACGACTGCGCGGCCATGTCGTCGAGCGTGATCGCCTGGTCGAGATTCGCCAGCGCCCAGTCCATTCCAGCTGCTATCCGGCCATCCGTCGTCGGCTCGGGGACGGGGCTCTCGATGTACTGGGCCTGCCCTCCGGCGCGGTGTGGCGAGATCACCAGCCGCCTGGCGACGTCGTTGGCGATCTGCGCCCCGTGATCGGACCGCACGATGTGGAGGCACAGGTCCAAGCCGGCGGCGCACCCGGCGCTGGTGAGCACGTTCCCCTCGTCGACGTAGAGCGGCGCGGGATCCACATCGACGTCGGGGTAGCGCGATTGGAGTAGATCCACGTAGATCCAGTGCGTCGTGGCCGACCGACCGTCGAGCACCCCTGCCGCCGCGAGCGCGAACGCCCCCGAGCAGATGGACACCAGCCGTGACCCTTGCTCGTGTGCGGTTCGGAGTGCGTCGACGAGGGCAGGCGACGGGGGTGCCGTCACGTCTCGGACACTCGGGATGATCACGGTGTCGGCAGACGCCAGTTCGGTCAGGCCGAACGGGGTGCGCATCGTGGCACCGCCCAGCATTCGAACCTCGGCTTCCTCGGCACACAACTGGACCGAGTACCAGGGCCGCGCGATGCCCGCGGAGAACATCTCGGGGAGTTCGGTGATCCCGAAGATCTCCGCGGCAAGCCCGGTCTCGAATCCGGACATCCCGTCGTAGGCCAGGATCGCCACCGAGTGCATGTCACTATGTTAACGAACATCGGCATCAGTGCCACTGCCTTTCGGGCGGCCGGCCGAGCACGATCGAGACATGTTGCAGAAACGACCGTCTCGCTGGAAGTGGTTGCGCTCTCACCCCGCGGTGCGATCACTCGTTCGCATCGCCGCGGGGATACACGTGGCCAACGGAGTGGCACATGGTGTTCCTGCGTCGCCGAGATCAGAGGCTCGGCGCCGTCTACGTCCGGTGCAACGTCAGCAGCTCGCCCGAGACGAATGACTCGGCAAGCAGCCGCCCCATGGTGTCGCTCTGATCCTCGGCCAACTGCCAGGCCTTCTTGCCGCCGTGCCTCTCGCGCAGCCGCGCGGTCACTTGCTCTTCTCGGCGTAGCCAGGCCCGGGGGACGGGCGGAAGTTTCGTGGTGCCCTGCCAGTCGTCGATGCTCAGCTCTGCTCGCGCCACCAGGTTCGTCAGAGAGGCGACAGTGGGAAAGTGGTTCCCCTCGGGCTGATCTCCGCCAGGCGCTCGGGCGACGAAGACGAGGAGCCCGATGCGGCCGTGGGGGCGTACGACGCGACGCAGTTCGGTGAGCAGTTCGAGTTGCTCGCGCATCGTGCAAAGCACGCCCAATGCCCAAGCCGCATCGAATGTTTCGTCGGCGAGGGGCAGCATCGATCCAGCGGCTCGAACGACGGGATGGTGGAACAGGGTCGATGCGCCGCGGCATGCGCCCGCCTCGGGCTCCACCAGGACGGGGCGCACCGATCGCTGCTCAGCTGCGTAGGCAGCGGGCCCACCCACGCCGGCACCGCAGTCCAGCAAGGTCTCGCCGGGCGCAAGATCGAGGTGTTCGATGAGCCAGTCCAGTGCCGCCGGGCTCCCGCTGCCCCGACAGGCGGCCGGAATGTAGTAGTCCTGCCCAAGTTCTACGGCTGCCTCGGCCGTCCATTCCGCGACCGTGCCGAACTCAGCCGCCATCGCGTCGCTCATGCGACCGAACTCGGCCCGGATGCGTGCGCCGACCTCGGCCTTGATCCGCGCCCCAACCCGCGTACCGGCTCCGGACGCGAGGCCGGACACGTTGACGCCCTCGACCCCGTCGATCGAGAGCAACGCGCGTGCCTCTTGCACCGCGGCGTCGGTACCGGCTTCCCTCGGATCGGCGGCGTTGACCACGCCGCTGACGATTCGCCGATCGAGTTCGAGTCCCGGCAGCCCTTGCAGCACGCCGGCCGACACCACGTCGGTGAAGACCGCGACCGCGGCGATGACGGGAATGGTCAGGCCGGCCGAACGGGCCGCCGCCACGAATCGTGCGACGGCGGACGGCGACGTCACGTGGTTGAGCACCGCGATACTGGCGCCTGCCCGTTGTTTCTGGACCAGCCGGCCTGGCCTGCCGTGCACCGGCGGGGCCGTCGGCGTCTCGGGTACCGCCGCGGCCATGCCCACCGAGGCGGCCAGCGCAACGAGCCGCGGCCCATCCAGGTCGAACGTCTGCGTGACGTCGGGGCGGACGTCGTAGCCCCTGCCGTCGCCCGTTACGCAGAACACGGTGTCCGCGCCGGTGTGCTTCAGGCCGCGCAGCTCCTGCTCGAGGACGACGCGGTTGCGGTCACGACACGACAGCGTGATCCACGGTGTGACTCCGCTGTCGAGAAGCATGCGACTCATCAACGTCGGCGGAAAGTCGGGACGATTCTGGTGCTCACCCACCAACACGGCATCGCATGACGGCGCCAGGATGGCCGCCGTAGCCGCCACGTCACCCGAATCGAAGGGGACGCAGCTGAAGTCGGTGAGGATGAGCGGTGCTTGCATTGACGACCGCGGAGACTTCGGGTCCGGGCCACGGGACGACGTCGTCGAACGCGCAGGGGCCCTGACGCATCTCGCACTGCCGATCGGGCCGCACGCCGCCGCACGGCCCGAAGTGCATCCGCTTCGGGCAGTCCTCCGCGATCACGTCAACGGCAATTCCCCCGCCGCCCTGGCTGGACATGAACCTGCACGTACCCGGGGTGGCACGAAGGTAATCCCGGTCAGCGCGTCAGGCGCGTCAGTCAGCCACTGAGGCTGGCCCGCCCGGCCTGCCGCATCTTCCAGAGCGTCGGCGCCAGCCAGAAGCACAGTGCGAGGTTGTACACGCCGAGCGCCGCGTACAGCAGGGTGTCGCGTGGATCGAACCCGAGCGCCCCTGGGGTGTGATGGGCTGCCGCGACCGCGCAGACGATGGCCAGAGTCACCCAGCCGGCGGCGGCGGCGGCACTGAAGGCGACCGTAGGCCAACGGCCGAGGCAGGCCAGGATGGCCAGCACGCCGTTGGCCAGAAGAAGCCCACCGTGCAATGGCGTCACCGAGAGGCCGATGAGTGGCATGCCCTCCGCGCCGAACCTCAGGTTGGCCATCGACCACGCCAGCGCGACACCACCGAGCACGCCGACCGAAAGCCCTTGGCCCAACAGTGCCTGGTGCGCAACCCGGAACCGGGACTGCGTGTGTTCGCGCAGTCGCCGGGAGGCGATTTCACCGGCGCAGGCCGGGTCGGCAGGGCTCTTCGACGACGCCGAATCGGCCTGCACTTGCTCCGGTGCATGAGGCATCGCCCGGTGTACCGCGTACCTATGCCCAAGCACGTGCTCTAGCTTGCCGCTGCAAGATCGACGATGGGACCAACGCAAGCCGATTCCCAGGCGATTGGTCACTGCTCACAGGGAATTCACGGGAAACGGGGCCCGCGACATGGGCCACCCCGAGGGTGGGGGACTCGCTCGAATCGGTAAAGTCACAGCCGATGAACAGGCGATTGATGCGAGTGGTCGCCGTAGGGGCGCTCTTGGCGGTGTCTGCGACCGCCTGTGTCGCGCGCCCGCATCCGACGACGTCGATCACGGTCTATGCAGCGTCGTCGCTGATCACGAGTTTCACCGCGATCGGCAAGGATTTCGAGGCGGCGAATCCCGGATACTCGGTGGAGTTCATCTTCGCGAGCACCCCGAATCTGTCGACGGCGCTGGCAGATGGAGCGGCTGCGGACGTGTTCGCCTCGGGCGACCCTGGGAGCATGGCAGTGGTGGCCGACGCGGGTGCCGTGTCGGGCACCCCGGAGCCGTTCGCGTCGAACAGGCTCGTCGTCGTCACCCCGTCCGGAAATCCCGAGCATCTGACCTCGTTCGGCGACCTCGACCGACCCGGCCTGCGGGTGGCGGTGTGTGCGACGGTGGGGGCGTGCGGAGCGGCAACTCAGCTCGTCGAAGATCGGAGCGGTAGTCGATTTCACCCGGCGATCTCCGAGCGGACGCCCAGCCGCGTCCTCAAGGACGTGACTGACGGCAGAGTCGACGCCGGCGTGGTCTTCATGTCCGACGCGATGGACGCGGGCAATGACGTCTCGTGGTTCGCACTGCCCGGCGACGCCAGCAGCGTCACGTCGTGGATCACGGTGATCAAGGGATCGGCCGAGGAGCGCGAGGCGACCCAGTTCGTCCAGGAGGTCACCGGCGACGCAGGCAAGCGAATTCTGGCTCAGGACGGCTTTGGTCCGCCGGTGAAGAATCCGGCGGGTTGACGCAGGCCGGGCCGAAGCCGTGACGTCGCCCGGTTAGCGGAACGTTACCGGTCTCATATGGCGCTCACCGAGCCTTCATAGGCTTTGCAAAGCATGCGCTGTCTGAATGGCAGTGTGACAACGACACTGGATCGACCGGCCGCGGCGACTGATGCGACCGAACCACCTCGATCACAATGGTTCACCCGTCCATCATCGGATCGCGTGGGTTTTGGCGTGCTCCTGGTCGCCACGGCGGTCATGTATCTGTGGAACATCACCGTCAACGGGATGGGCAATCAGTTCTACGCCGCCGCCGCGCAGGCCGGGTCGAAGAACTGGGAAGCGCTGTTGTTCGGGAGCCTTGACACGCAGAACTTCATCACCGTCGACAAGCCCCCCGTGTCGCAGTGGGTGATGGGCCTGTCCGGGCAGATCTTCGGATTCAGCAGTGCCAGCATGCTCATCCCGCAGGCCTTGATGGCCGTCGCCGCCGTGGCGCTGCTCTACGGGGCGGTGCGCCGGGTCAGCGGGCCACGCGCGGCACTGCTCGCCGGAGCGGTATTGGCGCTGACTCCGGTTGCGGCACTGATGTTTCGGTACAACAACCCCGACGCGGTGATGGTGCTGCTGATGATGGCGGCCGTCTACTGCGCGGTGCGTGCGCTCGAACACGCCAGTGCGAAGTGGATCGCCCTTGCCGGCGTGGCGCTCGGCTTCGCCTTCCTGGCCAAGATGCTCGAAGGCATCATGGTGATGCCCGCGATCGGTCTCGTCTATCTGGTCGCGGCGCCGACCTCGATCGGCAAGAGGGTGCTGCACCTGTCGGGCGCACTCGCGACGTTCCTGATCTCGGCGGGCTGGTTCGTGGTGCTGACCCTGGTGTGGCCGGCCTCGTCGCGGCCCTACATCGCAGGCTCCACCGACAACAACTTCATGAACCTGGTCCTCGGTTACAACGGGTTCGCTCGCGTCCTCGGCAAGAACAACGGCAATTTCACGCCCAACCCCGTGGTCGGCGCGTCGGCAGGCACCCAGGTGCAGGTCTTCCACGGCGGCCACCACGGTGGCTTCGGAGGCTTCGGCCAACCGCAGGGCCTGACGCGACTGTTCACCGGTGAGTTCGGCTTCGAAATCGGCTGGCTGCTCCCGGCCGCTCTGCTCGCGATGGTTCTGGTGCTCATCTCGCGCGGCCGGGCGCCGCGCACCGACCTGATCAGGGCGGCCGCCATTCTGTTCGGCGGCTGGATGCTGGTCGACGGGCTGATCCTCAGCTACATGAAGACCATGGTCCACCCGTACTACTGCCTTTCGTTCGTCCCGGCGGTCGCGGGCATGTTCGCGGTCGGCGTGCACGAAATGTGGTGCAGGCGCGAATCCTGGTTCGGTCGTGGCGGCCTGGTCGCGATGATCGGGGGCACCGGCGTCTGGAGCTGGTGGATCCTGGGACGCAACGGCGACTGGCTCCCGGCACTGCGCTGGGTGATCCTGGCCGTGACGGTGGTCGCGGCGGTCGCCCTCCTGGTGTCGTTGACTTCCGAAGCGCGCCAACGGTTTGCGGTGGTCTCGCTGGCCGTGGGTCTGTTCGGCGGGCTGCTGGGCGCCGGCGCCTACGCGTTCGCGACGATCGGTCAGTCCCACGACGGCGGAATGGCCGTCGTCGGCCCCGCCCGTGACGACGGGCACCGCGGTGGTGGTGGCTTCGGACAGGACACCGACAACGCTCGACTGGAAGCCATGCTGCGCGCCACGGACACCGACTTCTCGGCCGCCATCAACCGCTCGTCGGCGGCTGCCGGTCTCGAACTGTCCACGAACACCGCGGTGATGGCCATCGGCGGATTCGGCGGAAGCGACCCGGCGCCGACACTGGGGGAGTTCCAGCAGGACGTCGCCAACCACCGGATCACCTATTACATCGCGCCCGCCAACAACCGGCACCCCGGCGGCTTCGGCAGCCAGTCGCACACCGATATCACGCAATGGGTGGCAGCCCACTTCGCGCCGATGACGGTCGGATCCGAGACCGTCTACGACCTCACGGCGCCGCCGAGCTGAGTGACGCGATCACCGTGAACGGGCCGAGGTGACCCTTCGCGGTGCCGACGATCCGAGTCGAACGGATGACGCGGCCATGGGGACTGTGCGCGCAGCGAAACGGTAAGTGCTGCGCCATATCTCAGCTGCGGGTGGACGAAGGTGGCGGTGGCGGGCGACGGCTGCGAGCACCTTCGTGCGGTGTCGCCTCTCGCGCAGGATCGCGCCAGCCACCGAGCCACAGAAGAAGCCGAGAAGGAAGATCCCACGCGCGCGGCGCTTGTTCCGCCGCGAGATGGCTGAGCCGAGGTATCCACCCAGCGCGGCAACGATGGCGACCACGAGGAGCAGCCAGAACAGTTGCATCAGTCCGAGCGCTCCCATGTCGCAGCCTTCAGCCCCGTCGTGTGCGCGGGCCGATTGCCGATCCAATCACCGACTGCGCCGGACCGGCACTCCTTGACGGCGTTCGTGACCAAACCGAGCAGGAAGCGTTAGCGGTCAGGCCACCCCGAGAACCGCGTTTACGTGCCGCGGGTGCCGGGGTACGCCCCGCCATATGGTCAAAGCATTCGGATACAGCAGCAACGGTGGGCCCGATGTGCAGGAGTTCCTCGACGTCGAGATGCCCAGTCCACTGCCAGGTGAGTTGCTCGTCGAGGTGCGCACGGCCGGGGTGAACCCGGTCGATTGGAAGATCCGCTCGGGCATGTACGGCGGCGCCAAATCTGACGATCTTCCAGCCGTTTTGGGCTCCGAGGTCTCGGGCGTGGTCCGGGAGGTCGGCAAGGACGTCGACGGCTTCGCAGTCAATGACGAGGTCTTCGGTTCCGTGGCCCCAGGCTCCGGCGGATATGCCGAGTACACGCTGGTGACGGCGAACGCAGCAGCGGCCAAGCCGCCGCAGGTTTCGTTCAACGACGCGGCCACGCTGCCGGTCGCCGCCGCAACGGCCTACGACGGTGTGACCCAATTGGGGCTCAAGGAAGGGCAGACCCTGTTGATCAACGGCGTCAGCGGCGGGGTCGGCGTCGCTGCCGCACAGATCGCGCGTGACGCCAACATCAACGTCATCGGGACCGCGAGCGAGGACAAGAGAGAGCTCGTCGAATCCCTCGGCGCAACGCTGGTGCCCTATGGCAGCGGCGTGGCCGAACGGGTCAGGCAGCTGCTGCCCGACGGTGTCGACGCGATCTTCGACCTCGCCGGTGGCGACGGGCTGCGCGCGGTGGCCGACCTGGTCGCCGATCGGGACAAACTGATCAGTGCAGGCGATCCGGACACGGTCGACGAACTGGGCGGGCACATGATCGAGCGCGATCGCACTCACCGCGTCCTGGAGATCGTGGGTGGCCTGGTTGCCGACGGAAAACTGGATCCCCATGTCGAAGACGTCCGCCCGCTCGACGAGGCCGCCGACGCGATCGCGGCAGTGGAGGTGGGTCACGCAAAGGGCAAGGTCGTCATCGAAGTCAGTACGTGACCACTCACCCCGGCCTGACGACGTTGGAGATCCCGCCGGAGTCGATCTGAGGCGAACCCGCCCGGAACGTGACCAGATTCTCGATGCCGTTGGCGGTGATCACGTCGGACACGTCGACGCTCACGTGGTTCTCGCTGCCGGATACGGTGACGCTCCGGCAGTGACCGGTGATGTCCACCCGATTCCCGGCGCCATTGACGGTGACGTCGTTCATGTCGCAGACGATCGACCGGGACTCGTTGGCGCCGTTGACGATCACTGCGGTACCCGGGGCGGTCTTCACCGTCGGGGGGCGGGTCGGCGCCGTGGGATGGGGGCCGCCGTCATGTCGGCGGGTCGGCAGCGACGTGCGGTAGCGCTCGTAACTCTGGTACAGGACCGCGGCGCCGCCCACCCAGCCGATCATGATGAGCAGCCAACACGCCATCCCGATCTGCAGGCGAACACGAAGGCGGCCAACCCAGTTGCCGGAGTCGTCGCGGTCGAGGTCGTAGGGAAACGACGTCACGCAGAGTGCGCGTTCGGGCTTGCGCTGATCGGCGAGGACGACGCCGTCGACGTACTCGCGGCCGCCGACGGTGATCTCACCCTGAAAGCCGTCGAGCTGGTAGCGGATCCGGGTCTTGGTCTTCGGTCCACTCCACAGCGACCTGGTGACGGTCCAGCCGCGGGCGACGGGCATCACGACGTTCGAGTAGGTCACCCCGCCGTAGTAGGTGCCCTGTGAAACCACCTCGGCCCCGGTGACGGTCACGACCTGGCCCCACTTCAGCAGGGCGATGCGCGTGCGTGCACGCCGGAATTGGAAGCCGTAGATCGCCAGCAGGACGATGACCGCGGCGGGCAGGAACAGCGCAGGCTGCATGATCCACACGATGATCGGCGGGATGGCCACCATGAACATCGCGAACAGGTACCACCACCGGAATGGCAGCAACTCGGCAAGCAGGAACCCGATCGGTACCTTGCGGGGCGCCGTCGCGAGTGCCGTGCCATACGATCCGGACGGCGAATATGATTGCTGCTCGAAGGAATTCGGGTAGTAGATCCCCGTGCCCCCGCCGCCCTCCACCGGCCAGGCGGCGGCTTTCGCCTCCCTGAGCTGACGTTCCAGCTCGGCAACGCGTTCTTCGGGGTCCATGGGGTCCACCACGAGATGCTCCCACACATGGTCGGACGCAACCCCGGGCCGATTCGCGCTCTGCGGTGCAAACCTCCGCTTAACCATGATCATTTGGATAGGGTGGCGCGATAATCAGTGCGGGTCGGGGCCGGCAAAGAGTTGGAGTTGGACCATGAAGAAGGTGACGGCAACACTGTTCGCAGCGCTGGGCATGGTGATGGCGCCGGTGGCCATTGCACCGGTTTCCCACGCGGAGGTGTGCGGCGCCGTCGGCGGACGCCACGTCGAAGTGGGCGGATGCTCGCACGTCGTGGGCGACGTGGCGGCCGGGGTGGCCATCGCGAACGACGATGACTGGGCGGTGCAGGAAGCCACTGGTCAGCCGCCGTGCTACACGCCGTCCGGGGTGCCGTACTACACACCCGGCTCGGACCCCTGCAACTGATCCGGAACCGCACCCCTGCGGTTCAGTCGGACTGCGCTGGCTGGCGCGCGACCACATCTCCGGCTCGTCTGGGCAATCGGAGTGTTTCGATGATGGTCAATGCCAGCAGCGCACCGAGGGTGAGGAACGTAAAGGGGTACGCCTGATCCGCGCCGTGGGAGATCTGGGTGAACGTGCCGAGGAGGACTGCGGCGACGGCGATCCCGATTCCGGCTGCCAGTTCCTGGACTGCTGCGTTGAGGGTGTTGGCATGGGCTAGTTCGCCTGGGTCGACGTCGGCGAAGGCGACGCTGTTGTATGCGGTGAATCCGATGGATCGCAATGCGCCACTGAAGAAGAGGATGATCGCGATCAGGGCGACCGGTGTGTCGGCGGCGATGGTGGCCAACAACCCGAAACACGCAACGGACACCAGACCGTTGACCAGGAGGACGCGGCGAATGCCGTAGCGCCGCATCAGTGGGGTGGTGAACGGCTTGATCGCGATGTTGCCCGCGAACAGCGCCGCCACCAGCGCCCCGGCGGCGAGCGGTGTCCAACCGAAGTCGAGCTGGAACTGAAGGGGCAGCAGGAACGGCACGGCGGTGATGACCAGTCGGTACACCGAGCCGGCGGACACCGTGATCCGCAGGGTCGGCACCCGCAGCACCCGTAGGTCGACCAGGGGATACCTGTAGCGCAACAGATGCCAGACGGCGACGGCCAGCGCCGCGGCGGCGACCACGCCCCCGACGGCGACGTGTGCCCAGTTGGTGCCTTGCACCCGAATGCCTTCGAGTGCGATGAGTGCCGCGGCGATGCCGGTTCCCAACGCCGCCAGCCCCCGCCAGTCCAGTGGCGTGGGGTTGGGTTGGGCCTTGCCGTGGATCAGCTTGAGCGCCAGGAGGAATCCGATGATGCCGAGGGGGATGTTCACGATGAAGATCCACCGCCAGGAGCCGACGGTGGCGACCGCACCGCCCAGGACGGGTGCCACCACGGGTGCGGCAAGGGCGGGCCAGGTGAGCAGCGCGATGGCGCGCACGAGGTCACTCTTCGCGGTCGACCGGAGGACCAGCAAGCGGCCGACGGGCACCATCAGTGCGCCGCCGATTCCCTGCACGACGCGCATGGCCACCAGCATGGGGAGCGAAACACTGGCGGCGCACCCGATCGAGGCAAGGGTGAACAGCGCGATGGCCGAGATGAACACGCGCCGGGTTCCGAACCTGTCGGACATCCATCCGCTGACGGGGATCAGGACCGCAACCGTCACCAGGTAGGCGGTGATGGCGAGGTTGACGTCGAACGGGTCGACGTCGAGCGAGCGGGCGATGAGCGGGATGGCCGGGGTGATGATCGTGGCGTCGAGGATCTCCATGAACAGCGCGCCCGCGACCAGCAGCGCTACTCCACGTGGAGCCGACACGTTGCAGCCTCCTCGCCATCAACCGACACGACGCGCCACTCTAGGCGCGCAAGGGGCGGGACGGCGATCCGTGGGGTCAGCCGCCGTTGATGACGACCTGCGGTCGGTTGGGCCTTTCCGGTTGCGGGTTGACCGCGATGATGCCGCCCCTGCTCGCGTCGGGTGGGTTCACGGCGATGGCGATCGGCTTGCCGGGGGGATCCGGCTGCGGGTTGAAGGCCTGGGCGGTGCCCGTGGCCAGTCCCAATCCGACCAGTGCGACGCCGCCCGTCAAGACGGCCTTGCCGACCATCTTCTTCATGTCGTGTGTGGTGATCATGTTTCTCCCCTTCATGTTCCGTCGGCGGCCCTGATGGCCGCACACGTAGAGGGTGCGGGGTACTGCTTGGCGGATTCTTGGCGCGCCCGATTGTTGGGATCGGTAGGTGTCGCCGCGGTCTGTACTTGCGGCATGGCGCCGCCAAGGAGGCAGCGCATCACGAGAGGACTGCAGGACATGAAGATCGTGCCCACCCGCATCGAGGAACAGATCAACCGCATCGACCCCACCCGAAGCCGAGTGATCGGGATCGCTGCCGCCATCACCGCGGCCTGGTGCGCCTACCGCCTGCTCTGGCTGGTGTACTTGGCCGCCACCATCTCGAGCGTGGGCTGGTCCCCGGTGTCGCTGGTCTTCCCGTTCGTGCTGTGGGGCGTGATCGGCGTCGTCGCGGCGATCGCGGCCGTCGGCTTCCTGACCAACGCGAAGCGGCCTGCCTCGGAGCATGCCCCCGGGCCCGATCAAACCTAGGGGTCGCCACGGAAGGCCCAGGTCAGGACATGATGCCTGACCTGGGCCCCTTGGTGTGCGGATAGCAGGTACCGCTGTGACCATGTTCGCCGTCGACGGCAGGCCGGCGGGGAGCGATGATCGATGGGTGGCCGTCAACACCGAACTCGCCGACTTCCTGAGGTCGCGGCGCGCCGCGCTCACACCCGACGACGTCGGTCTGCCATGGGTCGCGGACGGCCGGCGCGTCAAGGGGTTGCGTCGCTCCGAAGTGGCGTTGGTGGCAGGGGTGAGCCCCGACTACTACGCCCGACTCGAGCAGGGTCGCGCGCGGCACGTCTCCGAACAGGTGCTGTACGCGCTGGCCGAGGCGCTCCGCCTCGACGATCTGGAACGCCGGCACCTCGTGACGCTGGCGGGTGCGACGGTATCCGTCGCGCCGCCGGGGACGCCACGGCGGACGTTGCGACCCGCGATGCGCCAGGTCCTCGAGGCGATGGACTTCGCCCCTGCCTATGTTCGCGACGCCAACATGGACGTCATCGGCGGTAACCGTATGTGGGACTTGACCTTTGCCGATCTGTCCCGCAGGACGCGCGGTGAGCGCAACACCGCCCACTGGACTCTGCTCGATCCGGCCGCCCGTGCCGTCTACCCCGACTGGGAGCGGGTGGCGCGCGAGGTGGTCCAGACACTGCGGGTTTCAGCGGCAGGCCAGCAGCACAACCCACGTCTCGCCCAGCTCGTCGGTGAACTGACCATGCGCTGCCCCGAATTTCCGGCCTGGTGGTCCGAGCACCGGCTCTTCGAACGCACCACCGGGGTCAAGAGGATCAGGCACGCGGTCGTCGGGGAACTGGAGCTCAGTTACGAGGCGTTCGCGTTGGCAGCCGACCCGGGGTTGACGATGATCGTCTACTCCGCCCCACCCGGATCGCTCAGCGACGAACGCCTGCGGATGCTGGCCAGCTGGGGCCGCGATTCGGCGTCGATGGCACGAGCTCGCGGCGTGGTTGCGGATCGTTGAGCGGCGAGCCGCACCGGCGCGTTGTCGGTGCCGTAGCCGTCGTAATGCCCACGGCGCTCGACGAATTCGAGGAACACCGACCCGACCGTGCGCGTGTAGAAGTGCACGAACTCGCCCGTCGGCGACTGCGGTCGTACAGCAGGTCGAGTTCGCGGAGTTCGGCCACCGTCGTGGCATCGACGCCGAACCTGCCCGCGACGTAGTCGTAGTAGTTGTCCGGAATCGGCAGAAACGCCAGCCCCCGTGCGCGGGCGGCGCGGGCCAACCCGACGACGTCGGTGCACGCGAACGCGACGTGCTGGGGCACGGCGGATCCGTCGAGCACGTGCGGTGCCACGTTGAGCGGCAACCGAACCGACCCGTCCGTCGTCCGCATGACCTGGCTGCGAACGAGTCCGGTGGGCCCCGCGACCTCGGTCGGCGCATCCGCCGAGAGCCCGAAGATGCTGGCAAGGAACAACACCGCTTCGTCGGCGGTCTGCCACGGCTGAAGCAGGTTGACGTGATCGATGACGTTCACCGGCGATTGACGCGCGGGCAGTCCGTTCTCGAACTCGCCGATCCACGCCGGCGGCAGTCCGTTCGCCGGCGCGGTGACCCAGTAGATCTCGGTGCCGTCGGGCGCGACTGCGCCGTCGAGTTCCTGTTCGCGGCGTAGGTGCGACGGTAGGCCGGCGGCAGCCTTGAGGTCCGCCGCGCGGCGTGACGTCGCCTCGGCGTCGGGTACGCCGAAGCCGATCGCCGCGATGTGCGGGCGGCTGATCCCTGGCCTGTTGTTCGTTGAGGACGACCCGGGCGCTCGCCCGCGGCCCACAACGACACCGGCTTCGTGCGGTGGCGTCCACCCTGCGTGAAGCCCAGCTGGTCGAGCAGCACCTCGACCTCGCTGGTGTCCTCGGCCTTGAGCTCGACGAAGTCGAAACCGTTGGGCGGCTTCGCCTCCGCCACCTCGCGCAGCTTGGCCCTCCCGGCCGACTCGACGCTGCACGGCGACCTTGTCCTGCAGCCACACCAGCGAACGCTGCGCATGCACCGCGGTGCGGGCCGGATCGGTCTGCCGGAACGTGTCGTTGAAGACCTCCAGCGAGAGCGGGCCGTCGAAACCCGTTGACAGCACGTGCGAGACGAAGGTGACCAGGTCGAAGGTGCCTTCGCCGGGGAACAGCCGATGGTGCCGGCTCCAGGACAGCACGTCCATGCTGAGGGCGGGGGCGTCGGCAAGCTGGAGGTAGAAGATCTTGTCGCCGGGGATGGTCCTGATGGCGGCGGGGTCGTGGCCACGGGACAGCACGTGGAAGCTGTCGAGGCACAGCCCGACCGACGGATGGTCGGCGAGCTCGACGACGCGCCACGACCGGCGGTAGTCGTCGATGAACCGGCCCCACGCCAGCGCCTCGAAGGCCACCCGGATGTCGTACTGCTGCGCAAGGTCGCCCAATCGGCGAAGCTGCTCGGCCGACACCTCGTCGGAGTCGATCGTTGCGGTGGCGACGTTGCTGCAGACGAGAATCGTGTCGATGCCGAGGCGCTGCGCGGTGGCGAACGTGGCGCCTGCGCGGCGCAGGTTCTCGGCGAAGGTGTCCTCGTCGACGCCCTCGATGTCGCGTAGCGGCTGATACAGATCGAGTGACAGGCCAAGGCGTCGAGCGAGGCTGCGGATCTCCTCGGGGCTGTGGTCGCTGGCGATGAGGTCCGGTTCGAAGATCTCGACCCCGTCGAAGCCGGCCGCGGCGCTCGCGTGAAGTTTTTCGGTAAGGGCACCGCTGATCGAAACGGTGGCGATGGACGTCCTCATGGTGACCTCCTGTCGCGAGTTAATGTACCAAAAGGTTCATTAAGTCGGAAGGGTGACGGCGGAAATCGTGCCGTTCGCCAGTAAGCTCACCCAGGTGACCAGCGAGCCCCGTCCCGAGCTTCAGCGTGACGCCGAGCGAACCCGCGCCGAGCTGCTCGCCGTCGCCACCGAGGTGTTCGCCGAGTCCGGGTTCTCGGGCGCGCGGGTCGACGAGATCGCCGAGCGCACCCGCACCACGAAGCGAATGATCTACTACTACTTCGGCGGCAAGGAACAGCTGTACATGGCGGTTCTGGAGAACGCCTACCGCGGCATCCGCGAGGCCGAGCAGCGGCTGCAGGTCGACCACGTCGATCCCGCGGTCGCCATGCGCAGGCTCGCCGAGCTGACCTACGATCACCACCTTGACCACCAGGCTTTCATCCGCCTGGTGTCGATCGAGAACATTCACCGCGGCGAGTACATCGGCAGATTGGACTCGTTGCGCGCCCTGGCCCAGCCCGCCACCTCGGTCTTGGACGAGATCCTCGCCCGTGGCCGCGAGCAAAGCCTCTTCCGTCCCGACGTCGACGCCCTCGACGTGCACATCGTGATCAGTTCCTACTGCGTGTTCCAGGTCGCGAACCGGTACACCTTCGGTTTCCTGTTCGGCGTCGACTTCACCGAAATCTCTCAGCGGGCGCACCTGCGCCGCATGATCGGTGACGTCGTCGTCGGGTGGCTAACCGCGCGCTGATCAGCGAACCAGATCACACCGGCGGCTTGACGAGACGCAGGCCACAATGCTCTACTTTGCGTACGTACTAGTTCGTACATTAAGTAGGAGGGTGAAGCAGTGGCGACAAGCCCGTATCTGGTCGGCCTCGTCGGACAGGGCGTCGGCCCGTCCCTCACCCCGCCGCTTCACATGGCCGAGGGTCGCGCCAACGGCCTCGACTACGTGTACCGCACGATCGATCTCAAGGCCGTCGGGCTCGAGCCGGAGCAGATCGGCGAGGTCCTGACGTGGGCCCGTGCCCTCGGTTTCAACGCGCTCAACGTCACCCATCCCTGCAAGCGACTGGTGATTCCGCACCTGGATGAACTCGACGAGGCAGCGGCCGCGCTCGGCGCGGTCAACACCGTGATCTTCACCGACGACCGGACGGTCGGCCACAACACCGATGCTCCCGGCTTCGCCACCGGATTCGCCGAGGGCCTGCCCGGCGCCGAGATCACGAACGTCGTGCTGCTCGGGGCAGGGGGAGCGGGAGCCGCGGTCGGACACGCCCTTCTCGACCTCGGCGTCGACCACCTCTCGGTCGTCGACGTCGACGTCGACCGGGCCATCGTCCTGTCCCGCGAGCTGGCCTCGCGGCATCCCACTGCGCGGGTGGACGCGTCGGCCTACGACAAGCTGTCGGTGCTGCTGCCGGGCAGCGACGGTGTCGTGCACTGCACGCCGACCGGCATGGCCGAACATCCAGGCCTGCCGTTCGACGCGACGCTGCTTCACCCGGGTCTGTGGGTCGCCGACATCGTCTACCGCCCACTGAACACCGCATTGTTGAACGCGGCCCGTCAGGTCGGATGCCGCACGCTCGACGGCGGCCACATGGCCGTACACCAGGCGACCACCGCCTTCGAACTCATCACCGGGATCACCCCGGACGCCGACCGCATGTCGCGGCACTTTCGCAGTCTTGCCGAGCTGAATTCACAACCGCCAGCACCACTTCAGAAGGACTCCAGGAGGAACCCATGAGCGTCATCAACGGCAATCCGCCCGACGGAGCGGCGGAACGGACGCCGAGAAAGGCCGCGCTGGCCAGCTTCATGGGCAGCGCGGTCGAGTACTACGACTTCTTCGTGTTCGGCTCGGCGGCGGCGCTCATCTTCCCGAAGGTGTTCTTCCCGTCCGGCGACGATGCGGCGCTGGTGCTGTCGCTGGCCACCTTCGGCGTCGCCTACGTCGCGCGGCCCGTTGGCGCGTTGATCCTCGGGCACTTCGGCGACCGGCTCGGCCGGCAGAAGGTGCTGATGTTCACCCTCGTGCTGATGGGTCTGTCGACCTTCCTGATCGGATGCCTGCCGACCTTCGACACGATCGGCTGGTTCGCGCCGGGGCTGCTGGTGTTGTGCCGACTGCTGCAAGGCCTTTCGGCCGCCGGCGAACAGGCGGGTGCCAGTTCGTTGACCCTCGAGCACTCACCCGACCACCAGCGCTCGTTCTTCACGTCGTGGACGTTGACCGGAACCCAGGGCGGGCTCATCCTGGCGAACCTGGTGATGATTCCGTTCGTGGCGCTGCCCGAGGACGCTCAACTGGGCTGGGGTTGGCGGGTGCCGTTCTGGCTGTCTGCCGTCGTGGTCCTGGTCGCGTACTTCATCCGCCGCACCCTGCGACGAGCCGCCGGCGTTCGCCGAGGCCAAGGCGAACGGAACCATCGCGAAGCTGCCGCTCAAGGAACTGCTGCGCGATCACTGGCGCGACGTGCTGCGGGTCATTCTCTGCGCGTTCATCGCCGCTGTTTCGACGGTGTTCTCCCCATTGGCCATCGCCTACGGCAAGAAGGTGGGCCTCGAGGCCGACATCACGCTGTGGTTGGTCGTCGCCGCCAACGTCGTCGCGCTTGGCACGCAGCCGCTGTTCGGCAAGCTCGCCGACCGGATCGGCCGCAAGCCGGTGTTCATCTACGGCGCGCTGGCCTCGGCCGTTCTGATGCCCTTCTACATGCTGTCGATGAGCGGCGGCAACGACCGTACTGATCTTCGCGCTGGCCATCGCCACGTTCTCGTTCGGCTACGCCGCCGCCAACGCCGTGTGGCCGTCGTTCTACGGCGAGATGTTCTCCACCAAGGTCCGGTTCTCCGGCGTCGCCGTCGGTACCCAACTGGGATTCCTGGTGGCCGGGTTCACGCCGTCGATCGTCACCGCGCTCGGCGGCGTGCGGGAGGGCGGCTGGGTGGTCATCAGCGTGTTCACCGCCGTGGTGGCGCTGATCGCCTCGGCCTCGGCGCTGACTGCCCGCGAGACCAAGGACGTGCCGACCGCTCTGCTGGGTCAGAAGGTGGCGGACTCCGCCAAGGACCTGGTCAGCCGTTGAGCGAGGGCTGTCGCGGTGCCCTCGTCACAGCGCGCGGCCGATGCCGCGAGCGGCGACCTGCAGGGCGCCGAGCAGTCGTTGGCGGTCGCGCTTGAGGCTCGGGACCACCACCCCGATCGCCGCCACCACGGCACCGTCCGACGACTGCACCACCGGCACGGCCAGCGAACACCCGCCGAGCGACATCTCCTCGCTCGTCGTCGCTACCCCCTCCCGGCGGACGCGCTCCAGCTGGTCGGACAACACCGACGGCGTGACGATCGTGTACGGCGTGATGCGAGTCAGGTTGGCAAGCACGCGGTCCTGCACCTGCCTCGGCGCGAACGCCAGCAGCACCTTGCCGACGCCGGTGCAGTGCATCGGCAGCCGGCTACCGACGCTGCTGACGATCGGCACCGACGTCCTGCCCATCATCCGCTCCAGGTACAGCACCTCGTCGCCGTCGCGAACCGCCAGGTGCACCGTCGCGAGCGTCGCCGCGTAGACGTCGTGCAGGAAGGGCTCGGCCACCTGGCGCAACCGGCCTTCGACCGGTGCCAGCAAGCCGGCGCTCCAGATCAGCCTTCCGACTTCGAACCGGCCGTCGGGGCGTCGCTGCAACGCCGCGCCCGCAACGAGTTCGGCGGCCAGTCGGTGCACGGTGGCGACGGGCAGCCCGGCCCGGTCCGCCAGTTCGGAGAGCGTCAGGCTGCGGTGCTTCTCGTCGAAGGCACTGAGCACGTTCAGCAAACGCGATGCGACGCTGGCGCCCGGTGTCGACGTGTTGCCTGCCAATCCGCTGTCCCTTCCACTCAGTGGAATCGTAGCGTTTCATCCGTCGCAGAGGAATCATTAACGTGGGCATCATGACAGCAATGATCGACAGCAATTCCGACGGCGCGGCTGCGAGCCAGCGGGCGATCAGCGCGGAGATCGGCGCGATCGAATCCGCTTATCAGCGTGCGGGTGTCGAGGAGACGCAGCCGCGACTGGGGTATGCGCCCTACCGCAGCAGCCTGCTGCGCCACCCCACCAAGGACCTCCACCACGTCGACCCGGAAGGGGTCGAGCTGTGGACGCCGTGCTTCTCCGAACGCGACGTCCATCCGCTCGAATCCGACCTCACGATCCAGCACACGGGCGAGCCCATCGGCGAACGGATGGTCGTCACCGGCCGGGTCGTCGACGGCGACGGGCGGCCGGTGCGGCGCCAACTCGTCGAGATCTGGCAGGCCAATGCCGCGGGCCGCTACATCCACAAGCGCGATCAACATCCAGCCCCGATCGACCCGAACTTCACCGGCGCGGGCCGCTGCCTGACCGATGACGAGGGGTGGTACCGGTTCACGACGATCAAGCCGGGACCCTATCCCTGGAAGAACCACCGAAACGCGTGGCGGCCTGCGCACATCCACTTCTCGTTGTTCGGAACGGAATTCACGCAGCGGATGATCACCCAGATGTACTTCCCGGGCGACCCGCTGCTCGGACTCGACCCGATCTACCAGTCGGTCACCGACCAGAAGGCGCGCGACCGTCTGATGGCCGGCTACGACCACGATGTCACCACCCACGAGTGGGCCACCGGATACCGTTGGGACATCGTGCTCACCGGTACGTCGCGCACACCGATCGAGAATCCCGACCACGGAGCCGAGCAATGACGAACACGCTGCTGACCGCCGCCCCCGGGCAGACCGTCGGACCCTTCTTCGCCTACGCGCTGCCGTTCGACGCGGGGCAACGAACTGGTTCCGCCCGGCTCGCCGAACGCCATCCAGCTGTCCGGCGTCGTCTCGGACGGTGACGGTCGACCGGTGCCAGACGCGCTGCTGGAGATCTGGCAGGCCGACGCGGACGGCGCGATCCCGAATTCCTCGGGCTCGCTTCACCGGGACGGCTGGACCTTCACCGGATGGGGCCGCGCCAGCACCGACGACGCCGGACGGTACAGCTTCTCCACCGTCGTCCCCGGCGCCTCCGGTCCCGGGGCGCCGTTCATCCACGTCGTCGTGTTCGCCCGTGGACTGCTCAATCGACTGTTCACGCGGGCGTACGTCCCGGGCGAGCGGTTGGCGGACGATCCTCTGCTGGCCTCGCTGCCGCCCGAACGTCGCGACACCCTCATCCTGAAACAGGACGGAAGCGGACTGCGCTTCGACATCCAATTGCAAGCTGCGCCAGGCAAACCCGAGACGGTCTTTCTGCGTTATCCCGGTCATCAGCGATGACCGACCTGTTCTGGCCGGGTGACGAGCTCGCCGGCGACCTGATGAGTGACGCCGCCTTCCTCGCGGCGATGGTGGCCGTCGAGCAGGCGTGGTTGGACGGCCTCGTCGCCGCGGGCATTGCGCCGCAGGAGGCCCGGGCAGAACTGGCGGGCCTGGTGGCCGACGGTGACGCCGAGTCGATCGCCCGGCGCGCCGATGTCGACGGCAGCCCCGTCAGCGGGCTGGTCGCGCTGATGCGGGAGCGCTCCGCGGCACCGACGGCGCGCTGGCTGCACCGCGGGCTGACCAGCCAGGACGTCGTCGACACCGGGCTGATGCTCTGCGTGCGCGACGTCCTGAGTCGCATCGGCGACGAGTTCGCCACACAGGTGAGCGCACTGGCCGAGCTCACCGAAACGCACAGGAACACACCGGCACTCGCTCGCACGCTGACCCAGGCCGCGCTGCCGAGCACCCTCGGCGCCAAGATCGCGCGCTGGCTGACCGGCGTGCTCGACGCCGCCGAGCCGTTGACCGGGCTGCTGCCGTCGCTGCCCGTCCAGGTCGGTGGCGCGGTGGGAACGCTCGCGGCGGCCACCGAGTTGACCGGGTCGGTCGACGGCGCCATCGCACTGAGCGACGCGCTGGCCGCTTCACTGCGGTTGGCGCCTGCCCCGCCCTGGCACACCACCCGGTCGGAGATCACCCGGATCGGGGACGCGTTGGTCAGCTGTTGCGACGCGTGGGGGCACATCGCCGCGGACGTCGCGACCGGCAGTCGGCCCGAGATCGGCGAACTCGCCGAGGGACGGGGTGGCGGGTCATCGACCATGCCGCACAAGAACAATCCCGTCCGGTCGGTGTTGATCCGCCGCGCCGCACTCACCGCGGGACCGCTCGGTGCCACCCTGCACGCTGCGGCGGCGACGAGCGTCGACGAGCGATCCGACGGCGCGTGGCACGCCGAATGGGCCACTCTGCGGACGCTCGCCCGCCACACGGTCGTCGCCGCTGCCCATGCCTCCGAACTCGTCTCGGGACTCCGCGTCGACGAGGCACGCGCGGCGGCCAACCTGGCCGCTGCGGACGGACTGCTCTCCGAGCAGCGCGCCATGACCGAGTTGACCGGTCGTGCAGCGCTTCCCAGCTACACGGGTGCGACCGATCGGTTGATCGACTCGACATTGAACCGCGCGCGCCGCTTCGTCAAGGAGGCCTCATGAGCATTCCCCGTCTCACCGCCGTCGACTTCGGCGGACCCGAGGGTGGGTCGCTGCTGCTGCTCGGCCCGTCCCTCGGCACCTCGGCGGCGACGCTGTGGAGCGGCGTGGCGCAGAAGCTGACCCCGCACGTCCGCGTCGTCGGGTGGGATCTGCCCGGGCACGGCCGCGGGGCACGTGCCGAGCCGTTCACCATCGCCGAACTCGCCGCCGCGGTGCTCGTCCTCGCCGACGAGCTCAACGCCGAAACCTTCCACTACGCAGGAGATTCCGTCGGCGGCTGCGTGGGTCTGCAACTCGCGCTGGACGCTCCACGGCGGGTCGAAGACGGCGACGCTTCTGTGCACCGGTGCGGTCATCGGCACACCGGACGGCTGGCACGAACGCGCCGCGACGGTTCGCGGGCAGGGCATGGGAACCATGCTCGCCGGATCGGCCCAACGATGGTTCGGACCCGGTTTCATCGAGCGCCAGCCGGGCATCAGCGCGGCACTGTTGGACACCCTGAGTCACACGGATCCGGAATCGTATGCGCAAACCTGCGAGGCGCTGGCGGGATTCGACGTGACCGACCGGCTGCACGAGATCGTCCTGCCGGTGCTGACCGTGGCAGGCAGCGACGACGGGCCCACTCCGCCGGATTCCCTGCAGCGCATCGCTTCCGGTGTCAAGGACGGTGACCTCGTCGTGCTCGACGGCGTGGCGCACCTCGCGCCTGCCGAGGCGCCGGACCGGGTGGCGGGTCTCATCGCCGAGCACGTCGGCGTTCCCCATGCGACGCCCGTGACGACCGACGACGTGCACGCGGCGGGGATGGCCGTTCGACGCGTGGTGCTCGGTGACGCGCACGTCGACCGTGCCGTGGCCGCCACCACCGACCTGACCGCCGACTTCCAGCGCATGATCACCGAGTACGCATGGGGCACCATCTGGACCCGACCCGGGCTGGACCTCCGCAGCCGCTCGATGATCACGCTGACCGCGATGGTGGCACGTGGCCATCACGAGGAGCTGGCGATGCACCTTCGTGCCGCGCGCCGCAACGGCCTGACGAACGACGAGATCAAGGAGGTGCTGATGCAGACCGCCATCTACTGCGGCGTTCCCGACGCCAATTCCGCGTTCCGCATCGCCGCCGAGGTGTTGCCGGAGTTCGACGACGACGGGGGAGCGCCGTCATGAGCCGCACCGCCTTCTATTCGGACACCCGGGATGCCGTCGCCGGAATCGAGGACGGCGCAACGATCCTCGTCGGAGGCTTCGGCATGGCGGGCATGCCCACGACGCTCATCGACGCATTGATCGAGCACGGCGCCTCGGATCTGACCATCGTCAGCAACAACGCGGGCAACGGCGACACCGGTCTGGCCGCCCTGTTGGCCGCCGGTCGCGTCAGCAGGGTGATCTGTTCGTTTCCCCGGCAGACGGATTCGTACGTGTTCGACGCGCTGTATCGGGACGGCAAGGTCGCACTCGAGGTGGTTCCGCAGGGCAACCTGGCCGAGCGGATGCGAGCCGCCGGTGCGGGCATCGGCGCGTTCTTCTGCCCGACGGGTGTCGGCACCCCGCTGGCCGACGGCAAGGAGACCCGCACCATCGACGGCCGCGACTACGTGCTGGAGTACCCGATCCGCGGGGACGTCGCACTGATCGGCGCTCACGTCGCCGACCGGGCGGGAAACCTGTTGTACCGCAAGACGGCACGCAACTTCGGCCCGGTGATGGCTACCGCCGCGGAGCTGACCATCGTCGAGGTCGCCCGTGTCGTCGAAACCGGCACCATCGACCCCGAGACGGTCGTGACCCCTGGCATCTTCGTCGACCGCGTCCTCGATCTGTCGTCGATACCCGAGGAGGCCGCCTCGTGACCGAAATACTCAGTGCGTCGAACGCGCACCGCCGTCGAGCATCTAGACCGTGGTCCGTTGGACCGGCGGGAACTCGCGGCGGTCATCGCCCGCGACATCCCGCCGGGCTCCTACGTCAATCTCGGCATCGGGCAACCCACGACCGTCGCCGATTACCTGGATCCCGCCGCGGGCGTGGTCCTGCACACCGAGAACGGCATGCTCGGCATGGGCGGGGTGGCGACGGGCGACGACATCGATCCGGACCTCACCAACGCAGGCAAGATCCCCGTCACCGAAACCCCCGGCGCCTCCTACTTTCACCACGCCGACTCCTTCGCGATGATGCGCGGAGGCCACCTCGACGTCTGCGTGCTCGGGGCATTTCAGGTCAGCCGGCGCGGAGATCTGGCGAACTGGCACACCGGGGCGCCCGATGCCATTCCCGCCGTCGGTGGCGCGATGGACCTGGCCATCGGCGCGAAGAGCGTGTTCGTGATGATGTCGCTGTTCGCCAAGGACGGCACCCCCAAGCTGGTCCGCGAATGCAGCTACCCGCTGACGGGACTGCGTTGCGTCAGCCGGGTTTACACCGAACACGCGATCTTCGACGTCGACCCCGCGGGCGATGGACGCGTACGGGCGCTCGAGACGTTCGGCATCGGCGTGTCAGCACTCACCGAGCGGGTGCAGCTCGACCTGAGTTGACCTCTCAGTCGGTGTAGTCGGTCGATAGCGAGACGTTGCGCCACACGTTGATTTCGTCGTGCTGTTGGGCGAGAACGGTTTCGATGCGTTCGACGCAATCCGATCCCATGGGCAGCCGCATTGGTGGGTCGTCGTGGTGCGCGAGGTCGACCATGATGGCCGCGGCCTTCCCCGGATCGCCCAGCTGGGCGTGGTTCGAGTCCGCGGCCCACCGCCTGGCGTTGCCTGCGGTCTGGTCGTAGTCACTGATGGCCGACCCCTCGGTGAGCAGGCTGCTGCTGTCGAGGAAGTCGGTGCGGAACGGTCCCGGTTCGATCGCGGTCACCCGGATGCCCAATGGTGCCGTCTCGGCGTGGAGCGCGGTGTTGATGGCCTCGACGGCGTGTTTGGTGGCGGCATAGACCCCCCAGCCCGGTGAGGAGGACTGACCGGCGACGGAGCTCACGTTGAGGACGGTGCCCCAGCGTTGCGCGCGCATGGTCGGCAGGACCGCGCGGGTGACGTTGAGCAATCCGAAGACGTTGACGTCGAACACGGCGCGTGCTGCGGTGTCGGTGACTTCCTCGACGGCGCCGAGCAACCCGTGGCCGGCATTGTTCAACAGGACGTCGATGCGGCCGAATTGGGTGAGTCCCGCT
The DNA here is from genome assembly GCA_963735245.1 of uncultured Actinomycetota bacterium. Taxonomy (GTDB): domain Bacteria; phylum Actinomycetota; class Actinomycetes; order Mycobacteriales; family Mycobacteriaceae; genus Mycobacterium. Next base: position 59,658 of record CAVTKI010000004.1, read on the forward strand.
GCAACGGCTGCGGCGATGCTGCTGGGGTCCGTGACGTCGACGGCGACGATCAGGGCGCGGTCGGAGCCGGCGTCGAGTTGCTCGGCCAATCCGTCGGTCTTTCGCGCGGTGGCGATGACCCGGTCGCCGCGGCGTAGCGCTTCCTGTGCGACGAGCAGGCCGAAGCCGCGCGATGCGCCGGTGATGAACCAGGTTTGAGGTGTTCGGGTCGATGTGGTCATGACGTCCATTGTGTGCGCGCCGCGCGCGGAGATCGAGGGCCTGGCAGGTACTGCCGTGATCACCTTCCCCGTCGACAGCGGGTCACGCGCCCGCAGCGCTGCGCTCCTGCGCAGCCGCTCGATCTCGAGGGCCGGTCCGAACCGGAAGCGTGATGTGCTTGAACTGTGAGCCGTAGCACAGCCATACTCAGCATGTGAGTCCCGCAGAGCGGAACACTTCAGTGCTGAAGGACGATTCGTCGACATCGGTGGTCCGCCGACTTGCGGCGGTCCTCGACGCTTTCCGTGCCAAAGACGTCTTCCTCGGCGTCAACGAAATCGCCCGCCGAACCCAACTCCCGAAATCGACGGTGTCCCGACTGGTCAAGGAGATGCAAGAGGCGGGTTTTCTGGAGCGCAGGGCCGAGAAGCTCGGTCTGGGGCTTCAGATGTTCGAGTGGGGAGAGCGCGCATCGAGAGGACGTTCGATACGCGACGTGGCACTTCCCTTCATGGCCGATCTGCGAGAAGCGACACGTCAGACGATCCACCTCGCTGTCTTGGATGGCACCGAAGTCGTCTACGTGGAGATATTGCGTCGGGAGGACGCCCCTCGTCTTCCGTCGAAGGTGGGCGGTCGGCTACCCGCACATGCCACCGGCGTCGGGAAGGCGCTGCTGGCCGCCTCGCGCCCCGAGGTGATCGAGCAGGCGATCGCCGCCGGCCTGGTGGCCGTCGGACCGCGCACCATTCGGAATGCCGACCTGCTGCGGCAGCAGATTCGGCGCGCCGCCGTCAACGGCATCGCCTACGAGCACGAGGAGTCCGCCGCCGGGGTGATCTGTGTGGCGAGCGCGGTCCTCGACGCCGAAGGTGTTCCAGTGGCTGCGCTTTCGGCCTCCGGCTGGGCCGGGAAGGTCGACATCCGACGAGTCGCCCCTGCCGTCCACACCGCCGCGCTGAGCATGTCCCGCGTCCTGTCGAGTCGAGGCGCCTGACTCTACGGATCAGAGGGTCGGCGGCATCTGCGAGCCTGCGCACACGTGGATGACCTCACCGGTGATGTTGCGGGCTCGATCGGACGCCAGGAACGCGACCGCGTTCGCGACGTCGTCGGGGTCGATCAGCCGGCGTAGTGGGGTGAACGCGACGTATTTGGCGATCATCGCCTCCATGTCGTCGAGGTCGGTGCGTTGTTCGTTGAACGGGGTGCGCACGAAACTCGGCGCAACGGCATTGGACCGAACGCCCATCGGCCCCAGCTCGACGGCCATCTCGCGGGTGAGACCCACCAGCGCGGCCTTGGAGCTGACATAGGCCGCGTTGCGCACGCACCCGAGGTGTGTTCTCGAGCTGATGTTCACGATGCTGCCCGAACCCTGGGCGCGCCAAAAGGGAACGCCTGCCTGCGCCATCAGCATTGCGCCCTTGACGTTGACGTCCATCGTCAGATCCCAGTCGGCGACGGTGGTCTCCTCGAGCGAATTGCTGGGCTCGGTGCCTGCATTGTTCACCAGGACGTCGAGACGGCCGAATCTCTCGCCGATCTCGCGTGCGAGCGCGGCGACCGATTCGCGGTCCGTGACGTCGACCTGCCCGGGATGCGGCCGAGAGCCCAAGCTTTCGCCGATGTCGTCGGCTACGCGCTGTGCGGCGCCCAGGTTCCGGCCGGCCAGGACGACCTGGAAGCCCTCGGAAGTCAACGTCCGGCCGATCGCCGACCCGAGGCCACCAGCGCCGCCGGTCACCACCGCCACTGGGGTGTCGTTCATCTGTCGTGCTGCTCCTCGTCTCGATGGGCCCGCCGCGGCGACGACTCGTCGAAGCCGAAGAGCCGCATGGGCGTTTCCCACAACACCTTCCGACGATCGCCCGGATCCGGTATCAGTCGTTCGATGAGGGCGAGAACGAGCCCGTAGTCGATGCGCTCGGGCGCTCGCAAGAACGGCCAGTCCGACCCCCACATGCACCGATCGGGCGTGAATGCCTCGAGTAACGCCTGCACGTACGGCCAGGAATCCTCCCACGGATAGGTCGTCGCCGAGCATTTCACCAATCCGGAGATCTTGACGAAGTACCGCCCACTGGATGCCAGGTCGAGCAGACAGCGAAAGCCTGGCTGATCCAATCCGGCTGCGGGAGAGGGGCGTCCGCAATGGTCGATCAGAACGCGAACTCCGGACGGCTCCAGAATGGGCGCCATCTCGAGCAGTTGGTCGCCATCTACCTGCACGTCGGCGAACATGTCCAGTGCAGCGAGGTCGCGTAGTAGCGCGTCGGTGTCGCGGAAATGCTCGACGCCGAGCAGGGAGGCCTGCATCGTGGTGCCGACGACGCCGCGGTCCCGCAGCCGTTCCAGGTCGCTGCGGCCGGTGTGATTGTCGACGACGGCGACACCCTTGAACCGACCGTTGCCGCGTTCGAGGAAGTCCAGCAGACACCGGTTGTCCGTGTCGTATCCCGAATTGGGCCCGACGAGCAACGCGTGCCGGGAGCCGTAGGCATCGAAGAGATCGTTCAGTTGGTGCGCGGTGCCCTGCTCGTTGGCGACCGGGTGGTACCAGGCGTCGGGCGAATACCCGAAATGTGCGGGGTCGAGGAGGTGGTTGTGACAATCGACCTTGGGTTCGTCGTAGATCGACACGGCATCAGTTTCCAGCAGCGCCGTCCCACGGAGAAGCCCTTTGGCGGTGCGTTCCGGCGAGCGGGACCGTCGTTCACGACTCCGTCACCCCGGGAGAGGAAGAACCGGACCATCTCGGCGGACGCGTCAGGGCCGATCGGATCGGTGTAGGACCCGACCGGGCTGCCGCCGTACCACGCGTGCCCGCCGCCACGCACCATCCAGGACTCGACGAGGATGGCGCCGTCGGCATCTCGGTGCACGGTGCGGGTGCAGGCCCGGCCGGTGGTGCGCTCGTCGAGGTCAGTCGTTTCGGAGATCGACGTGGCCGAGCGTGGCCAGTCGCGCGGCGATGAGTTTCTCCGCGTTCACCGGCGCGACGATGCCGTCGCGGTCGCCGTGGAACACGATCAGCGGCATCTGCCCGCCCGGTCCCGGTGTGCCGCCCGTTCGCATCGCGGCGAACGCCGCGGCGGCGTTGCGCGCTGCGCCGTAGGCGATCCCGGAATGCACTCCGACCGCTGCGTAGAGGTCCGGATACGTCGCGGCCATCACCGCCGCCATCGCGCCGCCCGCCGAGAGACCGGCGACGTACACCCGGGCCGGATCGACTTCGTGGTCCGCCATGATCTGACGGGTGATGCCTGCGATGAGCGCAGGCTCGCCCGCACCTGCCCGCTGGTCGGCGGGGGAGAACCAGTTCCAGTACCCGCCCATGTTGGCCGCGGCCGACTGCTGCGGGTAGGCGACGAGGAACGTGTGGTTCTCGGCGAAGTCGTTCATCCTGGTGCCTGCGGCGAAATCAGCGGCGTCCTGCTTTCCGCCGTGCAGCATGACGACCAGCGGCACCGGCGCACCGGTGTAGCCGGTCGGGATGTACAGGTCGTAGCTTCTGGTCCCGGCCGCGACGGTGTGGTTCAGATGTCGGATCTCACCGCCTGGGCGCCGCCGCGGCCTCGGCCGTCCCGGGCTTCGCGGTCGGCTTGTCCCGGAACGTGTCGACGGGGAGTCCGACCGCCTGGGGGCAGGCCAAGGCGTGCGCTGCATCAGCGCCAGCGCGTCGGAGAGCCTGCCCGCACGGGTGAGTCTCAGCGCTTCGGCCATGCCGGGCGCGGTGTTGCGGTGGTCCATGGGTCCTTCTCGGGTGTCGTCGACGTCGACCGGTCGGCCGGCGCCTGTGGGGTTCAGGTGGTGGTTCGGGAGGCGAGTACTGCCTTGACCGCCCGCGGCGCCCGGAACGCGCCGAGGACCTTGACCGAGCTGATCGTTTCCGCCGCGAGTTCGGGGCTCACGTCATCGGCGATCGTCGCCAGCCCGAGGACGCGGATTTCGACTGTCTGCCCCGCGTCGCGGACTTGCTCGAGGTCGCGGCGGGTGAGGTGCTGCGTGCCAAGGGTGAGGGCCCGGCGCGCCACCGTGTCGTTGACGGCGTCGGCCCGGCTTTCGAGCTGACGTCGGATCGCGGTGCGGATGAAATCCGTGCGGTTGGCGTAGAAGCCTTCATCGACGAGCAGATCGATCTGTCCGAGGTCGACGAGACCGACGTTGATGGTGATCTTTTCACTCTTGTCGATCTCGGCCATTGTCTCCCCTCCCGCGTCTTGTGGCCAGGCTACCACCATCCAGCAGGATGGTGGCTCGCTGAGCTAGACAATCGGCGCTCCGCGTCGGACTGCCCAAGCGGAGGTCTTGCAAACGTGACGAGGGCGACAGTTCAGGGCGCGACGGTGACGGGTCGGCCACTGCGGGCGGACTCCACCACGGCGTCGACCACCTGCATGGTCCTGAGTCCGTCCCGACCGCTGCAGATCGGCTCGGCGTCGCCGCGGATGACGTCGGCGAAATGCTTCACCTGGTTGGCCAGAGGATCGCTGCGCTCGACGGGGTTGGTCGAGGTGGTGAACGGCTCCCACCACGACCGCTCGGCTTCGTAGGTCTTGACGCGCATCGTGGGTACGGACAGCGAACCCCGTGTCCCGGCAATGTGATACGCGTCTTCGTCGTCACTGGTGGGATAGCTGGTGTTCTCCCGGGAGGTCTGTTCCCAACTGCGTGCCGACGCCGCGGCGTCGGAGAGCAGGAAGGTGCCGAGCGCACCGTTGGCGAACTGGAAGATCATCGCCGAGGTGTCCTCGACGGGGAACTCTCGATGGAGTTCGACGTCACGGCCATCACGGTGTCGATGTCGCCGACCAACGAAAGCAGGTTGTTGACCTCGTGGGTGAGGTTGAGCAGGATCGGACCGCCCCCCGGCTCCCGACGCCACCCGCCGCCGACGTCGAAGTAGTCGTCTGGCTTGTAGAACAAGGCCGTGCCCGAGACGCCGACAAGCGTTCCCAGAACACCGCTTTGGATGATCTCGCGGGCCTTGGCCATGATCGGGCTGTAGTTGCGATGGTGACCGGTGAGCACGGGTACGCCGGCCATCTCGCCGGCCTCCACGAGCCGGGTGGCCGATGTGACGTTGTCCCCGATGGGCTTCTCGACGATGACGGGTACTCCCGCGGCGACGCACTCCAGGCCACCGTCGACGTGCATCTGGTTCGGCGTGGCGAGGATGATGCCGTCGGGCTTGTCGTCGGCGAACAAGTCGGCGAGGACAGGCGTACAGCGGCACACCGTACATGCTCCGCGAGCTCGGGCCCGGCCGGGCCGGGGTCCACGATCGATGCGAGGTCGGCCGACTCGCTGGCGTCGACTTCTTCGATGTGCCGCCTGCCGATCATGCCGGCGCCGGCCACCGCGATGCGAACCTGGCTCATCGCTTCACGCTCTCGCCTGGGCTGGCGGGCGGTCAAGGTCGGCAGGACGGGTTCCGCTGAGTGAACCCCGTGCGTGCCTGGCCCGATCCGACGCTTGCTCGACCGAAGGTGCTAAGACGGAATGGGCGTCGAGCGGGCAGCCAGGAGGCCGACATGGACGTCCGTTTCATTTCTCCTCGCGGGAGTCGAATTACGCGACCCGACCGACCTGCCCGCCCTGTCTGGCCCGGACCGACGGGCTGGTCTGGGTCGACATACCGGAGTGGAACGAGCAGGCCGAGCAGACCCTGACGACGACCTTCGGGTTCCATCCGCTCGCGATTCGGGACTCGCGCGAACCGCAATCAGGTACCCAAGATTCATCGATACGACGACCATCTGTTCCTGGTGCTGCACGCGCCGCAGCCCGGCGCCGGGGGCCACGTCCACTACGTCGAACTCGACCAGTTCATCGGCGAGCGCTACCTCGTCACGGTCCATGGCCCGCTCAATCCCGCGGTCGACCAGTCGGCGGCGATGGTCGAGGTGGACGCGGTGCTGGGTCGACTGAACAGCGGAAAGCTCAAGCCCAACAAGGCTTTCGAGCTCTCGTATGCTCTGCTGACCGCATTGACCGGGCGGCTGCGCGCCTACACCGCGGAGCTCACCAAGGACGTCTGGGCAGCTCGAACAGCGCGTCACCGGTGGCCACCTCGGCGATCCCGAGACGTTTCTCGACGAGATGTTCCGGGCGCGACACGGCCTGCTCACGGTCAGCACCATGTCTGCGCTGAGCCGCGAGGTGTACGGCCGGATGGTCACCATCGTGGCCTTCGGCCCGGGGCCCGGACAGTTACTGCCTCGAGGACGCTGTCGATCAGTTCCACCACCTGTCGGTGATGGCCGACAGCCAGAAGGCCTACCTGCACGGAACGATCGAGTTCTACCAGGCTCGGACCAATACGAAGATGACCGTCGCCGCCGAACGGCTCGCGGTGATCGCGGCCGTGACGCTGCCGATCACGGCGTTGTCCTCGGTTCTCGGCATGAACGTGATCGTCAACCAGCAGACGCATTGGATAGCGCTGACTGTCACTGCTGGCGGTGATGCTGGCCATGTCGACGACGCTGCTGATCTGGGCGAAGCGCAAGGGCTGGTTCTAGACGGCGGCAGCGCATTCGTCGTCGGAACGGCGTCGGGGGCTAGTCTCACGATGTGGATCAAGACAAACCACAGAGTCTGCTCGGGCGCGATCATCCGGGAACAGCGCGAGCTTGCGGCACTGCCCATGCGCCAACTGGCCAAGTCCGTCGGGATCTCCAATCCCTATCTCTCGCAGATCGAACGGGGACTGAGGGCACCCTCGGAGGCGGTCGTCGAGGCGCTGGCCGCCTCGCTGGATCTGTCGGTCGACGAGCTGTACCGGCGGGCGGGGTTCGTCGAGCCGGAGACCGTCCGACTGACGACCACGCCCATTCGGAGCTCGCGGAGGCGATCGCGGCCGCACCCGAACTCACGGCCGCCCAGCGCCGCGCGATGTCGGAGATCCACCGAAGTTTCATCGACGCCAACCGCGTACGCCGAGCGTCGGGAAACCACGACGCCGACTGATCAAGGCGGCGAACGTTGCACGTGGTAACCGCTATTTCGATGATCGAAGTTGCGCACCGGCGCTGCGGATTGATCGCTACTGGACGCGTCGCGCGAAGCGAGTGGCGTTCGATCACAAGTAGCAGCGTTAGCAGAATCTGTGCTAACGTAGCTAACGACCGGGCCGCAGATGGCCAACAATCGATCACAGGAGGAAACGACAATGGCACCACCGACCAAGACCGCGAACCAACGATCGCCGACGCCGTTCGACGTCGACTTCGACGCCAACGCCGAGCGGATTCGCGGGCTGAACGACAAGGTGCTCACGGCCGCCAAGCAGACCGGGACCATGTCCACTCGATACCTATGAGCAGACGGTGCACACGTTGCTGGATTTCGGCCAGAAGGCCGCCGACTCCACCAAGGTGGAGCGGATTTCGGCAGCTGGCCAAGTCGCAGGCGTCGATCATCACCGAGGTGACGAACGCCTACACCAAGGCCGCCCGCGACCTGCTGAAGTAAAACCATCGCGCGTACCCGACACCGGCACTTTCCGCGGTTGACGAGCACTCAGCGACAGGCCGCGGGAATGCCGGTGTTCGTGCTGCTCCCACCACGGAAGGACGTCACGTGCCCGACAACCATGCCAACGACAATCGCCGCCCAGTTCGCTTGGGCGCCAATCGATGCGTGGGCGTCGGCCGCCGCCAACGCGACCGAGTATGCCGCCCGAGCGGTCGCCCGGCAGCAGCTCACCACTGGACCTTGCCGAGGACTTGGCGGAGTTCGCCCGCGTCGCGACGCTTCGCGAGAAGCCGACGTGGGCACACGATGCGCGCGAGGTTCGGTCCTGGCCCATCGCGCGGCTGCTGGACTATTCGGCGCCGTCGCCGACCGCTGGCGTGCCCACGCTGGTGCTTCCGCCGCAGGCCGGCCATGCGTCGTCGATCGTCGACTACGGGCGTGACCAGAGCCAGATGATGACCCTCCGCGACGCCGGATTGGACAGCATCTTCGCCATCGACTGGCTGCCTGCGACGCAGGAAACCGCGGCTGTTCGATCGAGGAGTACGTCGAGGTGTTGGAGGACGCCGTGCGAACTCGCTTGGGGGGCGGGTGAATCTCGTCGGCGATTGCCAGGGTGGCTGGCTCGCGGTGGTCTACGCAGGCCTGCACCCTGACCAGGTGAACACGCTCACGATCGGTGGAGCACCGATCGACACGCACGCGGCCAGTCCGGCATCCAGGAATGGACTCGACTCTTCGCGCGGCGCAAGGAACTCGCTGCTCTACCGGGCGCTGGTGAAGGCCGGTGGCGGCCTACAGCTCGGGAAGAGCCAACTGCGCGGTTTCAAGTTGCTGGAACCGGGCGCCGAGATGGAGCGCCTGATGGGCCTGCTCGCCAACATCCACGATCCCGAGTACGTGACCCGGCACATCGACTTCACCAACTGGTTCGAATGGACGCAGGACCTGCCCGGCGCCTTCTACCTGTGGATCATCGAGCACCTGTTCATCCACAACGAACTGGCCCGGGGCGAGCTCGTGGTCGGCGACACGCAGGTGAACTTGTCGAGCGATCGATTGCCCGATCTTCCTGCTGGCGGGCACCAAGGACCACATCACGCCTGCCGAGCAGGTCTGGGCCTTCGCTGACCTTGGTATCGACTCCGACCGACCACATCTCGCGTGAGCTGTCGACGCCGGCCACCTTGGTCTCTTCATGGGACGCGCGGCACTGGTCGAGCACTGGAGACCGATTGCCGAACGCGTGCGCACCCATTCAGAGAGCAATGATTGACTCGTCGGTGCGCCGATGAGCGGCCCAAGGGGTCCCCATGACGACGTCATGGGGACCCCTTGGGTTTTCGAGCGCTCGAAAGGTGACGAATTGCGTTGCCTTGCAGAGGACGCCGACACGAGTCCCTTGCGATACTGTGGGTGGTGGAGTTGTTGCGCAGGACGCCCGCTTCGGGCGACGCCTCGCACGAGCTACTTCCTACTGGCAGGAAGCCCCTGCCGGCTCGACTCGCCGCCGGGGTGGGGTTTGGTGTCGGCTCGGAATGATGTGTCGCGTGACCGTTGCCCATCCTGTGAAGTTCGGTGGCCAATTGCCGGGACAGGCTACGGCACGCAACGGACAGGGCGCTGGCGGCCGGCTTCAGATCGTTGCCCAAGTCTGCAACGTTGAGTTCGACAGCGGCTGCCACGCGGCCTCTACCGTAGAAGATCGGCATCGCGATAGCTGATGTACCGCATTCGAATTCGTCACGCGAAGTCGCGACCTGCGTCAGCCTGATGGTGGTGAGTTTCTGCCGTAGGACGTCGGGCCGGGTGATCGTGTGGGACGTGAATGCGGGCAGTCCGGCTTCGATGACGCGGTCGACGACGCTAGGTGGGGGAAGAAGGCGAGCAGCGCCTTGCCCGAAGCTGTCGCGTGCGCGGGAATGGTGCTGTGCAGCAGCGATTCGGCGTGGAGGGGTTCAGCCGAACGGTTGGCGCGGGGCCGCAACATCAGGACGTCGGTACCGCGAAGGGTGCCCAGTCTGCACCTCGCCTTTGCTCGCTCGCGACAGATCGTCGAGTACCGGTATGGCGCGCATGACCGTCAGCGTGTACGAGCAGAGGTCCGACTCGGGATGAGCGCTGCCGATCATTCGGAGCGGCAGAGCGATCCGGTAGCTGCGTTCCTCAGTACGTTCCAGAAGGCGCCAGGCGACCAATTCCGATGCGAGCCGGTGCGCGGTCGAGGTCGGCAGGTTCGCCGAAGACGGCGAGCTCCGTCAACGTGTGGACACCCCCGTCGGCGAATGCCATCAAGATGGCAGTGACCTTACTGGTCACTGACCGTCCGGGGTCGGTCGAATTGCCCGCCAATGTCGTACTCCTCATCTCGTACCCATGAGGCTGGCAGTCAAAGCCAGTGATTCCCAGAAAACCGTCCCGCAGAGTGGTCCACTATTGTGGGGCAGTTGAGGCCGCTGCGGCAGCCGATGGCCCTGACCTGGGAAACGCGTCGCGATACCGCGATCCGAACTCGTCCGGCGCAACGGGTGGGTCAGGGGTGGGGCTGCAGTACGGGTTGGGCACGATTGGCGGTGCAGTTTTGGTTGCCCGTGACGTGTAACTCGGTGGTGAGTTGGCGGGACAGGCTGCGGCATGCAACGGCGAGCGCGCTGGCGGCAGGCTTCCGATCCTTGCCGAGGTCTTCCACCGACAGTTCGATGGCGGCTGCGACATGGCCTCTGCCGTAGAAGATCGGCATGGCGATCGCGGCGCTACCGCTTTGGAATTCGTCGCGCGACGTCGCGACCTGCGTCAGCCGGATGAGGGAGAGTTTCTGGCGCAGCACATCTGGGGAAGTGATGGTGTGTGGTGTGAACGCAGGCAGCCCGGCCTCGATGACGTTGTCGACGACCTCTGGTCGGGAGAATGCGAGCAGCGCCTTGCCCGAAGCTGCCGCGTGCGCCGGGTATGAGCAGTGCATCAACGCCTCAGCACGTATGCGGTCATCAGACCGGTGGTGGCGCGGTTGCAGCGTCAGGACGTCTGCGCCGCGCAGGATGCCTAGTCGTACCTCTCCTTTGGTTGCGCGGGACGACTCGTCGAGTACGGGTAGGGCCCGCATCACCGTCAGTGCGTAGGAGCGGGCTTCGGACTCGGAGTGCGCCAGCGATCATGCGCAGCGGCAAGCGATCCGGTAGCTGCGCTCTTCGGTGCGCTCAAGCAGACGCCAGGCGACCAGTTCCGAGGCGAGCCGGTGCAGCGGTGGACGTCGGCAGGCTCGCGAAACCGGCGATTTCGGTCAGCGTGTGCACGCCACCGCCGGAGAATGCCATCAAAATGGCGGTCACCTTGCTTGTGACCGACCGTCCAGGATCGGTCGAGTTGCCCGCCATGTCCTTCCTCATCTCTCGGAGACGAGGTTGTCGCAGCAAAATGCGGACCCTGTGCGTCGCAGACCACTCGTCGAGAATCTCCCATGGCCACCCTAATCTCGATGGCCATCCCAGGGGGACTATCTCGCCGAGACAAATGCTAAACGCCACTAGCGCGGGTTACAGGGTCTGCTCCGGCCGTCCAGGGTCGGCCCAGCAGTGCTCGGATTCCCACGATTGCATGTCGAGGCCGCCGTCCCCACGTGCGTGTCCATCCCGTTGGGTAGTCGGTCCACCGAGTCGAGCAGCCGCACGCGCAGCAGAGCGAAGGCTCCAGAACTTCACCATTTTGAGGTATTTCGACTTGCCCGTGCGGTACCACGCGGTCTGCATGATCGCGAGGTACAGGGCCAGGCTGATCGACACCGGCACGAAGAAGAAGTGGTACAGCGTCGTCAACCCGAACTGCAGGCGGGCGAACAACAATCCGTCCATCGCGATCACCCGCGATGCTTGGCTGAATGAACCTCGGGCAGCTCTGAAAGGGGTGAACCGAGCAGGGAATCCGCTGTGCGCCACAGGATCGACTCTGTGTCGTCGTCACCGAGACCGAGTGATCGGACGGTCGTCATGGGGTCGGTATCGCCCAACTCGAACGGGTGGTCGGTGCCCAAGGAGGACCCGATCGACACCCATGTCCGAGACGAGGTGGGACAGGAGCGTGGTGTCGAACACGGCCGTGTCGTAATACAGCCGCTTACAGAATTCGCTCGGTGGGAGCGTGGTGGTGTGCGCGACGTCCTTGCGCTGCCAGCCGAGATCGAGTCGACCGCGCAGCCATGGTAGGCACCCTCCACCGTGCGCCAGACACATCGTGAGGTCGAAACGTTCGAACACCCGGCCATAGATCATCCGGGCGATGCTGATCGCCGTCTCCGCCGGGTAGCCGACCAGCTGGGGTAGATAGAAGTCGCGTTGCCGGTGCGCGTCGGGAACCCCGCTGGGGTGGACGAAGATGAACGCGTTGCGTTCTGCGAGCAGACGCCCAAAGATCGTCGTTCACAGGGTCATCGAGTTCTTTGCCGCCGCCGCGGGTGCCGATGGCGACGCCAGGGAACCCAAGATCGTCGAGGCAGCGGCGAGCCTCGTCGGCGGCGTCCGGGAAGCCGAGCGGAATCGACCCGAGGCCGTACAACCGGCCGGCACCGTCGGCGACATAGCGGGCGAGTTCGTCGTTGCCCCGCGCGATGGTCGTCGTGACGAGCCGGCTGTCCTCGGAGTTGGAGCAGTAGAGGAATGGCGGCATGGACACCGCGTGCGCCGACACTCCGATGTCGTCCATCTCGGCAAGCCGGGTGCGCGGGTCGTATTGAGAGCGGGCGAGGGGGAGGGGCGTGTTCTTGCCGACTCCGCTCACCGACGGATCGAGCAGGACGATGCCGTCGGTGGACCTCGACAGGTCCGCCAGGCCGGCGTGCTGGAGCCATTCGAGCAGCGGCAGTGGCATCGCATGGTTGTGCACGTCGATCGCGAGCATCCAGTCCTCCACGTTCCTTGGTTCGAAGTCCATGGTGGACGCGCGAGTACGCCGGAGCCACGGCCTTCTTGCTGGATGGAACTTCCTCGCTGGGCTCTATCGTCGCCTCTCGCTGGGGTGCCAGACTCCGCTTGCAGGCTCCGACGGCTCACGCAGTCCGTAAACCGCTGCCGGCGGGTCGCCATGGACCGGACAACGAAAATTCGTCAGGGAGGACGCACATGACTTCGACCCAGAAGTTCACCCCGGATATCGAGGCGGCGGCTGAGCGCATCAAGCAGACCAGTGAGCGCGTGCTCGCGCTGAGCAAGGAGAACGGCCTGGTATGGCTCGATGCCTACGAGAAGATGCTGAACGGTGTGCTCAAGCTCGAGGAGGACACCGCCAAGGACCTCTCGTCCGACTGGGTCGAGACCCTGGTGTCGACGCAAGCCGAACTCATGCGCGAGACATCGCAGGCATACCTGGGTGCCATCAAGGACCGTCTGAAGTAGCCCGCCTCTTCGCCGCCGATCACGTTAGGACGTCGTTATGGATGCCAACCCGATGACGCCTGCGCGTCCCAAAGTCGTTGTGGTAGGCGGCGGTTTCGGCGGGGTGAACGTCAGCAGGGTGCTGGCGAAGTGCGATGTCGACGTGACGATAATCGACCGGACGAACCACCATCTCTTCCAGCCGTTGCTGTATCAGGTCGCCACCGGCATCCTGCCCGAGGGTCTGATCGCGCCTGCGCTCCGTCGAGTGGTGCAGAAGCAGAAGAACACCAGGGTCGTACTCGGCGAGGTCACGAATCTCGATCTGACCGCCAGAACCGTCTCGGCACTCGCGCCGGACGGAGCGCGAATCTCGCTGCCGTACGACACCTTGATCGTCGCCGCCGGTGCAACACATGCGTATTTCGGGCACGACGATTGGGCGGAGTTCGCGCCAGGAATGAAGACCCTGGAGGATGCTCGCCACCTTCGCAATCACATTCTGGGTGCGTTCGAGATGGCTGAGCTGGCGACCGATCCGGCGGAACGGAACGCGTGCCTGTCATTCGTCGTGGTGGGGGCGGGCCCGACGGGTGTCGAGGTCGTCGGGCAGATCGCCGAGCTGGCACATCGCGTGCTGCCCGGTGATTACCGTGAGATCGACACACGTCAGGCCAGAATCGTGCTCATCGAGGCAGGCCCGGCCGTCCTCGGCCCCTTCGACGAACGACTCCAGCGGTACACCGCGCGGACCCTCGAGCGGATGGGTGTCGAAGTTCGTTGCGCCACTGCGGCCACCGCAATAGACAGGGACGGGATCACCGTCACGAACGATGACGGCGAGGAGCGCATCGAAGCCAGGACCAAGGTTTGGGCCGCGGGTGTGCAGGCGTCCCCGCTGGCAAAGATGCTCGCCACGGCGACCGGTGCCGAGACCGATCGAGCGGGTCGGATCATGGTCGAGCCCGACTGCACGCTTCCCGGTCATCCGGAGGTGTTCGCCATCGGCGACATGGTTTCGCTGAACGGCCTGCCCGGCATCGCCCAACCGGCGCTTCAAGAAGGGAAATACGTCGGCAAGGTCATTCGCGCTCGACTCGACGGCGACGCCAGTGTTGCGCCATTCAAGTATTTCGACAAGGGCAGCATGGCGACAATCGGCCGAACGCATGCCGTGGCGCACTCGGGTGGAATGGGCTTCACCGGCATTGTTGCCTATTTCATGTGGGCATTCATTCACGTGCTGTATTTGATCGGGTGGGGAAATCGGTTCGGCACCCTGTATTCGTGGGGCCGCTCTCTCTGGTTCACCAAGAATCGTGCACACCGCACGATCACGCTCGATCAGGCGATCGACGAGATCGGTACCCACGCCTCGGCGGCGGGCGGCGACGCTCCGACGGCAAACACACCCCGGGCACGATCGACGGCATAGTAAGCCCGCGATCGGCGCTGGCGAAGGTGGGCTAACCGGTCGCAGATCGCGGCTGCTGAATCGCCGCGGCGTGCGAACCCGTTGCGTGGCCCGCACCGAGTTGACCGTTGGGTTGGCGTCCCTTCGCTGCCGCGCTGAGCTCGCGGGACAGTCCTCCACACGCCACCGCCAGCGCCGGGGATACCTTGACGAGATCGCTCTGCGGATCGCCCACCTGCACCTCTATCGCCGCGAGAATCTTTCCGTCGGCGAACACCGGCATGGCGATGCAGTGGGTTCCGACCTCGAGTTCGCCCGACGACACCGCCACGTGCGCCTGGCGAATGGTGCAGAGACTATGGCGGAACTTCTCTGGCGCGACCACGGTGTATCGGGTGAACTGCGTCAGGCCCTTCGCGATGAGGCCGTCGGCGATACGTGTCGGCGAGAAGGCCAGTAGGACCTTGCCGAGAGCGGTCGCGTGTGCGGGCAGCGTCGCAGCGATGTCGAAACTGGTCACGGGATAGTTCGGTCGCTTCTCGACGTATCTGACCTCACTGCCAGACAGCACGCCCAAGCGGGCCGGCCGGTGAATGGCACCGGACAGATCGTCGAGAACGCATGCGGCACGTTCGATCAGAGTCGGGGGCGCCCATTCGGACAATCCCATTCCTCGAAGTGGCAGCCCGACGTGGTAATGACCATTGTCGTCCCGCTCGAGTAGGTTCCGGCTGGCCAGCTCGACCGCGAGCCTGTGCGCCGTGGAGACGGGTAGCCCGGCGAGGCGAGCGATTTCCGTCAGCGACCGTTCGTCGCAATCGGTGAAGGTCGAGCAGAATTGCGGAGACTCTGCTCGTAACCGACTGACCCGGCTCGGTTGAATTCCCTGCCATGAGTACCACCTCGATCACGGTCGCGTTGAATACCACGCGAGGCAGGGTCTGGATTGCGTGATCGTTTGCGATGCTCTCACGGCGTCGCGGGGATGGTTGGGAAGCCGGGAATCGGTTCATCGCGTGCGTTTCGGCTACGGCGCAGGCGCTTCGAATGTGGCGAGGAGGGCCAGAAAGGCGCGGGCGCTCGGGGCCGTTGGCGCAGGGCGGCGGTGGACCAGGCTGATCGGGTGCCGAGCGGCGGGGTCGGGGAGCTCTACCACGACGACGTCGTCAGGACGTGCTTTCGCCGCCGAGAGAGGTACCAGCGCCGGGCCGAATCCCAGCGCGACGAACCGCACCACGGCCTCAGAAGTGGACAACTCGAAGGCAATTCGCCGAGTGGCGCCGGCCCGGGCGAACACGGCGTCGACCTGATGGCGCAGTCCGGACTCTGCGCGCATCTCGACGAAGGCGCTCGCCGCGGCGAGCGCGGTGAGATCGGCTGGCGATTCGGATAGGGGATGATCCCGCGGAATTGCCGCGACGAGCGGCTCGTCGGCGAGGATCCGATGGGTGCAATCGGCCGGCAGCTGATCGCCGAACAGCCCGACGAACGCGATGTCGAGTTCGCCGGCCCGCACCTGCTCAGCCATGTGCAGGCTTCCGGTGTCGCGGATGGCGATTTCGACGGCGGGGTGGCGGCGATGGAACGCGGCAAGCGTGCGCTCCACGACGGGGGCGGCGTGACCAGTGGCACCGATCATGCCGAGCCGGAGCCGCCCCGTGATCACCCCGGACAGCTCCGCCAGTTCGGCGCGGGCACCGTCGAGCTCGTTCAGCACGGCGACGGCACGGGGAAGGAGCAGTCCACCTGCCGCGGTGAGGCGGACCGAACGGCTGGTGCGCTCGAACAGGGTGACGCCGTGTTCGCGTTCGAGCCTGGCGATCTGGTAGCTCAGCGCGGACTGCACGACGTGACAGCGCGCCGCGGCTCGGGTGAAGTTCAGCTCCTCGGCGACCGCGACGAAGTATTCGAGCTGGCGAGCATCCATCTCAATCCTCGATAGATGGTGTCGAAACATTGTGTTGGACTGATCGATGGTATCGCCCGACACTCAATTCATGCGTGATATCCAGCAGGCCTTCACCGGACGCCGCTTCGCCGTGCTGACGGTTCTTCTCGGTGGCCTCACTGCGTTCGGCCCGCTGTCGATGGACCTCTACCTGCCGGCGTTCCCCGGGCTCGCGGCGGACCTCGGCGCGAGCCAGAGTGCGGTGCAGTTCACGCTGACCGCAGACGTGATCGGCCTGGTCGTGGGCCAGTTGGTGCTGGGGCCGCTGTCGGATGCTCGCGGGCGCCGGCGGCTGCTCATCGGCTCGACCATGGTCTGTGCCGTTGCATCGGTGCTGTGCGCGTTGGCGCCGTCGGTGGGCTGGCTCATCGTGTGGCGCTTCCTGCAGGGTGCCTCCGGCGGCGGCGGTATCGTGCTCGCCCGCGCGGTCGCTGCCGACATCGCAAGTGGGGTGGAGGCGGCACGCTTGTTCTCGGTCTTCATGACGTTGTCCAGCGTCGCACCCATAGCGGCGCCCGTACTGGGCGGAGCGCTGCTGGCCGCGACGGGCAGCTGGCGGCCGATGTTCTGGTTGCTGGCGGCGATCAGCCTGGTGCTCGCTGTCGCAATCTGGCGGGCCATCCCGGAAACGTTGCCGCCGGACCGGCGACACACCGGTGGGTTACGCAGCACTGGCCGCGCCTTCATCGATCTGGGCCGTGACCGCGTCTTCGCTGGTTACGCGCTGACCGTCACCTTCGCGTATGCCTCGCTGTTCGGCTACATTTCCGGATCGCCGTTCGCGCTCCAGGAGGTGTTCGGCCTGTCCGCGACTCAGTTCAGCCTGGTGTTCGCGCTCAACGCCGTTGGGATGATCCTGCTCGGCTTGCTCAACGCGCGCCTGGTTCGCCGATTCCCCGTTCATCGACTGCTGGTTCTCGGCCTGGGGTCCTCGACGGTGGCCGCGGTGATCCTGGTCGTCGTCGTCGCCGACGGGCTGAGCGTGCTGGCCGTGCTGCCCCCACTGTTCCTCGTGGTGGCCAGCCGTGGCCTGATTTCGGCCAATGCGACGGTGCTCGGTGTGAAGCGGGCACCGGCGGCCGGAGCGGCGTCTGCGGTGCTCGGCGCATGCATGTTCGGCGGGGGAATCCTGGTGTCGCCGTTCATGGCTCTTGGCGGTGAAGGAACCGCGGTTCCCATGGCGGCGGTGGTGGCTGGGGGCGCGGTGGCCGCGCTGCTGGCGACCGTCCTCCTGACCCGCGGCGACCACCACGAGCCCGCGGTCGGCGCTGACGCCGAGGTTCCCGACCAAGCGATCGGCGAATAGTCGCCGCGGCGGCAATGCGGTGGCGATCTTGAAGCCACCCGGCGCGGCGCCGGAGAACTCCTGCGTTGGAGTGGATCCCGACGGTGCGCCATCCCGCGCTCTCGCTGGGTGGAAAGACCACCCTTCGTGGTGGCGACGCCAACCCTGCGGGTGTTTGACTCGCCGCAGGCGGCAGTTGATGCCCGCCTACAGCTCTTGAAACGACGAGAAGGGGCGATCAATGACTGTCGATGCCGCACCGGGTGACACGCGGCAGCCGCTCGTAATCGAGGGTCTGGCGGGGCTGCGCGATCGAGTCGGCACGGTGCTCGGTGTCAGCGATTGGGTCGAGACCAAGCAGGAGAACGTCGACACGTTCGCCAAACTCACCGGTGACGAGCAGTACATCCACGTCGACCCAGAACGAGCGGCGACGGGCCCGTTCGGCACCACCGTCCAGCACGGGTTCCTGACCTTGGGGACGGCCACCGGACTGCTCTGGTCGGTCTGCGTCGTCAACGGGTTCAACGTGATCCTCAACTACGGACTCAACAAGGTGCGTTTCCCCGCGCCGTTGAAGGTGGGCTCGCGCAGCCGCATGCAGGTCGAGTTGATCGAGGTGAACGAAGTGAAGGACGGCACCGAGGCCGTCTACCACCTGACTTACGAGATCGAGCACGAACCGAAACCGTGTTGCGTGGCCGATCTGGTCTTTCGCTACTACGACTGACCTTCTTGCTCACTTGGGTGAGACGTACTGCAGTACATCGCAATTGGACGGGAGAGTAAATCATGACAGCCACGGTGAAGCCTGAAATCGGGTCGACGGTGGTCGCCAACGGAATCGAAACCAACTATCTCGAGGATGGTTCCGGTGATGACACCGTCCTCTTGATCCACGGTTCGGGTCCTGGCGTCACGTCCTACGCGAACTGGCGTCTGGTGATACCTGCACTGGCGACCAAATTCCGCGTCATCGCGCCGGACATGGTCGGCTTCGGCTTCTCGGAGCGGCCCAAGGATGTCCAGTACAACGTGCAGACGTGGGCGGATCAGACCGTCGGGCTGATGGACGCACTCGGGATCGAGAAGACGAGCCTGGTGGGGAACAGCTTCGGCGGCGCCATCGCCTTGAGGATCGCCACCCAACATCCCGAGCGCATCGACAAGCTCGTCCTCATGGGCAGCATGGGCGTGCCCTTCCCGATCACCGAGGGCCTCGAACGCGTGTGGGGGTACGAGGCGTCCTTCGAGAACATGCGCAAGGTGCTCGACGTGTTCGCCTATTCACGCGAGCTGGTGAACGACGAACTCGCGCAGGTGCGCTACGAGGGCAGCATCCAGCCGGGATTTCAGGAGTCGTTCTCGTCGATGTTCCCTGCGCCGCGCCAGCGCTGGGTCGAGGCAATGTGCACGCCCGAGGAGGACATTCGAGCACTTCCGCACCGAACGCTGATCCTTCACGGCCGCGAGGACCAGGTGATTCCGCTCCAGACGTCGCTCCGGTTGGAAGAGCTCATCGACAACGCCGATCTTTCCGTTTATTCGCACTGCGGACACTGGTCGATGATCGAACGGAACGCCGACTTCAACCGCAGCCTGCTCGAGTTCCTCTCGTAGCGACGGCCGGCGAAACGATGGCGACCTCAACCGAATCCAAGCCGCAGTCAGCGGGTGACGCAGTGTCCGGCCGCGATCCGGCGGTGCTGGTGCGGATCTACGAGATGATGGTGTTGACCAGGGCGGTCGAGGACCGCATGGTCGCGATGTACAAGACCGGCGATCTGCTCGGATCGTTGTACACCGGGCACTGGCACGAGGCGATCTCCGTCGGAGCCGCGGCCGCGCTGCGCGACGGCGATTACATGGCACCGATCCATCGTGATCTCGGTGCGCATCTGTGCCGGGGGATGGAGCCGTGGCAGGTGATGGCGAGCTTCATGGGCAAGGCCACCTCGCCGACCGGAGGCCGCGACGGCACGTTGCACTACGGCCGGCTCGACTTGGGCATCTACAATCTGCCCAGCCACATTCCGGCGAACTTCCCCGTCGCCACCGGCATGGCCTTCGCGGCGAAGTACCGCGGCGAAGACAAAGTGTGCCTTGCATTCTGCGGCGACGGGTCCACCTCCCGTGCGGACTTTCACGAGGCGCTCAACATGGCAGGCGCCTTGACGCTGCCGGTCGTCTTCGTGATCGAGAACAACCAGTTCGCCTATTCGACGCCCGTCAGCATGCAGACGGCGTCGACGGATTTCGCCGCCAAGGCGGTGGCGTACGGGTTTCCCGGCGTGAAGGTCGATGGCACGGACGCGCTCGCGGTCTATGACGCGGTCAGTACTGCCGTCGCCAGGGCCAGGGAGGGCGGGGGGCCGTCGATGGTCGAAGCCGTGACGATGCGCATGCACGGTCACGCCGAGCACGATCCCGCCGACTACGTGCCGCGGGAGATGTTCGAGGAGTGGCGCAAGAAGGATCCCGTCGAACTGTTCGAGCGAGTGCTGATCGACAACGGCGTGATCAGTGACGTCACCGCCAAGGAGACTCACGAAAAGGCGCGGCAACACGCAATTGACGCCCGCAAGAAGGCACTCGGAGATCCGATGCCCGATGCGAGCACGGTGGAGGAGGGCGTCTATGCCGACTAAAGCCGACCCAGGCGGAGTTACCTATCTCGAAGCCATTGGTGCGGCGATGATGTCGGAGATGGAGGCCGATCCCGACGTCTTCCTCATCGGCGAAGACGTCGGCCAGTTCGGCGGCGCCTTCAAGGTGACGAAGGGCTTTCTGGAGAAGTTCGGACCGCGGCGCGTCGTCGACACTCCGATCGCCGAAACCGGATTCACGGGTCTGGCGGCAGGCGCGGCCCTCGTCGGGCTGCGCCCGATCGTCGAGTATCAGTTCGCCGACTTCATCTCGTGCGCGTTCGATCCCATCATCAACGTGATGGCACGGCACCATTACCGCACGGGAGACGCGATGCCGGTCACGATGCGAGCGCCGTTCGGGGCGCGACTTCGGGCCGGTCCAACGCACTCGCAGAGCGTCGAATCCTACTTCGCGCACGTGCCCGGATTGAAGATCGTCATGCCCGGCACCCCGCAGGATGCGGCGGGTCTGCTCATCAGTGCGATCAGGGACAACAACCCGGTCTTGTACCTGGAGAACAAGTACCTGTACCGCAGGCTACGCAGCGACGGACCGATCAATCTCGACCCCATCCCGCTCGGGCAGGCCAAGGTGGTCCGCGAGGGCAGCGACGTCACTCTGATCACGTATTCAGCCGGTGTGTCGCAGGGCGTTGAAATTGCGGATGAGCTTGATTCCGAAGGGATCTCGGTCGAGGTCATCGACATCCGGACTCTGGTGCCGCTGGACATCGACACGATCGTCACGTCGGTCAAGAAGACCGCGAAGGCGGTCGTGCTGCACGAAGCCGCGCGACGGCTCGGGTATGGCGCGGAGATCGCCGCCGAGGTGCAGGAGAAGTGCTTCTGGCATCTGGACTGGCCGGTGGTGCGGATCGCTGCCAAGAACACTCCGACCCCCACCAGCCCGCCCCTCGAGGATGCGGTGGTCCCGCAGCCCGCCGAAATCGCGCAGACCTTACGAGAGGTGGCGAGAGCGTGACCGACTTCGACATCATCGTGTTGGGCGGTGGGCCCGGTGGTTACGCGGCCGCTCTCTATGCCGCCTCGGCCGGTCAGAAGGTGGCACTGATCGAGAAGCAGACCGTCGGTGGCACCTGCCTGCATCGCGGCTGCATCCCTGCGAAGGCGTTGCTGCAGGCCGCGGAGGTGTTCCGCACGGTGCACCATGCGGGCGACTTCGGGATCAGTCTTGGCGCCAACGCGAAGCCGACGGCCGATTGGCAGGCGGTCAACAACCGCAAGAGTGGCATCGTCACCAACCTGTCCAAGGGGCTGTCGGGTCTGCTCAAACGACGCAAGGTGACCGTCGTCAACGGGTTCGGCACGCTGACTCCGGACGGTGCGGTCGCTGTCGATGGCCAGACGATGAGCGGCAAGGCCGTGATCGTCTGTTCCGGGTCCGAGCCGCGCCCGCTGCCGGGGCTGGAGATCGACGGCGAACGCATCGTGACGTCCGATCAGGCCACCAACAGCACTGCGGCAACGCTTCCGGAGCGGGTTGCGGTGATCGGCGGTGGCGTCATCGGCGCCGAGTTCGCGTCTGTCTTCACCGACTTCGGGGTTCATACCACGCTTTTGGAGGCACTTCCGCACGGCGTGTTGCCGATCGGCCCGGACCGCGACACCGCGGACGTGCTCGCCAAGGCCCTTGCCCGGCGCGGCACCAACATCTTCGCCGAAGCCCGGGTGGGAACGGTGGAGTTGACCAGCAACGGCGTACTCGTCCCGTTCGAGACACCGAAGGGGTCGGAGAAGATCGAAGTCGACCAGCTGCTCGTCGCCATCGGTCGCAGGCCAGTCACTGAGGGGATGGGTCTGGACGCGGCCGGTGTGGAGGTGTCCGACCGCGGGTTCATCTCGGTCGACACCTCGACGATGCAGACCACCCGGCCCGGCGTCTACGCCATCGGTGACTGCGTGCCGACCCCTGGGCTTGCGCACGTCGCGTACGCCGAGGCGGTCGTCGCGGTGCAGTCGGTGCTTGGTGAGAACCCCGCGCCGGTGGACTACGGCAAGGTTCCCTGGGTCGTGTACACGCATCCGGAAGTCGCCTGGGTCGGGATGACCGAAGCCGAGGCGCGAGACGCGGGACACGACGTCGAGGTGCACAAGCACTCATTCGCGGGGAACGGACGAGCCATGATCGTCGGCGACACCGAGGGTCTGGTGAAAGTGGTTGCGGCGAAGGATGGTCCGATACTCGGACTGCATCTGGTCGGGCCGTGGGCGAGTGAGCTGCTCCACGAGGGGTACCTGGCTGTCAACTGGGACGCGTTGCCGGCCGATGTCGGCTCGCTCATCCATGCTCATCCAAGCCTCTCGGAGGCAATCGGCGAGACGATGATTACCTTCTCCGGTCGATCGTTGCACGGCTGATATAGGTCTGGAGGCGATTGAAATGTCCGATGAGACATGGGTTGTGACCCTGCCGAAGTTGGGTGAGTCGGTGACGGAGGGGGTGATCGGCACCTTCTTCAAGAACGTCGGCGACGAGGTCGAGTTCGACGACCCGCTGTTCGAGGTGTCGACCGACAAGGTCGATACCGAGGTGCCGAGCTCGTACGACGGCGTCGTACTGGAAGTCCTTGCCCAAGAGGGCGACACCGTCTCCGTCGGCGCGCCGATCATGAAGATCGGAGGGAAGGGCACTCCGGTGCAGAACCGCCTCCCCTCTGCTGCGCACGGGGTCGCGGCCGCAGGCGGACGGTCGCTCAACGATCTGTCGACGCCGTCGGTGGGCGGTTCGGAGGGCCCGACGACGGATGCCGGCTTCTCGCCGTCCGCATCGGGTGAGGTCTTCGAACTCACCATGCCGAAGCTGGGCGAGTCGGTGACCGAGGGCACGATCGGCACCTGGTTCAAGGCCGTCGGAGACGCCGTCGCGCTCGACGACGTGTTGTTCGACGTGTCGACGGACAAGGTGGATTCGGAGATCCCGAGCCCTTACGACGGGACGATGCTGGCCATCCTGGTCGGCGAGGGTGAGACGGTGCCGGTCGGCACGGTGCTGGCACGCATCGGCGCACCCGGCGCCGCGGTCGCCGAGCCGCCCGCCGACCACCAACGGCAACGGCAGCGGCCCCGCCGGCAACGGCAGCACACGGCCCGTCGGTGCGGCTACCGCCACGGCCCCCGCGACGCGCGCCGCCGCCGCAGGCGGCGGACGCCTGTTGTCGCCACTGGTGCGAAGGCTGGTCGCCGAGAGCGGACTCGACGTGGCGACGATTTCCGGGACGGGCGCCGGTGGCCGGATTCGGCGGGAGGACGTCGGCAACGCCATCGCCGCAGCCAAGACCGCCGCACCGGCCGCGCCCGCAGCCGCTCCGGCCGCCGCTCCAGCGGCGGCCCGAGCGCCCAAGGCGGGCAAGGACGGACGGGATGAAGTGGTCCCGCTGAGCAGGATGCGTCTGATCCTCGCGGACACCCTCAAGGCGTCACAGACGCAGGCCGCATCCGTGTGGACATCGGTGGAGGTGGACTTCGACAACATCGAAAAGGTGCGCACGGAGTTCAAGTCGCGCTTCAAGAAGGAGACCGGTGCGTCGTTGAGCTACCTGCCGTTCATCTCTCGCGCGGTATGCGACGCACTGCGGCAATTCCCGACGGTCAACTCGTCCATCGACCTCGAATCCAAGACGATGACACTGCATCCGTACGTCAATCTCGGTGTCGCAGTGGATCTGGACGAGCAGGGACTCGTAGTGCCGGTCGTGAAGGACGCGGACAGCTTGAACATCCGAGGCATCGCCAGCCAGATCGCCACCAAGGCGGCGGCGGCACGGGCGAAGGAACTGTCCAACAAGGAGATGCAGGGCTCGACGTTCACCATCACCAACCCGGGACCGTTCGCCAGTTACGCCTCGTCGCCGATCATCAACCAACCGAACGTGGCGATCCTGTGCACCGACGGTGTGAAGCGCCGCCCAGTTGCCATCGGCGATGCGATCGCGATCCACCCCGTCGGCATCATCGGAATGGTCTACGACCACCGTGCCTTCGACGGGTCGACCGCGTCGAAGTTCCTGTTGCACATCAGGGATTCGCTCGAGCAGCGGGATTGGTCAACCGAGCTCAGCTGATCGTGTGCCGCCGAGGATGAGCGAGGTCGACGAGACCGGTGGGCCGGTCACGGTGCTCGTCGCCCGGCGGGTCGTGCCGGGCAAGGAGATCGAGTTCGAGGAGTGGGCGTCGGAGTTGACGCGGGCGGCATCGCATTTCGACGGATTCCTCGGGGCGGGTCTGCTCCAGCCGGGGCACGTCGGCGAGTTGTGGCACGTCGTCTACAGGTTCGCCTCGGCCGAAGACCTGCAACGGTGGGAACATTCGCGGACCAGGTCCGATCTGTTGGCTCACGGTGAGCAGGTGATGTCGACGTCGCACGTGCGGCGGATGACGGGGCTCGAGACGTGGTTCGAAGTGCCCGGCCGCACCGCGCCCGCGCCGCCGCGCTGGAAGATGTTCGTCGTCACCTCGGTCGTGATCTTCGTGCTCCAGCTGATGCTGAATCTGGTGCTGTACCGCTTCGCTCCGCCCATCGCACTCGTTCCGCGGGTGGCGTTGATTTCGTTCTCGGTGTCGGCGCTGATGACGTGGGTCGTCCAGCCGCGCCTGGCGCTGTTGCTCGAACGCTGGCTGTACGCGCCTCGGCGATCTCGCTGATTGACTTCGAGTCATGCAGGGCGCCCAGTAATTCGAGACAGCCACGGGCCTCGGCGACCAGTCAGGATGGATGGGAATCTGCTGTTCCGATGCCGCTGAAGCGGGCGAAGGTGTCGGTCCACGCCTGCATCATCTGCATGAACGGCTCGGTGGCCGCGGACGCCACTGTCGGTGGCGTCAGCAGCGCCCTCGCCGCCTCCATCTGACCTTGGCCAGCCGCCTTGAGGTCGTCGACAGAGCTTTGCACCAATCGGGCGGTGCGCTCCTGCGCGGCCGCGTAGCCCTCGACGAGCTGCCGATAGCCTTCGAGGCTCTGTCGCAAGGCGCGGTTCGTTTCCTCCTGGCTGGTCAGCGTCCGCTCCATCGCCTCCAGCGTGGCTGTCAGTGTGGTCAGGTTCGCCCGCGCGTCATCCGACTGCTCCTTGAGCGTCGTCAGCACCGCGTCCGACCAGTTCCGAGCCAGCGTCATGTTGCGTTCGGTGGCAGCCAGCGCGAACTTGGCCAGTTCGCCAAGGGGATTGGCCCCCGAAGGGGGGTCAGGCATCGTCCCGGACATGTCTGCCTCCCTACGCTCGCGGACGCCACATCGTCGTGGGTGTGGCGCTCTCTGAGATAGACTCACCATAACCCGCTGCTTGGAAAACGACACCCGTATGACGACGGCCCATCGGGGCGTCCGAGGAAGACCCGCCATCCAGGTGATGGCGGAGTGGCGGCGTCGCTGATGACCGGGCACCCCTGGCAGGGAACGGCTTAGGCGGACGCGCAAGATCAATGCGGACCCCTGTCCACCGCCGCCGCATAGTGCGGCTGCTCCGATTCCGCCGCCACGCCGGTTCAATTCCAGCGCGAGGTGCAAGGTGATCCTGGCCCCGGACATGCCAATCGGATGACCGATGGCGATGGCGCCGCCGTTGACGTTGACCTTCGACGGATCCAGGCCCAAGGTGCGCGTTGACTCGATACCGACTGCGGCGAAGGCTTCGTTGATCTCGACGAGATCGAGGGCGGTCGGGTCAAGGCGTTCCTGTGCGCAGGCCGCCGCGATGGCGTTGGCCGGCTGTTGCTGAAGTGTCGAGTCCGGTCCGGCCACCACACCGTGCGCACCGATTTCGGCGAGCCAATCGAGACCCAGTTCAATTGCTTTGGCCTTGCTCATCACCACGACTGCTGCGGCGCCGTCGTTGATCGATGAGGCGTTGCCCGCGGTGATGGTGCCGGTTTTGGAGAACGCCGGCCGCAGTACCGAGAGGGATGCGGCGGTGGTGTCCGCGCGTACGCCTTCGTCCTGGGCGAACACCACGGGATCACCGGTGCGTTGGGGGACGGGCACCGCAGTGACCTCGTCGTCGAAGAGTCCGTTCTTCCAGGCCGCTGCCGCGCGTTGGTGCGAGGAGGCTGCGAACTGGTCCTGGTCTTCGCGGGTGAGCGCGTTTGCGTCGTCGGTGAGCACACCCATGGCCTGATCCGTGAAGATGTCGTGGAGCCCGTCGTAGGCGAGGTGATCCTTGAGCGTCACGTCGCCGTATTTGAAGCCGGACCGGGACTTCTCCAGCATATGCGGGGCCCGCGTCATCGATTCCTGGCCGCCGGCCACCACCACGTCGAAGTTGCCGGCTCGAATCAACTGATCCGCCAAGGCGATGGCATCGATACCGGATAGGCACACCTTGTTGATGGTGAGGGCGGGCACGGACATCGGAATGCCTGCGGCAACGGCGGCTTGCCGGGCCGGTATTTGGCCGGCGCCAGCGGTGAGCACTTGCCCCATGATCACGTACTGGACCTGATCACCGGACACGCCCGCCTTGGCCAGTGCTGCCTTGATTGCGATGCCGCCGAGATCGGAGCCCGAGAACCCGGACAGCGACCCCATCAGGCGCCCGACCGGGGTTCGTGCACCGGCCACGATGACTGAGGTGTTCGTCGCGTTCATGACAGTTCCACCTGGGGATGGCGCGACCGTACTGGCGGCCGACTCGTACACCGTCGATCATGGGGAAGCTGCCTTTCATGGCACGATTGCTGGGGGCCAGGCTGAACCGGACCCGGGATTGTTTGAACTGTGCGCCCGTCCACAGACATACTCAAGGCAATCGTCCCGCAGAGCGGAACACCTCGTTGCCACGACGACGACTCGTCGACATCGGTTGTCCACCGACGCAGCGGAACTCGGGGCCTGTTGTGAGTCCGTGACAGAACCGGTTGCGCCGCAGGATGTTTACCGAGAGCTATTCACTGCCTCGCACGCTTCTAGCAGTTTCTCGGCGAAAAGCTTTGGTGTCGCGGCGAATACGCCGTGATCGCCCTCCACCGTGACGACGGTGGCGTTCGGCATCGCCTCGGCGAGTTTCAACTGCCTGCTGGTGGGCACCACCGAGTCCCTCGTCGTCACCAGGACGGACACCGGCACGTCGACGTCGCCGATCCATTCGTGAGAGGTGAACTCGCCGACCGCCGCGACCGCCGCAGCCACCGTCGCCATGCTGGTCAGGCTCATCTCGCTGTGCACGTACGCGCGGGCCGCGCCGTCGAGGTCGTTCAGGTAGCCGAGGCCGAAGGCATCCGCCCCCACCACCCGTAGAAAGGGGTTCATCTGGGCGGCGACGGCGAAGACCGGTGACAGCGACGAGGCCATTCGCTCGGCCGCGGAGCCGAGGAAGTTGCGCGACGTCGCACCGAGCACGAGCCCACTGATCCGGTCTGGGTAACGCCGCCACATCTGCTGTGCAACAAGGCTTCCCATTGAGTAGCCACATGCGATGAACTTCTCGAGGCCGAGCGAATCGGCCAACGTCATGATGTGGTCCGCGCACTCTTCGATGCCGAATTTCGGCCATGGGCGGACGCCACGGCCGTGGCCCGGTAGATCTGGTGCGATGACACGGTATTGCCGGCAGAGGGCCGGGTAGGCCGCCCCCCAGTTCAGGTCGGCCGTCATGCCGACGCCGTGGAGCAGCATCACCGGTGGATTGGCCGACGGCGCGCTGTCTCGGTATGCCATCGCCGCGCCGTTCGGCAGAGTGAAGCTGACGCGCGGGCCCATGACGACCGGCGGGAGGCGACGTGCCATTCCTAGACGGCGGGCATCGCTGGCCGGGACCGATTTGCCCGTGCGCCGCGCTGCGCCGTCATGCGGACAGCGGAATTCGCCGACCCGTATGACGCGTAGGAGCCGACCCGTTGGACGACCTCGAAGAACACCCGTGAACCCTGCACGGACGTATACAGGTGATAGAACTCGCCGCCCTTTTCCCGGTCGTAGAGAATGCCGTACTCGCGCATGGCGTCGATGAGCCCGGCGTCGAGGCCAACCGTGGCGATTGCCCGCTTGATGCCGCGGTCGTGCCCAGCTGCTGTCGACATCACGGACCCTTCATCGCTGCCGCTTGCATTGATCTCCACTATTTAGCGGTCGTCGGGCAAGGTAAAGCCGTTCGCTACTCAGTGGGAACCGCGGCTACGGTCGGTTAGCGATAGGAGAAGAATCCTCGCCCCGTCTTGCGACCGAGATCTCCGGCCTCCACCTTTCGCAGCAACAGAGCCGGAGGTGCATACAACTGTTCCTTCGTCTCCTCGTACATCGACACGGCAACGGCGGCGGCGGTGTCGAGTCCGATGAGGTCGGTCAGTGCCAGCGGGCCCATCGGGTGCGCACACCCGGCGACCATGCCCGTGTCGATGTCCTCGGCGGAGGCGAGTCCGGCGTCGACCATCCGAATCGCGGACAGCAGGTATGGGATCAGGAGCGCATTGACGACGAATCCGGCCCGGTCCTTGGCGGTGATGATGGTCTTGCCGAGCTTGCCGTGGGCGAACTCGCTCACCCGCTCCACGGACTCGACGGAGGTCAGCTCACACGGAATGACCTCGACCAGCGGCAGCACCGGTGCCGGGTTGAAGAAGTGCATGCCGAGGACGCGTTCCGGGTTGGGCGTCACCGCAGCAAGTTTCATGATCGGTATCGACGACGTGTTGCTGGTCAGGAGCGCGTCCGGCCGGACGACCTCGCCCAAGGCGGCGAAGATCGCCGTCTTGGCCTTCTCGTTCTCGATGGCGGCCTCGGTGATCAGGTCGCAGTCGGCGAGATCGTCCAATGAGTCGGTGAAGCGGACCCGCTTGAGGATGACATCGCGTTCGTCGGCTGCGAGCTTGCCGTTGCGGACGGCCTTGTCCAGCGAGGCGGTGAGGCGGCGCTGCGCGGCCTCCGACCGCCGCCATGTCCACCTCGCGGAGGACGACGTCACAGCCGCTGCGGGCGGTGACCTCTGCGATACCCGCCCCCATGATGCCGCCGCCGATGATTCCTACGAGCTCGATCATTCCTGCTCCTGCTCTCGAACGACCTCACACTCGGTTGCCGCGCGCATCGTGCAGCGCACGAGGCCGTTTGCGGTGATCGCCCGAGTGTGGTCGTCAGTACTGGAGTTGCGCAACGCTGCGCAGCTCTTCGGGAGTAGTTGTACCGAAGCCGAAGAACTCCAGGTACGCCGGGATCTGTTCGAACAGCATGTCGGTACCGATCTGAGTCGGGCAGCCCCGTTCTCGGGCCGCCCGCAGGAAGGGGGTCACCTCCGCCTTCATGACGACCTCACCGACGAACGTGGTTGGCGCGACCAGGCTCATGTCGATCGGCAGGGGATCGCCCTCGTTCATCCCGAGCGGGGTGGCGTTGACGACGATGTCGTAACCGGTGGGATCGGCGGATCCGGTGCTCACGTCGAGGTCGGGGTAGTGCATGGCCAATCGGCTGGCGAGCGATTTGGCCGCCTCGTCCATCGCATCATCGAGCCCCATCCGTGAGACCCCTGCAGCGGCAAGCGAAGCCGCGATCGCCGACCCGACGCCGCCCGCGCCGATCACCAGTGCGCTCGCGTTTCGAAGCTCGTGGCCCTTGTTGCGTACGCCCCGGGTGAACCCCTCGCCGTCGAACATGTCGGCGAGCAGCGTTCCGTCCTCCCGCTTCAAGCAGGGCGTTGGCCGCGCCCGCGATTCGCGCCGTCGGACTGACTTCGTCGGCAAGCTCGATCGTGGTCCTCTTGTGCGGCATCGTCACCAGGGCCCCACGGATGTTGGTGACGTTGAACAACTCTCGAAGGAAGCTTGGATAGTCGGCGGCCGTCACGCCCATCGGCATCACCACGGCGTCGATGCCGGCCTTCTCGAAATACGGGTTGTAGATCATCGGCGCCTTGAACGCCTCGGTCGGGTAACCGAGATGCGCGATCAGAGTCGTGCGGCCACTTATCACCGGTGCGCTCCGACCGGCTCCAGGTGTTCGGTGTGGTAAACGCTCACTCGCGACCTCCGTTGGCACTGGGCATCACGACCAGAGTCGCTCGTCGAAGGCCGCAGCAGAAG
The DNA here is from genome assembly GCA_963735245.1 of uncultured Actinomycetota bacterium. GTDB lineage: Bacteria > Actinomycetota > Actinomycetes > Mycobacteriales > Mycobacteriaceae > Mycobacterium. Next base: position 90,022 of record CAVTKI010000004.1, read on the forward strand.
CCAACGGCCACGTCTTCCCACTCGCCGGAACGACCACGTCCGTGCGGGTTCACGCGTGTGAGTGTTGAAGTCGTTGCGCGCAGTCAACCGCCGTCGAACCTCGACCAAGGAGTGATCCCGCATGCGAACGATCGAAACCGGGGGAGCACCGACCCACCAGGGGCCCGTCCCACAGGCGGTCGAAGTGGACGGTTGGGTATTCGTATCCGCTCTGTTCGGGACTGATCCGAAGACTGGGCAGCTGCCCGATGACGCTGAGGCGGAAGCCGAACAGCTCTTCGCCAACCTGGGCGCCATCTTGCGCGCCGCGGGTGGCGATCTCGGCGACGTGGTCCGCGTCGGCATCTTCACCACGCACCTGCAGCGCGACCGCCCAGCGCTGAACGAGGTGTGGAAGCGGGCCTTCGGCGATCATCGTCCCGCCCGGTCGGCGGTGGAGGTCACCGCGTTCGGGAGACCCTCGGAAAGCCCGCGATTCATGGTCGAGGTGACGGCGCGCATTCGCGATGGTCAGGGCGGCACGGACCCGTCGTAGATCGCCGCGATCGGCCGGCCTCCAGGCATATCGGTGCCGCCCAGCGGAAATGCCTCCCCGTGTCGTTGACCACACCGGTCCGCGCGGGTCAACTACGAATGCAGCCGCCAACGGCGCGCTCGTACCGTGACGAGGAGAATGACCAATGGCAGACCAGATCGTTGAGGCGGCGGGTTCGCACGAACCCACGGAGTTCGCCAAAACGCCCAAGAAGGCCGCCATGAGCGGTTGGATCGGCAGTGCTCTGGAGTACTACGACTTCTTCATCTACGCACAGGCCGCGGCGTTGGTGTTCCCAACGCTCTTCTTCCCCGCGGACAACCCACAGGTCGGCATCGTCGCGTCGTTCGCCACGTTCGGCGTCGGCTACGCCGCGCGACCACTCGGCGCGTTCATTCTCGGCCATTGGGGCGACAAGCACGGCCGAAAGACCGTCCTGATCCTGTGCATGATGATGATCGGGTTCTCCACGTTCTGCGTCGGGTTGCTGCCGTCGTACGCCGCGATCGGGATCTGGGCGCCGATTCTGCTGGTCGCCCTTCGGTTGATCCAGGGCTTCGCAGTCGGCGGCGAGATCGCCGGAGCCGGTTCGATGATCATGGAGCACTCACCGTTCGGTAGACGCGGCTACTTCAGCAGCTTCACCCTGCAAGGCGTCCAGGCCGGCCAGATCCTCGCCGCCGCCATCTTCCTGCCGCTGTCGGTGATACTGCCGAAAGATGCCTTCGAGAGCTGGGGTTGGCGGATCCCGTTCCTGCTCAGCGCCGTCGTGGTCCTCGCGGGCGTCATCATCCGGCGACGGGTCGACGAGACGCCCGCGTTCAAGGAGGAGGAAGTGCACGGCGAGGTGCCCAAGGCGCCGATCGTCATGGCGGTCAAGGAGAATGGCAGCGACATGCTCCGGGTCATCTGCATGGCACTGATGAATGTCGTTCCGACCACGGTGACCGTCTTCGGTGCGACCTTCGCGACCAGCGCCGGCTATGGAGTCGGCTTGACGGCGGCCAACTACCTCTGGATCTCGGTGGCAGGCAACGTCGTTGCGGTGATCCTGATCCCGTACGTGGGTAATCTTTCCGACCGAATCGGTCGCCGCCCGGTGATCATCGCAGGTTGTCTCGGCGCCGGAGTCCTCGGCTTCCCGTACCTCTACTTCGTCAGCCACGGAAACCTGGTGATGGCGTTCATCTTCGCCATTCTGATGTGGGGGATCGTCTACCAGGGCTACAACGCCGTCTTCCCGTCCTTCTACCCGGAGCTCTTCCCGACCAAGACGCGGGTGACCGGGTTCGCGATGTCGCAGAACATCGGGACGTTGATCACCGCGTTCCTGCCGCTGATCTACGCGGTGCTCGCGCCAACGGCGCCCGCCGCGTGCGTGGAGAGCAAGAAGTTCATGCCGGACAAGATCCTGCCGTCGGGCGAGACCTGCCGGGCGGCGGCTGACGCCGCCGAAGGTCGAGTCATCATGGTCGTCGGTGGCTTCACGCTCGGACTCGCGGTCATCGCGGCAATCGCGGCGTTCAGTGCGCGCGAGACGTCCAGGATCCACATGAACGATCTCGGCATGAAGGACGCCGTGCCCGTTCCCAAGGACGAGTACGAGCGAATGCGGACCGAGGCCAAGGCGCTCGTGTCGAAGTAGCGAGGAGTTGCCATGACGTCCGTCACCGTGATGAACGGCCCGAACCTGAACCTGCTCGGCACGCGGAAGCCGGAGGTGTACGGCTCGACGACGCTCGCCGACGTGGAGAAGCAGTGTCAGCAGGACGCCGAGAGGCTTGGCCTGGATCTGGTTTTCCTGCAGTCGAACTACGAGGGCCAGCTGGTGGATTGGATCCACGAGACGGGTGCGGACGTCAAGGCAGGCAACTCGATCGGTGCGGTGTACAACCCCGGCGCGCACACCCACTACTCCTACGCGCTGAGGGATGCGATTGAAGCTGCCTCGCTGCCGGTGATCGAGCTGCACATATCGAATGTTCATGCGCGGGAGGAGTTTCGGCATCATTCGGTGATCTCACCGCTTGCGCGCGGAGTCATCGTCGGATTCGGTGTGCTCGGCTACTCGTTGGCGATCAACGGACTCTACGAGTTGACCCGGCCGGTCACATAGCGGCTGTCACCGGTGTGCGGCCGCGGCGAGTACCTGACGCAGCGGCCGCGGCACGATGCCGATCTCGGCGTCGAGGCGACGCGCCTTGCGGCGGGTGAGGACGATGCCCACGATGGCCAGCGCCCAGACCGGATACATGACCAGCCACGCCACCCGGAACGCCTCGGGGGTGAATCCGCCCGCGATCGTCATCACCGCGCCCATCGCCGCGAGCACGAACAACGTGGCCAGGAACCCGCCTAGGTTCGCGATCGACTGTGCCACGCCGATGTTGAGTCGCGGATTGGCGGTTCGCGCGATGTCCAGACCCACCACCGAACCCGGGCCGCCGGCCGCCAGGATGACGACCAGCACGACCAGTAGCCACATCGGAGCGGGCCCGGGCAGGGCGAGGATGAGCGTCCAGACCGCCACGTCGGCCGCCACGATGCCGAGGATCAACCACGAGCGATGCAGCGGGTGGCGTGCGGTCAGCACGCCGATGACGGGTCCGATGGCGACCGTGCTCACGACGAACGCCATGATCAGCACACTGGCCGTCGCCTCCGAAAGATGCTGTCCGGAAACCAGATAGGGCAGACCCCACAGCAGTGAGAACACCATCATCGGAAACTGGGTGGCCATGTGGCCGAAGAATCCCAGCCGGGTGCCCGGCCGTGCCCACACCTCCTTGAGGGCATTGCCGATGTCGCGGACGGACGCGATCGGCGTTGCCTCCCATGTTCCCGGCGGGCCGTTGCGCACGACGGCGAAGGCCAGCACTCCCATCAGTGCACTGGCGGCGCCCACGCTGGTGAAGGCGGTCGACCAGCCGAAGTGGCGAAGCAGGGCGACGAACGGAACCGCGGACAGGATCTGACCCAGTTGGCCGACGATCGTCGTCAGCTGGGTCATGATGGGCACCCGTCGTGCCGAGAACCACCGTGGGATGAGCGCCAACGTCGCCGCGAAGACGATCGCATCGCCGGTACCGACGAGAACCCGGGCTGCCGCGGCGACGGGCATGGATGTCGCGTGCGCCAGCAGGATCTGTCCACCGGCAAGCAGCACCGCGTTGGCGACGAGCATCACCCGCGGTCCGTAACGGTCCACCAGCAGTCCGGCGGGGATCTGCGCAGCGGCGAACACCGCCACCTGAATGAACACGAACGTGGCCAGGGCGCCCGGGCTGAGGCCGAACCGGTCGGCGGCGTCGAGCCCTGCAGCGGCCAGGGTGGTGCGCTGCATGACCGTCAGGATGTAGGCGAGCACGCCGACCGTCCAGATCAGCCAGGCGATGCTGGTCCGCGCCGGCACTGCGGCGGGGAGCGAATTCACGGGGACGCTCGCTCT
>CAVTKI010000005.1:0-1058809 GCA_963735245.1 uncultured Actinomycetota bacterium
GCGTGCAGTGACCGGTCCGGCGCGCTGACCAAGTCGGTTGCACATGCGTTGCATCACCCGCTAGCCTCGCCATGTGCGCAGTCTTCTCGTAGTAGAAACCCGCAGCGGGGTCTGATCCGGACCGACCCCTCGCTGTGGGTCGCTTCTACTACGTCGGTCACTCCCTCTGGCAAGAGAAGACCGGCACATGTTCTCCCCTTCTTCGACACGATCCGAAATCAACGCGACCCCGTCGTTCGCGGCGCCGTTCGACGCGCCGCTGCCGCGGGGCCTGCGCGAGGAGTCCGAAGCGATGTCGTCAGACGCATTCAACGCCACGTACGCCCCGACGGTCGGCCCGCTGCGCCTCGGCCAGTGGGAGTGCACCGACGCCGACCGCGGGTCGTCCCGACTGGGGCCGCAGGCGCGCAACTACCAGGCCACGATCGCCATCGGGGACCGGATCAGCACGTCGACGGTCGCGGCCAGCGGGCCGATCGCCGCGCTGACCTCGATGCTCTACGACCGAGGCGTCGGCGTCGAGATGCTGAAGTTCCACCAGCTTCGAACCGGCGACGGCATAGCGACCTTCATCCGCGGCACCGACGGAACCCGCGCCGAGTGGGGCATGGGCCTGTCGGACGATGCGACGCAATCGTCGCTGCGCGCGTTGATCGCTCTGGCCAACCGGCTGGCGGCGGCCTGAGCCAAGGGCTCAGCGCAGCGGACGCAGGATGATCGGCAGGCCGTCCATCGGCACCGGCATGCCGCCGTAGTCCCATGTCTCCTGATGGCCTGGACGCGCCGGCTCCAGCCGGTACTTGCGCAGCAGCCGGTGCATGATCGTCTTCACCTCGAGCTGGCCGAAGATCATGCCGATGCACTTGTGCGAGCCGCCGCCGAACGGCGTGAAGGCGTAGCGGTGCTTCTTGTGCTCACTGCGCGGCTCGGCGAACCGGTCGGGATCGAACTTCATCGGGTCGGTCCAGAACTCGGGCAGACGATGGTTCAACCCTGGATAGGCGATCACGTTGGTGCCCTTGGGTAGGTAGTACCCGAGCAGCTCGGTGTCCCGGACCGTGCGCCGCATGGCCCATTGCACCGGGAGTCACCAGGCGGATGGACTCGTTCATCACCAGGTCGAGTGATTCGAGCTTCTCCAGCGACTCGATGTCCACCGGGCCGTCGCCGAGGCGGTCGGACTCGTCGCGGCAGCGGTCCTGCCATTCGGGGTTCTCGGCCAGGTGGTAGGCCATGGTGGTGGCCGTCGACGTCGAGGTGTCGTGCGCGGCCATCATCAGGAAGATCATGTGGTTGACGATGTCGGCGTCGGAGAACTTGTTGCCGTCCTCGTCCTCGGTCTGACACAGCACCGTCAGCAGGTCCGAGCCCTCGGCGCCGCGACGCTCGCGCACCCGCGCCTGGAAGTAGTCCTCCAGGAGCTTGCGGGCCTGCAGACCGCGCCACCACGTGAACGGCGGCACGCTGGTGCGGATGATCGCGTTGCCCGCGCGGACCGTGGTGGTGAAGGCGTTGTTGACCTTGGTCACCAGCTCGTGGTCGGTGCCGGGCTCGTGGCCCATGAAGACCATCGAGGCGATGTCGAGGGTCATCTGCTTCATCGCCGGATAGAGCAGGAACCGTGGGTCGTTGGCGACCCAGTCGTTGGCGATCACCTTCGACACCACCTGGTCGACCTGCTCGGTGTAGCCGACCAGGCGGGTGCGGACGAACGCCTCCTGCATGATCCGCCGGTGGAACATGTGCTCCTCGAAGTCGAGCAGCATGAGCCCGCGGTGGAAGAACGGCCCGATGACCGGGATCCAGCCCTCCTGCGAGTAGTCCTTGTTGCGGTTGGAGTAGATGATCTGGGCGGCATCCGGTCCGAGCGCCGTCACCGCGGGCAGCACGGGGGAGTCGGCGTAGTAGACCGGGCCCTTGGTGTTGTAGAGGTGCATCAGGTAGTCGGGTCCGCCGCGGAACATCTCGACCATGTGACCGAGGATCGGCAGGCCCGCGTCACCCATCACCGGCTTGAGATCGCTGCCAGCGGGCGGCTGGGCCAGCGCCTTCTTCGTGAACTCGGTGCGCAGCAGCCTGCGCTCGAGAGCGCCCATGCCCGGGAAGTTGTTGATCGACGGCGTGAACCGGCGCTTGGCCTGGTCGATCAGATACTCCGGGGTGCTGATGGTCGCCATGGTGCAAGCTCCTGAGGCTGAGGACGTGTGGTCGAACTCACTCGAACTTCCATCCTGCGGGCTAGACTTGACGCATGTCAAGTTTTGATCTGGCGTGGCGCGATGCCAAGGTTGAAAGCCCATGACCACCGAATCCATCCCACCTCAGATCCGTCGCAGCCGCGGCGACCGGCAACGCGAGGCGATCATCCTCGCCGTGCGCGAACTGCTCGAGACGCGCCGCTTCTCCGACCTCTCGGTCAGCTTGATCAGCGAGCGCGCCGGCGTGGCCCGGTCGGGGTTCTACTTCTACTTCGACTCCAAGTACGAAGTGCTGGCGTTCATCCTCAAGGACGCCCTCGCCGAGCTGGACACACTGACCCACGACTTCGCGCCGCGCGATCCCGGCGAGTCACCGTCGGCGTTCGCCAAGCGCATGGTCGGCAGCGCGGCCACGGTGTTCGCCAGCACCGATCCGGTCATGGCGGCGTGCACCGTCGCGCAGAACACCGACGCCGACATCCGTTCGATGATGAACGACTTCGAGGACGCCGTGATCGACAAGATCGTCGGCGTGGTCGAGCAGGACGCCGGAGCCAGGCCCATCTCGGATGACGTGCCCGCGCTGGTCCGCATGCTCACCGCCACCACCGCGATGACCCTGTCGCACGACAGTGCCTTCGTGGGCAGGGGCACCGATCCGGAACGAGCCATCGAGGTGTTGGAGCGATTGTGGCTCAACGCCCTATGGGGCGGCGAGAAGACCTTGGGGGACTAGCGCCGCCCCGACTCATCCGCGCGGGACGGTTCGGCGCTTGCAGGCGGTCAGGGCCAGCTCGACCGCATCCAGCGCCGCTGGCACCGTGTCGGCCAGCAAGGGCAGTTCGAGGTCGTCCTGCGCCACCACGAGGGCCTCGCCGATCTCGGCGAGCAGCCTGCGCCACGGCTCACCCAACAGCACCAGGCCGGGCGCGCGCGGCTCGGTCTGCAGTGCCGCCCAGGCGCCGGTGATCTCGGCGAGTGTGCCGATCCCTCCCGCCGCTGCGACGATCGCATCCGCGCGCATCAGCTCGGCCACCCGCTCGGCGTAACTACCGCACCAACGCAACTCGGTGGCAAAGGGCGTGGGGGTCAGTTCCGTCCAGCCACGCATCGGCAGGCCGATGACCGCCGCACCCGCGCGTCCGGCACCCTCGCTGGCCGCGCCCATCAGGCCGCCGTACCCGCCGGTGAGCAGCGTCCAGCCGCGGGCGGCGACACCTGCGCCGAGTTCGAAGGCCTGCTGCCATCGTGGATCTGGAGCGTTCAGCCGGGCCGAGCCGACCACCGCGACGACGGTCACGGTGTGCTCACGGCAAGCGCGGTGGCGCCGACCCGGCGGACCGACTCGGCCGCGATCGCGCACGCCGCCCTCACCGCCTGGCGAAGGGTGGCGCCGCGGGCAAGCCGCCCGGCCATCGCGCCGCAGAACGTGTCGCCGGCTCCGGTGGGGTCCACCTGTCGTACTCGCGGCGCAGCCACGATGCCGTCGGCGAGCAGGGCGCCGCGTGCACCGAGCTTGGCAACCACGGCCGCGACGCCCGCGGCATGGACCTCCGCCAGCGACGCGGCCGGGTCGTCGATGCCGGTCAGCGCCGCCAGCTCGACCTCGCTGGGTGCGAAGACGTCCACCTGACGGGCCACGGCCAGCACGGTGTCGAGCTGGTTGCCCCAACTCTCGTGGCTGTCCAGCACGATCGTCGCCGACGGCGCGTCAGCGCGTATCGCGCTCACCAGATTCGCCGCCACGGGCAGCGGCAGCGCGCACACCAGCAGAACCGGGGACCCGTGCAGCAGCGGGAGGTCCGCGGCGCGCAGCGCAGGCCCGGTCGAGCGCGGGACGAAGCGCCGCCGCCCGTCGGGCCCGTAGATCAGCCAGGACCTGGTGGTCGGGCCGTCGTAGGCGCGCAGCGCGCTCAGCGACACGCCCGCGGCGGTCAGGTCCGCGAGCAATCCGTCGGGTACGTCCGTGCCGTAGCGGCTCACGATCTCGGTGGGCGCGCCGGCGAGCCGGGCTCCTACCGAGGCGTAGACGGCGTTGCCGCCGAGCTGTCCCAGTCGCTGCCTGCCGTCGGCATAGATCACGTCGTCGATGGTGACGTTGCCCACCACGACGACCCGCGGTGCGTTCACAGCGAGATCCGCGGGTCTGCGACCACGTGCAAGACGTCCACGAGCGTGTTCACCAGGACGTAGCCAATGCCGAGCACCACGGTGACCCCGGCAATGGCGGGAAAGTCGCTGTGGGAGATGGACTGTGTCGTGTAGAGCCCGATGCCGGGCCAGCCGAATACGGTCTCGATCACCACCACGCCGGCGAACATGCCCCCGACCTGCAGGCCGGTCATCGACAGGGCCGGGCCGACGCTGTTGCGCAGCGCGTGCCGTAGCACCACCCGCGTCTCGGCCAGGCCCTTGGCGCGCGCCGTCCGGACGTATTCGGTGTCCAGTGCGTCGATCAGGCTCGAGCGCAGCACCCGCCCGATCGAGACCGCAGGCAACAGCGCGATGCAGATCCCCGGCAGCAGCAGGTGTTCCAACACGTCGACGAAGCCGGCGAGATCGCCGCTCGAGCAGCGTGTCGACGGTCAGGAAGCCGGTTGGACCGGTCGGCGGGTCGGCCATCTCGGTGCGGCCACCGGCGGGCAGCCAGCCGAACTGGCTGTAGAAGAACAGCAGCCCACCGAGTGCCAGCAGGAACGGCGGGGTGGACGCCGACGCGGTCATCAGCACGCGCAGCGGACCGGAGCCGTGGATCCGCAGTGCGCTCGCCATCCCGAGCAGACCGCCCAGCAGCAGTGCCAGCAGTAAGCCGAAGATCGCCAGTTCCGCAGTGGCGGGCAGGAACTGGGCCAGATCCGTCGCGACGGGATTGCGCGTGCGCAGTGAGGTGGCGAAGTCGCCGTGCGTCAGCCCGGCCAGGTAGCTGGCGTACTGCGCCAGGATCGGACGGTCGTAACCCAACTGGTGGGCTGGCGGCCTCGATTGCCGCGGGGCTGGCATTGGCGCCGAGGAACGCGTGCACCGGGTCGGTCGGGGTGTTGTGCTCCAGCATGAAGACGGTGCCGGTGAGCAGCACGAGCACCAACACCATCGCCGCGAGCCGGCGGGTGATCAGCGCGGTCATCGGCGCGCCCCCCAACAGATCGCGCAGGCCGTCACCGGCCAGGTTGGCGACCAGTGCCAGCACCATCACCGCCACTCCCGGGATCACCGGCACCCACCACTGCGCGAGCAGATAGGGCAGCCCGCGCGCCGACATCGCGCCAAGTTCGGGGGCAGGGGCAGGCGCGCCGAGCCCGAGGAAGGACAGCGTGGCCAGCGTCAGCACCAGGTTGCCCAAGTCCAGGCTGGCGGCGACCAAGGTCGGAGCGACCGCGCCAGGAAGCAAGTGCCGCAACGCTATTCGTGGCAGGCGGACTCCGGCCAACCTGGCAGCATCCACGTGCGGACGGACGGCCAGTGCGCGGATCTCGCCGCGCACGATCCGCGCATAGAACGGCCACCACACCACCGACACGGCGATCAGCGTGTGCCACAACGACGGTCCGAGCGCGGCGACCACGGCAATGGCCAGCACTGGCCCCGGCAGCGCGAGGAAGGCGTCGGTAACGCGCATCAACAGCCCGTCCACCCAGCCGCCGAGGGTGCCTGCCGTCAACCCCACCAGCCCGCCGACCACGACACCGAACGCGACCACGGCCAACGCGGCGAACCAGGACGCCCGTGCCCCGAGCAACACCCGGCTGAAGATGTCGCGCCCCACCTCGTCGGTGCCGAACCAGGCCTGTGCGCCCGGCGGGGTGAACGGCATCCCGGTCGGGACGGTGATCGAGTGCGGAGCCAGCACCGGGGCCGCCAGCACGACGAGGGTCAGCACTACGCCGAGACCGATCGCGACCCGGTCCGGCATTCGCATGTGCGGACGGGCCGTCCGGGCGCGGCGGCGCCGGGCGGCCATGGCTGGCGCGGTACTCATCGCGCCGACCGCTTCTACGACGGCCATCGCGTCAGGCCCCCTGGCCGGAGCGGCGGATGGGCCGGCGGATGAGCCATGTCACGGTCCGACCACTCCGACCTGCTTGGTCAACGCGGGCCACGCATGGGGGTCGTGGCCGGGAACCAGCTGGTAGCCGCGTTCACCGGCGATCGACTTCAGCCGCCGGATCGACTCGATCGCCTCGGCCGGGGTGTGGTTGATGAGGCCGCCGGGGGCCAGCTCCTCGTCCAGGTTGCGCTGCAGGTCTGCGGCGTCGAACGCGAGCACGAAGCCGGGCACGCCGTAGGCCTCGGCGGCCGAGGCGTCCAGGGTGATCACGAAACTCTGATGCCCAGGGGTGTGTCCTGGCGTCCAAACCGAATCGACGCCGGGCGCGATCTCGGTGTCGCCGTCAGTGAGCTGCCAGTCGATGCGCGAGTCGTCGTAGTCGACGCGGAAGAAGCCGTGGTTCTCCGGGCCGTCGCCGGGAGCCCCCACCGACAGGCCGTACTCCAGCTCGCGCCGGTGCAGGTGCACCGGGCAGCGCTCGGCGAACCAGCGCAGCCCGCCGGAGTGATCGTTGTGCAAGTGGCTCAGGCCGACCAGCGACACGTCGGAGGGATCGACGCCGACCAGCTCGAAGGCGACCTCCAGCGAGTCCCGCGGATCGTCGAGGAGCTCGCAGCGGATGTCGTTGTTGCGGCCGTGGAAACGCCGGTGCAGGAAGGGATCGCGGGCCAACGGGACGTTGAACCCGGTGTCCAGTAGCAACCAGCCGTCGTCGATCTGCAGCAGCACGCCGGGAACCGGCTCGCGGTAGCGCACCGTCGGGTCGCCGCCGTGGATGGAGATCGTCTCGGGCAGGTCTTCCCAGCCGAAGGTCAGAGGGACGATCCGGTGTACTGCGCTGCTCACTGTGCTCCTTGGTTGGGGTGGGTTGTTCTGATCGAGACGTGGCCTGCGATGAGCCGCCAGCCCGCTGCGGTGCGAATCCAGGTCTGGCTCTGCCGGCCGATCGCGTCGTCCGATTCGTCGAACTCGGCGTTCACCACGGCCGTGTCGGTGCCGATCGTGACGACGTCGACCCGGCGGAAGGGCTGCCGCACGACGCCGTCACCGGCACGCCGGAAGGCCGCGATCGCGTGGTGGCCATGCAGTTCCTCGGCGATGCCGAAGCGCACCGACTCGGGTCCGTCGTGGAACCAGGACTCGAGCGCCGCGACATCGTTGGCCAGCAGCGCTCTGTCGTATGCATGGAAACAGTCGGTCACCTCCTGGCGCACGGCCGGGATGTTCAGTTCCGGCACGTCGCTACCCGGTGACCTTGGCGAGGTTGAAACCCCAGGGCATCGACGGCACGTGATAGAGACCGCCGAGCCCCTTGCGGGTCACGATGGTGTCCTGGACGTCGGCGACGTCGATGAAGCAGCCGCTTCCGACGATCGCATTGCCTGCCTCGCCGTACGCTGCGTCGACCGCTGCGGGAGTGGTGGCGGCCAGGCCCGTGTCGAGTGCGTTGTCCACCTGCGGACTGGCGCACTGCAGCAGGTTCGCGCCACCGGTGGAGCTCATGTAGATGCGGGCCCAGGTGTCCGGGTGCGCGGCATCGGGGTTGGTCGTCTGGATGACGATGGCGGGCGCCTGATCGAGATGTGTTGAGAGCGAAAAGATCTGCGCGATGGGAATCGCCCGGGTCGATGCGGTGAGCCCGACGTTCTGCAGCGCCAGCTGAACGAACTCGGCCATCTGCTGGTTGCGGGGGTCGGTGGAGTCGTAGCCGATGTCGACCGTCTTGGTTGGCAGCGACGGAACGAGCCCCTTCAGCACCGACGGGTCGTAGGCGACCACCGAGGTGCTCGACGATGCGGCAGCTCACCCGCCGGGTAGATCTGGGTCGACGGGGTCCCGGCGTCGCCGAAGACCTGTTTGGTGAGTGCGGCCTTGTCGAGTGCCTGCTCGAGTGCGTCCCGAGCCTGTTCGACTGGTGAACGCGCCATTGTGGGGGTTGATGAACAGCAACGACTTCAGCAACGCCGGGTACTCGTGCACGGAGAGGCCGGAATTCGACGCCAGTGAGGCGAGGTCCTGGCTGGGCAGACCGTGGGTGATCATGTCCAGCTGGCCCTTCTGCAGCTGCAGTTCCTGGGTGGCGACGCTCGGCTGGATGCTGATGTCCACCTCGGGGAAGAACGGTTTGCTGCCCCAGTAGTTGGCATATCGGGTGAGCACGTACTTCTGGTTCGGCACGAAGCTGGTGATTTGGTACGGGCCACTGCCCTCGTCGTGGGTGGCCAGCCACTTTTGCCCGAGGTCGTCGCCGACGGCATGCGCCTTGATCGCGGTCGGGCTGATCATCTTCGGACCGAAGGGGGAGGCGAGGTAGTCCAGGAATGCACTCACCGGGTGCTTCAGGGTCACGACCACCGTGGTCGGGTTGGGCGTGGCCACGGACTTCACCTGCGCGAGCATGTAGGCCGGGCCTTGATTGATCGCTGTGCGTCGGGCGAAGCTCGCTGCCACGGCCGCCGCGTCCAGCGGCGTCCCGTCGTGGAACACGATGCCCGGGTGCAGCGCGAAGGTGTAGGTGAGTCCGTCGGGGAGACGGCAGGCAGGTCAGCGACGTCGGCGATGATCTTCGTCGAGTTGTCCGCGTATTGCAGCAGCCCCTCGTACGCCGAATTGGTCACCACCAGGCCCTCGCTGGCGTAGAACGTGTCCGGATCCGGCACGCCCATGTCGTCGGAGAACGCGATCCGCAACGCGGACGGGTTGGCCGCCGAGACGCTGGAGGAGTGCGTGCCGCAGGCGGTGGCCAGCACGACGACGGCGGCGAAAAGTGCACTCGGACCGAGGATTCGGCGGCGCATGGGCACGAGGGGCATTCCGCACACGATTGTCTGCAACTATTTCCGGCATATTTCGTCGGCGTCAAGATCCCGGGTCGCCGCGGCGCGAATCGTGCACTCGAGCCGATAGTCTCTAGCTGTGGCGAGCAGACGCGGGAAGCCGGCCGGGCAGGCGCTGTCCGAGGACGATCCGAGCGCGATGCCCGCGGCTGACAGGCTCACCGCGACGTTGCGTGAGCAGATCATCACCGGCCACTACGAGGGTGGGCGCCGCCTCACCGAGGAGGCGATCGCCGCCGACCTTGGTGCCTCTCGCAGCTCCGTCCGGGAGGCCTTGCGAGTGCTCAATGCCGAGGGTTTCATCGATATCCGTCCCTACTTCGGCGCGTTCGTCGCGAAGCTGTCAGCGAAGGAGGCGTCCGACCTCCTGGAGGTGCAGGGCGGACTGGAATCGATGGCCGCGGCGCTCGCGGCTGCGCGGCGCAGCGACGTCGACATCGCGGAGATGCGAGCATTGATCGCCCGCGGCCGTGCTGCGGCCGCGGAGGCCAGGATGGCGGAATCCTCGGCGCTGCACGGCGAATTCCACCGTGCGCTGGCCAGGGCCACCGGCAACGAAAGCCTGACCGCGTTGATCGTGCAACTGCGCTACAAGGTCGACTGGGTTTACGCCACGACCGTGCGCCGTCCGGCTCGCGACTCGTGGGACGAGCACGCAGGCATCGTCGACGCCATCGAGGCGGCCGACTCGACGGCTGCTGCCGAGTCGGCCACGACGCACGTCCGACGCGGCTCGCAAGCGCGGATCTTCGGCTGACGTCCGACGGCGCCAAGGAGCGCCGTCGTCCGCCGGTAAGGTCGGCGCCATGGCGCAGCGGGGCGGGTTCGCGGGCAAACGGTGCTTCTTGACGGGCGCGGCCAGCGGCATCGGACGCGCGACGGCGCTGAAGCTCGCCGCCGAGGGCGCCGAACTCTTCCTCACCGACCGCAACGCCGAAGGGCTTGCCGAGACGGTCGCCGACGCGCGTGCCCTCGGCGCCACCGTGTCTGCCCACCGGGCTCTCGACATCGCCGACTACGAGCAGGTGGCTGCGTTCGCCGCCGACATCCACAGTGCGATCGGGGGTTCCAACCCGGGCATGGACGTGGTGATGAACATCGCGGGGGTGTCGGCATGGGGAACCGTCAGCCATCTCACCCACCGGCACTGGGAGTCGATGGTGTCCATCAACCTGATGGGGCCGATCCACGTCATCGAGGCGTTCGTGCCGCCGATGGTGGCAGCAGGCCGCGGCGGACACCTGGTCAACGTCTCCTCGGCGGCAGGGCTGGTGGCGCTGCCATGGCATGCCGCCTACAGCGCGAGCAAGTACGGCCTGCGCGGGGTGAGCGAGGTGCTGCGATTCGACCTCGCCCGGCACCGCATCGGGGTTTCCGTGGTGGTGCCGGGCGCGGTGAAGACCCCGTTGGTGCAGACGGTCGAGATCGCGGGCATCGACCGGGAAGACCCGCAGGTGAGCAAGTGGGTCGACCGCTTCAGCGGTCACGCCGTCTCACCGGAGTTGGTGGCCGACAAGATACTTCGTGGCATCACCCGCAACCGCTACCTGATCTACACGTCGAACGACATCCGCGCGCTGTACGCCTTCAAGCGGTTCGCGTGGTGGCCGTACAGCATCGCGATGCGCCGGGTGAACGTCATCTTCACCCGGGCGCTGCGTCCGTCGTCTAAGACCGCTTGATCCCCAGCGCGTCGGTCATCGTGATGAACAGGTCGCTCTGATCGGTCAGGGCGACCACGTTCGCCGCCCGCGGACCGAACGCCGCGATCCGTACCTGCGTCCCGGTGTGCGTCTGGTCCTCCACCGCGACGTCGGCAGACGTGCCGTAGCTGATCGTCATCTCGGCGTCGTCCGCCGTGGTGAGCTTCCGGGTCAGGCCCGGGTACATCAGGTCGCGCATCCGCTCGATCGGCAGTTTGGCGTCCTCGCGCCGCGCTGCGCAGGTCGTCCTCGGTGACGTTCTCCACGATCTGACTGGTGTGGCCGTGGTCGGCGGTGGCGACCACCAACGTGTTGCCGTCCTTCTTCGCGAACTCGAGGGCGGCCTGTACCGCCGCGTCGAAGTCGACGGTCTCGCCGATCTGGCCGCACGGATCGGCGGCGTGGTCGCGCTTGTCGATCGACGCGCCCTCGACCTGGAGGAAGAAGCCCTTGTCCTTCCCCTTCTCGCCGTGCGGACAGCAGGTCGATGGCCTTGGTGGTCATGTCCGCCAGCTTCGGCACCTCGCGCGCCGCGCTCCGGGTTGTCGGTGCACTTGGACGCGGGTTGCAGGTAGCCCTGCCGCACCGCGGCGGGACCGGCCCAGCGCACCGGCATGTTGCCGTCCGAGAACAGGCCGAGCACCGGCGCGTCCTGGTCGGCCTTCGTCACGCTCGTTCAATTCGGTTGCGGTGCGGACGATCTGGAAGCCGCGCTCCTTGGCCTGCACCTCGAGTGTCTTGCCCGCGTAGTCGCCGCCCGTGGCGCTCTGGCCGAACGACTCGAAGCCGCCGCCCATCGTGACGTCCGGCCGGGTGGTCAGCAGCTGCTCGGTGACCGAGCCCTTGCCGCCCTTCTCGAGCGTCTCCGCAGCGCAGTCCTTGGCGGTTTCCTCGGGGCCGTAGCAGTCCCGCTCGCTGATGTGGGAGAAGAGCGCGGCAGGCGTGGCGTCCTGGATCTCGGAGGTGGTGACGTCGCCCGTCGCGAAGCCCTGCTCGTTGGCCAACTCGAGGATGGTCTTCTGCGGGTTGCCCTTGATGTCGATGCCGAGCGCGCCGTTGTACGTCTTGGTGCCGGTGGTCCACGCCGTGGCGCTGGCGGCGGAGTCGGTCACGTAGTTCGGCTTGCCATCCTTGTTGCAGCGCGTACGTCGTGTACTGCCCCGTCAGCGGCAGGGCGTCGAGCCCGGCGAAGCTGCCGCCCGCACCCTTCTCGTAGTTGCGCGCAATGGTGATCTCGGAGTCGCCCATGCCGTCACCGAGCAGCAT
Organism: uncultured Actinomycetota bacterium; assembly: GCA_963735245.1. Lineage (GTDB taxonomy): Bacteria > Actinomycetota > Actinomycetes > Mycobacteriales > Mycobacteriaceae > Mycobacterium. Next base: position 12,050 of record CAVTKI010000005.1, read on the forward strand.
GATCACGTTCTTCGCGCCCGAGGAGTTGATGGCGTCGCGGATCACCTGGCTCTGATCGCCGTCGAGCCTGCGGGCGCCGCCGCCCGAGGCCAGGTCGCCGTTCGCGTCGCGCGTGACGGTGTTGCCCGGCGCCGCCTTCTGCTCGTCGCTGCTGCACGCCGCCAACGGCAGTACCGACACCGCGCCCACCACGACTGCCACCTTCACATACCCGCTGATCGTCACCAAGGACTCCTCGTTCGCTGTGTACTGCCTGGGAGATTGAACGGGACCTTGGTGAACGGCTGTTTATGGGCGGGCTAACACTGGCGGCGTCACCGTCTGCCCCAGTCCCACGGCGGGGCGGTCACCATGGTCTGTCCGGTGATGCGGGTCTCGCCCCACTGCTTGTGGAGTTCGATCTCGGCGGCATCGGCGGCATCGGCGGTATGCAGGTGTTCGCGCAGCGCCGCCGAATGCGTGACCACCACGACCTGGGTGCCCTTGGCGGCCGATCGGATCATGCCCGCCAGCGGCGCCACCAGGTCGGGATGCAGCGATGTCTCCGGTTCGTTGAGCACCATCAACGACGGCGGCCGCGGGCTCAGCAGCGCGGCGCCCCACAGCAGGAAACGCAGTGTGCCGTCGGATAATTCGGCTGCGCGCAGCGGACGCAACATGCCGCGCTGATGCAGCACGAGTTCGAAGAGGCCGTCGTGGACCGCCACCGACACGGTCGCGCCGTCGAACGCGTCGGCGACGGCGCGGGGCAGATCGTCGAACCCGGCCTCGATGATGGTCTGCACGGCCGCGGCCAGATCGCCACCGTCATCGGACAACACCGGGGTGCGGGTGCCGACCTGGGGGCGGCGCGCCGGTGCGGCCGCGTCGACCCGGAATCCGTCGTAGAACCGCCAGCCGCGCAGGCGATCCCGGACCGCTGCGAGCTCTGGCAGCGCGTCGGGGTGCGCGTACTCGGCGAGCACGCTGCGATACGGCGGCAGTGACCGGGACAGCTCGTCGAAGCCGCGGCCCGATTCCGCCGCGGCCTCGGCGTAGTCGCGTCCCCGGCGCACCAGCGTCGAACTCGTCCGCAGCCGCGGACCCGCGAACACCGCCTCGCGCTTGATCTCGGGATCACGGGCGAACAACGAGCCGTGTCCCGCGCTCTGGGGCAGCCCGAGGTCGATCAGATAGCCGAAGTCATCCGAGGCGAAGCCGAGTTCGAGCGAGACCGGGCGGGTGCGCGTGGTGCCCTGCGCCGTTCCGGTGCGGCGGGCACCGCCGAGTTGCTCGGGACCGGCCCACAGCACCGATTCCAGCCCGCCCTCGCGCGCCAGGGACCCGATCACCTCGCCACGGCCGCAGTCGGCCAGCAGCCGCAGCGCGCGGTACACCGACGACTTGCCGGTGCCGTTGGCGCCGGTGACGACCGTGAGAGCGGCCAGCGGGACGACCACCTCGCGCAGTGAGCGGTAGCCGCGGACGGCGACGGTGTGCAGCATGACCCGACGCTAGGCGTCGGTGCCGACAGTCGAGGGCTCCGGCTGCGGCATGGCCAGTTCCAGCCGGACGCCGAGCAGCCGCACCGGGCGGTCGAGCTCGAACTGATCGAACACCCCCAGCGCGGTGTCGACGACCACCGACGCGTCCGTGGTCGGTGCGGGAAGCTTGCGGATCTTGGTGCGCGTGAAGAACGTCTTGGTGCGCATCGTGACGGCGACCCGGGTGACGACCCGGCCCTGCTCGACCACTTCGGCCAGGGTCTGGCGGGCCAATTCGTCGATGGCCGTGTCCATCTCGGCGCGGTCGGTGAGATCCTCCGGGAAGGTGACGACGTGACTGCGCGACCGCGGTACCCATGGCTCGGCGCTCACTGTGGTGTCACCACCGCCCTTGGCCAGCAACAGGATCCACAGACCGGTGGTCGGCCCGAACGTCGCGGTGAGAAGCGTGGGGTCGGTGGCGGCGAGGTCGGCGACGGTGGTGATGCCCAGCGCGGCAAGACGTTTGGCGGTCTTCGGGCCGACGCCCCAGAGCGCGTCGACGCCGCGGTCGCCCATCACCGCCATCCAGTTCTCCTCGGTGAGCGCGAAGACGCCTGCGGGTTTACCGAATCCGGTGGCGACCTTGGCGCGCTGTTTGTTGTCGCTGATGCCCACCGAACACGACAGCCCCGTCTCGGCGGCTACGACGGTGCGGATGCGTTCGGCCAACTCGAAGGGGTCGGCCACGTCGGCACCGAGGTAGGCCTCGTCCCAGCCCCACACCTCCAGCGGGTGGCCGAGGTCGCGAAGCAGCCCCATCACCTGTTCGGACGCCTCGTCGTAGGCCTCCGGGTCGGACGGCAGGAACGTGGCGTCCGGGCAGCGGCGCGCCGCCGTGCGCAGTGGCATGCCTGCGTGCACGCCGAACTCGCGCGCCTCGTACGAAGCGCACGTGACGACCTTGCGCGGCTCGGTCGGATCGCCGCTGCCCCCGACGATCACCGGCAGTCCGACGAGTTCGGGGTGGCGCCGCAGTTCGACCGACGCGAGGAACTGGTCGAGGTCGACGTGCAGGATCCAGCGCGGCATCGCTACGCCGATGTTCTTCGCGCAAGCGCTCATCAGCAGCCACACAGCTTGCGGGCCAATGACTCCCACGCATCGCCCTGCGCCTCGAGGCTGCGGTCGAGATCTCTGACCTGGTGTGCGACGTAGTCGGCGTCGAGCAGCGCGGTCAGGGCGTCGGTCTGCGCGTCCAGATCACCGGTGGTGTCCGCGGCCGCCAGCAGCATCCGCACGTGGCTGCGGTGCAGGGTGGACGGCGCGTTGAACCGGGTCTGGGGGTCGCGGCCCGCGTCGGAGAGCAGCGCGCGATGGTTCCAGACGAACTGCAACCGCTCGCGGCCGTAGGCGATCAGGCGCTCGAGCGGCGGCGCGCCAGGGCCCAGCGGCGGCGGGCCGAACATGAACGCCTGCTGTTCGACCTTCTCGTCCTCGTCGAGCAGCACGATCATGAGGCCGGCGCGACTGCCGAACCGGCGGAACAGGGTGCCCTTGCCCACGCCTGCGGCGGCCGCGACGTCGTCCATCGTCACGGCGTCGGTGCCGCGGTCGGCGATGAGTCGGCGCGCCGCGTCCAGCAGCAACACCCGGTTGCGGGCGGCATCACCGCGCTCGGGCGGGGCAGAATCGGTGACGGTTAACCCGGTCAACCCGTCAGTAATGCCCATACCTGCACTTTAGCTCAGCCAGAATAAATCGGACTGCGGTCCGATTAATGTATGCGAAGATCTGGTGCGGCTATGGAAGGAACAGAGAAAGTGTCGGATATCAAGGTCTTGGTTCTCCTGGGAAGTCTGCGCGCCGCGTCGGTGAACCGGCAGCTGGCGGAGTTGGCGGTCGAATCTGCCCCCGCGGGCGTGTCGCTGATTCCATTCGACCGCCTGGGCGAGCTGCCGTTCTACAACGAGGACATCGACGGCGACGACGTCCCCGAACCCGTTCAGGCGTTTCGCCACGCCGCGGCCGAGGCGGACGCCGCGCTCGTCGTCACGCCCGAATACAACGGCAGCATTCCGGGTGTGCTGAAGAACGCGATCGACTGGTTGTCGCGGCCGTTCGGCAACGGGGCACTCAAGGGCAAGCCGGTCGCGGTCGTCGGCTCGGCGCTTGGCCAGTACGGCGGCGTGTGGGCGCACGACGAGGTCCGCAAGTCGATCGGCATCGCGGGCGTGCGAGTGGTCGAGGATTTGAAGCTCTCGATACCTGGGAAGATCTTCATCGGCAGCCACCCGCGCGAGAACGCCGAGGTCGCCGCGAATCTGCGCGAGGTGATCGAGAAGCTGGCCGCCGAAGTCGGCTGACCGTAACCACCGCAGAGCCGCCGACGGCCTCCGTCGGCGGCTTTGCTGTCTGGCGGCGGCCCGGCACGGGTTGTCGGTGCCCACTGGTAGACAGGTCTGCATAGCGCGACACGCGCCGTTGTGTGGTGTGCGACACGCCGGTGGATTAGGTGTCTCGGAGGTTACGACCTGGGAATTTCACGAATGTTGTTCAGAACATCTTGTACCTCTTCTGAATGTCGGCCACTAGGTGTAGTGTCTTGCAGACCGACAGGCCCTCGCGGTTCGAAGGTCGGCCGGAGCTCCGAATCCGGTGGTGTCAGGTCTCAGACACACCGGATTCGCGGCCTCGGTCGGCAGGAATCGCAGGAATTTCGGGGGGCCGGGGACCGCTGAACATATGGGGATGTAGTAACCGGATCAGTTGCCAGTCACGTCAAGTTCAAGTTTTAGTTTCCGCAGAGGAGCCGTACCGCAGATGACCGTCACCGTGTACACCAAGCCCGCTTGCGTGCAGTGCAACGCGACCTACAAGGCGCTGGACAAGCAGGGCATCGACTACGAGAAGGTCGACATCAGCCTGGACGCCGAGGCGCGTGACTACGTCATGGCCCTCGGGTACCTGCAGGCACCCGTCGTCGTGGCAGGCAACGACCACTGGTCGGGCTTCCGGCCGGACCGGATCAAGTCGCTGTCCGGGGCGGTCGCAGTCACGGCATAACGGGTATCCGGCGGGCAGAGAGGAGAGCGCGATGAGCCATCTCGTCTACTTCTCCAGCGTCTCGGAGAACACGCACCGCTTCGTGGACAAGCTGAGCGTGCCCGCCAGCGTCCGCATCCCTCTGCACGGGCGCATCGAGGTAGATGAGCCCTACGTCTTGGTGCTGCCCACCTACGGCGGTGGGCACGCCAACGGACCCGATCCCGAGGCCGGGGGATACGTCCCCAAGCAGGTCATCGCATTCCTCAACAACGAGCACAACCGGTCGTTGATCCGCGGCGTCATCGCCGCGGGCAACACCAACTTCGGCGCCGAATTCGGCTACGCGGGTGATGTGGTCTCCCGCAAGTGCGGCGTGCCCTACCTCTACCGCTTCGAACTGATGGGAACCGAGGACGACGTCAACGCCGTCCGTGCGGGTCTCGCCGACTTCTGGAAGGACCCGACGTGCCACCAACCGTCACAGCTGCAGAGCCTGTAACCTCCGGCTCGCCCAACGCGCTGCCCGGGGAGACCGACTACCACGCGCTGAACGCGATGCTGAATCTCTACGACGCCGACGGCAAGATCCAGTTCGACAAGGACCGGGAAGCCGCGCATCAGTACTTCCGCGAGCACGTCAACCAGAACACGGTCTTCTTCCACAACCAGGACGAGAAGCTCGACTATCTCCTCAAGGAGAACTACTACGAGCGCGAGGTGCTCGACCAGTACTCGCGCAACTTCGTCAAGACGCTGCTGGATCGCGCGTACGCCAAGAAGTTCCGCTTCCCGACGTTCCTCGGCGCGTTCAAGTACTACACGTCCTACACGCTGAAGACGTTCGACGGGAAGCGCTACCTCGAACGCTTCGAGGACCGCGTCGTCATGGTGTCGCTCACCTTGGCCGCAGGCGACACGACGCTGGCCGAGAAGCTCGTCGACGAGATCATCGACGGCAGATTCCAGCCGGCCACCCCGACGTTCCTCAACTCCGGCAAGAAGCAACGCGGCGAGCCCGTCAGCTGCTTCCTGCTGCGCATCGAGGACAACATGGAGTCCATCGGGCGCTCCATCAACTCCGCGCTGCAGCTGTCCAAGCGCGGCGGCGGAGTCGCGTTGCTGCTGAGCAACATTCGTGAGCACGGCGCCCCGATCAAGAACATCGAGAACCAGAGCTCGGGTGTCATCCCGATCATGAAGCTGCTCGAGGACTCGTTCTCCTACGCCAACCAGCTCGGCGCCAGGCAGGGTGCGGGCGCGGTCTACCTGCACGCGCACCATCCCGACATCTACCGGTTCCTCGACACCAAGCGCGAGAACGCCGACGAGAAGATCCGGATCAAGACGCTGTCGCTCGGCGTCGTCATCCCGGACATCACGTTCGAACTCGCGAAGAAGAACGAGGACATGTACCTGTTCTCGCCGTACGACGTCGAACGCGTCTACGGCACCCCGTTCGCCGACATCTCGGTGACCGAGAAGTACTACGAGATGGTCGACGACGCGCGGATCCGCAAGACCAAGATCAAGGCGCGCGAGTTCTTCCAGACGCTGGCCGAGCTGCAGTTCGAGTCCGGCTACCCGTACATCATGTACGAGGACACGGTGAACCGGGCCAACCCGATCGCGGGCAAGATCACGCACAGCAACCTGTGCTCGGAGATCCTGCAGGTGTCGACGCCGTCGTTGTTCAACGAGGATCTGACCTACGCCAAGGTGGGCAAGGACATCTCGTGCAACCTCGGATCGCTCAACATCGCCAAGACCATGGACTCGCCGGACTTCGCCCAGACCATCGAGGTGTCCATCCGTGCGTTGACCGCCGTCAGCGACCAGACCCACATCTGGTCGGTGCCGTCGATCGAGCAGGGCAACAACGACTCTCACGCCATCGGCCTCGGCCAGATGAACCTGCATGGGTACCTGGCGCGGGAGCGGATCCTCTACGGCTCCGAAGAGGGCGTTGACTTCACGAACATCTACTTCTACACGGTGCTGTATCACGCACTGCGGGCGTCGAATCGGATCGCGATCGAGCGGGGTACCAGGTTCGGCGGATTCGAGAATTCGAAGTATGCGTCGGGAGAGTTCTTCGACAAGTACACCGATCAGGTGTGGGAGCCGGCGACCGAGCGGGTGCGCGAGCTGTTCGCCGATGCGGACATTCGCATTCCGACGCAAGAGGATTGGGTGCGGCTGAAGGAGTCGGTGCAGACGCACGGCATCTACAACCAGAACCTGCAGGCCGTTCCGCCGACGGGGTCGATCTCCTACATCAACCACTCGACCAGTTCGATCCACCCGGTGGCCAGCAAGATCGAGATCCGCAAGGAAGGCAAGATCGGCCGCGTCTACTACCCGGCGCCGTTCCTGACCAACGACAACCTGGAGTACTACCAGGACGCGTACGAGATCGGCTACGAGAAGATCATCGACACCTACGCCGCGGCCACCCAGCACGTGGACCAGGGGTTGAGCCTGACGCTGTTCTTCAAGGACACCGCCTCCACGCGCGACGTCAACAAGGCGCAGATCTACGCCTGGCGCAAGGGGATCAAGACGCTGTACTACATCCGGCTGCGCCAGATGGCCTTGGAGGGCACTGAGGTGGAGGGTTGCGTCAGCTGCATGTTGTGACGGCGCGCTGCGGTGCCGTTCGGATCAGCTCTCGCGGGCCCGCTCGGCATGCAGTGCCTTCAAGCGGCGCTCTTCGCGTAGCACGCTCTGGTAGCTCTCGCGCTCGGCCACCAGCCACTCCGGCTTCTCCTCGAGCAGCTGATTGATCTGCTCGGTGGTCAGCGCATCGGCGACGCCGCCGCGCGCGAGACCGGAGATCGAGACGCCGAGCTTGGCTGCCACCAGGTTCTTCGGGTGCGGCCCGTTCTTGCGGAGGTCCTTGAGCCACTGCGGGCGGATCCGCCTGAAGGGCGGCGATCTCGGCGCGGGTGATCGGGTTCTCCTGGAACTCCGCGGGCGTAGCGGGCAAGTACACGTCCAGCTTCTTCGCCGCCGTGGCGGGTTTCATGGACTGCGCGTTCGGCCTGCTCATGAACTAGAGCCTATCGGTGGGCCTGTCGGTAGCCTGAGGCGGTGACCCCGCTCTGCCTCACCGTCGGGTACGTCCCCGGTGTGACGCCCGCGAAGTGGGCTCGGACCTGGGCGCAACGCCACCCCGAGGTTCCGCTGCAGCTGCATGCCGTCGCCGCGGCAGACGCGGCCGACGCGTTGCGGGGCGGCACCATCGACGTCGCGCTGCTGCGGCCGCCGGTCGACACGTCCGGAGCTGGCCGTCATCCCCCTCTACGAGGAGACAACGGTGGTCGTGGTGCCGACCGATCACCTGCTCAGCGCCGCCGACGCGGTCACCGTCGCGGACCTCGACGGCGAACCAATCCTGATCCCACTCGACGACGTCGTCGCCTGGGCGGCCGCCCCCGGTGTCCAGGTCGATCACCGGCCCGAGACCACCAAGGACGCAACAGAACTCGTTGCCGCGGGAATCGGCGCGCTCATCGTTCCGCAGTCGCTGGCACGGCTACATCACCGCAAGGACCTCACCTACCGCCCGATCACCGACGCGCCCACCTGTCCCGTGGCGCTCGCCGTCCCAGCGGGGCAGCAGTCGGCACTGGTCGAGGAGTTCATCGGCATCGTGCGGGGTCGCAAACCCAGTTCGTCGCGAGGGCGGGCCGAACCGGCGCCGAAACGGACCGCACGGGAGAAGACCATCGCGAAGCAGGCCGCCCGGGCCGCCGCGGGCAAGATCGCCCGCAAGCCGGGCCGGGCCGAGCGCGGCCGACGCTGACGCATCTCCTGGGCGTAGTGTGCGACGAGATCGCATAGTGGGTCGGAGAATCGATCTGAGCGCACACTCGGCGTCGAGGCTTCGACTGCGGAGGGGTAGGACTATGGACGCGGTGTCACTCAAGGCTCTGGTCGACGAGCAACTCGACGCGGCACGCGATGCGCACGCGGGTCGCGCCTCGCACACCGTTTACGGCGGGCAGGAGCACAAGCTGCGCCAGACCGTCATCGCGCTGGTCGATGGCCAGCAGCTCCACGACCACGAAAGTCCGGGCGAGGCAACGCTGTTGGTGCTGCGCGGCCGGGTGCGCCTGGGCACCTCGACGGATGAAGTCGAATGCGGAGAGGGCGACTACCTGCTGATCCCGGGGGAGCGGCACCACTTGACCGCCGTCGAGGATTCGGCGGTCCTGCTGACGGTGGTCACCGGCATCTGATCGGCTAGATGGTCAGTTCGTTCCCCACGTCGTAGGTCGCCGGACCGACCGTGCGGTTTCGTACGCGGCTCGCGGGTGTGGGCGGATGACAACGCACAGTCGCCGTACCGCCGGAAAATCAGTGGAGAGTCTGCGACCGAATTGTCCACTCTCTAAGGCATGGACGCTCGGCTATACGACGCAGCAACCGACTTCGGGTCGGTCGCGCGTTGGGTGTATCGCAGGGACCCTGTGCTGTTCACCTGCGAACTCACTGCCCTTCGCGCGCTGCGGGGCTCCGACGGGGTCCTGCTGTCCGTCGTCGACGGTGCCTGCGCGGTCGGCGCGGCGGTGCAGGCGGGGGATGCCGCGCTGTTGGTGAGCGGACTGCCACCTGAGATGGCGAAGGAAGCGGCGGCAGAGCTGTCGACGGGATGTGCTGCGCTGCCTGGGGTTTGCGGAACACCCTCCACCGCAACGGCGTTCGTCGACGCCTGGTCGGATGCCGTGGATGTCGAAACCGTCGAAACGATCGGCAGGACGTTGTACCGGCTCGACGATCTGGCGCTGCCGAAGGGCGTGCCAGGGGTGGGCCGCCTGGCCGCAGCGACCGACGCGGAGCTGATCGTCGACTGGCTCGACGGGTTCTTCGCCGAGGCGTTCGGCGCCGCATCGGACCGGGACGCCCGGCGCAGCTACCTGGGCGAGATCATCGGCGACGGCGGCGACTTCGTGCTGTGGTCGGTGGACGGTGCGCCGGTCAGCATGGCTCGGGTGCACGCCCCCGCGGCGGGCATGTCGCGCATCGGGCCGGTCTACACGCCGCCCGCGGAACGGGGGCGCGGATTCGGCGCAGCGGCCACCGCGGCGGCGGTGCAGCGCGCACACCGGCGCGGGGCCAGGGACGTGGTGCTGTTCGCCGACGTCGCCAACCCGGGTGCGAACCGGATCTACCGGCGGCTGGGCTTCGTGCCGGTCGCCGAGAACGTCGAGTACGCCTTCACGGCGTGACGACTAGAGACCCGGGACCTGCAACCCGGTTGGCGGAGCGGGAGCCACGCCCGGCAGCGCGAATGGGCTCGGCGCAGCGGGGGCGGCGCCGGGGAGTGCGAACGGCAGGGGAGACGTCGCGCGGGGCGGTGCCCGGGGAGTGCGAACGGCAGGGGAGACGTCGCCGAGGCCGCGCCGGGCAGCCCGAACGGCAGCGGAGAACTCGAGGCGCCGGGCAGCCCGAGGGCCGGACCGGCGATGGAGGTCAGAGCCTGCAGCCCGGCGGGCATTTCGCCATTGGCCAGCGACGTCATCCAGCTTGGGCATTGCGTCTGGATCGCCGTGCTCGCGACGAAGCCCGCGATGGTCGGGGCCAAGCCGTCGTGGCCCGACATCTGGGTCATCGTCGAGGCGAGTGTCGCACCCGGTTTCACCAGCATCGGACAGATCGACTGCCCGATGCCGGCGAGCGTGGTGCTGATCGGACCGTTGTTGCCGATCCCGATCCCGTTCAGCGCGCTGGTGCCGGAATCGCCCACGACGTCGGCATGCGCGTGCGCGGGCCACATCACGGCCGCCGCGACGATGCCGAACGTCACCACCAGGGGCCGAAGTATCAGTGCGACCGCGCCGATGCAGTCCGCCCATCCAAGTCGTTGGCGCACCACCATGGCGTTGCGCAGCGTCGGCGCGGTCCATGGACGGTGCATGGTCAGTGACGTCATCGAGAGCTCCCGGGTCGCCGGTCAGAATGCCTCGTTGCACTCATTTCACTTCGGTAACGATGGTGCTCAAATGTCACAACTGCAACACGAAACGGTCAAGGTTCGCAACGCGCGCGTTTTCTTACCGTTGTCTCAATGACACCGATGCGACACTGCCCGGCCTTCGAAAGCCGTTGAGCAAACACCGTTTCAGCGACTCAGCGACTCAGCGACGCCGAACCTGATGTACTCCCTGTGTTGTGACCGGGGTGCACTCACCCAGTCGGAGGCCTCTGACATGTCCGCGCCCTTCTTCAGTCGGGAACGAATCGTCGCCGCACCGGGATGGAGCCGGTGGCTGGTCCCGCCGGCTGCCCTGTCGATCCACCTGTCGATCGGCGCCGCACCCTCCTGGAGCGTGTTCAAGAAGCCGCTGGAAGGAGCGCTGGGCATCTCCGGCACGCTCAGTGCGCTGCCGTTCATCATCGGCATCGTGGTTCTCGGACTCTCGGCGGCGGTATTCGGGACCTGGGTGGACCGCAACGGCCCACGAATGGCGATGTTCGCCGCGATGTGCTGCTTCTGCGGCGGCTGGCTGGTCGGGTCGGCCGGACTGGCCATGCGCCAGTACTGGCTGGTGCTGCTCGGTTATGGGCTGCTGGGTGGCATCGGCTGGGGCATCGGTTTCATCTCCCCGGTCTCGACTCTGATCAAGTGGTTTCCCGACAAGCCAGGAATGGCGACCGGGCTGGCGGTCATGGGCTTCGGCGGCGGAGCGCTGATCGCGTCGCCGTGGTCGACGGCGATGCTGGGCTTCTTCGGTACCGACTCGTCGGGCATCGCCAAGACGTTCCTGGTGCACGGGCTGGCCTACGCCGTGTTCATGTCGCTGGGCTGGTTGTTGGTGCGGGTGCCGCGGCCCGACTGGAAACCGCGAGGATCGACGCCGGAGGCACCGGCCGCCGGGCTCGATCGTCGCCGGTGGCCGGGTCTCTGCCAACAACGCGATCAAGACGCCGCAGTTCTGGCTGCTGTGGGTCGTCTTGTGCTTGTCCGTGACGGCAGGAATCGGCCTCCTGGAGAAGGCCTCGCCGATCTATCAGGACTTCTTCCCTGCGCCGACCATGGCCGCGGCGGCGGCAGGCTACGTCGCGATGCTGTCGCTGGCGAACATGCTGGGACGCATCGGCTGGTCGAGCCTGTCCGACAAGATCGGCCGGAAGAACTCCTACCGGATGTACCTCGGCGTCGGTGCCCTGCTCTACCTGGCCATCACATTGACGACGAACTCGAACAAGGTCGTGTTCCTGGTCTGCACGCTGCTGATCCTGTCCTTCTACGGCGCCGGGTTCGCAACGGCCCCGGCCTATTTGCGCGACTTGTTCGGCACGTATCAGGTTGGGGTGATCCACGCCCGGCTGCTGACCGCATGGTCGGTCGCCGGCATCCTGGGCCCAACCATGGTCAACGGAATCGCCGACCGACAGGAGGCCGCAGGCAAGGACGGGCCCGCCCTCTATACGACGTCGTTCTCGATCATGATCGGTCTGCTGCTGGTGGCCCTGGTGTGCAACGAGCTGGTGAAGCCGGTCAGCGAGAAGTGCCACGAACCGCGGGCGGCCACCGAGGACATCGGGGAGGTCACCCGATGACCGATCCGCCAGCCGATGGGGAACTCCACGACTACCGGTCCGACGGTGCCCAAGGCATACATCGCCCTGGCATGGCTGTGGGTGACGGTCCCGTTCGGCTACGGACTGTTCGAACTGACTTGAAGGTCAAGCAGCTGTTCTAGTGACGCGCGGGCGTCACTTCTTGACCTTGTGCTGCGGGCCCTGTTCCTTCTTGTACAGCGACTTGAGCATGCGGTCACGGAAGAACGCGTTGTCGATCAGCTTGATGCCGTTGTTCGCGACGGCCGGGATGCCCGCCAGTTTGTGGAAGTAACGGCCGCGCCGGTACTCCCGGCCCCACGCCGCCTCCATCCGCTGCGCGTAGTTGGTGAAGTCGTCCGGCCCGCCGTTCTGCAGGGCCGCGATCGCGCATTCGCCAGCGGCGAGACCGGATTCGAGCGCCTTGGAGATGCCCGCACCAGAGGCCGGCTTGCCCGCACCCAGCGAGTCGCCGGTGAACAGCACGCCGGGACGCCACGGCGGCCACGCCGTGAAGCCCATCGGCAGTCGCCATGCCCGCACGCTCTTGTTCTTCTTGAGGTCCTCGATGGCGGGCAGCTCCCAGTCGCGCGGCAGCGTGCGCAGGAACTCGCCGAGGAACTGGGTGGCGTTGATCGACTGCCAGTTCTTGTAGCTGTTGACGTAGCCAAGCCCAATGTTGAAGACGCCGTTGCCCATTGGGAACACCCAGCCGTAGCCGGGCAGCTGGTCGCCCTGGAACGCCAGCTTCAAATAGATGTCGAGGCTGTCGGTGTCGGGCCGGTTGGCGTGCATCTCGGAACGGATCGCGATCGCGGAGTAGCCGTTGTACTCGGAGTCGATCTTCAGCGCCCGCTTGATGGGGGAGTAGGCGCCGTCGGCCGCGATCACGGCGTCGCCGTACACCTTCTCGCCGCCCTTGAGCGTCACGCCGATGACGCGGCCGTTCGCGTCGAGCTCCGGTCCGGACACCTCGGCGGACTGGCGCACCTCGGCACCCGCCGACTCCGCATGCTTGAGCAGCAGCGGTGTCCAGGTGCTCGCGGCTGACGGTGTGCCCGTGGTCGGGCATGCCGGGGCGCTTGGGGAACGACAGCTCCCATGCGCTGGGACTGAACACCGTCACCCGGTTCACCCGGTGGAAGGTGGCGACCTCATCGGCGAGCCCCATCTTCTGCAGGTAGCTCACGGCGCGCGCCGTCAGCCCGTCGCCGCAGGGCTTGGCGCGGGGGAATTCGGCCTTGTCCAGTACGACCACTTTGGCGCCGGTCCGCGCTGCCTGCCACGCCGCGGCCGAACCCGATGGGCCTCCGCCCGCAATGACAAGGTCGTATCGCTGCGTCATCTGTTCCGTCTCGTTTAGCTGGGCTGTCTCGGGGCGATAGTACCCGGGGCGGTGTACCACAGCCCCATGCGCGTGGTGACCGATCGATGACCCACGGCCCGCCGACTTGCCGCGATGCTGCGCGGTCTTGGCAGGTCAAACGTGCCCAGCCGGTACAGTGAACGGGTGCGCAGGCCGTCCATCCCCCGACCGGGTACCCCACCCGGCGTGAAGGTCGATGCGCGCAGTGAACGGTGGCGCGAGCATCGCAAGAAGGTGCGTGCCGAGATCGTCGACGCCGCCTTCCGCGCGATCGACCGGCTGGGACCCGAACTGAGCCTGCGCGAGATCGCCGAAGAGGCCGGGACGGCCAAACCGAAGATCTACCGCCACTTCACCGACAAGTCGGATCTGTTCCAGGCGATCGGCGAACGTCTGCGAGACATCTTGTGGGCGGCCATCTTCCCGACGATCAACCTGGCGTCGGACCCCGCCCGCGAGGTGATCCGGCGCAGCGTCGAGCAGTACGTGCTGCTGGTCGACCAACATCCCAACGTGTGCCGCTTCCTCATTCAGGGCCGCTTCGCCGAGCAGAGCGAGTCGACGATGCGGGCACTCAACGAGGGGCGCGGGATCACCCTGGCGATGGCCGACATGTTCAGCAACGAGTTGCGGGAGATGGAGCTCGACGGCGCTGCCATGGAGCTGGCCGCGTACACCACCTACGGGGCGGCGGCGGCGGCGACGGATTGGTGGCTGGGCCCGAACGTGGACAGTCCGCGCCGGATGCCGCCGGATGAGTTCATCGCGCACATGACCACGATCATGCTCGGCTCGATCAGGGCCACCTGCGAGCTGCTCGGCATCAAGATCGATCCTGATCTGACGCTGCACGAAGGCGTTCGTCGCCGCGAATCCGTGGCCTGACCTGCTCGTACTCCGGGGACGTTGACACCGGCGACCCCGCGGCGAGACACTGGCGAATATCCGGTACCGGCGTTCCCAGGAAAGGACGTCCCATGACCGTTGCCGAGCAGGCCGACGAGGCCACCGTTCGCAAGGACCCCGTGCGCACCCGGGCGCTGATCATCGGCACCGGGTTCTCCGGCCTGGGCATGGCCATCGCGCTGCAGAAGCAGGGGGTGGACTTCGTGATCCTGGAGAAGGCCACCGAGGTCGGTGGTACCTGGCGTGACAACACCTATCCGGGTGCCGCGTGTGACGTGCCGTCGCACCTGTATTCGTTCTCGTACGAGCCGAAGCCGGACTGGAAGTACGTGTTCTCCCCGCAGCCCCACATCTTCGACTACCTCAAAGGCGTGGCCGACAAGTACGGGCTGCGCCGCTCGATCGCGTTCAACAGCAAGGTGGAACGCGCGCACTGGGACGACGCCGAGCTGCGCTGGCATGTGTTCACCGACACCGGGCGCGAGTACATCGCCCAGTTCCTGATCTCGGGTGCCGGCGCGCTGCACATCCCGTCGCTGCCCGATATCGAGGGCATCGCAGATTTCGCAGGCCCGATCTTCCACACGGCACAGTGGGACCACAGCGTCGACCTGGCCGGCAAGCGGGTGGCAGTGATCGGAACCGGGGCCAGCGCCATCCAGGTGGTGCCCGAGCTCGTCAAGATCGTCGACCAGCTGCAGCTCTATCAACGCACCGCCGCCTGGATCAAGCCGCGGATCAATTTCGAATTCCCGCCCGCGGTGGTGCAGGCCTTCACGCGGGTCCCCGGGTTACGCGCCGCCTGGCGCGCTGCCACCTTCTGGACCATGGACGCCAGGGCGATCGCGCTGGCCAAACAACCGCGGCTGATGAAGGTCGCCGGGCTGATGTACAAGCTCAACATGCGGCGCTACATCTCCGACCGCAAACTGCGCGCCAAGCTGACCCCCGACTACGCCCCCGGCTGCAAACGCATCCTCATCTCCGACAACTTCTACCCAGCCGTCGCGAACCCGCGCACCGAGGTGATCACCGACGGCATCGCGCAGGGTGACGCCGAACAGCATCGTCACCACCGACGGTGTCGAGCGGCCGGTCGACGCGATCGTGCTGGCCACCGGATTCCACGTCATCGACTGGTACACCTTCGTCGATATCAAGGGCGCCCGCGGCGAAGACCTGGCAGACCGCTGGAACCGCGAAGGCGTCGTGGCGCACCGCGGCATCATGGCCGCCGACCTGCCCAACCTCTTCTTCCTGCTGGGACCCAACACCGGTCTGGGGCACAACTCCGTCGTGTTCATGATCGAATCGCAGATCCGCTACGTCGCCGCCGCGATCGCCGCCGTCGACAAGTTGGGCGTGCAGGCGCTGTCCCCGACGCGGGCCGCGCAGGATCAGTTCAACGACAAACTGCAGCATGACCTGGCGAGCACCGTGTGGAACACCGGCGGCTGCCGCAGCTGGTATCTGGACGAGCACGGCGTCAACCGATCGCTGTGGTCGGGTCTGGCGTCGGAATACTGGTTGGCGACGCGGTCTTTCGAGCTGGCGGAGTACACGCTGAGTGGTTAGAGAAAACTTCCCGCGACACAACGTCTTGTGTTGCCGTGTGATGTCACACCCCAGTTGTAGTGTTGCGGACACAAGTCTCACGACCGTCAAAAGGGGTTTCCGGTGTCCGATGGAATGAAGCTGATCAACCGAGTTTCGGCCATCAACTGGAACCGGGTGCAGGACGAGAAGGACGCCGAGGTGTGGGACCGGCTGACCGGTAATTTCTGGTTGCCGGAAAAGGTTCCGGTGTCCAACGACATCCCGTCCTGGGGCACGCTGACCGCCCACGAGAAGCAGCTCACGATGCGCGTGTTCACCGGCCTGACGCTGCTGGACACCATCCAGGGCACCGTGGGCGCGGTCAGCCTGATCCCCGACGCGCTGACCCCGCACGAAGAGGCGGTCTACACCAACATCGCGTTCATGGAGTCGGTGCACGCCAAGAGCTACAGCAATATCTTCTCGACGCTGTGCTCGACGGTCGAGATCGACGAGGCGTTCCGCTGGTCGGAGGAGAACCCCAACCTCCAGCGCAAGGCCGAGATCGTGATGAACTTCTACAAGGGCGACGATCCGCTCAAGCGCAAGGTCGCCTCCACGCTGCTGGAGAGCTTCCTGTTCTACTCCGGCTTCTACCTCCCGATGTACTGGAGCAGCCGCGCCAAGCTGACCAACACCGCCGACATGATCCGGTTGATCATCCGCGACGAGGCCGTGCACGGCTACTACATCGGCTACAAGTTCCAGAAGGGTCTTGCGCTCGAGGACGAGGCGCGCAAGAACGAGCTCAAGGACTACACCTACGAGCTCTTGTTCGAGCTCTACGACAACGAGGTCGAGTACACCCAGGACCTCTACGACGAGGTCGGCCTCACCGAGGACGTCAAGAAGTTCCTGCGGTACAACGCCAACAAGGCCTTGATGAACCTCGGCTACGAGGCGTTGTTCCCGCGTGACGAGACCGACGTCAACCCGGCGATCCTGTCGGCGCTCAGCCCCAACGCCGACGAGAACCACGACTTCTTCTCCGGGTCGGGCAGCTCGTACGTCATCGGCAAGGCGGTCAACACCGAAGACGACGACTGGGACTTCTGATCTAGGTAGGTCAGGCACCCGGCTACTCCGGCCGACGTGAGCCGTTGACCGGTTGAGCGCAAGATCGTTTTCGAGACTCGGGTCTGATCGACAGTTAGGGTGACGGCGAGGCTCGTGCCGACGGGGGACCGGGTTAGCAGCGATGCCCCGGGGAGGACAGCGCAGCGAGCCCTGCAGTCGTAACCGACCACCCGACGGGCGTCGTCGCCTGCTCATGGGACGAGTGGCGAAGGTCCTCGCTCGGCGGCGGCGCGGCTCACTCGTACAGGTCGGCGACCTCCTCGCGGCCACGCTGCTCGACGTCACGCTGGCGCGCACGCTCGGTCAGGTGTGCCCATCTCTTGGCAGGGTCGCGATCAGTCTTCTTGCGGGCGGCGTCGGCGCGGTGCCGGGCGATGGACTCGTCGTCGAGATCGGCCGGGTACCAGCCCAACTCGGCGGCCAGTTCAGCACGCAAACGCTTGTCCCGCTTCGCTGCTCGGGCACTCACTACGCCAGTCCTCCGGCCCGGAGCCGCTCCTGGGGTTTCAAGGGCCCGCGAAGTCGCCAACGGCGATCATCTTGGTGCCGTCCCAGGCGGTGGCGAAGCCGCCTGCGGTGAACGCGCAATTCATGATGATCGCGCGGTGCGGAGGACTCTTCATCCACAGGTCGAGCGCTGCGGTCGGATTCGCAGCCGATCCGGTGCCCCAGAAGACGATCTCACCCGTGTGCCCGGTCAGGGTGTAGCCCGCATCCGCGATACGGGTTTGCGGTGACGAGCCGTCCGAACCGGCATGGCCGTCCACGCCAGTCGTGCAGCATGTCGTCGGCGTGCCGTTGCGCCGCTGCTGTCAAACGCGGATCGTCGCCGATCGCCGCGCATGTCTGGCGAAGCTGGTTGACGCCGTTGTACACCGCAGTCCCCAAATCGTCTGCGCGCGCAGGGAAACCAGCAACGGTGCCGAGAACAATGATGGAGGCAGTGCAAATCGACGGGACCGCGACGATCTTGCGTTTCGTCGTCATGTTTGCCTCGGGAGATGGGCTCGCTTTGCTGGTTGTAGCACGCAATGCTACCGACTGGGGCTTCCGCGATGTTCGGAATCGGGCCGACCGGTCTGTCCAAGACCGGCCGGGCACCGTTCGTCCTCAACGGGTTCAAATGTGTCTTACCTTGGGCAACGGGCTACCGAGGCTTTAGCGCGGTCCCAGGTCTGGCTCTGTCCAACGCGTGGCAGCCGATGAGATGCCGGCCGCGCTCGACAGCAGGGAAGACATCGAGGTCGCGGTCGACATGACCGCGTCGGTGCGAGAGGAGCAGGCGAGATGCGCGTTGTCGTCATCGGAGGCGGTCCCGCCGGTGTGTCCGCGGCCTTGCACGCCGCCGAGTTGGGCGTGGAGGTCACGCTGATCGAGCGGGGCCGGGTCGGCGGCACCGCGTTCAACAGCGGCCCGGCACCTGTGCGCACCTTGGCTCGGGCCGCACGCCTGGTGAGGGACTGGAGCTCGTGGGAGACGTTCGGTCTGCGCGGGCCACGGCCCGAGGTCGACCTCGCCGCCACCCTGGCCAACGCCCGGCGGGTGGCCGACTACCTCCATGAACGCAAGCGCATTGCCGACCACATCCGCTCCGCCGGAGTCGAACTCGTCGAGGAGGCCGGCGATGTCCGGTTCGTCGACGCCCACACGGTCGCCGCAGCCGACGGACGCACGTGGACTGCGGATCGGGTGATCATCGCGGTCGGCGGCAGGGCGGGGCGGCTGCCGATCCCGGGGGCCGAGCTCGGCCTGACCTACGAGGACGTGCGCAGCGTGACCGCTCTGCCCGAGCGGGTCTGCGTCATCGGGGCGTCCGACACGGGCTGCCAGCTCACGTCGATCCTGGCCGATTTCGGCTGCGACGTCACGCTCGTCGAGTATGCGCCACGGATCGTGCCGCGCGCGGATGTCGACGTCTCGGTCGCGCTCGAACACGCTTTCCGGGGGCGCGGCATCGAGGTCGTCACCAGCGCCGCAGTCCACCAACTGGAGAAGCTTGCCGCCGGCGTGCGCGTGCGGTACCGAGTTGGCGACGACTCCAGAGCGGTCGACGTGGACGCCGCGTTCTTCGCCGTCGGATGGCCAGGTAACGCCGACCTGGTCGACGCCGCCGCTGCCGGCGTGCTCACCGAGCGTGGCTACGTGACGGTCGACGCGTTCATGGCGACGAACGTCCCTCACATCTTCGCCGCCGGCGATGTCGACGGGAACAGCATGCTCGTCAGCAGCGCGACGTTCGAAGGTCGTGTCGCCGCCGAGAACGCGGTGCTCGGCCCGCGTCGCCGGGTCGTCCACGAGATCGTCCCCGCCGGCAGTTTCACCGACCCCGAGTACGGCAGCGTCGGGCTCACCGAGGAACAAGCCCGCGCCCGCTACGACTGCGCCGTCGCCGTGGCCCGCTATGAAGACATGCTGCGGCCCGTCGCTGACGGGCAGCCGGAAGGGTTTTGCAAGCTGATCGTCGAAACCGCAGAGCGGAAGATCCTCGGCGCTCACGTGTTTGGTGAGTACTCGGCCGAAGTGATTCAGACGGTCGCGGCCTGCATGGCGGCGAAAATGCCCGTCGAGGATGTTGCCGAGCTTCAGTTCGCCTTCCCCACCTTCACCGAAGGAGTCGGCCAAGCCGCCCAGATGATCGTCAACCAGCTCGGCGTCCGTCCGGTGACCCAACTCTGGAGCAGCCTGAGCTCCACGCCATCAGTCCTGGAATGACCGGTGTCTTGCTCGCGTCGGAGCGGCCGTAGCCCTTGGGTGTTCGCCTGTGGCGCAGGCGGATTGACGTCAGCTCAGCCAAGAGCGGTCGCCCCGCTCAGTGACCCGCGGGCGTCCAAGCGACAGGCAGCCGCTTGATGCCGTGAATGAAAGCCGAGCGCAGGATGGCCGGTTCCTCGACGGCGACGATGTCGGGAACGCGGTTGTGCAACTCTTCGAACAGCACCCGGATCTCCCGCCGGGCCAGGTTGGCGCCCAGGCAGAAGTGGGCTCCACCTCCGCCGTATCCAAAGTGCGGGTTGGGATTTCGGGTGACGTCGAACAACCACGGGTTGTCGAACTTGGTTTCGTCGCGGTTGGCCGAGTTGTACCACATCGAAACCTTGTCGCCGGCCTTCATCGTCACACCGCCGAGTTCGACGTCCTCGTTGAGATTGCGTCGCATGAAGATCACCGGAGTGGCCCAGCGCACGATCTCCTCGACCGCGGTGGCGGCGACGCCGTCGAAATCGGCCCACCATTTGGCCCGCGCCTCGGGATAACGGCTCAATGCCACCATGCCGTGACTGATGGCGTTGCGGGTGGTCTCGTTGCCCGCACCGGACAACAGGATGAAGAACGAGCCGATCTCCGCAGACGACAGCCGCTCACCGTCGACCTCGGCCCGCACCAGGTTCGAGGTCAGATCGTCGGCGGGTTCGGCCCGGCGGGACTCGGCCAACTGGACGCCGTACATGGCGAGGTCGAGTACCGCCTGAATGATCTCGTCGTGGCCGGTGGCCACCTCCTCGTCACCGGCTCCCAGGATGACCGATGTCCAGTGGAAGACCTTGGGCTCGTCCTCTTCGGGGATGCCCATCATGTCGCAGATGATCTGTAGCGGAAGCGGACCCGAAAGGGACTCGACGAAGTCCGCCTTCCCGTCCGGGTGGTTGGCCACCATGCCGCTCACCAGTTGCCGCGCCCGGGTACGCACGCTTTCCTCGATACGGGCCACCATCTTGGGGGTGAACGCGCGGTTCACGATCGATCGCAGCCGCAGGTGGCGCGGGTCGTCGAGGCTGATCATCGAACCGCTGAACTCCGCGACCGCCGGGTCGATCTCGCTCAATGACACGCTGGTCGGGACCGAACTGAACACTTCCGGGTGCCGGCTCGCATGGTGCACGTGTTCGAACGACGTCAGTGCCCAATGCCCTGGGCCCGATTCGAATCCCGGTAGGCACGGGGGCGTCGAAGAACGCTATCGGCGCTTCGCGGCGCAGCGTGACGAACGCCCCGTCGCGGTGGTCGTCGTCCCGACTCCAGAACTCGAGTGAGCCCAGGTCGATATCGCTCAGCGGCACCTCCGGTGGCGGTGTGCCGTTTTCGCGCTGCGTGATACCCGATTCAATCGTTGTCATGGCGACCCTCCCCGGACCCTGAGTGTGACACCTGTCACGTCGGTGGTCCAGAGAACTCGCTGTGGTGCGTTTTCCCGATGTTGTCGGCGACCAACGGGTTTCCAGCCGGGCTCACACCTGGGCCACGACCAGCTGCTCTGCGGTGGGTGGCCGCAGCCCGTCGGTTCGCCCGCTGAAGTAGAGCTCGGTCAGGTCGGCCGGGCTGACGTGTCGCACCGCCGAGAACCCGGCGCCGAGGCACATCTCCACCATCTCGTCCGGCGAGTAGTGGCTGACGAACGGCGTCCCCGAATTGCGTGCCTTCTGCTCGACGTCGACCTGCATCTGCCGCTCGCCGTCGTCGACCAGGTCCAGCGGCAGCATGAACGTCATCGCCAGGACCGATCCCGGTGCCATGGCGGCCACCTGACGCAGGGTGGCTTCCGTCGCGTCCCTGGTGAGGTACATGCTCACGCCGGTCGACGAGACCACCGTCGGGGTCCCGGCATCGAAGCCGTTGGCCTGCAACGCATCCCACCAGGATTCGCCGCTCTCGAAGTCCACCGGCACGAACCGCAGCCACTCGGTCGACGGGTAGCCCTCCTCGGCGAGTCGGCGACGTTTCCAGGCCTGGGTGCCCGGTTGGTCCACTTCGTAGATCCGCAGCGAGTCGGTGAGGTTCGGATGACGCTGCGCGAACGTGTCGAGGCCGGCGCCGAGGATGACGTACTGCCCGACGCCGGCGGCCACCTGATCGCGCACCAAGTCGTCGATGAACCGGGCGCGCGCCACGATCGACGCACGGAAGCTTGCCGTCCCGGCGAGGTCCATGTCCGGTCGGTCGCGCCAGCCGGCATCGGGTTTCGCCAGGCGCAGACCGATCTCGTCGGTGATCACGTGCGGCGGCGGATCGGCCTCGACGTGCAGTGCCCGCCACAGGGCGGTGCGCACCGCGGTGCTGTCCGGTGCGACGGTGTCGGCGGTCATTTGCGCGGCCTTGGCCTGCAGCTGCCAGATGCGACCGTCGGGATCGCGGATCGTCATCTCGCGCGCGCCCCAGTGCGTGGTCTCGAACGGCGTCACGACCTCGACGTCGTCGAGTTGCAGCGCGTCCTCGTCGGCGACCGCGATGACCAGGGAGATGCCGGGCTCGCGCGTCGCGGGCACCTCGGCGATGAAGAGGTAGGGTCCGTCGCCGTTGCGCAGCTGGCCCGAGTTGTGGTCGGTCTCGAATTCGACTGTGTAGCCCAACTTCTGGAAGAACCTGGCGGACTTGCCCCAGTTGTGGGTCTCCAGGTACACGGCCTCGATGCCGTCGGTCATGTCAGGTCTCCTTGTCCGTTGATCCGCGAGAGTCCAGATAGTCGCGTAGCGCGTCGGCGACGAGAGCCGACAGCGACATCTCGGTTTCGATGGCGTGATGCTTCACCCGCCGGATCAATCCGATCGGTAGGTAGACGTTGAACTGTTTGACGTCCTCATCGGCCACGACTTCAAGCTAGCATGCTAGCAATCTAGTGTCACGACCCTTGCGCGAGCAGACGTAAAAGCCCCTCATACGGTCCGATTGAGGGGCTTTTACGTCTGCTCGCGGGGGAGGTGGGGGTGCTCGCGGGGGAGGTGGGGTGCTCGCGGGGAGGCGGGAGGCGGGCGCCTCCTCGGTGCGCTCGTGCGCCTCCTCCATCACGGTTCGGCCGATCTCGGCGTAGATCGCAGGCTTGGCGGACCGAAGCCACAACGCGTAGACCAGACCGATCAGGAACACCGCGAGGATCATGTACGGCGCCACCTTGAAGACGTCGGACTTCGCTGCCAGTCCGGCCGCGAACTCCCGGTTGTCCCACAACAGCCACACCACGTACAGCATCGCCACGCCGCCGATCAGCGGGCAGATCAGCGTGGTGATCACGTTGCCGCGGTGGGTCTTTCGCACCCAGAAGTACCAGATCACGGCCGCCGAGCAGATGGCCTGCACCAGCAGGATGGCGGCCGTCCCGATCAGGGCCAAGATGCCGTAGATGTTGGTGTAGGGCACCAGCGCCGGGGTGTCGACGGGAGTGCCGTTGGCGTCGGGCACCTGCACCGCGGTGAAGAACGCGAACAGCAGCACGATCACCAGCGTGATGACGCTCTGGACCGCCGAGGCGATGTAGGGCGAGCCGTGCTTCGGGTGCGCGGCGCCGATGGTGGATTGCACCTTGGCCGAGGGGATTTCGCGACCCAGCGCGAAGATGTAGCGCGACGCGGCGTTGTGGAACGCCAGCGCGCAGGCGAACGAACCGATCACCAACAGGGCCTTGTAGACGTCGAGCAGGCCTCCGCCGAGTTTGGCGTGGACCAGGTTGAAGAACAGGTCGAGCGGCGAGGCGCTGATCGACGCCTCGACCGAGGTCTTCGCGCCGTTGCCCGCCAACACCATCGCGGAGATGAACGTGTAGAACAGGCCCAGTCCGATCACCGCGATCAACGTGGCCCTCGGGATGATCTTCTTGGGGTTGCGTGACTCCTCGCCGTAGACCGCGGTGGTCTCGAAGCCCACCCATGACCAGAACGCGAAGAACAGGCCGATGGCCATCGAGCCCGCGGCAGCGGCCGTCCCGAACGCGCCCGCGGGCAGGCTCTCGAACGCATTGTTGAGCAGGACGGTCTGGTTCAGCATGAAGCCGTCGGGCCCGCCACCGGAGAAGATGACCGAGAACGCCAGCGCAAGCAGGATCAGCACCTCACAGGTCAGCGTCACGCCGAGGATCGCCGCGGTGACGCTGATGTGGAAGTGGCACAACACCCCGATGGCGACGGTGGCACCGATCGCGAACACCAGCCAGGGGATGTTCACGCCGACGATGGTGTTCACCGCGTCGTTGGCGAAGTACGCACACCCGCCGATCAGGGAGCCTTCGAACACCACGTAGGCGAAGGTGGCCAGCATGCCGCTGGCCATGCCCCAGACCTGGCCGAGGCCGTGCGAGATGAAGCCGTAGAACGCACCGGTCGTCGTGATGTGCCGAGCCATCGCGACGTAACCGAGCGCGAACAGGGTCAGGATGATCGTGGCGAACAGGAAGCCCGCGGGGGCGCCGAGTCCGTTGCCAAAACCGACCGCGATCGGCACGTTTCCGGTCATCGCGGTAATCGGGGCGGCGTTGGCGACGGCCATGAAGATAACCGCGACGATGCCGATGGCGCCCTGCTTGAGCCCGACGGCCGACGCCGTCGGCTTGTCCTCGGTGGCTGCGGATTCGGTGGTCACATGGGCCTCCTCGTTCGGATCCGGCTGTGTTTGCGGCCCGCCACGCGGCAAGTCCGCTGTCGAGCGTCGCATCAGAACCGCCTGCCGACAACTCGAGGAGCAATATTTCCTGCCGATCGGCAGGAAACCCTCAGCGCTCGAGGCTTGACTTCGGCGGGGAGAAGTGTCTGAACGAGGGATGAATGACCGGAGAACTGTGCGGCCCGACAGTGGTGTTGACGGCGGGTAGCCGTGAGACTTGGCGGCGTGACCACCACCTCGCTTCTTGGCTCCATCGTGAACTGGCTCCGGGCCGGTTATCCCGAGGGTGTTCCCGGGCCCGACCGCGTTCCGCTGCTGGCGTTGCTGCGCGCAACTCCCTTGACCGAAGACCAAATCAAAGAGGTCGTTCGCAACATCACCGCCGACGGGTCGACCGCCCTTGCCGACGGCGCGATCGACACCGACGAGATCGAAGCGTTCATCTCCGACGTCACCAATCACGACGCGGGCAGTGAGAACGTGAACCGGGTGGCGGCGAAGCTGGCCGCGGCGGGTTGGCCGCTGGCCGGGGTCGACAACACCACCTCCACATCCAGCTAGCCGCAAGGCGCTGAACGCAAACCAGGCGGGCACCCATTCGGGGCCCGCCTGGTTTGTCGTGTGTCTAAGGGATTACAGCGTCGCGGTGTCGATGACGAAGCGGTACCGCACGTCGCTGGCCAGCACGCGCTCGTAGGCCTCGTTGACGTAGTCGGCCGCGATGACCTCGATCTCGGGCGTCACGTCGTGCTCCGCGCAGAAGTCGAGCATCTCCTGGGTCTCCGGGATGCCACCGATCGACGAACCGGCGATGCTCCGTCGTCCCGGCGCGAGCGCAAAGAACGGCACCTCCATCGGGTGCTCGGGCGCGCCCACCTCGATCAGCGTGCCGTCGGTCTTGAGCAGACCCAGGTATGCAGCCATGTCGAGATTCGCCGACACGGTGTTGACGATCAGGTCGAACTTGTTCGCCAGCTTGGTGAAGGTGTCCGGGTCGCTGGTGGCGTAGTACTCGTCGGCGCCCAGGCGCAGGCCGTCCTCCATCTTCTTGAGCGACTGGCTCAGGACCGTCACCTCGGCGCCCATCGCGTGAGCGATCTTGACGCCCATGTGGCCCAAGCCGCCGAGCCCGACGATGGCGACCTTCTTGCCGGGGCCGGCCTTCCAGTGCTGCAGCGGGCGAGTAGAGCGTGATGCCGGCGCACAGCAGCGGAGCGGCCTTGTCCAGCGGAATGCTGTCCGGGATGCGCAGCACGTAGTTCTCGTCGACGACGGTGGCCTGGCTGTAACCGCCGTAGGTCGGGGTGCCGTCCTTGCCGGTGGCGTTGTAGGTGCCGATCATGCCGCCCTCGCCGGTGCAGTACTGCTGCAGACCGGCCTTGCAGTTGTCGCACTCGCGGCAGGAGTCGACGAAGCAGCCGACGCCGACGTGGTCGCCGACCTTGTACTTGGTGACGCCGGACCCGACCTCGGTCACGATGCCTGCGAGCTCGTGGCCCGCGACGACGGGGTAGTTCGGCTCGCCCCACTCGCCCTTGACGGTGTGGATGTCGGAGTGGCAGATGCCTGCGAACTTGATGTCGAACGCCACGTCGTGCGGCCCGACGTCCCTGCGCTCGATGGTGGTCTTGGCCAGTGGCCCAGTGGCCGACGTAGCGGCGATGGCGGAAACAGTGGTTGTCATGTCTTCTACGTGCCCTCTTTTAGTCGTGTCGCAAACCGTCGCCAAGAAGCTTAGCGGCGGTAACTGAATCGGGTTCCTCATCGGACCCTGAGCAGTGCAAACCGGGGCGGGCACCTGATTAGTCCCGAAACGGATGACGTTTACGTTAAAGATGCGGTGCGCGGAACGTGGCGTTGAAGCTCGTCCGGTCGTAGCGCACCAGACCCGCCAGTTCATAGGGGTCGGTGGCCGTCATCGCGTCGGCCTCTTCGACACTGATGTCGCCGGTGATCAAGATTCCGCCGGCCCCCGACTCCTGGCGGCCGGCCAGGATGAGATGGCCCGCGTCGAAGTGGGCCTTGACCCATTCGTTGTGAGCGGGCCGGGTCTCGGCGATGACGTCGGGCGGTTGCAGGTAGGTCAGGGTCAGCACGTGGAACACGCACGTGACCCTAATTGATCGGCGCGTTGAGGTATCTCAGGTCGGCGAGGATGCCGCGGGCCGCGACGATGCCCTCGCCGGTCTGCCACACCTCGTCGTTCACCGCGAAGACGCGACCGTCCCGGTTGGCGGACAGCTTGCGCCAGGCATCGCCTTCGAACACGGTGGCCGCCCGCTGCTTGGCCGCCTGCGAGTCGAACGACACGTAGACGATGTCGCCGTCGGCGGCCGAGAAGTCCGGCGAGTGTTCCATGTCCTCGTCGGAGATGCCGATCTCGAGGTACGGCTTGTCGGTGAACCGTTGCGCCGCAGGACGATCCACGCCAACGGTGGCGAGCACGCTGCCGGGGAAGTCGTCGGCGCCGTACACGCGCACGGTCTTGTCGGTGAAGCGGACCACCGAGGCCTGGAAATGGGTCGCGTCATTCTGCGCACCGGTCTTCTGGGCGTCCTCGGCGAACCCGTCGAGCAGCCGGTTGGCGGCGTCCGCCCGACCCGTGGCGTCACCGACCGTGCGCAGCGTGTCCTGCCACGCCGCGCCGGGCGGACCGGTGAACACCGTCGGTGCGATCGCCGACAGCGGGCCGTAGTCCTGCGCGGTGAGGCCCTGCGAACCGAGGATCAGGTCCGGGGATGCGGCTCGGATGGCGCTCAGGTCGGGAGCGGTGCGCGAGCCCGCCGCAGGCACGTCGTGCACGACGGTGCCGAGGTAGGACGGCTGACTGGTCGAGCCGTCCGGAAGGGCGGCCGCCACGATCCGGGACTGCAACCCGAGCGCGCACAGCGCGTCGAGTTGGTCGCCGGAGAGCACCACGATGCGCTGCGGATCCGCACGGCACCTCGGTGCTGCCCGCGGCGTGACGGACCTCGCGCGGGTCCGGCCCCTCGTCGAGCGGCGCGGGATCAGGGGCACAGGAATCGTCCGGCCTGCGCTCGTTGCCGAGCACGCCTGCCCCCGCGATCCTGGTGGTGCTGGTGACCATCGAATTCGTGACCGGTTGTTGTGCAGACGTGCCACCGGCGTCGTCGCAACCGCTGACCAGCGTCACCGAAACCGCGGTCGCCAGCGCCGCTGCCGCGGCGACCAACCCCATCCGCGGTGTGAAGTACGGCACGGCGCCGACGGTACCAACTCCCGGCGTCGCCGCGCTCGTACCCTCCGCCACATCTGGGCAGCTTCCGCGCCGGTCAGGTGGCCGTCCGCGAGAAGGTCCCGATCGATTACGACGGTTTGTAGGACCCGGGCCGACATCGACAGGTTTGGGGGATAGGATTCACCCTGAGCACACGGGGAACGCGGGATTTCACCCGTCGAACTTTTGGAGGATCTGTTGGTAGCCGAAGCGCCCCCAATCGGAGAACTCGAGGCCCGGCGTCCCTTCCCGGCGCGGCTCGGTCCCAAGGGCAACCTGATCTACAAGCTGGTGACCACCACCGATCACAAGCTGATCGGCATCATGTACTGCGTCGCCTGCTTCATGTTCTTCTTCATCGGCGGCCTGATGGCGCTGTTGATGCGCACCGAGCTCGCGCTGCCGGGCCTGCAGTTCCTGTCCAACGAGCAGTTCAACCAGCTGTTCACCATGCACGGCACGGTGATGCTGCTGTTCTACGCGACGCCCGATCGTGTTCGGCTTCGCGAACCTGGTGCTGCCGCTGCAGATCGGCGCACCCGACGTGGCGTTCCCGCGGCTGAACGCCTTCTCGTTCTGGCTGTTCCTGTTCGGCGCGTTGATCGCGATCGCCGGCTTCATCACCCCGGGCGGAGCCGCCGACTTCGGCTGGACCGCCTACTCGCCGCTGACCGACGCGATCCACTCGCCGGGGGCGGGCGGTGACCTGTGGATCATGGGCCTGGCCGTCGGTGGTCTCGGCACCATCCTCGGCGGCGTCAACATGGTCACCACCGTGGTCTGCATGCGCGCACCCGGCATGACGATGTTCCGGATGCCGATCTTCACCTGGAACATCCTGGTGACGTCGATCCTGGTGCTGCTGGCCTTCCCGCTGCTGACCGCCGCGCTGTTCGGCCTGGCCGCGGACCGTCACCTCGGTGCCCACATCTACGACCCGGCCAACGGTGGTGTGCTGTTGTGGCAGCACCTGTTCTGGTTCTTCGGGCACCCCGAGGTGTACATCATCGCGCTGCCGTTCTTCGGCATCGTCACCGAGATCTTCCCGGTGTTCAGCCGCAAGCCGATCTTCGGCTACACCACGCTGATCTACGCGACGCTGTCCATCGCCGCGCTGTCGGTGGCGGTGTGGGCGCACCACATGTACGCCACCGGCGCGGTGCTGCTGCCGTTCTTCTCCTTCATGACGTTCCTGATCGCGGTGCCCACCGGCATCAAGTTCTTCAACTGGATCGGCACGATGTGGAAGGGCCAGTTGACGTTCGAGACGCCGATGCTGTTCTCGGTGGGCTTCCTGATCACCTTCCTGCTCGGTGGCCTGTCCGGCGTGCTGCTGGCCAGCCCGCCGATCGACTTCCACGTGACCGACTCCTACTTCGTGGTCGCGCACTTCCACTACGTGCTGTTCGGCACCATCGTGTTCGCCACCTACGCGGGCATCTACTTCTGGTTCCCGAAGATGACCGGCCGCCTGCTCGACGAGCGCCTGGGCAAGCTGCACTTCTGGCTGACGTTCATCGGCTTCCACACCACCTTCCTGGTGCAGCACTGGGTCGGTGACGAGGGCATGCCACGGCGCTACGCGGACTACCTGCCGACCGACGGATTCACCACGCTGAACGTGATCTCGACGATCGGCGCGTTCATCCTCGGCATCTCGACCATCCCGTTCGTGTGGAACGTGTTCAAGAGCTGGCGCTACGGCGAGCCCGTCATGGTCGACGACCCGTGGGGCTACGGCAACTCGCTGGAGTGGGCCACCAGCTGCCCGCCGCCGCGGCACAACTTCACCGAGCTGCCCCGGATCCGTTCGGAGCGGCCGGCGTTCGAGCTGCACTACCCGCACATGGTCGAGCGCATGCGTGCCGAGGCCCACGTCGGACGAGCCCACGGTCCCGACGACGGCGACGTCACCCGTCTCGACGACGAGAACGTCCGCACCTGACGGACGGCGGCGCACAGGCGTGAATACGTCTCAAGGTGTCGGTGCTGATCACCGTCACCGGGTCGATCAGCCAGGCGTGACGTCGGCGCTCTTCGAGGTGCTCTCGCGCACGCAGGTCGACCTGCTCAACGTCGAACAGGTGGTCATCCGCGGGACGGCTCACCCTCGGGTGCTGGTCGCCGGACCGGCCGACGTGGCCGGACGGCAGCGACGCTGCGCGACGAGGTGCGAGCGCGCCATCCGCGAGCGTCGGACTCGACGTCACGATCGAGCGCAGCGACGACATGCCGGTGCTGCGCGAGCCGTCGACCCACACGATCGTCGTGCTCGGCCGGCCCATCACCGCCGAGGCGTTCGGCGTGGTGGCCAGGGAGGTGGCGGCGCTCGGCGTCAACATCGACACCATCCGCGGCGTCTCCGACTACCCGGTGACCGGGTCTGGAGCTGCGGGTCTCGGTCCCGCCGGGGTCCGCGTACGGCCAGCTGCAGGCGGCGCTGGCCCGGGTGGCGGTCGACGGAGAGCGTCGACATCGCCCTCGAGGACTACAGCCTGTCGCGAAGGGCCAAGCGGCTCATCGTCTTCGACGTCGACTCGACGCTGATCCAGGGCGAGGTCATCGAGATGCTCGCGGCCCGGGTCGGCGCCGGGGCCGCCGTCGCGGAGATCACCGAGGCGGCCATGCGCGGCGAACTGGACTTCGCCGAGTCGCTGCACAAACGGGTGGCCACCCTGGCGGGCCTGCCCGCCGACGTGCTCGACGAGGTGGCCGACCAGATCGAGCTGACCCCGGGGGCGCGGACCACGCTGCGGACGTTGCGCCGCTTGGGCTTTCACTGTGGGATCGTGTCCGGCGGGTTCCGTCAGGTGATCGAGCCGCTGGCACACGAGTTGATGATGGACTTCGTCGCCGCCAACGAACTGGAGATCGTCGACGGCAAGCTGACGGGGCGGGTCATCGGCGACATCGTCGACCGGCCGGGAAAGGCCAAGGCGCTGCGGAACTTCGCCCAGCAGGCGGGCGTCCCGATGGAGCAGACCGTGGCCGTCGGTGACGGCGCGAACGACATCGACATGCTTGCCGCGGCGGGCCTTGGGGTGGCGTTCAACGCCAAGCCTGCGCTGCGCGAGGTGGCCGACGCGTCGATCAGCCATCCGTACCTGGACACCGTGCTGTTCATCCTCGGCGTGACACGGGGCGAGATCGAGGCGGCCGACGCCGTCGACGGAATGGTCCGCCGGGTCGACATCCCCGACTGACGACGCTCACACCACCACGGCGTACGGCTCCGGTCCCGCAGCGCCGGTGACGCTGCGCCACGCCCGCGCCAGCAGCACGACCGCCTCGGTCAACTGCTCGTCGGGCAGGGCGTAGGGCACGCGGATGAAGCGCTCCAGCGTGCCGTCGACGCCGAATCGCGGGCCGGGCGGAATTTCGAGGCCCATGCGCGACGCGGCCGCCGACAGCGCGGAACTCATCGGTGCGGGCAGCCGCACCCACAGCGACAATCCGCCCTTGCCGGGATTGGGTTGCCAGTCGGGCAGGTGCTCGTCGAGCAGCTCGAGCAGCAGCGCGCGCCGTGCCCGCAGAAGGTCGCGCCGCTCGGGAAGGAACTCGTCTGCGATGCCGAGAAGCCTTGCAGCAGCGAGTTGTTCGACGATCGCCGTGCCCATGTCGATGGCGGGACGCAGCGCCGCAATGGTCGTCAGCGTGCTGCGCTCGGCGCGGATCCAACCGATGCGCAGGCCGCCCCAGCACGACTTCGACATCGAACCGACCGTCAGCACCAGGTCGCGCCGGGACGTCATCGACGCGGCGAACGGCGCGGGCATCTGCTTCGTCGAGCCACATGTCGGTGATCGTCTCGTCGATGATGGTGCGGGTGCGGGTCTCGGCGATGATCTGCGCCAACCGCTTTCGCTGCGCCGGTGGCATCGTCATGCCGGTCGGGTTGTGGTTGTCGGGAATCAGGTAGGCCAGGCTCGGGGACAGCTGACGGACGGCGGCGTCGACGGCGTCGAGTTCCCAGCCCTCCTGGGTCATCGCGACCGGGACCGGCCGGATGCCGCGGGTCCCCATCGCCGACAGCGCGCCGTGGTAGGTGGGCTGTTCGACCAGCACCCGGTCACCGGGCTGGGTGTAGGTGGCCAGGATCAGACCGATCGCGTGGAGCGCTCCGGTGGTGACCATGATTTCGTCGGGGTCGGTGGGAAGTCCTCGCGCGCAGTATCTTTCGGCGATGGCAGCCCGCAGCGGGGGTACGCCGGTCAGCTCGACGCCGATGTCGTGCAGGTAGGGGATGACCTCTTGGGCCGCCTCGGCGAAGGCCTGCGAGACGGCGGCTGCCGGCGCCGCCAGGGTGGCGGCAGCGAGGTTGACCGAGATTGGTTCTCTGGGGTGAGCGGGTGCCGCCGTCAGCGGCAGCGCCGTGGTGCTGCGGGCTCCCCGGCGGCCGTTGAGGTAGCCGTCGTCGCGCATCTGCGTGTACGCGGCGGTGACCGTGGTGCGCGACACCCGGAGCGCGTCGGCGAGCGCCCGCTCGCTGGGCAACTGGGCGCCGACGGGCAGACGGCCGTCGACGATCAGCATGCGCAACCCGTCGGCCAGGCCCAGATACGCCGGCCCGCTCGCGCTGGACGTGCGCCAGTTGCCCAGCTCGCGTGTGAGCAAGTCCACATCGAGCCTTCGCCCGGCCAGTTCGTCGATCATCGATGCCAGTTTGCGCTAACTGGCTATTGAAGACAAGGGCCATCGGTAGCCAAAATCGATTCATGGCACAGAACTGGACCTCCCGGGTGGCCGTCCGGGCAAGCAAGTGGAGCGGTGTCTTCCGCACGACGACCCGCCCCGGCGGCGCTTACGAGAACGATGCGGATGCCCGCCGCATGCGCATCGAACTCGACGCCATCCGCGCGCGATTCCCCGACCACGCGTGAGCGGGACGACCGCGCGTGGCCGGGTCGTGTTCCGCTGCGCTGCGCTTCTCGTCGGCCTCACCGGCTACGGCTTCTCGATGGCGCTCATGGTGCGGGCAGGTCTCGGCCTGGACCCGTGGGACGTCTTCCACCAGGGCCTGGCCGGTCGCACCGGAATGACCATCGGCATCGCGTCCGCGGTCGTCGGCGTGTGCGTTCTGCTGGCCTGGATCCCGCTGCGCAACCGGCCCGGCGTCGGCACCGTGGCCAACGTGATCGTCATCGCCATCACGGTGGATGCGGGGATGGCGCTGCTGCCCACACCGTCGGCACTGCCGGTGCGGGTGGCGATGATGCTCGGCGGCGTCGTGCTCAACGCCTTCGCCACCGTCGTCTACATCGGCGCGGGCATGGGCCCGGGGCCGCGCGACGGGCTGATGACCGGCCTGGTGGCGCGCACCGGCCTCTCGGTGCGCCTGGTCCGCACGTCGATCGAGGCGACGGTGCTCACCGTCGGCTGGCTGCTCGGCGGCACCGTCGGCGTCGGAACGGTGGTGTACGCGTTGGGCATCGGGCCGCTGGTGCAGCTGATCCTGCGGCTCACCCCGAAGGGCTGGCTCGTGCTCGGCGACTTCGGCGTGAAACGCGCCGTGAGCGCGGGCGAGCCCGCCGAAATCGCCTGACTACGATGGGCGGGTGCCCGCCGCCCCAGAAGGTCGAGACGACGATCAGCCCGACGGAATCGACCCCGACCTGCTGATCGACTTCGCGAGGGTATCGCTGCGACGAGGTGGCAAGACCCTCGTCGGCCCCATCAACTGGGCGGTGGAACTCGACGAACGCTGGGTCGTGATCGGACCCAACGGCGCGGGCAAGACGTCGCTGCTGCGCATCGCCGCCGCCATGGAGCACCCGTCCACGGGCACCGCCTACGTGCTCGGCGAGAAGCTGGGGCGCACCGACACCACCGAGCTGCGCGCCAGGGTCGGCCTGAGCAGCTCGGCGCTCAGCCAGCGGGTGCCCGACACCGAGGTGGTCCGCGATCTGGTGGTCTCGGCCGGCTACGCCGTGCTCGGGCGCTGGCGCGAACAGTACGAGGACGTCGACTACGAGCAGGCGGTCGACATGCTGGAGAGCCTCGGCGCCGAGCATCTCGCCGAACGCACCTACGGCACGTTGTCCGAGGGCGAGCGCAAGCGGGTGCTGATCGCGCGGTCGTTGATGACCGATCCCGAGCTGCTGCTGCTCGACGAACCCGCCGCCGGCCTCGACCTCGGCGGCCGCGAGGAGTTGGTCGCACGGCTGTCCGACCTGGCCGCCGATCCCGACGCACCCGCCATCGTGCTGGTCACCCATCACGTCGAGGAGATCCCGCAGGGCTTCAGCCACTGCCTGCTGCTGTCCGAGGGCAAGGCCGTCGCGTCGGGCCTGCTGACCGACGTGCTGACCTCGGAGAATCTGTCCACGGCGTTCGGTCAGTCCATCGCGCTGGACGTCATCGACGGACGTTATTTCGCGCGCCGGACCAGGAGCCGAGCGGCACACAGGAGGCGCGCATGACCGAACCCGAACCGCTGACCCCCCGACCTGCCGCGACGGTGATGCTGGTCCGCGACGTCCGCCAAGGCACCGCCCGAGACCTTGAGGTCTTCCTGATGCGGCGGCACGCGGGGATGGAGTTCGTGGCCGGGGTGACGGTGTTCCCCGGCGGCGGGGTCGACGACCGCGACCGGAACGCCGATGTCGCCTGGTACGGCCCCGAGCCGTCCTGGTGGGCCGACCGGCTCGGCGTCGACGTCGACCTCGCCGAAGCGCTCGTCTGCGCGGCCGCGCGGGAGACCTTCGAGGAGTCCGGCGTGCTCTTCGCCGGGCCCGCCAGTTCGCCGGACGGCGAGAACACGATCGTCGCCGATGCGTCGGTGTACCGCGACGCCCGCAAGGCGCTGGACGCCAAGACGTTGTCGTTCGGCGAGTTCCTGCGCGACGAGAAGCTGGTGCTGCGTGCCGACCTGCTGCGGCCGTGGGCGAACTGGGTGACGCCCAAGGAGGAGCGCACCCGCCGCTACGACACCTACTTCTTCGTCGGGGCCCTGCCGGAGGGCCAGCGCGCCGACGGCGACAACACCGAGACCGACCGGGCGGGCTGGGCGACGCCGCAGTCCGCCCTCGACGACTTCGGCGAGGGACGGTCCTTCCTGCTGCCGCCCACCTGGACCCAGCTGGACGCGCTCAACGGCCGCACCGTGGCCGAGGTGCTCGCCGTCGAACGGAACATCGTCGCCGTCGAACCGCACCTGGCCGTCTCCGAGGGCAACTGGGAGATCGAGTTCTTCAACAGCGAGCGGTACAACGCGGCGCGCAACCGCCGGGCCCCGGCCGGCTACACCGGCCCGGACTCCGGCCTGGGAGGCACGGGCGAGGCGGTCGGGGAGCGGCCGCGCAGGTGAACGAATTCGTCGGCGTCTACACCAATGCGGACCAGCCCGGGATCGCGACGCTGCTGCTGTCGCGACCGCCGACGAACACGCTGACGCGGCAGATGTACCGCGAGCTCACCGCGGCCGCCGCCGAGCTGGCCCTGCGCGACGACGTCAGTGCCGTCATCGTGTTCGGTGGCCACGAGATCTTCTCCGTCGGCGATGACCTGGCCGAACTGCAGACGCTCGACGCCCGCGGGGTCGCGACGGCGGAGGACGCCTGTCACCGTGCGATCGACGCGGTCGCCGCCATCCCCAAGCCGACGGTCGCCGCGGTCACCGGCTATGCGCTCGGCAGCGGTCTGTCGCTGGCCCTTGCCGCGGACTGGCGGGTCAGCGGCGACAACGTGAAGTTCGGGGCGACCGAGATCCTGGACGGCCTGCCCGCGGGCAGCGGGGCCGCCCGGCTGGCCAGGGCGATCGGCGACAGCAAGGCCAAGGACCTGGTGTTCAGCGGGCGGTTCGCGGGCGCCAAGGAAGCCCTGGAACTGGGCCTCATCGACGAGATGGCGGCGCCCGACCACGTGTACGACGCGGCCGTCGCCTGGGCGGGCCGGTTCGAGGACACTTCGCCCGCGGCCCTGGCTGCTGCGAAGGCCGCCTTCGGTGGCGATGAGTCGCTTGCGCGAAGAGCGTCCGGCGGAGCCCGTTAGGCTGCCCTTCATGACGAGTACCGACCGCACTCCCGATGTCGCCGCCGGGGCGGCTCCGGAGCCCGATGTCGCCGCCGGGGCGGCTCCAGCCCGATGTCGCCGCCGGGGCGGCTCCGGAACCCAACCCGCACGCCACCGCCGAGCAGGTCGAGGCCGCCCGCCACGACTCCAAGCTCGCGCAGGTGCTGTACCACGACTGGGAGGCCGAGACCTACGACGACAAGTGGTCGATCTCCTACGACCAGCGCTGCATCGACTACGCCAGGGGCAGGTTCGACGCCATCGTGCCCGACGAGGTGCAGCGTGAGGTGCCCTACGACCGGGCCCTCGAGCTCGGCTGCGGCACCGGGTTCTTCCTGCTCAACCTCATCCAGTCCGGGGTCGCGCGCCGCGGTTCGGTGACCGACCTGTCACCGGGCATGGTCAAGGTGGCCACCCGCAACGGCCAATCGCTCGGACTCGACGTCGACGGCCGGGTCGCCGACGCCGAGGGCATCCCGTACGACGACGACACCTTCGACCTCGTCGTCGGCCACGCGGTGCTGCACCACATTCCCGACGTCGAGCTCTCGCTGCGCGAGGTGGTCCGGGTGCTCAAGCCCGGCGGCCGGTTCGTCTTCGCCGGCGAGCCGACCACCACCGGCAACGTCTACGCGCGGAATCTGTCGACCCTGACCTGGCGTGCCGCCACCAACGTGACGAAGCTGCCCGGCCTGAGCCAGTGGCGTCGCCCGCAGGCCGAGCTCGACGAATCCTCGCGCGCGGCAGCCCTCGAGGCGGTGGTGGACCTGCACACCTTCGAGCCGGGCGACCTGGAGCGGATGGCCCGCAATGCGGGCGCGGTCGAGGTCGCCACCGCCAGTGAGGAGTTCACCGCGGCGATGCTCGGGTGGCCGATCAGGACGTTCGAGGCATCCGTGCCCGCGGGCCGATTGGGTTGGGGCTGGGCCAAGTTCGCGTTCAACAGCTGGATCGCGCTGAGCTGGGTGGACGCCAACGTGTGGCGTCACGTGGTGCCGAAGGGCTGGTTCTACAACGTCATGGTCACCGGGGTCAAGCCGTCGTAGCGTTCACGCTCGACGACGTCGCGTACCTGAGCGGCGACGACGGGGCGCGGGCGCTCGCCGAGGTGGCAGGCCACCGGTTCGACGACGCCACGCGGATCGCCGACATCGCCTCGGCGCGTGCGCGTTTCGGCGACCGCGCCGCAGTTCTCATCGAGACCGTGCTGCTGCGTCGCCGGGCGACGGCCAAGTTCGCCGATCCGTCGGCGTGGCTGTTCACCGATGAGGCGTTGCAACAGGCGACGGCGGAACCCGTTGCGGCACACCGCGCCAAGCGTCTCGCCGGGCGGGCGGTACACGACGTCACGTGTTCGGTCGGCGCCGAACTCGCGGCGCTTCGCGGTCGGGCGTCCTACGTCGTCGGCAGCGACCTCGACGCGGTCCGCCTGGCGATGGCCCGACACAACCTCGGCGGCGTCGACCTGTGCCGCGCCGATGCCCTTCGGCCCGTCACGCGCGACACCGTGGTGGTGGCGGACCCGGCGCGACGCAGTGGCGGCCGGCGCCGGTTCGATCCACGGGACTACACGCCAGCGCTGGATCGGCTGCTCGAGGTGTACGCCGACCGCGATCTCGTCGTGAAGTGTGCTCCTGGAATCGATTTCGACCAGGTGCGGCGTCTCGGATTCGCCGGGGAGATCGAGGTGACGTCCCTTGCGGGCGGGGTCCGGGAGGCCTGCCTGTGGTCGGCGGGGCTGGCCGAACCGGGGGTCACCCGGCGTGCGACGGTCATGGACCGTGACGAGCAGATCACCGATGCCGAGCCCGACGAGTGCGCGGCGGCGGCGGCAGGCCGATGGATCGTCGATCCCGACGGGGCGATCGTCCGGGCCGGACTGGTACGGCAGTACGGTGCGCGGCACGGCCTCTGGCAGCTGGATCCCGACATCGCCTACCTGTCCGGCGACGACCTTCCCGACGGGGTGCGCGGGTTCGAGGTGCTCGACGAACTCGACTACGGCGAACGCCGCCTGCGGCAAGCACTTTCGGAGCACGACGTGGGCGCCGTCGAGATTCTGGTCCGCGGCGTCGACGTCGACCCCGACGCGTTGAGGTTGCGGATGAAGCTGCGCGGCGCCCGGCGGCTCGCGGTGGTGGTCACCAGAATCGGGTCGGGCCGCAACAGCCGTGCGGTGGCCTATCTTTGCCGACCGTCCCGCTGATGGCGCAGGTATGGTGGCGTCGGCGGCGCCGGTGCCGCTCTTCGGCGGAGGGTCCTCATCAGATGCGCATTCCCACACTGGCCTTGGCCGTTGCGACGGTCGCCGCGCTCGGATGGTCGAGCGTTGCCGTCGCATCCGCGGCGCCGCCGAAGTGTGCCGATCTCTCCGGTGTGGTGGACGCCGCGCAGACGTGCCAGATCCAGGCCACCGACCCGGCCTACTCGCTCAATATCAGCTATCCCGTCGATTACCCCGATTTCAAGTCCGTGTTCGACTACGTCAAGCAGACCCGCGACGGCTTCCTCAACGTGGCCAAGATGCCCGGCCCTCGTGACATGCCCTACGAGCTCGACACGACGGCCACGCAGTTCAACTCGGCGGTGCCGCCCCGCGGCACCCAGTCGGTGGTGTTCAAGACCTTCCAGGACGTCGGCGGCGCGCACCCGCAGACCTTCTACAAGTCGTTCAACTGGGACCAGGGGTTCCGCAAGCCGATCACCATCGACAACCTGTTCCGCGAAGGGACCCAACCGTTTCCCGTGATCCTGCCGCTGGTGCAGAGCGAGCTGGAGAAGCAGTCCGGTCAACCGGTGGCCATCGCGCCCGAGGTCGGCCTCGACCCGATGACGTATGCGAACTTCGCCATCACCAACGACGCGCTCGTCTTCTTCTTCAGCCAGGGCGAACTCCTGCCGGAAGACGCGGGCGCGCTGCAGGTGTCGGTCCCGCGTGGGCCGGTCGACGCGATGATCACCTGAGCACTCAGTTCGGCGCGAACGCGTACACCTGACCGTCGCTGGTGGCCGTGACCACCCGGCGGTCGTGGCCGATCGAGACTCCGACCGGGAAACCCGTCGCACCGGGCAGGGGATAGGTGTTCACGGTGTGGCCGTCGGCTGGGGCGAACACCGTCAACGCCATGCCCTTCTCGCCGTCCCGGGTGACGGTGTAGGCGACGTCGGCCCCGGCGCGGCTCGACGTCGACAGGGGGCTGACGTCGTCGCGGTGCCACACCACGTCGCCGTGGTCGCCGCCGTCCTTGACGCCCACCAGCTTTGCGTCCGGACCTCCGCCTGCCACGATCAGCCCATCCGGGGACACCGACGGTGGGGTCTGCGGCTGGTAGTTCAGCGGCACCGACCACTTGGCCTTGCCGTCGGCGGTGTCGAGTGCCCACAGCCGTTCGTCGCGCCCGTTGAGGTAGGCGGTCTTGCCGTCGGCCGACAGGACCGGACTCGACAGTGGCCCACCCCCGACCGCCGTGCTGGTCCACTCCCGGACCAAGGGCGGCGTCTGGCCCGGCCGGTATCGCAGTCCGACCACGACGGGCGCCTCGGCGTCCGGCTCCCACAGCCCGACGACCACGACGTTCGACGCGGCTGAGAATGCCGGCGCCGCGGCGACCGGGCACCGCGGCCTGCCGAGCTGGCAGTCGGGCAGGCCGCGTTGCGCGTCGGTGGGATCGACGCCCTCGACGAGATCGAGCGACGTGCCGATCACCGTGCCCCGGTGTGCGTCGAACACCAGCACCTGACCGAGGTGCGTGATCACCAGCAGCTGGCCGGGCGCGAGGATGCGCGGTGTCATCGGCAGGCCGATCACCGGCGCCCGCCACCGGATCCACTGGGTCGGGGGGAAGGACAGCATGGCGCCGGGCTGCCCGACGTAGAGGTTGTCGAAGCCGTCGAACAGCGGCCCGGACAGGCCGCCGCCCTGCCACAGCCTGCCGCACCAGCGCTGGCGGCCCTTGTTGCCGGATTCCCACACCATCAACGAGCAGCCGCCCGTGGTCTGGGCGTTGGCGGCCAGGTAGCCGCTCGACCCGAGCGCGACCTGGGCGCCGAGGTCGCCCTTCACCGATCGGCGCCAGTCGGGCGCGAGACCGCTCGCCCCGGAGACGGGCGAGTAGCTGCTGTTGCCCGCGTCGCCGTACTGTGCGGGCCAGCCGTCGGCGGCGTGGGCGTCGACCCAGGAGTCGGTGGTCCCGCAAGCGGCCACGATGAGCGCCGCCGACGCCACGGCAACGAACCGGCGGACGGTCATTCCTGGAGCAGGCATCGAGTCCCGAGACTAGCCGGAGCGCCGGTGGGGGAGAGCGAAGCGACCCGGGAGTGTCCAAGCCGCAGCTCGCGTAGGCTGTCCGGCCATGACGACGATGTGGGGCGCCCCGATCCACAAGCGATGGCGGGGTTCGCGTCTTGGCGACCCGCGCCAGGCCAAGTTCCTCACCGTCGCGTCGTTGCGCTGGGTGATCGCAAACAAGGCCTATACGCCCTGGTACCTCGTCCGGTACTGGCGGCTGCTGAAGTTCAAGCTGGCCAACCCGCACATCATCACGCGGGGCATGGTCTTCCTCGGCAGGGGCGTCGAGATTCAGGCAACGCCCGAGTTGTCGACCATGGAGATCGGCCGCTGGGTTCACATCGGCGACAAGAACACCATCCGCTGCCACGAGGGTTCGCTGCGCATCGGCGACAAGGTGGTGCTGGGCCGGGACAACGTCATCAACACCTATCTCGACATCGAGCTGGGCGACTCGGTGCTGATGGCCGACTGGTGCTACGTCTGCGACTTCGACCACAGGATGGACAGCATCGAACTGCCGATCAAGGACCAGGGCATCATCAAGGGCCCGGTGCGGATCGGCCCCGACACGTGGGTGGCGACCAAGGTCACCGTGCTACGGGGCACCTCGGTCGGACGCGGCTGCGTGCTCGGGTCGCACGCCGTGGTCAAGGGCGAGATACCCGACTTCTCGATCGCGGTGGGCGCGCCGGCCAAGGTGGTCAAGAACCGCAAGCTCGCGTGGGAGACCTCGGCGGCCGAGCGCGCCGAACTGGCCGCCGCGCTCGCCGACATCGAGCGCAAGAAGGCGTCCCGCTAAGCGCCTCAATCGCAGTTCCCGTACCAGACGACCACGCGACTGGCACCATATTGACGTGGCCGACGGGGGTATGGCGGGGCGCCCTGCGGTGGCTGCGGCGCCGAATCTCGTGCCGACGCACGGTTCTGTCACGGCTGCGGCTGCCGATGCGCTCTCCCGACCGTCGCGCACGCGGAGTACAAGCAGGTGACGGTGCTCTTCGCCGACGTGGTGCATTCGATGGACATCGCGGCCGCGGTCGGGCCGGAGCGGTTGCGCGAGATCATGACCGAACTGTTCGATCGCTCGTCGACGGTGGTGCGGCACTACGGCGGGACGGTGGACAAGTTCACCGGCGACGGACTGATGGCGGTGTTCGGCGCGCCGGTTGCGTTGGAGGATCACGCATTGCGTTCCTGCCTTGCCGCGCTGGA
This sequence comes from uncultured Actinomycetota bacterium, assembly GCA_963735245.1. Taxonomy (GTDB): domain Bacteria; phylum Actinomycetota; class Actinomycetes; order Mycobacteriales; family Mycobacteriaceae; genus Mycobacterium. Next base: position 53,188 of record CAVTKI010000005.1, read on the forward strand.
CATCCACCGGGAGGTCGATCGGCTGAGCGGTGAGGTTCGGGATACGCGACGGGGTGGAACTGCGGCTGCGGATCGGCCTGAACTCCGGGCAGGTCATCGCCGGTGAGATGGGTTCGGGTCCAATGAGTTACACCACGATCGGGGAACAGGTCGGGTTGGCGCAGCGGATGGAGTCGGTCGCACCGCCCGGTGGTGTGATGCTCAGCGAGTCGACGGCACGGTTGGTCGGTGACGCCGTCACGCTCGGTGAGCCGGAAAGCGTCCGGATCAAGGGTGCGCAGTCGCCGGTGAGCGCCCGCCGGTTGCTTGCGGTCACCCACGATGATCGGCAGCGCGCCCGACAGGTGTCGACTCTGGTGGGGCGCGACTGGGAGCTGAGCACCATCGAGGCGATGCTCGACCAGTCGACGAACGCGCAAGGGCCGAATCGTCGGACTGGTCGGACCGCCGGGAATCGGCAAGAGCCGCATGGCCGGTGAGATCGCCACGCTGGCCGCGAGTCGGTCCTTCCAGGTGTTCACGACACAGTGCGAATCGCACACCAGCGGGATCCCGTTCCACGCGGTCGCGGGTCTCTTGCGCGACATCTTCGCGATGACCGGGCTCACCGACGACGCCGCGCGGCCGACCGTTCGGGACGCGGCTGGAGTCCGCAGATGCCGAAGACCTCACCCTGCTCTACGACCTGCTCGGCATCCGTGCCGGCGACACCCCGTTGCCCGCCATCGATCCCGACGCGCGCGGACGACGTCTGACGGCTCTTCTCAACGCCGCGGCAGTGGCCAGGACCACACCTGCCGTCTACGTGATCGAGGACGTGCACTGGATAGACGCGGTCAGCGAGGCGATGTTCGCCCAGTTCGCCGCCGTGGTTCCGCAGACGCGCTCACTGATGCTCGTCACGTTCCGGCCGGAATACCGCGGGGCGCTCGACACGCTGCCCAACTCGCACCGCATTGCGCTTGCACCGCTGGATGATTCGGAGTCTACGGCGTTGGCCGCCGAGCTCTTGGGTTCGGATGGTTCGGTCGCCGCGCTGACCTCGCAGGTGGCCGAACGGGCCGCGGGCAATCCGTTCTTCGCCGAAGAACTCGTCCGCGACCTCGCCGAAAGAGGGGTGTGGACGGCAGACCCGGCGACTACGTGTGTCGGCGCGACACCGCCGACGTGCGGGTGCCCGCATCCCTGCAAGCAACCATTGCCGCCCGCATCGATCGCCTTCCCCCGGCTGCGAAACGAACCCTGAACGCCGCTGCGGTCGATCGGTTTGCAGTTCGACACCGATCTCCTGACCGATCTCGTCGGCGACGTCGACGTGGCCGACTTGGTCGCGGCCGAACTCATCGACCAGGTGACGTTCACCGCCAAGGGCGAGTACGTGTTCCGGCACCCGTTGATCCGCGCCGTGGCCTACGAATCGCAGCTGAAGTCCGATCGGGCCCATCTGCATCGGCGGCTCGCGACGGCGATCGAAGGCCGCGACCGGGAATCGATGGACTCGAACGCCGCGCTCGTCGCGCAACATCTCGAGGCGGCGGGGGACCTTTCGGCCGCATTCGACTGGAACATGCGGGCCGCGACGTGGGCGCAGTTCAGGGACATCGGGGCGGCTCGGGCGAGCTGGCAGAGGGCACGCGACGTCGCCGACCGGCTTCCCGCCGACGAGCCGAACAAGATCGCCATGCAGATTCGGGCCACGCGCCGCGCTGTGTGCCAGCACGTTCAGATTCAGTGGCAGCGTCGAGGACGCGGGTTACGACGAACTGCGGGAACTCTGCCTTTCGGCCGGCGACGATCTGTCGCTGGCCTTCGCCATGGCGGGAAGGCTGACGGTACTGCTCTTCCACAATCGATTCCGCGAAGCCGCGCGTGTCGCCGACGGAGTGCAGCGCACTGGTCGAGTCGATAGGTGATCAGACCTTGACGCTGACGATCTCGCGCAGCCGCGGCAAACGCATGGTTCAAGCCGGTGAGGTCACGGAGGGTCTGCGCTTGGCTCAGCGCGCGATCGAGCTGGCGGGCGGAGATCCTCATGCGGGACAACATCATCCTCGGCTCACCATCTGGCGGTCGCCGACGTCGTTTGAGCGGAATCAGCCGTCTCGACCATGGGCATGCCCGGGCTGGCGTGCCGACTTCGACCGAGGCAACGACGATCGCGAAATCCGTCGACCTGACGTCGCTATGTCGCGGGCATCCTGTCAAGTACGTCATCGGCCGCGGACTCGGGCGCATCGCTGCCCGACACGACGGCGATCGCCGAGACGGCCGAAGCGCTGGAGGCGCGCGGAGCAGGGTGGCGACGACTTCGCGCTCGATGCCGTCCGGCTGACTCGCGGGATGGTGCTCGTCAACTCCAGCGCGTCCCACCGCGCTCGCGGGTCTGGCGCTGCTGAACCAGTACCGCGACGCGTGCGTCCGCCACGGTTACGCGACGAAGGGTGCGGTGGGTGAACATCGAGAACGCCAAGGAGAAGGCCAGGGTGGGCGATCTCGACGGAGCCATCGAATTGGCGCGGCCGGCAGTCGACTTCCTCTACGAGTCCGGTGACATGACGTCGCGCGGGTCTGCCGTGACGGCGTTGGTGGAATTGCTCCTCCGCTGCGGCGGACACGATGCCGACCTCGCGCGAGGCCGAGGCCGAGATCGACCGACTCGCCGCGGTGCCAACCGATCCGGGTTTCGTCCTGCACGAGCTGCCGCTGCTGCGGCTGCGCGCACTGCTGGCGCAGGCCAACGGCGACGAGGCTGCCTACCGGGACCATCGGGATCGGTACCGAGCCATGGCGACCGACCTTGGCTTCGACGGCCATATGGCCATCGGGGCGGCGATGCGGTGAATCAGTCCGTCCAGTCGATGCCGAAACAGTCGGCGAGCGCGGTACGGCCGCGGTCGGTGACCGTGACGGCCCGCCCGCGGCTGGACCGCTTGACCCAGCCCGCCGACACGAAGCGGTCGAGCACGCCGCGACCCAGGCCGCCGGAAAGGTGGTGCCGCTGTTCGGTCCAGTCGACGCAGTAACCCACCAGCTGCCTTCGGCTGCAAGGTATTTCGATACCCGCGTCGGTGAGGAACGCGTGCCCGGAATCGGTGAGTTCGTAGGCGATGTCGTGTCCCTGGCTGCTCGGGGCGTCGTGCGGATGGCGCCCCGGGTCGTAGCGGCCGTCGCCGCCGACGAGTACGTCGCGCTCCAGCAGACTTCCCATGATCGCGACGCCGAGGCGGCCGGCGAAGTGGTCGTAGCAGGTGCGTGCGGAGCGCAGCCGGGCCGCCCTGGTGCCCTCCCGCAGCGAGCGGACCGGTCGCTGCGGCGCCATCCGGCCCAGTCGCTCGAGCAGATCGGCGACGTCGGGACCGGCCAGTCGGTAGTAGCGGTGCCGTCCGTGGGTGCGGACGGTGAGCAGGCCCGCGTCGGTCAGCTTGCCGAGATGACTGCTGGCCGTCGACCGGCTGACACCCGCCTCGTCCGCCAGCACGCTTGCCGGCAGGGCCCGGCCGTCGTCGAGGGCCAGCAGAACCTTGCAGCGTGCCGGGTCGGCCAACAGGGCTGCCAGCGCGGCGATGTCGGCGTCGCCGGTGACGGGGAGTTCGGCGACATCACGCATGGCAGGCCTCCTTCGTCGGCGCGGTGCCCGATGACCGCGTGGTACCGGTGTACCCCAATGCCACGACAGCGGCCGCCAGAAGTTCGGCAACGCCGCCGATGAGCACCGCGGCCCGCGCCCCGGAGGCGATCGCCGACCCCGTGCCCACCCCACCGCCGACCCAGGCCAGCACGGTGCCCATGACGGCGACACCGACGGTGATGCCGACCAGCCGAGCAAGATTGACCACGCCCGAGGCCAGCCCGGCCCGCGCGACCGGTGCCGCCGCCATCGCCAGGCCGACCGCGGGCCCGGTGTTGAACGCGAGCCCTGCGCCCGCCAGCACGAATGCCGGCTCCAGCTGCCACAGGTCGGCCTGCGGGCCGACCGCCGCGTACAGCAGCATGCCCGCACCCATCAACACCAGCCCGGAAATCATGGGCGGTCGCGGTCCGGTGCGGCGTGCGATGGCGTTCACCACGGGGATCAGCGCCAGGTACACCAACGGCATCGGCAGGAACGCCACGGCCGTTGCGAGCGCGCTGACCCCACGCAGACCCTGGAACGCCAGGCTGTTGACCAACAACATCCCGTAGGTGCCGAACGTCATCGCGAAGGTGGCGACGAGCGCCACCACGAGTCGGCGATTCCGGAAGAACTGCGGCGGCACCATGGGCTGAGCGACCCGATTCTGGGACCAGAAGAACGCCGCACCGCCGGCTGCGACGGCGACGGCCAACGCGGCGGCCGCTTCGAGACCGAGGGTGCGGCCCTCGACGAGGACGAGGGTGAGCCCGGCCAGGCTCAGCACGGCCAACACCTGGCCGGTGAGATCGACGGGTCCGCCCGTCGGGTCCCGTGATTCGGGTAGGTAGCGCCAGGACATCGCGAGGGCGACGAGGACCACCGGGGCGTTGAACCAGAAGATGTATCGCCAGCCGAGGGTGTCCGTGAGCACGCCGCCGAGAACAGGGCCGAGTGCGGCACTGGAGGCCGCCGCCATCGCCCACGCCGCGGTCGCCCTCGCCCGGCCTGCCGCATCGGGGAACGCGGCCGCCGCGATGGCCAGGCCCTGCGGCAACATCAGCCCGGCGCCGACTCCCTGCGCGGCGCGGCCCGCCAGCAGCGCACCGAGGCTCGGCGCAAGCGCACAGGCCAGCGAGGCGAGCACGAACGTCACCAGTCCCCACCGCAGCAGGAGCCTGCGGCCGAAGCGGTCGCCGAGCGAGCCCGCCGTCAGGAGCACGGCGGCGAACGTCACGTTGTACGCGTCCGCGGTCCACTGCGCACCGGACACGCCTCCGCCGAGGTCGGCCTGAATCGCGGGCAACGCCAGGTTGACGGCATTGCTGTCGATCAGCCCGACGAACAGGCCGAGATACGCGGCGATGAGGACGAGGAGGGCATTTGATCCGGTGGGCAGGAGCGAAGCGACGGGGGTTCCGGTGGGCAGGAGCGAAGCGACCGGGGGGTTATTCCAGCCATACCCGCACGCTAGGTGCGGAACGATTCGACGCCGGTCGAACCATGCCCCGCTTCGGCCGGTGGTGCGCGACCGAACCCCGGGCTACGGGGATAGTGGCCTTCGCAAAAACACGTAGTTCACTACGCGTGATTTGTCCTACGGCGCACTCATACGCTCGTGACGTCGCCCCTTCGAGATGGGCTGACAGGCACACCAGGAGGCAATCATGGCGTTCCCCCGCGCGATCGAATCGCGAGCCACCGGTTCGAGTCGATGACCATCCATGCCCCGACTGCGTATTCGCCCATCGCGGGCCGCGGCTCATCCATCGGTGAAAGACCTTCCCTTCCATTCACTTTCGTGCCCGATCGCATTGGCATCCAGCTTCTCGCGTCGGGAGCGGACCGTGGCAGCGACCGCGCTCCCCGGTATGGCGGCACGATGAGCCAGGCCGACGCGTTGGATCACGTGCCCGTCTTCCTGGCCTCGGCAGCCGAGCGGCCAACGGCGCTGGTGGTCGGAGGTGATGCGGGAATCGGCAAGACGACCATGTGGCTGTCCGCGGTGAAGACGGCCCACGAGCAGGGGTTCCGCGTTCTCTCGGCGCGAGCGAGTGACGAGGAGTCGATGCTCGCGTATGCCGCGGTGGCCGATCTGATCGGCGACGTGGATTCGGAGACGCTCGATGCGCTACCCGACGTGCAACGCGTCGCGGTGGACCGAATGTTGCTGCGCGCCGCGGCGGACGCCCCCATCACCGATCAACGCGTCGCCGCCGCGGCGTTCACCTCGATCGTCGACATGCTGTCGGTGGCGGCGCCCGTCGTCGTCGCCGTCGACGACGTGCAGTGCCTCGACGTCTCGAGCCAGGGTGTACTGGCCTATGCCGCACGTCGGCTCAAGGGTCGCGTCGGCCTGCTGCTGACCGAACGGACCGAGTCGACGGGTGACGCCGCACCCTGGCTGTGCCTCAGCCGACCCGACGGCGTCACCCGCTGCCGGCTGGCCCCGATGAGCATGGGCAGACTTCACCAGGTCATCTCCGCCAGACTGGGGCGATCGTTGCCGCGCCCGGCCATGACTCGGATCGCCGATGTCTCTGGCGGCAATCCCTTCTTCGCATTGGAACTTGCGCGCGCGCTCGACGGACACTCGCCCACCGACGCGGCGGCGTTGCCCGCGACGTTGTCGGGGGCGATCCAGGCCCGGATCGGTCATTTCGACGACGACGTCCTCGGTGTGCTGTTGGCCGCGGCGTGCGTCACGCAACCGACCGTCGAGCTCGTCTCGGCCGCTGTCAGCACGTCCGTCGAGCAGACGGTGGAATTACTGGAAGGCCCTGAGAATCAAGGCATCGTGAGCATCGACGGCAACAGTGTCCGGTTCTCGCACCCGCTGCTGGCTCGCGGGGTCTACAACCACGTCGGACCCGCACGGCGACGCCGCATGCACCGGACCCTGGCCGGCCTGGAACCGCTGCCCGAGCCCAGAGCCCGACATCTCGCCCTCGCCGCCGCCAGCGCCGACCGCGAAACCCTGCTCGCGCTCGACACCGCCGCGAAGGCCGCCCGCACCAGGGGCGCTCCTGCGGCCGCCGCCGAGCTCCTCGACCTGGCCATCGGGCTCGGTGGTGACACGCCGGTGCGCCGGCTCCGGGCCGCGGACAACCACTTCAAGGCGGGCGACATCGACCGAGCCCAGGCGCAGCTTCAGCAGGCGCTGAGACAGCTGTCGCCGGGGCCGATGCGCGCGATAGCCCAGATGACGCTGAGTGGAATCCGCATGTATCACAACAACTTCGGCGAGGCGGCCGAGCTGCTGGAACAGGTGCTGGATCAGGTCAGTGCGAACCCGACGCTCCTCGTGCCAGGGTCACCTGTCGATGGCGATGGCGAAACTGGCGCTCGGTCGATTGGACGAGTCTCTGTGGCACGCCGACCGGGCGGCGACCCACGCGGAGGAACTCAGGAACCCGACGTTGATCAGTCAGGCCCTTGCCGTCGGCATCACGCTGCGGTGTGGGCAGGGTCTCGGCGTCGACGAGGCGGCATTGCATCGGGCCTTGGAGTTGGAGAACACCAATGCCGATGTGTCGCCTGCCTTCAGCGCCAGGGCCGTGCACGCGCTGACGCTGTCCTGGACCGGCCGGCTTGCCGAGGCCCGGATGAAGATGCTCGCCGCCCGCGCCCGATGCGTCGAACGAGGGGCTGACACCGACCTGGTCTGGGTCGCGATTCACTCCGCGATGATCGACGTCTGGTCGGGGCGCTACGCCGATGCCGCACTTACGGCGGAGGACATGACGCAACGCGCCGATCAATTGGGGGGCACCCACATTCGGGTGATGGCGGCGATACCCCGTGCGTTGATCGCCGCCTACGCAGGCAACGAGCGGGAGACCCGCCGCGAGGTCGCTGCCGCGGTGGCCGGCGCCGCGTCGTGCGGATCGCCGACGCTCGCCGCGTGGCCCATCATGGCGCTGGGATTCCTGGAGGTGTCGCTCGGAAACTACGCCGAGGCGCTGACCACGCTGCGGCCGCTGCTCGATCGGGTTCCCGACCTACCCGGTACCGAGATCATGTCGTCGTCCTACCTGCCCGACGCGATCGAGGCGATGGTGGCGCTGGGTCAACTCGATGAGGCGGCACCCCTGATCGAGGCGCTGGAGGTCAACGGCGACCGACTGGGTCGTCCGTGGATGTTGGCGGTCGGAGCCCGCAGCCGCGCCATGTGGCTCGCCGCGCGCGGCGAACTGGTCGCCGCCGAGAATCATGCCTGGCGAGCCATCGCCGAACACGAAGGGTTGGACATGCCGTTCGAACGGGCCAGGACGTTGTTGGTACTCGGCCAGCTGCACCGTCGACAGCGCAGGAAGCTGGCCGCGGAGGCACCCCTCGTCGAGGCCCTGCTGACGTTCGAGAAGCTGGGCACTCCGTTGTGGGCCAAGCGGGCACGCGCCGAACTCGACCGGACGAACGTCAGTCCGACCAGTGACCGCGAGCTGACGCCGTCCGAACGACGGGCGGCCGAGCTGGCGGCCACGGGCATGACCAACCGGGACATCGCCGCGGCGCTCTTCATCAGCCCGAAGACCGTCGAGCACAACCTCGGTCGGGTCTATCGCAAACTCGGCATCCGCAATCGCGCCGAGCTGGGCCGTCGAATCGGGCGACCGTGAGGTACCCGGCCCCCTCGGATTCGGCCCCCTCGAATTCGGTCAGCCCACTCGCCGATGCCGGCCACGTCGTCGCCCGACCCGTGCTTCCTCGCCGAGTGGTATCGACGAGAACTGAGCGACACCGCAATCGACGACTTCTTCGCACTGCTCAAGGCCACCATCGAGGACGTGTCCACGGATGCCGCTCCGGTCCGGTTGGTGGCGACGCTGTTCGTGCCATCGGACGACGTGCTGTACGGCGTCTTCGCGGCGTCGTCGTCGGAAGTGGTCGTCCAGGCGTGTGCGCGCGCAGGCATGCACCCCGAGCGGCTCATTCCCAACGTGAGTCTCCGGAGCCCGGAGCGACGCAACGGCGCGACGCTCCGCGATGCCTCGACGGAGCGCGATCAGGCCGGGCTCTTCCGAGTCAGCTACAGTCGGTGCCGTTGCTGACGGCTACCGGTCCGGCAGCGCGTGCTCGACGATGATGGCCCGCCGCTGGGGTTCGCGTTCGCGGCGCTTGGCGGCCAGGTAGACCTGCGCGGTCTCCGAAGCCACGGTGTGCCAGTCGAAGTCCGACGTGAGTCGTTTCCTCGCGGCGGTCGCGCGGCGTTGCGCACCGGCGGGGTCGTCGAGCACGCCGCACACCGCGGAGGTCAGCGCCGACACGTCCCGCGGCGGGAACGAGACACCGGTCTCGCCGTCGAGGACGGCCTCGCCGAGACCGCCGACGTTGGACGTGACGAGTGGTGCGCCGGTCGCCGCGGCCTCGAGTGCGACGATGCCGAACGGCTCGTAGTGGCTGGGCAGCACCGCGGCGTCGGTGTGGTGGAGCAGCGTCACCAATTGTTCGTGATCGACCCGGCCGACGAAGTCGACGGCCTTGAGCACCTTGTGCTTTCGCGCCTGTTGGACGAGCCAGTCCTGCTGGGTTCCATCGCCCGCGATGGTCAGCGTGGTGCCGGGGTGGCGACGGCGGATGCGGGGAAGGGCGGCGATCAACTCGTGCACGCCCTTCTCGTACTCCAGGCGTCCCAGGTAAAGCAGCCGACGCGGATCGGGGTGCGGCCTGCGTTTCGCGAACGGCCACAGGGCGGCGTCGATGCCGTTGCGGATGACCCGTGTCTCGGCAAGGCCGGGTCCGAACAATTCGGTGATCTCGTCGGCCATGGACGCCGAACACGTGATGAGCGAATCGGATTCGCGAACCAGCCAGCCCTCGACGGCGTGCACCTGCCTGCTGATCCGGCCTGCCACCCAGCCCGAGTGCCTGCCCGCCTCGGTGGCATGGATCGTGGAAACCAGGGGTACGTCGAAGTGTTCGGCGAGCGCGATGGCGGGGTGGGCGACCAGCCAGTCGTGCGCGTGCACGACATCGGGACGCCACGGCTGGGTCGACCGCCGTCCGCGGGTCTTCAGGCCAAGTCCCGCGCGGACCATCGAATGCCCCATCGCCAGGGTCCACGCCATCATGTCGGTGCTGAAGTCGAACTCGTGCGGATCCTGCGCGGCCGCGACGACGCGCACGCCCTCGGCGTCCTCGTCGGTGGACGGGTGTGTGCTCGGATCGGTGCCGGTGGGTCTGCGACTGAGTACGACGACCTCGTGTCCGTCGGCGGCGAGCGCGGTGGCCAGTTGGTACACGTGCCTGCCCAGCCCGCCGACCACGACCGGCGGGTACTCCCACGACACCATCAGCACCTTCATCGGCGTCCTTTGCTCTTCGCGCAAGCGCTCATCGCGGCAGTCGCCGAGCGTCGAGCGCACCGAACAGGCCGTCGGCGCGGTTCCAGCCTGCCGCCAACCGCTCGGCGTGCTCGCGGCGGCCCGAGGCCAGCGTGCCCGCGATCTCGCGGGTGGCGTGGGCGTGCAGGTGGGCCCGGTAGCGCGCATAGTCGGCCGCGGTGTCCTTGCTCACCATGAACGGCCAGTCGCTCGACACGGTCAGCAGGGCTTCGCGCAGGATCTGGTCGGCCACCGTGTCGCGCGGCGTCGGGGTGCCCACCGACGCATGCTGCGTCAGCGCCTTGTCGACCGTCGTCAGCGCGGTGTCGACCACTTCGGCGTTGAGGCGCACCAGATCGGCCACCCGATCGCCCGACCACACCTGCCAATCCTTGCCGGAACCCCAAGAGCTGGGCGGTAATTCGACGGGTGAGCCGACGAATCCACCGGTGCTGGCGTCGGAGAGGGTGCCGACGCGGACACCGGCGGCGGGCAGCGCGCGCAGCACGCGCTCAAGCCAGACCGGGCCTTCGTACCACCAGTGCCCGAACAGTTCGGTGTCGAATGCCGCGATCACGTGGGCGGGTCTGCCGATGCGGTCGGATTCCGAGATCAGCCGCCTGCGCACCACCTCGACGAAGTCGGCAACGTGGGCGTCGACGGCGTGGTCGGCGCGCTCGGGGTCATACGGCGCCTTGTCCTGCGACGACACCGCGCGGCCCGTCACCCTGGCGGGCTTGAGACCGGTGAGGTGGTCGTAGGTGTGGAAGTCGCGATAGGCGGCGTGGCCCGGGTAGCCGGACTTCGGTGACCACACCCGGTAGCTCACCCGCAGGTCGCGCCCGAAGGCGATCACGTCGGAGTCCGCCACCGGACGACCGAGCGCGGTGTCGCCGTGCAGCGACGGCCCGTCGACCATGAAGTGCGTGACGCCCGCTGCCGCGTAGTCGGTCTCCATGCCGGGCGCGTACGCGCATTCGGGCGCCCAGATGCCGGTGGGGGCATGGGCGAAGCGCTGGTGCGCGTCGGCGAGGCCCTCGCGCAGCGCGAACTCGCGCAACCGCGGGTTGAGCAGGGGCTGGAAGGGATGCGCGAGTGGTCCGCCGAGCAACTCGATGCTCTCGGCGTCGATCAGCTCGCGCAGCAGGGGACTGCCGCCGTGGCGCCATGATCCGGCAAAGTCGTCGAGCGCTTGGGCCGCCTCGGTGTGTTCACGAATACCGAAGGCGCGCAATGCTTCCGGCGCGTTGTATGCCGAACCATCACCTGCGGCCCGGGTGGTGGCCGCCTCCCGGGCCCTGAGCTGCCAGTTCGCCAGCCAGTGATGCATGCCCGTCAGGCAGTACGGATCGTCGAGCTGGGCGGTGACCACCGGCGTCATGCCGAGCGTGACGAGGTGGCTGCGATCCTCGGCGGCCAGCGTGCGCAGCACCCGCATCAGCGGCAGATAGGCCGCCGCCCACGACTGATAGAGCCATTCCTCGCCGACCGGCCAGCGGCCGTGATGGGCGAGCCACGGCAGGTGGGTGTGCAGGACGAGGGTGAAGAGCCCCGGCACCGGTGGAGCCGCGGGGTGTCGGTCACGGCCGCACCGCGATCGCCACCAGGTCGAGGCTGTCGTCGATGTTCGCGTCCCGAGCGTCGAGGAGGTCGAAGTCGCCCGTGGTGATCGACGCGACGTCGGCCAGCAGGTCGGCGGGCCACGGTGCGTCGGCCAGCGCGCGGTCGATCTGCGCGTCGATGATCGAGCCGCCGTGGCGCGCGTCCAGTTCGGTCAGCCGCGGTCCGTGGAAGACGCCGAGCATCGCCTCCACCGCGAAGCCGTTGGCGGTCAGCAGCTCGGTGAGTTCGGCGGCGTTCAGCTCGCGGGTGTGGAACGGGTTGATCGGGGTGTCGCGGCCGGGGGAGAACGTGATGCGGTTGGGCGTCGACATCAACAGCACGCCCGATGGACGCAGCACCCGGTGGCACTCCGCGACGAACTGCCCCTGATCCCACAGATGCTCGATCACCTGGAAGTTGACCACCACGTCGAACTCGGCGTCGGACAGCGGCAGCTCGGCCAGATTGCCCTGCCGCATGTCGACCCTGGGGTAGCGGGCCCGAACGTGGGCTACCGCCGACTCGTCGTAGTCCAGCCCGACGACCCGGCTCGCGACGCCGGCGATCAGGTCGGCGCCGTAGCCCTCGCCGGAGCCGGCCTCGAGCACGTCACGCCCCGCACAGCGGTCGGTCAACCGCTGGTAGACCACCTCGTGGCGGCGGAACCAGTAGTTCTCCTCCGCCAGGCCGGGGACCGTGCGTTCCCCGGTCAGGGGCATCACGGGGTCGGCTGACGGCTCGAGGGGCGGAATTGCGCTCATTGCAAGGCAGGCTAACCCGTCACCGATCGTTCGCGAATGGTTCGTCTCACTAAGGGGAGGCCGGAACGCAAACTTCGACCAGCTATGGTGATCCTGCGCGCCATCAAAAGTTACCGACGAGTAACATGGTGGTCGTCGCAACAATCGTGGTAGTGCAGGCCGCCAGCGGCCTCATCGAGGAGGACGAACCAGACTCATGACGAACATCGTGGTCCTGATCAAACAGGTCCCTGACACCTGGTCGGAGCGCAAGCTGACCGACGGCGACTTCACCCTCGACCGCGAGGCCGCCGACGCCGTGCTCGACGAGATCAACGAGCGCGCCGTCGAAGAGGCGCTCCTGATCAAGGAGAAGGAAGGCGGCGACAGCACCGTCACCGTCCTGACCGCGGGCCCGGCGCGCGCCACCGAAGCGATCCGCAAGGCGCTGTCGATGGGCGCCGACAAGGCAGTGCACCTGCTCGACGATGGCCTGCACGGCTCCGACGTGATTCAGACGGGCTGGGCCCTGGCCCGCGCGCTGGGCACCATCGAGGGCACCGAGCTGGTCATCGCCGGCAACGAGGCCACCGACGGCGTCGGCGGTGCGGTGCCGGCCGTCATCGCCGAGTACCTCGGCCTGCCCCAGCTGACCCACCTGCGCAAGGTGACGGTCGAGGGCGGCAAGGTCACCGGCGAACGCGAGACCGACGACGGCGTGTTCACCCTCGAGGCGAGCCTGCCCGCCGTGGTCTCGGTCAACGAGAAGATCAACGAGCCGCGCTTCCCGTCCTTCAAGGGCATCATGGCCGCGAAGAAGAAGGAAGTGACGACCCTGACGCTGGCCGAGATCGGCGTCGAGGCCGACGAGGTCGGCGTCGCCAACGCCGGCTCGAAGGTGCTGTCGTCCACGCCGAAGCCGCCCAAGACCGCGGGCGAGAAGATCGCCGACGAGGGCGAGGGCGGCAGCAAGATCGCCGAGTACCTCGTCGCTCAAAAAATCATCTAGCAGATCATTCTGATTCCAATCCCCGAACACTTCTCACGAGATCAAGAGGCTGACTAATCCATGGCTGAAGTACTGGTGCTCGCAGAGCACGCTGATGGGGCGCTGAAAAAGGTGAGCGCCGAACTGATCACCGCCGCACGTGTGCTCGGCGAGCCGTCCGCCGTCGTGGTCGGCGCACCGGGTACCGCCGCGCCGCTGGTCGACGGGCTCAAGGAGGCCGGCGCGGCGAAGGTCTACGTCGCCGAGTCGGATGACGCCGCCGGCTACCTGATCACCCCGGTCGTCGACGTGCTCGCGTCGCTGGTCGAGACCGCCACCCCGGCGGCCGTCGTGCTGGCCGCGAATGCCGACGGCAAGGAGATCGCGGGCCGGCTGGCCGCCCGCCTCGGCTCCGGACTGCTCGTCGACGTCGTCGAGGTCAAAGAAGGTGCAGTCGGCGTGCACTCCATCTTCGGTGGTGCGTTCACCGTCGACGCGCAGGCCTCCGGTGACACCCCGGTGATCACCGTCCGCCCCGGCGCCGTCGAGGCAGAACCCGCCGCCGGTGCCGGTGAGGTGGTCAACGTCGAGGTGCCCGCCGTTGCCGAGAATGCGACCAAGATCACCAACCGCGAGCCCGCGGTGGCGGGCGACCGTCCGGAACTGACCGAGGCCTCGGTCGTGGTCTCGGGTGGCCGCGGTGTCGGCAGCGCCGAGAACTTCTCGGTGGTCGAGTCCCTGGCGGACTCGCTCCACGCCGCCGTCGGCGCCTCGCGTGCCGCCGTGGACTCCGGCTACTACCCGGGTCAGTTCCAGGTCGGCCAGACCGGCAAGACCGTGTCGCCGCAGCTGTACATCGCGCTGGGCATCTCCGGCGCCATCCAGCACCGGGCAGGCATGCAGACCAGCAAGACCATCATCGCGGTGAACAAGGACGAGGAAGCGCCGATCTTCGAGATCGCCGACCTCGGCATCGTCGGTGACCTGTTCAAGGTTGCGCCGCAGCTCACCGAGAAGGTCAAGGCCCGCAAGGGGTAGTTCACCCCCGCTCGCCGAGGGCGGGCGACGTCGGGGACGTAGGGTTTGCGACGTGGACCTGCTACTCGGCATCGACATGGGCACCGGGAGCACCAAGGGCGTCCTCGTCGACAGTGCCGGTGTGGTGGTCGCGTCGGCGACGGTGTCACACACGATGAGCCTGCCGAGGCCCGGTTGGGCCGAGGTCGACGCCGAGTCGACGTGGTGGGCCGAGGTCTGCGAGATCAGCACGCGGCTGACCGCCGAGATGCCCGCGGGCGCCTCGCTGGCCGCCATGTGCGTCAGCGGAGTCGGCCCGTGCCTGGTGCTGTGCGACGACGCGCTGACGCCGCTGCGACCCGCGATCCTCTACGGCGTTGACACCCGCGCTACCGCTGAAATCGCCTCCTTGACAAAGGAATTCGGCGCCGAGGCGATCCTGGAGCGGGCCGGGACGCTGCTGTCCAGCCAGGCGGTGGGGCCGAAGTTGGAATGGGTCCGACGGCACGAGCCGCGGGTGTTCGAGCGTGCGACCGGTTGGTACGGGTCCAACTCCTACATCACGGCCAAGCTGACGGGTGAATACGTACTCGATCACCACACCGCGAGCCAGTGTGATCCGTTGTACGTGACGCGCGAGTTCGACTGGAACACCGAATGGGCCGAGCGAATCTGTGGCCACCTGCCGTTGCCCCGGCTGGTCTGGCCGAGCGACGTGGTCGGCACCGTGCACGCCGCCGCAGCGGCGGCGACCGGTGTGCCGAAGGGCACCCCGGTGGTCGCGGGCACGGTCGACGCCTACGCGGAGGCGTTCTCGGCCGGCGTTCGCAAACCCGGCGATCAGATGCTGATGTACGGCTCGACCATGTTCCTCGTCCAGGTCATCGACAGCTACCACAGCGACCCCGCGCTCTGGACGACCACCGGCGTGGAACCGGGGTCGCTCGCGCTGGCCGCAGGCACCTCGACCGCGGGCAGCATGATCGGCTGGCTGCAGACGATCACCGGCGGCGCGCCGTTCGCCACCCTGATGGCCGAGGCGGCGGCGATTCCACCTGGCAGCGACGGGCTGATCGCCCTGCCCTACCTGGCGGGGGAGCGCACACCGGTGTTCGATCCGGAGGCAAGGGGCCTGTTCGCCGGGCTCACGCTGCGCCACGGTCGCGGGCACCTCTTCCGCGCTGCATACGAGGGCATCGGGTTCGGCATCAGGCAGATCCTGGAGATGTTCGACGACGCCCACACCGGCCTGCGCACCGTTGCCGTCGGCGGCGGACTGCAGAGTCCCGTCTGGGCGCAGGCGGTGAGCGACATCACCGGACGTATGCAGATGGTGCCCGAGCAGGCCATCGGCGCGAGTTACGGTGGCGCCCTGCTGGCGGCGATCGGCGTGGAATTGGTTGCCCCGGAGACTGATTGGGCCACGATCGATCGCGAGATCACCCCCGACCCGGCCAAGCGCGAGCTTTATGACGACCTGTACGGCGTCTGGCGCGAGCTGTATCCGGCGACCAGGGAGCTGGTGCACCACCTCGGTTCGATCGGCGGGCGGGACACTCAACCCATCGTGTAGCCGCCGTCCACGGCGATGTCGACGCCGGTGATCATGGCCGCCGCATCGGAGGCCAACCACAGCACGGTATCGGAGACCTCGCGCGGTACGGCGAACCGGCCCAACGGGATTCGTGCCAGCATCGGGGCGGCCTTGGCTTCCTCGCCCCACACCCGCTGGCCCATGTCGGTCAGGACCACGGTCGGGCAGACCGAGTTGGCCCGGATGCCGTGCTTGCCGAGTTCTCGCGCCAGCACCTTGGTCGCCATCACGAGGCCCGCCTTGGACGCGCAGTAGGCATAGTGATCGGGCAGGGGCGCCAGCGCGGCCGCCGAGGCCACCGTGATGATCGAACCGCCGGTGCCCTGGTGCACCATCGCCTTGCCGACCGCGGCGGCCAGCAGTGCGGGGGCCCGCAGGTTCACGGCCATGGTCGCATCGAAGAGCTCGGGATCGGTGTCGACGACCGGTTGCGGATGGGAGATCCCGGCGTTGTTGACCAGGATGTCGAGCCCGCCGAATGCGGCGACGGCCAGTTCCGCAAGGCGGCCCGGACCGTCGGGTTGGGCGAGATCGACGGCAGCGGTGTCGATCTCGGCGCCGAACTCGTCCGCGAGCGCGGTCTGCGCGGCCGCCAACTCGGCCTCGTCGCGACCGCTCAGCACCAGCGTGGCGCCCGCGGCGGCGAATGTCCGTGCGATGTCGGCGCCGATCCCCTTGGTGGCACCCGTGATCAGGGCCCGCTTGCCGTCGAGGCGGAAGCCGGTCATCTCACGACGCCTGTTCTGCGACAGCCGGATTGGCCAGGATGTCGTTCGCGGTCACGGGGTCGGTGACGAGGCGGTTGAAGTAACCGCCGCGAGCGGCCGCGATGATGGATTCCACTTTGTCCTTTCCTACGGCGACCCCGACCGTCACCGGAATGTGGCGCAGGGTTTCGAGTCGCAGTGCGATCAACCGTTCGCTTCCCTCGAAGCCGATCGGCTCGCCGTCGCGGTCGAAGAATCGCGAGCACACGTCGCCGACCGCCGACCGCAGCGACGTCGACCCGGTGGGGACGAACCGCGGGATGTCCGAACGCATCAACGGCGGCGCACCAACACCCATCAGCGCGCAGCGCGCACGCGGCCAGAGGTCCAGCACGCGCTGGATGCTCGGATCGTTGAGCAGTGATCGGTACAGTTCGGGACCGGGCAGGGCGGGCGCGAAGAGGTAGTTCGCGCGGCCGCCGACCCGATTCGCGACCAGACGGGTGATCTCGTTGGTCTGGTACCACTCCTCCGGCTGATCGTTTCCGCCGACCGTCGGTGCGATGACGACACCGGGCAGCGGCGTCAGCTCGTGCTGTGCCACCTCGTAGACGGTGCGGCCCGACGACACCAGAAGGACGTCGCCGGGCAACAGGCCGGCTTCGCTCAGCGCGCGGCCGACGGCCGAGGCGAGCGGGCGGCCCATCACGTCGACGACCGAGCGGCCGGGGCCAGGTGCGGGCAGCGGAGGGGCGAGGTAGACGTTCGCCAGTTTCAGGGCGCGCGCGACCTGGTCGGCCAGATCGCCTGGCCGCGCCTCTGCGGGCGGCACCACCTCGATCCGCACGATGCCCTGCCGTTTCGCCTCCGCAAGCAACCGGCTGACCGTTGCCCGACTGGTGCCGAGCTGTGCGGCGACCTCGGCCTGGGTGGCGTCTTCTTCGTAGTACAGCCGTGCCGCGGCATAGAGCAGGGTGGCCGGGAAATGGCTGCCTTCGGCCTCGTCGGTGCCGTTGTCGGAGGGCTCTTCACCCGCTGCTGGCGGGGCCGATCGGGGCATACAGTGAGTATGGCACTGCACATCTGTTCTGGAAAGAATTTTGCTGAACATTCGTTCTGGACAAATGTGCAGCAGCTCGTTACTGTGATCCCAGCCACACACGAAGGAGTTCCGATGTCCGACCAGATCCCGGAGAAGATGCAGGCAGTCGTCTGCCACGGACCGCTCGACTACCGGCTCGAAGAGGTCGCGGTGCCGCAGCGCCGAGCCGGCGAGGCATTGATCCGGGTCGAGGCCGTCGGCATCTGCGCCAGTGACCTGAAGTGCTACCACGGCGCCGCCAAGTTCTGGGGTGACGAGAACCGCCCCGCGTGGACCGAGACGATGGTCATCCCCGGCCACGAATTCGTCGGCCGCGTGGTCGAACTGGACGACGAGGCCGCCAGCCGGTGGGGGATCGCCGTCGGTGACCGGGTGACCTCCGAGCAGATCGTGCCCTGCTGGGAGTGCCGCTTCTGCAAGCGCGGGCAGTACCACATGTGCCAGCCCCACGACCTGTACGGCTTCAAGCGCCGGACCCCGGGCGCCATGGCCACGTACATGATCTATCCCGTGGAAGCGTTGGTGCACAAGATCTCCGGCGACATCCCACCCGCGCACGCGGCGTTCGTCGAACCGCTGTCCTGCTCGCTGCACGCCGTCGAGCGCGCACAGATCACCTTCGAGGACACCGTCGTGGTGGCGGGCTGCGGCCCGATCGGCCTCGGCATGATCGCCGGCGCCCGCGCCAAGAACCCGATGCACGTCATCGCGCTGGACATGGCGCCCGAGAAGCTCGAGCTGGCCAAGAAGTGCGGCGCCGACATCACCATCAACATCGCCGAGCAGGACGTCGAGAAGATCGTCAAGGACCTCACCGGCGGCTACGGCGCCGACGTCTACCTCGAGGGCACCGGCCATCCGTCGGCCGTTCCGCAGGGGCTGAACTCGCTGCGCAAGCTGGGCCGCTACGTCGAGTACGGCGTCTTCGGCAGTGACGTGACGGTGGACTGGAGCATCATCAGCGACGACAAGGAACTCGACGTCCTCGGCGCCCATCTCGGGCCGTACTGCTGGCCCGCCGCCATCAAGATGATCGAGTCCGGCGTGCTGCCGCTGGACGAGATCTGCACCCATCAACTCCCGCTGAGCGAGTTCCAGAAGGGTCTGGACCTCGTCGGCAGCGGCAAGGAATCGGTCAAGGTCTCCCTGATCCCGGCGTAGTCCAGAACCCAACGAAGGACAAGACACATGAGTCGAGATCGCAACTCAGACATATTCCGGGGCCGCCCGGGTGGGCCGCAGATGTCGCGGCGGAACATGTTGGCGGCGTTGGGCGTTGCCGGCGCAGCGGCCGCAAGCCTGCCGGTACTGAGTGCCTGCGGCGTCGGCGGCAAGGCCAGCGCCCCGAACGGCGCGTCCGCGGTCAGCGGCGGCTTCGACTGGAAGAAGGCATCGGGGCAGACCATCAACATCCTGCAGACCCCGCACCCCTACCAGCTGTCGTATCAGCCGCTGCTCAAGGAGTTCACCGAACTCACCGGCATCAACGTGAACGTCGACCTGGTTCCGGAGGCCGACTACTTCACCAAGCTGAACACCGAACTGGCAGGCGGCTCGGGAAAGCACGACGCGTTCATGCTGGGTGCCTACTTCATCTGGCAGTACGGTCCACCCGGGTGGATCGAGGATCTCAACCCGTGGCTGCAGAACACGTCGGCCACCAACGCGGAGTACGACTTCGAGGACATCTTCGACGGTCTGCGCACGTCCACCCGCTGGGACTTCACCCTCGGGCAGCCGCTGGGCACCGGCGGGCAGTGGGCGATCCCGTGGGGCTTCGAGAACAACGTCGTGGCCTACAACAAGAGGATCTTCGACGAGAAGGGCATCACCAAGCTGCCCGACAAACTCGACGACTTCATCCAGTTGGCGGTCGACCTGACCGACCGCTCGCAGAATCGCTACGGCATCTCCACCCGCGGGTCGAAGTCCTGGGCCACCATCCATCCGGGCTTCATGACGCAGTACACGCGTGAGGGCGCGATCGACTACAAGTTCAACGGCTCGGAGCTGATCGCCGAGATGGACAGCGACAAGGCGATCGAGTTCACCAAGAAGTGGATCGAGATGCAGCACGAGGCCGGTCCCACGTCGTGGACCACCTACGACTACCCCAACGCCACCGGCGATCTCGGCGACGGCAAGGCGATGATGGTCTTCGACGCCGACAGCGCGACGTACCCGAAGAACAAGCCGGGCGCGAGCAAGGAGGCGGGAAACCTGGCCTGGTATCCCGGGCCTGCCGGTCCCGACGGCAACTACAAGACCAACCTGTGGACGTGGAGCTGGGCGATGAGCGCGAACTCGCGCAACAAGTTGCCCGCGTGGCTGTTCATCCAGTGGGCCACCGGGAAGGACTCGATGAACAAGGCAGTCGAGGGCGGGACCTACGCCGATCCGGTGCGAAAGTCCGTGTTCGACACCACCTTCAAGCGGGTCGCCGCCGACCAGCACGGCTACCTCGAGACCTTCGAGACCGTGATCGGCGAGTCGAAGATCCAGTTCACCCCGCAGAAGAAGTTCTTCGACACCACCCAGAACTGGGCGGTCGCGCTGCAGGACATCTACGGCGGGGACGATGCCGCCTCGCGGCTGCGGAGCCTGGCGAAGACCAACACCTCCAAGGTCAACCTCTAGGAGCTCTGGCACACATGACAACGCAGACCCCCAAGGCGCCGCCGTCGACTCCGGAGCAGCCCGCATCGACGTCGCCGCGACAGCTTCCGCAAGTCCCGACCTGGCGTCGCAAGTTGCGACCGTACCTGCTGTCGATTCCCGCGCTGGTGATCGTGATCGGGATCCTCTACCCGTTCGTCGTCGGCGCCTACTACGCCTTCCTGAACTACGCGGCGGTCAACCCCGATCCGCACTTCGTCTGGTTCGACAACTTCAAATCGGTGCTCGGCGACCAGGTCTTCTGGCAGAGCGTCAAGGTCACCGCGATCTTCGCGGTCGTGGCCACCGCCGTGGAGACGGCGTTGGGCGTCGGGCTGGCCCTGCTGCTGAACCGCTCCAGCATCATCGGCAAGATCTTCGAGAAGGTGTTGATCCTGCCGCTGATGATCGCACCGGTGATCGCAGGCGTGATCTGGAAGCTGATGTTCAACCCCCAGTTCGGCATCCTCAATCACGTTCTCGGGCTGGGCAATACCTTCGACTGGCTGTCCAGCAGTCACGCGCTGTGGTCGGTGATCCTGGTCGACCTCTGGATCTTCACCCCGTTCGTCGCGATCCTGGTGCTCGCCGGCATGCGCTCGCTGCCGAAGGAACCGTTCGAGGCGTCCGAGGTCGACGGCGCGAGCTGGTTCTACATGTTCCGCAAGCTGATGCTGCCGATGCTGTGGCCCTACATCCTGGTGGCGGTGATCTTCCGGTTCATGGACAACCTGAAGGTCTTCGACCACATCTACGTGCTCACCGCGGGAGGACCGGGTGTGGCCACCCGAACTCTGCAGATCGGCGCGTTCGAGGACTCGATCATCAACCTCGACTACTCCCGCGGCAGCACCTACATGTTGCTGCTCTGGATCATCGTTTTCATCACGGCGCGCTACCTGGTGAGCGTGCTCGGCAAGGCGCAGCGTCGAGCTGCCGGAGCGGAGTCCTAGAGTCATGGCACTCACCAAGTTCAGGCCGACGCGCAGTGAACTGCTGCCGGGGCAGAAGCGGCTGGCCTCGGGATCGGTGGCCGCTGACATCGGACTGATCGTCTGGTTCATCTTCTCGCTGTTCCCGATCGTGTGGATGGTCATCCTCGCGCTCAAGAACGCCGAAGAGCAGACCACCACGTACTTTCAGTTCAGCCCGACGTGGTCCAACTTCGCGACGGTGGTGTCCGACAAGGGCACTCAGATGACCAGCGTCGACTTCAAGACGTCGCTGCTGACCAGCCTGATCAACTGCGGTGGTGCGGTGATCGTGTCACTGGTGATCGGCATCCCCGCCGCCTACGCCGCAGGCCGGTGGAAGTACAAGGGCAGCAATGACCTGATGTTCCAGATGCTGTCCTTCCGGTTCGCGCCGGAGCTGATGGTGATCGTGCCGTTGTTCGTGATCTACAACCAGATCGGGCTGTTCGACACCAAGGTCGGAATGATCTGGGTGCTGCAGCTGGTCACCATGCCGCTGGTGGTGTGGATCCTGCGTTCCTACTTCGAGGACCTGCCCGAGGACCTCGAGCAGGCCGCCCTGTTGGACGGCTACACCCGCAGAAGGGCATTCGTGATGGTCGCGCTGCCGATCGTGCGGCCCGGCATCGCCGCCGCGGCGCTGCTGGCCTTCATCTTCGCGTGGAACAACTACGTGTTCCCGCTGATCCTGGCCGACAGCAATGCAGGCACGGTCACGGTCGCGATCACCAAGTTCCTCGGCGGTGGCGGCCAGGCGTACTACAACCTCACCGCCGCGGCGGCGATCATCGCGGCGCTGCCGCCACTGATACTCGCGCTCACCATTCAGCGATACCTGGTGCGCGGCCTGTCCTTCGGGGCGGTGAAAGCCTGATGGCCACCGTGTCGCTCTCTGGTCTGAGCAAGTCGTTCGGAAAGACCCAGGCCGTCAAGGACGTGTCGGTGGACATCGTCGACGGGGAGTTCTTCGTCATCCTCGGCCCCAGTGGGGCCGGCAAGACCACCACGCTGAAATCGGTGGCGGGCCTGGTCGACATCGACAGTGGTTCGGTGCGCATCGGCGGCGCCGACGTCACTCTCGTCGAGCCGTACCACCGCAACGTGGCGATGGCGTTCGAGAGCTATGCGCTGTACCCGCAGAAGACCGTCAGCGAGAACCTGGCCTCGCCGCTGAAGTCCGGGCGCACCGGCAAGTACACCGACGCGCAGCGGACCGAACGGATCGACCAGGTGACCACCACGCTGGGAATCAACCACCTGCTCAAGCGGTTTCCCCGCGAGCTGTCCAACGGGCAGCGCCAGCGCGTGGCTCTCGGCCGGGTGCTGGTGCGGCCCGCCGACATCTATCTGCTCGACGAGCCACTGAGCCACCTCGACGCCAAGCTGCGCGCGGCGATGCGCGCCGAACTCAAGCAACTCGGGGCGATGTCGAAGACCACGACGATCTACGTCACCCACGACTACCAGGAGGCGCTGGCGCTCGGTGACCGCGTCGCCGTCATGCGGGAGGGCTCGCTGGTGCAGATCGGCACGCCCAAGGAGATCTGGCGACGGCCCGCGGACACGTTCGTCGCCCGTGCCCTCGGGCAGCCGGAGATCAACATCCTCGACGGTGTGGTCGACAACGGGCGGATCCGGCTCGCGGACGGCTCGTTCGACGTGCCGGTACCCGCCGGCGTGACCGCCGCTGCCGGCGAACGCGTCCGGGTGGGATTGCGGCCGTGCGACATTCACGTGACCGGCGACGGTGGGCCCGCAGGTTTCGCAGGCACGGTGGTGCTGGCCGAGCGCCTTGGCCGCAACATCGAGTTGACGGTCGACGTCGGCGGCGAGCAGGTCATCGTCCTGGCGTCCGGACGCGAAGGCGTCGACGAGGGTGCCCGGGTGTCGATGACCGTCGCCGACACCGATGTTCACGTCTTCGCCGCAGGCGATGGCGACACCCGCCGGTTGGGTGCGGACGACAAGACGCTGGAGGCAGCGCAATGAGTGTGATGACATCGCGGACCGACGGTGCCCGATCGGACGCCTCGGCAACGGGGCAGAGTCTGACGCTGACCGACCTGGTGAAGACCTACGCGTCCCGTGGCAGGGAGAGCGTCACCGCGGTCAAGGGAATCGATCTGGAAATCGAACCCGGCGAACTGGTGGCGCTACTCGGTCCGTCCGGTTGCGGCAAGACCACGACGTTGCGCATGATCGCAGGCCTCGAGACGGTGACGAGCGGGTCCATCCGCATCGGTGACCGGGAGATCTCGCAGCTGCCCGCGTCCAAGCGGGGCATCGGCGTCGGCTTCGAGAGCTACGCGCTGTATCCGCCGATGTCGGTGCGGGAGAACCTGCTGTACGGGCTGAAGGCGCGCAAGGTCAAGGGCGCCGAGCAGATGGTCGACTCGATCAGCCGCAGGCTGGAGATGGACGACATGATGGGTCTGCGGCCCGCAGGCCTGTCCAGCGGCCAGAAACAGCGGGTGGCACTGGCCCGCGCCCTGGTCCGCAACCCTCCCGTGCTGCTGCTCGACGAGCCGCTCGAGCCACCTCGATGCGTCGGCCCGCCAGCGGGTGCGGCGTGAACTGAAGGTGTTGCAGCGCGAGTTCGGCTACACCACCATCGTCGTGACGCACGACCAGGTGGAGGCGTTGTCGCTGGCCGACCGCCTCGCGGTGATGGACGCCGGGGTGGTGCAGCAGTTCGGCACCCCCGACGAGGTCTTCGACGATCCGGCCAACCTGTTCGTCGCCCAGTTCGTCGGCGAACCGCAGATCAACGTGCTGCGCGGGGTGGCCAAGACGGCAGACGGCAAGGTGACCGTCGAGATCGGTACCAACGCAGGCGCTCTGGAGACCGCCGCGACCGGGGTCGCCGACGGCACCAACGTCGCCGTCGGGATCCGGCCGCAGGACTGCGCGATGTCGACCGGCGAGGGACCGGGGCTTCGCACCACCGTCGCGTACTTCGAGCATCTGTTGGAGTTCGGCCTCGCCACCACGACCGTCGCAGGCATCGAGGAGGGCATCGTCGTCCAGACCCCCGCCCAGGACGACTACGAGCCCGAGCAGAAGGTTGTGGTGAGCGCACCGCCAGAGCGGGTATACCTGTTCGACGTGGACACCGGAGAGCGGTTGCGATGACCAAGTTGTTCAACGATCCCGCCCGGTTCACCGAGGACATGCTGGCCGGATTCCTCGACGCCAACGCGAAGTACGTCGTCGGCGTGCCCGGTGGAGTGGTCCGCGCGCAGGAGACTCCGCCTGGCAAGGTCGCCGTCGTCATCGGCGGCGGGTCCGGGCACTACCCGGCGTTCTGCGGCACCGTCGGAACCGGCTTCGCCGACGGCGCGGTCGTCGGCAACATCTTCACCTCGCCGTCTGCCGAGGAGGCGGCGTCGGTGGCGCGGGCCGCGCACGGCGACGCCGGGGTGCTGCTCACCACCGGCAACTACGCGGGCGACGTGATGAACTTCGGCCTCGCGGTCACGCAGTTGCGCAGTGAGGGCATCGACGCGCACTACTTCGCCGTCACCGACGACATCGCCAGCGCGCCGAAGGGCGAAGAGGCCAAACGCCGCGGCATCGCAGGCGATTTCACCGTGTTCAAGTGCGCCGTCGGCGGCCGCAGAGGACGGTCTCGACATCCAGGGGGTGATCCGCGTCGCGGAAGCCTCCAACGCCGCCACCAGGACGCTCGGCGTGGCCTTCGACGGCTGCACGCTGCCCGGTGCCGAGCATCCGTTGTTCACGGTCCCCGACAAGCAGATGGGCGTCGGTCTCGGCATCCACGGTGAGCCGGGAGTGCGCGACGAGCCGATGCCGTCGGCCGCCGACCTGGCGGTGACGTTGGTCGACGGCGTTCTCGACGACAAACCCGCAGGCGATTCGAAGCGGATCGCGGTGATCCTCAACGGACTTGGGCGCACCAAGTACGAGGAGCTGTTCGTGGTGTGGGGCACCATGGCGCCGTTGCTGCGCGAACGCGGGTACGAGATCGTCGAACCCGAGGTCGGTGAGCTGGTCACCAGCCTCGACATGGCCGGCTGTTCGCTGACCGTGATGTGGCTCGACGACGAACTCGAGCAGTACTGGACCGCGCCCGCCGACAGCCCGGCCTACCGCAAGGGCGTTGCGGCGCAGGCAGATTCGGGGGAGCGGCGGACCGACGCCGCCGCCGACGCGGCCGCTCCCACGGTGGACGTGGCCGGGCTCGCCGACGACGACGGCCGCTCCGGAGGGCGTTTCGTCGCCAAGGCGCTCGACGCCATCGCCGGCATGCTGGCCGACGCCGAGGACGAGCTGGGCCGCATCGACGCCGTCGCCGGTGACGGCGACCACGGACGCGGCATGGTCAAGGGATCGTCGGCCGCGCGCGCGGCCGCGGCCAAGGCGTCCGAGGACGGCGCGGGCCAGGGCTCGGTGCTGGCCGCAGCCGGCAAGGAGTGGGCCGCCAAGGCGGGCGGCACGTCCGGAGTCCTGTGGGGCGCACTGCTCAACGCCGTCGGCGCCCGCCTCGGCGACACCGGCAAGCCCGACTCCGCCACCGTGGCCGCAGGAATGCGCGACGGCTACGACGCGCTGATTCAACTCGGCGGTGCCTCACCGGGGGACAAGACGATGCTCGACGCCATGCTTCCGTTCGTCGACGAGTTGGAGCGGCGGGTGGCCGACGGCGAGCCCTGGCAAGATGGCTGGCGGGCGGCCGCCGACGTGGCCACCGACGCCGCCAGTGCCACCGCAGAGATGCGGCCGAAGATCGGCAGGGCCCGCCCGCTGGCCGACCGCAGCGTCGGCACCCCCGACGCGGGCGCCACGTCGCTGGCGATGTGCGCGCACACCGTGGCGGACTGCTTCGCCCCTACCTCCAAGGAAGATGCCTCATGACCCCATTACGCATCGTCGTGGGCTCCGACGACGCCGGATACGACTACAAGGAGGCGCTGAAGGGCGACCTCAACGCCGACTCGCGGGTCGGTGAGGTCACCGACGTCGGCGTCGGCGCCGACGAGAACACCGCCTACCCGCACATCGCCGTCGCCGCCGCCCGGCTGATCGCCGAAGGCAAGGCGGACCGTGCGCTTCTGGTGTGCGGCACCGGTCTCGGCGTGGCGATCAGCGCCAACAAGGTGCCCGGTGTCCGTGCCGTCACCGCCCACGACGGTTTCTCGGTGGAGCGGTGCGGTGCTGTCGAACAACGCCCAGGTGTTGTGCTTCGGGCAGCGGGTGATCGGCCTGGAACTGGCCCGGCGGCTTGCCAGGGAGTGGCTCAGCTACGAGTTCGACCCGCAGAGTGCATCAGCAGAGAAGGTCGATGCGATCTGCGGCTACGAACCGCAGTAAGCCGCTGAACGGGGTGACGGCAACTCGTCATCCAGAGTGCACGAACACGTCATGCGCTGATTGCCATCGCGCCCGACGACTCGGCGACCGTGCACACCATGAGCACTGCATCCGTACTCATAGCCGCTGATGACACCGACGGCGCCGTCCCGAATACCGGGCCGCGCTACACCCTGCTGCTGTCCACCGACCCAGATCTCGTCGACGCCGCGCAGCGACTGCGCCACGAGGTGTTCACCTCCGAACCCGGCTTCGAGCTCAAGGACGACGGCCACTCCGGTGGTCGAGATGCCGACCGATTCGACGAGTTCTGCGATCACCTGCTGGTCCGCGAGGACACCTCGGGCGAACTGGTCGGCTGCTACCGCATGCTCCCGCCACCCGGCGCCATCGCCGCCGGCGGCCTCTACACCGCAACGGAGTTCGACGTCCGCGCGCTCGATCCGCTCCGGCCGTCACTGGTCGAGATGGGCCGCGCCGTGGTCCGCGACGACCATCGCAACGGCGGCGTGGTGCTGCTGATGTGGGCCGGGATCCTGGCCTACCTCGACCGCTGCGGATACGACTACGTGACCGGCTGCGTCTCGGTCCCGGTCCAGGGCGGTCCCGACGAGGCGCCGGGAACCCAGATCCGCGGCGTGCGCGACTTCGTACGGCGAAGGCACGCTTCGGATTTCGTCGTGTACCCCCACCGTCCGGTGACGGTGGACGGCAGGGGACTCGACGACATCGAGCCGCCGGCCCGGCTGGCCATGCCACCGCTCATGCGCGGCTACCTGCGCCTTGGTGCGCGGGTGTGTGGTGACCCGGCGCACGACCCCGACTTCGGGGTCGGCGACTTTCCTGCGCTTCTCGACAAGCGTGAGGCCGACGTCCGCTACCTGAAGCGGTTGCGGTCGGTATCCCAGGCCACCGACATGGCCACCGATCTAGGCGACGGAGCGGCACGATGAGCAGTCATGCGCTGACCGACAATCCCTGGCTGCCACGGGCGTCCTGCGACTCGTCGTGCATCCGGCCCGACACGTCGCACACCTCGCATCCCACCGTCGTTGCGCTGCGCACCTCGGCACGCATCTTCTGCGCGTTGATGTTGTTCCCTGCGCTGCCGCTGCTCGCCGTGCCGCTGCCGGGCAAGTCCAAGATCCAGCGGATCTACTGCCGCATGATGCTGCGGTGCATCGGGGTGCGGATCACGGTGTCCGGTGGTCCGATTCGCAACCTGAGCGGCGTGCTGGTGGTGAGCGGTCACGTGTCATGGGTGGACATCTTCACCATCGGCTCGGTGCTGCCGGGCTCGTTCGTCGCGCGCGCCGACCTGGTGGACTGGCCTGCGCTCGGCTTCCTGGCCCGCCTGCTGAAGGTGATCCCGATCGAGCGGGCCAACCTGCGTGGGCTGCCCGACGTGGTCCGCACCGTGGCCGACCGGCTGCGGGCCGGGCAGACCGTCGTCGCCTTCCCGGAGGGCACCACCTGGTGTGGACTGGGCTACGGCCCGTTCCGGCCCGCCATGTTCCAGGGCGCCGTCGACGCGGCCCGGCCGGTGCAGCCGCTGCGCCTGACCTACCACCATCGCGACGGTGCGCCGTCGACCGTGCCCGCGTTCATCGGTGACGACTCGCTGTTGGCGTCGGTGCGACGGGTGATCACGTCGCGCCTCACGGTGTGCCACGTGCAGGTCCAGTCGTTGCAGCTGCCCGGCGACGACCGCAGGGATCTCGCGGCGCGGTGCGAGTCCGAGGTGCGCGGGACCACCTCGCACGCGGTGCACGTGGCGGGGGAGCACGCGCTGGTTGCCTGACCAGGGTTGGTCGTTTCGACTGCGCTCACGGTCGTGATTCGGCGGAATTCACGACCGTGGACGCAGGCGAAGCGGGTAATGCCGTTGCGCGAATGCCTCGTCCAGTCTGTGCACGA
This sequence comes from uncultured Actinomycetota bacterium, assembly GCA_963735245.1. Classification (GTDB taxonomy): domain Bacteria; phylum Actinomycetota; class Actinomycetes; order Mycobacteriales; family Mycobacteriaceae; genus Mycobacterium. The sequence continues at coordinate 81,748 of CAVTKI010000005.1, forward strand.
TGAAGGCGCGGCGGTGCTCGGCGACGACGTGCAGGTCGAGCCAGCCCCGGCTGCGCACCAACTCGTTGCGCCCGATGTCGTGGACGAATCGGGGGCGACTGGTCTGATGGAGCTCGCCGTCGTAGTCGAGGCCGATCATCGGCTCGTCCCACCCCATGTCGAGGAACGCGTTGTTGATGCCGTCCGTGACGTGGATCTGGGTGCGGGGCCGCGGAAAGCCCTCGTCGATGACGAGCAATCGCAGCGCCGTCTCCTTCGGGGACTGTGCGCCGCCGTCCATCAGGTCCAGCGCCAGCGCGCAGCGGCCCCGGCCACGTGCGCGGCGATAGCGGTCGACCAACGCAAGCACGTCGACTGCTTCGATGCCGGTCGCCCGCGCGAGCGCATCGAGATGGCGCACCGCGAGGTCACGGTGGAGGTGACGGGCGAGGTCGAATGCGGTTCGCGCCGGGTTCGTCACGGCCATCCCGTCGATCAGAACCAGCTCGTCAGCGCTGATCAGCTCGTCGCGTGTGACGATCCCGCGGGGTGGGCGGGTCGAGGGCGTGATGAGTTCGATGGGCGTGCCCGGATGCACCCAGAGGGCACCATGGAGTGCCGCCGCCGCCCGTCCGGCGACGATGCCACGTCGACCCGACCAGAGCCAGGCACCCACCGTGTGCTGCCGCAACGACGGCGCGACGTCGTTGAGGACGTAGACGTCGGGGTAGATGGATTTGTAGTTCCACCGCAGTCGGCTGCGGGTGAGCCCGCCTCTGCTGAGCACCTCGCTGCCCACGAAGACTTCGTTCATGCCATGAAACTCGCCGCACCGGACGACAGCTCAGGGGCTGTCGGTGCGCCGCGGGTGCGTGCTCGTGGATCAACTGCGCTTGGTGCAATAAGGCTGCAATAAAGCAGTGTGTGATCCGGCCGGTAAACTGGCCACGCCATGAGCGCCGTCTACCTTGATCACGCCGCCACCACGCCGATGCACCCCGCCGCCATCGAGGCGATGACGGCCGTGCTGGCGACGGTCGGCAACGCTTCGTCGCTGCACACGTCGGGCCGGTCGGCGCGCAGGCGCATGGAGGAGGCGCGCGAAACGCTGGCCCAGCTGCTGGGCGCGCGGCCGTCCGAGGTGATCTTCACCGCGGGCGGCACCGAGAGCGACAACCTTGCCGTGAAGGGCATCTACTGGGCACGGCGGGACGCCGACCCGCGACGCCGCCGCATCGTCACCACCCCCATCGAGCACCATGCGGTGCTCGACTCGGTCGAATGGCTCGCCGAGCACGAGGGCGCCGAGGTGACGTGGCTGCCGGTCGGCCCCGACGGCTCGGTGACCGCGGCGTCGTTGCGCGACGTGCTCGCCGAACACGACGACGTGGCCCTGATCTCGATCATGTGGGCCAACAACGAGGTGGGCACCATCCAGCCGATCGCCGAGCTGGCGGCCGTGGCCGCGGAGTTCGACGTGCCGATGCACAGCGACGCGGTCCAGGCCATCGGCCAGCTGCCCGTCGACTTCGCCGCAAGCGGGCTGTCGGCGATGAGCGTGGCCGCGCACAAGTTCGGCGGCCCCACCGGGGTCGGCGCCCTGATGTTGCGGCGTGACACCGCATGCGTGCCGCTGCTGCACGGCGGCGGGCAGGAACGCGACGTCCGTTCCGGCACACCGGATGTCGCGGGCGCGGTGGCGATGGCCGCAGCGGCCCGTGTCGCCGTGGATGGGCTGGACGCATACCGGATCCGGATCTCGTCGCTGCGGGACCGTCTGGTCGACGGGGTGCTCGCCGCGATCGACGACGTCTACCTCAACGGCGCCGCCGGTGCGCAGCGCCTACCCGGCAACACGCACTTCACGTTCCGCGGGTGCGAGGGTGATGCGCTGCTGATGCTGCTGGACGCCAAGGGAATCGAGTGTTCGACCGGTTCGGCGTGCACCGCGGGTGTCGCGCAGCCCTCGCACGTACTCGTCGCGATGGGCGCCGACTCGGCCAGTGCCAGGGGTTCGCTGCGACTGTCATTGGGACACACCAGCACCGAGGCGGACATCGACGCGGCGCTTGCGGTGTTGCCCGTCGCGGTGGAACGTGCCCGCCAGGCCGCGCTGGCCAGCGCGGGACACGGGAAGTAGTCATGCGGGTTCTGGTCGCGATGAGCGGCGGCGTGGACTCGTCGGTGGCCGCCGCGCGCATGGTCGATGCCGGGCACGACGTGGTCGGTGTGCACCTTGCGTTGTCGTCGGCACCGGGGACCCTGCGCACGGGCTCGCGAGGCTGCTGCTCGAAGGAGGACGCCGGCGATGCGCGACGCGTCGCGGACATCCTCGACATCCCCTTCTACGTGTGGGATTTCGCCGACCGCTTCAAAGAAGACGTGATCGACGACTTCGTGTCCTCCTACGCCCGCGGCGAAACCCCGAACCCCTGCGTCCGGTGCAACGAGCGGATCAAGTTCTCCGCGCTTTCGGCACGGGCGCTGGCGCTGGGCTTCGACGCCGTGGCGACCGGTCATTACGCCCGCCTGTCGGACGGCAGGCTGCGCCGCGCCGTCGACCGCGACAAGGACCAGTCCTATGTGTTGGGGGTGCTCACCGCCGAACAACTGCGGCATGCGGTCTTCCCCATCGGTGACACGCCCAAGCCCCGGATCCGCGAGGAGGCCGCACATCGCGGGCTCGCCGTCGCCGACAAGCCCGACAGCCACGACATCTGCTTCATCCCGTCCGGTGACACGCAGGCCTTCCTGGGGGCCCGGATCGGGGTGCGCCGCGGCGCGGTCGTCGACGGCGGTGGCACGGTACTCGCCGAACACGAAGGCGTGCACGGCTTTACCATCGGACAGCGCAAGGGGCTGGGCATCGCAGGCCCCGGCCCCGATGGCCGGGCCCGCTACGTCACCGCGATCGACGCCGACAGTGGCACCGTGCACGTCGGCGATGCCGCCGAGCTGGACGTGTGGACGCTGACCGGTGAGCGGCCGGTGTTCACGTCCGGCACCGCGCCACGCGACCGGATCGAGTGCGAGGTGCAGGTGCGTGCCCACGGCGGCATCGCGCCAGCGGTCGCCGAACTCCGCGACGGAAGGCTGGTGGCCGACCTGGGCAGCCCGCTGCGCGGCGTGGCCCCCGGCCAGACCATGGTGCTGTACGTGGCTGGCCCCGATGGCGACGAGGTCGTCGCGAGCGCCACCATCGCGTCGGCCGGGTAATTCGCCCTAGCCGGGCACCTTGGCGACGATGTTGGACATCACGATGTCGGGCACCGAGGCCGGAAACGCGCAGAACGTGACCTCGACGAGCACGACGGACTTCAACCGATAGTCACGCCCGCATCGGCTGCCCGTGCGGGTCTGCACGGAATCGCCCGTCGCGGACCACTCGCCGACGAACGTCGGCCCCATCGAGGTGGAGTCGCAGCCGTTCACCAGTTCGACGAGCCCGTCGAACGCGCGCCGCGCGGTATCGGGGTCGCGGTACCCGGCTGCGCCCTGTGAGATCAGTGCGCCGTCCGGCGGGTCCTGATAGGTGGTCTTGTGGAACTCCTCGACGTCGGGTCCGAACGTCTGGGTCTCGGCGAAGTACCACCGGCACGGCGGGGGAGCGGTGTCGGCGAGTGGCCCGATGTCGACGGGCAGCTTGCCGTCCATGCTGGGAATCACCGTGAGGCTCTCACCCGCACCCGTGATGGCGCGCATCTGCGACTGCTCGAGCAGCACGCCGTCGACGTCGACCGGCGACCGGGAGTCGTCGTCGATGCCGGGCAGCGGACGCACCGCGCTGCCGCCGACCGTGTGCGTGCACGACCCCGTCCCCGCCACTGTCAGGGCCACCAACGACCCGACCAGCAGCATTCTGGCCGAGGCAGGCATGGTTGAGACTAACCCGATTGCCGAGTCATCGAATACTGTTGGCGAGTGAGTGTTTTCGCCGCGGCAACCGGCGTTGGTTCCTGGCCCGGTTCGTCCCCGCGCGAAGCCGCCGAAGTGGTGGTCGGCGAGCTGCACACGCTGACCCATCTGGTCGAACTGCCGGACCGCGGCGTGGGAGCCGACATGATCGGCCGCGCAGGTGCGCTGCTCATCGACATCGGCATCGACACGGTGCCGCGCGGTTACCGCATCGCCGCGGGCCGCAGCGCGGTGACGCGCCGCGCCGCCAGCCTGCTCGACGAGGACGTCGACGCGCTCGAGGAAGCCTGGGAGAAGGCCGGGCTGCGGGGCAGCGCGCGGACGGTGAAGGTTCAGGCGCCGGGCCCGATCACGCTGGCCGCTCAACTCGAGCTGCCGGGCGGTCACCGCGCCATCACCGACGCCGGAGCGCTGCGCGACCTGGCCGGTTCGTTGGCCGAAGGCGTGGCGGCCCACCGGGCCGAGCTGGCCCGCCGGCTGGAGACCACCGTGGTGGTGCAGTTCGACGAGCCGCTGCTGCCTGCCGCGCTGTTGGGCCGGCTGACGGGCGTCTCGAGCCTGTCACCGGTGCATCCCGTCGACGAGGTGGTGGCGATCAGCCTGCTCGACGAGTGCGTGGCGACGGTCGGCGGCGAGGTCACCCTGCACAGCTGCGCCTCCGGATTGCCGTGGAAAGCGTTGCAACGCAGCACACTTCACGCCCTGTCGGTCGACGTGTCGACGCTGGTGGCCGCCGACCTCGACGGCGTCGGCGAGTTCGTCGACTCGGGTCGCACGGCCATGCTCGGCGTGGTGCCCGGCACCGCACCTGAGCGCCGTCCGTCGGTCGAGGAACTCGCGGGGTCGGTCGCCGCCATCACCGATCGGCTGGGTTTCCCTCGATCGGTACTGCGCGACCGGGTGGGTGTCACGCCCGCGTGCGGCCTGGTCGGCGCGACCGCGGGGTGGGCCAGACTGGCGCTGGAATTGGCGCAGAAGGTTGCCGACGGATTTGCCGAAGATCCCTCGGCCATCTAACGATCTGCGGTCGACGGCGCGGCGAACGTGCCAGAATGAAGGGGATGCGCCGTTTCCCCCCTGGTCGGACTGGGACGTTGGCCCGACAGAAACTTTGCGTCGCCGCGGGTGCCGGGGCGATTGCTGCATTCTTGATGGCCGGCGGCGCCGCCATCCCCGTGGTCGCCGCCGATCCCGGACACTCACGCGACGGCGGCGGCTCTCACCGCGGCGGGGGTGACTCCCACCGCGGCGGTGGTGACTCGCACCGCGGCGGTGGCGACTCGCACCGCGGCGGTGGCGACTCGCGCCGCGGCGGCTGGCGGCCGCGACCGTGACGGCGGGTACGGACAGAACCGCGGAGACCGAGACGGTCACCGCCGCGACGGCACCACCGGCCCGAATCGTCGGGACGGCCCAGGAGGCAATTGGCGCGACGGCCGCGACTCCAGCCCCACCGACGACGAAGACACCAGCGGGTCCGATGACTTCGTGATCCAACCCTCGCTAGCGGGTCGCCCGGCGGCGCCCAGTCTGGCCGCGCCCAGTGTGGCGGCGCCCAGTCTGGCGTCGCCCAGTCTGGCGGCGCCGGACGACACGGCGCCCCCGGAGGTGTCCGACCCCGCCCGCTGCCGATACCGGCGGCATCCGGCTCGGGGGGCGCCGCGGTCACCTTCCCCGATGGAGTGCCGTTCACGGCGCCGACCGTCACGGTCGGCGACGGACGTACGCCCGGCATCCTTTCCTGGCGGCGCGATGCCAACGGCGCGACGCGGCAGCCCGGCGCCGGACCGGCGAACGTCGTGGACGCGACGGTGATTCCGGTGGTCGAGGCACCCCGCCGCCATGCCGCCGCCCCCGCCAGTGCCGCAGCCGCTGCCCCCGGCCACCCGGCTCGACATGGCACCGCCGTGGCAACGGACCGTGGCGTCGATGTGGGCCGCCGCCGCCGAACCGAGCCGGCCCGGTGGGCTGGCCTTCGGCATCGCCGGGCTGATCCTCGCGCCGCTGGCCGGAGTATGGCTCGGTTACCGGCAGGCCCGTGCGAGCAGGGCCGCCGACCAACTGGTCGAGCGTTAGGCCGTTCGCAGGTCCTTGCGCAGGATCTTGCCCGAGGCCGACTTGGGGATGGTCTCGATGAACTGCACCTGCCGGACCTTCTTGTACGGCGCGACCTGGCCGGCGACGAAGTCCATCACCTCGGCCGCAGTGAGCTCCGCGCCCGGCTGCCTGACCACGAACGCCTTGGGCACCTCTTCACCCGAGTCGTCATCGCGCGCGCCGATCACGGCGGCATCGGCGATCTGGGGGTGGGTGAGCAACAGTGCTTCGAGCTCGGCGGGCGGCACCTGATAGCCCTTGTACTTGATCAGCTCCTTGAGCCGGTCGACGATGTAGACGCAGCCGCTGGAGTCGACGCGCGCGAGGTCCCCGGTGTGCAGGAAGCCGTCGTCGTCGATGGTCTCCCTGGTCGCGCCGTCGTTGCCGAGGTAACCGGCCATGACGTTGGGCCCGGAGAACCACAGCTCTCCGGTGTCGCTGAGCCCTGACGCGGGAGGGTCGATTTCGTCACCCGTCTCGGGGTCGACGATCTTGCTGACGGCGTTGGGCACCGTCCAGCCGCACGAGCTCAGCGGCGCGGCGGAACCGAGCATTTCGCGGCCGCCGTCGAATGGGGTGGCGTGGCTGACCGGGCTCAGCTCGCTCATCCCGTATCCCTGCACCAGCTGGCAACCGAGTCGGGAGGCCACCGCCTGCCCGAGTTCCGCGTCCAGCGGCGCGGCACCGGACATGATGCCGCGCAGGCTCGAGAGGTTGAACGAGTCGATCAGCGGGTGCTTGGCCAGCGCCACCGCGACCGGCGGGGCGATGAACGCGTGCGTGCACTGGCGATCGGCGATGTTGCGGAGGAATTCGGTGAGGTCGAAGCTTCCCATGATGACGAGCTGGGCACGGGCGTGCAGGGCCGCGTTCAGCAGCACCGTCATGCCGTAGATGTGGAAGAACGGCAGCACGGCGAGGATCCGGGTGTCGACGCCCATGTCCTGAAGCGGCCGGATCTGTGCGACGTTGGCGACCAGGTTGCGATGGGTGAGCATGACGCCCTTGGGATTCCCCGTGGTGCCCGAGCTGTAGGGCAAGGCGGCCAGATGCGTCGCGGGGTCGAACGACACGTCCGGTGCGGGATGCCCCGGGCCGAGTAGATCGTCGGCGTTGGGATGACCGTCGGTCGCGACGCCGGGGCCGTCCAGCACGATCACCGAGGCATCGGCGAGCCCGACGGCGGCGGCGGCCTCGATGGCCTGGGCGCGCAGCGGGCTGACGGTGACGAGAGCCGTGGCTTTCGAATCCGTCAATTGTTTGGCGACGTCGTTTGCCGTGAACAGGGCGTTGACGGTGGTCGCCGTCGCGCCGGCCCGCAGGATGCCGTGGAATGCGATCGCGAATGCGGAACTGTTGGGGGCGAGCAGGGCGACGACGTCCCCGACGCCGATGCCGTTGTGCGCGAGCGCCCCGGCGAAGGCATCGATGCGGGTCAGCATGTCGCGGTAGGTCGTCTCGGCGCCGGACTTCGCGTCGACCAACGCGATTCGGTCGGCGTCCGCATCGGCGACGTCACCGAACAGGTAGTCGTAGACACTGGTTGTCGGGATCTGGACCTGGGGGTAAGGGCTTGCGAAACTCATGGCACCTCCGATCGAACCACGGCGGGCTGATCGGCTTCATCGAGGTGCCTTATCAGTTTCCTCGTGGCGACCATTCGGTAGGACGCGTCGACCAACTCCTGCACTTCGGCCCAGTCGATCTCGGCGGCGGTGAGGTCCAACCCCAGCCAGCCCAGCGGTCCGAGGTAGGCGGGGTAGAAGAACCGGCCGTCCTGTTCGAGGGACCGGCGGTCGGAGTCGTCGACCTTGACCAGTACCGAGTGTGGGAACGGCGTCATCTCGCCGGGGGTGATCACCTTGCTGCTCCCGCCGTACATCGCGAACATCTTCGCCGCGAAGAAGCCGGGCCTGCCGTGCGACACCTTTTCGTAGGCCTCGGGAAAGCCCAGGGCGAGGGTGCGCAGCTCCGCGAGGCCTGGATCGTCGTCGCGGAACATGATCGGATGCGACACGGGAGCAGCTTACCGAGAGCGAGATTGAGTTAGGCTAGCCTTACTTTTGTTCGCGGAGCGATCATGCCGACTCCCTCGATGGCGCTGATTGCCGCCTTCCTGGCGGCGTTGCTCGGCGAGGTACCCGACACGGCGGCCTGTATCCACTCCCTGGCCCGCGTGCTGCGACCGGGCGGGTTGCTGTGCTCGTCGAGGCGTTTCCTGACCCCGATCGCCTGAGTGCGGCCGAAGGCTGTCGATTTCTCACCATCGGACGCCGCCCGGTGTCACGCTCGGATGATGATCGACCGACGCGGCTTCCTGGTGCTCTCCGCGGTGGGCGCGGCCGCGGCGTGCTCGTCGCCCCCCAAGGCCGAGACGATCGGCGACCCGCCCGCCGCATTTCCCGTGGTCGTCGACATGAATCCGGGCGTGACCGACGTCGACCTCGGCGGCGTCACCGTGCGCACCTGGACCTACACGGGCACCGTGCCCGCGAAGGAGATCCGGGTCAAGAAGGCCGGGTATCTGCGCGCCGTGGTGACCAACGGCCTGCCGAAGGACACCACCGTGCACTGGCACGGTCTGGCGATTCCGAACGCGATGGACGGCGTGCCCGTCCTGACCCAATCCCCGATCGCGCCAGGAGCGAAGTTCACCTACGAGTTCTCCGTACCCGACGCGGGCACCTACTACCTGCACAGTCACGTCGGCACGCAGTTGGACCGCGGCATGTACGGGCCGGTGATCATCGAGGACCCCGACGACGGCAAGGACTACGACGACGAGCTGGTGGTGGTGCTCGACGACTGGATCGACGGCACCGGCACCACGCCCGACCAGGTGCTGGAGAACCTGCAGAAGACCGGCATGAAGCCGATGAACATGGACGGGCCGATGACCAGCCCCACCAACCCGCTCGGGGACGACGGCGGTGACGTCGTCTACCCCTACTACCTGATCAACGGACGCACCACCAAGGATCCGCAGGTATTGGATTACCGTGCTGGACAACGCATTCGGCTGCGCATCATCAACGCGGGCGCGGACACGGCGTTCCGGGTCGCGGTTCCGGGCGCCGATCTCCTCCTCACCCACACCGACGGCTACCCGGTGGTGCCCCAGCGCACCGGGTCGGTGATCCTGGGCATGGGTGAGCGGGTCGACGCCATCGTCACCATCGGGTCGTCGGCGCCGTTGATCGCCGCGGCGGAGGGCAAGGAGGGCCATGCGCTGCTGAGTCTGCGGGTCGCGGGAGCACCCGCGAACGTCGACGTCGATGCGTTCGTGAAGACGCTGCGAACCTCCGAGGTGCTCAACACGGCAACGCTGAAGCCCGCACCGGAAGTCGTTCTACCGCAACGTAATCCGGACACCACATTGGATCTACGGCTGGCGGGTCCGCTGGACGGCTACAAGTGGCCCATCAACGGCAAGCTCTACGACCCGCCGAACAACGGGCTTGCCGTCGCGGCGGGCAGACGGGTGCGGTTGCGCTTCGCCAACGAGTCGATGATGTTTCATCCAATGCACTTGCACGGGCACACGTTCCAGGTGGTCCAGCCCGACGGTCCCGGGCCCCGCAAGGACACCGTGCTCGTCCCGCCGATGAAGACCGTCGAGGTCGACTTCGACACCGACAATCCAGGCCGCTGGATCGTCCATTGCCATAACGAGTACCACCTCGAGTCCGGAATGGCGACGTTCGTCGAGTACACGCGCTGACCACTCGGCCCCTGATGTCGGAACGCTCCGATAGCCTGCCAGAGTGAGCTCACCCGACATCGATCCGGTCGCGCCGGACGTCAGGCGCGAGTGGCAGGAGCTTGCCGACGAGGTCCGCGGCCACCAGTTCCGCTACTACGTCAAGGACGCGCCCGTCATCTCCGACGGCGATTTCGACAAGCTGCTCGCGCGGCTCACCGCGCTGGAGGACGAACACCAGGAACTCCGCACGCCCGATTCGCCGACCCAACTCGTCGGTGGCGCGGGCTTCGCCACCGATTTCACCTCCGCCGACCATCTCGAACGGATGCTCTCGCTGGACAACGTGTTCACCTCCGACGAATTGTCGGCATGGGCGGCGCGGCTCACCGGTGAGATCGGCGCCGACGCCGAGTTCCTGTGCGAGTTGAAGATCGACGGCGTCGCGCTGGCGCTGGTGTACCGCGACGGCAAGCTCGTCCGCGCCGCCACCCGCGGTGACGGGCGCACCGGCGAGGACGTCACGCTCAATGCGCGCACCATCGAGGACGTCCCGGAACGGCTGACGCCCAGTGACCAGTACCCCGTGCCTGCGGTGCTCGAGGTCCGCGGCGAGGTGTTCTTCCGGCTCGCCGACTTCGAAGAGCTCAACGCCGGGCTCGTCGAGGAGGGCAAGGCGCCGTTCGCCAACCCACGCAACAGCGCGGCGGGGTCGCTGCGGCAGAAGAATCCGGCCGTGACCGCGCGGCGCAAGCTGCGGATGATCTGCCATGGACTCGGCCATGCCGAGGGCTTCAATCCGGCCACCCTGCACGACGCCTACCTGGCACTCGGGGCCTGGGGGTTGCCGGTGTCCGACCACACCACCCGGGTGAAGGGCATCGCCGCGGTGGCCGAGCGGGTGACGTACTGGGGCGAGCACCGGCACGACGTCGAGCACGAGATCGACGGTCTGGTGGTCAAGGTCGACGACGTCGCACTGCAGCGCAGGCTCGGCGCCACGTCGCGCGCGCCCCGCTGGGCGATCGCCTACAAGTACCCGCCGGAGGAGGCCACCACCAAACTCCTCGACATCCGGGTGAACGTCGGCCGCACCGGCAGGGTCACCCCGTTCGCGTACATGGAGCCGGTCAAGATCGCCGGTTCCACGGTGGGGCTGGCGACGTTGCACAACGCCTCGGAGGTCAAACGCAAGGGCGTGCTCATCGGTGACACCGTGGTGATCCGCAAGGCGGGTGACGTCATTCCCGAGGTGCTCGGCCCGGTCGTCGATCTGCGCGACGGGTCCGAACGCGAATTCGTCATGCCCACAACGTGTCCCGAGTGCGGCACCACGCTGGCCCCGGCCAAGGAGGGCGACGCCGACATCCGCTGCCCGAACTCACGGAGCTGCCCAGCACAGTTGCGGGAGAGGGTGTTTCACGTCGCGGGCCGGGGCGCCTTCGACATCGAGGGGCTCGGCTACGAGGCAGGCATCGCGCTGTTGCAGTCCGACGTCATCACCGACGAGGGCGACCTGTTCACGCTCACCGAGGACGACCTGCTGCGCACCGAACTGTTCACCACCAAGGCAGGCGAACTGTCCGCGAACGGCAAGCGGTTGCTCGCCAATCTGGGCCGCGCGAAGGCGCAGGCGTTGTGGCGGGTCCTCGTCGCGCTCTCCATCCGGCACGTCGGGCCCACTGCGGCGCGGGCGCTGGCCGGAGAGTTCGGCAGCCTCGACGCCATCGAGGCCGCCTCCGAGGAGCAGTTGGCCGCCGTCGAGGGCGTCGGGCCCACCATCGCGGCGGCGGTCGTCGAGTGGTTCACCGTGGACTGGCACCGCGCGATCGTCGCCAAGTGGCGCGCGGCCGGGGTGCGGATGGCCGACGAACGCGACACCAGCATCGAACGCACGCTGGACGGCCTGTCGATCGTGGTGACCGGTTCACTGACCGGCTTTTCGCGCGACGAGGCGAAGGAGGCGATCCTGGCCCGCGGTGGCAAGGCCGCCGGTTCGGTGTCGAAGAAGACCGCCTACGTCGTCGCAGGCGACGCGCCGGGGTCGAAGTACGACAAGGCGATCGAGCTGGGTGTGCCCGTGCTCGACGAGGACGGCTTCCGACGGCTACTGGAGAGCGGGCCGGAGAACACCGAATAGCGGGCCGCGTCGAAACGGCCGGCTGGCAGACGCCTGCGGTCTAGGTGCTGCGATGACGCAAGATGACGTCGGTATTCGTCGTCAGTCGCCAGCGGAGGGCCGGCGAATGATGGTCGCGACGATTCCGGCCAGGTAACCGAGCCGCGCCACCTCCGACGGGCGAAACGCGGGCCCACCCGGGCGGCCGAGCATGACCGCGGTATCGTGATCGCCCAGTGGTGCCACGGCAAACGTGCTGTCCATGTCTCGCCACACCTGCGGTATCCAGTCGGCGGTGCCGTCCAGGGCCACTGCGTGGTCGAGCGGGAGCCACGGCGCCGCATGGGCCTCCGTCTCCGGGGCGCCCCGGCTGCCCACGACGCGTGCCAGGCCGGTGTCCGTCAGCCGGACGACCATGCACCAGCCGACCCGAAGCACTTTCGGCGCCTCGTCCGCCAGCACCTGCAGCTTCTCGAGCTCCTTGCCTGCGGCGGCGATGTGGTCGATCAACTCGAGCTCGCGATGGGCCTCCAGCAACCCCACGTGCGGTCGGATGCTGTCGACGTACACCCCGTTCAGCTTCTCGGCCGCGGTGATGAGCATGTCCGGCATGGCGCCGGGCGGCAGCTCGACCACCAGATCGTCGATGGCATAACCGGCCGCCCGCTCGACCACGTCGAGGGACAGGATGTCGGCGCCCACCGACCCGAGCGCCACGGCAAGTGAGCCGAGGCTGCCTGGTCGGTCCTCCAGCTGGACCCGCAGCAGATACGAAGGCACGGGCAACACTGTTTCACGGAGGGCAGGAGCGGAGCGACTCGGGAAATGAGGCCAGGGTCGTCCGGCAGCACTCCGGCGCAGCCCGCGTCACCACCGTGACTAGGCTTGTTGGTCGTGTCGCAGATCTCCAAGGACGATGTCGCCCACCTGGCGCGTCTGGCCCGGCTGGCCCTGACCGACGCCGAGCTGGACGGCTTCGCCGGCCAGCTCGACGCCATCCTGGCCCACGTCAGCCAGATCCAGGCCGTCGACGTGACCGACGTCGAGCCCACGGACAACCCACTCAAGGACGTCAACGTCACCCGGCCCGACGTCGTCGCGCCCTGCCTGACGCAGGAGGAGGCGCTGGCCGCCGCGCCCAAGGCGGTGGACGGCCGGTTCGCCGTGCCGCGCATCCTGGGGGAGGCCGAATGACCGAGCTGATCCGCATGGACGCCGCGACGCTGGGCGCCAAGATCGCGGCCAAGGAGGTGTCCTCGACCGAGGTCACCCAGGCTCACCTCGACCAGATCTCGATCACCGACGATCGGTACCACGCCTTCCTGCACGTCGCGGCCGACGCGGCGTTGGCCGCGGCGGGCCGGGTCGACGCGGCGGTGGCAGCCGGTGAGGCGCCGTCGTCGCCGCTGACCGGGGTTCCGTTGGCGCTCAAGGACGTGTTCACCGCCACCGACATGCCCACCACGTGCGGGTCGAAGATCCTCGAAGGATGGCGCGCGCCCTACGACGCCACGGTCACCGCACGGCTTCGTGCGGCGGGCATCCCGATCCTGGGCAAGACCAACATGGACGAGTTCGCGATGGGCTCCTCGACGGAGAACTCCGCGTACGGCCCCACGCGCAACCCGTGGAACGTCGACCGGGTCCCCGGTGGCTCCGGGGGTGGCAGCGCCGCCGCGCTGGCCGCGTTCCAGGCGCCGCTGGCCATGGGATCGGACACCGGCGGGTCGATCCGGCAGCCGGCGGCCCTGACGGCGACGGTCGGCGTGAAGCCGACGTACGGCACGGTGTCGCGGTACGGGCTCATCGCGTGCGCGTCGTCGCTGGACCAGGGCGGACCGTGTGCACGCACGGTGCTCGACACCGCGCTCCTGCACCAGGTCATCGCCGGCCACGATCCGCGTGACTCCACGTCGGTCAACGCCGAGGTGCCCGACGTCGTCGGCGCGGCAAGGGCGGGAGCGACCGGCGACCTCAAGGGCGTCCGGATCGGCGTGGTCAAGCAGTTGCGCAGCGGTGAGGGTTACCAGCCGGGCGTGCTGTCCTCGTTCGAGGCGGCCGTCTCGCGGCTCACCGGGCTGGGGGCGGAGGTCACCGAGGTCGACTGCCCGCACTTCGACCATTCGATGGCCGCCTACTACCTGATCCTGCCGTCGGAGGTGTCGAGCAACCTGGCGCGCTTCGACGCGATGCGCTTCGGGCTCCGCGTCGGCGACGACGGCACGCACAGTGCCGAGGAGGTCATGGCGTTGACCCGCGCCGCCGGATTTGGCCCGGAGGTCAAGCGCCGCATCATGATTGGCACCTACGCGTTGTCGGCAGGCTATTACGACGCGTACTACAACCAGGCCCAGAAGGTGCGCACGCTGATCGCCCGCGATCTGGCCGCGGCATACGAGAAGGTCGACGTGCTCGTCTCTCCTGCCACGCCGACCACGGCGTTCCCGCTGGGGGAGAAGGTCGACGACCCGCTGGCGATGTACCTGTTCGACCTCTGCACGTTGCCGCTGAACCTGGCCGGACACTGCGGGATGTCGGTGCCGTCGGGGCTGTCGGCCGACGACGACCTGCCGGTCGGCCTGCAGATCATGGCGCCCGCACTGGCCGACGACAGGCTCTACCGCGTGGGCGCCGCCTACGAGGCAGCCCGCGGTCCGCTGCCGTCGGCGATCTGACAGGGGAGGATGGGGCCATGCGGATCGGAATCCTCACTGGAGGCGGCGACTGTCCTGGCCTGAATGCGGTGATCCGGGCTCTGGTACGGACCTGCGACGTGCGGTACGGGACATCTGTGGTCGGTTTCCTGGACGGTTGGCGTGGCCTGCTGGAGGACCGTCGCATCCAGCTCGCCAACGACGACCGCAACGACCGGTTGCTCACCAAGGGCGGCACCATCCTCGGCACGGCGCGGGTCAACCCCGACAAGCTGCGGGCGGGCCTCGACCAGATCAAGCAGACGCTCGACGACAACGGCATCGACGTGCTGATCCCGATCGGCGGCGAGGGCACGCTGACCGCCGCGCACTGGCTGTCGGAGGAGAACGTGCCGGTGGTCGGTGTGCCGAAGACCATCGACAACGACATCGACTGCACGGACGTGACGTTCGGCCACGACACCGCGCTTCAGGTCGCCTCCGACGCGATCGACCGGCTGCACAGCACGGCGGAGTCGCATCAGCGCGTGATGCTGGTCGAGGTGATGGGTCGGCACTCCGGCTGGATCGCATTGGGCGCTGGCCTGGCCTCGGGCGCGCACATGACGTTGATCCCCGAGCAGCCGTTCGACGTCGAAGAGGTATGTCGGCTGGTCAAGCAACGCTTCGTGCGCGGCGACTCCCACTTCATCTGCGTGGTCGCCGAGGGCGCCACGCCGGCGGAGGGGTCGATGCATCTACGCGACGGCGGGATCGACGAGTTCGGGCACGTGAGGTTCACGGGTGTGGCGCACCAGCTGGGCGTCGAGATCGAGAAGCGGATCAAGAAGGAAGTGCGCACCACGGTGCTCGGGCACGTGCAGCGCGGCGGCACCCCGACCGCATACGACCGCGTGCTGGCGACCCGGTTCGGGGTCAACGCCGCCGACGCCGCCCACGCAGGGGAGTTCGGGATGATGGTGTCGCTGCGGGGCCAGGACATCGGGCGGGTGCCGCTGGCCGACGCCGTGCGTCAGCTCAAGCTGGTGCCGCAGAGCCGCTACGACGACGCCGCGGAGTTCTTCGGTTGATTCGGCGGGCGCGAGCAGTCGCAAATGCCCCTCAATAGCCCCATTTCAGGGGCTTATGCGTCTGCTCGCGGGTGATGTCGAGGCACTCATTAGGATCGGGGCATGACTGTTGCACCGGTGGCCGAACTTCTCGAGTACGACGACGTCGTCTCGCGATACGAGCCCGTGATGGGCATGGAAGTCCACGTCGAGTTGTCCACGGCGACCAAGATGTTCTGTGGCTGCGCCAACGAGTTCGGCGCCGAGCCCAACACGCAGGTGTGCCCGGTGTGCCTCGGCCTGCCCGGCTCCCTTCCGGTGGTCAACGCCGCCGCGGTCGAGTCCGCCATCCGCATCGGGCTGGCGCTCAACTGCGACATCGCGCCGTGGGGTCGATTCGCCAGGAAGAACTACTTCTATCCGGATCAGCCGAAGAACTATCAGATCAGCCAGTACGACGAACCGATCGCCATCAACGGCTACCTCGACGTCCCGCTGGACGACGGCACCATCTGGCGGGTCGACATCGAACGTGCGCACATGGAGGAGGACACCGGCAAGCTGACCCACCTGGGCAGCGACACCGGCCGCATCGAGGGCGCGACGACGTCGCTGCTGGACTACAACCGGGCGGGCGTGCCGCTGGTGGAGATCGTCACCAAGCCCATCGAGGGCACGGGGGAGCGCGCACCGCTGATCGCCCGCGCCTACGTCACCGCATTGCGGGATCTGTTGCGCGCCTTGGGCGTATCCGATGTCCGGATGGATCAGGGCTCGATGCGGGTCGACTCCAACGTCAGCCTGAAGCCGCTCGGAGCCACCGAATTCGGTACCAGGACCGAGACCAAGAACGTCAACTCGCTCAAGAGCGTCGAGGTGGCGGTCCGTTACGAGATGCGGCGCCAGGCAGCGATTCTGGAGGCGGGTGGCCGAATCGTGCAGGAGACGCGGCACTTCCAGGAGGATGGCTACACCACGGCGGGACGCAGCAAGGAGACGGCGCAGGATTACCGGTACTTTCCCGAGCCGGACCTCGAGCCGGTGGCGCCGAGCGCGGAGCTCGTCGAGGAGCTGCGGGGGACCATCCCCGAGCTGCCCTGGTTGCTGCGCAAGCGGATTCAGGACGACTGGGGCATCTCCGACGAGGTGATGCGCGATCTGGTCAACAACGGCGTCATCGATCTGGTGACCGCCACGGTCGCGGCGGGCGCGCCCAGTGAAGCCGCCCGAGCCTGGTGGGGAAACTTCCTGGTGCAGAAGGCCAACGAAGCGGGCATCGAGATCGACGCGTTGGCCATCACGCCCGTGCAGGTCGCCGCCGTCGTCAAGCTGATCGATGACGGCAAGCTGTCGAACAAGTTGGCGCGCCAGGTGATCGAGGGCGTGCTGGCGGGCGAGGGCGAACCAGAGCAGGTGATGACCGACCGCGGCCTTGCCGTGGAGCGCGACGACTCGGTGATCAAGGCCGCAGTCGACGAGGCGCTGGCCGCCAACCCCGACATCGCCGAGAAGATCCGCGGCGGCAAGGTCCAGGCGGCAGGCGCGATCGTGGGTGCCGTGATGAAGGCCACCAAGGGTCAGGCCGACGCCGCGCAGGTGCGCGAACTCGTATTGGCCGCCTGCACTTAGGGTTTGCGCCGAGCAGCCGAGGCTCAGGTGTGAAGGCCGCGCAGAACGGTGTCGAGGTGTCGCTTCCACGCACCGTCATCGAGGCCGCCGACGCCCGCCCGACTCGCTTGGACGACGCCACGCACCGCCCACACGGCCGCGGCGACGTCGGATTGCGTCACCGCATCGCGGATCGCTCCGGCCCGCTGAGCGCGGCTCAACAACGCCGCCGAACGGCGCCGTAGCTCCTCGACGAGCGGGTGGGGCGCGAGACTGCCCCAGACGTCGGCGGCAAGGCCCGCCTTGTCGGCGAGTTCGGCGCCCACGGTGTTCAGGAACACGTCGACGCAGTGCTCCGGCTGCGCTTCCTCGGCCGCTTCGGCGAGGTCGATCAGGCGGAGGAAGAACGCGCTGAGGACCTCGCGCACCAGCGCATCCTTGTTCGCGAACCGGCGATACAGCGTCGCGGGTCCGACACCGGCGGCGCGGGCGACGTCCTCGAGCGTCGCCGAGGTTCCCTTGGCGGCGAAGACCCCCTCGGCAGCCGAGATCAACCGATCCCGGTTGGCAGCCGCGTCTCGTCGCATCCTCGATACCCTCCCGCGTCCGGTGCGCGTACTATCTGATAGTGAAACTATCACTTAATTGGAGAAAGGTAGCGCAATGACGAGCGAGTTGGATGGCGGCGCGCCATCGGTCACCGGATCGGCCCGGGTTCGGCTCGGCCGGTCGGATCTGACGGTCCGCCCGATCGGGCTGGGCTGCATGGGGATGTCGCAGTTCTACGGCCAGGCCGACGACCAGACCTCGATCGGCACGATCCGCGCGGCCATCGACCTCGGGGTGAACTTCTTCGACACCGCGGACGGGTACGGCGCGGCGGACATCACCTGGGGCGTCCAGATCCGCGGGTTCGGCCACAACGAGCGGCTGCTCGGGGAGGCGGTCGCCGGCCGCCGCGACGAGGTGGTGCTCGCCACCAAGTTCGCGGCCAAGATCAACGATGCGAACGACGGCATCGCGATCGACGGTCGACCCGAATACGTCGCGGCCGCATGCGATGCCAGCCTCCAACGGTTGGGCGTCGATGCGATCGATCTGTACTACTACCACCGGCTCGACCCGAACGTCCCCATCGAGGACACCGTCGGTGCGATGAGTGAACTGGTGGCGGCGGGCAAGGTCCGCGCGATCGGGCTGAGCGAAGTCGGGCCCGACGTGATCCGTCGCGCTCACGCGGTTCATCCGATCACCGCCCTGCAGAGCGAATACTCGCTGTGGGAGCGGGGTGTCGAGGGCGCCGTCGTCGACACGTGCCGCGAACTCGGCGTCACGCTGGTTCCCTTCAGCCCGTTGAGCCGGTCCGCGCTGACCGGAGCTCTCGCCGCTGACGTTTCGTTTGCGCGTGGCGACTTCCGGGCCACCAATCCGCGGTTCGCCCCGGAGAACCTCGAGGCCAATCTGCGACCGGTGAATGCGCTGAAGTCGCTGGCCGCCGAGAAGGGTTGCCGCCCAGGGCAGTTGGCGCTCGCGTGGCTGCTGGCTCAGCCGTTGGACGTGGTGCCGATTCCGGGGACCAAGCGCATCGAGTACGTCAGGGAGAACGTCGCGGCGACCAACGTCGCGATCAGCGCTGACGAAACCGCCTATCTGGCCGAGGTCTTCGCGCCGCACCGGATCGTGGGCGATCGGTATGCCGCCGTGCACGCGCGAACCGTCTCGTCGGCGAAGGCCTGATCTCGGCCTCCTGCACGAGACTTCCGGGCAGGGGCGCTCAAGCGAGAGCGCGCATGACCGCGTCGGCGTAGGAGTCCAACCGCTCGCGCGGGTAGCCGTCGGGATCGCTGACCGCGAGCCTGCCCAGCATCTCGGCGAACGACAGCATGGTGTGCCCGAGCAGGGCGGGGTCGAGGCCCTCGAGCCTCGGCTCCAGCGCGATGCCTGCCTTCGCCAGGTACTCGGCCTGCAGCACGATCGACGAACGGGCCTGGCGCAGCGCGTTTCGGTACTCCCGCGGAGCGGTGTCCGGCACGGTCAGGATCAGCCGCCAGCGGACCGGATTGTCCAGTGCGGCAGCAAGAAACGCCTTGACCGTCGTGGCATAGGCAGTGGTCGGACCCAGCACGGTGAGGTCGTCGGGCATGGTCGCGCGCACCTGCTCGAGCCCGCGCTGGTGTTCCCGGTGCAGAAGCGCATCGACCAATTCGCCGCGAGTGCTGAACGCGGTGTAGAGCACCGGCTTGCCGACCCCCGCGGCGTCGGCCACCGCCTCCATGCTCAGCTCGTGCAGTCCACAGTCGGCCAGCACCGTCATCGCCGCATCGAGTAGCTGCTCTCGCCGTTGCCCGCGGGGGAGTCGGGGCGCGTACTTGCGCCGCTGACGTTCGGTCACCCGGGCAATGCTACGCCACCGTTGTATTCATGCCGGGCAATTGCTACGGTGGCGTTGTATTGATCCGAAAGCTGAGGTGACAGACATGTTCGAGGCAACGACGCCCATCCGGCGTGACGACTACGGGTTCTTCGGTCCTGGTTCGCCGAGTTGGAAGGTGTGGGCGTCGCCGACGTCCCTGATCGGTTTCCAGCGAGCCGTCGTGCTCGAGCACTTCGACCCCTACCTCGCCGCCGCGGTCGCCGACAGCGCGGGCATCTACACCGATCCGCGCGGCAGGCTCGACCGCACGCTCGCGTACTTCCTCACCGTGGCCGTCGCCGACGGCCGGACCGCGGTGGGCGTGTCCGACGCCCTGATGCGGGTGCACGCCAAGGCCAAGGGCGTCGAGCCGATCACCGGTTCGCGCTACAGCGCCAACAATCCCGACGCTCAGCTCTGGATCCACGTCACGGGCTGGCATTCGGTGCTGAAGTGCTACGAGCGCTACGGGCCGGGCCCACTGTCGAAGGACGAGGAGAACCGGTTCTGGGCGGAGTCGCGCATCGCGGCAGAACTGCAGACGTGCAAGCCGTCCGACGTCCCCGGCTCCCGGGACGAGGTCCGGCAGTACTTCGCCGATGTGCGCCCTCGGTTGTGCACGTCCGAACACGCCGACAAGGCGATGCGCTATCTGTTGTGGACACCGCGAAACCGGGGCGTGCGCCTCTGGGCGGGGAGCAGGCTGCTGGCACCGGCGGCGATTGCGACGCTGCCGAAGTGGATGCGCCACATGGGCGGCTTCGACCAGTCGGCGGCCGTCGACGCCGCGGTGACCCCGGCGGCGCGTGCCATGGTGCGGGCGTTGTCGGTGCGCGACTCGCGGCCACTTCTCGCCGCCGCCGGGCAGCTGGTGCCGCACACCGCAGCGGTCCTGGCCCAGCATCTCGACGCCGGACCGCCCGCCGTGGCGCGGACGGTGACCCCGGCAGAGGTGCGCGAACGCCTCGTCGCCAACGCCTGACCGTGCTGGACCGGGCTCGCCGGCAGCCCGTCAGGTGTTGTCGGCGCTGCTGCGCGGGAAGCCACCCTGCGGGAACAGCGGGAAGACCACGTCGTCGAGTTTCTCGGGATCGCCGGAGGTCTTGTTCACCGTGGCGCCCCACACGTTGCCGTCGGGCGACAGCTGCAGTGCCCAGACGTGCCCGTGCTGGTCCTGGCGGATCACCTCGGGGTCGCCGGTGACCGCGCCGGTGTCGGGTGCCAGCCGGACGGCGACGGTCTGCTTGGTGTTGACCAGGTTGACCAGGACCGTGCCGTCGGACGCCGCGCAGCCCGCCACGCCGGGACGGTCCGGCCAGGTCCAGACCGTCGACACCTTCGAATCCTTGGTGATCCGCTGCAGGCGGTCGGCGGTCGGGGTCCGGTCGGTCACGTAGAGCGACCCGTCGGAGGAGTCGATGCACAGCCCGCCACCGGCGCCCAAGCCGGTCAGCGCGGTGGTCTGCGGTGCCTGATCGACCGTCGTGGGCTGTTCGATGCGCAGCAGCTTGCCCGCGAGCGACGCCGGGTCGGCGGCCTGCGCCGGATTGCCGGCGTCACCGGTGAGCACCATCAACGTGGTGGGGCTGGTGAAGATCAACGCGCCGGTGTTGCCGGTCGCGCCCTTGGGGATGCCGGTCAGGATGGGCTTGGGCACGTCGCCGTCGGCGATCCGGATCACCCGATTGTCGGTCGGGGTGCTGACGTAGGCGTACATCAGCCGATCCTGCGCATACGTCGGGGACAGCACGATGTCCATCAATCCGCCGTCACCGGACGGATCGACCGGGATCACCACCTTGATCTTCGGCTCGGCGCTCACCGAGACGTTCTTGACGGCGCCGGTCTGGCGCTCGGCCACCAGGGCGGACTGGCTGTCGGGAAGCATGATGAGCCCGCTGGTGCTCTCCAGGCAGCCCTGCATCACGCCCGGCGCCGGGCAGGCCTTGGGAAACGGCTTCGGCGGCAACGGAGGCGGCGGTGGCGGCGACGAGCTCGGCGGTGCCTCCAGCTGCGGTTCGGTGGTGAACGGCTCCGATTGCGCCGAGTTGAACCGGGCGCAACCCGACCCGACCAAGAGCGCGGCACACAGCAGCGCAAGCACTCCCAACAACGGCCTGCGCGGTCTCATGCACGCCAGGTTACGGATCGTTGCGCGATGCGCGCCACGCCGGTGGCCGCACATGCCTGCGGAAATGGTGTGCGAAAGCGCCGCGCCAATCCGCGACTCGCGGGTGACTTGCGCTTACGCTGGAAACGTGACCAGTACCTCTCACGACCCGCGCGCCTGGCAACGGCCCGAAGACATGGCTGCGCGGCCCGCGTCGGCGCGCCTGGTCGACCCCGAAGACGACGACCTACCTGCGACCTACGGCGGTGACTTCGAGACCACCGCGATCCCGCGCTACGACACCGGGACCCCGGCTCCCGAGCACGGCGCGTACGGACTGCTCGGCGACCCGGAGCCGCTGCCCTACGTGCAGCCCGGCGTCAGGCACTCCACGTCACCGCCGGTGGAACCCACCGAGATCGAACCCGACGGCGGCTCCCGCGACTACGCGCGCCTGGCCGGCAAGCGCGGCACCCAGGATCTCGGGCTCATGCTGCTGCGCGTCGGTCTTGGCGCACTGCTGATCGCACACGGTCTGCAGAAGGCTTTCGGCTGGTGGGGCGGCTCGGGGCTGGGCGGCTTCCAGCAGTCGCTGTCCGACCTCGGCTACCAGCACGCGAACATCCTCACCTACGTCGGCGCGGGGGCACAGATCGGCGCAGGAGCCCTGCTGGTGCTCGGGCTGTTCACTCCGCTGGCCGCCGCAGCCGCGCTCGCGTACCTGATCAACGGGCTCCTGGCAGTCGGTCTCCGCGCAGCCCGACGCCGGCTACTTCCCGTTCTTCCTGCCCGACGGGCACGAATACCAGGTGACGCTGATCGTGGTGGCGGCAGCGCTCACGCTGACCGGCCCGGGACGCTACGGCTTCGACGCCGGCCGCGGATGGGCGAGGCGGCCGTTCATCGGGTCGTTCATCGCGTTGGTGGTGGGCATCGCCGCGGGCATCGCCGTCTGGGTGTTCCTCAACGGCACCAACCCGCTGGCCTAGTCGTACGGATTGGGTACGCGGCCGTCGGTGGCCGCAGTCAGCCTCGGCAGCGTCGCGAAGGTCACCGCGGGAAGCCGGAACTCCGAGCCGTCGGTACGGCACGCGAGCGCCCACGAGCTCCCGTCGAATCGAAGTCCGTCGATGTCCGACCACGGCACCGTCCGGCTGCTCAGCAGCGTGCGCGCCGTCACGGTGTCCCGGTCGGCGACCGTGCGGTAGCGGAAGATGGCCACCGACGCGGCGATCGGCAGGATGAGAAGCGGGGCGAACCAGACCGGCTCGGTGAGCACCAGGGCCAGCAGTCCGAGGGCGAAGAACCCGACGGCGAGATGGGCCATCGGCGAAATCTTCACGACGACCGGCGTGCCGGCACCGGAGGCGGACGACGAACTCACGACGACCATCCTTGCACTGGCCCGTCGCGGTCTCCCTCCCTGGTCGCTTCGCTCCTGCCCGCCGAGCTAGATCCCGTGCGCGAGCGAATTTGACCATTGAGCTGTGCGGAGACTACCGTCGACTGCTATGGAGTCCACGGGATCGCTCGTAGTAATTGGTAAGCGCGTTGGTGCGTAACCAGGCCTGAGCCTACGAGCATCGACGCGCAACCCTCGTGCAGCTGACGCTGACGGGGGTTTTTTGTTGCCCGAGAACCCCATAGATCGAAACGACGGAACACCGCAGAGAGACCAAGAGGACATCGTGAGCGCACCCACCACGCGACCACCGGAGCCGGCGCACCGCGCAAACGGCACGCCCGCCAGCACCGGCCCCGCGAACACGCCCACCTCGCAGCCGAAAAAGGTTGCCCCGCAACAGATGACGGGCGCGCAGGCGGTAATTCGGTCGCTCGAGGAGCTCGACGTCGACGTCATCTTCGGCATCCCCGGCGGAGCGGTGCTGCCGGTCTACGACCCGCTGTTCGACTCGCAGAAGCTGCGTCACGTGCTGGTCCGCCACGAGCAGGGCGCCGGTCACGCGGCCAGCGGCTACGCGCACGCCACCGGCAAGGTCGGCGTGATGATGGCCACCTCGGGTCCCGGCGCCACCAACCTCGTCACCCCGTTGGCCGACGCCCAGATGGACTCGATCCCCGTCGTCGCGATCACGGGGCAGGTCGGTCGTGCCCTGATCGGCACCGACGCCTTCCAGGAAGCCGACATCTCCGGCATCACGATGCCGATCACCAAGCACAACTTCCTCGTTCGCAACGGCGACGACATCGCTCAGGTCATGGCCGAGGCGTTCCACATCGCGAGGAGCGGACGACCAGGAGCGGTGCTGGTCGACATCCCGAAGGACGTGCTGCAGGGCCAGTGCACCTTCAGTTGGCCGCCGAAGATCGACCTGCCCGGCTACAAGCCGAACACGAAGCCGCACAGCAGGCAGGTGCGCGAGGCCGCCAAGCTCATCGCGACGGCCCGCAAGCCGGTGCTGTACGTGGGCGGCGGCGTCATCCGCGGTGAGGCGACCGAGCAGCTGATGGAGCTGGCCGACCTGACGGGCATCCCCGTGGTCACCACGCTGATGGCCCGCGGCGCCTTCCCCGACAGTCACCCGCAGAACCTCGGCATGCCCGGCATGCACGGAACCGTCGCCGCGGTCGGCGCGCTGCAGAAGAGCGACCTGCTGATCGCGCTCGGCACCCGGTTCGACGACCGGGTGACGGGCAAGCTGGCCTCGTTCGCCCCGGAGGCGAAGGTGATCCACGCCGACATCGATCCCGCCGAGATCGGCAAGAACCGCAACGCCGACGTGCCGATCGTCGGCGACGTGAAGGCCGTCATCACCGATCTGCTCGAGGCGCTGCGCCGGGACAACGTTTCGGCCGCCAGCCTCAACATCGACAACTGGTGGGAGTACCTGCGCAGCGTGCAGGCGACCTACCCGTTGAGCTACGGGCCGCAGAGCGACGGCAGCCTGAGCCCCGAATACGTCATCGAGACGCTGGGCCGCATCGCCGGTCCCGACGCGGTCTACGTGGCAGGTGTTGGGCAGCATCAGATGTGGGCCGCTCAGTTCATCAAGTACGAGAACCCCAAGACGTGGCTGAACTCCGGCGGCCTCGGCACCATGGGCTACGCGGTGCCCGCCGCCATGGGCGCCAAGTTCGGCCGACCGGAGGCCGAGGTGTGGGCCATCGACGGCGACGGTTGCTTCCAGATGACCAACCAGGAGCTGGCCACCTGCGCCGTCGAGGGCGCACCCATCAAGGTCGCCGTGATCAACAACGGCAACCTGGGCATGGTGCGGCAGTGGCAGACCCTCTTCTACGAGGAGCGGTACAGCCAGACGAACCTGTCCACGCACTCGCGCCGGATCCCCGACTTCCTCAAGCTGGCCGAGGCGCTCGGCTGCGTCGGATTGCGTTGCGAGCGTGCCGAAGACGTCGAGGACGTGATCAACCAGGCTCGGGCGATCAACGACCGTCCCGTGGTGATCGACTTCATCGTCGGCGCCGATGCCCAGGTGTGGCCGATGGTGGCCGCGGGCATGAGCAACGACGAGATCCAGGCCGCCAAGGGAATTCGGCCGCTGTTCGACGACCAGGGCAACGAGGGGCACGCCTGATGACGATCACGACCCACACCCTGTCGGTGCTCGTCGAGGACAAGCCCGGCGTGCTGGCGCGCGTCGCGTCGCTATTCTCGCGGCGTGGCTTCAACATCCAGTCCCTGGCCGTCGGGGCCACCGAGCAGAAGAACCTGTCCCGGATGACGATCGTCGTCTCGGTGGAGGACTTTCCGCTCGAACAGGTCACCAAGCAGCTCAACAAGCTGATCAACGTGATCAAGATCGTGGAGCAGGACGAGGACAACTCGGTGTCGCGTGAGCTGGCGCTGATCAAGGTCCGGGCTGACGCATCGACCCGCGGGCAGATCATCGAAGCGGTGAACCTGTTCCGCGCCAAGGTGGTCGACGTGTCGGCGGAGTCGCTGGTCGTGGAGGCCACCGGCACACCGGGCAAGCTGACGGCGCTGCTCAACCTCCTCGAGCCGTACGGCATCCGCGAAATCGCCCAATCGGGCATGGTGACGCTGGCCCGCGGGCCGCGCGGCATCGTCAAATAACGAGTTTCGGCGAAACACGAATACAGAGAAGGAAATCGAAGTGGCAGTTGAGATGTTTTACGACGACGACGCAGACCTGTCGATCATCCAGGGACGCAAGGTCGGCGTCATCGGCTACGGCAGCCAGGGGCACGCGCACTCGCTGAGCCTGCGTGACTCCGGTGTCGAGGTGAAGGTCGGTCTGAAGGAGGGCTCCAAGTCCCGCGAGAAGGTCACCGAGCAGGGCCTCGCCGTCGACACCCCGGCCGAGGTCGCGAAGTGGGCCGACGTCATCATGCTGTTGGCGCCCGACACCGCGCAGGCCGAGATCTTCAAGAACGACATCGAGCCGAATCTCGAAGACGGCAACGCGCTGTTCTTCGGCCACGGCCTCAACATCCACTTCGATCTGATCAAGCCCCCCGCCAACGTGACCATCGGCATGGTGGCGCCGAAGGGCCCCGGCCACCTGGTGCGCCGCCAGTTCGTCGACGGCAAGGGCGTGCCGTGCCTGATCGCCATCGACCAGGATCCCGAGGGTGAGGGCGAGGCGCTGGCGCTGTCCTACGCCAAGGGCATCGGCGGCACCCGCGCCGGCGTCATCAAGACCTCGTTCAAGGAAGAGACCGAGACCGATCTGTTCGGTGAGCAGGCCGTGTTGTGCGGCGGCACCGAGGAACTGGTCAAGGCCGGCTTCGACATCATGGTCGAGGCGGGATACGCCCCCGAGATGGCGTACTTCGAGGTGCTGCACGAGCTCAAGCTGATCGTCGACCTGATGTACGAGGGTGGCATCGCCCGGATGAACTACTCGGTGTCCGACACCGCGGAGTTCGGCGGCTACATCTCGGGTCCGCGCGTCATCGACGCCGACACCAAGGACCGGATGCGCGCCATCCTCAAGGACATTCAGGACGGCACCTTCGTCAAGCGGCTCGTCGCCAACGTCGAGGGTGGCAACAAGGAACTCGAGGGCCTGCGCAAGGAGAACGCCGAGCACCCCATCGAGGTCACCGGTAAGCAGCTGCGCGACTTGATGAGCTGGGTCGACCGGCCGATCACCGAGACGGCCTAGTCCTCACCCCAAGCGATTTCGGCGCGCTCTCGTTCGCTCAGCGAATGAGAGCGCGCCGAAATCGCGTCTAGGAGGCGAGTTGATCGGCGACGCTCACCACGCGGCGCGCCAGATGGTCGAGCGCGTTGTTGGTGGCCTCGTCGAACTCGCCGATGTTGTCGTGGCTCGCGACGAGGCTGGCGCCGTACGGGTTTCCGTCGACGAACTTGAGCGCTTCGGTGTAACCCGGCGGCACGATGATGCCGCCGAAGTGCATCAGCGTGACGTAGAGCGTGAGGAGCGTCGTCTCCTGACCGCCGTGCGTGGTGTTCGACGACGTGAAGCCCGCGTACACCTTGTCGGCGAGCTTGCCCTGCGACCACATCCCGCCGAGTGAGTCGAGAAAATCACGCAACTGGGAGGCGACGGAACCGAACCGCGTCGGTGACCCGAAGATGACGGCATCGGCCCAGGCGATGTCGTCTCCGGTCGCGGGCGGCAGGTCCCTCGTCGCCTGGTAGTTGGCCGTCCACGCCGGGTTTTCCGCGAACGACGCCGGATCGCGGGTCTCGGCGACGTGGCGGACCCGCACCTCGGCACCCGCGGCCTCCGCGGAGGTCGCCACTCGTTTGGCCATCGAGGTGCCGTGCCCGGTGGCCGAGTAATAGATGACAGCAAGTTTCGTCATGCAGACAGCCAAGCACGACAGGCTGTGGGTTAGGGAGAGAGGTTCGGCACTTCATTGATGCCGAATTCGCGGCGCAACACCGTGCGGGCGGCGTAGTAGCCGGCCATCCCGTGCACGCCACCGCCGGGCGGCGCCGCCGACGAACACAGGTAGACCTTGGGGATTGGCGTCGACCACGGGTTGAGGCGCAGCGTCGGGCCGGTGAGCGCGCTGAACATGTTGTTGCCGCCCACGCCGATGTCGCCACCGACCAGGTTTGCGTTGTGATCTGCCAGACGTGCTGCGGGCGTGCTGCGCACGGCGACCACCACGTCGCGGAACCCCGGCGCGAAGCGCTCGAACACCTCGGTCACGGCGTCGGCCATGTCGACCGTCGACCCCGCAGGCACGTGGGCGTAGGCCCACAGCGGTCGACGGCCCTCCGCATCGATGCGGCCCTGGTCCGCGATATGCGGTGAGGCGGCCAGCACCATCGGCCAGTCGGCATGCCTGCCCTTGGCGATCTGCGCCTCGGCTAACGCCATCTGTGCGCGGGTGCCCCCGAGGTGCAGCGTTGGGGCAAGCGCCAGTCGGCGCATCGCGCCAGGGGATTTCGCCCGACAGCACATAGTCGACCTTGGCGACGCCAGGCCCGAACCGGTAGCGGCGCAACGCCTTCGCATAGCGCGGGGGCAGCGCGTCCCCGTAGATCCGGAGCAGTGCGGTTGGCGCGGTGTCGTAGAGCACGACGCCGCCGGGTGGGCGGGTGACCTCCTCGCCGAGGACGATTTCACCGCCGTGTGCGCGCAGGTCGTCGAGCAACGCGTTGGGGATGGCCTGCGAGCCGCCGACGGGGATCGGCCATCCGACCGCATGACCGAGCGTGGCGAGCATCAGCCCGGCACCCGAGGAGACGAGGGACGGCATCCGCGAAATGGTGTGTGCGGCAACACCGCTGAACAGTGCACGGGCGTCCTCGCCCGTCAGCGTCCGCCACAGGGGCGTGCCCTGCTGCCAGCAGTCGCGGGCCGACGCGCAGCGCGGCAGGGATCGAGGGCGGCAGCGACCGCTTGTCGCCGAGCAGCAGGCCGACGACGCCGTCGCAGTTCGCGGACAACGGACCGAGCAGGCGTCGCCACGACGAGCCGTCGTCCAGCTCGGCACAGGTGCGGTCGATGTCTCGGTAACCGATGGCCGCCGGGCGCCCCGGCAG
Organism: uncultured Actinomycetota bacterium; assembly: GCA_963735245.1. Classification (GTDB taxonomy): domain Bacteria; phylum Actinomycetota; class Actinomycetes; order Mycobacteriales; family Mycobacteriaceae; genus Mycobacterium. Next base: position 110,362 of record CAVTKI010000005.1, read on the forward strand.
GGGATTGCCGTACGCGATGTCGGGGACGGCCAGCGTCACGCCACGCGCCCGCAGGTCGAACTGGGCGAAGAACGGCGAGGCCAGCGCCAGCGGGTGCACCGCGGAGCAGATGTCGTGGCTGACGCCCGGATACTCGGGGTCCGGCAGGGTGCGCGCACCGCCGCCGGCGGTCGGTTGGGCCTCGATGACCCGCACGGACAGCCCGGCGCGTGCGCAGACCACGGCGGCGCTCAGACCGTTGGGCCCACTACCGACGACGGTGACGTCCACGTCTACTACTTTCCCCCGCGTCATTCCCCGGGTCGCTTCGCTCCTGCCCGCCGGATCACTTTCCCCGGGTCGCTTCGCTCCTGCCCGCCGGATCACTTTCCCCGGGTCGCTTCGCTCCTGCCCGCCGGGCCTTCATTACAGCCCATTACGCTGTCCTCGTGAGCCTGCCCGTTGTATTGATTGCTGACAAACTCGCCGAGTCGACCGTCGCTGCCCTGGGTGACCAGGTAGAGGTGCGCTGGGTCGACGGACCGGACCGGGCGAAGCTCCTGGCCGCGGTGCCGGAAGCCGACGCGCTGCTGGTGCGGTCCGCGACGACGGTCGACGCCGAGGTACTCGCCGCCGCGCCCAAGCTGAAGATCGTCGCCCGCGCCGGTGTCGGCCTGGACAACGTCGACGTCGACGCTGCGACCGCCCGCGGCGTTCTCGTGGTCAACGCGCCGACGTCGAACATCCACAGCGCCGCCGAGCACGCGCTCGCCCTGCTGCTTGCGGCGGCCCGGCAGATCCCGGCCGCCGACGCGACGCTGCGTGAACACACCTGGAAGCGGTCGTCGTTCTCGGGCACCGAGATCTTCGGCAAGACGGTCGGCGTCGTCGGACTCGGCCGCATCGGCCAGCTGGTCGCCCAGCGGCTCGCCGCCTTCGGCGCACACATCACCGCCTATGACCCCTACGTCTCGCACGCCCGCGCCGCGCAACTCGGCATCGAGCTGCTCACACTCGACGAATTGCTTGGCCGCGCCGACTTCATCTCGGTGCACCTGCCGAAGACCAAGGAGACCGCGGGTCTGATCGGCAAGGAAGCGCTTGCCAAGACCAAGCCGGGCGTCATCATCGTCAACGCCGCCCGCGGTGGCCTCGTCGACGAGGCCGCGCTCGCCGACGCGGTGTCCAGTGGCCACGTGCGTGGTGCGGGTCTCGACGTGTTCTCCACCGAGCCCTGCACGGACAGCCCGCTGTTCGAGCTGCCGCAGGTCGTCGTCACGCCGCATCTTGGCGCCTCGACGGCGGAGGCACAGGATCGCGCGGGCACCGACGTCGCCGCAAGCGTCCGCCTCGCCCTGGCGGGCGAGTTCGTCCCCGACGCGGTCAACGTCGGCGGTGGCGTGGTCGGCGAGGAGGTTGCGCCGTGGCTGGACCTGGTCAGGAAGTTGGGTCTGTTGGTCGGGGCGTTGTCCGCCGAGCTTCCGACGACGCTGTCGGTGCAGGTGCGCGGCGAGCTGGCCGCCGAAGAGGTTGAGGTACTGCGCCTCTCGGCGCTGCGCGGGCTGTTCTCGGCGGTCATCGAGGACCAGGTGACGTTCGTCAACGCGCCGGCGCTGGCCGCTGAGCGAGGCGTCGAGGCCGGCATCAGCACCGCCTCGGAGAGCCCGAACCACCGCAGCGTCGTCGACGTGCGCGGGGTGTCCGCCGACGGGACGACGGTCAACGTCGCGGGCACGCTGTCCGGTCCGCAGCTGGTGGAGAAGATCGTCCAGATCAACGGCCGCAACCTCGATCTGCGCGCGGAGGGCGTCAACCTCATCATCAACTACGGCGACCAGCCGGGCGCGCTCGGCAAGATCGGCACGCTGCTCGGCGCTGCGGGCGTCAACATCCTCGCCGCGCAACTCAGCCAGGACGCCGACGGCGTGAGCGCCACCGTCATGCTGCGCATCGACCGGCAGGTGTCGGCCGACGTGCTCGCCGCGATCGGCACCGACGTCGGCGCGGTGACGCTGGAAGAGGTGGACCTGTCGTGAAACTCGCAGTCATCGCCGGAGACGGCATCGGACCCGAGGTCATCGCCGAGGCGCTCAAGGTGCTCGACGTCGTATCGCCCGGTGCCGAGAAGACGGAGTACGACCTCGGTGCCCGCCGCTTCCATGCGACGGGGGAGACGCTGCCCGACGGCATGATCGACGAGCTCCGCGGTCACGACGCGATCCTGTTGGGCGCCATCGGCGATCCCTCGGTGCCCAGCGGCGTGCTGGAACGCGGACTGCTGCTGCGGATGCGCTTCGCGCTCGACCACCACGTCAACCTGCGCCCGTCGAAGTTGTATCCGGGCGTGAGCAGCGTGCTGGCAGGCGATCCGGCGATCGACTTCGTCGTCGTCCGCGAAGGCACGGAGGGGCCCTACACGGGAACCGGCGGCGTGATCCGTGTGGGAACCCCGCACGAGGTCGCCACCGAGGTGAGCCTCAACACGGCGTTCGGTGTGCAGCGGGTGGTTCGCGACGCGTTCACCCGGGCGGCCGCGCGGCGCAAGCACCTGACGCTGGTGCACAAGACCAACGTGCTGACGTTCGCGGGGAACCTGTGGTCGCGGACGGTGGCCGAGGTCGGCGAGGACTTCCCCGACGTCGAGGTCGCCTATCAGCACATCGACGCCGCGACCATCCACATGGTCACCGACCCGGGCCGGTTCGACGTCATCGTGACCGACAACCTGTTCGGCGACATCATCACCGATCTCGCGGCCGCGGTGTCCGGCGGCATCGGGCTCGCCGCGAGCGGCAACATCGATGCGACGCGCGTCAATCCGTCGATGTTCGAACCCGTGCACGGCAGCGCGCCCGACATCGCCGGGCAGGGGATCGCGGATCCGACCGCGGCGGTCATCTCCGTGGCGATGCTGCTCGCCCACGTCGGTGAGGACGCCGCCGCCGCCCGGGTCGACAAGGCCGTCGAGGTACACCTGGCCACTCGCGGTGCCGAGACGTTGTCGACGGCCGAGGTCGGCGATAGGATCGTCGGCCTGCTGTAGTCCATCACCGGGGGGTGCCATGGCCGTCGACGCATTCGAGATGGCGATGGTGCACCGCGTCTTCCGCGACGAACTCCGTGACGCGCCCGGCCTGGTTCGCGGTGTCGCGGTGGGCGACACCGCTCGGTCGACCGCGGTCGGCGCCCATCTGGACTTCATCGTCGCCGCCCTGCATCACCATCACCTCGCCGAGGACGAACTGCTGTGGCCGAAGCTGCGCGCCAGGGTCCCCGCGGAGAGCGCAGCCGTGGCACGGATGGAGTCGGCACATCAATCGATAGCCGATGCCACGACACGCGTGCAGGCGATGCTGCCGTCCTGGGTCCGCGCACCGGAGGCATCGGCTACCGAACGACTGGCGGTCGCGGTCGAAGAGCTGTCGTCGCGGACCGGCGAGCACCTGACGGACGAGGAGAGTGCGGTGGTACCGCTGATCAACGCACACGTCACGGAACAGGAGTGGCGGGAGATCACGGCCAGGGGTGCGGCATTCATGTCCCGCCGAAACGTGAAGCTGGCGCTCGTCCTCGGCGGCATGGTGCTCGACGGCTCCCCGGACGAGGAGCGCCGACGATTCCTCGCCGGTGTTCCGTTGCCGCAACGGCTTCTGGTCCGGCTGCTGGCGGATCGGACGTACGCGAAGTATCGGACCGAACTTCGCGGCGGCCGTTAGCCCGCCCGTCGTCGCTTGGCGCGGCGCTGAATCTCCTTGATCGCGGCCCAATCGACCGTCGGGCGTTCGAGTCCGCGCTTGGCCAGGTACCTGGTGGCCGCCGTGCCCACGCTGCGCGCGAAGCCCAGAAAGCCGCCCTTGGGCGGCGGCATCAACGTGGTGCTGACGAATACCCAGCGCTCGCCGCGCCTTTCGGCTCGGCCGGCGACGTGCACGAACTGCAGACCCCACAGCTTCTCGTCGTGGTAGTGACACAACAGCCCGGCCGGGCCCTCCGTGGGCCGCAACGAGTCGGGCACAACGGCTGGCAGTTCACCCGTCGCCGCGCTGTACGAGCGGGCATCGACACGGACGCTCACGGGGTAGCCGTCCACGTCGGCCATCGTCAGCACGGCGTCGTCGAACTTGGCCAGCCACTTCGCCGCCTCAGACCACACGTCGCACCTCGCCGAGGTCGAGTTCGACTGGCGCGCGAGTGAAGTCGAGGTCGGGCCAATGGAGCGCCCGACGCGGGGTGACGTAGATCAGGATGCGCATGTAGTACGCCCACAACATCCGTCGACCGAGCCGGGAACTCATGAAGGCACTCGCCGGCTGACGCGCGCAGATGGTCTCCACGTAGGCGGCCAGCTCGGGATCGGCCGTCAGATCGGTGACGATGCGATCCTCCGCCGTCGCGTCGCCTTGAACGAGTACCGCGCCCGGCTTCGCAACTCCGCTACCCGTCGGGTTGGAGAAGAGCAGGCTCACCTTTGGGTTACGCCGAATGTTGAAGGCCTTCTGCGGCAGGCCGATCGACGTGGAAAGAAGGAACCGGCCGTCGGGCAGCAGCCTCGCCGCCAGCGGCCAGGTCTGTGGCGAGCCGGTCCGCGACAGGGTGGTGAACTCACACGTGAAATAGCCGTCGATGACGTCGATGAAGCCGGCTCCCATGTGACTCGACTCTAGACACGGATCCCGGATTCGCCTATGTGCGCTCGTGCACGGATTCGACGACGTAGAGATGTGGGTCGAAGCCCGACGCGAGACCGGCGGCCTTCGACATGTGTTCGCGTGCGGTGGGATCGGCCAACATCGCCTGGTATGCCTCGGCGCTCTCCCACTGCGCGTAGTTGACGACGCGGGTTCCGTCGGTGCTGACGTGGATGTTGGCCGACACGAACCCTGGCACGTGGCGCATCACCCGCTCCGTCGCGTCGTCCAGCAGTGCGGCGAGTGCGGACGCCTGCTCCGGTTCGACGGTGAACACGTTGATCAGCGTGGCGTGCGGGCCGTGTCGCTCGATGACGGTCATGTCGTCCTCCTCGATGTCAGGTTCCTTACACAGTCCAGCTTAGCGCGATGTAAGGTTCCTGTCATGTCGTCATCGGAGACCGAAGCCTCGGCGGGGTATTTGGTGAAGCGCGTGCAGCAGTCGCTGCGGCGCCGGTGCGACGCCGCGTTGCGGCCGACCGGCCTGTCGATGGCCCAGTACGCGGCACTGCGCGCGTTGGCCGACCTACCCGAGGCGTCCGCATCGGAGCTCGCGCGGCGATGCTTCGTGACCCGGCAGTCCCTGCAGGATCTGCTGACGGGATTGCGCTCCGCCGGGCTGGTCACCGACGCGCAGTCGGCGCCCCGAGGCAGGGCCAGGGCGCTTGCGCTGACCGCGGCCGGGCGCAAGCGGCTGGCGGCGGGCGACGCCGCCGTCAACGCCGTGGACGCGGCCATGGTGGTGGACCTGGGGCGGACGGAACGCAGACAGCTCGCGGCACTGCTGATCCGGTGCGCCGAGAACCTCGAGGGCGGTTAGCCCTTGACGGTCGACCGTGCCCGCAGCGGATCGGATTCGACCGGCACCAGTGGGAGGGCCAACAGCGGGAAGATCGCGCACAGCGCGAACGCCAGCGGGTACCCGGCCACGGTGATGAGGGCGCCGAACGTCGGCGGGACGATTGCGCCGGTGAACAATTGGGTGGTGTTCTGCGTGCCAAGGGCGCGGCCGCTCCAGAACGGGCCTGCGATCTCGGCGATCGCGGTGAACGCCAGCCCGTTGTCGGTCACCGTGATGATGGAGGCGACCACCATGACCGCGATGCTCAGCGGCGAGTGCAGCAGATCGGTCACCGCGAGAAGGCCCATCGCGATCGCCGCACCGACCGCGATGACGCGGACCGGATGCAGGCGGGAACCGACCTTGTCCGACCACCGACCCGCGGCGATCCTGCCTGCCGCACCGAGGATCTGGGCGACGGTCACCATCGTGCCCGCCGAAGCCGCCGACCAGCCGCGGTCCGTCATCAGCCACACCAGGGTGAACGTCCAGATCACGGCCTGCGGCGCGACCAGCAGCACCGAGACCGCGTGAATGCGCCATAGCGTCGACGATCCCTTGTAGGGGTTGGCGAGGTCGTCGCTGTGCGCCTCGGCGCGCGGCGGCCGCGGCGGGTCGAGCACGCCGACCGCGGTGATCACCGCGGCCAACGCGCACACGATCGCGGGGAAGAGCAGGGCGACCCCGACGCCGTAGGCCTCGGCCAGTTGCGGAATCACCAACGCGCCCACGGCGACTCCCAGTGGCGTCGCGGTCTGGCGGATGCCCATGACCAGGCCGCGCTGATCGGGCGGAAACCAGCCGACCACCAGCCGGCCGCTCGCAGAGTTGCTGCTGGCGGCCGCCATGCCGCCGAGAAACAGGAATGCGCCAACGGCGACCAGGGAGTGCATCGAGGCCGCGCCGAACGTCGCAGCGGCGGTGAGTGCGGAGCCGATGGCGAGCACGATGCGTTCGCCGAACCGGTCGACGATGTAGCCCCAGGCGATGAGGGTGACCACCATGCCGAAGCTCGGCAGCGACGACATCAGGCCGGCCTCGGACAGGTCGAGGCCGAGTTCGGCGTGCAGCGTGGGAATGAGGAACGCAACGCCGTTGATGAACACATTGGCGCACAGGGTGGTGGTGAGGGCGATCGCCAACATCGACCACCTGCGCGCGGTTCCTATCGTTCGCGTGGTCACGCCCACCATGTTGGCACGCAATCCCAACAGGTGAAAGATCATCCCAACCTATGAGATACATCCCACGATTCGCGCCTTTATCGGGGTGGCGGCGACCACGGACTCGACCCATTTCCAGATGCGAGGTGCGGGCGTCATTAGGCTGTCTGGAATGCGTCTTGGTCGAATTGCCAGTCCCGACGGCGTCGCCTTCGTCAGTATCGAAGGCGAGCCGGACAAAGAGATCTGCCGTGAGGTCGCCGAGCAGTACCTGTCGCGCAATCCCACGTTCACGGGACGCTCCTGGCCACTGGCCGACGTCCGCCTGCTCGCGCCGATCCTGGCGCCCAAAGTGGTCTGCATGGGCAAGAACTACGCCGCGCACGCCCTCGAGATGGGGGGAGAGGCGCCGGAGGACCCGGTGATCTTCCTCAAGCCCAACACCGCCATCATCGGTCCCAACGTCGCCATCCAGCTGCCGGCTGACGCCCATCCCGGTGCACCACGAAGGTGAGCTGGCCGTGGTCATCGAGCGCCCGTGCAAGGACGTGCCCGCTGCCAAGGCCGCGGAGGTCATCCTCGGCTACACCATCGCCAACGACGTCTCCGCCCGGGATCAACAGAAGAAGGACGGGCAGTGGACGCGCGCCAAGGGCCACGACACGTTCTGCCCGACCGGGCCGTGGATCGAAACCCAGCTCGACCCGTCCGAACTGGATCTGCGCACCGAGGTCAACGGTGAAGTGCGCCAGCACAGCAACACCGCGCTGCTGCTGCACGACGTCGGCGCCATCATCGAGTGGGCGTCGGCCGTGATGACGCTCCTTCCCGGTGACCTGATCCTGACCGGTACGCCGGAGGGGGTCGGGCCGATCGAAGACGGTGACGTCGTGTCGATCTCGATCGAAGGTATCGGAACATTGTCCAATCCCGTTGTGCGCAAGAAGAAGTGATGACTGACACGCCAACCGTCCGGGTCCGGTTCTGCCCGTCGCCCACCGGCACCCCGCACGTCGGGTTGGTCAGGACGGCGCTCTTCAACTGGGCCTACGCCCGGCACACCGGCGGCGCCTTCGTGTTTCGCATCGAGGACACCGACGCCGCGCGCGACAGCGCGGAGAGCTACGCCGCCATCCTCGACGCACTGCGTTGGCTGGGCATGGACTGGGACGAGGGACCCGAGATCGGCGGCCCGTACGCGCCGTACCGGCAATCCGAGCGCGGCGACATCTACCGCGACGTGGTGTCCCGGCTGACCGCCGCAGGCGAGGTCTACGAGGCGTACTCGACGGCAGAGGAGGTCGAGGCGCGACACGTCGCGGCAGGCCGCAACCCCAAGCTGGGCTACGACAACTACGACCGCACCCTGACCGACGCCGAGCGCGCCGAGTTCGTCGCCGAAGGCCGCAAGCCCGTGCTGCGCCTGCGGATGCCCGACGAGGACATCAGCTGGACCGACCTGGTGCGCGGGCCGACGACCTTCGCCGCGGGCACCGTTCCCGACTTCGCGATCACCCGCGGCAGCGGGGATCCGTTGTACACGTTGGTCAATCCGGTCGACGACGCGCTGATGAAGATCACCCACGTGCTCCGCGGCGAGGACATCCTGCCGTCGACGCCGCGGCAGATCGCGCTGTACCAGGCGCTGATGCGCATCGGTGTGGCCGAGCGGGTACCCGAATTCGCCCATCTGCCAAGCGTTCTCGGCGACGGCAACAAGAAGCTGTCCAAGCGGGATCCGCAGTCCAACCTGTTCCTGCATCGCGACCGGGGCTTCATCCCCGAGGGTCTGCTGAACTATCTGGCACTGCTGGGTTGGGGAATCGCCGACGACCACGACGTGTTCAGCCTCGACGAGATGGTGGCCGCATTCGACGTCCGCGACGTCAACTCCAATCCCGCACGGTTCGATCAGAAGAAGGCCGACGCGATCAACGCCGAGCACATCAGGCTGTTGGCCGAGGATGACTTCGCGGCGCGGCTTTCTGCGTTCTTCGCCGCGCACGGGCACGACACCGGCCTCGACGACGCAGGGTTCGCCGAAGCGGCCAAGCTGGTGCAGACCCGGATCGTGGTGCTCGGCGATGCGTGGGATCTGCTGAAGTTCCTCAACGACGCCGAGTTCACGCTCGACGAGAAGTCGGCGGCCAAGGAGTTGCGTGCCGACGCCGTGCCGGTGCTCGATGCCGCGGTGGCAGCGCTCGACGGCGTCGGGGAGTGGTCGACGGCCGGGATCGAGGCCGCGCTGAAGTCCGCGCTGTTGGAGACGCTCGAGCTCAAGCCCCGCAAGGCGTTCGGGCCGATCCGGGTGGCCGCCACCGGCGCCTCGGTGAGCCCGCCGCTGTTCGAGTCGCTGGAACTGCTCGGTCGCGAGCGCAGCCTGGCCAGGCTGCGTGCCGGACGTGACCACGCCTCGGCCGCCACCGCGGAGGCGTGAGAAACGGTGCCGAAAACTTTGATAGTCTGCTCGTCGGCCCGTGAACGTCGTGCGGTGGTTCAGCCCATCGCGCTAGCGCTCCGGAAAGGTCTGTGACCAGCGGTTATAGGCGGTCATTGGGGTATGGTGTAATTGGCAACACAGCGGTTTCTGGTACCGCCATTCTAGGTTCGAGTCCTGGTACCCCAGCCAAATCGAGTGATTAGGACAGCATTCTCGCCTGAGCTATGCTGGCCCTTCGGAAAATGTTCTAGCCCCCGTCGTCTAGCGGCCTAGGACGCCGCCCTCTCACGGCGGTAGCGTGGGTTCGAATCCCATCGGGGGTACCAGGCACGAACGGCGCCCGTCTCTTTACGAGGCGGGCGTTTACGCGTTCCCGGGGTCGGCGCGAATCGCCGAGATCTGCGTAGGGGTCGTGAAACCGTCGGCGAAGCAGCCACGGTGCAGAACTCGGCGCGCGGTTCGGGCTGAACGGACGCGGCTCACAACCGGCGCGTCAGCGCTTCCGCGGCCGCCAGCAGGTCCGCCGCCCAGCGCGCACCCGGCCTGCGGCCCATCCGGTCGATCGGACCGGACACCGAGACCGCGGCGATCACCGCGCCGCGGCCGTCGCGCACCGGCGCCGACACACTCGCCACGCCGGGTTCGCGTTCGGCGGCGCTCTGCGCCCAGCCACGCCTGCGCACCTCGGCCAGCGTCCGGTCGGTGAACATCGCCGTGGGGAGCACGGCCTGCTGCGTGCCCGCGTCGCTGAATGCCAGCAGCACCTTGGCGCCCGATCCCGCGGTCATGGGCAGGCGGGTGCCGACGGGCACGGTGTCCCGGAGTCCTGCAGGCGGTTCCAGCGCGGCGACGCACACCCGTGAGGTGCCCTCGCGACGGTAGAGCTGCACGCTCTCCCCGGTGATTTCGCGAAGGCGCGGCAACACGACTGCCCCTGCGGCCAACAGCGGATCGTTGACGTGCCCGGCCAGCTCGGTCAACCCGGGGCCCAGCCGCCACCTGCCCTCGGCGTCGCGGGCGAGCAGCCGGTGGGTTTCCAGCCCTGCGGCCAGGCGATGGGCGGTGGCGCGCGGCAGGCCCGTGCGCTCGCACAGTTCGGCCAGCCCGCACGGCGACTCGGCGACCGAGTGCAGCACGCCCACGGCTTTGTCGAGCACGCCGATGCCGCTATCCTGTCTCACAGGGAGATACTAACTTCCCGCATAGTGAGATTGCCAGCCCGGCACCTGCGGATCGCCCGAAGGATTGAGCAAAGTTATGACTGACACACCACGCACCATGGCCGAGAAGGTCTGGGCCGACCACGTCGTCGTCGGCGGATCCGGCGACGAGCCGGACCTGATCTACATCGATCTGCACCTCGTCCACGAGGTCACCAGTCCGCAGGCCTTCGACGGGCTGCGGCTCGCCGGCCGGCCGGTGCGGCGACCGGATCTCACGATCGCCACCGAGGACCACAACGTGCCGACGATCGACATCGACAAGCCGATCGCCGATCCCGTCTCACGCACACAGGTCGAAACCTTGCGGCGCAACTGCGAGGAGTTCGGCATCCGACTGCACCCGATGGGCGACGTCGAACAGGGCATCGTTCACATCATCGGGCCGCAGCTGGGCCTGACCCAGCCCGGCACCACCGTCGTGTGCGGCGACAGTCACACCTCGACGCACGGCGCCTTCGGTGCGCTCGCCATGGGCATCGGCACCTCGGAGGTCGAGCACGTGCTCGCCACTCAGACGCTGCCGCTGAGGCCTTTCAAGACCATGGCGGTCAACGTCGACGGCGTACTGCCCGCGGGCGTCAGCGCAAAGGACGTCATCCTCGCGGTGATCGCGAAGATCGGTACCGGCGGCGGACAGGGTTACGTCATCGAATACCGCGGCAGCGCCATCGAATCCCTCTCGATGGAGGGCCGCATGACGATCTGCAACATGAGCATCGAGGCGGGCGCCAGGGCCGGAATGGTCGGCCCGGACGAGACGACGTTCGAGTTCCTGCGCGGCCGTCCGCACGCGCCGAAGGGCGCCGACTGGGATGCGGCAGTGCAGGCGTGGAGCCAGTTGCGCACCGATGAGGGAGCCGAATTCGACACCGAGGTCTACCTCGACGCCGCCACGCTGACCCCGTTCGTCACCTGGGGGACCAACCCCGGTCAGGGCGTGCCGCTGGGTGATGCGGTGCCGGACCCCGAGCTGATATTCGACGAGGGTGACCGCCAGTCGGCCGAGAAGGCGTTGGCCTACATGGACTTGTCGCCGGGCACGGCGATGCGGGACATCGCGGTCGACACCGTCTTCGTCGGCTCCTGCACGAACGGCCGGATCGAGGACCTGCGGGTCGTCGCCGACGTGTTGCGCGACCGCAAGGTCGCCGACGGCGTGCGGATGTTGGTGGTGCCCGGCTCGATGCGGGTGCGGGCACAGGCCGAATCCGAAGGGCTGGGCGAGATCTTCACCGCCGCGGGTGCGGAGTGGCGCCAGGCCGGTTGCTCGATGTGCCTCGGGATGAACCCGGACCAACTCGCGCCGGGGGAGCGCTGCGCGTCGACCTCCAACCGAAATTTCGAGGGCAGGCAGGGCAAGGGTGGCCGCACCCATCTGGTTTCGCCTGCCGTCGCCGCCGCCACCGCGGTGCGCGGCACCCTGTCCTCTCCGTCCGACCTGCCCGCCGCCTCGAATCGTTAGGGGATCGACATGGATGCATTCCACACTCACACCGGGATCGGCGTCCCGCTGCGCCGGTCGAATGTCGACACCGACCAGATCATTCCGGCGGTGTATCTGAAGCGGGTCACCCGAACGGGTTTCGAGGACGGGCTGTTCGCCGCTTGGCGCAACGACCCGTCCTTCGTGCTGAACCTCCCGCCCTTCGACAAGGGTTCGGTCTTGGTGGCCGGGCCGGATTTCGGCACCGGCTCGTCCCGCGAGCACGCGGTGTGGGCGCTCATGGACTACGGGTTCCGGGTCGTGATCTCGTCGCGCTTCGCCGACATCTTCCGCGGGAATTCGGGCAAGGCGGGCCTTCTTGCCGCCCAAGTTTCACAAGACGATGTGGAACTCCTGTGGAAGCTCATCGAGCAGCAGCCGGGTCTGGAAATCACTGTGAACCTTCAAGATCGGACGGTCGCCGCCGGAACGGTCATGGTGCCGTTCAAGATTGACGACTACACCGCTTGGCGACTGCTCGAGGGACTCGACGATATTGGCCTTACGCTGCGGAAACAGGCCGAGATCGAAACCTTCGAGGAGCACCGTCCGAGCTGGAAGCCGCGCACCCTGCCGGCCTGAGTCGGGGGCCCGACGGGGCCGAAATCGCGTCCAGCAACCCCGTTTTAGGACCCCCGTACCACCGGCGGTGTGGGGCAAGCAGATTGCCGAATCCGGCGCCAGCTACGCCTGAAATTCGGCGTGGCTCTTGGAAATCAGCGGTGTGAAGGTTTACCGTGTGCACTAGTCGGTCCAAGGTGGACCACTGGCTTCGGAGGTTTTGCAATGAATAAGGCAGAGCTCATCGACGTCCTCACGGACAAGTTGGGCACCGATCGTCGGCAGGCGACCGCCGCCGTGGAGAACGTCGTTGACACCATCGTGCGTGCCGTCCACAAGGGCGACAGCGTCACCATTACCGGGTTCGGCGTCTTTGAGCAGCGCCGCCGTGCCGCCCGCGTTGCGCGCAACCCGCGCACCGGAGAGACGGTCAAGGTAAAGCCCACGTCTGTTCCGGCGTTCCGGCCGGGCGCTCAGTTCAAGGCCGTTGTGTCTGGCGCACAGCGTCTCCCGGCGGAAGGACCTGCAGTGAAGCGTGGCGCAACAGCGACACCGGCTCGGAAGGCCGCCGTGAAGAAGGCGGTCAGGAAGGCCGTGGTTCGCAAGGCAGTGGCCAACAAGGTCGCCGCCGCCAAGAAGGCTCCGGCCGCCAAGAAGGCGCCGGTGAAGGCTGCGGTCAAGAAGGCGGCCGTCAAGAAGGCCGTCAAGAAGGCCGTGGTTCGCAAGGCAGTGGCCAAGAAGGTCGCCGCCGCCAAGAAGGCTCCGGCTGCCAAGAAGGCTCCGGCCGCCAAGAAGGCTCCGGCCGCGCAAGAAGGCCGCCGCCAAGAAGGCCCGGTGCAAGAAGGCCGCCACGCAAGGCAGCCGCCAAGAAGGCCGCCGCCGCCAAGAAGGCTCCAGCCAAGGGCCGCAAGTAAGCAGCTCTACCGGAATCAGTTCCGGTACAAGACACGCCGTGGACCCCAGGTCCACGGCGTGTCCGTGTGCAGGCTAGGCGCGCACGGACAGCGGGCTGCCGATGTGGTCGGCGGACACCAACGTGTCTCCGGCCAACGACAGCACCCACGTGCTGCCCTTGCGATTGCGGGACTTGTCGGGCCGCACCCCGTCGCGCTCGCACCACCAGGCGATGAGATCCGGGATCACCTTGCCCTGAGTGCATATCACCGGTGTGCCGTCGGACTTCGCGATCTCCACCACGCGGCGCCGACCGTCCCGACGGTCATCGGCGTAGGCCTCCTCGGTCAGCGCCGGCTCGTCGCGGATCGTCACACCCAACTCCTCGGCGAGCGGCTCGAGGGTCTGGTGGCACCGCGCACGCGGGGCGGCGTAGAGGTCGGTGGCGCCGAATGCCAGCAGCAGCCCAACCAGCGACTCGGCCTGCGCGCGTCCGCGCTTGTCGAGCGGGCGCTTGCGGTCGTCGCCCTTGTACCGCGACTTCGTGCCCGCGACGCCGTGCCGGACGATCATCACGGATCTGGTGTCGGCAGGTTGTTTGGTGAAGCGGCGCAGGACCTTTCGATCGCATGAATACTGCAGGCACTTCATCGCGTCGGAGGCGGGCATCCAGAGCAGTTTGTCGACTTCGTCGTTCGGGCTGAACTCGCCACCGAGTGCGCGCGCTGCCCAGTACTGAACCCTCTTGGTGCCCTGCTCCACGGGATAACTGACCGACGTCAGTCGCCGACCCAGCTCGGCCGCGTAGCCCGTCTCCTCCTCGACCTCGCGCACCGCGGTGACGGCCTCGGTCTCGCCCCGGTCGACCTTGCCCTTGGGCAGCGACCAGTCGTCGTAGCGCGGTCGGTGCACCACGGCCACCTCGACGGCGTCGGATCCGCAGGCGGGCCGCCACAGCACCGCGCCGGCCGCAAGGACCGTCGCGGTCGGGGGTGAAGCAGACTTCTTGGGCACCTCAACTCCTGCAGGTCATTCGGGGCCCGTCTGCCCCCCAGCCCGGCCAGCGTCGTCCTCAGTGGTGCCTGTGCCTTTCCATCAGCGACACCTGGTGGTCACGTACGGTCTGGCCCTCTTGCGGTGACGCCGTCCATCGACCGTCGGCGCCGAGTTCCCAGCACCTGGTGGCGGGATCCATGGCCGAGTCGAACATGTCGTTCAGCTGACTGGTCAGCCTCGGATCCTTGACCTGTGCCATCACCTCGACGCGGCGGTCGAGATTACGGTGCATCATGTCGGCGCTTCCAATCCAGAACTCGTCGATGGCGCGGAAGTGAATAATTCGTGAGTGTTCGAGGAACCGGCCGAGAATCGACCGCACCACCACGTTCTCGGAGAACCCCTGGCCGCCGGGGCGTAGCGCGCAGATACCGCGGACCACGACCTCGACCCGCACGCCGGCCTGCGACGCCCGGTAGAGCGAGTCGATCACCTGCTCGTCGACCAGAGCGTTGGCCTTCAGCCGGATTCCGGCGTCGGCCCCGTCCTGTTTGGCGGCGATCTCGCGCTCGATGCGTTCGATGATGCCTCTGCGTACGCCGTAGGGAGCCACCAGCAGATTGCGGTAGGACACCTTGCGGGAGTAGCCCGTCAGCGAGTTGAACAGATCGGTGAGGTCGGCGCCGATGTCGGGCGAGGCCGTGAGAAGGCCGACGTCTTCGTACAGTCGGGCGGTCTTCGGGTTGTAGTTGCCCGTACCGATGTGGCAGTAGCGCCGGATCGTTGAGCCCTCGCGGCGCACCACCAGGCACGTCTTGCAGTGCGTCTTGAGTCCGATCAGGCCGTACACCACGTGCACGCCTGCCTGTTCCAGTGCGCGCGCCCACTTGATGTTGGCCTGCTCGTCGAAGCGCGCCTTGATCTCCACCAACGCGACGACCTGCTTGCCCGCCTCCGCCGCGTCGATCAACGCGTTGACGATCGGCGAGTCACCGGATGTCCGGTACAGCGTCTGCTTGATCGCCAGCACGTTTGGATCCGCCGCGGCCTGTTCGATGAAGCGCTGCACCGTCGTCGAGAACGAGTCGTACGGATGGTGCACGAGGACGTCGCCGTCGCGCAGCGTGGAGAAGATGCTCTTGGGCGTCTCCCGTTCGCCGAAAGCCGCTGGGGTGGCGGGGACGAACGGCGGATCCTTGAGCTCTGGTCGGTCGACGCCGTAGATCTGCCAGAGCGACGACAGGTCGAGTAGTCCGGGTACCTCGATGACGTCGCCGGGGTGGACGTCGAGCTCGCGCAACAACAACTCGAGCATGTTCTCGGTCATGTCGTCGGCGATCTCCAGCCGCACCGGAGAACCGAACCGCCGTCGCGCCAGTTCGCGTTCCAGCGCCTGCAGCAGGTCCTCGTCGCGGTCTTCCTCGACCTCGAAGTCGGCGTTGCGGGTGATGCGGAACGCGTGGTGCTCGACGATCTCGAGGCCGGGGAACAGCACCGACAGGAAGGCCGAGATCATTTCCTCCATCGGGAGGAAGCGCGACTCGCCCTCGCCGCCGTCCCGCACGGAGAGTTGGACGAACCGGTCGACGTTGTCGGGCACCTTGATTCGGGCGAAGTGCTGAGTGCCGTCCTCGGGTTGCTTGACGGTGACCGCAAGATTCAGGCTCAGCCCGCTGACGAACGGGAACGGATGCGCAGGGTCGACGGCCAACGGTGTGAGTACCGGGAACACCTGCTCGTGGAAGTAGGTGGAGAGTCGCTCGCGTTCCGTCTCGTCGAGTTCGTTCCAGGTGACGATCACGATGCCCTGCTCGGCCATGGCGGGGCGGACGAGTTCACCGAACACCTTGGCGTGTCGGGTGGCGATCTGCTGGGTGCGCTCGCCGATGCGGCGCAGTTGCTCGCGTGGCGACAGCCCGTCGGCCGAGCGGACCGACAGGCCCATCTCGTCGCGGCGCTTGAGGCCCGCCACCCGCACCATGTAGAACTCGTCGAGGTTCGAGGCGAAGATCGCCAGGAACTTGGCGCGCTCGAGCAGTGGCAGCGACGGGTCGGCGGCCAACGCCAACACCCGCGCGTTGAAGTCGAGCCAGCTCAGTTCCCGGTTGAGGTATCGATCCTCGGGCAGCGGGTTGTCGATGAGGTCGGCGGTCGCCGCAGGTGGTGCCTCCGGCGCCGCGTTACCCGACACCCACTCGGTGTCGGCAGGTCGAGTCTCGGCTTCGGTCACACGACGATCATCCCCCATGGGCGACGCCCGAGGCTAGGCGTGGCTAATCCGGGCTCATCTGTCCACGCCCGTCAGGCCGATCGTGCCGACTGAGCGAGTGGTGGCAGGCCCGACGCCGAGCCGCATCGCGGCCGACAGATCCTCGGCGGTGTCGATGTCGCAGCGCAGCCCTGGCCATGCATCGGTCAACTCGACGGCTCCCGAATCTGCGTGGCGCCGTGCGGAATCGGGCCCGAAGCGGGGATCGAGCCTGACCCCGAACGCGAACAGTGCGGCCGTGCCCGTGCCGTGCCGGTCCCCGACGAAGCTGCGCTCGTTGCCACGCGCGGCGGCGATGGACTCGGCCAGCTCGTGTGGTTGCAACGCGGGCAGATCGCCTTGCAGCACAACTATGTTCGATGCGAATGCGCCGATGGCCGTGGCGGCGGAGGCCAGGGCGTTGTTCAGCGGGTCGTGATGGCCCTCCGGAGTGGGGTCCACCAGCACGTGTGCCCCGAGTTCCCGAGCGGTGCGGGCGGCGACCTCGTCGGGTGTGACGATGGTGACCGCATGCACGGCGGGTACCGCCAGTGCGGCGCTGATCGTGTCCGCCAACATCGCGAGAACGACGTTCTCCCGACCTGTCGCCGACAAGACCGGCGCCAGCCGGGTCTTGGCCGCGCCCAGTCGCTTGACCGCGATGATCACCTCGACGTCCGTCGGGGCGCCGGCGGGATGGCCGCTCATGGTGCCATCCTGCCAGCCGACGCGATGGGCGCGTCGCGAGCTAGATTGAAGCCGTGGTCGAGGCGGCGGTAATGGGCGCGGGTGCATGGGGCACCGCATTGGCGAAGGTGCTCGCGGACGCGGGCAACGACGTGACGCTGTGGGCGCGACGCCCGGAACTGGCTGACGAGATCAACGACACTCACCGCAATGGCAACTATCTGGGCGACGTCGAACTTCCCAAGACCGTCAAAGCCACCAGCGACCCCGCCGCCGCGCTGGCAGGCGCGTGCACGGTGCTGCTCGCGGTGCCGTCGCAGACCCTGCGGACCAACCTCGAGCAGTGGCGCGATTTCGTGGGGGCCGACGCCACGCTGGTGAGCGTGGCCAAGGGCATCGAACTCGACACGCTCATGCGGATGAGCCAGGTGATCATGCAGGTGACCGGTGCGAGCGCGGACCGGGTCGCCGTGGTGACCGGCCCGAACCTCGCCAGCGAGATCGTCGACGAGCAACCGGCGGCCACGGTGGTGGCCTGCGCCGATTCGGGTCGGGCCGTCACACTTCAGCGCGCCTTCTCCACGGGGTACTTCCGCCCGTACACCAACTCCGACGTGGTGGGTGCCGAGGTCGGCGGGGCCTGCAAGAACGTCATCGCGCTGGCCTGCGGCATGGCCGCGGGCGTCGGGCTCGGCGAGAACACCGCCGCCGCGATCATCACCAGGGGTCTGGCCGAGATCATGCGGCTGGGAATCGCGTTGGGCGCCAAGGGCGCCACACTGGCCGGGCTCGCGGGCGTCGGTGACCTGGTCGCCACGTGCACGTCGCCGAGGTCACGCAACCGCGCGTTCGGCGAGCGCCTCGGCAGGGGCGGGACCATGGAATCCGCTCTGGCGGCGGCAGGCGGGCACATCGCCGAGGGGGTGACGTCGTGCCAGTCGGTGCTCGCACTCGCCTCCAGCTACGACGTGGAGATGCCGCTGACCGACGCGGTGAACCGGGTCTGCCACAAGGGCCTTTCGGTCGACGAAGCAGTGGCGCTGCTGCTCGGACGCAGCACGAAACCGGAGTAGCGACATGGACGGCCAGTACGGGGATTCCACCCGCACCGTGAAGGCGACTGCCTCGCAACGAATTCCGGGCCAACCGGTGGCTCCTCCGCCGGTTCCGGCTTCGGCATACCACCTTTCATCGGACGAGTCGCTGCCACTGGACACCTATGGGCGTGGAGCCAATCCCGTTTGGCGGCAACTGGAATCGGCGCTGGCCGACCTGGAGGGTGCCACCTCGGCGTTGACGTTCGGCTCCGGCATGGCCGCCATCACGTCGGCGTTGCGGGTTCTGGCCCGGCCGGGCACGACGCTGGTGGTCCCCGCCGACGGCTACTACCAGGTCCGCCGGTTTGCGTTGGAAAGCCTTGCACCGCAAGGTGTCACGGTGATATCGGCCTCTGCCGAGCAGATGTGCGACGCCGCTTCGAACGCGGACGTGGTGCTGGCCGAGACGCCGGTGAACCCGACGCTGGACGTGGTGGACCTGCATCGGCTGGCGATGATCTGCCGGGGCCGCAATGCCACCCTCGTCGTCGACAACACCACTCCGACACCACTCGGCCAGCAACCGCTGTCGCTGGGTGCCGACCTCGTCGTGGCGAGCGCAACGAAGGCGCTGTCGGGGCACAGTGATCTGGTGGCCGGCTACGTCGCGGGCTGCCACCCCGAATTGATGGCAGCGATCGAGCGCGAACGCATGCTGGCCGGCGCCATTCTCGGACCGTTCGAGGCGTGGTTGGCATTGCGCAGCCTGGGGAGTGCGGGGCTTCGCTTCGAACGGCAATGCCACAACGCCCAGGCCGTCGCACTGATGTTGCGCGGTCACCCCGCGGTTCGGTCGGTGCGGTACCCGGGGTTGCCCGACGATCCGGCCCACGAGGTCGCGTGCCGGCAGATGAAGCGGTTCGGCGGGCTGGTGAGCATCGAACTGGCCGACGCCGCGGCGGTGCACGCACTGGTGGAACGCAGCGCGCTGCTCGTCGCGGCCACCAGCTTCGGGGGCATCCACACGTCGGTCGACCGTCGGGCCCGCTGGGGCGACCCGGTCTCCGACGGCTTCGCCCGCATCTCGCTGGGCATCGAGGACGCCGATGACCTGCTGGCCGACATCGAAGGCGGGCTGAACCCCAGTGGATGACGTGTCGCCCACCGACGTCACCCTCACCGACCTGGAGATGCTGGTGGCGTTCGCGCGCACCGAGCACTTCGGCCAGACCGCCGCCGAATTGGGCATCAGCGTCGCGACCGTGCAGCGCGCCATCCGCACGCTCGAACGCAAGCTGGGGGTCGCGCTGATCGAACAGTCCGGCCGCAGGGTGCGGATGCTGCGGACGGGCAACGTGCTGGTCCGCGAGGCCCACGTCGTGCTGCGCGCCAGGCAGGACGCGGTGAACGCGACGCTGGCCGAGGCCGGTCACCCGCAGCGCCAACTGCGCATCGCGCACACCTTCTCGCTGGGGCTCGGGTTCGTGCCGAGGGTGCTCGCCGAGCTGCTCGACGAGCATCCGGGGCTCCGCTTCCGGTGCTGGCAAGGGTCGGCGACCGACGTGATCGCGGCGCTGCTGCGCGGCGAGGCCGACGTCGCCTTCACGTCGCTGGCCCCCACCGAGCAGGACTTCGTGGTGGTGCCGTTGTTCACCGAATCACTTCTGCTCGCCGTTCCGGCCGACGACCCGTTGGCCACGCTCGAGAGCGTGTCGCTGGCACAGGTCCGTGACCGACCGTTCGTCTCGATGGAGCTCGGCTCGAGCAGCCGCACGCACATGGTGAACGCCTGTGCCAGAGCGGGTTTCGTGCCGCGTATCGCCGTCGAGGGCAACGACCTGTTCGTCGTCGAATCGATGGTCGGTGCGGGTATCGGCGTTTCGGTGGTGCCGGAGGGGATGACCGACCACCAGCACCCCGGAGTGGCGCGGATCAGGATCTCCAATCCCGCTCCCGCGGGGCGGACGGTGTTGCTGGCGTATCCGCATGCCGCCGCGCACCACGACAGCATCGAGCACCTGACCAGGATCGCCCGCGGCCAGGGCAAGGCCCGCCAGGAATCGTTGCAGGAATTGCAATAATTCCGTCCCGGAACGGTGTTGTTCGGTGCCCGAGCTGTTCCTACCGTTCTCAACATGCCTTTGACCACTGTGACTAGGACCACGGAGTTCTGTCGTCAGTTACGTGACGCACATGACGAGCCCCTGCCCGAATCCGTTGCGGCCGCCGCGCGACGCAGCCTGTTCAACGTGATCGGCACCGCCGTCGGCGCGGCCCATTCGCCTGCCGTCGAAGCGATCGTCGAGGCCGCGCGGGAACTCTCGGCACCTGGCGGCAGCCGCGTGTTGGGCCGCTCTGACACGCTCGACGAGCACTGGGCCGCGCTGCTCACCGGGACGGCCGGGCACTACGACGACTTCGACGACACCCACCTGGCCACCGTCATCCACCCGGGGGCGGCCACCCTTGGCGCGCTCGTCGCCGTCGGAGGCAACGCCTCTGGCGCCGAGGTGCTGTCGGCCTTCGCGCTGGGGTGCGAGTCGCAGCTGCGCATCGGCAATGCCATCTCGCCCAATCACTACGACCGTGGGTGGCACATCACCGGCACGTGCGGAGTGTTCGGCGCGGCAGTGGCCGCCGGCCTGCTGCTCGGTCTCGACGGCTCGGGCCTCGAGGCCGCGTTGGCCGCCGCGTCGACCATGACGCTGGGGCACCGCGAGGCGTTCGGTTCGATGACCAAGCCCTTCCACGCCGGAAAGGCCGCCGCGAACGGGGTTCTCGCCGCCCGGTTGGCCCTCGGCGGATTCGTCGGCGTCGCCGATCCGCTGGGCGACGAAGGGGTGTTGACGATCTTCGCCGACGCCGCCGTCGACGGCGAACTGTTCCGCCCGTGGACATCGGACTGGGAGCTGGAACGCAACACCTTCAAGCCCTATCCCTGTGGCATCGTCGCGCACCCGGCGATCGACGCTGCGATCGAGGCAGGCGGGGCGATCACCGACCCCGACGCCATCGAGGCCGTCGAGGTGCGCTGCCACCCGCTGGTCCCCGAGCTGATGGGCATCGTCTCGCCGGCCGACGGACTGCAGGCCCGGTTCAGCGCCCGCCACGGCGTCGCGGTCGGGTTGCTCGACGGCAGGGCCGGGTTGCCTCAGTTCTCCGACGCCCGCGCCACGCAACCGGACGTGACCCGGCTGCGCAACGTGACGAACCTCGTACCCACCCCTGGCTGTGACCGGGACTCGGTCACGATCACGGTGCGGCTGACCGGTGCAGACGATGTCGAGGTGCACGTCGCGCACGCCAGGGGCAGCCTCGTCCGGCCGCTCACCGACGCCGAACTGGACGCCAAGGTCGACGCCCTCATCGAGCCCGTGCTCGGCCATGGGGTGGCGGCAACCATCCGCCGCGGAATCGAGGACATCGACACCCCAACGGGATTCGTCGACCTCGTCACCGCGGCCCGACCGGCTGGAGCACGGGCATGACACTCACCGACGACATGGTCGCATTCGTGGTCACCGCGACGCCGCCGGAAGCCGCACTGACGCTGGCCGTCGACCATCTCGACGCCATGGGCGCCGCGTTGCGCCGCGACGGCGAGGCGGTGGCGGCGGCGCATCCCGGTGGATCGCCCACTGCGATGAACCGCGCGTGGCGAACGGCACTCGACGCACTGCGCGTCGACACCGCAGGCTGGCCCGTCATCGCGGCCACCGTGCTTGCCCTGCAACAGGACTCGCCGACCGAGCTGAAGGCGGCGGATGCGCTCGCCGTCGGCACCGCGGTGGCCGAGTGGGTGGCCGACGCCCTGACCGCGGCGACGGTGGCCGAACGCTGGAGTGCCCGCGGAATCGCGGGCCTGATCGGCGCGGGCGTTGCCGCCGCGCGGCTGTTGGACCTGGACGAGGCCGGGGTGCGCAACGTGGTGGGACTGTGTGCCACGCAGGCCGCGGGGCTGCGCGCCGCCGAGGGCTCCGAAGCCGGTGTGGTGCAGGCCGCCAAGGCAGCCGCGGACGCCGTGGAGGCCGCGACCCTGGCACGTCACGGATTCACGTCCGCGGCCGACGGTCTTGGCGGCCGCAGGGGACTGTTCGCGCTGCTGGCTCCCGGCGCGACGCCGCAGCCCGACTTCATCTGGACGCGGACCTAGGGACTCGACGATGACTCAGACGGACAGCGTGAACACCGGTCCCGCCCCGGCGGTCGAGGAATCCGAGCCGGGCCGAAGGCGTTCCGCGTTGTCGACGTCGCCGATCGCGCAGGCCGGCCTCGGCGCTGCCGCTGCGGTGTTCGGCGTCGTCGCGCTCGTCGACGCGTCCGGACTTGCCGTGTTCGGCAAGAAGGGCGTGCCCGGCCCCGGCTTCTTCCCGATCGCGCTGTCGATCGCGCTGATCGCGCTCGGCCTGTTGCTGGTGGCGGTCTCCGTGCTGCGCGGGGTCCGCAATGGTCTCGGGCCCGCGGGCCAGATGGCCGGTGTCGGTGCGGAACTGCTGCGTGCGGCGGGAGTGTGGCTGGGCTTCCTCATCGGCTGCGCGCTGATGCCGCTGATCGGATTCGTGCCCGCGGCCGTCCTGCTCGTCGCATACCTGGTGTTCGGCCTCGAGCGGGTCAGGGGCATCAAGGCGGTCGTGGTGGTCATCGCCGTGCCGATCGTCGCCTACGCACTCTTCGTATTCGTCCTCGGCGTGGAACTGCCGACGTCGATCCTCTTCGAGGCCCCGTGACGCTTGTCGATCGACGCGTAACCATGGCCTCGCGCAAGGAGAACTGATGGATGCAGTACACAACCTGCTAGGCGGGTTCGCGGCGGCCTTCACGCCGATGAACCTGTTCTGGGTGGCGGTCGGTGTGGTGATCGGGACGCTGGTCGGCATCCTGCCCGGCCTCGGACCGCCTGCCACGCTGGCGATCCTGCTGCCGGTGACGATAAGCCTGCCGCCCGCGACCGGGCTGATCATGATGGCGGGCATCTACCACGGCGCGAAGTTCGCAGGCGCCACCACCTCGATCCTGCTGAACATTCCGGCCGAGACGTCGTCGGTGGTGTTGTGCCTGGACGGACATCCGTTGGCCCGCAAGGGGCGTGCCGGACCCGCGATGGGCATGTCGGCGATCGCAGGCTTCATCGCCAGCACCTTCGGCGTGGTGGCACTGACGTTCGCCGCCCCGTTCGTCGCCAACGTGGCGCTGGGCTTCGGCCCACCGGAGTACGCGGCGCTGATGGGCTTCGGTCTGCTGCTGGTGATCCTGCTTGCCAGTGATTCACCGATCAAGGGCTTCCTCTCGATGTGCATCGGGCTGCTGGTGTCCACCATCGGCATCGACATCTTCACCGGACAGCAGCGGCTGACCTTCGGCGTGCCCGCGCTGTACGACGGCATCGAGTTCATCGCCGTCAGCGTCGGACTGTTCGCCGTCGGCGAGGTGCTGCTCAACGCCGAGAAGAAGATGGATCGGCCGATCTTCGAGGTGCCCAAGGGCATCCGCAACCTGCTGCCCACCAAGGCCGACCTCAAGCAGTCCCGGGTGGCCATCGCGTTGGGTACGGTCTTCGGGTTCTTCATCGGCGCGCTGCCCGGCGGTGGCTCGACCGTCGCGTCGTTCCTTTCCTACGCACTGGTGAAGAAGACCTCCAAGACGCCGGAACGGTTCGGCAAGGGCGCCATCGAAGGGGTGGCCGGCCCGGAGGCGGCCAACAACTCGGAGTCCAGTGCGGCCATGATTCCGCTGCTGTCCCTTGGCATTCCGGGCACCGCCAGTACCGCGGTGATGTTGGCGGCGCTGTTGCTCTACGGTTTTCAGCCCGGGCCGCTGCTGTTCACCGACCATCCCGAGATCGGCTGGCCGGTGATCGCCAGCCTCTACATCGGCAACGTCATGCTGTTGATCCTGAACCTGCCGATGATCCCGGTCTGGGTGCGGATTCTGAAGATTCCGTACTGGGCGCTGTACCCGGCGATCCTGGTGCTGGCGGTCGTCGGCGTCTACAGCGTGCGCAGCTCGATGACGGACGTGTACATGATGGTGGGCTTCGGTCTGCTCGGCTATGTGTTCGGCAAGTTCGGCGTGCCCTCGGCGCCGCTGCTGATGGCGTTCGTGCTTGGGCCGATGGCCGAGAACGCGGTGCGCCAGTCGCTGGTGCTGTCGGACAACGACCCGCTGATCTTCGTCGAGCGGCCCATCTCGGCGACCATCATCGGAGCCGCGGTCCTGGTCGGGCTCATCCTGATCGTCACGGGCAAGCGACGCCGATCGGTACAGACGACCCAGGTGCTCGACGCGGAGTCGGTTCCCATGGTGGAAGCGAAGGGCGAGTGATGGACATGCCACAGATGTCCCGACGCACCATGTTGATCGGCACCGCCAGCGCGTTCGCGCTTGCCGGCTGCGGGCTTCAGCGCGGTGGCATGTCGGGTGGGGTGCCGAGCCGAACGCAGGTGGTCGTCCACACCGGCCCCGGCGGTGGCAGCGACGTCTTCGCCCGGCAGGTCATCAAGCTGATGCAGACCGACAAGCTCATCGCCGACAACTGGCCCGTGAGCAACCAGACCGAGGGGTCGAGCATCGGTGCCATGTCCTATCTGCGCGGTCGCAAGGGCCGCCCCGACACCATCGCGGCGGTCACGCCGACCTGGCTCGTCACGCCGCTGACCCTGTCGGGCACTTCGGTGTCGATCACCGAACTGCAGCCGATCGCCGCGCTGCTCATCGAACCGCAGCTCGTCGCCGTACGCGGCGACTCGCCGTACCACACCGTGACCGACTTCGTCGAAGGCGCCCGAAAGCAGCCCGACCATCTCGTCCAGGTGGGTGGATCCATCACGGCCACCGACTCGTTGATCGGCAAGGCACTGCAATCCAAGACCGACACGCAATGGAAGTTCCTGTCCTTCGCCGACAGCGGCCAACGCATCGCGGCTCTGCTGCGCGGCGATGCGCAGATGATGATCGGCGCCTCGACCGACTTCCTGGACCAGGTGAAGGTCGGCGCCGTTCGGGTCGTCGCCACCGTGGCCGACCGGAAGGTGCCCACCTTCCCCGAGCTGACCTCGATCAAGGCGCAGGGTCTGGACGTCGGGCCGCTGCCCGAGGAGTTCCGCGGTTTCGTCGGCCCGCCCAACATGCCTGCCGATGCGCTGCAGTACTACCAGGACACGTTCCACAAACTGGTGAGCGCGCCGGGCTGGAACGACTTCGTCGACGAGAACGGTTCGGTCACGGACTATCTCGATGCTTCGAAGTTCGGCCCGTTCCTCAAGGAGCAGAATGACTCGCTGGCAGTGCTGATCGACAGCATCGGGTTGACACAGCAATGACCGAGACCATCAGGATCGAGACCATGCACACCGAGACCGGTCTGACCGCCGCACTCGCCGACTTCGTCGCGGGCCTCAAGTTCACCGACCTTCCCGCCGAGGTCGTGCACGAGGCCAAGCGCGCACTGATCGACCACGTGGGAGTGGCGGCCGCAGCGGCGGACCACCCGTCGGTGGACGCCCTGCTGCGGGTCTCGAATCGGTTGACCGGGACGGGTTCCCACACCGTGATCGGCCGCGCACAGACCGCTACCATGCCGTACGCCGCGCTGGTCAACGGGTTCGCCGCGCACCTACTGGACTACGACGACACCTTCAACCCCGGCGACACCACGGTGCACGGAAGTGCTCCGGTGTGGCCGGTCGTCTTCACGCTGGCCGAGGCCCGTCCGGTCACCGGGCAGGAGGCGCTCACCGCCTTCGTCGCCGGATTCGAGACCGAGTGCAGGCTGGGCCGGGCAGCGGGGGACGCGCACTACGAAATCGGTTGGCACGTCACGGGAACGGTCGGCCACGTCGGCGCAGCGGCCGCGGGTGGGTGGATCCTCGGGTTGTCGCCAACGGAGCTGAACGCGGGTCTTGGAAATGCCGGCACCCAGGCCGCCGGGTTGAAGGCCGTCTACGGGACCGACGGCAAGCCGTTGCACGCGGGCAAGGCCGCGATGGACGGGCTGCTGTCAGCGGTGATGGCCTCGGAGGGCATCACGTCGTCGGCCGAGATCGTCGAGGGCGCAAGGGGTTTCCTGGCCGTGATGTCACCCGATCCGTCGCCGGGCAAGCTGCTCGAGGGTCTTGGCGAACAGTGGCATCTGCCTGCGAACGGATACAAGGCCTATCCGAGCGGGTCGCTGACCCACCCTGCGATCGACGCGGTGCTGGCGCTGCGCGCCGAGCACGGATTCGGAGTCGGCGACGTGCGAAGGGTTATCGCGCAAGTCAATTCGAAGGCCGCGACGGTCACCGGCAAGGTCGACCCACGTACGGGACTGGATGCGAAGTTCAGCATCACCCACGGCATCGCCGTTGCGCTGATCACCAGGCCGCGCCTCGACCACTTCACCGACGCCGCGGCCGTCGATGCGGGCATCTCGGTGGTGCGCGCCCTCGTCGACGTTCGGTCCGACGCCACCGTCGGAAAGCAGGCCGCCGTGATCACCGTCGAGTTGGCCGACGGCCGGTCGCTGACCCACCGCGTGGCGGCCAACCTCGGTACGCCGGCCAATCCGATGTCCGACGACGATCTGGCCGCGAAGTTCACCGACAACGCCGCGCCCCGGTTCGGCGCCGACGGCGCGGCACGACTGCTCGACGCCTGCTGGGCCGCCGACAGCGCCGACGACTTCGCCGATCTCGTCAGGATGACGGGGGTCAGTCGTGACCGTGCACCGGCGGGCAGGAGCGCAGCGACCCGGGGATTGGCGGGCGCACCGGCGGCGTCGCCGTGGTCACCGGCGGCGGGCGCAACCTCGGCCGCGCCATCGTGCTGGCGCTTGCGCGCGACGGCTTCGACGTCGTGGTCAACACCCGGGTCGACGCCGAACAGGCCGAGAAGGTGGCGGCCGAGGCCCGCGAACATGGTGTCGCCGCCGCGGTCGCCGTCGCCGACGTGGCCGACCCCGCCGCGGTCGAGCGGATGTTCGCCGTTGCCGACGAACTCGGCCCACTGCGGGTCCTGGTGCACAACGCGGCACTTCGCACCAGGATCCCGGTATACGACGTGACGGCCGCCGACTGGGCGGCGGTACGGTCGGTGACCCTCGACGGCGCGATGAACTGCGTGCTCGCCGCGTTGCCGCGGCTGCGGACCGGCGGCGGGTCCATCGTGTCGATCATCGGCGGCAACGCGTTGCGCGGCGATCCGGGCCGGTTCCACGTGTCGACCGCCAAGTACGGCCTGGTCGGCATGACCAAGGCGCTCGCGGCGGCGTGCGCGGCCGACCACGTCAACGTCAACGCCGTGTCGCCCAGCCACATGAACCCCGAGCCCGGTCCCGACGCGGACGGTGAGGCGCAACGCCGCCGGGAGGCGGTGGCCGACGCGGTGGCGTTCCTGGCCGGACCGGCGGGCTGCGACGTCACCGGTCAGCTGATCGAGGTCGGCGCGCAGCGGTGACGCGCCCGGCGAAACCCCAGGTCAGACGGTGGCGGCGAATGCCGTCGAGCGTGGACGGTAGCCTCTCTAGGTTGTGACTGCCCGAATCCGCGTCGCCGTTGTCTACGGCGGACGCAGCTCTGAACACGCCATCTCGTGCGTTTCCGCCGGCAGCATCCTGCGCAACCTCGATCCGGAGCGGTTCGAAGTGCTCGCCGTCGGCATCTCGCCCGAGGGTTCCTGGGTGCTCACCGATGCCCGGCCCGAGACGCTCGCCATCACCGACGGCCAACTGCCGAAGGTGAGCGCCGCCTCGGGCACCGAGCTGGCCCTGCCTGCCGATCCGCGTCGCCGCGGTCAACTGCTGTCCCTGGGCAAGGGCCCCGGTGAGCTTCTGGCCGCCGTGGACGTCGTCTTCCCCGTCCTGCACGGGCCCTACGGCGAGGACGGCACCATCCAGGGACTGCTCGAGCTGGCCGGCGTGCCCTACGTCGGCGCCGGGGTGCTGGCCAGTGCGGCCGGCATGGACAAGGAGTTCACCAAGAAACTGCTCGCCGCGGAGGGCCTGCCGATCGGTGATCAGGTGGTGCTGCGGCCGCGGGACGAGACGCTCGAACTCGAGGATCGCGAACGGCTCGGCCTGCCCGTGTTCGTCAAGCCCGCCCGCGGCGGCTCGTCGATCGGCGTCAGCCGGGTGGTGTCATGGGATCAGCTGCCGTCGGCCATCGCGCTGGCCCGCCGCCACGATCCGAAGGTGATCGTCGAAGCCGCCGTGGCCGGCCGCGAACTCGAGTGCGGGGTTCTCGAATTTCCCGACGGCACAGTCGAAGCCAGTACGGTCGGGGAGATCCGGGTGGCGGGGGTACGGGGCCGCGAGGATGCGTTCTACGACTTCGCCACCAAGTATCTCGAGGACGCGGCGGAACTCGACGTCCCCGCCAAGGTCGACGACGAGATCGCCGACGCCATAAGGCAATTGGCGATCCGCGCCTTCCGCGCCGTCGACTGCCAGGGCCTGGCCAGGGTCGACTTCTTCCTCACCGAGCACGGGCCGGTGATCAACGAGATCAACACCATGCCGGGCTTCACCACCATCTCGATGTACCCGCGGATGTGGGCCGCCAGTGGGGTCGACTATCCGACGCTGTTGGCGACGATGGTCGACACGGCGCTGGCGCGCGGCACCGGATTGCGTTAGCGCGCCCGGGATCAGCGAACAGGACCCGGATTCACCGGTATCGCAGGCATGGCCTTGGCGACCGCCGTCGAGATCAGCTGAATCGGTGACGGCCCCGATCCGTCGGGCAGCGTGAGCGCGATGTACACCGGCCGGTCCACCGTGATCCAGGTGCTGCGTCCCTCGTCGCCGATGCGGAACCAGTCGACGTCGTCGACCACCTGGAGGGGAGCGCCCACCACGAAGTCGTCGGGTCGCTCCAGCCCGCACCGCAGGATCACCGGTTCGGCATTGGGGTCGTCCTGCCACGCGGCGGCGCCGACCGGGGCGGGCTCGGCCGCGGGCACCCGATGGTATTCACCGAGGTGTTCGGGCACGGCTGCGAGAAGGGCGTGACAGGCGTCGCCGTCGGCCTGCGGCGCGGGCACCGATGCGATCGCGACGGGGCGTTGCTGCGGCGGGGTCTGCCGGATCGTCGCAAAGGCCAGCACGCCGATCACCGCGGCGACGGCCACGATCACCGCGGCGATCATGACACCGCGGGGCGGGCCGTCACGTCCGTCGGGGGTCACCGGGCAACTCTAAGGCTGGGCTCCACCGGCAATCGGACAGGTCAGGGTGCGGGTGATGCCGGAGACCTGCTGAACGCTTGGAACGACGTTGGACTCCAGGTCGCCGAGCGAATCGGCGCCGATGCGCACCACGACGTCGTAGGGCCCGGTGACGTACTCGGACGACAGCACGCCCGGCAGCGACGCCAACTGCTTGGCGATGACCTCGGCGCGGCCGACCTCGGTTTGAATCAGCATGAAAGCCTCGACCACCCGCTGTCTCCTCCGTCCCGCTGCTTAGACTCCGGGGGACCAAACGTACCGCAGGTCGGGCCGGGGTTCAGGGGACGAAGCGACCGGAGGAATGCGGAAGCGACCCGGAGTAATGCGGAAGGTGGCATGGCGAGCGACGACGGCGACGGGATGAAGGCCACCCTGGCGGGGATCGGCGAGTTCGCGGTGATCGATCGCCTGGTGCGCAATCGCGAGCAGCCCGCGGTGGTGGCGCTCGGCCCTGGCGACGACGCGGCGGTGGTGCTGGCGCCCGACGGACGGACCGTGGTGTCGACCGACATGCTCGTCGAGGGCCGCCACTTCCGGTTGGACTGGTCGACGCCACACGACATCGGCCGCAAGGCGATCGCCCAGAACGCGGCCGACATCGAGGCGATGGGTGCGGCGGCGACCGCCTTCGTCGTCGCGCTCGGCGCACCCGGCCACACACCGGGCGACGACGTCCTCGCGCTCTCCGACGGCATGTGGGACGAAGCCCGCAGATTCGGCGCCGGGATAGTCGGCGGCGACCTCGTCGCGGCCCCGCAGTGGGTGATCTCGGTCACGGTGTTGGGTGATCTCGGCGGCCGCGACCCGGTCCGCCTGGACGGTGCGCACCCCGGTGACTCGGTGGCGGTGGTCGGCGGCCTCGGGTGCTCGGCTGGGGGATACGCGCTGCTGCGCAACGCCGTTCGCGGGCACGACGAGCTCCGTCGGCTGCACCTGACGCCCGACGTGCACTACGGGCAGGGCCGCGTTGCCGCCGACGCAGGCGCGACCGCGATGACGGACGTGTCCGACGGCCTGGTGGCCGATCTGGGCCACGTCGCGGACGCCTCGGGTGTCGGCATCGACCTTTCCCGCGCGGCCCTGGCGGCCGATCACGACGCGCTCACCGCGGCGGCCGCGGCGACGGCGCAGGACGCCTGGGCGTGGGTGCTCGGCGGGGGAGAGGACCACGCGCTGGTCGCGACGTTCCCCGGGCCGGTGCCCGACGGCTGGCGCCGCATCGGCGTCGTGGTCGACGGCCCGCCGCGGGTGCTGGTGGACGGAACACGGTGGGGCGGAAACGCGGGCTGGCAGTCGTTCTGAGGCGCGCCGCACGCTAGGTTGACCCATCATGGCTGCACGTCCATTGAACGAACTCGTCGACGAGGGTTGGGCCCGAGCGCTGCAACCCGTCACAGATCAGGTCACGTCGATGGGGGAGTTCCTCCGCAGCGAGATCGCCGAGGGCCGCGGGTATCTGCCCGCGGGCGAGAACGTGTTGCGTGCCTTCACGTTTCCACTCGACGACGTGCGGGTGCTCATCGTCGGCCAGGACCCCTACCCGACGCCGGGACACGCGGTGGGGCTGAGCTTCTCGGTCGCTCCCGACGTGCGGCCGCTGCCGCGCAGCCTGGACAACATCTTCCGCGAGTACGCCACCGACCTCGGGCATCCCGCGCCGACGTCGGGCGATCTGACCCCGTGGGCGCAGCGCGGCGTCATGCTGCTCAACAGGGTGCTCACCGTGCGGCCGGGCACCCCGGCGTCGCACCGCGGCAAGGGCTGGGAGGCCGTGACGGAGTGCGCCATCCGCGCCCTGGTCGCACGGTCACGGCCCTTGGTGGCCGTGTTGTGGGGGCGTGACGCAGCGACACTCAAGCCGATGCTGACGGGTGATCAGTGCACGACGATCGAGTCGGTCCATCCGTCGCCGCTTTCGGCGTCGCGGGGATTCTTCGGCTCGCGGCCGTTCAGTCGGGCCAACCAGCTGCTCACCGAGATGGGTGGCGAGCCGATCGACTGGCGACTGGATTGAAGGGGGTGGAGCGGGGCTCAGCCCCGGGCGACCTTGCCTGCCTTGATGCACGACGTGCAGACGTTGACGCGCTTCTTGTTGCCACCTGGGCGGTCAACGGCGCGCACCGTCTGGATGTTCGGATTCCAGCGGCGGCTGGTCCGGCGATGAGAGTGCGACACCGACTTGCCGAAGCCGGGGCCCTTCCCGCAGACATCGCATACGGCAGCCATGTAGAACTCCTCGATCAGTACTTGGGGGGTCAACGACCACGAGCGGGTGACCCGACAACCTGACCAGGATACCGGCCACCGGACCTATCGCCAAAACGTGTCCACCGGGTGCAATGCCGCACGGTGATGTCAGGCATTGTCGCTAGGCTGGCGCGGACGCGGCGGCTCGTGGGTTGGAGGTGGGATGTCGGCACGTCGGCTCGACGCGACCACCCTGCGGGACTGGGCGCATACCGCGGTCGCCGGCCTCATCGTCCACACCGACGAGATCAACCGACTCAACGTCTTCCCCGTGGCCGACGCCGATACCGGCACGAACATGCTGTTCACCATGCGCGCGGCGTGCGCGCGGGCCGACTCGCGCCGCGACGACGACGTGGTGGCGGTGGCGGCCGCGCTGGCCGAGGGCGCGTTGCAGGGGGCCCGCGGCAACTCGGGCGTCATCCTGTCGCAGATCCTGCGCGGCCTCGCCGACGTCACCGCCGAGGCGGCCGACGAGCGCGACGGCGACCTCACCGACGTCGGGGCGACGGTGTTCGGCGCCGCCCTGCGACACGGGGTCGGCCTGGCCGTCGCGTCGGTGGGCGAGACCGTGCCCGGCACCATCGTCTCGGTGCTGCAGGCGGCGGCCGGGGCCGCCGAGGACGCCGCCGACGATGGCGCGGACCTCGTCTCGGTCGTCGGATCGGCGGCCGAAGCGGCGGCGGTCGCCCTGGAGAAGACCCAACAACAACTCGACGTGCTCGCCAGGGCGGGCGTGGTCGACGCGGGAGGGCGGGGGCTGCTGGTCCTGCTCGACGCGATGAGCACCGTGCTGGCCGGGCACCCGCCGCAGCGGGCCGAGTACCAGGCACCCACGGCGCCGGGCGATGCGGTGACCGTGTCGTCGGGGGCGTCCCCGCAGTTCGAGGTGATGTATCTGCTCGGGGAGTGCGACCACGCAGGCATCGAGCTGTTGCGTGAGCGCCTCGAACGTCTCGGTGAATCGGTGACCATCGCGACGTCCGGGCAGGGCGGCGGGTACTCGGTTCACGTCCACGCCGACGATGCGGGCGGCGCGGTCGAGGCGGCACTCGACATCGGCAGGCCGAGCCGCATCCAGGTCACGGCGCTCACCGGAGACGCCGGAGGCAGGCCGCCCGGCGGATGGGGTCGCGACCGCGCGGTGCTGGCGATCGTCGACGGTGACGGCGCGCAGGCGCTGTTCGCCGGCGAGGGCGCCCACGTGCTTCGGCCCGACGCCGACGGCCCGATCAGCGCGCAGCGTCTGCTCCGCGCGATCGTCGACGCCGACGCCGCGCAGATCATGGTGCTGCCCAACGGCTATCTCGCCGCCGAGGAACTGGTCGCGGGCTGTACCGCCGCGATCGGTTGGGGCATCGACGTGGTGCCCGTGCCCGCGGCGTCGATGGTGCAGGGGCTGGCCGCGCTCGCGGTACACGATGCGGGCCGCCAGGCCGTCGATGACGGCTACACCATGGCGCGGGCCGCCGCGGGGGCCCGGCACGGTTCGGTGCGGCTGGCCACCGAGGAGGCGCTCACCTGGGCCGGCACCTGCACGCCCGGGCAGGGCCTCGGCATCGCGGGTGACGAGGTGCTCATCGTCGGGAAGGACGTCGCCGACGCGGGCGCGGGCCTGATCGATCTGCTGCTGACGTCGGGCGGCGAACTCGTCACGGTGCTGACCGGCACGGGGGTCGACCCCGGCGTCGGGGAGGCCCTGCGGGCGCACGTGCACCGCGAGCACCTCGGAGCCGAGCTCGTCACCTATCACACCGGGCACTCCGGCGACGCGCTGTTGATCGGGGTGGAGTAGCCCGTGGTCGCCCTCACCGACCGCCTCGACCGCGTCATCGGCGCCAAGGCCGCGGGCCCGCTCGACGAGTTCTTCGGCATCCGCACCGTCGACGACCTGTTGAGGCACTACCCCCGCAAGTACAGCGACGGCATGACGGTGCGAGGCGAAGGCGAGGACCTCGAGCTCGACGAGGGGGAGCACGTCACCTTCGTCGACGTCATCACCGATGTCGTCGTGAAACCGATGAAACGACAGCCGGGCAAGCGTCAACGTTCGTATGCGGTCGTCACCCTGGGAACCCGAAGGCCGAAGGTGACGGCGACGTTCTTCAACGCCGAATATCTGGTCAAGCAACTGCCCGAAGGCGCCAGGGTGATGTTGTCGGGCGAGGTGTCGTACTTCCGCCAGGTCATGCAGCTGACCCATCCGGCATTCCTCGTCCTCGACGGGCCGGGGCAGGGCAAGGGCAGCAAGTCGCTGGCCAAGATCGCCGAAGGAGCCGACGACGAGGCTGAGCTGCTGGCGGCCTTCGAACGGGACTACTTCCCGATCTATGCGGCCAGCGCCAAGGTGCAGAGCTGGGACATCTTCGCGTGCGTGCGCCAGGTGCTCGCCGTGCTCGATCCGGTCGAGGATCCGTTGCCCGAAAGCGTTCGGCAGCAATGGAATTTGTGCTCCGAGGATGAGGCGCTTCGCGCGATTCACCTGGCCGAGCGCGTGGAGGACCGCGACCGGGCCCGGGACAGGCTCGCCTTCGACGAGGCCGTCGGGCTGCAGTGGGCGCTGGTCGAGCGCAGGTACGGCGAGCTCAGCGATACGGGCCCGCCTGCACCGTGGCGCAACGACGGGCTGGCCGCGGCACTGCGCGGCGCGCTCCCGTTCGAGCTGACGCAGGGCCAGACCGATGTGCTCGACGTGCTGACCACGGAACTCAGCTCGACTCGGCCGATGCACCGGATGCTGCAGGGCGAGGTCGGCTCGGGCAAGACGATCGTTTCGGTGTTGGCCATGTTGCAGATGGTCGACGCCGGATACCAATGCGCCCTGCTGGCGCCGACGGAAGTCCTTGCCGCCCAGCATGCCCGGTCGATCCGCGACGTGCTCGGCCCGCTGGGCATGGCGGGTGAACTCGGCGGCGCCGACGGGGCCACCCGGGTGGCTCTGCTCACCGGATCGATGACGCCCCAGCAGAAGCGCCAGGTGCGCGACGAGGTGGCGGCAGGCGCAGGCGGGCATCGTCATCGGCACGCACGCGATCCTGCAGGACGCCGTCGACTTCCATCAGCTGGGAATGGTGGTCGTCGACGAGCAGCACCGCTTCGGTGTGGAGCAGCGGGATCGGTTGCGCGCCAAGGCTACCGGTGGCATCACCGCGCACCTACTGGTGATGACCGCGACGCCCATTCCGCGCACCGTGGCGTTGACCGTCTACGGCGACCTCGAGACGTCGACCCTGCGGGAGCTGCCCCGCGGTCGCCAGCCGATCAGCACCAACACGATCTTCGTGACGGTGAAGCCGCAGTGGTTGCAGCGGGCCTGGCAGCGCATCGCCGAGGAGGTCGCAGCGGGACGGCAGGCCTACGTGGTGGCGTCCAGGATCGACGACACCGAGAAGGGGGGCTCAGACCAGGGCCCCGGTCCGAAGCCCATCACCGTGGTCGAGCTGATCGAACACCTCCGGCACGGCCCGCTGGCCGGCCTGCGTCTCGGCCTGATGCACGGACGGCTGCCCGCCGACGAGAAGGACGCCGTCGATGTCGGCGTTCCGCGACGGTGAGCTCGACGTGCTGGTGTGCACCACCGTCATCGAGGTCGGTGTCGACGTCCCCAACGCCACCGTCATGGTCGTGATGGACGCCGACCGGTTCGGCGTCAGTCAGCTTCACCAACTGAGGGGGCGCATCGGACGCGGCAGCCACGCCAGCCTGTGCCTGCTGGCCACCAACCTTCCCGACGCTGTCCAAGGCCGGTGAGCGGCTCAAGGCCGTCGCCGCCACCCAGGACGGTTTCGAGCTCGCCGAGCTGGACCTCCGTGAGCGGCGCGAGGGAGACGTGCTCGGGCTGCACCAATCTGGACGGCCCATCACGCTGAAGCTGCTTTCGCTGGCCGACCACCGGGAGATCATCGAGGCGGCGCGGGCATTCTGCGAAACGTTGTACGGCAACGACCCCAACCTGGCCCGGCACCGGGGCATCGCCGTTCTCGCGGCGCCGTTCACCGAGACCGAGGCCGTCGAGTACCTGGACAAGTCGTGAGGCGCTGGACGTGGCTGGCGGCGGGCGTGCTGCTGGCCTTGGTGGTGGCGTTCCAGGTGACGGCGTCGGCCCAGCGGTCGGCCGATTTCGTCGCGGACGCCGACGTGCCCACCGTCGCGCCCGGTGTCGACGTGCTGGCAGGCGTCGCCGAGATCCCGCTGCGGATGCATGGAAACGATTACCGCCGAGCGGCTTTCGGCGACGCGTGGACGGACGACAACGTCGCGCCCGGCGGCCACAACGGGTGCGACACCCGCAACGACGTCCTCGACCGCGACCTGCTGGACAAGACCTACGTCGCGATCAAGCGGTGCCCCAACGCGGTGGCGACCGGAACCCTGCACGACCCGTACACCAACGCGGTCGTCGCGTTCACCCGCGGCAATCAGGTCGGTGCGTCGGTGCAGATCGACCACATCGTGCCGCTGGCGCTGGCATGGGATCTGGGTGCCAGGAACTGGACCGACGAACTGCGCACCCGCTTCGCCAACGACCCGGCGAACCTGATCGCCGTTGCGGGGCGGGCCAATCAGGACAAGGGCGACGGCCAGCCCGCGGTGTGGATGCCGCCCAACCACGCGTTCTGGTGCCAGTACTCGGTGCAGTTCGCCGAGGTGTTGCGCGGCTACGGGCTGCCGATCGACCAGCCGTCGGCGGTGGTGCTGCGCGACGCGGCGGCCACCTGCCCGACGGGCTAGATGGCCGACCGCGATTCGACGATCCGTCGCACGAGGGCCGCCCGAAACGCTTACGCACGTGGCTCGCATCGGCCAGGCGCTTGCCAATCCCGTTGTTCCCGGGTGACACTGTGAACGACCGATGGTCGGCTGGTGATTCAACCGCAGCGGTGGGTGGGGGTATCGGCATGCTGCCAAGGACGCAATACGTTGACAGCGACGGACATTCGATCGCCTATCAGGTCATTGGCAGCGGTCCCGTCGACGCGTTCTTCGAACCGGGACTCCTGTCGCATCTCGATCTGCAATGGTGCGACCCGTTGTTTGGCGGCTTCCTGCACCAATTGGCTTCGAGCTCAAGGTTGATCATCACCGATCAGCGCGGCGTGGGACTGTCCGATGCCTGCGCCACGATCCCCACGATCGACGAGCGGGTCGCCGACATGGTGGCAGTCGCCGATGCGGTTGGTACGGAACAGATGTTCGTGATCGGCCACTGCCATGGCGGGCCCCCGGCGATCGTCTTCGCCGCCACCTACCCTCAACGAGTTACGGGTCTCGTGCTCATGTCGACCTTCGCCAAGGGAGCCGCCGACGCGGACCGGTCCAGGCGCCCTGTGCTGCGCAGGATTTCGACGACTGGCTCAAGGCGATCGACAACTGGGGCGAGGGTCGCTCGTTGA
The DNA here is from genome assembly GCA_963735245.1 of uncultured Actinomycetota bacterium. Lineage (GTDB taxonomy): Bacteria > Actinomycetota > Actinomycetes > Mycobacteriales > Mycobacteriaceae > Mycobacterium. The sequence goes on from CAVTKI010000005.1 coordinate 147,444, forward strand.
CGTACTTCAACCCCAGCCGCAACGACGGTCCGGTCTACCGACAGCTCTACGCCACGTTCGAACGGGCCGCGTTGACCAGAGGGATGGCCCGCGCCGCCGTCGCCAGCACCCTTGAGATCGATGTGACCGCTGCGCTGAAATCCGTAGCGGCGCCGACCCTGGTGCTGCATTGTTCGGACGACTGGATGTCGATCGAAGCCGCCAAGGACATCGCCGCAGGCATTCCGAGCGCCCACTTGGTTGAACTCGACGGCGCCGATCACGCACCGTTCATGGGGGCAGCCTCGCAAGAGGTCCTCAGTCAACCTTCTCGAGTTCATCGGTCAGCATCAACGCTCGGTACCCGAGCGGGTGCAGCGCTTCGGGGCAATCCTGATGACCGACATCGTCTCGTCGACGAAGACGGCCGATCAGCTCGGCGACGCCGCATGGGCTGACTTGCTCGCGCAGCACGACGCAAAGGTGCGCGACGCCATCGACCATCACCGCGGAGACTGCATCAAGTTCACCGGAGACGGTTACTTGGCCACGTTCACGTCGTGCGAGGATGCCCTCCGCTGCGCCTGTGCCCTGCAGCGCACGGCCGAAGGACTTCAAGCTCACCATTCGTTGCGGGGTGCACGCCGGCGGATACGAGCCGGCCGGCCACGACGTGATCGGCCTGAACGTGATCACCGCTTCCCGGCTCATGGCAGCGGCCCGAGGATCGCAGACCCTGGTGTCCGACGCGGTGTCGAGGGGAGTAGCGGGCGCCGGATTTCAGTTCACGAACCGCAAACGATTCACCTTGAAAGGGTTGCCGGACAACGTCTTTGCATCGGAGTTGGGCACGACATCCGACCCGCAGACGGCAGCACCGCGATGGCTTCCCGCCGCTGTCCCAGAACGGCACCAACCCGACCCGTATCGACCGTCTGGTGGTCGCCGGCGCCAAGCGCTTTCCGCAGATCGCCCGGGCCGTCTTCGCCAAATCCAGCCTCGCCGCGGCCACTGCACCATCCCGAGAGCCACTCGCCTCGGATTGAGATCCAAGCGAATTCGGCGTGACCGAGTTCTGAGCACGGTCAGCACGCCGAAATCGCAAAAGGGGTGTGGTGGCTAGGTGCCCGTGTAGGTCTCGGGGTCGGGCCGGAACCGGGTGCCTTCGTCCAATGCGTTCAGCCGGTCCATGTGCTCGGCGGACAATTCGAAGTCGAATACGTCGAAGTTCTCGGCGATGCGCTCGGCGGACGACGATCGCGGAATCACGACGTTGCCGAGTTGGATGCTCCACCGGATCAGCACCTGCGCGGCGGTCTTGCCGTACTCGCCTGCGATCGACTGGACGGTCGCGTTCTCCACCAGCTGGCCGATGCCCAGTGGCCCGTAGGCCTCGGTGACGATGCCGTGCTCGGCGTTGACCGCCCGCAACGCGGCCTGATTGAGCAGCGGGTGCAGCTCGATCTGGTTGATCGCCGGGACGAAGAACGACAGGTCGATCACGTTCGACAGGTCGTCGGCGGTGAAGTTGCAGACGCCGATCGACTTGGTGTGGCCGACCTCCCTGGCCTTCATCATGCCGCCCCAGCTGTTGACGTACTTGTCCGCATCGCCCGCGGCGGGCCAGTGGATGAGATAGGCGTCGACGTAGTCCATGCCGAGGCGGTCGAGGCTGGCCTTGATCGCATCCTGGGCCGCCTGGAAGCCCTGATCCTCGGTGGCGAGCTTGGTGCTCACGAAGATCTCGGCGCGCGGAATCCCCGATGCGGCAACGGCTCGGCCGACGGCCGCCTCGTTGCCGTAGGCCGCCGCGGTGTCGATCAGACGGATGCCGATCTCCAGTGCGGACGACACCGCGTGCTCGGTCTGCTCCTCGGTCAGATCACCGACGCCGATACCGAGGACCGGGATGGTGTTCTCGTCGTTTAGTGACGCATTGGGGATCGCTGCGGCCGAGGTCATGTCACCTATCCTGTGAAATTGAACGTTCGCGGGTCGGGACCCAGTCGAGTGCCGTCCTCGAGCGAGTCGATGGACGCGATGTCCTGCTCACTCAGCTCGAAGTCGAACACGTCGAAGTTACTCACAATCCGTTCGGGGTTCACCGATTTGGGGATGACGATATTACCGAGCTGGATGTGCCACCTAATCAGCACCTGCGCTGGCGTTTTGCCGTGCGACTCGGCGAGCGCGGTGACGGTCGGGTTCTCGAGTAACGAGCCCTGACCGAGCGGACTCCACGCCTCGGTGGCAACGCCGAGTTTGGCGTGCAGCTCGCGGAGTTCGCGCTGCGGCATGAGGGGATGCAGCTCAATCTGATTGACCGCAGGGACGATTCCCGTGGCGTCGATGAGGATGTTCAGGTGTTCGGGCAGGAAGTTGCTCACGCCGATGGAGCGCACCCGGCCCTGGTCGCGAAGATGGGTGAACGCCTTGAAGGTGTCGACGTAGGTATTGCTCTCGGGCATCGGCCAGTGGATGAGATAGAGGTCGAGGTAGTCGACACCCAGCTTCGCGATGCTGGCATCGAACGCCTTCAGCGTCTTGTCGTAGCCGTGTTCGGCGTTCCACAGCTTGGTTACCAGGAAGACGTCCTCACGTGCGACGCCGGAGGCTGCGACGGCGCGGCCGACCTCGGCTTCGTTGCCGTACGCTGCCGCAGTGTCGATGTGACGGTAACCCGCCGCCAATGCCGCGGCGGCGGCCCGTTCGGTGTCGGCGGCTGGGGTCTGCCAAACGCCCAACCCGACGGTTGGGATCGAATTACCGTCATTGAGGGCGACCGAGGGCTGCGAAGGACTAGACATGACGAAGATTCTGCCAGTCGAGGCTGTGCGCACCGGACCCCCACTGGCGGTGGCACATCGGGCCGCGGGTCGGCCGAGCCGGGCCCGCCTGGCGGTGCTCAACGTCGCCAGCCGTGTCACCCTGCGCCAGCTGCCGAAGATCCCCGACCGCGTCAAGCGGCTGCTGTTGGGTGGGCGGACCATCACGATCGACGGCAACACCCTGGACACCACGTTGCAGTTGATGCTCGCCTTGCAACGGTCGTCGCGCGTCGGCGGGCTGGTCGCCAGCGCCGACATCGCCGTGGCGCGCTCGCAGTTGCGCAAGCTGGCCGCGATCATCGCCCCGCCCATCGCGGTCGGGGTCACCGACATCGCGCTACCCGGACCCGCGGGGCCCATGCGCGCGCGGCACTACACCCCGGTCAACACGGTGCCGGCCGAACCGCTTCTGGTCTTCTTCCACGGCGGCGGCTTCTCCATCGGCGACATCGAAACCCACGACGGACTGTGCCGGCTGCTGTGCCGCGACGGGGGCGTGCACGTGCTGTCCGTCGACTACCGACTCGCGCCCGAGCACAAGGCGCCCGCGGCCCTGCAGGACTGCTACGCCGCATACCGGTGGGCACTCGAGCACGCGACCGAACTCGGCGCCGACCCAACGCGCATCGCGGTGGGCGGCGACAGTGCGGGCGGCAACCTCGCCACCGTGGTGTCGCAGGCAGGCGCGCGACGACGGCGTGCAACTGCCGGTCCTGCAGCTGCTGCTGTACCCGGCCACGCAGTTCGGCGGGGAGACACGGTCGATGACGCTCTTCGCCGACGGCTACTACCTGACGAAGGACGACATGGACTGGTTCCGCGACAACTACCTGTCCGGGGCATCCGTCGCGTGGGCGGACCCGTCGGTGTCGCCGTTGCGGGCCGACGATCTCTCCGGCCTGCCGCCTGCGCTCCTGGTGACCGGCGGCTTCGATCCGCTTCGCGACGAGGGCAACCAGTACGCCGAGGCGTTGGCCGCGGCAGGCGTCGCCGTCGACCACCGGCAGTACGGCTCGATGGTGCACGCCTTCGCCAACTTCTTCCCGCTGGGGGGCGGCAGTGTCACCGCGATGGCGGACGTCATCTCGGCGCTACGCGCGCATCTGTGCCGCACCTGAGAAACGCTGAGAACGCCGCCGGTACCCTTGTCCCCGTGGCCACGAAACCCAAGAAGAACGCCAGCTACGACCTGAAGGCCGCCGATCGCCGGCGCAACCTCTTGATCCAGATCGGGCTGACCGCGGTCGTCGTGGTGTTCGCCGTCGCGCTGGTGCTCTACATCGTGATGTCCGGCGACAAGAAGCCGACCGGCGGCGAGGCGAAGGCGATCCGGGTGGCGTCGAGCAAGCTGATCACCAAGGAGGGCACCACCGAGCCGAAGGCCGTGCTGTCGCTCTACGAGGACTTCCTCTGCCCGGTGTGCGGCAGGTTCGAGCAGCAGTTCGGGCCCACGATCACCCAGCTGATCGACAGCGGCGCGATCGCCGCCGACTACAACATGGTCGCGATCCTGAGCCGACCGGCCAACCAGAACTACTCGTCGCGGGCCGCGGCGGCGGCCTACTGCGTGGCCGACGAAGACACCACCCCGGACAAGCAGGCATTCCGGCGATTCCACTCCGCGCTGTACGCCCAGCAGCCCAGCGAGACCGGGACGACGTTCCCCACCGACGCGCAGTTGATCGAGGTCGCACGCCAGGCCGGTGTCGGCGGCAAGGTGCCCGACTGCATCAAGAGCGGCCGCAACATCGACCTGGTCAACGGCCTCGCCGCGGCGACGAACGTGAACGCCACCCCGACCGTGCGGATCAACGGTGAGGACTACCAGTACTCCACGCCCGATGCGCTGGTCGCCAAGATCAAGGAGATCGTCGGCGACGTGCCGGGGCTGACGACTGCCCCGCCCGCGGCCGACCCGACGCAGCCCGGCGGCGCACCGCCGCGCCGCAGGCCGCCGATCCCGCGCAGCCCGCCGACCCTGCCGCCCCGCCCGCCGCCGCTCCGGCGCAGCCCGGCGTGCCCGCGACGCCATGAGCGTCGCCGCCGCGAACTCCTCGACGGAGCCGTCGGTCGACCGCCCCGCGGTCGGGGTGCCTGCCGCGAGCGCACTGTGGGTGCTCATCGCGGGGGTGGTCGGCCTCGCCGCGGCGTTCACACTGACCATCGAGAAGATCAAGCTGCTCGAGAACCCCGCCTACGTTCCGTCCTGCAGCATCAATCCGGTGCTGTCGTGCGGCTCGGTGATGGCCACCCCGCAGGCGGCCGCGTTCGGGTTCCCCAATCCGCTGATCGGCGTCATGGCGTTCTCGGTGGTGGTGGTCAGCGGTGTGCTCGCCGTCGCCAAAGTGCCGCTGCCGCGGTGGTATTGGACCGGGCTCGCGGTGGGCACCACACTCGGCGTGGTCTTCATCCACTGGCTCATCTTTCAGAGCCTCTACGTGATCGGCGCGCTGTGCCCGTACTGCATGGTGGTGTGGGCCATCACGATTCCACTGCTGGTCGTGGTGGCGTCGATCGCGTCGGCGCCGACCGACGGTGAGCGGGGCAACCCGGTGGCGCGGTCGCTTCATCAGTGGCGCTGGTCGCTCGTCGCGCTGTGGTTCACCGCGCTGATTCTGCTGATTCTGATGCGCTTCTGGAATTACTGGTCGACCCTCATCTAGGGGCAGTCGGCCCGTGCAAGGGGGTTAAGGTAGCGCGTGATCTCGAAACTCCTGGTGGCCAACCGCGGTGAGATCGCCATCCGCGCGTTCCGTGCCGCCTACGAGATGGGCATTCTGACCGTCGCGGTGTACGCGTACGAGGATCGCAACTCGTCGCATCGACTGAAGGCCGACGAGTCCTACCAGATCGGTGAGACGGGCCGTCCGGTCCGCGCCTACCTGTCGGTCAAGGAGATCATCCGCGTCGCCAAACACGCGGGCGCCGATGCCGTGTACCCGGGATACGGATTCCTCTCCGAGAACCCCGAGCTGGCCGCAGCGTGCGCCGAGGCGGGCATCACCTTCGTCGGTCCTGGCGCCCACGTGCTGGAGCTGACGGGCAACAAGGCCCGCGCGATCGCGGCGGCGCAGGAGGCGGGCCTGCCGGTGCTGGACTCGTCGGCGCCGTCGGCCTCGGTGGACGAGCTCGTCGCCGCCGCCGCGGACATGCAGTTCCCGTTGTTCGTCAAGGCGGTGTCCGGAGGTGGCGGGCGCGGGATGAGGCGGGTGGCCGAACCCGAGGCACTGCCCGAGGCGATCGAAGCCGCCAGCCGCGAGGCCGAGTCGGCGTTCGGCGACCCGACGGTCTACCTCGAACAGGCCGTGCTGAACCCGCGGCACATCGAGGTGCAGATCCTGGCCGACGGTCAGGGCAACGTCATCCACCTGTTCGAGCGGGACTGCAGCGTGCAGCGCCGGCACCAGAAGGTGATCGAGCTCGCGCCCGCGCCGAATCTGCCCGACGAGCTGCGGATGCGGATCTGCGCCGACGCCGTCGCGTTCGCCAGGCAGATCGGCTACACCTGCGCGGGCACGGTGGAGTTCCTTCTCGACGAACGCGGCATCACGTGTTCATCGAGTGAATCCCCGCATCCAGGTCGAGCACACCGTCACCGAGGAGATCACCGACGTCGACCTGGTGGCCAGCCAGCTGCGCATCGCGGCGGGGGAGACCCTGGCCGACCTTGGCCTGAGCCAGGATTCGGTGCAGGTGCGCGGCGCCGCGATGCAGTGCCGCATCACCACCGAGGACCCCGGCAACGGCTTCCGGCCCGACACGGGTCGGATCACCGGTTACCGCTCGCCCGGCGGCGCGGGCATCCGGCTCGACGGCGGCACGAACCTCGGTGCCGAGATCAGCGCGCACTTCGACTCGATGCTGGTCAAGATGACGTGCCGTGGCCGGGACTTCTCGACTGCGGTGACGCGAGCCCGACGCGGGTTGGCGGAGTTCCGCATCCGCGGCGTGTCGACCAACATCCCGTTCCTGCAGGCCGTCGTCGACGATCCCGACTTCCGGGCGGGCCGGGTCACCACGTCGTTCATCGACGAGCGGCCGCAGCTGCTCACCGCGCACATCCCCGCCGACCGTGGCACGAAGATGCTCAACTACCTCGCCGAGGTCACGGTCAACTCTCCGTACGGGGGCCGCGCGCGGGTGTACCCGCAGGACAAGCTGCCCGATCTCGACCTCGATTCGACGCCGCCGCCGGGGAGCAGGCAGCGACTGATCGAGCTGGGACCCGAGGGTTTCGCGGCGTGGCTGCGGGACTCGCCCGCGGTGGGCGTCACCGACACCACGTTCCGCGACGCGCACCAGTCGCTGCTCGCCACCCGGGTGCGCACCACCGGCCTGGTGCTGATCGCGCCGTACATCGCCAGGATGACGCCAGAGCTGCTGTCGCTCGAGTGCTGGGGTGGCGCGACTTACGATGTGGCGCTTCGGTTTCTGAAGGAAGATCCGTGGGAACGGCTGGCAGCGCTGCGCGAGGCCGTGCCCAACATCTGCCTGCAGATGCTGCTGCGGGGTCGCAACACCGTCGGCTACACCCCGTACCCGGAGCTGGTCACGTCGGCCTTCGTCGAGGAGGCCACCGCGACGGGCATCGACATCTACCGCATCTTCGACGCACTGAACAACGTCGACTCGATGCGTCCCGCGATCGACGCGGTGCGCGAAACCGGTTCGGCGATAGCCGAAGTCGCGATGAGCTACACGGGCGACCTGTCCGATCCCGCCGAGACGCTCTACACCCTGGACTACTACCTCAAGCTCGCCGAGCAGATCGTCGATGCCGGCGCGCACGTGCTCGCGATCAAGGACATGGCCGGGCTGCTGCGGGCACCGGCCGCGACGACGTTGGTCAGTGCGCTGCGCAGCCGGTTCGACCTGCCGGTGCACGTGCACACCCATGACACCCCCGGCGGGCAGCTGGCCACCTACACCGCTGCGTGGCAGGCGGGCGCCAGCGCGGTCGACGGCGCCGCCGCTCCGCTGGCCGGCACCACCAGCCAGCCCGCGTTGAGCTCCATCGTCGCCGCGGCCGCGCACACCAGATACGACACCGGGCTGTCGCTGCGTGCCATCTGCGATCTCGAGCCGTACTGGGAAGCGCTGCGAAAGGTGTACGCGCCGTTCGAATCCGGGCTTCCCGCGCCGACCGGGCGGGTGTACGAGCACGAGATTCCCGGCGGCCAGCTGTCGAATCTGCGTCAGCAGGCGATCGCGCTGGGCTTGGGCAACCGGTTCGAGGACGTCGAGAAAACTACGCGGCGGCCGACCGGATGCTCGGTCATCTGGTGAAGGTCACGCCGTCGATCGAAGGTCGTCGGCGACCTCGCGCTCGCCCTGGTCGGGCGCGGGCGTCACCGCCGACGAGTTCGCCGCCGATCCGGCACGATTCGACATCCCGGACTCCGTGATCGGGTTCCTGCGCGGCGAACTCGGTGACCCGCCAGGGGGCTGGCCCGAACCGCTGCGCACCAAGGCGTTGGCCGGACGCGCACCGGCCAAGCCGATCCAGGAACTCACCGCCGAGGACGAAGCCGTGCTGGCGACGCCGGGCCTCAAGCGCCAGGCCGCCCTCAACCGACTGCTGTTTCCCGGTCCCACAAAGGAATTCGAGGCACACCGGGAGATCTACGGTGACACCTCGCGGCTGTCGGCCAACCAGTTCTGGTATGGGCTGCGCCACGGTGACGAACACCGCATCCAGATCGACAAGGGCGTCGACCTCATCATCGGACTCGAGGCGATCTCCGACGCCGACGAACGCGGTATGCGCACCGTGATGTGCATCATCAACGGTCAACTTCGACCGGTGGTGGTGCGCGATGAGAGCGTCGCAGTCGACATCCCCGCCGCGGAGAAGGCCGATCGGACCAACCCCGACCACGTGGCCGCGCCGTTCGCGGGCGTGGTCACCGTCAACGTTTCCGCCGACGACGTCGTCGAGGCAGGACAGACCATCGCCACCATCGAGGCCATGAAGATGGAAGCCGCCATCACGGCACCGAAGGCGGGCACCGTCGCGCGGGTGGCCGTGTCGGCGACCGCCCAGGTCGAGGGCGGTGACCTGCTGGTGGTGGTCAGTCCGGCGGGCAGGAGCGAAGCGACCGGGGGATCAGATTCGGCGGGCAGGAGCGAAGCGACCGGGGGGATCAGGTCTGACCCGGATCGTCGGCGGCCAGTACGGCGGTCGCCGAATCGCCGTGCCGCAGAGCGGTTCCGGGCGTCGATCCGGGACGGGCACGCGGCCCACCACCGACCGCGTCCGCGAGTCCTTGTTCAACGTGCTCGACGCCCGGATGGAGTTCGCGGGGGCCGTCGTGCTCGACCTCTACGCCGGATCGGGCGCGCTCGGCATCGAAGCGCTGTCCCGCGGGGCGGCGTCGGCGACGTTCGTCGAGTCGGACCGGCGTGCGGCCGCCGTCATCACGGCCAACCTCGCCACGTTGGGAATCACCGGTGCCACGGTCCGCTCGGCCAACGTCGCCACGGTGGTGGCAGGCGGCGCGGACCGACCTGCCGACCTGGTCTTCGCCGATCCGCCCTACGAACTGCCCGCGGCCGACGTCGAGGCCGTGCTTGCTGCGCTCGCCGACCGCGGCTGGGTGGCGAACGGTGCGATCGCGGTGGTCGAGCGCGCAGCGTCCGGCCCGACACTGGCGTGGCCCGCGGGCTGGACGCCTGGGCGTGACCGCCGCTACGGCGACACCCGGCTGGAGTTCGGCGACTTCGGTGCGTCGAGCACCGGTGCACGCACGTAAGCGCGCCGAGATCGCGTAACCTGCTGCACCATGAGCGGCGCCGTATGCCCGGGATCGTTCGATCCGGTGACCCTCGGCCACATCGACGTCTTCGAGCGCGCGGCCGCCCAGTTCGACGAGGTCGTGGTGGCGGTGCTGGTGAATCCCAGCAAGAAGGGGATGTTCACCGCGGACGAACGCATCGCGATGATCGAGGAGTCCACGTCGCACCTGTCGAATCTCCGGGTCGAATCCGGGTCGGGCCTCGTCGTCGACTTCGCCCACGCCCGCGGCCTGACGGCGATCGTCAAGGGTCTGCGCACCGGCACCGACTTCGAGTACGAGCTGCAGATGGCGCAGATGAACAAGCACGTCGCCGGCGTGGACACCTTCTTCGTGGCGACCACGCCGCGCTACTCCTTCGTGTCGTCCTCGCTCGCCAAGGAGGTGGCCACCCTCGGCGGTGACGTCTCCGAGCTGCTGCCCGAGGCCGTCAACCGCCGGCTGCAGGCGAAGCTGGAGTCGGCGGGCTGAGCAGCCGCGGCTGACCCAGCTAACAATCCGGTTCATCGAGCGGTAGTCGGCGAAAATCTCTCACCGCGACACACCGGCGTGGCAAAGCGAGTCACAGGCGTAACACCAGGCACACTGGTAACCATCAACTAGGCCTGGAGGATCTTGCCGTGTACCGAGTATTCGAAGCGCTCGACGAGCTCGGCGCGATCGTGGAAGAAGCCCGTGGCGTGCCCATGACCGCGGGCTGCATGGTGCCCCGCGGCGACGTTCTCGAGTTGCTCGACGACATCAAGGACGCCATCCCCGGTGAACTCGACGACGCCCAGGACGTGCTCGATGCCCGCGACGCGATGCTGCGCGACGCCAAGGAGCATTCCGGCGCGATGGTGGCGAACGCGACCGCCGAGGCGGATTCCCTGATCAACCACTCCCGCGCCGAGGCCGACCGGATGATGGCCGACGCGAAGGGGCAGGCCGACCGGATGGTCGGGGAGGCACGCCAGCACAGCGAGCGGATGGTCGGGGAGGCCCGCGCCGAGGCCGAGCGGATCGCGGCGACGGCCAAGCGCGAGTACGACGCCAGCACCGGACGTGCCAAGTCCGAGGCCGACAGGCTGATCGAGAACGGCAACCTCTCGTACGAGAAGGCGGTTCAGGAGGGCATCAAGGAGCAGCAGCGCCTGGTGGCCCAGACCGAGATCGTCCAGACCGCGACCCTCGAGGCGACCAGGCTCATCGACGCCGCCCACGCCGAGGCCGACCGACTGCGTGGCGAATGCGACATCTACGTCGACAGCAAGCTTGCGGAGTTCGAGGACTACCTGAACGGAACCCTGCGCTCGGTCGGCCGTGGCCGCCACCAGTTGCGCACGGCGGCCGGCACGCACGACTACGCCCAACGCTGACCGACTCACCTCCAGGGGGTCGCGCAGTCACTTCCGGGTCGCTTCGTCCTGCCCTCCGAGCCTGGCCGTAGGATTACCCCCATGGCCAGGCACGGCGCGCAGCGCAAATCGCGATCGCCGTTCGTGATCGACGTCTCCCGGCTCGGTCGCCGACCGGGTTCGATGGTGGAACTCACCGAGACCGTGGCGGCTCCCGAGCGCATCGGCATCGACATGGTCGGGATCGCGAAGGGCGCGCCCGTCGAACTCGATCTCCGGCTCGAGTCGGTGTCGGAGGGCGTGCTGGTCACCGGGACCGTCTCGGCACCCACCGCCGGGGACTGCGCGCGCTGCCTCACCCCGATCACCGGGGACGTGGAGATCGACCTCACCGAGTTGTTCGCCTATCCGGACAGCGCCACCGAGGCCAGCACCGAAGCCGACGAGATCGGCCACGTCGTCGACGACACCATCGACCTCGAACAGCTGGTCATCGACGCGATCGGCCTGGTGCTGCCGTTCGCCCCGGTGTGTGAAGAGGACTGTCCCGGGCTGTGCCAGCAGTGCGGCGTGCGGCTGGCCGACGCCGAGCCGGGTCATCAGCACGACCTGATCGACCCGCGCTGGGCGAAGCTGGCCGCGATGCTGCCCACCGAACCGAACAGCGAGGAGCCGCCGGAGACCTCCGGAGGTCCTGGGTGACGGAAGACCGCTCGCCGCTGCTGAAGGCGCTCGGCGTACGACCTGCCCGATGACCTGCTGACCGTGGCGCTGACACACCGCAGCTACGCCTACGAGAACGGTGGCCTGCCCACCAACGAGCGGCTCGAATTCCTCGGCGACGCCGTGCTCGGGCTGGTCATCACCGCCGAGATCTTCGCCAAGTACCCCGATCGCACCGAGGGCGAACTGGCCAAGCTCAAGTCCGCCGTCGTGAACACCCAGGCACTCGCGCAGATCGCCAGGCAGCTGACCGACGACGGCCTTGGTTCGTACCTGCTCCTCGGCCGCGGCGAGGTCGCCAGCGGCGGAGCGCAGAAGGCGAACCTCCTGGCCGACGGACTCGAGTCGTTGCTCGGCGCGACGTACACCGAGCACGGACATCTGGTCGCACGCGACGTCATCATCCGCTTGTTCGGCGAATTGCTGGACACCGCAGCCAATCTCGGCGCAGGCCTGGATTGGAAGACCAGCCTGCAGGAGCTCTCTGCGGCGCGCAGGCTTGGCGTGCCGTCATACGTCGTGACCTCGACCGGCCCCGAGCACGACAAGTACTTCACCGCGAGAGCGGTGGTGAACGCCGTCGAATACGGCCAGGGCAGCGGCAGGACCAAGAAGGAGGCCGAGCAGCACGCGGCCGCAGCGGCATACGCCGCGCTGGACGCGATGCCCAGCCCCGATGCCTGAACTGCCCGAGGTCGAGGTCGTCCGGCGCGGGCTGGAGGCGCACGTGACGGGCCACAGCATCACCGCCGTGCGCGTGCACCATCCCCGCGCGGTCCGCAGACACGAGGCCGGGGCTGCCGACCTGACCGCGCGGCTGCTGGGGTCGCGGGTGACGGGCACCGGTCGCCGCGGAAAGTTCCTCTGGCTGACCCTCGACGACGGGGAGGCGCTGGTGGTCCACCTCGGCATGAGTGGCCAGATGCTGCTGGGTCCGGTGGCCAAGACCGAGCACCTGCGCATCGCGACGCTGCTCGACGACGGCACGGCGCTGAGCTTCGTCGACCAGCGCACGTTCGGCGGCTGGATGCTTGCCGATCTGGTCAGCGTCGACGGCAGCGAGGTGCCAGAACCCGTCGCGCACATCGCGCGTGATCCGCTGGATCCGTTGTTCGACCGCGACGCGGTGGTGAAGGTGTTGCGGCGCAAGCACTCCGAGATCAAGCGCCAGCTGCTCGACCAGACCGTGGTCTCGGGTATCGGCAACATCTACGCCGACGAGGCGCTGTGGCGGGCCAAGGTGAACGGAGCGCGGCCGGCCGATACGTTGTCGCGGCCCACGCTGGCTGCGCTGCTCGACCACGCCGCAGACGTCATGCGCGACGCCTTGGGCCAGGGTGGTACGTCGTTCGACTCGCTGTACGTCAACGTCAACGGCGAGTCCGGCTACTTCGACCGCTCGCTGGACGCCTACGGCCGCGAGGGGGAACCGTGCGGACGGTGCGGCGCGGTGATGCGGCGCGAGAAGTTCATGAACCGCTCCTCCTACTACTGCCCGAAGTGCCAGCCGCGGCCGCGGGCACCGCGCTGAAGCCGCACGGGACGGCAGCGGGATGTCGCGGGATGTCGAATCCCCGGCGGAGCGTTGTACGAGTTTCGGGGTCGGTTGGAAGGATGGAGCCATGACGGATCTCTGGGTCGAACGCACGGGCGTGCGCCGCTACACCGGTCGGAGCTCGCGGGGCGCGGAGGTGCTCATCGGGTCTGAGGACGTCGAGGGCGTGTTCACCCCGGGCGAGCTGCTCAAGATCGCACTGGCCGCGTGCAGTGGCATGAGCAGCGACCACCCGCTGCGCAGCCGCCTCGGCGACGACTACGAGACGACCATCAGGGTGTCCGGCGCCGCCGATCGCGAGCAGGAGCGCTATCCGCTGATCGAGGAGAACCTCGAGGTCGACCTGTCGGGACTGTCCGAGGACGAGGCGAAGAAGGTGCGGATCGTGGTCGAACGTGCCATCGACAAGGTCTGCACGGTGGGCCGGACCCTGAAGTCGGGTACCGAGGTGACCTTCGAGTTGACCGATCAGCCGCTCGCGAGCAGAGCAGCAGGTGCCGATGGTGCCCGAGCCTGAGTCGGCCGATCCCGACGTCCGGCTGACCGCCTGGGTGCACGGCCACGTGCAGGGTGTGGGTTTCCGGTGGTGGACCAGGTCCCGCGCCCTCGAACTGGGGCTGACGGGGTTCGCCGCCAACAAACCCGACGGGCGCGTGCAGGTGGTCGCTCAGGGTCCGCGATCGGGTGCCGAGCGACTGCTTGACCTGCTGCGCAGTGGTGAAACGCCAGGTTCGGTCGATACCGTCGTCGCGGACTGGTCCGACACCGGTGAGCCGTTCGTGGGCTTCCGCGAGAGATAGCCCGATCCGGCGGTAGTGTGGCACGTCGTGCACCTCAAGAGTCTGACGCTGAAGGGCTTCAAGTCCTTCGCCGCGCCCACGACTCTTCGCTTCGAACCGGGCATCACCTGCGTCGTCGGACCCAACGGATCGGGCAAGTCCAACGTGGTCGACGCGTTGACGTGGGTGATGGGTGAACAGGGTGCCAAGACCCTGCGCGGCGGCAAGATGGAGGACGTCATCTTCGCGGGCACGTCATCGCGTGCCCCGCTCGGCCGCGCCGAGGTGACCGTCACGATCGACAACTCGGACAACGCGCTGCCGATCGAGTACTCCGAGGTGTCGATCACGCGGCGGATGTTCCGTGACGGCGCCAGCGAGTACGAGATCAACGGCAGCAGTTGCCGTTTGATGGACGTGCAGGAGCTGCTGAGCGACTCCGGCATCGGGCGCGAGATGCACGTCATCGTGGGTCAGGGCAAGTTGTCCGAGATCCTCGAATCCCGCCCGGAGGACCGAAGGGCCTTCATCGAGGAAGCCGCAGGCGTGCTCAAGCACCGCAAGCGCAAGGAGAAGGCGGTCCGCAAGCTCGACTCGATGTCGGCCAACCTCGCCCGCCTGAACGACCTCACCACCGAACTGCGCCGTCAACTCAAGCCCCTGGGGCGGCAGGCCGAGATGGCCAGGCGCGCCCAGACCATCCAGGCCGATCTGCGCGACGCCCGGCTGCGACTGGCCGCCGACGACCTGGTCAGCAGGCAGACCGAGTTCGACGACACCAACCAGGCCGAGACGTCGCTGCGCCGCGAGCACGACGACGTGACCACCCGGCTCGAAGAGGCAAGCCTCGAACTGGCCGCGCACGAGGAGGCGGTGTCCGGCCTCACGGGGCGGGCCGAATCGGCACAGCAGACGTGGTTCCGGCTGTCCGCGTTGGCCGAACGGGTCAGCGCGACGGTGCGCATCGCCAGCGAGCGGGCCCAGCACCTCGATGCCGACGTCGAGGCGTCGTCGGGCCCCGACCCGGACGCCCTGGATGCCGAGGCCGACGAGGTCGCCGCTCGCGAACAGGAACTCCTCGCCGAACTCGACGAGTCCCTGCAGCGGCTGGAGGCTGCCCGCGACGAACTGACCGAGCGCGAACGTGTTGCGGCAGAAGCGGAACGGGCGCACACCGCGGCGGCCCGCGCCGAAGCCGACCGCCGCGAGGGACTGGCCAGGCTGGCAGGGCAGGTCGACACCATGCGCACCCGCGTCGAGTCGATCGACGAAGGAGTCGAGCGGCTGACGGTCAGCATCGAGGACGCCGCCAGCCGGGTAGAGGTGGCGAGGGCAGAGTTCGAGACCGTGCAGGGGCGCGTCGGCGAACTCGATGCGGGCGAAGTGGGTCTCGACGACCACCACGACCGCACCGTCACCGCGCTGCGGCTCGCCGACGAACGGGTGGCCGAACTACAGACGGCCGAGCGCGGCGCCGAACGACAGGTGGCCTCGCTGCGAGCCCGCATCGATGCATTGTCGGTCGGACTGGATCGCAAGGACGGCGCCGCCTGGCTGCAGAGCAATCACACGGGCACAGGGCTTTTCGGTACCGTCGCCAAGTTGGTAAGGGTCCGCCCCGGCTTCGAGGTGGCGGTGGCGGCGGTGCTGGGTGCGGCCGCCGATGCCCTCGCCGCCGAGGACTTCGGCGCTGCCCGCTCCGCGGTTGCGGCGCTCAAGGAGCGTGACGGCGGACGTGCGGCCATCGTGCTCGGCGACTGGCCAGAAGATGCTGCCCCGCAACGTGACTCGGGCGGTCCGCTGCCCGACGGGGCGCAGTGGGCCCTCGATCTCGTCGACGCGCCGTCGCGCCTGCGAGGAGCGTTCACCGCGCTGCTGGCCAGGGTGGCCGTGGTCGACGATCTCAACGCTGCGCTCGACCTGGTCGCGGCGCGGCCGCAACTGCGTGCCGTCACCACCGACGGCGACATCGTCGGCGCGGGATGGGTCAACGGCGGATCCGACCGCAAGCCGAGCACCCTCGAGATCGCGTCCGAAATCGACAAGGCGCGTACCGAACTCGTCTCCGTCGAGCGGCAGACCGGCGAGCTGACCGCCGCATTGTCGGGTGCGCTCGCCGAGCAGTCGGCACGGCAGGACTCCGCCGAACAGGCGCTCGCCGCACTGAACGAATCCGATGCCGCGATCTCCTCCATCTACGAACAACTCGGCAGGCTCGGGCAGGACGCCAGGGCGGCTCAGGACGAATGGCAGCGGCTCAGCGCGCAGCGCGACGAGCTCGAAACGGGTCGGGTGCGCACCGTCGAAGAGCTGACCGAGCTGGAGACCCGGCTGCACAATGCGCAGGAGACCCCGACGATGGACGTCGAGCAGGTCGATCGTCAGGAGTCCACCGCCGCCGCCGAGGCCGCCCGCGCCACCGAGGTCGAGGCCCGGCTCTCGGTCCGCACCGCCGAGGAACGCGCGAATGCCGTTCGTGGCCGGGCGGATTCGCTGCGCCGCGCGGCGGCGGGCGAGCGGGAGTCGAGGATGCGCGCACAGCGTGCCCGCGAGGCCCGCGAGCACGCCGCGACGGTGGCGGCCGCAGTGGCCGAGTCCGGTCGGCTGGTGGCGGCGAGGCTCGCAGCGACCGTGGCGGTGGCCGCCCGCAACCGCGATCAGCTGGCCGTGGAACGTTCGCACCGGGGTGAGGCGCTCACCAAGGCGCGCACCGAGGTCAACGAGCTCGGCGCCAGGCTCACCGGCCTGACCGACGCGCTGCATCGCGACGAGGTCGCCAAGGCACAGGCGGCGCTTCGGATCGAGCAGCTCGAGCAACAGGCCCTCGAGCAGTTCGGCATGGCCGTCGCCGACCTCGATCGCCGAGTACGGGCCCGACGTGGCGTTGCCGCCGACCGAGCTGGAGATGGCCGAGTACGAACAGGCCAAGGAGCGCGGCGAGCAGGTGACCGCGCCCGCCCCGATGCCGTTCGACCGGTCCACGCAGGAGCGCCGGGCCAAGAAGGCCGAACGTGAACTCGCCGAACTGGGCCGGGTCAACCCACTGGCGCTCGAGGAGTTCGCCGCGCTGGAGGAGCGCTACAACTTCCTGTCGACACAGCTCGAAGACGTGAAGGGTGCGCGCAAGGATCTGCTCGACGTCATCGCCGACGTCGACGACCGCATCCTGCAGGTGTTCGCCGAGGCCTACGCCGACGTGGAACGCGAGTTCACCCAGGTGTTCGCCACACTCTTCCCCGGCGGTGAGGGCAGGCTGCTGCTCACCAACCCCGACGACATGCTGACCACGGGCATCGAGGTCGAGGCGCGCCCGCCCGGGAAGAGGATCAAGCGGCTCTCGCTGCTGTCCGGTGGCGAGAAGTCGTTGACCGCGGTGGCCATGCTGGTCGCCATCTTCCGGGCCCGGCCGTCACCGTTCTACGTGATGGACGAGGTCGAAGCCGCGCTCGACGACGTCAACCTGCGGCGGCTCATCAGCCTGTTCGAGCAGCTGCGCGAGGTCTCCCAGCTCATCGTGATCACGCACCAGAAGCCGACGATGGAGATCGCCGACGCGCTCTACGGCGTCACCATGCGCGACGACGGCATCACGACCGTGATCTCGCAGCGGATGCGGGGTCAGGAACTGGTGTCGGCGACCGGGGGATCGACGCTAGTCGGGAGCCGCTGGTCGTCACCCGCGACCCACCCTGCGACAATGCCACGGTGTCGGAAGGATTGTGGATCGCGCTGGCGGTCATCGCCGTTCTCGTCGTAGCCGCCCTGGTGTTGGGGCTGGTGCGCTATCGCCGGCGGCAGATCAGCCTGTCGCGCGACGAGGCCAAGCCGATCGACCGGTCCGGCGGCTACACGGCGTCCTCTGGGATCACGTTCACGCAGTCGACGGAGACCAGGGAACCCGTCGTCCCGCCGGTGCGGCCAGACCCGCCCGCCGCGCCGCCGCACCGCGCCCGCCGCCGCGCCGCCCGCGGAGCGCCTGGACACCAGCGGACTCCCTGCGGTAGGGGATGACGCGACCGTCCCGCGCGACGCCCCCAAGCGCTCGATCGCCGACGTGCAACTCCCCGAGCCGCCGGTCGCTGCACCGCCCGAACCGGCACCGCCCGAACCGGCCGCACCCGAGATCGAACCCATCGCGCCCACCGACGGCAGACTCGAGCGCCTGCGCGGGCGGCTCGCCAAGTCACAGAACACCCTCGGGCGCAGCATGCTCGGCCTGCTCGGCGGCGGAGACCTCGACGAGGAGTCGTGGGAGTCGGTCGAGGACACCCTGTTGATCGCCGACCTCGGCCCGGTCGTCACCGCAATCGGTGGTCGCCGAGCTGCGCGCGGAGATGGCGAGCAACAACGTGCGTACCGAAGCAGAGGCCCGCGCCGTGCTGCGCGCCGTGCTGATCTCCGCGCTGAAACCCGATCTGGACCGCTCGATCCGCGCGTTGCCGCACAACGACAAACCGTCGGTGCTCCTGGTGGTCGGCGTGAACGGAACCGGCAAGACCACCACGGTCGGCAAGCTCGCCCGCGTGCTCGTCGCCGACGGCCGCCGCGTGGTACTCGGTGCGGCCGACACCTTCCGCGCCGCCGCAGCCGACCAGTTGCAGAGTTGGGCTTCCCGGGTCGGCGCCGAGGTGGTGCGTGGCGCCGAGGGTGCCGATCCGGCGTCGGTGGCGTTCGACGCCGTCGACCGGGGCATCGAGGGCGGGGCCGACGTGGTGGTCATCGATACCGCGGGCCGGCTGCACACCAAGACCGGTCTGATGGACGAACTCGGCAAGGTCAAACGCGTCGTGAGCAAGCGCGCGGAGGTCGACGAGGTGCTGCTCGTGCTGGACGCGACCATCGGCCAGAACGGGCTGCCTCAGGCCCGGGTGTTCGCCGAGGTCGTCAACATCACCGGCGTGGTGCTGACCAAGCTCGATGGAACTGCCAAGGGCGGTATCGTGTTTCGGGTACAGCAGGAGCTCGGCGTTCCGGTCAAACTGGTGGGACTTGGCGAGGGCCCGGACGATCTGGCGCCCTTCGAGCCCGCCGCATTCGTCGATGCGTTGCTGGGCTGACGTCGTCGCCCGCAAACGCGTGACGAGGCGGTTAACACCGGCGAAACGCAATCCATAGATCCGTTCACACGAGCGAAACACGGGCGCGTCATCCGCGAAACAACCACTGCGCAAAGTCACTGCCTAGGTCAACGGTGCCTAACCGTGGCATGGGCGAAGGAGGAAACTGCGAGTGGATGGCTTCCCGATAATGGGTATCCCCGACACCGGGGATACGGCATGGATGCTGGCGAGTTCCGCACTCGTGCTGTTGATGACGCCAGGACTGGCGTTCTTCTACGGCGGCATGGTTCGCGCCAAGGGTGTGCTGAACATGCTCATGATGAGCATCAGCGCCATGGGTGTCGTGACGGTGCTGTGGGTGCTGTACGGCTACTCGCTGTCCTTCGGCAACGACGTCGGCAACTTCGTCGGCGACCCGACGCAGTACTGGGGACTGAAGGGGCTGATCGGCGGCAACGCGACTGCCGCGGTCGCCGCGGATCCGAGCACCGGGACCGCCGCCGTCGATGCGGTGAACATCCCACTGGCAGGCACGATCCCGCAATTGGTGTTCGTGATGTTCCAGCTGATGTTCGCGATCATCACGGTCGCTCTGGTCTCCGGTGCGGTCGCCGACCGGCTGAAGTTCGGCGCCTGGCTGGTCTTCGCCGGCCTGTGGGCGACGTTCGTCTACTTCCCGGTGGCGCACTGGGTGTTCGCCTTCGACGGGTTCACCGGCGAGACGGGTGGGTGGATTGCCAACAAGCTCAAGGCAATCGACTTCGCGGGTGGTACCGCGGTCCACATCAACTCCGGTGCCGCAGGTCTGGCGCTGGCCTCGTGCTCGGCAAGCGCAAGGGTTGGCCCGGGACCGCGATGCGGCCGCACAACCTGCCGTTCGTGATGCTGGGTGCCGGTCTGCTGTGGTTCGGCTGGTACGGGTTCAACGCCGGTTCGGCGCTCAGCTCGGGTGGCATCGCGGCGTCGACGTTCGTCACCACCACCGTGGCGACCGGCAACCGCCATGCTGGCCTGGCTGCTCGACGGAGAAGATCCGCGACGGGCACGCCACGTCGCTGGGTGCCGCATCGGGCGTCGTGGCCGGCCTCGTCGCGATCACGCCGTCCTGTTCGTCGGTGAACGTCCTTGGTGCACTGGCGATCGGCGCCATCGGCGGCGCGGTCTGCGCACTGGCGGTCGGGCTGAAGTTCAAGTTCGGCTTCGACGACTGCGCTCGACGTGGTCGGCGTGCACATGGTCGGTGGCCTCACGGGCACCTTGCTGATCGGCTTCTTCGCCACCCCGAGGCACCCGCGAAGGTCGCAGGTCTGTTCTACGGCGACCGGTCGTTCGACCAGCTGTGGCGCCAGGCAGTCGGTGCGTTCGCGGTTCTCGCATACTCGTTCATCGTGACGACTATCTTGGCGTTGATCCTGAAGTACACCATTGGCCTGCGCCTCGGTGAAGAAGATGAAGCCAACGGCATCGATGAAGCCGAGCACGCTGAAACCGGCTACGACTTCACCACAGTGGGTAGCAGCTCGGTTCTCGGCCACCGCGGCTCGGAGGAATGAGGGAAATGAAGCTGATTACTGCGATCGTCAAGCCGTTCACTCTCGAAGACGTCAAGACGGGTCTCGAGCAGACGGGCATCCTCGGGATGACCGTCAGTGAGGTGCAGGGCTACGGACGCCAGAAGGGCCACACCGAGGTGTACCGCGGTGCGGAGTACTCCGTCGACTTCGTGCCGAAGGTGCGGGTCGAGGTTCTGGTGGACGACTCCGCCGTCGACAAGGTGGTGGACGTCATCGTCCAAGCCGCCCGCACCGGCAAGATCGGTGACGGCAAGGTCTGGGTCAGTCCGGTCGACACCGTGGTGCGGGTTCGCACCGGTGAACGGGGGACCGACGCCATTTGATGCACCAGTGATCTGACCATCTGAGGCCTCGACCCGGCCGTGCACCGAGTGAGAACCAATCCATAGCCGGGGGAAGAGGACCGAGATGACCAAGCAGACACCAGATCCCGCCGCCGGGGCCTCTCGATGGGAGGCGCCGGCGGCGGGCTCGTCACGCCCGGCCACCGATCTGAAGAAGGCGGCCGCACAGCTGCTCAACGGCGGATCCAGGCAGCTCGACTCGGCCGCGTTGCGTGACGCGCTGCTCGATCTCAACGAGTTCTGGCTCACCACGAAGGCTACCGAGATCGGCATCACCCCAACCAGCGGATTCGCCATCGTCGCAACGGGTGGTCTCGGCCGGGGCGAGTTGCTGCCGTTCTCCGACCTCGACCTCACCCTGGTGCACGACAACATGCCGCGCGACATCGTCACGCAGGTCGCCGAACTGCTCTGGTATCCGTTGTGGGACGCCAATATTCACCTCGATCACAGTGTCAGGACGGTGCCAGAGGCGTTGCAGGTGGCAGGCGAGGACATCTCGGCGGGCCTGGCCATGATCGACGCCCGCCACATCGCGGGCGACGCCGATCTTTCGGCGCTTCTGGTGGGTGGGGCGCGCAGGCAGTGGCGCACCGGCATCGCCTCGCGCTTCGAGGAACTCGTCGAACACACCAACGCGCGGTGGCAGCGCAGCGGGCAGATCGCGCACCGCGCCGAGCCCGACCTCAAGAACGGACGTGGCGGACTCCGCGACGTCCAACTGCTCAACGCGCTGGCCATCGCCCAACTCGCCGACGTGTACCCGAGCAGGTCGTTGGCATCGCCGACGGGCACGTCTCGGTGACGCCCATCTGGCACTGCTCAACGTCCGCACCGAACTGCACCGGATCTCCGGCCGGGGCCGCGAGATGCTCCAGGCGCAGTACGCCGACGAGATCGGTGCGGCGTTGCGCATCGGGGACCGGTTCGACCTGGCCCGCATGCTCAGCGACGCCGCGCGCACGATCAGTTACTACGTCGACGCGGGCGTGCGCACGGCGGCGAACGCGTTGCCGCGCCGCGGTTTCGCCGCGCTGCGCCGTCCCGTCCGCAGGCCGCTCGACGAGGGCGTGATCGAGTTCAACGGGGAGGTCATCCTGGCCCGCGACGCCAGGCCCGAACGCGATCCCGGCCTGATCCTGCGCGTCGCGGCGGCCTCGGCCACCACCGGGCTGCCGATGGCTGCGTCGACACTCAGTCGACTGTCGGAAGCCGCGCCGGAGCTGCGCACGCCGTGGCCCCGTCAGGCGCTCAAGGATCTGCTGGTGATGCTGGCCGCCGGGCCTGCGGCCGTGGCCACCGTCGAAGCGCTTGACCGAACCGGCCTGTGGGGCAGGCTGTTTCCCGAGTGGGGTGCGGTGCGCGACCTGCCGCCCCGCGACGTCGTGCACATCTGGACGGTGGACCGCCATCTCGTCGAGACCGTCTCGCGGGCAAGTGCATTCACCACCAGGGTGTCGCGCCCCGATCTGCTGGTGCTCGGCGCGCTCGTGCACGACATCGGCAAGGGCCGCGGCGGTGACCACAGTGTCATCGGTGCGGAGCTGGCCACCCAGATCGGCACGCGGCTGGGGATGTGGCCATCGGACGTCGAGGTGCTGTCCAAGATCGTGCGCTACCACCTGCTGCTACCCCAGACCGCGACCCGGCGAGACCTGCAGGACCCCAAGATCATCGCCGGCGTCGTCGATGCCCTCGGTGGCGATTCGGTCCTGCTGGAGCTGTTGCACGCGCTGGCCGAGGCCGATTCGCTTGCCACCGGACCGGGTGTGTGGGGCGATTGGAAGGCCTCGCTCATCGGCGACCTGGTACGGCGTTGCCGGCTGGTGATGGCGGGCGAGCCGCTGCCGCATCCCGATCCCATCGAGCCGCAGTATCTGGCACTGGCAGCCGACGGCGGTGTCCACGTCGACCTCGCGCTCGACCGACGCGCACGTCTACCACGTCACGATGATCGCCCCGGACCGCCGGGGCCTGCTGTCCAAGGCCGCAGGCGTGCTCGCGCTGAATTCGCTGCGGGTGCACTCCGCATCGGTCAACAGCCACCAGGGCGTGGCGATCAACACGTTCGTCGTCTCGCCGCACTTCGGTGCGCCCCCCGCGGCCGAACTGCTGCGTCAGCAGTTCATCCTGGCGCTCGACGGCGATCTCGACGTCATCGATTCCCTCGAACGACGCGACCGCGAGGCGGCGGCCACGAACACCGCCCGCGCCGGTGAGATCCTGGCCGCGGTGCCCGTCAATCAGGCCGCCCCGCCACCGCGGATCCTCTGGTTCGACGGAACGTCGCCCGGCGAGTACGTGGTGGAGATCCGCAGCGCCGACCGCACCGGGCTGCTTGGCGCGGCTTTCCGCGGTCCTCGAACGTGACGGCCTCGACATCGTCTGGGCCAGGGTCGCCACGCTCGGATCGTCGGTGATCGACGTGTTCGGCATCGTGGTGCCCGCGCTGACTGCGGGCGACGACACGGCCGAGCACTCGGCCGCGCGCGCCGAACTCGAGCGCGAGATGTACGAGGTGTTGCCGGCGCCGCCGCCTGCCAAGCCGGTGTCCGAGGCCAGCTGATCGTCTCCTCCCTGAGGGAGTCGATTCCGTCACGTTAGGCTTGTCACGTGTTTGAATCCCTGTCCGACCGGTTGACCGGAGCCCTCTCGGGGCTCCGTGGCAAGGGGCGGCTGACCGACGCCGACATCGATGCGACCACCCGTGAGATCCGGCTCGCCCTGCTGGAGGCGGATGTCTCGCTTCCGGTGGTGCGTGACTTCGTCGCCCGCATCAAGGAGCGGGCCAAGGGCGCGGAGGTGTCCGGCGCGCTCAACCCGGCCCAGCAGGTCGTCAAGATCGTCAACGAGGAACTCGTCGGCATCCTCGGCGGCCAGACCAGGCCACTGGCGTTCGCCAAGACCCCGCCCACGGTGATCATGCTTGCCGGCCTGCAGGGTTCCGGTAAGACGACACTCGCCGGGAAACTCGCCAAATGGCTGCGCGGGCAAGGTAATACACCGTTGCTGGTGGCCTGCGACCTGCAGCGCCCCGGTGCGGTCAGCCAGCTGCAGATCGTCGGTGAGCGTGCAGGTGTCGCGGTGTTCGCCCCGCATCCCGGCACGGCCGAAGGCTCCGACGACTCCGCCCCTGGCGACCCCGTCGCGGTCGCGGCCGCGGGGCTGGCCGAAGCCAGAGCCAAGCACTACGACGTCGTCATCGTCGACACCGCCGGCCGGCTCGGCATCGACGAGGAACTGATGAGCCAGGCCGCCGCGATCCGCGCGGCCGTGGATCCCGACGAGGTGCTGTTCGTCCTCGACGCCATGATCGGCCAGGACGCCGTCACCACCGCCGAGGCCTTCCGCGAGGGCGTCGGCTTCACCGGCGTCGTGCTCACCAAGCTCGACGGCGACGCCCGCGGTGGTGCCGCGCTGTCGGTGCGCGAGGTCACCGGCGTGCCCATCCTGTTCGCGTCCACCGGCGAGAAGCTCGAGGACTTCGACGTCTTCCATCCCGACCGGATGGCGAGCCGGATCCTCGGCATGGGCGACGTGCTCAGCCTGATCGAGCAGGCCGAGCAGGTCTTCGACGCCGATCAGGCCGAGGCCGCCGCCGCCAAGATCGGTAGCGGCGAGCTCACGCTGGAGGACTTCCTCGAGCAGATGCTGGCCATCCGCAAGATGGGGCCGATCGGCAACCTGCTCGGCATGCTGCCCGGTGCGGGCCAGATGAAGGACGCGCTGGCCGCCGTCGACGACAGCCAGCTCGACCGCGTGCAGGCCATCATCCGCGGCATGACGCCCGCCGAGCGCGCCGAACCGAAGATCATCAACGCGTCCCGCAGGCTGCGCATCGCCAACGGCTCCGGCGTGACGGTGGCCGAGGTCAATCAGCTGGTCGACCGCTTCTTCGAGGCGCGCAAGATGATGTCATCGATGGCGGGTCAGATGGGCATGCCGTTCGGCCGCAAGGGCGGTAGCCGCAAGGCCGCCAAGGGCAAGAAGGGCAAGAAGGGCGGCCGCGGGCCGACGCCGCCGAAGGTGCGCAATCCGCTGGGCGCGGGCGGCATGCCCGCCGGCTTCCCCGACCTGTCGAACATGCCGAAGGGTCTGGACGAACTGCCGCCGGGGCTCGCCAACATCGACCTGTCCAAGCTGAAGTTCCCCGGCCAGAAGTAACCGTTGCGTGGGCGGTGAGCGCTTGCATCTGCGGGGCAGGGGACTGCCCGATGGTGAGCCCGTCGAGTGGTGGGTCGTCGATGGCGTCCTGAGCGCCGAACCGGTGGCAGGCGCCGACACCGTCTTCGGTGCGACGGGGCTGCCGGCTGGATCCTCCCCGGCCTCGTCGACGCGCACTGTCACGTCGGCCTCGGCGTCGACGGAGCCACCGACCTCGACGAAGCGATCAGCGCAGGCGGAGACCGAACGTGACGCGGGCGCGTTGCTGCTGCGCGACGCAGGCTCGCCGTTCGACACCCGCAGCCTCGACGACCGCGACGACCTGCCGCGAATCATCCGCGCAGGCCGTCACCTCGCCCGGCCCAAGCGCTACACGCCCGGGTTGCCGATCGACGTCGAGGACGAGTCGCAGCTGCCCGCGGCGGTCGCCGAACAGGCCCGTTGGGGTGACGGCTGGGTGAAGTTGGTGGGGGACTGGATCGACCGTGGCATCGGCGATCTGGCGCCGCTGTGGTCGGACGACGTGCTCGTCGAGGCCATCGCCGCCGCACACGCCGAGGGCGCCAGGGTCACCGCGCACGTCTTCGGCGAGGACGCGTTGCCCGGCCTGATCAACGCGGGCATCGACTGCATCGAGCACGGCACGGGGATCACCGACGACGTCATCACGCTGATGCTCGAACACGGCACGGCGCTGGTGCCGACGCTGATCAACATCGAGAACTTTCCCGGCATCGCCGACGCCGCGGCCAAGTATCCGACCTACGCCGCGCACATGCGTGACCTCTACGCGTCGTGCCGCGACAGGATGGGTGCCGCGCATGACGCGGGCGTGCCGATCTACGCGGGCACCGACGCGGGAAGCATGATCGCCCACGGTCGGATCGCCGACGAGATCGATGCGCTCAAGGCCGTCGGGCTGAGCCCGACCGACGCGCTCGGCGCCGCGTGCTGGGACGCCAGGGCCTGGCTGGGTCGGCCCGCCCTCGAACACGGCGCGTCGGCTGATCTGCTGTGCTTCGCCGAGGACCCGAGGGCCGGCGCGGACGTCGTGAACAACCCCGCCCTGACGATGCTGCGTGGCCGGATCTTCTAACCGCGAGCAGACACAAAAGCCCCTGAATACGGCCCGATTGAGGGGCTTTTGCGACTGCTCGCGCGAGGGACGGGCCGTACGCTCTCGGGCATGCCCGACCATCGAGCCCACTTCGACTTCGAGATTCGCTTCGCCAACTCCGGGGACCTGACCGGCACGGGATTCCGGCTCGACGTGCCGTCGGCCGACCTCGACGAGGCATCCATCGGCCGGCTGCTGGTGCATCACCTCGGACTCGCGCTGGTCGACAGCGTCGAACTCCGCGGGCTGCGGATCGTCGAGGAGCCGCACCGAGGCAGCCGCGGGGTCGAATCCGCCCCCGGAAACCCAAGTGCGACAACGCAAGTGGTCGATCTCAGCCACCCGATCCGCGCCGGGCTGGTCACCTACCCCGGGCTGCCCGCGCCGACCATCACGCCGCACCTGACGCGGGAGGACTCCCGCGGCGAAGTACGCGCCGGGAACCGAGTTCGCGATGGACGTCATCACGATGATCGGAAACACCGGCACGTACCTGGACTCGCCGTTCCACCGCTACGCCGATGGGCGCGATCTCGCCGGGCTCGACCTGGCGACACTCGTCGGCCTGCGCGCCGAGGTGTTCCACCTGACCGACGCGTGGGACGCCGCAGCGGCGCGGCATCCGCGCCGAGACGCTCGCCGACCGCGACGTGCAGGGCGCCGCCGTGCTGCTGCACACCGGATGGGACCAGCACTTCGGGTCGGCCGAATACGGTTCCGGCGCACCATTTCTGCACGCCGACGGCGCCCAATACCTGATCGACGCGGGTGCTGCGCTGGTGGGCATCGACTCGGTCAACATCGACGACACCGAGTCAGGCGGGGAGCGGCCCGCGCACACGCTGCTGCTCGGCGCGGGCGTGCACGTCGTCGAGCACCTCACCAACCTCGCGGCACTGCCGCCGCGCGGCGCACGGTTCACCGCCGCCCCGCCCGCGATCGAGGGGTTCGGCACCTTCCCGGTCCGCGCGTTCGCCGAGCTGCCTGCGGGTTAGGGCCGGCGCCGAGCGTGACGCCACTGCGAGAAATCCGCGAATTCTTGTCAGTGGCATCACGTTCGGCGCCGACGACCCCCGGGCCATTACTGGCTGAAGCCCCAGTCGAACAGCCCGATCGCCTGACCGTAGAGGTCGCCCGAACCGAACATCTGCACCACCACCAGGCGGCGGCCGTTGCGTTGCGCCGCACCCACATACGTCTTGCGGGCCAGGTCGGTGAACCCGGTCTTGCCGCCGAGGTCGCCCGGGTAGCGCGCCAGCAGTTCGTTCTGCGCGGTCAGCGTCTTGCCGGGGAACGCGGCCGACGGCGTCCGCAGAATCTGCGCGATCAACGGGTACTTCAGCGCCTGCCGGAAGAACACGGCGAGGTCGTGCGGGCTGGTGACGGACTCCCACCCCGGCCCGTCGAGGCCCGACGGCGACGCCGCCCTGGTGCCGCGCGCGCCGAGTTGGGCGGCCTTGGCGTTCATCCTCGCCACGGCGACGCGTTGCCCGCCGAGCATGTCGGCGAGCATGTTGGCGGCGTCGTTGCCCGACACCATCAGCAGCGCCGCGAGCAGTTGGGTGACGGTGTACGGCTGACCGGGCGTCAGCCCGACACACGAGCACTCCACCTTGGTGTGCGACTGGTTGGCCCGCGCGTACGCATTGGGGCTGAGGTTGTCGAGGACGACCATCGCCAGCAGCACCTTGATGGTGCTGGCCGGCGCATACGACCCGTAGGGATCGCGGCTTGCGAGGATCCGGCCGGTGTCGAGGTCGGCGACCACCCAGGCCTGCGCGGGCCCATCGGGCGGCGCGACCATGGCGCCCGCCGGCTCGATGTCGGGTTGCGCGGACGCGACCGGCGCGGTCAGCGCCGCGGTGATGGCGAGCGCCGTCGCCGCGAAGAGTCTCCGCACGGTGCACGAGCGTATGGCGCGAAGGACTCGCCTAGCGCGCGATCAGGTCTCCGTCGGGTATCGGGCCAAAGGGCGGGCTAAAGGGCACCGACACTCACCGAACGATCCTGGGCGAAGCCCCAATCCAGCAGGCTCGTCGCCTGGTCCCAGTACGTCGGGCCGCCCTCCTTGACGAGGCCGTACATCATCGCGACCACCAACCGTCGGCCGTCGCGCTGCGCGGCGCCGACGAACGTCTTGCGGGCGACGTCGGTGAAACCGGTCTTGCCGCCGAGCATGCCCGGGTAGCGCGCCAGCATCTCGTCCTGGTTGATCAGGGTCACCGGGCCCGCGTCGCCGGGGAACGGCGCCGTCGGCGATGTCGTGATCCCGGCGAACACCGGGTTGGCCAGTGCCGCCCGGAAGATGACGGCCAGATCGTGCGGCGTGGTGTAGCCGTCGATTCCCGGCCCGTTCAGCCCGGACGGTGATCCCGCCATGGTGTCCGTGGCACCGAGCGCGGCGGCCTTGGCGTTCATCTTCGCCACGGCCGCGTCCTTGCCGCCCAGCATGTGCGCGAGGGTGTTGGCGGCGTCGTTTCCGGAGACCAGCAGCAGACCGTCGAGCAACTCCTGCGTGGTGTAGGTGCGGCCGGCCTTCACCCCGGCGCAGTTGCACTCCACCTTGGTGTCGGCATCGTCGGCGACGACGGTGGCGTCCAACGGCAGTTCGTCGAGCACGACCAGGGCCAGCAGCGTCTTGATGGTGCTGGCGGGTGCGTGCCTGGCGTACTCATCGCGCCCCGCGAGAATCTGGCCGGTGTCCATGTCGGCGACGATCCAGGCCGGCGCGGGCCCCTCCGGAATGCCGGTCGTGGCAACGGGTTGGACGTCCGTGTCGGCCGCCGCGACGGGCGGGAACGAGCCGGAGAGCAATGCCGCGAGGCATACCGCGAGAGCGGCGACGAGCCTGACCATGTCGGCTGAGCCTACTGACCGAACCTCGGGCCCGGCCGGGTGGTCTGTGCCACGTCGTGTTTGAGGATGGGGTGATTGGGGCTAAACACGCGCCGCGGGCGACGCCGTCGCGCGCCATCGGCCGACGCCGATCGCACCATCGCCGTAACGTAGGGCGCGTAGACCGTTAGAGGGGTCGAACACAATGTGTGGCATCGCCGGTGAGATCGCAGTGGGGCGTCCCGCCAACCTTGCGGCCATCGAGGCGATGACGAACAGCATGGCGTCCCGCGGGCCCGACAGCAGCGGCGTCTGGGCCCGTGAAGGGGTGGCCCTCGGCCACCGCCGGCTGTCGATCATCGATCTGTCCTGCAGTGGGCACCAGCCCATGCACGACCCGGAACTCGGGCTCACCGTGGTGTTCAACGGGTGCATCTACAACTACCCGGAGCTACGGCAGCAGCTGCTCGCCAAGGGGTACCGCTTCTTCTCGCACAGTGACACCGAGGTGATCCTCAAGGGGTATCGCGAGTGGGGCGAGCGGGTGGTCGACCACCTCAAGGGGATGTTCGCCTTCGCGGTGACCGAGATCGGCACGGGCCGCGTGATCCTCGCCCGCGACCGGCTCGGCGTGAAGCCGCTGTACTGGTCCGAGGTGGCCGAAGGCCACGGCACCCGCAGCTTGCGGTTCGCGTCGTCGCTTCCCGCGCTGGTGGCCGCGGGCGGCGTCGACACCGAGATCGACCCGGTCGCGCTGCACCACTACCTGAGCTTCCACTCGGTCGTGCCCGCGCCGCACACGATCCTGCGCGGCGTCCGCAAGCTGCCGCCGGGGACCATCATGCGGATCGAACCCGACGGCAGGCGGAGCCAGGAGACGTACTGGGAGCCGGTGTTCGAGCGGTCCGCGGAGCGGGCCAACTGGTCGGAGCCCGAGTGGGAGGAGGCGATCCTCGCCTCGCTTCGCACCGCCGTGGAACGACGCCTGGTCGCCGACGTGCCCGTGGGTTGCCTGCTCTCGGGCGGCCTGGACTCCAGCCTGATCGTCGGGCTCCTCGCCGAGGCGGGTCAGCACGGTCTGGCGACGTTCTCCATCGGCTTCGAAGCCGCGGGCGGCGAGGAGGGCGACGAGTTCAAGTACTCCGACGTCATCGCCAGGCACTACGACACCGACCACCACCAGATCCGAATCGACACCGCGCGCATGCTGCCGTCACTCTCGGGTGCCATCGGGGCCATGAGCGAGCCGATGATGAGCCATGACTGCGTGGCGTTCTACCTGCTGTCCGAAGAGGTCAGCAAGCACGTCAAGGTCGTGCAGTCGGGCCAGGGCGCCGACGAGATCTTCGCCGGGTACCACTGGTATCCGCCGATGGCCCACGCCAGGGACGACAGCGTCGACGACGCCTTGTCGAGCTACCGCAAGGCGTTCTTCGACCGCGACCATCGACGCGCTGAACGGGCTGCTGCAACCGCGTTGGCAGCTCGACGCCGACGTCGCAGGAGAGTTCGTGCGCGAGCACTTCGCCCATCCCGGCGCCGCGACCGCGACCGATCGCGCGCTGCGGCTGGACACCACCGTCATGCTGGTCGACGACCCCGTGAAGCGGGTCGACAACATGACGATGGCGTGGGGGCTGGAGGGTCGCGTGCCCTTCCTCGACCACGAGCTGGTCGAGCTCGCCGCCACCTGCCCGCCCGAACTGAAGACGGCGTACGACGGCAAGGGTGTGCTGAAGGAAGCGGCCCGCAAGGTCATCCCGCACGAGGTCATCGACAGGCCGAAGGGCTACTTCCCGGTGCCCGCGCTCAAACATCTGGCCGGGCCGTACCTCGACCTCGTCCGCGACGCGCTGCACAGCACCGCGGCGCGTGACCGCGGCCTGTTCTCGCAAGAGGCGCTCGACGGGCTGCTCGCCGAGCCCAACGGGAATCTCACGCCGCTGCGCGGGAATCCGCTGTGGCAGCTCGGCCTGCTCGAGCTGTGGCTCGACCGCCACGTCGATGGAGCCGCGAAGCCATGACGTCCGACACCGGGCACGGCGAACCAGCCCGCGGGGTCGTTCAGGACCTCGGATGGGGCCGGCTGGTGTTCGGCCAGACCTTCGACGACCCCGATCAGTTCGGCACCGCCCTGCGGGCGGAGGCCAGCGGCCGCCGCGACATCGGCATGTACCTCGATGCGCCGCACGTCTTCGTCGCGCTGCATCCGCAGGAGTTCTTCATCGACCCGAGCTTCACGTACCGGCTGCGGTTCGCGGAACCCGGCGAGTACCAGCCGTCGGACGTGCCGGGGCTGTCGGTGCGCGCGGTGGACTCCATCGACGACTGCGGCGCCATCAACCAGATCTACCTGCAGTGCCGCATGGTGCCCGCGGACGTCGACCTGATGTGGGACAACAGCCGGTCCGAGCCGCACATGGTGTACCTGGTCGCCACCGATGACGAGACCGGCGCCGTGGTCGGCACCGTCACCGGCATCGACCACGCGCAGCTCTTCGACGACGAGGAGAACGGCTCAAGCCTGTGGTGCCTCGCAGTGGACCCGACGCTGTCCCGGCCCGGGGTCGGCGGCCTGCTGGTGCGCTCGCTGGTCGAGGAGTTCGTCAGGCGGGGGCGCTCGCAGATGGACCTCTCGGTGCTGCACGACAACGAGGGCGCCATCGCGCTCTACGAGCGGATGGGGTTCGTGCGCGTGCCCGTGCTGGGCATCAAGCGCAAGAACGCCATCAACGAGAAACTCTTCGCCCCCGTGCACGACGAAGAGGGGCTGGCCGAGCTGAACCCCTACGCGCGCATCATCGCCGACGAGGCGATCATGCGGGGTATCGCCGTCGAGGTCCTCGACGGCAAGGGCGGCTATCTGCGCCTCACCCACGGCGGCACCACCGTGGTCACCAGGGAGTCGCTGTCCGAGCTGACCAACGCCGTCGCCATGAGCCGCTGCGACGACAAGCGCGTGGCCCGAAAAGTGGTGGCCGAGGCCGGAATTCGGGTCCCGAAGGGCCGGAATGCCACCTTCGCCGACCAGGACTACGAGTTCCTCGCCGAGGTGGGCTCGGTGGTGGTCAAGCCCGCTCGCGGTGAGCAGGGCGCCGGCATCACCGTCGGCGTGACGGACCGCGGGGACCTCGACCGCGCACTCGCGTTCGCCGCCAAGCACTGCCCCGACGTTCTGATCGAAGAGCGTTGCGACGGTGAGGATCTGCGTCTGGTGGTGATCAACGGCAAGGTGATCGCCGCGGCCATCCGGCGTCCGCCCGAAGTGGTCGGCAGCGGAACCCACACCGTGCGTCAGCTGGTCGAGGCGCAGAGCCGTAGACGTGCGGCCGCGACGCACGGCGAGTCGCTCATCCCCGTCGACGACGTCACCGAGGACACCGTGCGCGAAGGGGGGTTCGCCCTCGACGACGTCCTGCCCACCAACGAGCGCCTGGTCGTGCGTCGCACCGCGAACCTGCACACCGGCGGGACCATCCGCGACGTCACCGACGACCTCAACCCCAAACTCGCCAAGGTGGCCATCGACGCGGCCGACGCGATCGGCATCCCCGTCACGGGAATCGACCTCATGGTGCCGTCGGTCGAGGGCGAGGAGTACGTGTTCATCGAGGCCAACGAACGTCCCGGCCTGGCGAATCACGAGCCCCGGCCCACCGCGCAGGCCTTCGTCGATCTGCTCTTCCCGCGCACCGCGGCGACGCCGTGGGCCTGGCAACCCGGCCCGATCGAACAGGGCTGAGGCTCGATAGGCTCTCGTCGATCCCCTTGCACCGACCGATTCGAACGTGGGAAGGCGAACTTGACTGACCTGGCGACCGCTGCAGCGCGAATGTCTGCCGATGACCGCAGCTGGATGGTCGACACGCTGCTGGCCCTGCTGCAGACCCCGAGCCCGTCCGGCCGCACCGACGCGGTGATGCAGTTGATCGGCGGCATCCTCGACGACCTCGGCGTGCCGTTCACGCTGACCCGCCGCGGCGCGCTCACCGCCGAACTCCCCGGGAAGTCGGCCACCACCGATCGTGCGATCGTGGTCCACGCCGACACCATCGGGTGCATGGTGCGCGAGCTGAAGGACAACGGCCGACTCGAGCTGATCCCGGTCGGCACGTTCTCGGCGCGCTTCGCGGCAGGGTCCCGGGTGCGGATCTTCACCGATGACAGCGACGAGTTCATCACCGGAACCGTCATGCCGCTCAAGGCTTCCGGGCACGCGTTCGGTGACGAGATCGACACCCAGCCGACGGATTGGGAGCACGTCGAGGTCAGGGTCGACCGCAACGTGTCGACCCGCGCGGACCTCGTCAACCTCGGGATGAACGTGGGTGACTTCGTCGCGTTCATCACCAGCCCCGAGCTCACCGAGGACGGCTTCATCGTCTCGAGGCACCTCGACGGCAAGGCGGGCGTCGCCGTCGCACTCGCGCTGGCGAAGAACGTCATGGAGAACGAGGTCGTGCTGCCGCACCGCACGACCATCATGGTGACGATCACCGAGGAGGTCGGGCACGGCGCCAGCAGCGGGCTGCCGCCGGACGTCGCCGAGCTGGTCTCGGTCGACAACGCGGTGTGTGCGCCGGGCCAGCATTCGATCGAGCACGGCGTCACGATTCCGATGGCCGACCTGCACGGTCCCTTCGACTACCACCTGACGCGCAACCTCTGCCGGCTGGCGAAGGAGCAGGGAATCGCCCACGCCCGCGACATCTTTCGGTTCTACCGCTCCGATGCGGCCGCTGCGATCGAGGCGGGCGCCAATACCCGTGCCGCCCTCGTCGCATTCGGCCTCGACGGCAGCCACGGGTGGGAACGCAGTCACCTGGATTCGCTCGAGGCGTGCTACCTGCTGCTGACGAGCTGGCTGCGCACCCCGCTGACGTTCGCGACCTGGGACGCCAAGCCGTCGGGCAAGCTCCGTGACTTCCCGTCGTCCAAGCAGCCCGCACCGAGTGAGCAGTGGGTGCCGCTGTCCCGCGGCGACTTCACCGAGCCCGGAGACGTCTCGCCGGGCGAGCACTGGCCACCCTCGGAGGGCCCGCAGGCCTGAGAATCGGGTCTGCGCGGGCTCGGGTTTACCAGGGGTGTTCAATCGAGATGTGCTGAGCCTGGAAGAGATCTCCGACCGTCTCGAGATACAACAGTTGCTGGTCGGCTATTCGACGGCGATCGACACCCGCCGGTTCGATGACCTGGATCTGGTGTTCACCCCCGACGCCTACATCGACTACCGGGCGCTCGGCGGCATCGACGGGAAGTTCCCGGAGGTCAAGGCGTGGCTGGCCGAGGTGCTGCCGAACTTTCCGGCGTACTCGCACCTGCTGGGAAACTTCGACGTGCGGATCACCCGTTCGCCCGAGGGCGACACCGCCGCGTCCAGGACGCTGTGCTTCAACCCGATGGTGCTCGGCGGCGAAAAGCAGCAGGTGCTGTTCTGCGGCCTGTGGTACGTCGACGAGTTCGTCCGCACCCCCGACGGCTGGCGGATGACCCGCCGGGTCGAGGAGAAGTGTTTCGACAAAGTCGTCTGAGCCCAGTCGTCGAGGGTCTGAGCCGTCCGGCTCAGCCGTCGGTCCCGGCCAACACCTCGGTGCCGTACTTCGCGGCGATCAAGGTCCACGGGTCGGCGTAGGGTCCCCGCTTCTCCACCCGGCGCTGCACCGCCAGGATCTGGCGCATCAGCGGTCGGAGCACCGGGCCGAGCAATCGCAGCGCTGCGACGCGCCTGCCCTGTGACTCGGCGATCCACGCCATGGTCTGCGCCCAGTCGTGCCGCTGGAAGTCGAGCAGGGCCGCGGACTCCGTCGTGTCGAAGAAGCCGGTGAAGCTCCAGCCGCGATCGTCGTCGGGGTCGCCGGGCAGGCTCGCCGACGGGCCGAGCCTGCCGATGCCGACCGTCGCCATCATGTCGTCCTCGAGCTCGCGGTGGGTGTGCATGTGCGTGTCGTCGCCTGCGATCAGCAGCACCTTGCCGTCGATGGCGTCGCCGCGGTCCACCGCGTTCGCGAAGGCGAGGGCGACATCGCGGGCGTCCACGGTGTGCAGCTGGTTGTCGCCGGGCGTCGCACGCATCAGCAGGAGGTAGTCGGTGTTCATGCTCGACGCGGCGTCCGGCGAGATGACGCCTGCCAATCGCAGGACGGCATGGGGGAGGCCGCTGCTTCCGATCACCGCCTCCGCCAGAACCTTGTCCTCGCCGTACTGGTCGATGGGGTTGACGGGCGTCTCCGGCGTGATCCGTTCCGGGTGGCGGTACGGGTTGCGCGACCCGTATACCGACGCGCTGGAGGCCGTGACGAAGAGCGGCGCCCGTCCGAGCGCGCCCGCGGCCTCGACGAGATTGCGCGTCCCCCCGACGTTGACCTTCCTGGCCAGTGCCGGGTTGCGATAGGACGCCGGCGCCAGGATCGCCGCAAGGTGCACGATGGCGTCCGGCTGTTGCTCGGCGACGAGTGCGCGCACCGCCTCCGCGTCGAGCAGATCGGTGTAGGCCGTGACGAGCGTGCCGGAATGCGCCGAATCGGACAGCGTCCGCGCCGCGGCGACGGAGTTCTCCCCGGGCAGGTCCAGTGCCACGACCTTTCGGCCCCGCCCGAGCAGGATCTCCGCGCAGCGCCTGCCTACCTGACCGAATGCGCCGGTCACCAGAACGGTGCCGACGGGCGCGCCGCTCACTTGACCACCCGGCGCGCGGCGCTCATCAGGACCTTCCGGATCCGGTTGGAGACGTACACGGAGACGAGGCCGTTGAAGACGTCCTCGCGTAGCCGCGTCAGCTTCGAGCTCTTGATGTGCCATCGTCCGTCGACCTTCTGGTAGGTCTCCCGGTAGTGGCCGTAGCCGCGCAGGTTCACGCCGGGCCCGAACCGGATCACGTCCTCGAGCGCCCACACGCCGTTTCCGGTGGTCGGCGAGGTCAACTCGATCTCCGGCGCGTGCACCTGATGCACGGTGGGCTGTGAGCGCAGGCTCTTGCGGGTGAACTCGACGAAGGCATCCGCGCCTTCGATCACCTTGCCGCCTGCCTCCGAGGTGTCGCTGACGAAGTCGTCGGCGAAGATCCCGCGCCACGCGGTCCAGTCCTTGGTGTCCAGGTATCGGCAGTACCGGGCCTTCAGCTGTTTGATCGCCTCGATCTCGAGCAGGGCGGTCGTGTCGTCCATTCCGAGAGCGTGACACTTTCGCGAATACTTGTAAACCAGATCGAACCGGGGCCACCACCGACGCGCCCCTTGCGGCGCCGCGCGACGGGCCGGATTTTCACCGGTAGCCGGTGTTCTGGCACAATGGGCGGCTGTCTGCCGCGCGACCCACGTCAGCGCGATCCGCCTCCGGCTTCTCGCTGGACGTGCTTGCTCGGCCGTCACACACGCAAGGCAAAACCGGACCCGGCATCCCGCCGGCGTCGCTTGAATTGCAAGCGTGGCAATCACAGGAGAACCCGCTCGACCATGGCTGTCAAGATCAAGCTCGCCCGCTTCGGCAAGATCCGCAATCCCCAGTACCGCATCGCCGTCGCCGACGCGCGCAACCGCCGCGATGGCCGCGCCATCGAGGTCATCGGCCGTTACCACCCGAAGGAAGACCCGAGCGTCATCGAGATCGACTCGGAGCGCGCGCTCTACTGGCTCGGCGTCGGCGCCCAGCCCACCGATCCCGTCCTGGCACTGCTGAAGATCACCGGCGACTGGCAGAAGTTCAAGGGCCTGCCGGGTACCGAGGGCACGCTGAAGGTCAAGGAGCCCAAGCCCAGCAAGCTGGACCTGTTCAACGCCGCGCTGGCCTCCGCCGACGATGCGCCCACCGGCCAGGCGATCACGCCCAAGAAGAAGAAGGCTCCCGCCAAGGCGGCCGACGAGGCCGAGACGGCCGAGGCGCCCGCCGAGTCCGCGCCTGCTGACGCCGCCGCCACCGAATGAGCACTGTCGTCGTCGACGCCGTCGAACATCTGGTCCGCGGGATCGTCGACAACCCCGATGACGTCCGCGTCGACATGGTGACCAACCGCCGTGGACGCACGGTCGAGGTGCACGTGCACCCCGATGACCTGGGCAAGGTGATCGGCCGCGGCGGTCGCACCGCCACCGCTCTGCGCACCCTGGTCGCGGGCATCGGCGGCCGCGGCATCCGCGTCGACGTGGTGGACACCGACCAGTAGCTCGGCGGGCAGCGTAGCGACTCGGGGAAGGACCTGATGGACCTCGTCGTCGGACGCGTCGTCAAAGCGCATGGCATCGGCGGTGAGGTCGTCGTGGACGTCCGCACCGACGATCCGCACGGCCGGTTCGCGCCGGGCACCGCCCTGCGTGCCAGGGCGCGGGACAAGACCGAGCACACCTACGTGGTCGATGCGGCGCGCGAGCACGGCGGCCGTCTGCTGGTGCGGCTCGACGGCATCGCGAGCCGCGATGCGGCCGACGCGCTGCGGGGCAGCCTGTTCATCGTCGACACCGCGGACCTGCCGCCCATCGAGGACCCCGACGAGTTCTACGACCACCAGCTCGAAGGTCTGCGGGTGCGCACCGTCTCCGGTCGCGAGGTGGGCGCGGTCGCCGAGGTGCTGCATACCGCCGCGGGGGAGTTGTTGTCGGTGAAGACCGATGCCGACGCCGAGGTGCTGGTTCCCTTCGTCAGCGCGATCGTGACGTCGGTGTCGCTCACCGACGGCATCGTCGAGATCGACCCTCCGGACGGCCTTCTCGATCTGGACTCGATCTAGGTGCGCCACCATGCGGATTGATGTCGTCACCATATTTCCGGACTATCTCGATCCGTTGCGACAATCGTTGCCTGGCAAGGCGATCGCCAACGGCGTCATCGAACTGGACGTCCACGATCTGCGGCGCTGGACCCGTGACGTGCACCGCTCGGTCGACGACGCGCCGTACGGCGGCGGGCCGGGCATGGTCATGACGGCTCCGGTGTGGGGCGAGGCGCTGGACGAGATCTGCTCGGCTGACACGCTTCTCGTCGTGCCGACGCCTGCGGGCAGGCCGTTCACGCAGGCCGACGCCCATCGGTGGAGCACCGAGGCGCACCTGGTGTTCGCGTGCGGCCGCTACGAGGGCATCGACCAGCGGGTCGCCGACGACGCCGCCCGCCGCATGCGGGTCGAGGAGGTGTCGATCGGCGATTACGTCCTGCCCGGCGGCGAGTCCGCCACCCTCGTCATGATCGAGGCGGTGGTTCGCCTACTGCCCGACGTCTTGGGCAATCCCGTTTCGCACCAGGATGATTCGCACTCCGACGGGCTGTTGGAGGGGCCGAGCTACACCAGGCCGGTCAGTTGGCGTGAGCTGGACGTACCGTCCGTGCTGTTGTCCGGCGACCACGCGAAGGTCGCTGCCTGGCGTCGCGAGCAGGCGCTGCGGCGAACGCGTGAGCGCAGGCCGGACCTGCTGGATCGGGCTCAGGGTTCGGGCCGGCGCGACGGCTAGATGCGGCCGCCCGGGAACATCGTCTTCACGGCCTGGGTGATGGTCGCGCGAGCGTCGGTTGCGTCCGTGGCCTGCATCGAGCTGATCGCCATCACATAGCGGCGATCCGGTCCGATCACGCCCGTGGACAGATGCAGCCAGTCGGAGCCGACGCAGCACATCCAGCCCTGCTTGACCGCGACGGGTTCGGCGTAGAGCCCTTCCGGGATGCCGAACCGCTGCGGGTAGACGCCGCCGGGCACCATCCCGTCGGGCGCAGTCGGCGTGGACGCCGCAAGGTTGGACAGGATCAGGTTGGCCTGTTCGGGCGGCAACCCGCCGCTGCCCGCCAGCATCATGTCGTAGTAGTGGACCAGGTCGGTGACCGTGCTGATGGTGTTGAACCACCGCCCGTTGCTCGGCGCGTGGGTCGATGTCAATCCGTAGCGAGCGACCACCCGGTTGATGATCGCGCTGCCGCCGCTGCGGTTCCAGAAGTTCTCCGCCGCGCTGTCGTCGGACGACCGCAGCATCCGGTCGAACGCCGCACGGTCGTCGGGGGAGAGCTGCGTCTGGCCCTTGGACACCTGCAGCAGCAGGTCGTCGGCGATGAAGAGCTTGACCACCGAGGCGATGGCGATGGTGCCTGCCCCACTGGTGACCAGTTGGCCGGTGTTGCGGTCGAGCACCGCGACGGTGAGGTTCGCGCCGGACTTGGAGGCGTCCGTGGAGGCCTGCCGCTCTCGCGCGTCCAGTCCGGTGAACGCCACCGCAGGCTCGTCGGGCGGAGCCTCGGGCAGCGGGGCCATGCTGCCGAGGGGGGCGACCACGGTGAGCGGCGGCGAGGAGGGCACCGGCGGAGTGCCGTACACCTTGGCCTCGCATCCTGCTGCGACCGTCATGACGGCCACCGCGGCGGCGGTGACCAACAGCAGCGTCGACGGCCGCCGGTACATGGCCCTCCTCGGGAAAGAGTGCGACGAGATTCTTGCCGCGGGTTTGGGCTCTCGTTCCCGACCCGGGCTTGGTCAGACTAACGGCTCGGAAGTCTCGCCGCGCCTTCAGGTGGCCGGGTGTTTCGGTCGAGGTCGGCGACGTCAGACGGGGGCTCAGATGGCGCGATTTCGCCGCTCGGGCGCCGTCTGGCACAATTGAGCAGTTGTCTGCGCACGTCGGGGGACATCCAAGAAATCTCCTGCCTCCGACTGCTGCGTGATGAACCCAAAGTACGAGACCCGGCTCGGCGCCACGTCGTCATCATGACGGACCGCCCGCAGCCGCGAACAGCAAGGAAGTGTCACCGATGAATACGCTGGATTTCGTCGACCAGACGTCGCTGCGCGACGACATCCCGGCTTTCGGCCCCGGCGACACCATCAACGTGCACGTGAAGGTCATCGAAGGCTCCAAGGAGCGCGTTCAGGTCTTCAAGGGCGTCGTGCTGCGTCGCCAGGGTGGCGGGGTGCGCGAGACCTTCACGGTGCGCAAGGAAAGCTACGGCGTCGGTGTCGAGCGCACCTTCCCGGTGCATTCGCCCAACATCGACCACATCGACGTCGTCACCCGCGGTGACGTGCGTCGCGCGAAGCTGTACTACCTCCGCGAGCTGCGGGGCAAGAAGGCCAAGATCAAGGAGAAGCGCTGACGTCGCACCGGGACGGGTGTGATCGTTGGGGCTCATGCGGCGGGCCGGTAGGCATCGCCCTGGCTACTCTGATGGCGTGACCGACGCCACCGACGCGACCGACGCCACTGACGCTGCGGACGCCGCCGACACCCAAGCTGCCGACGAGGCAGCCCCGGAACAGCCGGAACGCAAGCGCGGCGCGGTGCGTGAAGCCGCGATCCTGCTGACCATCGCGATCGTCCTGTACTACGTCATGCTGACGTTCGTCGCGCGGCCGTACCTCATTCCGTCCGAGTCGATGGAACCGACGTTGCACGGCTGCGCCGGGTGCGTCGGCGACCGGATCATGGTGGACAAGCTCACCTTCCGGTTCTCCAAGCCCGAACCCGGCGACGTGGTGGTGTTCAAGGGCCCGCCGTCGTGGAACATCGGCTACAAGTCGATCCGCTCGGCCAACCCCGTGATCCGCACGCTGGAGAATGGGCTGTCCTTCATCGGATTCGTTCCGCCCGACGAGAACGACCTGGTCAAGCGCGTGATCGCGACCGGCGGCCAGACCGTCGAGTGTCGCGCCACCACCGGTCTGACCGTCGACGGCAAGAAACTGCACGAGCCCTATCTCGACCCGACGACGATGATGGCGGACCCCGCCGTCTACCCGTGCCTCGGCAACGAGTTCGGGCCGGTGAAGGTCCCCGACGGGCGACTCTGGGTGATGGGTGACAACCGCACGCACTCGGCCGACTCGCGGGCTCACTGCACCAACCTGCCCGCCGACGCGCAGCGCGGGCTGCTGTGCACCGGTGACCCCATGGCGGGCACCGTGCCGGTGGACAACGTGATCGGAAAGGCGCGGTTCATCGCG
The DNA here is from genome assembly GCA_963735245.1 of uncultured Actinomycetota bacterium. Classification (GTDB taxonomy): domain Bacteria; phylum Actinomycetota; class Actinomycetes; order Mycobacteriales; family Mycobacteriaceae; genus Mycobacterium. The sequence continues at coordinate 188,441 of CAVTKI010000005.1, forward strand.
TGGCCGCCGTCGCGATGGGGTGGCGTCGACAGCATGAATCCGCAGACGTCCCAGTAACAGAGGCACGCGATGAGCCGCTTGCGCGAAGACCAGAGGTGTCTAGCCCTTGCCGGCGACCTGGCCGCCCCGGACGGTGATCCGGAAGTCCGGCGGCCTGCGCACGCTCGAGTCCGCGCTGTACCGCGGGGGCCTCGGCCCGGTGGCCGGGGTCGACGAGGTCGGCCGCGGGGCATGTGCGGGCCCGTTGGTGGTCGCGGCGTGCGTGCTCGGGCCCAACCGGCTCGAGAGCCTGGCGGCGCTCGACGACTCCAAGAAACTCAACGAGCGGGAGCGCGAACGGCTGTTCCCGCTCATCCGCCGGTACGCAGTGGCCTATCACGTGGTCTTCATCCCCTCGACCGAGGTGGACCGTCGCGGCGTGCACGTGGCCAACATCGAGGGGATGCGGCGCGCCGTCGCGGGGCTGCCCATGCGGCCGGGATACGTGCTGAGCGACGGATTCCGGGTCCCCGGGCTGCCGATGCCGTCGCTGCCGGTGGTCGGCGGGGACGCCGCGGCGGCCTGCATCGCCGCGGCCAGCGTGCTGGCCAAGGTGAGCCGTGACCGGCTGATGGTGGCGATGGAGGCCGACCACCCCGGGTACGGTTTCGCCGAGCACAAGGGCTACAGCACCCCCGCGCACACCGCTGCGCTGGCCGAGTTGGGTCCGTGCAGCCAGCACCGTTACTCGTTCATCAACGTGCGAAGGTTGGTCGGGGCGCCCGACGGGGTGCCCGATGGTGAGTTCGGCGGGGAGGCAGCGCGGCATGGCGAACTGGGTTGAGGAATGATGAACTCCACACCGACCAAAGGACCGCTGAACCGATGAGTGCCGAGGATCTCGAGAAGTACGAAACCGAGATGGAGCTCTCGCTGTACCGCGAATACAAGGACATCGTGGGGCAGTTCAGCTATGTCGTCGAGACCGAGCGGCGCTTCTATCTGGCGAACAGCGTCGAAATGGTGCCGCGCAACTCCGACGGCGAGGTCTACTTCGAACTGCGCCTCGCCGATGCCTGGGTGTGGGACATGTACCGACCTGCGCGCTTCGTCAAGCAGGTTCGGGTGATCACCTTCAAGGACGTCAACATCGAAGAGGTGGAGAAGCCGGAGTTGCGGCTACCCGACTGACGCTGGTCATGCCGGGGTCGGCTGACGTTCGGACCCCGTGGATGAGGACTCCACCAGCGTGTTTCGATTGTTTCAATCGTCTGCGTCAACGTAGAATCAGGGCATGACCGCCGCCGTTGCCCCTCTCGTTCGCCAAATCGAGGCGCGCGTCCGCCAAGACGCCGGCTTCGCTGCGGTCCTCGACGAGCTCCTACTCGCGCCGACGACGCCGCAAGGAACGCTCGAGCACGTAGCGGCCCGCAGCATCAACGAACGCCGCCGCGCGGTGCTCGCAAGCGACTTCCTGGACGGCGCCCTGGCCACCTCCGAAGTCCAGCGTCTGCTGCGCTACGCCACACCGCAGGCCGTGCATCGGCTCCGTAGTCGGGGCCGACTACTCGGCGCCGCAGTCGGCAACCAGACGTGGTTCCCGGCATGGCAATTCGACGATGACCGGTTACGCACCGATTTACCGCGGATCCTGGAACTGGTCACCCGGTTCACGTCGGATTCCGTTGCCGCCGACCGCATCATGCGGATGACCCGCGACGAACTCGATGGGTCGTCGATCACCGAGGCGTTGCGCGACCCGGCCACGGCCGACGCGGCATGGCGGATCCTCACTTCGCTCGGTGCCTGACCTCCCAGCCGGGTACCGGCGGCCGCCGCCCGCGGAGCGGCCGGGCGGGCTGCAGAGTCGGCGGGTCCGGGCCGGCACCGAGGTGTGGCGTGTGGAGGCGACACATCCCTCGGAGTGGACGTGGGAGGGATTCGCCGAACCGCGTTTCCGGTTCGATCCGGTGTCCGGGAAGTTCCGGACGCGTTATGCCGCAACACGACTCGTCGGAGCCTTCCGTGAGCGCTACCGCGGAACCGGCTTGGTCGTGCCTGCCGACCACGCCGGTCAATATCTCATTCGGCTGGTGACGACGCGGTCGCTGCGTGTCCTCGACTTGCGCACCGAGCGCAACCTCGACGCGCTCGACGTCGACGATCAGATCAACACCGGCCAGCACGAGGTGGTGTGGGGTAGCTGTCAGCACCTCGCCGACGCGGCCCGCGCATGGTGGCCCGACCTGGATGCGATCGTCTACCGGTCCCGAACGACGCCGAGCAGCTCGGTGAACTACGCGTTCTTCGGCGCCGACGGGTTCACGCACCAGGCTTGGCCGCTCGCTGAGCGCACTGACGTGCTGATCGACCTGGTGCTACGGGAGGGCTTCACGGTGGATTGGGACATCGGCACGGCATGAATCGGTGCTTCGCCGGCCATTGAGCGGGCGGCGAGGAGCTGGTCGTGCGGGCAATTACGTTGTCACTGAAGGTTATTCGTCACGACACCATCGCATCGACGCTGCTCGCGTCGGCGCCTGCGACGCACGGCGTGCACGTTCGTCTCTTCAGCCGTCCCCGCTAGTTGCTCGTCTTCCGATCGGCAACGCCGCAACAGGAGAGGGGTGGTCGTGGCGCCCCATCGCACCGGCATTCGCCATGAAGCCGACACTTGACCTACATTGTGGGTATGTGCTCATAATATGAGTAGGACGTGTTTGGCATCACAAACCACAGGCAACGTGATCTGACGCAGGCACGCCACGGAAAGGGAAGCCCATGTCAGAGGTCGCCATCATCGCCAACACGGCGATAGCGATCGTCGCGGTCGTGATCATGATCGTGCGGTTCAAGTTCAACCCGGTGGTATCGCTCGTCATCGGTTCGGCCTACCTCGGGCTGGCCGCCGGCGTCGGCGTCAAGAAGACGATCGACGCGATCATGACCGGCTTCGGCGACATCATGGCCGAGGTCGGACTGCTGATCGCGTTCGGCGTGCTGATGGGAGCGATCCTTCAGCGCACCGGTGCCATCCAACGTCTGGTCCAGACCTTGCTGCGGGTATTCGGCCCCAAGCGGATGCCGTACGCACTGTCGCTGACCATCGCCACGTTCCTGCAGTCGATCTACCTGGACGTGCTGCTGGTGATCTCGGCGCCACTGGCCCGCAGCCTGGCCGACAAGGTCGGCAAGAACGGCACCGCGCGGATGGCCACCGCAATGGCCATCGGCCTCGAGTGCGGCATCGTCCTCACGGTGCCGGGTGTCGGCGCCCTCGCGCTGGCCGGGCTGCTCGGCGTGCCGCTGGGCAAGATGCTGCTGTTCGGCGTGCTCCTGGTCATCCCGACGGTGGCGATCTCCGTGGCGATCATGTCCTTTCTGTTCAACCACGGCTGGTGGGCCGTCGACCGCGACGAACAGGAGTTCCTCGGATCCGAGGATGAAACACCGGAGGCCGGTGCCGGCCACGACCCGGCCGGCGGTGGTGCCGAGGTCGATGCCGCACCGAGCAATGACGAAGCGCGCCGGTGGCGTCGCGACGAAGACCGCCGTCGTCGTCAGCACCGAGACACCGCTGCTGCTGCTGTTCGCACCGCTGCTGTGCGCGTTGGCGCTCATCGCCTGCGGCGCGATCCTGGACGCCGCCGACGTGCACAACCCGGTGATCGCGTTCTTGTCGTCGCCCGTGATCGCCCTGCTGATCGGGCTCGTCGGGACCAGCTTCGTCGGCCGCCATGCGCTGGGCCCAGGGGCGATCGAGCAGGCCATCGCCACCGGGTTCAAGGAGAGCGGGCAGATCCTGATCCTCACCGGCGTCGGAGGCTCGCTGGCGGCGACCATCAAGGCCACCGGCCTCGGCGACATCCTCGGTGAGTACTTCAAGGCCACCCACGCCGCACCGCTTCTGATGGTGTGGGTGATCGCCGCGGTCCTGCACATCGCGGTCGGGTCGGTGACCATCTCCGCGATCACCTCGGCGGGCATCCTGGCTCCCGTCGCCCCGATCATCGGGCTCGACCCGGTGCTGATCGCCCTGGCTGCCGGCGCGGGCTCGCTCTTCGTCGTCCACGTCACCAGCAACACGTTCTGGCTCCTGCAGTCACTGATGGGCCAGACCACCCGCGGCACCTTGAAGACCTGCACGGTGGGTGTCTCGGTCGCCTCGGTGGTCGCGATCCTGTTGATCCTGCCTCTGTCACTCCTGTTCTGACCGCCCTCGACCCCTGGAAAAACCATGACTGACAACGATTTGAGCGAGTACCGCCCGCTGGCGGGCATCCGGGTGCTCGAACTCGGCAACTACATCGCCGCACCGACCGCGGGCCGAATGCTCGCCGACTTCGGCGCGGAGGTGATCAAGGTCGAGCGACCCGTGACCGGCGACGAACTTCGCAACTGGCGGCTGTACGCCGGCGACACGTCGATGCTGTACCGGACGATCAACCGCAACAAGAAGTCCATCGTGCTGGATCTGAAGACCGACGAGGGCAGGCGGATCGTGCTGGACCTCGTCCGGCGCGCCGACGTGCTGCTGGAGAACTTCCGGCCCGGCACCCTGGAGCGCTGGGGATTGGGCCCCGACGAGCTGAACCGGGCCAACCCCGATCTCGTCATCACCAGGATCTCTGCGTTCGGGCAGACCGGACCGATGTCGGAGCGCCCCGGCTTCGCCGCCGTCGCCGAGGCGGTCGGCGGCCTGCGCGAGCTGGTCGGCGATCCCGACCGGCCGCCGGTGCGGGTCGGGGTGTCGATCGGCGACTCGATCGCCGGGATCTACGCGGCGTTCGGCACCGTCATGGCGCTGCTCCATCGCAGCCGGGCGGTCGTGCCGCTGGCCCATCGCGTCATCGACGTCGCCCTCAACGAAGCGGTGCTGTCGGTGATGGAGTCGCTGGTACCCGATCACCTGGCCTACGGCGTCACGCGCGAGCGCGTCGGCGGTCGCATGGAGGGCATCGCACCGAGCAATGCCTACCCGTGTAACGACGGCGCCAGCATCATCGTCGCGGGCAACGGCGACGGCATCTTCGGTCGCTACATGCGGGTGATCGGGCGCGACGACCTCGCCGACGATCCGGACCTGCAGACCAACGCGGGTCGATGGCGGCGCCGCGACGAGCTCGACGACGCGATCGCCGCGTGGACCCGAGGGCATTCCCGCGACGAGGCGCTCGCGATCCTCGACGACGCGGGCGTGCCCAGCGGACCGATCTACAACGCCGCCGACATCTGCGCCGACGAACAGTACAAGGAGCGCAACATGATTCAGTACTTCGACGTCGATACCGGGGACGGCGATCGGCCGGTGGGATTCCCCGGCATCGTGCCCGTGGTCGGTGGCGCATCGCTGTCGATCCGGTCGGTCGGCCCCGACCTCGGCGAGCACACCCGAGAGGTGTTGTCCTCACTGTCGTCGCTGAGCCCCGACCAACTCGACAGGCTGGCGGGCCCACAGCCCGTCCGGGACAGGGGTGTCGCATGACCACGCCACGGCCATACGCCGACGACGTCCAACTGCGGGACGTCACGCTGCGCGACGGGCTTCAACTCACCGGCAAGCTGCTGCCCACCGAAAGCAAGATCAGGATCATCCGCACGCTGCTGGCACTCGGCGTGCCCGCGCTGGAGATCGGATCCATGGCCCGTGCGGACATGGTTCCCGCGCTGGCGGACACGACGGACGTCATCGCCGCCCTGACCCCGGACGAGCTGGCCAAGTGCTGGATCTGGGTGGCCACGCCGCGGCACGTCGAGAAGGCCGCGGCGGCCGGTGCGCGCAACTTTCAGTACTGCTTCTCGGCGTCGGATGCCCACAACCAGGCCAACATCGGGCGCGACACCGAGGCCAGCATCGCCGCCATGCCGGACGCCGTGCGCATCGCACACGACGTGAACGGCGAGATCCAACTGTGCATCGCCACGTCGTTCACGTGTCCGTTCGAGGGCCCGGTCGACCCGCAGCGCGTGCTCGACATCGCGTCCGACCCCCGTACCGACGGCGCGGCGGACATCGTGCTGTGCGACACGCTCGGACAGGCCGTGCCCATGCAGGTCACCGACCTCGTCGCGGCGGTGCGGGACTCAACACCGCGGCGCCGCATCGTCTTTCACGGTCATGACACGTGGGGGCTCGGCGTGGCGAACACGCTGGCCGCCATCGACGCCGGTGCGGTCATGGTCGACGGTTCGCTCGGCGGCCTCGGCGGTTGCCCGTTCGCGCCAGGCGCAAGCGGCAACACCTCGACGGAGGACCTGCTGTTCGCGTTGCGGCCGGATTGGTTCACCCCGGCCACGCTGTCCGCGTTGGTCCACACCACGGAGGATCTGCTCGCCGACGTCAACGAGCCGAACCGGTCCCGGACGATTCAGGGCGCCCGGTCGAAGGCCGCGGCGTTCGAATGGGTGCTCAACTGATCACGGCCGCTGCGGCGCATGGCCGCCCAGCGTCCTGGTGATCTGCTCGGCATAACCGACCAACAGGTCGATCCAGTCCTCGCACTGCGCCTGCGGCATGCGGATCGTGGGTCCACTGATCGTCAGCGCACCGAGCACGTCGCCCGCGGCGTCGAACACCGGAGCCGAGAGTCCGGACGCCGAGTCCTCGCGTTCCCCGGCCGTGATGGCGTACCCGTCGGCCCTGGCCTGCGTTATCAGGCCCCGTAGGTCTTCCGCGTTGGTCACCGTGTAGTCGGTCAGGTGCTCGAGCGGTCCGGCGAGAACCTGTTCGGCGAGTTCGGGATTCCACGCGAGCAGCACCCGGGATGCCGAGCCTGCGTGCAGCGGGATGATGTGGCCCACGTACATGTCGCGCCGCAGGGCGTGACGCGTCTCCGCGATGGCCACGCAGACCCGGAAGGTCTGCTCGACCTTGAAGAAGCAGGCGGTCTCGCCGGTCTTGTCGCGAATCTCCTTCAATACCGGGTTGACCACGGCCAACTCGTCGAGATCCTTCGTGGCCGCGGCTGCCCAGTAGGCGACGCGGACTCCGATGCGGATCTGATCGCCGGACCTGTCCAGCAGGCCCTGTGCCGCCATGTTGCTGACCAACCGCTGCACCGTGGACGTCGGCAGGCCGGTCGCCTGCTGGATCTCACCGAGCGTCATCGACGGACGGGACAGCGAGAACGCGTCGAGGATCTCGGTGATCTTGCCGAGCACGAGCAGCGGTTGCTGCTTCGACGACGCTGCGGCCTCATCCGTTGCCATACCTCGAATCTACCGGTTCACCTGGGCGATTCGCCGTACCGTCTCGTAGCGTCATCCGGGTGACCGAAGACGAACAGCCCGTCGCCGTGGTGACCGGGGCGAGTCGTGGCGCCGGACGCGGCATCGCGGCCGCGCTGCGCACGTCCGGGTGGCGGGTCTACCTGACGGGCCGGACGGTCACCGATCCTGGCGACGGCGGCATTGCCGTTCGGGTCGACCACCGCGACGACGACGCCGTTGGCGCGCTGTTCGAACGGGTGATGCGGGAGTGCGGCCGACTGGATCTTCTGGTGAACAATGCCGCCGCGGTCCACGACGAGCTGACGAATCCGAAGCCGTTCTGGGAGAAGCCACTTGACCTCGCCGACATCCTCGACGTCGGGCTGCGGTCGGCGTACGTCGCGTCGTGGTACGCCGCCCCGCTGATGGTCGCGCGGGGCCGTGGGTTGATCGCGTTCACCTCGTCGCCAGGCTCGGTCTGCTACATGCACGGGCCTGCCTACGGGGCGCAGAAGGCGGGGGTCGACAAGCTGGCGGCCGACATGGCCGTCGACTTCGACGGCACCGGCGTCTGCACGGTGTCGATCTGGATGGGCATCCTGTTGACGGAGAAGTTCCGCCGCGCGTTCGACGGCCACCCCGAGGCCTACGCCGAGACGGCGCGACACGCCGAGACGCCCGAATTCACCGGGCGGGTGATCGACGCGCTGCACTCGGATCCCGCCCTGACCGAGCTCAGCGGCCACACGTTGATCGGCGCGGAACTCGCGAGGCGCTACGACATCGCCGACGAGGGTGGCCGCCGGCCGCCGTCGCATCGAGACGCCCTCGGTGCGCCGCGGACACCGTCCGCTGTGGTGGTTCGCTGACGCCGGACCGGGCGGCTTGAGACACTGACACGGTGCGCACCCCACCGCAGTGCTGGCTCACAGACATGGACGGCGTCCTGGTCCACGAGGAACGTGCGCTGCCCGGCGCTGCCGAATTCCTGCAGCGCCTGACCGATAAGAAGCGCCCGTTCCTGGTGCTGACCAACAATTCGATCTTCACGCCACGTGACCTGGCCGCCCGCCTGCTGCGGTCGGGTCTCGAGGTGCCCGAGGCCTCGATCTGGACCTCGGCTCTGGCCACCGCGGCCTTCCTGCACGACCAGTTGCCTGGCGGATCGGCGTACGTGATCGGCGAGGCAGGCCTGACCACGGCGTTACACGAGGTCGGCTACACCTTGACGGACACGGGGCCCGACTTCGTGGTGCTCGGCGAGACGCGGACCTACTCGTTCGAGTCGATCACCAAGGCCATCCGGCTCATCGTCGCCGGTGCGCGCTTCATCGCCACCAACCCCGACGTCACAGGGCCATCGGCCGAAGGACCGACGCCTGCCACCGGGTCGGTTGCGGCGCTCATCACCAAGGCCACCGGCCGCGAACCGTACTTCGTCGGCAAGCCGAATCCGATGATGTTCCGCAGCGCGCTGAACCGCATCGAGGCGCACTCCGAGGACACCGTGATGGTGGGGGACCGGATGGACACCGACGTCGTGGCGGGCATCGAGGCGGGGCTGGAGACCATCCTGGTGCTCACCGGCTCGACGACGCTGCCGGACATCGAGCGTTATCCGTTCCGGCCGAGCCGCGTGCTCGACTCCATCGCCGACGCCGTCGAGCTCGTCTGAGACGTCGCTGCTTCACCCGCCCTGCGCCAAGGCCGTCATCGAGGGGTGAGCCGCGGCGACCACGCCGGTGCCCCATATCGTGAGTTGCATGACTGATGGACCGGATGCCACCCGTCCGCTGGCCGGAGTGCGGATCATCGAGATCTCCAGCTTCGTCGCGGTGCCTCTGGCCGGCATGACGCTGGCGCAGCTGGGTGCCGAGGTCATCCGCGTCGACCCGGTCGGCGGCGCCGCCGACTATCACCGCTGGCCGGTGACCGAGGACGGCGACAGCATCTACTGGGCCGGACTCAACAAGGGCAAGCGTTCCGTCGCCGTGGACGTGCGCTCGCCGGACGGGCAGGACCTCGTCCAGCGCCTGATCGCCGACAGCGGCGTCCTGATCACCAATGTGGCTGGACGCCAATGGCATTCGTACGACACCCTGGCGCGAGTGTGCCCGGACCTCATCCACGTCGAGATATCCGGTCGCGCGGACGGAGGCACCGGGGTCGACTACACCGTCAACGCGGGCATCGGTTTCCCGCTGGTCACCGGCCCGGTCGGACTGGCAGGCCCGGTCAACCACGTGCTGCCCGCCTGGGACGTCGCGTGCGGGGCTGTACGCCGCACTCGCCGTCACCGCGGCGCTGCGGCACCGCGACACCACGGGCATGGGCCAGCGGATCAGCATCCCGTTGGAGAACGTCGCGCTCGCGACGGCGGGAAACCTCAGCTTCCTGACCGAGGTGATGATCAACGGCACGCCGAGGGAGCGGATCGGCAACTCGATCTTCGGTCAGTACGGTCAGCAGTTCACCAGCAGCGACGGCGTCTCGTTCATGGTCGTCGCGCTCACCGGCAGGCACTTCCGGGACCTCACCGAGATGACCGCAACGGCGAAAGCCGTTGCCGCGCTGGGAATTTCGCTCGGAGCCGATTTCACCGACGAGGGCGACCGATATCGGCACCGCGACGCGCTCACCGGTCTGTTCACCGTGTGGTTCACCGAGCGGACCGCCGAGGAGGTGGTCGCCGCGCTGTCGGCCACGTCGATCCTGTGGGAGCGCTACCGGACCTTCGCCGACGTGGTCACCGAGGACAAGGTGACGTCCAACCCGCTCTTCACCGAACTCGATCAGCCGGGTATCGGGCGGTACCTGGCGCCCGGCCTGCCGGTGTCGATCGACGGTGTCCACCCGCCTGCGGTCGCCGCACCGACGCTCGGCGATCACACCGCCGCCGTACTGCGGGACCGGCTGGGGCTGACGGCAGCCGAGATCGACGCGCTGGTCGCGTCGGGCACCGTCGCATGAGCGTGCTGCTCGATCTGCTCGACGTGCGGATGACCGAGGAGAACACCTTCCACGGTCCCGCCTCCGGGCCGGAGGGCAAACGGTCGTTCGGCGGCCAGTTCATGGCGCAGAGCCTGGCCGCCGCGTGCCGCACCGTCGAGACGGCGAAGCCGCCGACGAACATGCACCTGCAGTTCCTGCGCGGCGGCGAGGCAGGCGACCCCGTCGAGTACGCCGTGCAGCGCGTGTTCGACGGGCGCACCGCCGCCGCGCGCCGGGTGGATGCCCGACAGGACGGCCGCCTGCTGACCACCGCCAGCGTGTCGTTCTCCGCGCCCATGGCCGGGCCCGAGCACGGCAGGTGGGAGTCGATGCCGGGTGACCCCGAGACGCTGCCGCGGACCGGTCCCGCCGGTCCGGCGCCGTCGATGCCGTTGGACGAGATCGACATTCGCATCGACGACCACGGGACGGGCGGTGAGTTCGTCCGGCGGCTCTGGTGGCGGGCGACGGTGGCGCTGCCCGACGATCCGCTGCTGCACACGCTCGTCGCGGTCTACGTCACCGACGTGTACATGATCGACCCGGCGTTGAAGGTGCACGGCCACTCGATGAGCGGGCGCACCCACCGCAGCGGCACGACCGACTCGTCGATCTGGTTCCATCGGCCGGTGCGCGCCGATCGGTGGAATCTGTTGGAGTCGCGCTCACCCGCCGCGGCGCGCGGGCGCGGGGTGATCACGGCGAGTCTGGTCGGGGCCGACGGCACCGTCGCGGCGACGCTGGCCCAGGAGGGACTCATCGCCGAACGGGAACAGCCGACCGACTGACGGGCAGCAGTCCGCGATCGCGGATCTGTTGCCGGATCGTGGCGACCAACTGCGTCAGCAGCACGCCCACCGCGACCGACGCGATGACGCCGAGCACGACGTGCCTGCCGAAGAGCGGATACACCTGGTAGTGGGTCAGGTAGACGTACAGCGAGGCCTCGGCGACGGTGCCCGCGACGACCGCGACCGCGGTGGGACACCGGATGGCGGGCAGCCAGATCAGCAGTGCGAGACCGGCGAACACCAACGCTTCGCGCTCGAGGTTCGAGAAGTAACCCAACAGGCCGATGGCCAGCACCACCGTGACCGCCACCCGCTGCCAGACCTTGGTCGCCTTCGCCGCGGCCCAGCCGACCGCGAAGAACCAGAACGCGAGCACCGTGAACCACGCGCCGTCGCCGAGGCCGAACCCGAACACGTCGTACCGCAGGGCCAGCCCGAACGCCAGGAACGCGACCGCGAAGCCGAACGGCCACTGCCGCTCCAACCGGTCGCCGAGCGGTAGCCAACAGACGGCGGCGAGCGCGACCAGAATCCACACCACCACTTCGACGAACCACAGTCGACCCGCCGTCATGCTGTCGCTCGGGCCGAGGAACTTGTTGGCCAGCAACAGGTTCGACGCCGTGTAGTCGTCGGTGATCACCAGCGCCACCGCCACCCACAGCACGGTCGGCGCCGCGATCCACGCCGTCGTGTTGCGCAGATGGCGCACCCGGTCGGCGCGCGGAAGTGGCGTCAGGCAGAACCGGCCGAAGTTGTATCCCGCGATGCCGAGCAGAATGTGCGCGCCGCCCCACAGCTTGAACAGCTCCGCGTGTGAGCCGACGACGAGGACGATGGCCACCGCGCGCAGCGCCACGCTGGTCTCCAGCGTGGCACCCCACCACCGCCGGGCACGCCGGGGCGTGGACTCCAACTCGCGCAGCGTGAGTCGCTGCCAATCCGCGGGCAGGTGACCGAGCGCGCGCTCGAGGCGCACCGACATCATCACGTAGGACAGCGAATTCCCGCCGAGGTCGACGAAGCTGCGGTCACGGTCGACGGTGGCCGGGTCCATCTGCAGCACGTCGGCGAACATCTTCGTCAGATCGAGTTCGGGGGCGTCGGGTGGCCCGGGTTGCGCGGCGGCGGCGCGGACCCGGTGGTAGTCCGGTTTTCCGGACGGCAGGCGCGGGATCTCGGGCATGCCGAGGACGCGGACCGCCGAAGGAGGCAGCCCGGCGGCGGCCGCGGCGGTACGTTGCGCGTCGTGGGCGTCGGGTCGGTCGACGGTGTCGATGAGCATGGCCACCAGCAGCAGTCCGTCGCCCTCCGTGCAGATGGCGGTGACGCCGCGGTCCCGCAGAGCGTCCTCGACCCGCTGAAGGTCGATGCGCAGGCCGTACATCTTGGCGAACCGGCTTCTGCGCCCGACGATTTCGTACATGCCGTTCGGGTGCCTGCGTGCGAGGTCCCCGGTCCGCAGCAGATCGACGGTCGGCCCGAGCGCGAGGTCGGCGGGTTCGCGTGCGTATCCCATCATCACGTTGGCTCCGCGGTAGACGAGTTCACCCACCTCGCCGGGGGCGTCGTCGAGCGGTTCGAGGTCGAGTGATCCACCGGGGACGGGCCTGCCGATGCAGGTCGGATTGTCGTAGGCGAGTTCGGCGGGCAGATAGGCCATTCGGGAGGTGGCCTCGGTGGCGCCGTACATGACGAACAGTTGCCAACCCCGACGCGCGCCGAGTCCGGCGAAGTGGCGCACCCGGTCCGGGGCGAGCCGGCCGCCTGCCTGCGTGACGTAGCGCAGATGGGGGAGCGACATCGTCTCGAAGTCGATGCGGTCGAGCAGGTCGAACGTGTGTGGAACGCCGGCGAACGTGGTGCCGCGGTTCTGCCGGAACGACTCCCAGAACTCCGGGTCGACCACCGACGAGTCGGTCAGGATGAGCCCTGCCCCGCGCAGCAGGTGGCTGTGCACCACCGAGAGTCCGTAGCAGTACGACAGCGGCAATGTGGTTGCGGCACGGTCGGTGTCCGTGATGCCCAGATATTGAGCGATCGACTCGGCGTTGCTGATCAGGTTCGTCCGCGACAGACGCACCAACTTGGGTGACCCGGTGCTGCCCGAGGTGGAGAGCAGCAGCGCGAGGTCCGGATGCAGGTCGTGCGAGGGGCCGTGGCGATGCTGGATGGCGCCGGCGCGGACGACGACGTCGGGATCGTAGGTGTCGAGCACCGTGGTGTGATCGCTGCATGCGGGCAGTGGCAGGGCGACGTGTCCGCCTGCCAGTGCGCCCAGATAGCTCACCAGGGTGGCGAGGTCGTTGCGCGTGTCGATCAGTACGAGCCGCCGCCGCGTGCCGAGGTCGGCGGCGAATCCCGCGACGTCGTCGGCGAGTTCGCGGTAGGGGATCTGCCGGGTTTCGGTGATGACGGCCACCCGGTCGCCGTGTGACGCCAGGTGTTCGACGAGTGCGGCGGTCACCTCGGTGGTGGATTCTCGCTGAGGACGACCGCTGCGCCCATCACGTCCAGACGCACCTTGCTGTCCACCTGCGGCGGGTCGACGCTGTGCTGCCGGACGACGATCGGCGCGGTGTCCCCGCCAGGGTCGACGGTGAGAAGCACGTCGTGCCCGCGGAACTCGGACGCGAGCACGGTGGCGATGCCCGCACTCCCGTCGTCGGACACCGCGGTGGCGACGAGCTGCTCCGGGCGCAGCATCAGCGTGGCGGGCCCGTCCGATGCGGGGCCGCGCAAGGGAATGCGGCCGAGCGCGCATTCCGCCGATCCCGCGGTGACGAGGCACGGCAGCAACAGGCAGTCACCGAGGAACTCCGCGGTGAACCGATCGTCGGGCTGTAGGTAGACCTGTTGCGGGGTACCGACTTTGGTGAACCGACCGTCGCGCATCACGGCCACCTGATCGGCGATCGACAGGGCTTCCTCCTGATCGTGGGTCACCAGCAGCGTCGTCACGTGGGCCTTGGTCAGGAGTTCGGCAACTGCCTTGCGGGTCGAGGCGCGCAGCCCGGTGTCGAGAGCGCTGAAGGGTTCGTCGAGCAGCATGAGCGCCGGACGGCGGGCAAGGGCACGTGCCAGCGCGACCCGCTGCTGCTGACCTCCCGACAACTCGTGCGGGCGGCGCCGGGCATGGGACTCGTCGAGCGACACCGTCTGCAGCAGTTCGGTGACCCGGGTGCGCGTCGTGGTGGCACTGCCGGAGAGCCCGTAGGCGATGTTCTGGCCGACGGTGAGGTGGGGGAAGAGCGCGCCGTCCTGGGCGACGTAGCCGATGTCGCGTCGGTGCGCCGGGACGGATCCACCGGTTCCGCCTGCGACACGTCGTCCCGCGATGGAAACGGTTCCGGCATCGGGGGTCTCGAACCCCGCGACGATCCTCAGCAGGGTGGTCTTGCCGCAGCCCGACGCGCCGACGATCGCGGTGAGGCTGCCCGCCGCGAGGTGGAGATCGACGCCGTGCAGCACCCGGTGGCCACCGAACGATTTCGCGAGGCCGGTGATCCCCAGAACGGGCGTTGGCGTGCTCACAGGGCGGCCGCCCGGGTGGCCTGCCGGTAGAGCACCAAGGTCACCGGCACCGCGAGCAGGACGAGAAGCAGCGCGTACGGAGCGGCCGCCGCGTAGTCCAGTTCGCTGCTCAGCGACCAGAACCGCATCGCCAGCGTTCGGGTGCCGGTGGGGGCGAGCAACAGCGTTGCGGTCAATTCGGTTGCCACGCCGACGAAGACCAGACAGGCGCCTGCCGCCGCGGCGGGTGCGGTCAGCCGAAGCGTGACCCGGAGGAACGTGCGGGTGGGTGAGACGCCGAGCGAGCGTGATGCCTCCTCGAGACCGACCGGTACCTGCGCCAGCCCCGACCGCAGATTGACCATCGCGCGGGGCATGAATAACAACACGTACGCGGCCAGCACCAGGTTCACCGTCTGGTAGATCGGGGGAACGAACCGGATCGCCACGGTGACCAAGGCCAGCGCGGTGACGATGCCGGGCATCGAGCTGGTGATGAAGTTGGCGCCCTCGACGAACCGCGCGAGGAACCCGTTGAACCGCACGGCCAGCCATGCGAACGGGAAGGCCAGGACGGTGGTGACCAGTGCCGCCGCTGTCGCCAGCCCGATGGTCTGGACGAGCGATGGCACGATGTCAGCGAACGCCCACACCTGCGCGCCGCCGATCCACAGCCAGCGGGCCACCGTCCACGCAGGCACCCCGAGAGCGAGGGCGGTCAATGCGGCGAGGCCGGCGACGGCGGGAATCGCACTGGCGCCCAGGCGATGTGGCACCGATGTCCGTTGTGCCCCCGCACCGATCCTGGCGAACCTGGCGTTGCCCCGCGCCGCGGCTTCGGCCACCAGGAGCACCAGGCACAGCAGCACCAGCACGGCCGCCAGCGCGCTGCCCGCCGCGCCGTTGAAGGTGGCCTGGAACTGCTCGAAGATCGCCGTCGTGAGCGTGGAGAAGCGCAACATCGCGAACGCGCCGTACTCGGCGAGGAGGTGCACACCGATCAGGAGGCCGCCGCCGAGGATGGCCAGCCGCAGTTGCGGCAGCACGACGCGGCAGAACACGCCCGCCGAGCCCGAGCCGAGCGCGCGGGCCGATTCCTCGATGGCGGGATCCAGCCGGCGCAGCGTCGCGGCAGCGGGCACGTAGACGAAGGGGAAGTACGAGAGCGCCGAGATCAGCACGCCTGCGCCGAATCCGTTCAGCGTGGGGACGACGCTGACCCACGCGTAGCTGTTGATGAAGGCGGGCACTGCCAGGGGCGCGACGAGCAGGGGCCGCCACGCGTTACGGCCGACGACGTCGGTGCGCTCGACGAGCCATGCGGCGCCGACACCGAGCACGACGCAGATCGGCACCGTGACCACGACCAGGCCGATGGTGTTGACCAGCAGTTCGCCGACCCGCGGCCGCGCGACGAGTTCGTAGACCCTGCCGGGTCCGATCGAGGCGACCGACCAGGCGACGTATCCGAGCGGGATGAAGGTGGCGGCGACCAGAACCGCGATGACACCGCTGAGTGCCGGCCCGGGGCGGGGTCTCGCACCGGCAGTCGCACCGGTGCGTGGTTCGGGTTGGACCGCGATCTCGGCGATGACCACCTACAGCAGGCCCGCCTTCGTCATCAGGTCGGTGACCTTCGCCGCGTCGAGGTCGGACGGGTTCACGGTGGGCGCCTGCAGGTCGGCGAGCGGTTCGAGCGCGGGGTTGGCGGGCACACCGCTGGCCACCGGGTACTCGAACGAGGTGCCCTTCTGCAGCACCTCCTGGCCCGCCTTGCCGGTGATGAAGGTCAGGAACTTCTGTGCCTGGTCCTTCTTCTTGCTGGACTGCAGAATGCCGCCGCCGGAGATGGAGACGAACGCGCCGGGGTCCTGGTTGCGGAAGTAGTGCAGAGCGGTGTTGCCGCTGATCTCCTTGGTGCCGGCCTGGTCGCGGAACCAGTAGTAGTGGTAGATGACGCCGCCGTCGACCTGGCCGTCGTTCACGGCGCGCAAGGTCGCGATGTTGTCCTGGAACACAACGGCATTGGCCTTCATCGCGGCGAGCCAGTCAGCGGTTGCCGACGGCCCGGTCAGTTGCAACATCGCCGCCACGATGGCTTGGAAGTCGGCCTTGGTGGGCGGGGCGCCCCAGCGTCCCTTCCATGCCGGCTGCTGCAGATCCATGATCGACTTCGGCAGCTGCGCCTCGGTCAGCTTGGTCTTGTCGTAGGCGAACACCGTGGTGCGCGCGGCCACGCCCGTCCACTTCCCGGTGGACGGCCGGTACTGCGGCGGCACCTGCGAAATGGTGGCCTGGTCGAGGTCGGCGAACAGCCCGGCCTTCTCCACTGCGGCCATCGCCGGCGAATTCTCGGTGAGGAACACGTCGGCGGGCGAGGACGCGCCTTCGGCGATCAGCTGGTTGCCGAGTTCGGTGTCGCCGCCCTGGCGATAGGTCACCTTGATGCCGGTTTCCTTGGTGAACGCGTCGATCCACTCCTTGGTGAGCGATTCGTGTTGGGCGTTGTAGATCAGCAGTTCGTCGGACCCCTCGGACGACGAACACGCGGTCAACCCCGCGGCGACGGCGAGTACCGACAACAGAACTGCCACCCGGCTCCAGGCTGATCGCACCGGTCGCATCGAGAAATCCTTTCGGGCGCCACCCGATTTAGCGCCACCTAACTGAGGGTTGCCTAACCATACCTGTGAAGCGGCCTCGGATCGGCTGCATGGTCGATGTGATGGCCGGCAACCCGTCAGTCGGACGGCGTCGAACGCGGTCAGCCTCGGACGAACCGGGCCCGCGGGTCGGGATCGGCCGTCGGCTGCACCTCGAAGTGGGGCTTGCGGACCACCCGCCACACGCCCGCGGCCACCTCCAGCTCGCGGCGCTGGTCATTCTGGTGCCACAGCCGGGTCGGTGCGTCGAGGTCGACGTAGAGAGTGCCCTTGGCGTCCACGATCCTGCCGAACTCGCGATCGCCGTCGAGCACGTGGTGGTGGCCGGAATCACTGGGCCCGACGACGCAGCTGGTGACCCGTTCCGAGATGCCCACCGGAGTGGTGTTGACGGGGAGTAGCAGGACTTCGCCGTGCCGGATCGGGGTGCGCATGGGCGTGTCTCCTTGCGGGTGTGGGTGGCTGGGATGAAGCGACGCTAGCGCGGGGGTCTGACACGTCCCGGCCGCCAAACCGCTTGCGTCCGTTGATCGGCCGACGAACGGACCCGCGCCGTCCCGCTTCGCGTCCATGGCCGGTTCGCCCGAACGGCTGGCAATGCGGAGACGGCCCTGTAATGATTCCACCTACGTCGGCTGAGGTGCCGGGACGACCCAGTCGAGACGGTTCGAGGGAAGCAAGGTTATGAAGATGATCAAGACATCCGTGCGTCGCGGCCTGGTCGGTGCGTTGGCGACAGCCGCGTTGGGCGCCGCCGTTGCGGGCACTGGCGCGGTCCCGATGGCGAGCGCTGCTCCGCCCTGCACGGCCAGTGGTCTCTCCACCACTGCCAGCGGGGTGCTCAGCGCGGCAGGTTCCTACCTGGACGCACATCCCGGTGCCAACGACGTGCTCACCGCCGCGGGCACCCAGTCGGCGGACGACGCTCGGTCGTCGGTGCGGGGCTACTTCATCGCGCACCCTGGCGAGTTCCTCGACCTGCAGGGCATCGCGCGGCCACTGACCGATCTGAAGAATCAGTGCGGCATCAACGTGTCACCGGGTCAGCTCGCGCTGCTTGTTCGACGAGATCGCCTAGCTCGCCAGGGGCGGGAGCGGGGATGTCGCCGTAGGGGGTGCGTTCTCTCGATGGGACGCCCGGCGGTGCTGCCAAGCGATGCAACGGAGGCGTCGTCGCTCGGAGGTTCACCGTCGGGTGCCTCGGGCTGAACTCCCGGATTGCGGAGCCTCTGGCACGGCGCCGTCCTTCTTCGAGCGCGTGCGCCGAAGCGCGACGATCGTGCCAAGCGTCGTGACGATGGTGACCAGCGAGGCAAGGCCTCCCGCAAGGGAATTCAAGGCGGAATTGCTCGTGCGAGAGCGCCTTCATCAAGCCGTCGTCGTCGGGTCCTTGGCCCGGCTGGTAGCCGTCGGCTGTGGATGAACTCGCGACTGTGCATGGTTGCCGTGCGTCGCTCCCGATGTGTCCGCGCCGCCGGGGACGGTGGGGTCATGACGGAGAACACCGCGAGCCGCGCCCAGATCGGGGCGTTGGGTGAGCAACTGGCTGTCGAGCACCTGACCTCGTTGGGGTGGCGGGTGCTGGCCCGCAATTGGCGGTGCCGCTACGGAGAGCTCGACGTGATCGCCGTCGAGCCTGGCGGCGTGGTGGTGTTCGTCGAGGTCAAGACGCGCACCAGTGAGCAGTTCGGTGGGGTGGCGCAGGCCGTGACGCCGGACAAGGTGCGTCGGCTGCGCCGGCTCGCCGGGTTGTGGCTGGCAAGCCAGAACGGCAGTTGGCCGCAGGTGCGCATCGACGTCCTCGGCGTGCGGGTGGGTCGCCTTCCGACGCCGGAGATCAGCCATCTCCAGGGGGTGGGGTGATGGCGCTGGGTCGGGCGTTCTCGGTGGCGGTCCGCGGATTGAACGGTGAGATCGTCGAGATCGAGGCCGACATCACGTCGGGCTTGCCTGGTGTGCTATCTCGTCGGCCTGGCGGACGCGGCGTTGCGCGAGTCGCGGGACCGGGTCCGGGCGGCGATCACCAACTGTGGCAACAGCTGGCCGATGGCGCGGCTCACGCTTGCGCTGTCGCCGGCCACCCTGCCCAAGATGGGGTCGGTCTACGACGTGGCTCTCGCGCTCGCAGTGTTGTCGGCGGATCTGAAGGAGGCATGGCCACGGCTCGAAAAGACCGTGCTGCTGGGCGAACTCGCACTCGACGGGCGGGTGCGCCCGGTCAAGGGCGTGCTGCCCGCCGTGCTGTCGGCCAAGCAGCAGGGCTGGCCGACGGTGGTCGTGCCCATCGACAACCTCGCCGAAGCCAGCCTGATCGACGGCATCGAGGTGCTGGGGGTGCGGACCCTCGGCCAGTTGCATGCGTGGGCGGCGGGCAAGGGTGATCTCGACGAGAAGCGCACCGCGCCAAGGTCCGAGTGCGAGCAGGCGGCCGACCTGGCCGACGTCGTCGGTCAGGCCCATGCGCGCTTCGCCGTCGAGGTCGCCGCCGCGGGGGCGCACCACTTGATGCTGACGGGACCGCCGGGCGTGGGTAAGACCATGCTGGCGCAACGGCTTCCGGGTCTGCTCCCGCCACTGACCCATGACGAGGCGCTGGAGGTCACCGCGATCCACTCGGTGGCGGGCCTCCTGTCGGGGAGTGCGCCGCTGATCACGCAGCCGCCATTCGTGGCGCCGCATCACACCTCGAGCGTGGCGGCCATGGTCGGCGGTGGCTCGGGGTTCGCCCGGCCCGGTGCGGTCAGTCGCGCCCACCGCGGAGTGCTGTTCCTCGACGAATGCGCGGAGATCGGCGTCAGCGTCCTCGAGGCGCTGCGAACACCGCTGGAGGACGGCGAGATCCGACTGGCCCGGCGCGACGGCGTGGCGCGGTATCCGGCCCGGTTCCAGCTCGTCATGGCGGCCAACCCATGTCCGTGCGCGCCAACCGATCCGCGTGACTGCATCTGCGCGGCGGTCGCCAAGCGCCGCTACCTCGGCAAGCTGTCCGGTCCGCTGCTCGATCGGGTGGACCTGCGGGTGGAGATGCATTCCATCCGGTCGGGGGCGTTCACCACCGAGGAAGGTGAGGACACCGCGACGGTCCGCGACCGGGTGGCCGCCGCCCGGCAGGCGGCCGCAACCCGCTGGGAACCCCACGGCATCCGCACCAACGCCGAGGTCAGCGGTGCTCTGCTGAGGCGGCGATTTCGACCGGCGACCCAGGTGATGCAGCCGCTGCGCACCGCACTCGACAGGGGGGCGTTGAGCGTCCGGGGCGTCGACCGCTCGCTGCGTGTCGCGTGGACGCTGTGCGACTTGGCGGGCCGCGACTCGCCGAACCACGACGACGTAACGACCGCACTGAGTTTCCGACAGGCTGGAGGTACGTGATGGCACGATGACACCGCACGGGCGTGGGCCTACCTTTCCCGGGTCGCCGAGCCGCCCTGCCCCGAACTCGCCGCGCTGGTGGCCCGGGTGGGCGCCGTCGAAGCGGCCGACCGCATTCGGCGTGGCGCGGTCGGCGGCGAGCTCGCCCGTCTCACCGAGGCGCGGCGTGAGATCGATTGCGCTGCAGAAGACTTGGACACTCTGGCACGGTTGGGCGGGCGGCTGATGGTCGCCGACGACCCCGAATGGCCGATGGCGTCGTTCCGGTCGTTCCGGGGCGTCGATGCGCGCGCTCGCCCCCAGAGTCATTCGCCGCTGGTGTTGTGGGCAGTGGGGCCGCTGGCGCTGACCGATGTCGAAGATCGCGGATGTTCGATCGTCGGAACCAGGGCCGCAACACCTTACGGCGAGCACGTCGCCGCCGATCTCGCGGCGGGCCTGGCGGAGCGGGACGTCGCGGTGGTCTCCGGCGGGGCTTACGGCATCGACGGCGCCGCCCATCGGGCCACCCTCGCCGCCGATGGACTGACCGTGGCAGTGCTCGCAGGCGGCATCGACGTGCCATACCCCGCGGGACATACGGCCTTGCTGCGTCGCATCGCCGACGACGGGCTGATCGTCAGCGAGTACCCGCCAGGCGTTCGGCCCGCCCGCTACCGGTTCCTGACCCGAAACCGCCTGGTGGCCGCGCTGTCCGGCGCGACGGTCGTGGTGGAGGCGGGGCTGCGCAGCGGCGCGGCCAACACCGCGGCATGGGCGCGCGCGCTCGGCCGCCCGGTGTGTGCGGTGCCGGGGCCCGTGACGTCGTCGGCCTCGGTCGGCTGCCATGTGCTCGTGCGCGGGGGAGCCGAACTGGTCACGCGGGCCGCAGAAGTCGTCGAACTGGTGGGTCGGGCGGGTGAATTGGCTCCCGAGCCGGACCGGCCGAGCACGCCCTTGGACGGCCTGGCGGACGTCGAACGTCGCGTGTACGACGCGTTGCCTGCCCGCGGGGCCCGCACCGCCGATCAGGTGGCGGTGGCGGCCGGACTGCCTGCGACGCAGGTGCTCGGGCCGTTGGCCACCTTGGAGCTCGTCGGGCTGGTGAAACGTCAAGAGGGGCGGTGGAAACTCGCAGTTCGGTAGGTTGGTCGCGTGAACGACCGCTCACTCAGGAGGATTTGCCAGTGCGTACTGGCGATCCTGGTGCTGGCAAGCGTGGTCGTGTTCGCCGGGCGCCCGACCGCGGAGGCCGAGCCCGTCGCCCCGGCCGACGGATACGGGTTCAGCGTCGGGGCCCCGCAGATCTGGATGAGCCCAGAAGATGCCGACCGCGAGCTCGACGCGGCGGCCAAGACCAATGCCCGTTGGATGCGGGTGCACATCGACTGGCACGCCATCGAGAAGGTGCGGGGACAGTTCGACTGGGGCTATGTCGATCACTGGGTCGACGGCGCCCGGCAGCGCGGGATGAAGGTGCTCGGTCTGATCGTCAACACCCCGGAGTGGGCCAAGGCGCCCGGCACTGCACTCTATGGACCGCCGATCAACGCCGCCGACTACGCCACATTCGCCGCGACCGTCGTGACACGCTACCGAGATCGCGTGTCGGACTGGGAGATCTGGAACGAGCCCAACCTCCCGCGCTTTCTCGGGTTCGCCGAACGCCAGGCGGCGGTGTACACCGGTCTGCTGAAGGCCGCCTATCCGGCGATCAAATCGGTGCAACCGGACGCCACGGTGATCGCCGCCGGGTTGAGTCCCGCGGTCGGCATCGACGCGCCACCGAACTTCCTCAACGACATGTACATCAACGGCGCGAAGGGCTACTTCGACGCAATCGGCATGCATCCCTACGTGTTTCCCGGCGGGATCGCCGCGGACCCGAGCAACGGGTGGTCCGATCTGGCCAGGGCGCACGACGTCATGACGTTGAACGGCGACGGCGACAAGAAGGTCTGGTTGACCGAGTTCGGCGCGCCGACGAGTGCGCCGAGCGCGGATGGGGTCAGCCAGCAGGAACAGGCCAAGCAGATCACCGACCTGCTGGCCGGGGCGGCGGCCACCGGCTGGAGTGGGCCCGCGTTCATCTACAGCATCCGCGATATCGACAGCGCCGATCCGGACGACCGCGAGGACAACTTCGGAGCGCTCTTGACCACGGACTGGCAGCCGAAGTACGCCGCGAGCGTGCTCGCCCGGTAGCCGACCACTGCGTCTCACCCGCTCGTATAGTCGGTGACATCCACTAACCGTTTCTTGGGAGGTTTGCGTGGCAGGACGTCCGGTCCACACGTTTCAGGTGATCAGCAGCGAGCAGCTGACGCCGCACATGATCCGGTTGGTGCTCGGTGGCACTGGCTTCGACACGTTCAAGCCCAGTGAGTTCGCCGACTCGTACGTCAAGATCGTGATCGTCCGTGACGACGTCGAGGTCGATGCGCTGCCACAGCCGCTCACCCTGGACAGCTTCAACGAACTGCCCGAGGAGCAGCGCCCCTTCGTCCGGACGTACACCGTCCGCCGCGTCGACGCCGACCGGCGCGAGATCACCGTCGACTTCGTCGTGCACGGCGAGCATGGCGTTGCCGGGCCGTGGGCCTCGTCGGCTCAGCCCGGTCAGCCGGCCTATCTGATGGGTCCGAGCGGCGCGTACTCGCCGAACCTCGATGCCGACTGGCACCTGCTGGCGGCCGACGAAGCCGGATTGCCCGCGCTGGGCGCGGCATTGGAGGCGTTGCCGCCCAACGCGGTCGGTTGGGCGTTCATCGAGGTGAGCGGTCCCGACGACGAGATCCCGCTGTCCGCGCCCGAGGGCGTCGAGGTCCGCTGGGTCTACCGCGGCGGCCGGGCCGACCTGGTGCCGGAAGATCAGGCCGGTGACAACGCGCCCCTCATCGCGTCGGTGACGGAGGCGGCCTGGTTGCCTGGCCAGGTCCACGTGTTCATCCACGGCGAGGCCCAGGCCGTCATGCACAATCTGCGGCCCTACATCCGCAATGTGCGTGGCGTCGAGGCGAAGTGGGCGTCCATCTCGGGTTACTGGCGGCGCGGTCGCACCGAGGAGACGTTCCGGCAGTGGAAGGCCGAGCTCGCCAAGCAGGAGGCGCAAACCGCGGACTGAGGTCGGGCTGGCACTCTTGATCCCATGGCGTTCGGTGACTATCAGCTAGAGATCTACTTGCAGGGCCTGTCCGGCATCGTGCCGTCGCTGCCGATATCGTTCGCAGACCTCGAGGCCAAGGCTCAGGCGGCCATGTCGCCGTCGTTGTGGTCCTACGTCGCCGGCGGGGCGGGCGACGAACGCACCCAGCGTGTCAACATCACCGCGTTCGAACGCTGGGGCCTGATGCCGCGAATGTTCGCAGGCGCCAAGGAACGCGATCTGTCGGTCGACCTGTTCGGGATGACCCTTCCGTCGCCGGTGTTCATGGCGCCGATCGGTGTCATGGGCCTGTGCTCGCAGGACGGTCATGGCGACCTGACCGCTGCGCGGGCCGCCGCCAGCACCGGGGTCCCGATGGTGGTGTCGACGCTCACCGAAGACCCGCTCGAGCAGGTCGCCGCCGAGTTCGGCGACACCCCGGGCTTCTTTCAGCTGTACACCCCGACCGACCGCGACCTGGCCGCCAGCCTGGTGCAACGTGCCGAAGCCGCCGGTTACAAGGGAATCGTCGTCACCCTCGACACCTGGGTTCCCGGCTGGCGGCCTCGCGACCTGACGACGTCGAACTTTCCGCAGTTGCGAGGAAAGTGTCTGTCCAACTACACCAGCGATCCCGTGTTCCGGGCCTCGTTGCCGCAGTCGCCGGAGGAGAACCCGCAGGCCGCGATCCTGCGGTGGATCTCGGTGTTCGGCAATGCGCTGTCATGGGACGACCTGCCCTGGCTGCGGTCGCTGACCAAGCTGCCGCTCCTGCTCAAGGGCATCTGCCATCCCGACGACGCCCGACGCGCCATCGACGGCGGGGTGGACGGGATCTACTGCTCGAATCACGGCGGCCGTCAGGCCAACGGCGGACTGCCCGCGATCGACTGCCTGCCGGGCGTCGTCGAGGCCGCCGACGGGGTGCCGGTGCTGTTCGATTCCGGCATCCGCAGCGGTGCCGACATCGTCAAGGCCCTTGCTCTCGGTGCCACCGCGGTCGGCATCGGACGGCCCTACGCCTATGGCATGGCGCTCGGCGGCGTCGACGGCGTGGTCCACGTGTTGCGCTCGCTGCTCGCCGAGGCCGATCTGATCATGGGCATCGACGGTTATCCGACGCTGAAGGACCTCACGCCCGGACACGCTGCGACCCGTGCACTAGTTCTCGTTGTCGGTCGGGGCGGCCGAAGCGGCCGCGTACGCATATCGCCAAATCGACCAGGCACGAACAGAACTCGCTTAGGTTCGGGCTCTTGGTCCGGTCGTCGTCTTCGTCGTCTTCGTCGTGGTTGAGCATGCGTTCGGGGTGGTGGTAGTCGTTGACGCGGGTTTGGCCGGTGTCGAGGTCGGGTGGCACCATTCGACTTGGCCGTGGGCGTTGATGGTCGTGGTCCAGCCGCCATCGTCGACCATGGTGATCGCCAACCACGCGACCGTGCTCGACGGCGCGGTCAAATTCGGTTGTGATCGCGGCGCTGAAGGGCCTCACGCCGGACACGCTGCGGCCCTCACGGCCGCTTGGTCGTCGGGCGGCGCGGGTCCACCGGGCTGATCGGCGTCGTCGTCGCCCGCGGGGTCGATCGGTTGCGGTTCGCCGCAGCCGCCATCCCCGGTCGGTTCGGGCGGTGAGGGTTCAGCTGCGTCGGGTTGGTCGTCGGACGCGGGTTCGGGTTCGTCGTCGGGTGGGCGCAGGAGTCGTTCGGGGCGGTGGTAGTAGTTGACCCGGGCTTGGCCGGTGTCCAACTGTGGGGGTGGGATCCATTCGACTTCGCCGCGTCGTTGATGCTGGTGGTCCAGCCGTTGTTGTCGACCATGCGGTTGTCGGGTCTGCAGGCCAGGCTGAGTTCGTCGATGTTGGTCTTGCCGCCCTCGACCCAGTCCCGGGCGGCGTGGTGGACCTGCGCGCCGTAGGGCGCCGACGGTGCAGCCGGGTTTGGTGCAGCCGCCGTGCGGGAGTCAGCATGATCCGTTGCGCCGGGGGAGGCGACAGCGTTTGGTGCGGAACAGGTCCAGGGCCGATCCGGTGTGCGCTGTCGAACACCGCCAGGTAGTGGTGGGCGTGGGCGGCCAGCCGGATCACGTCGCGCGATCGGCAGCAGGGTGCCGCCGCCGGTGACGGCGTACCCCGGCCGCGGCTTTCGAGGTCTTGCAGGGTGGTGCGGATGATGATCGAACGGGCAGCCCGTTGGCTGCGCCGAGTTGTCCGCTCATCAGGGCGATGCGCGCCGACGGCGATCAGGGCGTCGTGTTGGCGTTGGGCCAGGCTGCGGTGGTCGTTGTCGATCTGGGCCTGGGTCGGGGTGCCGCAGGTGCAGGGTTCGGGATCATCGGGGTTGCACATGCCGGGGGCGGCGTACTTGGCGAAGATCACCTCCAAGACCGCCCGCGCCTTCGGGGGTCGAGTTCGCCGGTGAGCGGTGCTCATGCCGTCGGGGCCGCTGCTGCGGCCGATGGTGATCCCGCGCGTGCGGGTGCGTTCGGTGTCGTCGGGTTCGGGGCCGTCCTGGTCGAGCAGGAACAGGGTCAGCTCGGCGAGGTCGCCGACTTCCTTGGGTCCGCACCCCGGCCGCGGTGCGGACCAGGTCGGCCTCGACCCGGTCGCGGGTGCAAGCGTCGACGAAACCGGGCAGTTGGTCGATCGACCTTGCGGATGACCTCGACGTGCTCGGGGGTGATCAGCGCCGCGCGGCTTGGGCGGCGGCGGTCGCCGGCGAGCACGGGTGCCAGCGGTTCCCCGGTCAAGGTCCGGCGTGGTCCCAGCAGCGCCGGCCTCGGTCAGCCGGCGGTGCGCTTCGCCGCTGGAGATCCGCCACCGGGTCCGGAGCACGTCGCGCCAGCGACTTGGCGCCCATCTCCTTCGGGGTGGTTTCGGCCTGCAGCCGGGCCAGCAACGCGGTGACTCTGGGTGGGCAGCTGGCAGGTCAGGGTCTCCAACTCATCGCCGACGGCCAGCAGTTCGGCCGGGGTCAGCGAGTCGAGTCGGCCGCGGCGGCCAGCGCGTCAGGCCGGCGCGCATCATCGCGATGCCCTCGCGTACCTCGGCCCCGGACATACTTCGAACATACGTTCGAACCACCGACAAAACACGCCGCACTGTGACTACTGAAACCACAGTGGCACAAGGGATTACGCCCTGTGGACAACTCCCACCGCCTGTGGATGAATCAAGCACGAGCCGCGGGATTCTGGTAGTGCGGCCACTCTCACTCCCGACACACGCCCCCGCCTCACCCGTCGGGCCGTCGAACTCTGCGACGGTAGGGGAATGGGTCCGGTTGTCGAGGCGGTGCTCGAGGAGTTCGACGAGTACCTCGCGCTGCAACGCGGGCGGTCCGAACACACCCGCCGCGCCTACCTCGGCGATCTCCGGTCGTTGATCGCGTTCGTCGCGGAGCGCTCGCCCGATGCGAACCCGATGGATCTGACGCTGCCGCTGCTGCGGTCGTGGTTGGCGGCACAGGCCACCGCGGGTGCCGCGCGAACGACGCTGGCCCGTCGTACGTCGGCGGTGAAGACGTTCACCGCGTGGGCGTCCCGCTCCGGGTTGATGGACGGCGACCCGGCCACCCGACTGCAGGTCCCCAAGGCACGTCGCACCCTGCCTGCCGTACTGCGCCAGGATCAGGCCCTCGACGCCATGAACGCAGCCGATTCCGGTGCGCAGCAAGGTGATCCGCTCGCACTGCGGGACCGGTTGATCGTGGAGATGCTCTACGCCACGGGCATTCGCGTCAGCGAGCTGTGCGGCCTCGACCTCGACGACGTCGACTCCTCGCGCCGGCTGCTGAGGGTGCTCGGCAAGGGCAACAAGCAGCGCACCGTGCCGTTCGGCGAACCGGCGCAGCGAGCGCTGGCGTCCTGGCTGGCGGATGGCAGGCCCACCCTGGTCACGGAGACGTCGGGGCCCGCGCTGCTGCTGGGCGCGCGCGGCAAGCGGATCGATCCGCGGCAGGCCCGCACCGTGGTGCATCAGACGATGGCCGCCGTCGACGGCGCACCCGACATCGGCCCGCACGGGCTGCGGCACAGTGCGGCCACCCATCTGCTCGAGGGCGGGGCCGACCTTCGGGTGGTGCAGGAACTGCTGGGCCACTCGACACTGGCGACGACGCAGCTCTACACCCACGTGACGGTCGCCCGGCTGCGCGCGGTGCACGACCAGGCCCATCCCCGCGCCTAGCCGCGGGCAGTACGACTAGCGAAGCAGCGCAATGACCTTCGCGATGTCCGACAGCGCCGACGGGCGGCCCGCCCACTCGTCGAACACACTCCAGTAGCTCACCCCGAATCGACTGCGACGCTCCAGCAGTGCCTCGGCCATCTGTTCGTGCGTGCCGATCAACATGAACGGCGAATCGAGTAGGCGCTGTGCGGGAATGCCGCCGAAGTCGGCGGCCAATTCTGCGGCGGCCGCTTCCCGGTCATCGGTGTGCACGACGAACTGAATCAGGGCGTTGAGTTCGATCGCGTCGAACCGGTCACCCGCGGCGTCGCGCACCACCGCGATCCGCTCCTCGAGACCCGCCGCATCGAAGTGCGTGAGCCCGACCTCGGTGGCGTCCCGGTTGTGCGTGAAGCCGACCAGCCCGACGATGTCAGCCACCCGGCCGGCCAACTGCAACACCCGGGTTCCGTTGCCGCCGATCAGCAGCGGCACCGGCTCGGTGGGCGCGGCGACCAGCGCACCCGCGTCGGCATGGACCTGGTAGTGGTCGCCGTCGAAGTCCACGGCCTCGCCGCCGAGCAGCGCGCGTATCACCTCGACCGACTCGACCAGCCGCGAGACCCGCGTGCCACCAGGGTCGAACGGGATGCCGACGGCGTCGTACTCGGACTTCATGTGCCCGGCCCCGAGGCCCAACTCGAACCGGCCGCCGGTCACCGCGGCGAGGGTCGCCGTCTCGCGGGCCACCTCGACGGGATGTCGGAGGTCGTTGTTGAGCACCAGGGTTCCGGTGCGCAGGCGTGCGGTGGCGGTGGCCGCGGCGGTCGCGCCTATGAACGGTGACAAGGTCGGGACGACGTGATCCGGGAACGTCAGGACGTCGAACCCGGCCTGCTCGACCGCGACCGCGAAATCGCCGAACTCCACGCCGCGGGGCATGGCGGTGGTGAGGCCGAATCGGAAGGGCCGCGACTGATGCGATTCAGGGGCGGAGGGCATGTTTCGAAAGTAATCGTCACGGGCCGTGCAGCGGCTTGAGCCGGACGGGCGTCGTCACCACCAGGCCAAGGGGATCGACGTAGTCGGCACGCGCGGCGGGACCCCACATCGCACCCCAGTGCAGGCACGCGCCGCAGCCGGGATGGCCGGCCATCAACGCGCCGAGCACCGTCCCCGCGCTGACGAGCTGTCCCGCCCGCACCACCGGCTGGACGGGTTCGTAGCTGGTGCGCAGACCTCCGGGATGGGCGATCGACACCACCGGGCGGTCCGCGAGCAGGCCCGCGAACACCACGGTGCCCGCGGCGGCGGCATAGACCGCCTGGCCCGGTGCGCCCGCCAGGTCGACCCCGCGGTGGCCGCGGTTCCAGTTCGGTGCCGGGGCGTCGAACAGCCGGATGACCGCAGGTCGCGGCTGTAGTGGCCAATCCAGGCGGCCGTCCTCGGCGGTGGCCGGGGCCGCCGACACCAGGCTGACGCACAGCAGGGCGGCCAGAGTTCTCATCGGCCCAGCTCAGCGCGCCAGCGGCACCGATCGGAAGGCGTTGACCCGAATCTGTGGATGATCCCGCCACTGTGCACAGTCCCGGGTCGCTTCGCTCCTGCCCTCCGTGCAGCGACGATGGTCAAAGCACGCATGTCAACGGTGTAAACTCAGTCCCGCAACTTGCATTAGCGAGTTGACTTCGCGCGCCTGTGTCGCAGCCCCGAACTTCTGAGGTTGCACTCGCATGCCGGGCGGTCCCGTCTCACGACGGGTCCGGCATCGCAGCAGACGCCAGGGCCAGGCATCACCCGATGCCGGGCGACAACCGACAACAAGAGGACATGGCCGAATATGGCTGTTGTAACCATGAAGCAGCTGCTTGACAGCGGCACCCACTTCGGGCATCAGACCCGTCGCTGGAATCCCAAGATGAAGCGGTTCATCTTCACCGACCGCAACGGCATCTACATCATCGACCTGCAGCAGACGCTGACCTACATCGACAAGGCGTACGAGTTCGTCAAGGAGACCGTCGCCCACGGCGGTTCGGTCATGTTCGTCGGCACCAAGAAGCAGGCGCAGGAGTCGATCGCAGACGAGGCGACCCGCGTCGGCATGCCGTACGTCAACCAGCGCTGGCTGGGCGGCATGCTCACCAACTTCTCCACCGTGCACAAGCGCCTTCAGCGTCTGAAGGAGCTCGAGGCCATGGAGCAGACCGGTGGCTTCGAGGGTCGCACCAAGAAGGAAATCCTGATGCTGACGCGCGAGAAGAACAAGCTCGAGCGCAGCCTCGGCGGTATCCGCGACATGCAGAAGGTGCCGTCGGCGATCTGGGTCGTCGACACCAACAAGGAGCACCTCGCGGTCGCGGAAGCTCGGAAGCTGAACATTCCGATCATCGCGATCCTCGACACCAACTGCGACCCCGACCTCGTCGACTACCCGATCCCGGGCAACGACGACGCCATCCGCTCGGCCGCGCTGCTCACCAAGGTGGTCGCCTCCGCGGTCGCCGAGGGCCTGCAGGCCCGCGCCGGTGCAGGCTCGAGCGACAAGCCCGAGGTCGAGGGCGCCGAGCCGCTGCCCGAATGGGAGCAGGAGCTGCTTGCCAGTGCAACGGCCCCCGGCACCCCGGCCGCCGCGACCGTTCCGGCCGAGGCTGCGCCCGCACCCGCACCCGAGACAACCACGGAAGGCTGAGATGCCGAACTACACCGCTGCCGACGTCAAGAAGCTTCGGGACTTGACCGGCGCCGGAATGCTGGACTCGAAGAACGCATTGGTTGAGGCCGACGGCGACTTCGACAAGGCCGTCGAACTGCTCCGGATCAAGGGCGCCAAGGACGTCGGCAAGCGCGCTGAGCGCGCGACCGCCGAAGGTCTGGTCGTCGCCAAGGACGGCGCACTGGTCGAGCTCAACTCCGAGACCGACTTCGTCGCCAAGAACGCCGAGTTCCAGGCGCTCGCCGACCTGGTCGTC
This sequence comes from uncultured Actinomycetota bacterium, assembly GCA_963735245.1. Lineage (GTDB taxonomy): Bacteria > Actinomycetota > Actinomycetes > Mycobacteriales > Mycobacteriaceae > Mycobacterium. The sequence continues at coordinate 219,220 of CAVTKI010000005.1, forward strand.
ACCGCCGCGGCAGCGGCGAAGGCGACCGACGTCGACGCGCTGAAGGCCGCGAAGGCCGGTGACACCACGGTCGAGCAGGCCGTGGCGGACATGTCGGCCAAGATCGGCGAGAAGCTCGAGTTGCGTCGCGTTGCCTACTTCGACGGCAATGTCGAGACGTACCTGCACAAGCGCGCGGCAGACCTGCCGCCCGCCGTGGGCGTGCTCGTCGAGTACACGGGTGATGGCAAGGACGCCGCGCACGCGGTGGCCCTGCAGATCGCCGCGCTGAAGGCCAAGTACCTGACGCGTGACGAGGTCCCCGAGGACATCGTGGCCAACGAGCGTCGCATCGCCGAGGAAACCGCACGCAACGAGGGCAAGCCCGAGCAGGCGCTGCCGAAGATCATCGAGGGTCGCCTCACCGGCTTCTACAAGGACGTCGTGCTGCTCGACCAGCCGTCGGTGTCCGACAACAAGAAGTCCGTCAAGGCACTGCTCGACGAGGCAGGCGTGACCGTGACGCGGTTCGTCCGCTTCGAGGTCGGCCAGGCCTGAGCACCCAACCAACGTGAGCGGCCCACCACGCCACTCTCGAGGAAACCCCGCGCCCACCGGCGATCCCGGTAGGCGCGGGGTTTCTGGTTTCGCAGGGCGACCCGGCGGACGTTATTTGACACGTGTGTTGCTAGCGTCGGACACATGACATCGGTTTCCGCGTTCGACGATGACGCGCTCGGCGAGTTGGACGCGGTCGGGGTGGCCGAGGCATTGAGGTGCGGCGCGATGTCCCCGACGGACGCGGTCGAGGCGGCCATCGCCCGCACCCAGAAGGTCGACCCACAGTTGAACGGCATGGCCTACGAGGCGTTCGACCGCGCACGGGACCGCGCCGCCGCCACGCACCGCTACGGCGGCTACTTCGACGGCGTGCCGACCTTCATCAAGGACAACGTCGCCGTGGCGGGCATGCCGACGATGCAGGGCACCGACGCCTGGAAGCCCCGACCGCAGGCTGCCAACGGCGATTTCGCCAGGGTGTTTCTGGCGACCGGCCTTTCGCCGCTCGGCAAGACGCAGATGTCGGAGTTCGGCTTCAACGGATCGGCCGAACATCCGCGGATCGGGCCCGTACGCAACCCGTGGGACCCCGACTACACGGCCGGGGCGTCGTCGTCGGGTTCGGGGGCGTTCGTCGCGGCGGGAGTGGTGCCGATCGCACATGCCAACGACGGCGGCGGCTCGATCCGCATCCCGGCGGCCTGCGACGGGCTGGTCGGTCTGAAGCCGACACGCGGCAGGCTGCCCGTCGACAAGGACGTCGCCCGAATGCCGCTGTTGTTGCTCGCCAACGGCGTGGTGACCCGTTCGGTGCGTGACACCGCAGCGTTCTACCGGGAAGCGGAGCGGGTGCACCGCAACCCCAAGCTGCCACCGATCGGTGACGTCACGCATCCGAACAAGCGGCGGCTGCGGATCGCGGTGTGCACGCAGTCGATTACGCGCGATGCCAGTCCGGAGGTTCGCGAGCTCACCCTCGAGACGGCCGCGCTGCTCGAAGAACTCGGGCATCGGGTCACGCCGATCGACAATCCAGTGCCCGACCGGTTCAAGGACGACTTCCTGCTGTACTGGTCGTTCCTGGCCTTCGCGACCGTGCGGGGCGGCAGGCACGCGTTCGGGCGGAGCTTCGACCGCAGCCGTCTCGACAACCTCACCCTCGGCCTGGACGCCAATGCATCCCGCAACCTCCACCGGTTGCCGTCCGCCATCGCGCGCCTCGCGCGGTCACGGCGCATCACGGCGCGGTTGGGTCAGACCTATGACGCCGTGCTGATGCCGACCCTCGCCGAGGTCCCCCCGCGCATCGGCCATCTCGACCCGACCGCAGACTTCGATCAGCTCATGGACCGCCTCATCGACTGGGTCGGCTTCACGCCGTTGCAGAACGCGACGGGGGACCCGTCGATCTCACTCCCGCTCGCGCAGTCGGCCGAGGGCATGCCCGTCGGGATGATGCTGTCTGCGACGAGGGGTCACGAGGCCCGCCTGTTGGAGCTCGCCTACGAACTCGAACAAGCAAGGCCGTTCCGCGGGCTCCAGACGGCGGGGCACTAGTCGTCGAACGCCGGTGGCTTCACGGCCGCGGCGCACGCCGAGTCGTAACCGGTTGGGTCGTCGAGGAAGTCGACCAGGATCCGTTGCGCGCAGGTGGACCGGCTGATGACGTCGTGGCCACTGCCCGCGATGCGGACGACCCGTCCGTTCGGGAGGCCCTCGGCCGCCAGATCGGCCTGACTGGGCGGGGTGACGGCGTCGAGCGTGCCTGCGAGCAACAGAGCGGGCACGTCGCTTCGCACCGGCGCGTGCACGGCGGCGTCGGCGCGCCCGACCTTCCACTCGGCGCATTCGTCGACCAGCCGCGGCGCCTGCGGCAGCAGCGAGAGCACGTCCGTCGGAAGCCGTGGAAGGGCGCGACGCGCTCCGGCCAGAATCGCAGGCGTATCGGTGAACGCCACGTTCTCCCGGCAGAAGACCCCGTAGGTCAGGCCGTAGCCGACCACACCAGGGGGAGTGACGGAGGCCAGCACGAGGCTCGCCGCCGGGCCGGCGTCTCCGCCGGCGATGGCGTGAATGGCCTTGGGAAGGCGGGGAATCAGTGGTGTGTTCAGGGTGCTCGACACCACCAGGTTGGCCAGCGTGTAACCGTCGATGACCACGCGGCGCGCCTGCGCGCCACCTTCGCCGGGCACGTCGACGACGGCGGGTGTCTTCGCCAACCGGTTCACCGAGTCGGTGAACTCGTCGGCGAGTGCGGGGAAGGCGCGTGCGCACGACGGCTGGGCGGTGCACGCGTCGAACAGCGCCGTCAGCCCCTCGGCCGCGCTCGGCCAGAACTGCTCGATCAGGTTGACCTGCGGCGGCGCCACGGAGTCGACGACGAGGCTGCGGATTCCGTCGGGGTGATCGCGAAGCAGCTGTAGCGCAAGGTCGCTGCCGTAGGACACGCCGTAGACGTTCCAGTCGCGAATGCCCAGCGCGGTACGCAGATCGGCGACGTCCGAGGCGTTCTCCGACGTGTCGAAGGCCGCCAGGTCGGTGCCGTCGGCGGCCAGCCGGTCGCGGCATGCCCGTACCGCGGCCAGATCCTTCTCGGCCGTGCTCGGCGCCTGGATCGACATGCCCGTGGCCGCCGCGGTGAAGTCGTCGATCTCCGGACAGGTGAGTGCGGGTTGCGCGTGCAGCGTGCCGCGCTGATCGATGAGGATCAGGTCGCGGTCGCGATTGAGGTCCCCAGCCACCAAGCCATTCGCGAGGGGCAGGGCCGGGCCGCCGGGTCCGCCGGTGAGGTAGAGAAGCGGATCGGGTCTCGGGTCCGCCGACCGTGCCTTGGCCCGTGCGACCGCGATCTTGATGGTGCGGCCGTTGGGCCGGCTGCGGTTCTCGGGCACCACCAAGTAGCCGCAGGAGAACTCGGGTCCGAGGTTCAGCTGGGGGAACCCGGGGAGAATCGGTACCGGGCACGGGGCGGATTCGAAAGTGGGAGTGAACGATTCTGCTTCTGGCGCGGACGGTTCGGCGCATCCGGCGGCAAGCATGGCAAGGGCTGCGAGCGCGGCGCCGATGGTACGCATTGCGCTGACTGTAGGCGCGTCCGGCCCGGCCAGGTGCTGCGACGACGAAATCCGTTGCGCCCATGACACAACGACGTAACCGGCAACCGGGCGAGTTAACCTGGCCGATACTGGCCGTCGCCACTGGCGAAACACACTGATCCCACCATCCTTCCTGTGGAGACCTCTGCGCCCACAACCGTTCGATCACCGGCGATCGCCACCGCAACATCGGGGAGCACGTTCCTGTGTCTCGTCCGGTTCGCGCTGGCGAACATCCGCCGCCGCCCCGAACGGTTCGTGCTGTCCGTCCTTGGCATCGCCCTGGCGATCGCCTGCGTCACGATCGTCCGCACCATCTCGTCGAGTTTCGCGATCACGGGAGCCGATTCGGTCACCGACGTGCTCGACGGTGCCCAACTCTGGGCGGTGCCTGCGGCAGGCGTGCACTTCGACCCTGGCGCGCAGGCGCTCGTCGCCGGTGGGCCCGCGCCCACCATCGTGGTACCCGACGGCTGGCGGGCGACCCGCACGCTGTCCGGGACCACGGAGCTCAACGGGACGACCGTGTCACTGCGTGGCCGCGACGAAATCCCCAGCGGCCAAGCGGTTCTGGGCTCGGGTCTGGCCGATCGCCTCAGCCTTGCCAAGGGTGACCGCGTGGTGGTCGGCGGCCAGAGCCTGACCGTCTCGGTGGCGGGCGCGGGCCAAAGCATCGACGTGGCAAGTGACCTTGCGGCGTCCGTGGTCGGCGAGAACGGGTGGTGGACGGTGTTCGCGCCACCCGGCGACGAGAAGCGTCGCGATCTCGGCTCGACGTTCGGCGGGGCCGTCGGCCTGCCCTACACGTCGGACCCGTCGGTGGCGCCCGATGCGAACGGCTCCGGTCTGATCTACGACACCGTCGGCGGCTCGGGTCCGCTGACCTTCGAGCAGAGTTTCTCGGCTCTGTTCTCCGGCAAGGTGACCAGCTCCACGCTGGGCCTCATCTCGACGATCGGCCTCGGCCTCGGGTTCGTGATCGCGGTGTCCTCGTTCCTGGCCGCCGTCCAGGAGCGCAGGCGTGAATTCGGCATCATGTCCAGCATCGGCCTTGCCGACGAGGTGCTGTACTTCTTCCTGGTCGAGTCCGCGATCATCTTCGTGGTCGCCTACCTGGTCGGCGTGCTCGGCGCGGGAGCGGCTGTGGCACTGGTGATTCCGACCATCGCCACGCCCGTGGCATGGCTGCAGGCGGCGGGCATGGTGGCCGCCTTCCTGCCCGCGATGGCGATCGTCGGTGCCCTGGTTCCGGTGCACCGGTTGCTGCAGCAACGGCCCGTCGATCTGCTCGGGGACCGCTGATGTCGACGAAGAGAGCACGCTGATGCTGACGAAGGGTCTCTCGTACGGCTGGCTGGCCGCCAGGCGCCGGGTCAAGGAGATGGTGTTGCCCGTCATCACCACCGCCACCGGCGCGTTCCTCGTCGTGATCGTGTTCGGCATGTCCGACGGAATCCGCGCGCAGTCCGCCTCGCTCGGGCATGCCGACGAGATCGGCCGCGCCGTGGTGCTGATCGCCGTCACCGTGCTTCTGGTCGGTGTCGTGGAGGTGGCGGTCGCGACCACGCGCACCGTGGCGCACCGCACCAGGGAACTCGGGGTGCTCGGCGCCAACGGCATTCCCCGCGGCCCGGTGGTCGCGGCGCTTCTCGTCGAGCCGGTGATCGCCGCGGTGCTTGGCGCCGTCGCGGGCGCCGCGCTCGCCGGGGTCACCGCAATCATCCTGGGCGCCACGGGTTTGGCGCCGACCGGGGTGTCCGTGTCCGGCGTGCTCACCGGCTCGGCCATCGGCATCGGGGTCAGCATCGTGGCGGCCCTCGCGACCAGCATCCTGCCCACGTGGAACGCAGCGTCGCGGCCACCGATCCGTTCGCTCTCGAGTGGAGGTTAGGCCATGACGGCCGTACAAGACACCAACGAAGCCGCAGGCACAGAAGTCCCGGCCGCCGGGACGGACGACGCCGGAACCGGTGACACCGCGGTGCCCGTCATCGAGATCGCCGACGTGTGGAAGTTGCACAAGCTCGGCGACGAGGTGGTCAAGGCGCTGGTGGCCGCCGACCTGCAGGTGATGCCGGGCGAGTTCGTCTGCCTGATGGGCCCGAGCGGCAGCGGTAAGTCGACGCTGCTCAACATCATCGGAGGTCTGGACCGGCCGACCAAGGGGCTCGTCAAGGTGGCGGGCAAGGACACCTCGAAGCTCACCGAGAGCCAGTTCGCCGCGCTGCGTCACGACACCGTCGGCTTCATCTTCCAGAGCTACAACCTGATCCCGTTCCTCTCCGCGGTGGAGAACGTCGAGCTGCCGCTGATGTTCGAGCCCTATGACCGCAAGTCGTTGCGCAAGAGGGCGATCGAACTGCTCGAGCTGGTGGGCCTCGGCCATCGGGTGCATCACCAGCCGACCAAGATGTCGGGTGGGGAACAGCAGCGCACCGCGATCGCCCGGTCGCTGATCAGCAACCCGACGCTCGTCCTCGCCGACGAACCGACGGCCAATCTCGATCACAAGACGGGGGAGACCGTGGTGCGGATGCTGCGGGACCTCTGCTCGACACTCGGCGTCACCGTCGTCGCCAGCACCCATGACCCCACGGTGGCCGACGAAGCGAGCCGTGTCATCCGGATGAAAGACGGACAAATCGTCAACTAGCTCGGACCCGTGAGGGATTCGATTCGATTGGGAGAGAAGCAATGACACAAGAACTCGAAGCGACGCGGCCCAGCGACCGCGACGCCCTGATGACCACCGAGCTGGTCCCCGAACAGATCCTGCCCAAGGTGCTCAGCACCTTCGGCCTGACCGCCACCTACGTCTTCATCATCTGCTGGATCACCGGCTCGTCGATCATGGCGGGCGGTGGCTGGACGGCGATTCCCGATGTGGATCCTCGGCATCGTCACGTTCCTGGTGCCCGCCGGCCTCGCGGTGGCGGAGCTGGGCAACCTGTGGCCGGGCCAGGGTGGGGTGTACATCTGGGCGTTCCGCACCATGGGCGACAAGATGGCATTCCTCGGCGGCTACCTGTCCTGGGTGCCGGTCGTGCTGAACACCGCATCGTCGCCGGCGATCGTGCTTCAGCTGGTGCTCCTCGCGTTCCACGCCGAACTGGGCCTGACGCTGAGCATCATCATTCAGCTGGTGATCCTGTGGGCGGTGGTCGGGCTGGCGTTGGCCAAGCTCGCGGCGAACCAGAGGATCATGAACTACACGTTCATCGTGTACATCGCGCTGACCCTGACCATCATCGTCTCCGCCGTCATCCACGTGCTCGGCAACGGATCCGCTCAGCCGTTCAGCTGGCATGACGCGTTGGTGCCCAACTTCGTCGGTGCGGGCTTCCTGTACGGCACGGTGCTGCTGTACCTGGTGGGTGTCGAGACACCGTTCAACATGGGTGCGGAGTTCCTCTCGGTGAAGCGCAGCGCCACGAAGATGATCGCCTACGGCTCGGCCGCGCTGATCCTGATCTACCTGCTCACCACGATCGGGACGATGATGGTGCTGCCGATCGCCGACATCAACCCGGTCACCGGGGTGATCGGCAACCTCGGCGTATCGGGCTTCCCCGGCCTGATGGAGATCGCGGCGGTCATCCTGGCCGTCATCGTGTTCGTCGCGATGACGACCTATCAGGTGGCCTACTCGCGCCTGATCTTCGTGTCGGGTCTGGAGCGCCACCTGCCGCGCATCTTCACCCACCTCAACCCCCGCACCCGGAACCCGGTGACGGCCATCCTCGTCCAGGGCGTGCTGTCGTCGCTGATCCTGGTCGGGCTGTACTCGCAGAGCAGCATGGCCAACGTGACGATCTTCCTGCAGGGCGGCCTCAGCGTGGTGTGGCTGATCTCGGGCTTCTTCTTCTTCATCCCGTTGGCCATCGCCAGGAAGAAGTACGCCGATCGTTATGCCAGCGAGGACTTCTGGCGAATTCCCGGCGGCATGGCCGCGGTCTGGACGGTGGTGGCCATCGGCGTGGTGGCGACGTGCGCGGGCATCTACTACTCGTTCGCCTCGCCGTGGATCCCCGGCATGGCGCCTGCCCTGTGGATGACGTGGGTCGGTTCGATCGCCGTCGGCATGTTCGTCCTCGGCGGCATCGTGTACTTCTTCGGCCGCCGCTCGGCGACCAAGCTGACCAAGGAGGACTCGCTGGCACACCTGGCGGTCCTCGACCTGACGAAATCCGAGTCGACGAGCCCAGAGGGGGCCTGACCCATGACCCTGGACAGCACCACGCTTCGCGCGGACGCTACCGAGGACAAGACCAACTACCCGCTCGACCCGCTGTCCGGCGCCGAGATCCAGGCCGCCGCGGCAGTCATCACGGCATCCGAATATGCCTCGCCGACACTGAAGTTCGTGATGATCCAGCTGGCAGAGCCGGCGAAGACCGCGGCGCTGACGTTCGAGGGCGTGCTCGACGTGCCGCGGTGTGCGTTCGCCACGATGTACGACGGCGCGGCCAAGATGGTGTACGAGGCGGTCGTCGACCTCGGCGCCAGGGTCATCGAGTCGTGGAAGGCGATACCCGGCCGGTTCCCCTCCTACCTGGTCGAGCACATGACCGGGGTGGAGGAGAAGGTCCGGGCCGATCCCAGATGGCAGGCGGCGATGCGTCGAACGCGGCATCACCGACTTCAGCCTCGCGATGATCGATCCATGGCCCGCAGGCTATTACGGCCAGGCCGACCACTACGACAACTCACCGCTGATCTGCCGTCCGCTGACGTTCATGCGGGCCGCGCCGTCCGAACACGGTTACGCCCGTCCGGTCGAGGGTCTGATCGTGACGTTCGACCTGGACTCGATGACGGTGATCGACATCGAGGATCACGGTGTCGTGCCGATGCCGCCCACCGCGGGCAACTACGCCGAGAAGTTCATGTTCGATCCGAACAACCGGCCTGCGTTCACCGAGTTCCGTTCCGACGTCAAGCCGATCGAGATCACCCAACCCGACGGTCCCAGCTTCACCGTCGACGGCTGGCACGTGACGTGGCAGAAGTGGTCCCTGCGGATCGGCTTCAACCCGCGGGAGGGCATCACGCTGCACGAGGTGAGCTACACCGACCGCGGTGAGACGAGGCCCATCATCTACCGGGCGTCGCTGTCGGAGATGGTGGTGCCCTACGGCGACACCTCGCCGACTCACTGGAACAAGAACGTGTTCGACATGGGTGAGGTGGGCATGGGCTTCTCGGCCAACCCGCTGACGTTGGGTTGTGACTGCCTCGGCGAGATCCACTACTTCGACGGCACGGTCAACGACTCGAACGGTGGCGCGGTCACCATCCCGAACGCCATCTGCATGCACGAGGAGGACTACGGAATCTCCTGGAAGCACACGGACTTCCGCACCGAGGAGGTCGAGGTCCGACGCTCCCGGCGTCTGGTCATCTCGATGATCTGCACCGTCGGCAACTACGAGTACGGGTTCTTCTGGTACTTCTACAACGACGCCTCCATCGAGGTCGAGGTCAAGCTGTCCGGCGTCCTCACCACGGGGGCCGTCGAGGACGGCGAGGTGCCGCGCTGGGGCAAGCTGGTGGCTCCGGGCATCTACGGGCCGAACCACCAGCACTTCTTCAACTTCCGGCTCGACATGAGCGTCGACGGGCCGGGAAACAGTGTGTACGAGGTGGATTCGATCCCCGAGCCCGACCCGGCCCTGAACCCGCACCACAACGCGTGGATCACGCAGGACACGTTGGTCGCGTCGGAGGCCGAGGGCGCCCGCGACTGGGACTGGAAGACCGGACGGTACTGGAAGGTCGCCAACCCGTCGAAGAAGAACGAACTGGGCGCTCCGGTCGCCTACAAGCTGGTGCCGAAGGACATCGTGCCGGTGATGGTGCAGGAGGGTTCGCACATCTACGACCGGGCCCGTTTCGTGCAGCACAACCTGTGGGTGACGAAATACGAGGAGTCGGAGAGGTTCGCGGCGGGGGACTACATGTACCAGTCCGCCGACGCGCAGGGCCTGCCCGAGTTCATCGCCGACGATGCTCCGCTGGAGGACACCGACGTGGTGCTCTGGTACACCCTCGGTGCACACCACGTGGTGCGTCCGGAGGACTGGCCGGTGATGCCGTGCGCGTACACGGGATTCCACCTCAAGCCGATCGGATTCTTCGACGGAAACCCGGCGCTCGACATTCCGCCGTCACCGCCGAAGGCCTGCCACCACCACTGAGTGCGCGAGTACCGCCGCTGCGCGGCGGCTGGCCTCTGCACACCACGGGTCGCCTCGTGGAGTCACCCGCCTGCCAACCGACTGTGAGGCGCCTGACGGTCGATGTGCAGTCATGGCTGCTCTCAAGGGGTTTGGAGTACCCTCGGCCCGATGAGGCCGCGCGACATCAACAGGATATTGCCCAAGCGTCGCAGTCATTCCCCGCTTCAGGCGGGTCGACATGCGGTCATAACTGGTGGCTCCTCGGGACTTGGTCTGGCGCTCGCCGAGGAATTGGCGCGCCGCCACTTGCAGGTCACTCTGATCGCACGCGATCGGGAGCGCCTCGATGCTGCCGGCGATCGGATTCGCGCCGCAGTGCCGGAAGCCGTGGTGCGCCTCCATTCGATCGACGTGACCGACGCGGATGCCGTCGCGGCGGCAATCGATGACGCCGCCGCGGACGCAGGCGGAATCGACATGCTGATCAACTCGGCGGGAATCCTCCGGGAGGGCTATTTCGAGGAACTGTCCGACACCGTGTTCCGGACGACCATGGACATCAACTTCTTCGGCATCGTCAATACCACCAGGGCAGCGCTTGGGTACCTCAAGCAATCCGGCGGTCGAATCGTGAACATCGGGTCGCTGGGAGGGCTCATGGGCGGCTTTGGGTTGACCGCCTACGGTGCCGCCAAGCACGCGTTGACCGGTTTCTCCGAAAGCCTGCGCCTTGAAGTCGAGCCACAGGGCGTCACCGTGCAATTGGTGTGCCCTGCCGAGTTCGACTCGCCGATGGTCGACGTCTTGAACACATATCGGACGCCGGAGAACCGTGCGGTGGTGACGAGTTTCCCAGTGCTCGGGATCGATCAGGTCACCCGTGAAGTCATCGCGGGGATCGAGCGCGGCGACCCATTGATAATCCCCGGTTCGGTGGTCCGGATGAGTTGGCGCGTCGCCCGCCTGGCACCAGGGCTCGTGCGACGGCTTCTCCAGCGCAAGATTGCCGGCGTCTACCGGGGGCCATCCTCAGCCGTTGGCTGACGGCATGCTCTCGTGTCCGGTGGCGACGGCGCAGAACTTCGGTCCGCGCATCGGGTGGAAGTGCGGGGGGCTGGCGGCAGGGTCGGCTGGGTCTGGTCATGGGTCTGGTCGTGGTACTCGCGGGCGGTGTCGGGGTCCAGTGACAGGGCGAACTGGTCCGCCCAGCGGGACTCGAACCGCGCCCGCGACAGCGCGTCGTCACGGTCGTGGGCGCTCGGATGGCCCTTGGCCAGATCGGCTGCGTGCGCGGCGATCTTGTAGGCGATCACTGCGTCCTTGACGTCCTTGCGATTGGGCGAGGAGAGGTGCTCCTTCGGGGTGATGCAGCACAGCATCGCGGTGCCCGCGTGCGCGATGATCGCGGCGCCGATCGCGGAGGCGATGTGGTCGTAGGCCGGCGCGATGTCGGTGGTGAGCGGGCCGAGGGTGTAGGAGGGCGCCTGATGGCACAACTGCTCCTGCAGGCGCACCGTCTCGGCGATCTCGTGCATCGGGACGTGCCCGGCACCTTCGACCATCACTTGCACGCCATGGGTTTTCGCGATCTTGCTGAGCTCGCCGAGCGTGCGGAGTTCGGCGAACTGGGCGGCGTCGTTGGCATCGGCGATCGACCCTGGACGCAGGCCGTTGCCCAGCGAGAGCGTCACGTCGTACCTGGCGAGGATTTCGCAGAGCTCTTCGAAGTGCGTGTACAGGAAGGACTCCGCGTCGTGGGCCAGGCACCAGGCCGCCATGATCGCCCCGCCGCTGCTGACGATTCCGGCAACCCGCCCCCGAGCGTGCGGAATGTGGCGCAGCAGCACCCCGGCATGCACCGTCATGAAGTCCACGCCTTGCTCGGCCTGCTCGATGACGGTGTCGCGGTAGGCCGCCCATGTCAACGCTGCGGGATCGCCGTCGACCCTCTCCAACGCCTGATGGATCGGCACGGTGCCGACCGGAACCGCCGAATTTCGCAGGATCCGTGCCCTGGTCGCGTGGGCGTCGCGCCCAGTGGCCAAGTCGGTGATGGTGTCGGCGCCCCACCGGGTGGCCCACACCATCTCGTCGACGGCATCGGCGATCGAGCGGGTGACTGCCGGACTCTCGATGTTGGCGTTGAGCTTCACCCTGAACGCCTTGCCGATGATCATCGGCTCACTCTCGAGGTGACGGTGGTTGGCCGGAATGACGGCGCGGCCGGCGGCCACCTCGTCGCGCACCAGCTTGGGCCGGACACCCTCGCGGACGGCGATGAACGCCATCTCGGCGGTGACCACACCGTTGCGCGCCCGCTGCAGCTGAGTGCCACGATCGCGCACCGCACCCGGTCGCGTCCGCAGTCCGGCGCCCAGGTCGATGACCGCATCGGCATCGGTGTACGGGCCCGACGTGTCGTACAGATCCAGGTGCGCCCCGTCGGACAGGTTCACCCGCCGAAATGGCACCCGTCCGCCCGGCACGTCGGCGAGATCGCGATAAACCTTGACGCTGCCCGGTATTCGGCCGGTCGTGACGGACCCGTTCGGGACCGACTGACGGGCGCCAGTGCTCACAGCGCCTTGAGTTCCTCGGTGACGTCGCTGACGGACTTCTTCGCGTCGCCGAAGAGCATCGAGGTCTGGTCGAGGAAGAACAGTGGGTTCTCGATGCCTGCATAGCCCGAGGACATCGATCGCTTGAGCACGATGACCGAGCGGGACTGATCGACGTTGAGGATCGGCATGCCGTGAATGGGCGAGCTCGGATCATTCCTTGCCGCCGGGTTGGTGACGTCGTTGGCGCCGATGACGATGGTGACGTCGGTGCGGGCGAATTCCCCGTTGACGTCGTCCATCTCCCGCATCGCGTCGTAGTCCACGTCGGCCTCGGCCAGCAGCACGTTCATGTGTCCGGGCATGCGCCCGGCGACGGGGTGGATGGCGTACTTGACCTCGACGCCCTTTGCTTCGAGCAGGTTGGCCATCTCCTTGACGGTGTGCTGGGCCTGCGCGACGGCCAGCCCGTAGCCGGGGACCACGATCACCTGGTTGGCGTAGGCCATCTGGATCGCGGCGTCGGCGGCCGACGTCGCCTTCACGGTGCCCTGCTCGCCACCCGCAGCGGCCGCGGCGGCCGAGCCCGCACCGAACGAGCCGAACACGATGGCAGGGATGGACCGGTTCATCGCGACGGCCATCAGGTTGGTCAGGATCGAGCCCGAGGCGCCGACGATCATGCCCGCGACGATCATCGCGGTGTTGTTCAGCGCCAGACCTGCTGCGGCAGCGGACAATCCGGTCATCGCGTTCAGCAGTGAGATGACCACCGGCATGTCGGCGCCGCCGATCGGGAACACCACGAACAGTCCCATGATCCCGGCGAGCACCAGCACCACCACGATCAGCCAACCGGGGCTGCCCTCACCGGGATTGGCGTGCACCCCGATGTAGACGGCGGTCGCAACGGCCGCGATCAACAGCGCGACGTTGGAGGCCTGGAAGACCTTCGCCGAGCGGACCAGTGCGCGTTCGACGTTCTTGTTCAGCAGCTCCTGCAGCTTCAGGAACGCCACCAGCGAACCCCAGAACGACACCGACCCGATGATCGCCGCGAACAGCGATCCGACGACCAGTGCGATCGACGGTGTTTCGGTGATGTGCGAGAAGCCGTCGGTCTCGATGAACTCCGACCACGCGATCAGCGCGACCGTGCCGCCGCCGACACCGTTGAACAGCGCGACCAGCTGCGGCATCGCGGTCATCTTGGTCTTCTTGGCCGGTGGCACACCGAGGATGACCCCGATGGCAAGGCCGGCGGCGATCAGGATCCAGTTGATCGCGGCGGTGTCGCGCACCGAGATCAGCGTCGCGATCACCGCGATGCCCATGCCGGTCGCGGCGATCCAGTTGCCGCGCACGGCGGTCTTCGGACCGGTCAGCCCCGACAGGCCAAGGATGAACAGCCCGAACGCCAGGATGTAGAGGACGTTGACGAGGTAGGTCACTTCGCGGCCTCGACCTTCGGCGCCGCCGGCTCGGGCTTGCGGCCCTTGAACATGCTCAGCATGCGGTCGGTGACCAGGAAGCCACCGATGACGTTGAGGGTGCCGAAGATCAGCGCGACGAAGGCGATGATCCGCACTCCCCAGTTCGCGTCGGCGGACAGGTTGCCCAGCACGATCAGCGCGCCGAGCACGACGATGCCGTGGATGGCGTTGGTCCCCGACATCAGCGGGGTGTGCAAGGTGTTGGGCACCTTGGAGATGACGGCGAACCCGACGAACCCGGCAAGCACCAGGATCGCGACGTTGGCCAACAGTTGGTCATACATCAGGAGGCTTCCTTCTTGTCGCGGGTGACGCAGGAGGCCGACACGACCTCGTCGTCGAAATCTGGTGCCAGCACCCCGTCGGTGATCAACAGCTCCAGCAGCGCGGTCACGTTCTTGGCGTACAGCTCGCTGGCGTGCTCGGGCATCGTCGCGGGCAGGTTCAGCGGCGAGGCGATCGTGACGCCGTGCTTGACCACGGTCTGGCCGGGCTCGGTCAGCTCGCAGTTGCCGCCGGTCTCCCCGGCCAGGTCCACCACCACGCTGCCGGGCTTCATGCCCTCGACGGCCGCGGCGGTCACCAGGCGCGGCGCCGGGCGTCCCGGCACCAGGGCGGTGGTGATCACGACGTCGAACTTGGTGATCGCCTCCTCGAGCGCCTTCTGCTGCTGCGCACGTTCCTCGTCGGTCAGCTCACGGGCGTACCCACCCTCACCGGCCGCATCGATTCCCAGGTCCAACCACTGCGCGCCGACCGAACGGACCTGATCGGCGACCTCGGGCCGGACGTCGTAGCCGGTGGTCTTCGCGCCGAGCCGCTTGGCCGTGGCCAACGCCTGCAGGCCTGCCACGCCGACGCCGAGCACCAGCAGCGTCGCCGGCTTCACGGTGCCCGCGGCGGTGGTCATCATCGGAAAGAACCGGGTCGACTCCGACGCCGCCAAGATCACGGCCTTGTACCCCGCCACATTGGCCTGCGACGACAGTGCATCCATCACCTGCGCCCGCGAAATCCGCGGAATCGCCTCGACCGCAAAGGCGGTCACGTCGGCGAGGCGCAGCCGCTCCACGACCTCCGGGTGCGCCCGCGGGGCCAGGAAACCGATGAGGACGGATCCTGGCTTGAGCAGGCTGATTTCGTCCGAGCTCGGTGGATTCACCTTGACGATGACGTCGGCAGGCCAGGGGTCACCGATGGTGGCTCCGGCCCGCACGTAGTGCTCGTCATCGATCAGCGCCCCGTCGCCTGCCCCGCTCTCGACGACGACGTCGAGTCCGAAACCACGCAGTCGCTCGACGATCTTGGGCACCAGCGCGACGCGGCGTTCACCCACCGCGGATTCCCGCGGGATTCCGATCAGGGTCATGCTGCTCCTCTTGGCTCTGGCCGGGCGGAACGCTCCAGGCGGTTCAGGTTCTGTCGCCCGCGGACGATTCTGCGGAGCACCGGACGAGATTGAGGCTAGTTTAATTGCATATCGTATGCAACGATTTGAACGGGTTTCGCGAGCTCGACCATGCGAAGTGCAGGTGGCGAGCCCTTTAATGCATATCGTATACACCCGAGGAGTAGGCCGTGAGGATTGCAGTCGTCGGTGCCGGAGCGATCGGCGCATACTGGGGCGCCGCATTGCAGCGGGGTGGTGCCGACGTGCACCTCATCGCCCGCAACGCACACCTACATGCCATGCGGGAGAACGGCGTTCGAGTTCTCAGTGATCGCGGCGACTTCGTGGCCTATCCACACGCCACGGATGATCCGACCGAGATCGGGCCGGTTGACTACGTCTTCCTCGGACTGAAGGCGCACAGCTATCCGTCCTGCGGCCCCCTGGTGAATCCACTGCTCGGCGAGCACACCGCGGTCTTGGCTGCGCAGAACGGGATCCCGTGGTGGTACTTCCACGACTTGGCAGGCCCATACCGCGGCCGTCGCGTCGAGGCCGTCGACCCCGGCGGTGCCACCACCGCCGTGCTGTCGCCGGAACGGGCCATCGGTTGCGTGGTGTATCCGGCCACGACCATCGAGGCGCCCGGCGTGATCCGGCACCTCGAGGGCACCCGGTTCTCGATCGGTGAGCCATCGGGCGAGATCTCGCAACGCTGTATAGCGTTGAGCGAGGCCATGATCGCCGGAGGACTGAAGGCGCCCGTCGAGGCCGACCTGCGCAACGACATCTGGATCAAACTGATGGGCAACGTCGCCTTCAACCCGCTGAGCGCGCTCACCAGGGCGACGATGGTGCAGATCTGTGAGCACCCGGGCACCCGGCAGCTGGTGATCCAGCTGATGGAGGAGACGCTCGACATCGCGGCCAGGGTGGGCGCCACCCCGGACATCTCGATCGAGAAGCGGTTGCGCGGGGCGGAGAACGTGGGACACCACAAGACCTCGATGCTGCAAGACCTCGAAGCGGGCAAGCAGTTGGAACTCGATGCCATCGTGACGGCCGTCGTGGAGATGGCAGATCTCACGGGTGCTTCTGCTCCGACGCTTCGCACCATCCATGCCGCCACCGACCTCCTTGCGCGCACCGGTGCGTCGGGGGAGTCGTTGGTTGACCGTATCTCGGAGAAGGCAACTCAGCCTGCTCTGCACTGAGGGAGAGAATCATGGTGAATCGCCGCGCAAAGATCGTCTGTACGTTGGGCCCCGCCACCGCCACGGCGGAAACACTGGCTGAGCTCATCGATGCCGGAATGGATGTGGCACGGCTGAACTTCAGCCACAGCACCAAAGCGGAACACTCGGCGCTCTACGCCATGGTCCGCGAGGCCGCCGCAGAACGCGGTCGCATGGTCGGTGTGCTCGCGGACCTGCAGGGACCGAAGATCCGGTTGGGCAGCTTCGCCGCCGGGCCGGTGGTGTGGGCGACGGGGGAGCGGATCGTGATCACGACCGCCGACTGCCCGGGCGACCACGACCGGGTCTCCACGACGTACGAGGGGTTGGCGGGCGACGTACGGCCCGGCGATCGGCTGCTCGTCGACGACGGCAAGATCGACCTGCGGGTGCTCGACGTCGTCGGCGTCGACATCACGTGCGAGGTCCTTGACGGCGGTCCGGTCAGTGACCACAAGGGCATATCGCTTCCTGGGGTTGCCGTCAGTGTTCCGCCCTTGTCGGAGAAGGACATCGAGGATCTGAAGTTCGCCCTCGAGCTCGGCGCCGACATGGTGGCCATGTCCTTCGTGCGTGCTCCCGAGGAGGTCAAGCTCGCGCACGCCATCATGGACGAGGTTGGCCGACGGGTCCCCGTCATCGCGAAACTCGAGAAGCCCGAGGCGGTTTCGGATCTTCCGGCAATCGTCGAGGCATTCGACGGGCTGATGGTGGCACGCGGTGACCTCGGCGTGGAGATGCCGCTGGAGCAGATACCGCTGGTGCAGAAGCGGGCCATAACGCTGTGCCGCCAGGCTGCCAAACCGGTCATCGTGGCGACCCAGATGCTCGACTCGATGATCTCGGATCGGCGCCCCACCCGGGCCGAGGTCTCGGACGTGGCCAATGCCGTGTTCGACGGGGCGGACGCAGTCATGCTGTCCGCCGAGACGAGCGTTGGCGCGTATCCGGCGCACACGGTCGCGACGATGGCGCGCATCGTCGAGGCCGCCGAGGGAGGGGCCGGCCGAGGCGAGCCCCTGGAGTGGGCGACCGACGATGCTCACGACCCGGTGTTCGGTGATGCCATCGCCGTGGCCGCCTGCGAGGTCGGCAGACGACTCGGCGCCGCGGCGCTGTGCTGCTTCACCCGCACCGGTGACACCGCATTGCGACTGGCGCGGCAACGGTCGCCGCTCCCGCTGCTGGTCTTCGCGCACGACGACTCCGTGCGGGCGCGGATGACGTTCTCCTGGGGCATCGAGTCCGCCGTGCTGGCACCCGCCACTGCGGCCGAGTCCATGCCCACCGAAGTGAGTCAGGCGTTGGTGGCCATGGGAGCGTGCCATCCGGGCGACATCGTGGTCGTGGTGTCCGGCAGCCGGAGCGGAGTAGCCGGCTACACCGACTCGGTGCGGGTACTGCGCGTCGAATGACGTTGGCGGCGTGCGGGGCTGGTCAGGCCAGCCCCGCACGTGCCTCCAGCTCGGCGAGCTTCTTGCGAAGCGCCCGCTCGGCCTCGCGGCGCTCGCTCACCTCGCGCATGATCGCGGAAATCCCCACGATCTCTCCGGCATCGTTGCGCAGCAGGGCGACGCTGAACTCGATCGAGAGCCTGCGCCCGTCCTTGTGGGACGCGGGCACACTCAGCAAGGTGTCCCCGTAGCGGGTGATGCCGGTGGACATCGTTTCCCGGTAGCCCTTCCAGTGCCGGTCCCGCAGCTTCTCCGGAATGATCAGGTCGAGGCTCTGGCCCGTTGCTTCGGCGGCGGAGTACCCGAACATGTGAGCCGCCCCCTCGTTCCACAGCCGGATGGCTCCGTCCGGGTCGGTCACCACGATGGCCTCGGACGATTCCCGCACGACCGCCTCGGCAAGCCACGCCTCGGTCACGGTGTTGGTGCTGCTCTCGACCACGATCACTCCCTCTGTGAGGATTGCATTCGACTACAGGATAACGCATACTGCATACACCGATGCGTTTCGAAGGAGGATTCGATGCTGTTGCGCCAGCTGGAGTACTTCGTGGCCGTGGCCAGGGAACGTCACTTCGCGCGGGCCGCCGAGGCTTGCTACGTCTCCCAACCGGCACTCTCCACGGCGATCGCCAAGCTGGAACGCGAGCTCGATGTCACGCTGATCTATCGCGGGCAGAACTTCGAGGGCCTGACTCTGGAGGGCGAGCGGCTGGTCGTATGGGCCAAGCGAATGCTCGCCGAGCACGACGGACTCAAGGCCGAAGCGGCCGCCATGCGGGCAGGCATCTCCGGGACGCTCCGTCTGGGCACGGGGCCAACGGTGTCGACGACGACGGCACTTCCCGTTGCCGCGTTTTGTGGGCTACACCCCCTGGCCAAGGTGACGATCTGCTCACGCTTGTCGTCCACGGAGTTGCTCCGCCAACTGCGCAACTTCGAGTTGGACGCCGCCATAGCGCATTTCGGCCCCGACGACCGGTCCGGCCTGGAAGTGGTGCCGCTGTACCGGGAACGGTATGTGCTGCTCGTCTCCGGTGACCACCTCGCGTCCGGCGCCCGCACCATCACCTGGGCCGAAGCGGCCCAGCTGCCCCTGGCGTTGTTGACGCCGCACATGCGATTCCGGCAGTTCATCGACAAGGCCTTCGCCGCCAACGGCGTGGTGGCATTGCCCCAGGTGGAAACGGATTCGGTCGCCTCGCTCTATGCGCACGTCGCCACCGGGGCCTGGGCGAGCGTGGTGCCGCACACCTGGCTGCGCGCAATCCCGGCGATGGGAGCGTCACGAGCCATCCGCCTCGTCGAGCCGGAGACCACGGCACAGATCTCGATCGCGATCCATGCCGGATCGGGCTCGGTCGCTGCGCGAGCATTCGTGAACGTCGCGGCGGGAGCGCAGTTGGACGACGTCTTCGGCCTGGAGCGGCGCGATTTCGCCGCCGAAGTCAGCAGGCTCTGAATGCGCGGGTAATGACACGCGACGCTGTGGGGCCGCTTGATAACCGGTGTTTATCGTCTGGTTGACGACAGGTCTTGGACACTCCCATCCCGTGGGTGAAAAGTGTTGCCAAGTAGGGAAATTAGCCACCAGCCAGGAAGGTTTCACAACATGACCGTCGCTCCCATGCGAGACACAGAAGCGGGGAGTGCCGGCGAACCGGGACCTCTCACCGATGGGATCCATCTGGTCGTCGACGCGCTGAAACTCAACGACGTGAAAACCATCTACGGTGTCGTCGGCATACCGATCACGGATCTCGCCCGTCTGGCCCAGGCCTCGGGCCTTCGCTACATCGGCTTCCGCCACGAGAGCGACGCAGGCCACGCGGCCGCCGCGGCGGGGTTCCTCACCCAGAAGCCCGGCATCTGCCTCACGGTGTCTGCACCAGGCTTCCTCAACGGACTCGTCGCACTCGCCAACGCGACCACCAACTGCTTTCCCATGGTGCAGATTTCCGGCTCCAGCGAGCGCCACCTCGTCGACCTGCAGCGGGGCGACTACGAGGAGATGGACCAGCTGGCCGCGGCCAGGCTCTTCGCCAAGGCGGCCTACCGAGTATCGCGCGCCGAGGACATCGGCCGCGGTATCGCCCGGGCCATCCGCACCGCGGCGTCCGGCCGTCCCGGCGGGGTCTACCTCGACATTCCGGCAGCCGTCCTCGGCGAGGTGCTCGATGCCGAGAAGGCCGCGGGCACGCTGTGGCGGGTGGTCAACCCTGCCCCCAAGCAGCTGCCCGAGACCGAGATGGTCGACTCGGCCATCGAGCTGCTGGCCGGCGCCGAGCGCCCGTTGATCGTGCTCGGCAAGGGCGCGGCCTACGCGCAGGCCGACGAGCAGATCCGCGAGTTCGTCGAGACCACCGGCCTGCCCTACGTGCCGATGTCGATGGCCAAGGGCCTGCTGCCCGACGATCACCCGCAGTCCGCGGCCACCGCCCGCTCTCTTGCGCTCAAGCGGGCCGACGTCGTCATGCTCGTCGGCGCTCGGCTGAACTGGCTTCTCGGATTCGGCGATGCGCCGCAGTGGAACCCGAACGCGAAGTTCATCCAGGTCGACATCTCGGCCACCGAAATGGACAGCAACCAGCCCATCGCCGCGCCGCTCGTCGGTGACATCAGCTCCGTGATGACGGCTCTCGTCGAGCGGAGCAAACCGGGTCAGATCAGCGTGGCGCCGCAGTGGCGCGAGGAGCTTTCGGCGAAGTCGGAGCAGAACGTCGCCAAGATGGCCGGCCGCCTGGAGGCCGCGCTGACCGCACACCCGATGAAGTTCCTCGGCGCGCTACAGGCGATTCGCGACGTCCTGGCCGACAACCCGCAGGTGTACGTCGTCAACGAGGGCGCGAACGCACTTGATCTGGCGCGCAACACGATTCCCATGCAGGTGCCACGGCATCGGCTGGACAGCGGAACCTGGGGCGTGATGGGCATCGGCATGGGCTATGCCATCGCCGCCGCCGTGGAGTCCGGTGGCCCCGTCGTCGCGATCGAGGGCGACAGCGCCTTCGGGTTCAGCGGCATGGAGCTCGAGGCGATCTGCCGCTACAACCTGCCGATCGTCACGGTGATCCTGAACAACAGCGGTGTCTACCGGGGTGACGACACCTCGGCCACGTCCGACCCGGCGCCGACGGCGTTGCGGGCTCGTCACGAGTACATGATCAAGGCGTTCGGCGGCAAGGGTTATCAGGCCACGACGCCCGAAGAGGTCGCGGCCGCCCTGCGGGAGGCGCTGGCCTCGGGCCGCCCGGCGCTCATCGACTGCGTGATCGATCCCTCCGACGGCACCGAGAGCGGCAACATCGCCCACCTCAACCCCAAGGGCATCACCGCCAAGGGGTGAGCGCAGCTCACTCGAACCGCACCAACCGAGACAACCACGTAACCGAGACAACAACGATGAAAGGAACTGTCTCATGACTGAACTGCCGCTCTCCGGGATCAAGGTGATCGACTTCACCGGCGTCCAGGCGGGCCCGGCCTGCACCCAGATGCTGGCCTGGTTCGGAGCCGACGTGCTCAAGGTCGAGCGTCCAAAGGGGGGCGACGTCACGCGAAACCAGTTGCGCGACATCCCCGATGTGGACGCCCTGTACTTCACCATGCTGAACAGCAACAAGCGTTCGCTGGCGATCGACACGAAGTCACCCGAGGGTCTCGAGGTGATGGAGAAGCTGATCCGCGACGCCGACGTGCTGGTGGAGAACTTCGCTCCCGGCGCGATGGACCGGATGGGTCTGTCGTGGGAGAACCTGCAGAAGTGGAACCCGCGGCTGATCTTCGGCTCCGTCAAGGGCTTCAACGACGACTCGACGTGGAACGACCTCAAGGTCTACGAGAACGTCGCCCAGTGCGCCGGCGGCGCCGCGTCCACCACCGGCTTCTGGGACGGGCCGCCGACCGTCAGCGGTGCGGCACTCGGTGACAGCAACACCGGCATGCACCTGCTGATCGGCATCCTGACCGCGATCATCGCCCGCGACAAGACCGGCAAGGGCCAGAAGGTCTCGGCATCCATGCAGGACGCCGTGCTCAACCTGTGCCGGGTCAAGCTGCGCGACCAGCAGCGTCTCGAAGCGGTCGGCTACCTCGAGGAGTACCCGCAGTACCCGAACGGCGAGTTCGGCGAGGCAGTCCCGCGCGGCGGCAACGCCGGCGGCGGCGGCCAGCCCGGCTGGGTGGTCAAGTGCAAGGGCTGGGAGACCGACCCCAACGCCTACATCTACTTCACCATCCAGGAGCAGAACTGGAAGCGCACCGCGGAGGCCATCGGGCGCCCCGAGTGGGTCGAGGACCCGGCCTACAGCACCGCGCGCGCCCGCCAGGACAAGATCTTCGACATCTTCGGCGAGATCGAGAAGTGGCTGGCGGACAAGACGAAGTGGGAGGCAGTCGACATCCTGCGCGAGTGGGAGGTGCCGTGCGCGCCGGTCATGTCCATGAAGGACCTCGCCGTCGACCCTTCGCTGCGCAAGAGCGGCAGCATCGTCGAGGTGGACCAGAAGGGCCGCGGAAACTTCCTCACCGTCGGCAGCCCGATCAAGTTCTCGTCGTTCAAGCCCGACATCAAGGGCGCGCCGTTGCTCGGTGAGCACACCGACGAGGTCCTCGCCGGATTGGGCTACGACGCCGACACCATCGAAGAGCTCCACAAGAAGAAGATCGTCGTCTAAACAGCGGCTGTCGGGTCGAGAACCGCCTAGGCTCAATAACCTGGGCGGTTCTCACCCATCGGCTGATCCGTTCGCCTGCCTGCTGGAGGAAGCACATGAATCCTACGACCACGGGGGAGGCGAATGCGGCGGTCCTGATCCGCGAGATCGTCGCCGACCATCGCGCGCACCGCGGAGCGCTGATGCCCATCCTGCATGCGGTCCAGGAGGCGTTGGGTTGTGTGCCTGCCGAGGCCATCGGTGTGCTCGCCGAGGAACTCAACCTCTCCCGCGCAGACGTGCACGGCGTCGTCAGCTTCTATCACGATTTCCGTTCCGAACCGGCCGGGCGCACCACGGTGCGGGTGTGCCGGGCCGAGGCGTGTCAGTCGGTCGGCGCCGGGCGACTGGTCGCTCACCTGAGTGATCGATACGGCGTATCGCTGGGGCAGACCAGCCGAGACGGTTCGCTCACCGCCGAGCAGGTCTTCTGCCTCGGCAACTGCGCGCTGGGGCCGGCAGCGCAGGTCAACGGCCGGCTGTACGGCCGGCTCGATGAGGCTCGCCTCTCGGCGATCATCGACACGGCGGTCTCGTCATGAGCACGCCCGCGCCGGTCACCGTGTACGTACCGTGCGATTCTGCGGCGACGTCGGTCGGCGCGGACGAGGTCGCGGCTGCGCTGGTGCGCGCTGCAGACCGGGAAAAGCGGCCAATTCGCCTGATCCGCAACGGCTCTCGCGGCATGCTATGGCTGGAGCCATTGGTCGAGGTGGTGACGCCGAATGGCCGGGTGGGCTATGGGCCCGTTGCCCCGGCACAGGTCGACGGCCTCGTCGCTGCCGGGATGTTCGACGCCGCCGACCACCCGTCGCGCGTCGGGGTGGTCGATGACCTGCCCTGGCTGGCGACACAGAATCGAGTCACCTTCGCCAGGGTCGGTGTCACGGATCCGTTGTCGCCGGAGGACTACGTCGCTCACGGCGGCCTCGCCGGACTGCGGCGGGCATTGCAGATGTCTGCGGCCGACGTGGTCGCCGAGGTCACGGACTCCGGACTGCGTGGGCGCGGTGGCGCGGGTTTCCCCGCCGGCATCAAGTGGAAGACCGTCGGAGACTGCGTCGACGAGCTGAAGTTCGTCTGCTGCAACGCCGACGAAGGCGACAGCGGAACCTTCGCCGACCGCATGGTGATGGAGGGCGACCCGTTCATGCTCATCGAGGGCATGACGATCGCCGCCTACGCGGTGGGCGCCAGCGAGGGCTACGTCTACATCCGGTCGGAGTATCCCGATGCGGTGGCGACGATGCGTGTCGCCATCGACATCGCCCGCGGCCGTGGGTGGCTCGGGGACGACGTGCTCGGCTCGGGCACGACGCTTCGACCTGCACGTCAGGGTGGGCGGCGGAGCCTACATCTGCGGCGAGGAGACCTCCATGCTGGAGAGTCTCGAGGGCAAGCGCGGCATGGTCCGTGCGAAGCCACCGATCCCGGCCATTCACGGGCTGTTCGGCAAGCCGACGGTGGTCAACAACGTGCTGACGCTGGCCAGCGTGCCGACCATCCTCGCCGACGGTGCCCGGGCGTATCAGGAGCTTGGCGTCGAACGGTCGCGTGGCACCCAGCTGTTCCAGCTCGGCGGGAACATCCGGCAGGGCGGCATCGTGGAGAAGGCCTTCGGGGTGACGCTCGGCGAACTCGTCGACGGCTACGGCGGCGGAACCCGCTCGGGCCGCCCGGTGCGTGCGGTCCAGGTCGGTGGGCCGCTCGGCGCGTATCTGCCGAGGGCCGACTTCGATCTGCCGATGGACTACGAGGCATTCGCTGCGGCCGGGGCCATGGTCGGTCACGGCGGCATCGTGGTGTTCGACGACACCGTCGACATGGCGGCGCAGGCCAGGTTCGCCATGGAGTTCTGCGCCGCGGAGTCGTGCGGCAAGTGCACGCCGTGCCGGGTCGGCTCGGTGCGCGGCGTGGAGGTGATCGACCGGATCACCGCCGGCGAGCATCGCGACGAGAACCTCGCTCTTCTCGAAGATCTCTGCGACGTGATGACCGAGGGCTCGCTGTGCGCGATGGGCGGACTCACCCCGATGCCCGTCCGCAGTGCGCTCACGCACTTCCCCGAGGACTTCGTCGCACGCGGAACCGAACGCGGAAACGACGACCGCGCACCCGAGCGCGAGGACGGAGGGCACCCGATGAGCCTGCTCAAGGAACCCGACTACGGCACACCCGCCAAGGAAGGACCTGCAACGGTCTCGGTGGAGGTGGACGGATTCAGTGTCTCCGTCCCCGAGGGCACGTCCGTCATGCGGGCGGCCGCCCTGGCGGGCATCGACGTCCCCAAGTTGTGCGCCACCGACCGGCTCGAGGCGTTCGGCTCTTGCCGGCTCTGCCTGGTCGAGATCGACGGCCGCCGTGGCACTCCCGCCTCGTGCACCACTCCGGTGGCCGATGGCATGGTCGTTCGCACCCAGACGCCGAAGGTCGCCAAGCTCCGCGAGAGCGTCATGGAGCTCTACATCTCCGACCATCCACTCGATTGCCTGACCTGCCCGGCCAACGGTGACTGCGAGCTGCAGGACATGGCAGGCGTGGTCGGACTGCGACAGGTCAGGTACGGCTACGACGGGGCGAACCACCTCGACGCCGTCGCCGACCACAGCAACCCGTACTTCGACTTCGACCCGTCCAAGTGCATCGCCTGCTCGCGGTGCGTGCGGGCCTGTGACGAGATCCAGGGCACGTTCGCGTTGACCATCGAGGGCCGCGGCTTCGAATCCAAGGTTTCGGCGGGCGCGGGTGAGTCCTTCATGGACTCGGAGTGCGTGTCGTGCGGCGCCTGCGTGCAGGCCTGCCCGACGTCCACCCTGCAGGAGCGTTCCGTCGTGCAACTGGGCATCCCGACGCGATCGGTGACCACCACCTGCGCCTACTGCGGGGTCGGCTGCTCCTTCAAGGCGGAGATGCGCGGCGACGAGTTGGTCCGCATGGTGCCCCAGAAGGACGGCGGTGCGAACGAGGGTCATTCATGTGTGAAGGGACGGTTCGCGTTTGGGTACGCGACCCACCCTGACCGGATGTTGAATCCGATGGTCCGCGACAAGATCACCGATCCCTGGCGCGAGGTCTCCTGGGACGAGGCGATCGGTACCGTCGCCCGCCGCATGCTGGACATCCGGCAACGGCACGGCGCGGGCGCGATCGGCGCGATCACCTCGTCGCGGTGCACGAACGAAGAGGTGTACGTCGTCCAGAAGATGGTCCGTGCCGCGTTCGGCAACAACAACGTCGACACGTGCGCCCGGGTCTGCCACTCGCCGACGGGCTACGGGCTCAAGCAGACGTTCGGCGAGTCGGCAGGCACGCAGGACTTCCAGTCGGTGGCCCAGGCCGACGTCATCGTGGTGATCGGGGCGAACCCGACCGACGGGCATCCGGTCTTCGCGTCCAGGATGAAGCAGCGGCTGCGTGAGGGGGCGCGGTTGATCGTGATCGACCCGCGTCGCATCGATCTGGTGCGCTCACCGCACATCGAGGCCGATCACCACTTGCAGCTGAAACCAGGAACCAACGTTGCGGTCGTCAATGCCATGGCGCACGTGGTGGTGACCGAGGGTCTTGCCGACCAGGCATTCGTCGGCGAAAGGTGTGAGGGATTCGACGAGTGGGTCCAGTTCATCTCGCGGCGCGGAGAACAGCCCCGAGGCCGTGGAGTCGATCACCGGCGTCGCCGCCGAGGAACTGCGCGCCGCCGCCCGCCTGTACGCGCTGGCGCCGAACGGGGCGATCTACTACGGCCTCGGCGTGACCGAACACAGCCAGGGCTCGACGATGGTCATGGGCATGGCGAACCTCGCGATGGCGTGCGGCAACGTCGGCCGCGACGGTGTCGGAGTGAACCCGCTGCGCGGCCAGAACAACGTGCAGGGCTCCTGCGACATGGGTTCCTTTCCGCACGAGCTGCCCGGCTACCGGCACGTCTCGGATGACGCCGTGCGCCAGGTATTCGAGAACCTATGGGGCACGACGATATTGGCCGAACCGGGATTGCGCATCCCGAACATGTTCGACGCCGCGATCGACGGCACCTTCCGGGGACTGTTCGTCCACGGTGAGGACATCGCGCAGTCCGACCCGAACGTCAAACACGTCCAAGCTGCACTCGAGGCGATGGAACTCCTGGTGGTGCAGGACCTGTTCCTCAACGAGACCGCGAAGTACGCCCACGTCTTCCTGCCCGGTGCGTCGTTCCTGGAGAAGGATGGCACCTTCACCAACGCCGAACGCCGGATCAACAGGGTCCGTTCGGTGATGAAGCCGAAGAGCGGCCAACACGAGTGGGACATCGTATGCCAGATCGCCACGGCGATGGGCTATCCCATGCACTACGACGATCCGAGCCAGATCATGGCTGAGATTGCTTCTCTCACACCAACTTTCGCCGGCGTCTCCTTCGAGAAGCTGGACGAGGTGGGCAGCGTCCAGTGGCCGTGCAACGAACACGCGCCCGACGGCACACCGATCATGCACGTCGAGTCGTTCACCAGGGGTCTCGGCAGGTTCGTGCCGACTCCGTTCGTGCCGACCGACGAGCGCAGCACCCGGCGCTTCCCGCTGATCCTCACCACGGGCCGAATCCTGAGCCAGTACAACGTCGGTGCGCAGACTCGGCGCACGGCGAACATCGCCTGGCATCAGGAGGATCTGCTGGAGATTCATCCCCACGACGCAGAGGTGCGGGGTATCAACGACGGTGAAGAGGTCACGTTGGCCAGCCGAGTCGGCGAGACGACGCTGCGTGCGCAGATCTCCGACCGGATGCCGACCGGCGTGGTGTACACCACCTTCCACTATCCGGTCACGGGCGCGAACGTCGTGACGACGGAGAACTCCGACTGGGCAACGAACTGCCCGGAGTACAAGGTGACTGCCGTTCAGGTCGCGGTGGCTCACCCGGTCACCCGCCGGCGGGCCGAGCCTGCGGTCGAACGCGTGCTGGCCGCCGGACTGGTGGAGTGACGTGTCGAGCCACGACGCCGCCGAGATCAGGCTGATCAACAAGGTGGTCGTGCACTTCGGCTACTTGCCCACCGACCAGGCGGCGACCCAGGTCGCCGACCACGTCCGCAAGTTCTGGGACCCGCGGATGAAGCGACGACTGTTCGACCTCGTCGACTCGGGGGCAAGCGATTTCGAACCGGTGGCGTTGGCCGCTGCCGCGCTGCTGCGCTGACACCCGCCGCGGAGAGGGTCGTACTGAACCCTGCGGTGTCATCTCGCCGATAGGCTGAGACGCCATGCCTCGACTCACGCATTCGCATATCGCAGCCGGGACTCTTGCCCGGCTGACCCAACCCGTACTCGACGTCGACGACATCGTCCTGCGCCCTGGCAGCCTGCGGATTCGGCCGCCGTCGTCGAGGCGTATGGCGATCCAGAGATTCAGCGGTGGCACGCGCGGTCGATGAGCGAGAACGAAGCACTCGCCTGGATCGGGGCTTGGCAGGATCGTTGGCAGCAGGAGAGCGGCTGCGGTGGGCGGTGCCGACGACGGCGGCGTGCTCGGTCAAATCAGTCTCCGCACGATCGACCTCGACGACGGTGCCGGCGAATTCTCTACTGGGTGCTGCCTCGTGCCCGCGGTCGTCGCATCGCCCACAGGGCGGTGATGGCAGTGACGGCTTGGTCGTTCGGCGTGCTGGGGCTACACCGCATCGAAATCAACCACTCCACTGAGAACCAGGCGTCGTGCCGGGTGGCCGAACGAGCGGGTTACCTCGTCGAGGGCGTGAAACGCAGCGAGGCGTTGCACGCAGACGGCTGGCACGACATGCATCAGCACGCCCGCATCGCAACGGATCCAGACGTGACTCACCGGTCGTGACCGGTGGACGGGTCTGGGTTGGCGAGGCGTTGGAGCGGATTCGGAGTCGACCCGGCGACCTACCGCCGATGGTGGGTAACCGGCCCGACGATCACCCGCGCCTGTGCGTGACGTGCGCGCCGGCCAGGCTCTGTGCGCCAACCCCTTCGTGGTCCACGTCCTGCCAGAAACTGGCGTCGTAGTCGGTGTCGGATATCTGGATCATGTCCGCCGATCGCGCACAGGGGACGAGCGCGGGGGTCGGCCCCAGCTCCTCGAGATCGATCTCGAGCCGGTGGATGCCGTTGCGGATCATGTGGGCGTCGTTGACGATTCGGCGCATCGCCGGGGTGTCGCCGTAGGTCGACTCCAGCGAGGCCAGGCAGTGCTGTAGGTCGGCGAGAAGGTGGTGCAGCTTGTCGACGGCGGCCTTCGTGGGCATGGGAACTCCTTTGGGGTGTCTGGGCTGACGGTTGGAGAGCTCGACCCGCATCATCGCGGCAAGCGGACGGTAGGGAGGCCGGGGCGGTGCAGCATTCGCGTCATCGCCGCAGCGCACAGGCTGAGGAGGCCTGCGACGAGGAATGGCACCATCAGCCGGTGCGAGGCCACCAGCAGCGCGGGCAGGCCGATGCCGATCAGTCCGCCGAACAGCTTGGCGCTGTACACCATTCCGAAGTTGCGTACGGCACTGGGCTCACCGAAGTAATCGGCGACCAGGCTCGCGACCAGCGGGTAGAAGGCGCCGCCCGCCAATCCGCTCAGCGCGGCGAAGACCACGAACGCCGCAGGCTGGCCGATCGATGCGGAGTAGACGAGCCCCAGCTGGGCGCAGCCCTCGATGAGAAGCGCGGCACTGAGCGTCTGGCGTCGGCCGTACCGGTCCGAGAGCCGGCCCGCCATGCTGCGTCCCGTTCCGTTGACCACGGCGAGCAAACCGACTGCCAGAGCGCCGATGCCAAGCGAAAAGCCTTGGGACAGCGCAACGATCGGAATGTAGACGGCGGCCAGGAGCGAGGCCGCTGCGGCGATGACCAGAATCAGGTACATCACCACGAAGGCGGGTGTGCGGACCGCCTCGCCGGGGGAGTACTGCCGTAGTGGGGTGACGTTGTTGCGCAGCCCGCGGTTGAGTTTCTTGTCGATGGCCCACTGTTTGGGGTCGACGTCCGACGGCCACCAGCCTGCGGGTGGGTCCCGCAGGAGCGCGCCGAACTGGGCGACGACGACGAGGATGATGACCCCCACCGCAGTGAAGAGCCCCGTGCGGTTGGTCGGGGTGAGGGCGGCGGCGAAGGCCACGATGAAGGGGACGGCACCGCAGCCGATCGCTCCGGTGACGAGACCGACCCGGGCTGCACGCTTCTCCGGGTACCACTTCGCGACGGTGGCAGTGCACGTGGCGTAGACGATGCCTGCGCCGGTTCCCGACAGCACGGAGTAGCCGAGGACCGCGAGCACCAGGTTGTCGGTGTGGGCCAGGGTCATGGGACCGGCGGCGCACAGCAGCGCGCCGATCGGGACGGCGCGCGCCGGGGTCAGCGCGAAGCGGTGGCTCAACACGGCTGTGGGAGCAGCGGCACCGGCCTGGAACACCACCCACAGCGCGAGGACCCACAGGGCACCGGCGAGGCTCTTTCCGCTGGTCACGTGCAGTGCCATCAGCGCGACCCCGTAGCCGTACTGCAGCACGCCGATGCCGGCCATGGCGACCCAGCAGAACAGGAGCATCCACGTCCGGGAGCAGCCGATGAGGTCGTGTGGGTTCTCGCCGACGCGGTACGTGCGACCCCGCAGGTCGCGGACTTCGACAACTTCGACTGGGGCACCGGACGTCGTGGTCATGATGTGCTCCTTATTGCATACGGTATGCAATAAAAACTAGCGTGAGATCGGTCACTTGTCCATACCGAGTCCGACCCACTTTGGACTGGCGTCGCTGTTGCTGGTCATCGTGCCAAATCGCCGTCGCAACCGTGGACGATGCCGTCGAATCCGAAGCTAGGACAACGCGAACCACATCCGACTCGGGTGATCGGCCACCCGACCGGTGAGCGGGGTGGGACGCACGGCGACCGACGGATCACGCGTCGGCGATGCCGAGCGTGCGCCTCCGAGACGACCGGATCCGTTCCGGCTGGGCGAACTCGCCGGGATCCGCAGTGTCACGCCGGTGGTCGGCGCGCAGACGAGCCGTTATTGCTGGTCGGTCTTGGCCAGCCGCTGTTCGCGATAGACGTGGCGAGTCCGCTCGGTGTGGCGATGCATGATGTCGGTCGCGCGCGCGACGTCCTGGGCGGCGATGGCCTTGATCAGCTCGGCGTGCTCGCTCCAGGCGTCCTGTCCACGCGGTTGTGCGATGGGCAGGTAGTACCAGCGCCATTTGCGTTCGACGAGTCCGATGTGCTCGGCGAGCACCTTGTTGTCCGCCAGCGCGTTGATCGCGGCGTGCAGGGCCGCGTTGGCCGCGACGAGGCCCTCCGAGTCGTTGGCGGCAAGTGCGTTCACGCCGTCCTGCTGTAGCTCCCACAGCCGGTTGACGTCCTCTGCCGTCGCACGCTCGGCGGCGAGCCCGGCCGAGTGTGTCTCCAGGACTGTCCGGAGGCCGAGAAGCTGGTCCACCTCGTCTTCGGAAGGGGTGTGCACGAATGCGCCCTGCCCTGGTAGGAGCTCGATCCAGCCGTCGGTCTGTAAGCGCTGCAAAGCCTCTCGCACCGGTTGCCTGCTGACACCGAGGTATTCCGCCAGCTCGGCCTCGACCACGTGCTGACCCCGTTGGAGGGTTCCGTGCACGATCAGTTCGACGATCGCGTCGTAGACGGCTTGGCGCAGGGGAGCGGGACGAAGTACCCGGGGGGCGGCAGCGTCGGCCAACCTGTCGGACCGCGACCCGCGTCTCCGTTTGCCGCCAGGAAGGGGATGTGACATGACTTGCGGCTCCTTAGCCCTCGATACGCACACTGAGCGTACAGCATTTCGTATGCAAAGGACCGGTAGAAACTACCGGTCCTGACACCTGTTTTGCGGCTCTTGGAATGCTGGCCCGAAGACGAGCGCCCCGGGTGCGGGAAGATCCTGACAGGACCTGTCCCACACCCGGGGCGCTGATCTTTGCCCGCGGGCGGGCCGCTAGTCGTGCACTAGCGCGGCAGGCTCTCGCTCCTCCTCGCCCGGCGTGCGGCCCTGAACCTGCGGCAGCTTGGGCTGACGAAGGAAGATCGTGATGAAGGCGCAGCAGACGCCGACCGTGCCGGCGATCATGAACGCTGCGTCGTAACCCCACGTATCCACGACGACCGAGCCCATGCCTGCACCGACCAGACCGGAGATCACCTTCGAGCTGTAGACCAGGCCGTAGTTGGTCGCGTTGTTGTTCTCACCGAAGTAGTCGGCGGTCATCGCCGCGAACAGTGGGAATATGGCGCCGCCACCGAAGCCCGAGACCATCGATGCCAGAAGGAACAGCGGCATGCTGCCGATGGAGCCGGACAGGTACACCGCGTACTGGGACAGTCCCAGCACCGCGCACACGATGATGAGCGTGTTCCGCCGCCCGTACAGGTCGGAGATCCAGCCGATCACGCCGCGCCCGGTGCCGTTGATGATCGCCTTGAGGCTCATCGCCAGCGCCACGATCCCACCGGCGAAGCCCATCTCCTTGCCGAACGGCACCTGCATGGCGATGCCGAAGATGTTGATGCCCGCGGTGCAGAGCAGGACGAACCACATCAGCGGAAGGATGCCGGTCTTGATGGCCTCCATCGGCGTGTACTGCTTCACCGCGGGCGGATTCTTCAGCAGGGCCCGCCGGATTCGCGGGTCTTCACTGGCCACCAGCGGGTCGACGTGCGCGGGCCACCAGTTCTTCGGCGGGTCCTTGAAGAAGAACCCGCTCACGGCCACCAACGCGGCCAGGAAGACGCCGACCGCGAGCAGCAGCCCCTCGTAGTTGGAGACATCCAGGTACGAGGTGAACAGGAAGATGAAGGGCACCGACCCGTAGGCGAACCCGCCGTTGACGAAACCGGTCTTGCCGCCCTTGCGTTCCGGGTACCACTTGCCCACCATGTTCACGCACGTGGCGTAGACGAAACCGGCCGCGGTTCCGCCAAAGAAGCCGAAGCCCAGGTACGCGAAGAAGACGTTCGGAGCGAACGCCAGCGACACGTATCCCAGCAGCGCCCCGACGGCGCCGAGCATCATCGCCGCGCGTGCCGACAGCTTGCCGCTCTCACGCAGCTTGCCTGCCGGGAACGCCACCGCGGCCTGGAAGAACACCCATACGCCCAGCAACCAGAAGATGTGGCCGTGGCCCCAGCCGTGGGCTTCGACGAGCGTGTCCTCGGCCGAGGTGAACGCGTATTCGGACGAGCTGATCGCCATCATCGCAATCCAGGGCATCCACACCATCCATGCCCTCGAACGTCCCAGGATGTCGCGGTCGGTCTCGCCGATGCGGTACACCCTGCCGTTCTTGTCTACGACTTCCTGGAATTTCGGCTCCGTTGACGAATTCATGCTGGTCGACCCCCTTCTTGCCGTCTGATCGGCAGACTGTCCGTTCGATTGTTCAGGCGGAGCGTCGGAAGGTTCCGGCCGGGATGTGGTGGCCGGCTCGACGGTGGCCACGCCTTCCATAATGGATATTGCATACGCATGTCGGGGAACCGCCTATCAGAAGTGTGCAGTGATTGATTGGGTGATCCGGATCACAAGCACGGTATACGACATACAATCCTGTGCGCAACAAGAGATTTTCCCTGTGAGTTTCCTGACGATCGGGTACCGTCTCCAAAGTGGCCGCAACCGCGCGCCGACCCCACGGTTATGACGCATCTGCCGCTGCGTCCCTTCGGGTTGGCCAAACGCACCGAAACCCATTGCGAAACCTGCATATTCGCAGATAGCGACCTATCTTGAGGCGCCGTGAGCGGTCTAACCGCGACGAGTCGACGCAACCCCGTGGCACTGTTTGCGGACCAAATCGTCGCTAAAGCTAGACAAGAAGTTGTTAAGTCCGACACACTGATTGTCGAACGCATACGGTATGCACTTTGCGACTGTGCTGGCTCTCGCCAGCTCCTCGAATGCAGAGCGCTCAGCCGAGCGCATGCCGATGTGAGTGAAGGGGATTGTGACCATGGTTGAGACCCCAACCGTCCTGGACCGCGAGCCGACGGAGCCGATGCCCAGCCCGGGCAAGGCGTTGGCCGGCGTTCGCGTGCTCGACATGACACACGTCCAGTCGGGCCCCTCGGCGACGCAGTTGCTCGCCTGGCTCGGCGCCGACGTGATCAAGCTGGAGGCGCCGGGAGGCGGCGACGTCACACGCCGACAGCTTCGCGATGCCCCCGGCGTCGACAGCCTGTACTTCACGATGCTCAACTGCAACAAGCGCAGCATCACCGTGAACATGAAAAGCGATGAAGGGCAGCAGATCTTCGCCGACCTGGTGTCGCGGGTCGACATCCTGGCCGAGAACTTCGGCCCGGGCGTGGTGGAGCGGTTCGGCTTCACCTGGGAGCGGCTCAGTGACATCAACCCGCAGCTCATCTACGCGTCGATCAAGGGATTCGGCCCCGGCAAGTACTTCAACTACAAGGCGTACGAAGTCATCGCGCAAGCGATGGGCGGATGCATGGCGACCACCGGATTCGAGCACGGGCCGCCCACCGCAACCGGAGCGCAGATCGGCGACTCGGGTACCGGTATCCACCTGGTTGCCGGCATCCTGGCCGCGCTGTACCAGCGCACGAACACCGGACGCGGCCAGCGAGTCGAGGTCTCCATGCAGGACGCCGTGCTCAATCTCTGCCGGGTGAAACTGCGCGACCAACAACGGCTCGCAAGCGGTCCATTGCCTGAGTACCCGAACGAGCACTTCACCGACGAGGTCCCGCGATCGGGCAACGCATCCGGGGGAGGCCAGCCAGGGTGGGCGGTGCGCACCAGCGGCGGTGGCCCCAATGACTACGTCTACGTGATCGTCCAGCCCCAGGGGTGGGCACCGCTGGCGGAACTGATCGGACGCCCCGAACTCGCCGACCATCCCGACTGGGCCACGCCAGAAGACCGGCTTCCGAAGTTGGACAAAGTCTTCGCGATGATCGAGGACTGGTCCGAGAAGCACACCAAATGGGAAGTGTTGGCGACGCTGAACTCCATCAACATCCCGTGTGGTCCCGTGCTCAGCACCAAGGAGCTCATCGAGGACGAGACGCTCGCCGATCTCGGTTCGATCGTGACCGTCGACCATCCCGAGCGGGGGCCGTTCAAGACCGTCGGCTCGCCGCTGCGGTTGTCGGACTCTCCAGTCGAGATCGTCCGCTCACCGCTGCTCGGCGAACACACCGAATCGATCTGCACCGAGTTGGGCTACTCGCCAGAACAGGTGCAGATGTTGAGGCGCGCCGGAGCGATCTGAGCATCACGAGCCCGGCATCGCCGGCTCGTTCATCAACACGGGTCAGTGGACCATCGACGAAAGGGCGACAGCGTCATGAGGTAGGCCGCGGAGCAGCAGGTTCCTTCACCAACACTCGCCGAGGCTCGCTCGGCGTCACCGGCGCCATGCCGACAACGCACGCGGCGCACCGCGGCGTGTCCTTGGCATGCGTCAACCAACTGTCTGCATGGTCCGTATCACCGTGCAGTGCTTGGCAAGTCCTCGTACGTCTATCGCGAAAACCTGACGCGAAAGGCCCTCGAGGCGCGAGCCTGTAACCAACTTCCAGAAAGAGAATGACCGATGTCCTCAGCACTCGCAAGTTACCGCGAGGTCACTGACGCGAACAACCGCGTCTACCGCGTCGGTGAGACCGACCACGAATTACTCGGCCGGTCCCGGGCCTGGATGGTCTGGCTGCCGTGGGCCGCCATGATGGCGGTCAGCGTCTACGAATACGGCTACGGCGCCGCCCAAGCCTCCGTCCGGGAGGCCCACGGCTGGACGATGTCCGAGACCTTCTGGCTGCTGTCCATCTGGGCCTTCTTCCAGGCCCTGATCGCGTATCCGGCAGGAAAGTTGCGCGAGAAGGGAGTCGTCTCGGCGAAGGTCGCCATGCTGGTCGGTGCAGTTCTCTCGGCGATCGGCTTCATGAGCCTCACGCAGGACAGCATCGTGCTGGCCTACCTCGGCTTCGCTCTCTGTGGCGGTGTCGGTGCCGGCCTGGTCTATGCGACCTGCATCAACATCGTCGGTAAGTGGTATCCGGAGCGCCGGGGCGGCAAGACCGGCTTCGTCAACGGCGGATTCGCCTACGGCGCCGTGCCCTTCATCTTCATCTTCAGCTACGCCCTGCATCCGAGCACCTACGTCTGGGTCCTCGACCTCGTCGCCGTGTACATGCTCATCGTCGTCGCCGCCTGCGGAATGTTCTTCAAGGACCCGCCGAAGAACTGGTGGCCGGCCGACGTGGACCCGGTGCAGTGGGCCAGCAGCAAGAGCGGCGCACAGAGCCTGCGGAAGAACCCCCCGGCGGTACGGCAGTACACCCCGAAGGAGGCCATCAAGACCGGCATGCTGCCGCTGATGTGGATCTCGCTCGGGTATCAGCGCAGGCGTCTCGCTGTTCGGCATCAGCTACATGGTCCCCTTCGCCAAGGAACTCGGCTTCGGACCGTTGATCGCGGCGTCGTCGGCCGGTGTGCTGTCGATCGTCAACGGCACCGGTCGTACCCTGACCGGCTGGATATCCGACCGGCTGGGACGCAAGCTGACACTGCTCATCGTGCTGTTGGTATCGGCGGTAGCCCTGGTCGGCCTGCTCTACTCCGGCAAGGCACACAACGAAGTGCTGTTCCTGGTCTTCGCCTTCCTGGTGGGATTCGGCGGCGGTGCGTTCTACCCGATGTTCGCCTCGCTCACCCCGGACTACTTCGGCGAGAACAACAACGCCAGCAACTACGGGCTGATCTACAGCTCGAAGCTGCTCGGCTCGGTCGTGGGAATCGGCGTCGGTGCCAGCGTCATCGACGCGTGGGGCTACACCGGCGCGTACTGGATTGCCGCGGTGAGCGCTCTGGTGTCCGCAGGGCTCGCGCTCTTCCTGCGGCAGCCCGGCCGCGTTCGTGGGTCTCAACAACCCAGCGAGTCATCGGCGAAGGCGCCACTGGCGACCGCCACGTCCGACTGACGGGACCGGCCCGCTGCAGAAGGGCGGCCGAGGAGACAGCCATTCGGCGACCTCCTCGGCCGCCTTTTGGCGACCCCAGAGGGATGTGTCCGTTGCGTTCGCCGACAGCGCAGCGAGCCGCCTTGCCCCCGCAACATGCTTCGTGATACGAAACTGTACTATCGCTCAGCGGATTCGAGCAGAGGGCAGGAGATCGGAGGGCCTCGATGGCGGATGACGCCCCGATCAAGGCCAGCGTTCAATCGGTGGAGCGCGCATTCGAGCTGCTCGAGATCATGGCCAGCGCCGGCCCGTCAATTGCGTTCGGCGAGTTGGCGGCTCGCGCCGAACTGCCACAACCCACCATTCATCGCCTGGTCAGGACGCTGTTGAACACGGGCTATGTCAGACAGCTTCCCAACCGCCACTATGCATTGGGCCCCAAGCTGATTCGGCTGGGGGAACACGCGGCGCGCCTCATCGGGTCCTGGTCGCGTCCCCATCTGGCCGAACTCGTCGAGCGAACGGGCGAGAGCGCCAATATGGCCGTGCTGGACAACGACATGGCGGTCTACGTTGCCCAGGTACCGTCTCCGCACTCCATGCGGATGTTCACTGAAGTCGGTAGGCGCGTCCACATGCATTCCACCGGGGTGGGCAAGGCGCTCCTGATGCAGCTATCCGACGAAGCGTTGCTCGCGCTGCTGAAGCGCACGGGCATGCCTGCTTCGAACGAGAACACGCACACGACGCCGGACGCATTGATGAAGGACATCGGGCTGAGCCGGTCGCGCGGCTACGCCGTGGACGAAGGCGAGCAGGAGATCGGCGTGCGCTGCTTCGCCGTGCCCGTGCCGCACGCTCCGACGCTGACCGCCATCTCGATTTCGGGGCCAGAGTCGCGTCTCACCTTGAAGTCGGCCACCAGAGTGGCGCCACTGCTGAAACAGGTAGCTCGCGATCTGGCTTCCGAATTCGAGAAGGAAGCGGCGGTCTAGCGCGGAGAGTGGATCGGGCGTCAGTCGGCGAGCAGTGCGGCGGCCGTCGGTGCGTCCGAGAGTGATTCGGCGAGATCGTTGAACTCGACGACGTTGTCGAGTTCGGTGCCCATCGCGATGTTGGTGACCTTCTCCAGGAACACCTCGACCACCACCGGCACCTTGTGCTCGCGGGCGAGTTGCTGGGCTCGCTCCAATGCCGGGCCGATGTCCTGTGGCTCGACGACTTGAATTGCCTTGCAGCCCAGGCCCTCGACGACGCGCAGGTGATCGACGCCATATCCCTTGGGGACACCGGTGTCGGTCTCCTGGGAATTGATGTTGTCGAACGCCAGTGACACGCAGTAGTCCATGTCGAAGTTGCGCTGTGCCTGCCGGATCAAACCCAGGTAGGAGTTGTTCACCAGAACATGGACATAGGGCAGGTTGAACTGTGCTCCGACCGCGAGTTCCTCGACCAGGAACTGGAAGTCGTAGTCGCCCGACAGCCCGACCACGGTGGCGTCGGGATCTGCGGCCGCCACACCAAGGGCTGCCGGCACCGTCCATCCGAGCGGCCCGGCCTGGCCGCAGTTGATCCAGTTCCGAGGCTTGAACACCTGCAGGAACTGCCCGCCGGCGATCTGAGACAACCCGATCGCCGAGACGTAGCGGGCATCGCGGCCGAAGACGCGGTTCATTTCCTCATAGACGCGCTGCGGCTTGATGGGCACGTCGTCGAAGTGAGTCTTGCGGTGCATCGTCTTCTTGCGCGACAGGCACTCGTCGACCCACGTGCTCCAATCCGGCAGCGCGCCGGCTTGCCGTCGCTCCGTGGCCACGGCAATGAACTGCTCGAGAGCGGCCTTGGCGTCCGAGACGATCCCGAAGTCGGGCGAGAACACGCGGCCGATCTGCGTGGGCTCGATGTCGACGTGAACGAAACGCCTTCCCTTGCGGTAGGTGTCGAGCCCACCGGTGTGCCGGTTGGCCCACCGGTTGCCGATTCCCAGGACGAAGTCGGATGCGAGCATCGTCGCGTTGCCGTATCGATGGGCGGTCTGTAGGCCGGCCATGCCTGCTGCAAGGCGGTGATCGTCGGGAATGGTGCCCCAACCCATCAGGGTCGGAACCACCGGCACGTTCAGGATCTCGGCCAGCTCCACCAGGAGGTCCGCGGCATCGGCGTTGATGATGCCGCCACCCGCGACCAGGAGCGGCCGTTCGGCGGTGATCAACATGTCGATCGCCTTTTCGGCCTGAACCCGCGATGCCGACGGCTTGTACACGGGCAGCGGCACATAGGCTTCGGGGTCGAAGTCGATCTCGGCCAGCTGAACGTCGATCGGCAGATCGATCAGAACCGGTCCGGGCCGCCCCGAGCGCATGAGGTGAAACGCCTGCGCGAACGCGCCGGGGACCTGCCCGGGTTCGAGCACCGTCATGGCCATCTTGGTGACTGGTCCGGCGATGGCCGTGATGTCGACCGCCTGGAAGTCCTCCTTGTGCAGTTTGGCCACCGGCGCTTGGCCGGTGATTGCCAGGATGGGAATGGAATCCGCTGATGCCGAGTACAACCCGGTGATCATGTCGGTGCCGGCGGGGCCGGACGTGCCGATGCAGATACCGATGTTGCCTGCAGCGGCGCGCGTGTAGCCCTCAGCCATGTGGCTGGCACCTTCGACGTGCCGCGCCAGGATGTGCTTGATCCCGCCATGCGCACGCATCGCCGAGTAGAACGGGTTGATCGCCGCACCCGGCAGGCCGAAGGCCTGAGTGGCGCCTTCGATTTCGAGAATCCTGACGGCCGCATCGACCGTGCGCATCCGAGTCATTTCGCGTCTCCGCTCGTCGTGCCGGACAGCCTCTCGACACCGAGCAGCAAGCCGGAGTGATCCAGGCCGCCGTCACCGTTGGCCATCGCCGAGGCCATCAGCTGGGCGACGACCGCGCCGAGCGGGATGACGACGCCGGCTTCGCGGGCCGCGGACGTGACGATGCCCATGTCCTTGTGGTGAAGAGCGATGCGGAACCCGGGATCGAAGTTGCGGGCCAACATCTTTGGCGCCTTCTGGTTCAGCACCGCTGATCCGGCGAGCCCGCCGCCCAGCACCTCGACGGCGGCGTCGATGTCCACACCGTAGGCGCGGAGGAAGGTGATCGCCTCGGCCAGCAGTTCGATGTTGCCTGCGACGATCAGTTGGTTCGCAGCCTTGACGGTCTGTCCGGAGCCACTGGGGCCGACGTGTGCGATCGTCTTGCCGACGATGTCGAGAATCGGCTTGGCGGAGGCGAAGTCGGCCTCGGTGCCGCCGACCATGATGGACAGCGTCGCGTTCAGCGCGCCGGGCTCGCCGCCGGACACCGGCGCATCGATGATGCGCAGGCCTCGCTCGGCGGCGGTCTTGGCCAGTTCCGCGGTGACGTCGGGCCGGATCGAGGAGAAGTCGATGACCAGGGTGCCGGGTTGCGCGTGGGCGAAGACGCCGTCCTCTGTCAGCAACACGGCCTGCACGTCGGGAGAGTCGGGCACCATGACCGCCACGATGTCGGCGTTCTTGACGGTCTGCTCGATGGACTCGGCCGCAGCGCCGCCCGCCTCGACCAGCGCCTGCATCCGTTCCTCGGATCGGTCGTAACCGACGACGGTGTGGCCGGCTGTGACCAGATGGCGTGCCATCGGCCCGCCCATGATGCCCAGTCCGATGAATCCGATGGTGCTCACGAGATCCTCGTTTCTTGTTGCTGCCGCAGGGTTTCGATGTTCACGCCGTTGGCGCCGCGATCGGCGCGGGGGAGCCAGTCGAAGGTGTCAGGGCGGGTGGCCTTGTACTCCAGACCGATGTAGCCGGTGTAGCCGCGCTCGGCGAGTTCCTGGAACTGGCCGGCCAGCGCCAGCTCACCGGTGCCCGGCTCGCCGCGCCCTGGGGCGTCGGCGATCTGCACGTGTCCGATCCGGTCACCGTGGTCCCGAATGACGGCGCTGGTGTCGTCGCCGTTGACGTCGAGGTGATAGAGGTCGGCGAGCAATCGCAGGTTGGTGCTGCCGTGTTCGGCGTGCACGCGGTCGATGACCCGGATGACGTCCGCCGCCGTCTTCAGCGGATAGTGTGGCGCACCGCTGACCGGCTCGACGAGTACCGTCGCGCCGATGCGGTCCGCGGTCAGGGCGGCGTAGGCCAGGTTGTCCGACCCGGCTTGGTCCTGGCTCGCGGGGTCGGAATCCGCGATGCGATTGCCGTACAGCGCGTTGAAGGCCCGAGTTCCCAGCGTCTCCGCGATGCCGACGGCGACGTCGACGTTGTCGCGGAACGCCTGCGTCATCGCCGGATCCGACAAGATCCCGCGGTCGCCTGCCGGCATGTCACCGGCGGCGAAGTTGAGCCCGGTCAACTGCACACCGGCGTCCTGGATGGCGCGGATGAAGGCGGTCACTTCAGCGTCCGGCGGTGTCGGAGACGCGAAGGGCCACCAGAACTCGACCGCCTCGAAGCCGGCATCTCGAGCCGCGCGCGGCCGGTCCAGCAGGGGGACCTCGGTCAACAGGATCGAACAGTTGACGGTGTAGGTGGCGTTCATCGTGCCTTTCTGCGCTGCCGATGGTTCTCTGTGCAGCCGATGTTTCATTCCATATTGTGGAAGTTAACTATCACTGTATACACAAGTGAAACGTCGTGGCGTCGACTTGTCAAGGGGAGCCGGGGGCCTCGACGATGAAAAATAGTGTCGCCAAGTGCGATTCCAGATGCCGCCGCGGGCGGGGCATCTTCGGAGGACTCGAGGAGCACGGGATGGCCAGGATGATCGGGTACTGTCCGTGCCATTAAATGGATGGTCAATTCCGTATCGTGAAATTCGATCATCGGGATCACGGTCGCAAACATTCGCGACCACTCGGGCAAGTGTGGCTCGACGGCCGTGGCGCCGCCGGGCGAACCAGGTGAGAGGAACCGCGAATGACCTTGCAGCGCAGCGCCGGAACTGGGTGGCGTCACGGCCTGGCAGGCCGACACGTGGTGATCGCGCCCGACAAGTTCAAGGGATCACTGACCGCACGACAAGCCGCGACCGCGATGGCCCTCGGTGTGAAACGGGCCGACCCCGCGCTGCGGACGGTGGAGTGCCCCGTCGCGGACGGTGGGGACGGCACACTCGACACGGTGCTCGCCGCCGGATTCGAGCGCATTCCGGTCTACGCGATGGGGCCAACCGGGCAGGTGAC
Source organism: uncultured Actinomycetota bacterium (assembly GCA_963735245.1). Taxonomy (GTDB): domain Bacteria; phylum Actinomycetota; class Actinomycetes; order Mycobacteriales; family Mycobacteriaceae; genus Mycobacterium. The sequence goes on from CAVTKI010000005.1 coordinate 261,001, forward strand.
CCTGACCGCGTACGCCCGCAGTGGGGACACCGCTGTTGTGGAGATGGCCGAAATCTGTGGTCTGCAGCGGCTTCCCGGCGCCGAGCCGGCACCGATGACCGCATCCAGCTACGGCCTTGGAGCGGTCGTCGCACAAGCACTCGACCAGGGCTGCCGCGAGATCATCATCGGCGTCGGCGGCAGCGCGAGCACCGATGGCGGAGCCGGCTTTCTCGCCGCGCTGGGGGCACACGCATTCGATCGGCACGGCGCGCGCCTCGGCCCAGGAGGAGGCTGCATCGGTGACTGCGTGCGGCTCGATCTGACCGGCCTGCGGCCCGAAGTCCCTGCGGCGACCTTCACCATCGCCGCCGACGTCGACAACCCGCTCTTCGGTCCGACGGGTGCGGCGAGTGTCTATGCACCGCAGAAGGGCGCGAACCCGGAGCAGGTAGCGGAATTGGACCGCGCACTGCGTTCCTGGGCAGAGGTCGTCGAACGCACGACGAAGACCGACTGTCGAAGCCAGCCCGGAGCCGGCGCCGCCGGCGGCGTCGGTTTTGCCGCGCTGGCCGTGCTGGAGGCGCGCTTGCGTCCCGGCATCGAAATGATCCTCGACCTCGTCGATCTCGACAAGCATCTGGTGGGCGCCAGTGCGGTCATCACCGGAGAGGGCTCGCTCGATCACCAGTCCCTGCGGGGCAAGGCCGTGGTGGGCGTGTCTCGTCATGCGGGCGCGCTGGGCATTCCGACGTACGCCGTCGCGGGGGTGTCGACGCTGTCCCCGGCCGACGCCCGCAGCGCAGGATTCGAGGACGTCCACACGCTGAGCGACTTGGAACCCGACCGTCAGCGCTCGATCGAACGGGCCGCCGATCTACTCGCGATCGCCACCGAGCGCTTGACTCGCGCATCGTTGTCTTCGGTCATGGCTGACGACCGGCCATGACCGGGGACTGGCGGGCAGTGCCTCGGGTATGTTTGCATACAGTATCCCAACGGGATTGTCGTGCCCGTTGCGTGACGGGAAGGAAGCCCTGAATCGTGGCCACTCTGCTGGTGCACCATGCGATCTTCGCCAACCACGAGACTCCCGCCGGCCATCCGGAGCGGGCCGACCGGTACCGAGTCGTCGAGGCAGCTCTTCGCCAACCTCGGTTCGACGGCCTGGTGCGCGACGAGGCTGAAATCGCCGCCCTCGACGCGACGCGCTACGTGCACAGCCACGCCTATGTCGACGCGCTCGAGTCGGCACGTCCGCACGAGGGTTACGTCTATCTCGACGGCGGCGACACCGTGATGGAGCCAAGGACGTGGGAGGTCGTGCTACGCGGCGTGGGTGGAACCCTGCAGGCGGTCGACGACGTTCTCGCCGGCAAGGTGCAGAACGCCTTCGTCGCCTGCCGCCCTCCCGGGCACCACGCCGGAATCGACCAGGCGATGGGCTTCTGTCTGTTCAACAACATCGGCATCGGCGCGCGTCATGCACAGAAGAACCACGGGTTGACGCGTGTCGCGATCGTTGACTTCGACGTCCATCACGGCAACGGCACGCAGGAGATCTTCTACTCCGATGCCAGCGTGCTCTACGCCTCGACCCATCAGATGCCGTGGTTTCCCGGTACGGGCGCGGCGCGTGAAACCGGAGTCGGCAACATCTTCAACACTCCTCTTGCGGCCGGTGACGGCGGTGCCCAACTCCGCGAAGCGTTCGAGGACCGAATCTTGCCTGCACTCAACGCATTCGCACCGGAGCTCATCATCGTCTCCGCCGGATTCGATGCCCACGAACGCGATCCGCTCGGCTCGCTGTGCATGACGGCCGATGACTTCGCCTGGGTGACGCGCGAACTGTTGCAAGCGGCCGAGAAGAATTGCGAAGGCCGACTCGTATCGGTCCTCGAAGGGGGTTACGACCTAGAGGGCCTGAGGGATTCGGTCAGTGCCCACGTTGGCGAACTGATCCGCGGCTGACGGGTGACGGAAGATCGAATGTCGTGATTGATATCGTCAATGACGGCGCTCGATCGGCCTCCCCCCGAGCGACAATGGGCACGTGCACAGCGAAGTGTTGATCCGCCAGCTCGAATACCTCGTCGCGTTGGCTCGCGCGCGGCACTTCGGCCGCGCGGCGAGGCTGTGCTACGTCAGTCAGCCGACGCTGTCCGGTGGGATCGGGAAGCTCGAAACGAATCTGGGCGTGATGATCGTTCGGCGCGGCCGGCGGTTCGAAGGGTTCACCAAGGAGGGGGTGCAGGTGGTGGGCTGGGCGCACCGGATCCTTGCCGAACGCGACGCTCTGCTCGCCGACATCGACCGCATGCACGGCGGCCTCACCGCCACGGTCCGGATCGGCGCGATACCGACCGCGATTCCGGCCACACCTCTCATCAGCGAGCGGTTCAGCGAGCACAACCCCCTTGCGGGCGTCCAGATCGTCACCCTGCCCTCGCGCGAGATCCACAGGGGGCTAGCTGAATTCGAGCTCGATGCGGGTGTTACCTACCTCGACGACGAAACTCCACCGGGCGCCGGTCGCATCGAGCTGTTCCGCGAGCGCTACCTGTTGCTGCTCGAGAGCACGCACGAGGCGGCCGCCACCGAGATCGTCGAATGGGAGGCGGCCGCGGACCTGCCGCTGTGTGTTCTGACCACGGCGATGCGCAACCGCCGGATCCTCGACGCCATCATGGCATCGGTCGGGGCGCGGATCCGGCCTGCGATCGAGACCGACACGGTCTGCTCGCTCTATGCCCACGTCGCCACGCGACGGCTGCCCAGCATCGTCACCCACACCTGGTTGCACGCGTTCGGCGTGCCGAACGGCATGTGCGTGCGCCCGCTTCGAGAGATCAGCCCCCGCCCGGTAGTGGGGCTGATCCTGCCGGGACGAACCCCGCCGACGATCATCGCCGACGCCTTGGTGGGGTCACTGCGCGATGCCCACCTGTCGGAATTGCTCGATCTGTCGTTGGAGGCGGCGATGGGGTGCAATCAGGCGAGCGGCACGTCGGCGGGCGGCGGCGCACCAGGAGCCGGTGGGCCGGGAGATGTCAGAGCCGACGGCAGATGGGGTGACGGTGCCGCTTCCGCGCCGGGGGACCCCAACGCCGCAAGCGGGTCTGCCGGGGACGGCAGCAGCGCGTCGGCAGCCCAACTCGCTTGGAGTTGAGCCGCGACGAACGTCGCCCCCCGGTCGACCATGCCGGTCTCCACGTACTGGTTGTGGACGGAGAAACTCGATCCGTGCGGATCGCACACCAGGTCGTTGTCGACGCACAGGTCGACGGTCTTGGCCAGATAGGGTGCGCCGATCGCGATGGACGGGTCGTTGATCACCTTCATGAAACGCGTCGACGGCTTCCCGAAGAGGGCAACCGCGGCGATGTGGTCGGCGATGCCGGGCGGCAACGGCGCGGGCACATCCGCCGGCGAAACCCCTTCGGGCACAACGTCTGCGGTGACGAAGCCGATGACCGCGGCGCCTTGGGAGAATCCGCCGAGCACGATCTGGGTGTGGGGGCAGCTCGCCGCGGTGGCAAGGATGTGCGTGCGCGCGTCCGTGATTCCTTCGACGGCGGTCGGGAAGTCGGTGGTGGCGGGGTAGTCGACCGCGTACACGCCGACGGACTTGCTGCCGACTCGAGAGCGCAGTGCGTCGACGAACGCCTCTCCCGTTGGGCCGACGCCGGGTGCCTCGTCGGTGCCGCGAGCAAAGATCACCTCGGCGTCAGGGCATGGCTCGGCGTGCGCGGACGGCATCGGTGCGCTCAGCATCGCCCCCGACGCCGCTGCCGCGACGCCGATCAAAACAGCGATGCGGCGTGGCCTCACGTACCAATGCTGACACACAGCGAGCCCTAATGTGCGGAACGAACCGGCTGCATGGTGAGCCGATGGGGGTAATCCGCCGGAAGGCCTGACGGTCAGTCGAGATCGGCGAGCAACCGGCGGAACTCACGCTGGTCCTGCTCGTTGAGCGGGGCGAGCACCTTGCGTTCGGCCTCGCGCACCCCGGCATCGATGCGGTGCAACAGTGCCGTGCCTTCGCGGGTCAACTCGGCGGGCAGTGACCGGCCCGCCGGGACCGTGGCGGGACGTTCGACGAGACCGCGCTCCTGCAGGCCACGCAGGACCATGTTCATCGCCTGCGGCGAGACGTTGACGTCACGGGCCAGTTCGGCGCTCGACCGTCCCGGCGAGTGGGAGAGCAACCGCATGCAGATGTATTGCGGGAACGACAGTCCGAGTGGTTCCAGCGCCGTCGTCGTGACCTCGGAGCGCAGCGCGGCCGTGAGCCGGCTCAGGTGGTACCCCAACCACTGGCCCGCGGACTCGGTCATGTCAAGCATCTTGACACATATCAACTAGATTGATATACAGGAGGCATGACGAACCCCAATCCCTCTGATGTGATGTTCGATTCCGCATACCGTGGCGAGGCCGAAGAGATGGGTCTCGGCACCAAACCGCCGTGGAGCATCGGTGAGCCCCAGCCGGAGATCGCCGCGCTGATCGAGGCGGGCAAGTTTCATGGCGACGTACTGGACGCCGGCTGCGGCGAGGCCGCGACGGCCATCGCGCTCGCCGAGCAGGGCTTCACCACGGTCGGCCTCGACCAGTCGCCTGCCGCGATCAAGCTCGCCCGCGACGAGGCCGCCAAGCGTGGCCTGACGAACGCGACGTTCGACGTCGCCGACATCAGCTCGTTCACCGGCTATGACGGCCGGTTCGGGACGATCGTCGACTCGACTCTCTTCCACTCGATGCCGGTCGAGCTGCGGGACGGCTATCAGCAGTCGATCGTGCGCGCCGCCGCGCCGGGGGCGTCCTACTTCGTACTGGTCTTCGACGCCGCCACCATGCCCGCCAACAACCCCGCCCATCCGGTCACCGAGCAGGAACTTCGGGACGTGGTGTCGAAGTACTGGGTCATCGACGACATCCGGCACGCGCGCATCCACGCCAACGTGGCCGCGAACTTCACCGGCTTCAAGGACTTTGCCGGCGCGGACATTCGGGACGAGGACAACGGCCGCATGTCGGTGCCCGCCTGGTTGCTGTCGGCCCATCTCGGATAGCCGACCCACGGCGCACCCCTGCGTCGCCGCGTGCCCGCGATGAGGCAGGATTGGTGGCGCCGCCCTCGCTGATCGCCGGGATGGCGAACGCTGCGAGGAGGAGTCTGATGGGGGAGTCGGTCGTCGCGGAGGCCATGCAAGCCGAGGTACTCGCGCGTGCTGCTCAAGTTGGGCGGCGAGATGTTCGGCGGCGGGCAGGTCGGCCTCGACCCCGACGTCGTCGCACAGGTCGCGCGACAGATCGCGGAGGTCGTGCGCAGCGGCGCCCAGGTCGCGGTCGTCATCGGCGGCGGCAACTTCTTCCGCGGTGCGCAACTGCAGCAGCGCGGCATGGAGCGCACCCGGTCGGACTACATGGGCATGCTCGGCACGGTGATGAACAGCCTGGCGCTGCAGGACTTCCTGGAGCAGGAGGGCATCGTGACGCGGGTGCAGACCGCGATCACGATGGGCCAGGTCGCCGAGCCCTACATCCCGCTGCGGGCCCGTCGGCACCTCGAGAAGGGCCGAGTGGTCATCTTCGGCGCAGGCATGGGCCTGCCGTACTTCTCCACCGACACCACCGCCGCACAGCGGGCCCTCGAGATCGGCGCCGAGGTGGTGCTGATGGCCAAGGCGGTCGACGGTGTGTTCACCGCGGACCCGCGAACCGATCCCGACGCCGAACTTCTCACCGCGATCACCCATCGCGAAGTCATCGACCGCGGCCTCAAGGTCGCCGACGCCACCGCGTTCAGCCTCTGTATGGACAACGGCATGCCGATTCTGGTGTTCAATCTCCTCACCGACGGAAATATCGCGCGTGCCGTCGCGGGTGAGAAGATCGGAACGCTGGTCACCACTTGACGGGCGCGGCCTCCGTGCGAGCGCGCTAGTGACGGGAGAAAGTACCTTGATCGACGAAACCCTCTTCGATGCCGAGGAGAAGATGGAGAAGGCCGTCTCGGTCGCGCGTGACGACCTGTCGTCCATCCGCACCGGTCGGGCCAACCCTGGCATGTTCTCCCGCCTCACCATCGACTACTACGGGTCGGCCACGCCGATCACGCAGCTGTCCAGCATCAACGTGCCCGAGGCGCGCCTGGTCGTGATCAAGCCGTACGAGTCCAATCAGTTGCGCAACATCGAGGACTCCATCCGGAACTCCGATCTCGGCCTCAACCCGAGCAACGACGGCAACGTCATCAGGATCGCCATCCCTCAGCTGACCGAGGAACGCAGGCGTGAATTGGTCAAGCAGGCCAAGTCCAAGGGTGAGGACGCCAAGGTGACGGTGCGCAACATCCGCCGCAAGGCCATGGAGGAGCTGAGCCGCATCAAGAAGGACGGCGAAGCGGGCGAGGACGAGGTGGGCCGGGCCGAGAAGGAGCTCGACAAGTCCACCTCGACCTACACCACCCAGATCGACGACCTGGTGAAGCACAAAGAAGGCGAGTTGCTCGAGGTATAAGGACCTCGGCAACCGACCTCCGTGGCAGATACAGACACCGCCCCGTCCGACGGGGCAGGCGCTTCCGCCGAGCCGCCCAAGAAGGCTGCGAAGAAGGCGTCCCGCGCCGGTCGCAACCTGCCTGCAGCCATCGCCGTCGGTGCCGTGCTCGGCTTCGGCGTCATCGCGATCCTGGTGTTCGCTCCGCGGGGATGGATCGCCGTCGTCGCGGTGGCGATGGCCGTCGCGACGCACGAGGTGGTCCGTCGCCTGCGCGAGGCCGGGTACTCGATTCCGATCATCCCGCTGCTCGTCGGCGGGCAGGCGATCGTCTGGTTGACGTGGCCGTTCGGTCCCGCCGGTGCGTTCGGCGGATTCGGCGCCACCGTCGTGGTGTGCATGATCTGGCGGTTGCTCTCGGGCGGCCTGAAGGACGCGCCGGTCAACTATCTGCGCGACGTTTCGGCGACGGTCTTCCTGACCGCCTGGATTCCGCTGTTCGGCGCGTTCGGCGCGCTGTTGGTCTATCCGGACGACGGTCGATGGCGCGTGCTGTGCCTGATGCTCGGCGTGGTGTTCTCCGACATCGGCGGCTACACGGCCGGCGTGTTGTTCGGCAAGCACCCGATGGTGCCGGCGATCAGCCCGAAGAAGTCGTGGGAGGGCTTCACCGGTTCGCTGATCTGCGGTACCGCCGCCTCCGTGCTGGCGGTGAACTACCTGCTCGACAAGCCGGCGTGGGTCGGCGTGCCACTCGGTCTGATGCTGGTGATCACCGGCACGCTGGGCGATCTCATCGAATCGCAGGTCAAGCGCGACCTCGGCATCAAGGACATGGGCACCCTGCTACCCGGTCACGGCGGGCTGATGGACCGTCTCGACTCGGTCCTGCCGTCCGCCGTTGCGACCTGGATCGTGTTGACGCTTCTTGCCTGAGGCGTTGAGCCAGCAGGCGAGCGCCCCGAGGAGCAGTCCGACGCCCGTCCCGACGTCGACGCGCTGACCCAGCATGAGCCAGGACAGGATTCCGGCGACGGCAGGTATGACGCAGAACAGCATCGACACCGCGGCGGCGCCGTGCAGGTTGATCGCGCGCACGTACAGCGACACGCCAAGCGTCGCGTTCAGCAGCACCACCCCGGCGACGGCGATGGCGGCCCGTAGCCCGTCGTGAACCGCGAAGTGCGTCGTCAGCGCGAGAGCCGTCGCAGGCACGAACGCCACCGCGTTCTGGATCGCGGTCGATGCGCGGAAGTCGACGTCGGCGCAGAACCGCTGCTGATACACCCCGCCCGCGGCGATGCCGACGAGCGCGACCAGGAGCAGCAGCACCGCGGGATCGAGCCCCTTCTCGGCGATCAGCCGGCTTGCGCACGCCGAGAGGACGGCCGCGACCCCGATGCCGAGGGCCAGGATCCTGCGCGGCGTCAACCGGTCGCGCAGGAACGTCGCGGCCAACAACGCGGTCGCAACCGGGTTCATCGCGACGATCACCGCGCACAGCACCGCGGGTGCGCCGCGCTCGATCGCAAGGTAGAGCGCGCAGAACTGGACGGCCTGCATCAGCAGTCCGGTGACCGCGACGTGGCCGAGCTTGCGGCCCGTCGGCCAGGCCACCCGCGCAATTCGTGCCCAGCTGCCAAGGATCAGCGCCGCGAGCCCGAACCGGAACACCAATACGGCCATCGGAGACATCTCGTTGACGGCCATGTTGCCGATCGGATATCCCAGGGCGTAGAAGAACGTCACGGTGGACGCGGTCTTCAGCGGCATGCGGGTGGGGGTCATCGTTTCATGGTGTCGGGCACCGGCGCGTGGGACAAACGAATATTGGCGATCGCGATCGATCGTGAATCGTGATCGGTTGTGTGAAATCAGCTCCCGCAGTCCGTGCAGAAACCGAGGTCTTTGATCTGAATTGCTGATCGGAGTACTTTGGCTGGGTGGCTCAGGTCCTGGACATCGCACCGCTGCGGAGCGTCGTGGCGGTCGCCGACTGTGGCGGATTTCACCGTGCCGCGACCGTCCTGCACCTGACGCAGTCGGCAGTCAGCCAACACGTCCGCCGGGTGGAGGCCGTCGTCGGCGGTCCCGTCGTGGAGAAGTCGGGGCGCGGTGTGGCGTTCACCGACCTGGGCTACCGGGTGCTGGCGCACGCGAGGACCATCCTGGCCGCGCACGACAATGCCCTCGACGACCTCGGCGCCGCCGAGGAACGGGTGCTGCTGGTCGGCGCCACCGAGCACGGTGCGGACGTGCTGCTGCCCGGCCTGACCGAGGCGCTGGGGGAGCGGCTGCCGGACCGGCGGCTGCGGTTCCGGCTCGACCGCAACGTGATGCTCGCCGACGCCATCGACCACGGCACCCTCGACCTGGCGGTGATGCTGGACGGATCCGGCCTCGATCCCGCCAACGCATCAGGGATCGTCGCCCTGAAGTGGATCTCGTCGCGCACCTTCGCGGTGCCTGCCAACGAGCCCCTTCCGGTCGTGATGTTCTCCGAACCGTGCACCCTGCGCGAACCCGCCTATGCCGCGCTCGACCGGATCGGCGTGCGCTATCGGATCGCCGCCGAGAGCTCGGACCTGTCCGGGCTTGTACGCGGCGGTGCGCTCCGGCCTCGGCGTCGGGCTGTTGCCGATGATCGGTCGACTGCCCGACGGATTGTGCCTCGCCGAGGGCCTGCCGCCGACGAACCGCGCATCGGTGTTCGTTCGCGGCCGCGCCGGCGTCGACGCCGACGTGCTGGCAGCCGTCGACCAAGCCGTTCGCGCCGTGCTGGCCGAGCAGACCTGAGGATCGAAAGATGAAGCAGGAACTGGTATTCGATGCACCGCGGCGGGGTATGCCGCCGAAGCATCTCGCCGATCTCGACGAAAGCGGCCGCGCCGCTGCGGTAGCCGAACTGGGGCTGCCCGCCTTCCGCGGAAAGCAGCTGGCCAACCAGTACTACGGCAGGCTGATCGCCGACCCGCATCAGATGACCGACCTGCCTGCGGCAGTGCGTGACCAGGTGGCCGACGCGCTGTTCCCGCCACTGCTGACGACGGTGCGCCAGATCGAGTGCGACGCAGGCGAGACGCGAAAGACGCTGTGGCGCGCGGGCGACGGGACGACGTTCGAGTCGGTGCTGATGCGCTACCCGCAACGCAGCACGGTGTGCATCTCGTCGCAGGCCGGCTGTGGCATGGCATGCCCGTTCTGCGCGACGGGCCAGGGTGGGCTGACCAGGAACCTGTCCACCGGGGAGATCCTCGAACAGGTTCGGGCCGCGGCCGCCACCATGCGCGACGAGCATGGTGGACGACTGTCGAACATCGTCTTCATGGGCATGGGCGAGCCGCTGGCCAACTACAACCGGGTACTCGCCGCGGTCCAACGCATCATCGCCGCCCCGCCGCACGGCTTCGGCATCTCCGCGCGGTCGGTCACGGTGTCGACGGTGGGCCTGGCCCCGGCGATCCGCAAGCTCGCCGACGAGCGCCTCGGTGTCACGCTGGCGCTCTCGCTGCACGCGCCCGACGACGAGTTGCGCGACACGCTGGTGCCCGTCAACAACCGGTGGGACGTGGGCGAAGCGCTCGACGCCGCAAGGTATTACGCCGATTCGACCGGCAGGCGGGTGTCGATCGAGTACGCGTTGATCCGCGACGTGAACGACCAGCCCTGGCGCGGAGACCTCCTCGGCAAGCGGCTGCACGGCGCGCTCGGACCGCTCGTCCACGTCAACGTCATCCCGCTGAACCCGACACCGGGCAGCGAGTGGGATGCCAGCCCGAAGCCCGCCGAGCGCGAGTTCGTCAAGCGGGTCCGCGAGCGCGGTGTGTCGTGCACCGTGCGTGACACCAGAGGACGCGAGATCGCCGCCGCCTGTGGTCAGTTGGCGGCCGAGGGCTAGCCGGTCGTTCGCGAGCACGTCGCCGACATCCGACGTCGTGCCGGGTGTTGACCGCATGATGCCCGAGGGGCGAACCTGAGATTCACCAAGCCGTCGAGCAAGAAGGAAGTCCCATGTTGTCCCACCGACTAGGCACCTCCGGACTGTCGGTCTCCGAACTCGTCCTCGGCTGTATGAGTTTCGGCGAATCCGCACGCGGTCCACACGAATGGACCCTCGATGAAGACGCCTCGAGGCCGATCATCCGCGCCGCGCTCGAAGCGGGTATCACGACCTACGACACCGCCGACCACTACTCAGCCGGCTCCAGCGAAGAGATCGTGGGCAGGGCCCTTGGCGAATTCGCACGACGAGACGAGATCGTCATAGCGACGAAGGTCTTCTTCCCGACCGGCGCAGGACCCAATACCGGCGGGTTGTCGCGCAAGCACATCATGGCCGCCATCGACGCCAGCCTGACGCGCCTCGGCACCGACTACGTCGACCTCTATCAGATCCACCGCTTCGATCCCGACGTCACCGTCGAGGAGACCATGGAGGCACTGCACGACGTCGTCAAATCCGGGAAGGCTCGGTACATCGGGGCATCGAGCATGTGGACGTGGCAGTTCGCAAAGCTGCAGTACACCGCAGACCTGCACGGCTGGACACGATTCGTGTCGATGCAAGACCAGTACAACCTCATCCAGCGCGAAGAGGAACGCGAAATGTACCCCTTCGCCCAAGATCAAGGAATCGGCATTCTGCCCTGGAGTCCGCTGGCACGCGGCCGCCTCAGCCGCCCATGGGATGAGACGACCGCTCGAAGCGAAACGGACGAGTACGGCGCGGGCTTGTATCGCCAGACCGAGGAAGCCGATCGCGCCATCGTGGACGCGGTCGCCACGATCGCAGACCAGCGCGGTGTCTCAAGAGCGCAGGTCGCGCTGGCATGGGTGCGACAGCAGCCGGCGGTCACGGCTCCGATCATCGGCGCAACCAAGCAGCATCACCTGGACGACGCCGTCGCGTCGCTGGCCCTCGTCCTCGGTGACGACGAACTGGCCGCGCTGGCCGCTCCCTACAGCCCGCGGCACCAGGTGTTCTGATCCCCGATTGTGGCGGATGCCAGTCGTTCGCGAGATCGACGCCACCGTCACCGCCACTTGGGCGGCTTCGCGGCTCCTAGCCGGGCAGGCCGATCGTCTTGCCCTCCAGGTACTCACGGAAACCCTCGTCGCCGTTGCGGCGGCCGAGGCCGCTCTGCTTGGTGCCGCCGAACGGGCTGGTGATGCCGAAGTGCGACTTTCCGTTGATGGTGACGTTGCCCGTGCGCATGCGCTTGGCCACCCCGAGTGCGCGGTCGACGTCGCCGCTCGAAACCTCGCCGGACAGCCCGTAGATCGAGTTGTTGGCGATCGACACCGCGTCGTCCTCGGTGTCGTAGGCGGTGACCGTCAGGACCGGACCGAAGATCTCCTCCTGCGCCACCTGGGCATCGGGATCGACCTCGGCCAGCAGGGTGGGGGAGACGTAGTACCCGGTCGGCAGGTTGTCCGGGATGCCGCCGCCGGTGACCAACCGGGCACCGGAATCGATGCCGGAGCGGATCAGGCCGAGCACCTTCTCGCGTTGGGTCTGGCTGATCTGCGGGCCCTGCATGTTGCCCGGCGTCCAGGGATCCCCGACCGGGAAGTTCTCCATGCTGGACTTGAGCAGCTCGACACCTTCGTCATAGCGGCTGCGGGGCAACAGGATCCGGCTCGGGAGAATGCAGGACTGTCCGGACATGACGCACGCCATCATCGCGGCCAGCGGAAGTGCGGAATTGAAGTCGGCGTCGTCGAGCACGATGTGGGCCGACTTGCCGCCCAACTCCAGGAGCGTCTTCTTCACCGTCGGCGCGCCCGCGGCGAGGATGGCCCGACCGGTGGCGGTCGAGCCGGTGAACGTGATCATGTCCACCCGCGGATCGGCCGAAAGGGCGGCGCCGACCTCGTTGGCGTTCGACACCACGACGTTGAACACCCCGGCGGGAATGTCGGTCTCCTCGGCCACGATGCGGCCGTACTCGCTGCCGGACCACGGCGTGAGCTGCGCGGGTTTGAGCACCACGGTGTTGCCTGCCATCAGTGCGGGCACCGTCTCGGCGATGTTGAGGTAGAACGGCACGTTCCACGGCGTGATCGCCCCGACCACCCCGATGGGCTCGTACGCGATCTTGCGCCGCGCGGGCCCCATCGGGGTGTCGTGCAGGCCGGTGTCGACCAGGTATTCGAAGTTCTTGCGCGTGCTCGGCCCAGTGCCTCACCTCGGCGATGGGGCTCTCGATCTGGGAGCCCGACACGGTGACCGGGCAGCCGACCTCGGTGATCAACACCCGCCTCAGCCGTTCCTTGTTGCGTTCCAGCGCCTCGTGCAACTGGGTCAGGCAGTGGTACCGGAAGTCCAGGTCGCGCGACCAGTCGGTCTCGTCGAACGCGCGCCGCGCCGCGCCGACCGCACGTCGCATGTCCTCGACGGTGCCGTCGGTGGCCTGACCGGCCACGTCCTCACTGGCCGGATGGATCACGTCGAACGTGGCTCCGCTGTCGGTGTGTCGCAGCTCGCCGTCGATCAACATCCGCTCGTCGCCGGCCAGCACCCCGGTGTCGCTCTGCACGCCCGTCATGTGGATAGCTTTACAAATCATCGCCGAAGTGTCAGGCGAATGGGACGGCCGACCGGATCTCGGCGGGACGGGAACTCAGTCCGCGTCCGCGTGCCGCCCTTGATCCCCACCGCATGCCGCAGCTGCGCCAGAAACTGATCGGTGTCGTCGCTGCGCACGATGTAGTGCGATACGGCGACACGGATGGCGGTCGCCGCCTTCACCGAGCGGTTGGATCCCTGCAACAGCCGCTCCAGGCGGGTGCGCATCACGGGGATCACCACGGTCAGTTGCTTGATCACGACTTCCGGCTCGATGTCGATCACCCGCACACCGGAGTAGGACAGTTGGTAGGAGACGATGAACCGCAGTGCGGCGTCCAGCTTTTCGTTGCCGCGCAGGCCGGCGGTCGCCTTGCTTATTCCGGAGTCGAACATCTCGCGCTCGTAGAGCCCGAACGCGTGGAGGAGTTCCTCCTTCGACGCGAACCAGCGGTACAGCGTCGGCCGGGACACCCCGGCCTGCGCCGCGACCTCGGAAAGGCTCAGCTTCGTCTGACCGTTGCGCGCGAGTACCTCGGTGGTGGCGGCCAGGATCCGCCGCCGGGTCGAGGTGTCGTCACCCGACGCGGTGGTGGCCTGCTCGATGGTCATCGGTTCACTCACTTCCAGCCCGCCCGCACGCGACTCACTGCCCTGGACGCCCGGGGGCTTACGAATGCGTCGCCGATCGTAAGGTACCCGGTGGCCGGGAACTCGGCCAAGCGCGCCATCGCGCACCGAGTGGGAGGAGCATCCGTGCCCGGACCGCTGGAGGGGATCAAGGTCGTCGAGCTCGGCGTGTGGGTCGCGGCGCCCGCGGCCGGTGGCATCCTCGCCGACTGGGGTGCCGACGTCATCAAGATCGAACCTCCCGCAGGCGATCCGGCCCGCAGGTTCGGCCGGATGATGCAGATCGAGTCGGGAGTCAATCCGCCGTTCGAGATGGACAATCGGTCCAAGCGCAGCATCGTGCTCGATCTCGCCACCGGCGACGGCCTGCGGGTGGCGCTCGAGTTGCTTGCCGACGCCGACGTCTTCGTGACGAACGTGCGTCCGTCGGCGTTGCTTCGGCTCGGATTGGACTTCGAAGCACTGGCGGCAAGGAACCCGCGCCTGGTGTACGGGCTGATCAGCGGGTACGGCACGGTGGGCCCGGACGCGGATCGCGCGGCCTACGACATCGCCGCCTTCTGGGCCCGCGCAGGCATCGCCGACCTGCTGACGCGGCCGGGGGACACCCCGCCGTTCCAGCGCGGCGGCATGGGTGATCACTCCGTTGCCATGACCCTCGCCGGCGCCGTATGCGCCGCGCTGGTCGCGCGCCAGCGGAGCGGAACCGGTCAGCTGGTGTCGACGTCGCTGTATCGCCAGGGCGCGTACACCGTGAGCTTCGACCTGAACACGCTGCTGCTGACCGGCCAGCAGGTGGCGATCGGGCAGCGCGAGTCGATGGGCAATCCGTGCATGAACAACTATGCCGCCGGTGACGGTCGGCGGTTCTGGATCGTCGGCTTGCAGGGTGATCGGCACTGGCCCGCGCTGTGCCGCGCGGTCGGGCGCCCCGACTGGCTCGACGATGCGCGCTTCGTGACCGGGCGGGCCAGGGCGGTGAATGCGACGACGCTCATCGCCGAGTTGGACGCGTTGTTCGCGACGAAGCCGCTCGACGAGTGGGCGGAGATCTTCGCGGTCGAACCCGACTTCTTCTGGTCACCGGTCAACTCGATCTCCGACGTGCTGGCCGACGACCAGTTCCATGCCGCGGGTGGCGTGGTCTACGTTCCCGACGGGGAATCCACCCAGCCGATGGTGGCCACTCCTGCCGACTTCGGCGGAACGCCGTGCGAGCCGCGCTCGACCGCACCGGCACTCGGTGCGCACACCGAGGAGATCCTCGACGAACTCGCCCGCAGGCATTCGACGGATTGACCTCTCTGGCAAGGAATTACGTGTCGGTCGACCGCGGATGCTTGAGTCCGGCGGCGTGCCGCAGCTGGGCCAGGAACTGGTCACGGTCATCGCTGCGGACCAGGTAGTGCGAAATCGCCACGCGCACCACGGTTGCCGCGGCCTCGGCGCCGTCGGGTCCGGGAATCAGGCGCTCGAACTGTTCGCGCATCATCGGGATCACCCCCGTCAGGCGTTTGATCACCTGTTCCGGCTCGATGTCGACCATGCGCAGGCCCGGGTAGGACAGTTGGAACTCCACGATCGTCCGCAGCGCGGCGTCGAGCCGCTCCTCGGGAGGCAGGCCCTCCGAGGCCTTCGCGACGGCGCGTTCGTAGGCGTGGCGCTCCCAGACCACGAACGCGTCCATCAGTTCCCGCTTCGAACTGAACCACCGGTACAGCGTGGGACGCGACACGCCCGCCTGGTTGGCGACCTCCGACAGGCTGAGCTTGGTCATGCCGTTGCGGCCGAGCACCTCGGCGGTGGCGGCCAGTATTCGCTCCCGCGACGAGGTGTCGGCCTCGACGGGATGCGGCAGCTCCGCACCACGCAACGGTTGCGTCATCCGGATAGCTTTACAAATTATCGGTCAACTGTCACGCTGATTCGCGTCATGACAGTTGCGCACAGCTCCTACGACATCACGTCCCATGCCTTTTGGAGCAAGCCGTTCGACGAACGCGACCGAACGTTCGCGCAGCTTCGCGCGTCCGATGGGCTCACGTGGCACCGGCCGTTGCCATCGTTGTTCGACGTCGAGGAGCCGGGGTTCTGGGCACTGACGCGGCGTGCCGACATCGCCTTCGTCAGCACGCACCCGGAACTGTTCACCTCCGCGCAGGGCGTTGCGCTGGACCCGATGCCTGCCGAGGTGCAGCGGTTCGCCTCGTTCTTCCTGACCATGGATCCGCCGCAGCACACCGTCTACCGACGGCTGATCAGCTCGGCGTTCACCCCGCGAAACGTCCGGCGGATCGACGAGCAGATCCACGACACCGCGGTGAAGGTCGTCGACGACCTCGTCGGCGCGGGTGAGATCGACTTCGTCTCAGCGTGTTCCGCGCGCCTGCCGATGCTGACCATCATGGACATGCTCGGGGTGCCGCCGTCCGAGCAGCCCGCGGTGGCGACCGCGGCGGAGAAGCTGTTCGGCATGAGCGACGACGAGTACAGCACCATCGAAGAGCGTGCGGCCGACACCATCAACGAGATCATGCTGCTCTCCAGCACCGGCGCGGAGTTGGCCAAGTATCGGCGCAACAACCCCGGCGACGATCTGATGACCGAGCATCGTCAACGCCGAAGTCGACGGCCATCGGCTGACCGACGAGGAGATCGGCAGCTTCCTGATCCTGCTGGCGTCGGCGGGCAACGACACCACGAAACAGGCGACGTCGCACGCGATGATGGCCTTGGTGCACAACCCCGCGCAACGGGACTGGTTGATGGCGGACTTCGAGGAACGGATCGGGTTGGCCGTCGAGGAGTTCGTCCGGTGGTCGTCACCGGTGCTGCAGTTCGCGCGCTTCGCCACCGAAGACACCGAGATCGCCGGACAGCCGATCAGGGCGGGCGAGAAGGTCGGGCTGTTCTACTGTTCGGCGAACCGCGACGAGAGCGTGTTCGACGCGCCGGGCACCTTCGACCTCCGTCGCTCGCCCAACCCGCACCTCGGGTTCGGCGGGGGCGGGCCGCACTTCTGCCTCGGCAACCAGCTCGACCAAGAGTGAATTGCGAAACCTCTTCCGCGAGTTGTTGACTCGCCTGAAGCGGGTCGAGTTCGGTGAACCGGAGCTGCTTCACAGCAGTTTCGTCCATGGGATCAAGCGACTTCCAGCGGTGGTCGAGTGACGGTGATCGGAGGCACCATGAAGGTGGAAGTCGACCTCGACAAGTGCACCGGACACGGGATCTGCGAATCGATCGCCGAGGACGTGTTCGAGGTGCAGGACGACGGCAGCGTGCTGATTCACGACGCCGAGCGGCCGGAGTCGGACCGGGTGCGGATGCGGCAGGCCGTCACGCAGTGCCCGGCCGCCGCTCTTCGCCTGGCGGACTGAGGGTCTCGCCTCAGCCGTGGCGCGGCGGAAGCGGACGCACCAGCACCGACTGCTGGATCCCGCCGACCGCGCCGCTCTCGTCGAACAGCGTGCCGAACGTGGTGCCGATGCCGTCGGGTCCGTAGCTGGTCTCGGCGCGGATGCCGATCCACTCGCCCGCGGGCACGCGGTGCACGTGCACCACGAGGTCGGTGTTCATGAACGTCCACTTGCGGATGTCCAGCTTGGTGCCGATGCCGTTGGCGTCGTCGGCCACCGTGAACAGTCGTTGCAGCGGGGTCAGGGGCTCGCCCTTGACCAGATCCACGGTGGGGCGCAGCCACGATTCGCCAGGGCCGTCGGCCAACGGCTTGGTCAGCCAGCGCCAGTCGATGCTGTGGACGTAGTTGCGGTCCCAGTCCTTCGCCATGTCGCGGCTGACGGCATCGGCCAGCGGGCGCAGGGCCGCTGCGGGCGCGTGCACGACGGCGCGAGGTGTCGAGCGTCGCCAACCGCCAGCCACTGGCCCGCGCCACCGCGCGGGGTGCGCCATCGCGTCCCGGGGCGAGCATCTCGGCGCTGACCAGCTCGATCTGCTTGCCGGGACGGTCGACCTGCGCGCGGATCCAGAGATCACCCTCGGCGGGAACGCCGCCGAGCAGGTCGATCATCACGCGGCTCAACCTGGTGTCGTCACGCGGCGCGCACCGTTCCAGGGCGCGCACCAGGAGCGCCGACACCGGCGCGCCGTGCTGGATCGTCGCCGACCACGTGCTGCGCACCAGATCGGTCGCATTGAATCGCTCACCGCTGCGATCGTCTGCGTCGACGAGTTCGTAGTAGCAGTCCGACATCTCGGGATCCTCTCGTCAGTGATGGTCGAATCGGCCCGGTGCCGGGAACGTCGACCATCACCGCGTCGACCCGCGAGGCCTTGGTTCCGATCAGGCGCTCGGGGTAGGCGTCGGTACTGGACAGCAGGAACAGGGTGCGGCCCTCGGGGCCGCCGAGAGTGCAGGCGATCGCCGTGCGGCCCGCCATGTCGATGCGGTCGGTGACGGTGCCGCCGTCGACGATCCGCTCGAACTGGTGCGCCAGCGTCATCGATGCCCAGACCGCTCCCGCCGCGTCGAGCGCGATGCCGTCCGGCGGCCCGTCGAGGCCGTCGGCGAACACCCGCCGGTCGGTCAGCTCGCCGCCGGGCCCGATGTCGAACGACGTCAGGCGGCGCGCGGTGGACTCCGCGACGACCATCGTGCCGCCGTCCGGTGTGATGACCATGCCGTTCGGGAAGTCCAGATCGTCGGCGACCACGGTGGCGGCGTCGTCGAGGTCGATGCGCACGATGACGCCGCCCGTGCGGGCCTGCGATCCGATGTAGGCGCGACCGTGCGAGTCCGTCACCATGTCGCCGAGATCGGCGGGAACGAGGTCGGAGAGGTCGGCGATCGGGACGACCGCGTCACCGTCGTAGCTCAGCACCTGGCGGTCGGCGGTCGAGGCGATGAGCAGGGAACCGTCGGGGCGGAAACCCAGACCCGACGGTGCGCGCCCTGGCAGCGACAGCGTGGTCATCGACCCCTGGAGGTCGACGGTGTGGATGGCCTCGCCGAGCATGTCGGAGAACCACAGCAGCCCTTCGAACCAGCGCGGACCCTCGCCGAAACAGAAACCATTGGCCAATGGCGTCGGGTTCATCCGGCGGCCGTGCGATCGGCCCGGCGGTGCGGCTTTACAAAACACGCCGTAAGTGTCACGCTCGCTGGGTGTCGGTGTCAACTGCCCGTGGCACCGCAGAGGCCGTTGCCGGAGGTGACTTGCAGTCGTGAAGAAGTACTACGGCCACACGCTGTTGTATCTCCACGAGACGATCAACCTCGGCTCCGGCCGCAGTGAACGATTCGTCGAGGTCTTCGGCGAGGTGTACCGGCCGATGATGAGCGAGCTCGGCGCGCGGCTGTTCGCGATCTGGGAGTCGACGCCATACAACGGGCACTGGCCCCAGGTCACCATCATCTGGGAGATCGACTCGTTCGCCGACTACTCGCGCATCGGCAAGGCCCAGGCCGGTGGCGGGAGCCATCGGGACGCGGCCGCGCGATGGGCCGAGTTCCTGGCCGGGCACGGCGCCACCGGGGAGGGCCGGATCATGTACGCAGGCCGGAGCAACAGGACGTTGGCCGAGCTCGAGCAGGCGAACTTCGGTGCGGGACTGGTCATCCAGGAGATCATGCAGACCAAGCCGGGTCGTCAGGATGACTACATCCGCGAACTCGAGCGGCTCTACGTGCCGTGGTCGGAGCGGACCGGCAAGCGATGGTTGGGCTCGTTCATCACCACCTTCCGGTTCAACGAGGTCATCCACTACTGGGCGCTCGACGGCGACTGGGACTGCTTCGCCGACCACTATCCGTCCTGGAAGGACAGCCCGCCCGCCGAGATCGTCACCTGGATGAGCGTCGCGCCTGCGTTGCGCGACGGCTGGGAGGACTCGATCCTGCAGGCGCTACCGCCGTCGCCACTGCAATGAGCGCGAAACAGGGTGTGATGCACGACTTCTCCTACGATCCGTTCGACCCTGCGGTGATGGCGGATCCGCCGTCGTACTACCGGGTGCTGCGCGACCGGTACCCCGTCTACTACGTGCCGAAGTGGGACACCTACGCCGTGTCGCGGTTCGACGACGTGTGGCGCGTGCTCGAGATCAACGACGGAACGTTCGTGGCATCGGAGGGCACGTTGCCCGCCGCGACGGTGCTGGCACGGCACAACGAAGGTCCGGTACCGGATCCGCCGTTGCACCCCATGCCGTTTCACGCCAACTTCGACAACCCGGTCTACGGCGGGGTCCGCGGATCGCATTCCGCACCACTGCGGCCGAAGAACGTGGCTGGGCTCGCCGACCGCGTCCGCGAACTGGCCAACGAGCGGTTGGACGCGTTGCTCGCCCAAGGGAGCTTCGATCTCACCCAGGACTACGGGGGCATCGTGGCGGCCTCGATGGTGTGCCAATTGGTCGGTCTGCCGGTCGAGTTGGCGTCCGACGTGCTGGCGAGCGTGAATGCAGGCAGCCTGGCCAAGCCCGGTGACGGCGTCGAGGTGGCCAATGCGCGCCCCGGTTTCCTGGAGTACCTGACGCCGATCGTGGTGCGCCGCCGAGCCGAGGGCGCCGACGGAGGCCAACCCATCGTCGACGGGCTGATCAACCACCGGTTGCCCGACGGCTCGGCGTTGTCGCGACGTCGAGGTGGCCACGCAGATGCTCGGCGTGTTCATCGGCGGCACCGAGACGGTGCCGAAGATCGTGGCCCACGGGCTGTGGGAGCTGTCCAGGCGGCCCGACCAGCTGGCCGCCGTCCGTGCCGACCTGGACGGATGCGTGCCGGTGGCGCGCGAGGAGATGATCCGGTTCTGTGCGCCCGCACAGTGGTTCGCGCGCACGGTACGCAAGCCGTTCACGATCCACGACACCACCATCAACCCGGGGCAGCGGATCATCACACTGCTCGCCTCGGCCGGGCGCGACGAACGCGAGTACGCCGACCCCGACGCGTTCATCTGGAACCGGCCGATCGAGCGCTTGATCGCCTTCGGTCGCGGACAGCACTTCTGCCTCGGCGTGCACCTGGCCCGCCTCGAGATCGGCATCATGGTCACCGAGTGGCTCAGGCGGGTGCCGGACTTCCACGTGATCACCGAGTCCGCATGGCGGCCGCCGTCGAGTTTCCAGTGGGGCTGGAACAGTGTCCCCGTCGAAGTCAGCCGGTGGAGGTCTGAACGATGTGGTCCTACCGCCTCGTCGCGCCATACACGTTCGAGCGCGTCGAGCTCCCCGACCCATCGCCGGAGTCCCTTTCCGACGGTCAGGTGTTGCTGAGCTTCCTGGCCGCGGGAGTGTGCGGCAGCGATCTGCCCGGCTTCAGGGGAACGCAGGGACGCCTGCCGGGGGACACCGGCGCCAGCGCCGCTGAGAAGAACGGGTTCCCGATCCACGAGATCGCCGGTGAGGTGATCGCCAGCAGGCACCCCGAGCATGCCTGCGGCGACCGCGTGGTCGGCTGGGCGTCGGGATTCGACGGCCTGATGGCTCGCGTGATCGCCGACGGCGACGGGCTGGCGCGCTACGACTCCACTCCTCACACCGCAACTCGCGATCGGACTGCAACCGCTGGCCTGCGTGCTGTACGCCGTCGAGCAGCTCCCGAACCTGGCCGGGCGGCGCGTTGCGGTCATCGGTCAGGGCTCGATCGGGCTGCTCTTCAGCTATGTCGCCAAGGCGCTCGGCGCCAGTCGCGTGACCGGCGTCGACCCCGTCGACCGTGCCGCACTCGGCCCGGCGTTCGGAGTCGACGACGTGGTCCGGGCGACCAGCGACCGCTGGGTGCGCCATCTCGGCGCCGACGACAAACCGGAGATCGTCATCGAAGCGGTCGGTCATCAGGTGGCGACGCTGGGACATGCGGTGGAGGCAACGGCGTTCGGCGGCACGGTCTTCTACTTCGGCGTGCCCGACGACGACAGCTACCCGATCAGCATGCGCACCATGCTGCGCAACAACCTGACGCTGAAATCCGGTGTGACGCTGGACCGCCGCCGCGTGCTGGACGCGGCGTCCGCGTTCGCCCGCGCCCACCCCGACCTGCTGCCGCGGTATCTCACCCACGTGTTCCGGGCCGACGACGTCACGGCGGCGTTCGAGCTCGCCTGCCTGCCGACGCCCGGCCGGGTGAAGATCGCGATCGTGCCATGACCACGAGCAGGCTTCAGGACGCACTGGCCGAACGCGAGCACGTGTGGGGCGGCTGGGTGGTCGGGCCCACCATGCTCGGGCCCGAGTCCTTCGCGCAGGCGGGTTACGACTACGTCGGGTTCGACTGCCAGCACGGATATCTCGACGATGCCGACGTCGCGCTGGTGCTCAGCCGGCTGGAGAACGTGCCGGTGGCGACGGCCGTGCGGCTGCCGTCCACCGCGCCCGCACCCATCGGCCGGGTGCTCGACGCGGGAGCCGACGCGATCATCGTCGCCATGATCGAGTCCGCCGAACAGGCCGCCGACGCCGTCGCCGCCACCCGCTTCGCGCCGAACGGGGTGCGCAGCTTCGGGCCGCTGCGCGCGAGCCTGGGACATGACGTCGACGCGTTGGAGTCGAGGGTGAGCGTCTACGCGATGGTCGAGACCGCTGCGGGACTGTTGGCCGTCGACGAGATCTGCGGCGTGCCGGGACTTTCCGGCATCTACGTCGGTCCGGCCGATCTGGCGATCTCGATGGGCCACGACGTCGCGGACGCGTGGCGGCATCCGGCGGTGCTCGACGCGATGGCATACATCCAGGCCAGCGCCGACGCGGCGGGCCTCGTCGCCGCCGTGCACGCGGGCGACGGTGGGCGGGGAAACACGGCCGCCCGGATGGGATTTCGGATGATCACGCTGGCATCGGAGTCCCACGCTCTGCGCCACGGCGCCGCAAGCCATCTCGCCGCGGCCACGGCCGAGGCGGCGAACCGCCCGACGATGACCCCGACGATGACCGGTGAGGGGATACCACTGAACGCCACCCAACCCGACCAACACCAGACAGCCCGCGTCGCGCTGGTGACGGGCGCGGCCGGGGCCAGGGCGCGGCGATCGTGCAACGTCTGCGGGCCGACGGGTTCCGGGTCGCTGCCTGCGACCTGCGGGTCGACGAACTTCGGCAGACCACGGCGGGAGCCGGTGACGACGTCGCGGCGATCCCACTCGACGTCACCTCGGCCGAGCAGTGGGACCTGGCGGTGGCACGCGTCATCGAGCGCTTCGGCGCGCTGACGACGCTGGTCAACAATGCGGGCGCACTGCACCGCGCAGCACTGTCGGACGAGACCCCGGAGGGCTTCGAGGACAGCTGGAGGGTCAACTGTCTCGGCCCCTTCCTCGGCATCCGCGCCGCATTGCCGCACCTGCGGAACGCCGAGGGGGCGGCCATCGTCAACACCTGCAGCACCGGTGCCATCCGGCCGTTCCCGAACCACGCCGCCTACGGATCGTCCAAGTGGGCGCTGCGGGGACTGACGCAGATCGCGGCGGCGGAGTTGGCGCCGTCGGGCATCCGCGTCAACGCCGTGCTTCCCGGTCCCATCGAGACGCCGATGCTCGATCCCGACACCCAGACGCCGCCTGACGGCGACCGGCGGACGGCTCGGCAAGCCGATGGAGGTGGCCGACGCGGTGGCGTTCCTGGTCTCCGACGCCGCGTCGTTCGTCACGGGGTCGGAACTCGTGGTCGACGGCGGACAGTCGCTGCGGATCGGATGAGGCCGATGGCGACGAGCCCCTCGGTGGGAATCATCGGCGCAGGCCCCGGCGGGCTGGCGTTGGGAATCTTCCTGAAGAAGGCCGGATTCCGGGACTTCACCATCTTCGACCGAGAAGACGGCGTCGGCGGGACCTGGCGCATCAACACCTATCCGGGCCTGGCCTGCGACGTGAAGTCCCACCTGTACTCGTACTCGTTCGACCTGAACGCCACTGGTCGCGGCTGTGGTCGGGGCAGGCCGAGATCCTGGCGTACTTCGAGCGCTGCGCGCAGCGGTACCGCCTCGGCCCGCACCTGAGGCTGCAACACCGAGGTGGTGTCGGCGACGTGGGACGCCGAATCGCGAACGTGGCGGCTGACCACGTCGACCGGCGCGGAGCACACCTTCGACTTCGTGGTGTCGGCGGTCGGACTCTTCACGTCGCCGACCATGCCGACCCTGCTCGAGGAGGAGCCGTTCGGCGGCACGGTCATGCACACGGCGCGCTGGGACCACTCGCGTCGACCTGACCGACAAGAGCGTCGCGGTGCTCGGCACCGGATCGACTGCCGCGCAACTGCTGCCGGAGGTGGCCAAGGTGGCAGGCAGGGTCTACTCGATCCAGCGTTCGCCGACCTGGATCCTGCCGAAGCCGGACCGGCCATACACCGAAAGGGAGCGGTGGATCTTCGCGCACGTCCCGTTCGCCAAGAAGTTCCACCGGACCCGGCTGTGGCTGCGCAGTGAGTCCAACATCTCGGTGATCGAGCACGGCAGCGACAAGACGCCGGGAGTTCCGCGCCGTGGCGGCGACGATGCTCGAGAACGCCGTTCCCGACGCCGAATTGCGCGACCGGCTGACGCCCGACACCCCGTTGGGCTGCAAGCGGTTGGTGTTCTCCTCGGACTTCATTCCCGCGCTCACCCGGCCCAACGTCGAGGTCGTCGCCAGCCCGGCGCGAGCCCTGCGGGCCGGGTCGTTGGTCACCGAGGACGGCCGCGAACTCGACGTCGACGTGGTGGTCTGCGCAACGGGATACGCCGCGGCGGACTATCTGGGCCAGATCGAGGTGGTGGGGGAGGACGGCGCCGCACTGCACGAGCGTTGGCGCGACGGCGCATACGCCTACCTGGGCATGACGGTGCCGGGCTTCCCGAACCTGTTCATGCTGTACGGGCCCGAACACCAACGTGGGTTCCAACAGCGTGATCTTCATGCTCGAGGCGCAGGCGCACTACGTGGTACGGGCGTTGAAGTACGCCAGACGTCACGACAAGTCGTATCTCGCGGTGCGCGCGCAGACGATGGCCGACTTCATCGACACGATCGACGGATGGATGCAGGGCACGGTGTGGACCACCCGCTGCAGCAATTACTTTCGTGCCGCCAACGGCCGCGTCGTCACGCAGTGGCCCGCAGCGCGCGTGACTTCTGGAGCATGACTCGACGGTTCAGGCCCGCGGACTACACGTTCGAGCCGCCGCCGACCCGGCCCGACATCCACGTCCGCGCGCACAGTGCGGCGGGCGCGTGAGCGGTCCTCGGGCGCGACGGACGCAGGCACCACGCGGCGGTTGGATCCGGCGCTGCGGCATCTCGCCTCGGCGCAGGGCCGAACTGTCCGCCGAACTCATTCCCGCCGTGCGCAATTCGCTGAACGGGCGCCGTCGCCAGGCGGCCGCTGCCCTCGAGGTGCCGGGAGTGGACGTCGCCGACGGCGTCGCGCGCGACGGTGGACATCGCGTGCCGGTGCGGATCTACCGCGGCGGCTCTCGCCGGCTCCCGCCGTGATCTACTGCCATTCCGGAGCGTTCGTGCTCGGCAACCTCGACACCGATCACCGCCAGTGCGTCGAGTTCGCCCGCCGCGCGGCGTGCACCGTCGTCTCCGTCGACTACCGCCTCGCGCCAGAACATCCTTACCCGGCGGGGTTCGACGACGTGTTGGCCGTGCTGAAATGGGTTGCGGCCGAGGGGAACGGACTCGGAGTCGACACCGGCCGGCTGGCCGTCGCAGGCAGCAGTGCCGGGGGAGCGCTCGCAGCGGGCCTTGCCCAGAGCTCGGTCGAGGGGACGGCGCCGCCGATCGTGTTTCAGATGCTGCACCAACCGGTGCTCGACGATCGGCCGACGCCGTCGAAGGCCGAGTTCAGCGCCACACCGGGATTCGACGGACCCGCGACCCGGCAGATGTGGCGGCACCTCGGTGCGGGCGAGCACCTGCCCGCCGACGCCGTGCCCGGCCGCTGCGAGGATCTCACCGGGCTGGCGGACGCACTGATCACGTGTTCGGAACTGGACCCGCTGCGCGACGAAGCGGTCGACTACGCGCTGCGCCTGATGTGGGCTGGCGTGGCCACCGAACTGCACGTGTTTCCCGGCACCTGCCACGGGTTCGATTCGTTGCTACCCGACTGGGAGGTCAGCCAGCAGCTGTTCGCCCTTCAGGGCGCCGCCCTGCGACGGGCGCTGCACCGCGATCACACTGCCGGACAGCACTATTCGTGACCGTCGAGTTCCCGGGCGACGGCGGCGTGGTAGGCGTCGATATGGGCCGGGTTGACCATCCGGAAGAAGCCGTCCGACAGTGGCGCGTGCCGGTAGGCCTCGATGGTCATGGTTCTGGTGAACAGCGTGACGTCGGGGCCTGGCCGGCTGAGGCGGTACTCGATCGTCATGCGGCCTTCGAGTCCGCCCGCACCGTCGGAATCGGTGCCCAGTCGCCCGACCGAGCTGAACACCCACAGCGTCGGTCGGCTGGCCATGGCGAGCTGCCAGGTGAACACACGGTCATGCACGGGGTGCGCTTCCTGCCACGTGTCGCCAACCCGCAGCGGCAGATCCTCGGAAACGCCGCTGATCCTCGGCCCACCCGGATAGGTCTTGCTCCAGTTCACCGGGTTGGTGACGAAGTCGTAGATCGTCTCGGGCGACTGGCGTGAAGGCGGTCTCCGAACTGGTGGTGACGATTCCCACGGGTTGGCCTCTCTGTCCTCGGCGACCGGACGGTCACCGGGTAGCTTTACAAATCATGGCGGAATTGTCACGCTATCCCGGATTGGAGGCGACGGTTGACGACACGCGACGGCGGCAGGGCAGCGACGGTTCGTCGACTGGCCGCGACGGTGGTCCCTGCGGCGCGACTGGGCGTTCACGTCGGTCACGGAGTCGGCCGCCTCGGCGTGGACACGGCACTCTCACGCCTGCGGTCGTTCCCGCGCCGCGTCGCGGATCTGACCCCGCAGGCACTTTCGCGGCTGATGGGCCGCACCGTCGACGCGGTGTCGGTGATCGACGGCGAGGCGGGCACGTCGTCGAGGGCCAGGCTCGCGCTGACCGGGTCCGGCGTTCCGGAATCGGTGTTCGTCAAGCTGCAAGCCGCCACCGCGGCCACCAGGATGCTCGGTGAACTGGCCCGGCTCGGCGAGACCGAGGCCCGGTTCTACAGTCAGCTCGCGCCCGCGCTCGGCGACGGCGTTCCACGGTCGTACGGGTCGGCGTTCGACCCGGTCACCGGACGCTACGTCATCGTGCTCGAGGACATGACGACCTCGCCGTGCCAGTTTCCCGACACCCTGAACCCGCTCGCCCTCGACCAGATGGCACTGCTGATGGAGGTGCTCGCCCGGCTGCACGGCACCTTCTGGGGCAGGTTGCCCGAAAAGCCAGGCGGCGGAGGCGCATTCGGCTGGCTCGCCGCGCCGTCCGAGGACCCCGCCAATCTGCTCACCCCCGCCCTGATGCGGATGTCGGCAGGCAAGCTCGCCGACCGGACCACCGTCTCGATCGAGTCGGGCCGCTTCCTGTGGGAGAACTACCAGGCCGCGACCGAGATCGTCGACGCGGGCACGCACACCGTGCTGCACGGCGACTCCCATCCTGGCAACACCTACTTCCGCGACGGCAGGGCCGGCCTGCTGGACTGGCAGGTGGTGCGCCGGGGCCATCCGGCGCGCGATCTGGCCTACACGCTGGTCCACGGCCTGCCCACCGCCGACCGCCTCGCGGCGCAGCGCGACCTGCTCGACGTCTACCGTCGCGCGCTGAGCGTCCTCGGGCGGCCCCGAGTTCGACGCCGACGAGCTGTGGCTCCGCTACCGGCAGGCGGTGACGTATGCGTTCGTGTCGCCGCTGACCACCGCGGGTCTCGGCGGCATGCAGACCGAGGCCATCGCCATGGAGGGGCTCGCCAGGGCGGTCGCCGCCATCGACGATCTGGAGACGGTTGCCGCACTGCGGCAGGCGATGTGACCTGCACGTCTGCCGACGTGCTTTACAACTTCGAGCCCAAGTGTCACGGTACGTAGATGCCGGTCGCCGTACGGGAAGGGGTGAACCGGGTGGACTTCTCACGCGTCGACCTCTCCGCCGACGACCGGGCCTTCCAGGACGACCTTCGAGCGCTCCTGGCGACGCTCGTCACCGACGAGGTGATCCGCCACGACCGCGAGACCGGCGAGAACTTCAGCGCGGACGTCCACCTCGCGCTCGGCGCCGCGGGTTATCTGGCAGGTGACTACCGGCAGGAGTCCGACGGCGGCTTCAGCGCGCTGCGCAAGCGGATCTGGGATCTGGAGCTCGGTCGCGCCCACACCCCCTGGTTCCACTGGGGGACGACGGCCATGGTCGCGCAGTCGGTCGAGAGGTTCGCCTCGCCCGAGCTCGCTGCGGAAGTGCTGCCCGGGGTGCTGGCCGGGCGACTGCGGCTGTGCCTCGGCTACACCGAACCCGACGGCGGATCGGATGTCGCAACGTGCAAGACCCGCGCCGTGCGCGACGGCGAGGGCTGGATCATCAACGGCTCCAAGATGTTCACGTCGAACGCGCACAACGCCCAGTACGTCTTCCTCATCACCAACACCGATCCCGACGCGCCGAAACATCAGAGCCTGACGATGTTCCTGGTCCCGATGGACTCACCCGGCGTCGAGGTGCAGCCGATCCGCACCGTCGACGGCGACCGGACCAACATCACCTTCTACAGCGACGTCCGCATCGACGACAAGTACCGGGTCGGCGAGGTCAACGGCGGCTGGGCGGTGTTGCGGGAAGCGCTCAACGCCGAGCACGGCACCGTGGAACGGGACACCGAGGGCCTGCAGAAGATCGCGGTGATGACCGAGCACCTGCTGCTGCTCGAGGAGGCCGTCGACCGGATCGCGGGCGTAGTCGCCGCCGGGGACACCGCGGGCCGCCGCCCGATCGACGACGAGTCGGTGCAGTACCGGTTGGGCCGCAGCGTCGCGCGGATGGAGGCCGCGGCGAGCACACCGGAGATGTTCGGGCGCGTCGCCATCGCGCAGACCATGCGCGACGTCACGGCCGACCTGATGGACATCCTCGGCGCGGCAGGCGGTCTGCCCGTCGGCACCAAGGGCGCAGCCGATGACGGCTCGGCGGAATACCTCTACCGGCTGGCCTCTCCGATGGGGATCTACGGTGGCACGCTCGAGGTGTTCCGCAACATGATCGCCCAGCACGCGCTCGGGCTCGGCCGCCCCAATTACTCACCAGCCAAACAGATCTGACCAGGGGAGCGACCTGATGCGGTACACCTTCACCCACCCGATGCACAGTCATCCCTACAATCCGGAACTGGTCAGTGGGGCCGGCGTGGCGAAGGTGGCGGCCGCTGCGGAGGCGGCGGGGTTCAGCGGGTTCGGCTTCACCGATCACCCGGCCCCCACCCAGAGGTGGCTCGAATCCGGTGGCCATGACGCGCTGGATCCGTTCGTGGCCATGGGATTTGCCGCCGCGCACACGACGACGCTGCGGCTGATCCCGAACGTGGTGGTGCTGCCGTACCGCAACCCGTTCGTCGTCGCGAAGGCCGGCGCCACACTGGACCTGTTGTCAGGCGGCCGCTTCACGCTCGCAGTCGGAGTCGGGTATCTGAAGCGCGAGTTCGCCGCTCTCGGAGTCGAATTCGACGAGCGCGCCGACTTGGTGGAGGAGGC
This sequence comes from uncultured Actinomycetota bacterium, assembly GCA_963735245.1. GTDB lineage: Bacteria > Actinomycetota > Actinomycetes > Mycobacteriales > Mycobacteriaceae > Mycobacterium. The sequence continues at coordinate 290,279 of CAVTKI010000005.1, forward strand.
GTTGCAGGTGATTCGCAGCGTCTGGACCGCCGACGACATCACCTTCGAAGGCCGTCACTTCACCGCCAACGGGATCACCGCGCACCCACGGCCGGTGACGCAGCCGCATCCACCGATCTGGATCGGCGGCAACACCGGGGCGGCCAGGCGTCGCGTCGCCGCGTACGGCGACGGCTGGTGCCCGTTCCCCGCCCCGGCCGTGCTGGCCAAGACGGCGCGCACGTCGTCGATGGAGACGTTGGACGAGTTGAAGGCGGGCATCGACGATCTGCACCGCCGGTGCGAGGCCGTGGGACGCGATCCGTCGGCGCTCGACGTGACGTTCTCCAATGCGGCAGGCGGCAACCCTGCCGACGACGACTTCAACGCCGACGCCTTCCTGGACGGCTCGGAGAAACTGGCGGCGCTCGGCGTGACGTGGATTCAGGTGCAGGTGCCCGGTGACAGCCTGGCGCACGCCGTCGAGGCCGTGGAGAAGTTCGGCAGGCTGGTCATCGACGCCGCCTGACGTGGTCAGACCTCGCAGCCGCAATCCGCCGCAGACGACCGGGGTAGCTCGACGAGCAGGTCGATCCGCGACTCGTCGAAGCTGAGAAAGCCTGTGATGGGCAGTGTTTCGGGCGGCGGATCCTCATAACTCCACGCCACGTCTGGCACGACCGTGTCACCGATGACCGCCGACCAGTAGGTGGCCACGCCCTTGTAGTTGCAGTAGCTCGACGTCTCCGACCGCCGCAGCAGGTCGGTGCGAACCAGGGCGGGGTCGACGTACAGGCGGGGGGCAAGGGACGTCTCGAAGACGATGACGGTGTCCGCGGTGTCCACCAGCACGGTGTCCGCCACCGTCGCGCGGAGACCCCGGCTGGTGGGTCGGCAGTCCACCCGGTGATACGGATTCGGCGGGTAGTTCACCAGCCTGCGGCCCTCCTCGAACCACACGTCGACGGCGTCCCACGGCACGCGCACGTATCCCGGTGCCTCGGGCACCTCCTCGCGCGGAAGGTCACCGACGTCGTCGACCTTGAATGCGTAGCTGAGCGGGTGACCACGCCGGTGGACCATCAGCGCCTGCTCGGTGTCGATGACGGCGCGACCGCCGAGCTCGGCGACGACCCGTCGGGGGTGGGGTTCGACGAACACCACGTCGCGGGCGAGGGCAGGGGCGAACCAGCCCGCGGGATCGGCGCTGAGCGGTCCGCGGCCTGCGACGAGGCTCATCGGGCCTGCCGGTGCGCTAGCGGGTCCACCCGCGGCGGCGCAGCCACCAGTCGCGGAACACGATGCCGAAGATCGTGATGGCGAAGCCGACGAGGAAGATGTCCTCGACGTGACCGACGTGGTTGCCGCGCAGCATGGCGAGCATGAAGAGCCCGGCCAGGATGCCGCCGATCTGGATGGCCCGGTGGTTCTCCTTGGACCAACCCCAGTGCGCCGACGGCACGTCCTCGACGTCGACGCCGGTGTGTCGTTCGACCTCGGTGTTGGCCACGGCTACTCCTCACGGTCGGGCGAGTTACTGCCGACATTCTGGCACAGGTCTACTACACATGGACGTAGGCCTGTGCGTTCCCACTAGGGTGCTCGTCATGTCGCTGCTGTTCGAGGGCAAGGTCGCCTTCATCACAGGCGCCGCCCGTGGCCAGGGCCGCGCGCACGCCGTCCGGTTCGCCGAAGAGGGCGCCGACATCATCGCGGTCGACCTGTGCGATCAGATCGACAGCGTCGCCTACCCGATGGCGACACCGGAGGACCTCGACGAGACGGCGAACCTGGTCGAGAAGACCGGCAGGCGCATCGTCGCCGAACACGCCGACGTCCGCGATCTCGAGCGGTTGCGGGCCGTCGTCGCCAAGGGAACCGCCGAGTTCGGCCGGATCGACTTCGTGCTCGCCAACGCGGGAATCCTGCCCGCCGCGGGTGAGCAGGGCCGCCGGATCGCCGCGTTCGTCGACGCGGTGAACGTGATGCTCAACGGCGTCTACTTCACGATCGAGGCGGCACTGCCGGCCATGCTGGCGCACGGCGAGGGCGGGGCCATCGTGATCACCAGCTCAGCGGCGGGGTTTCGGCCCGTCACGACGGATTTCGGCACCGCGAGCCACGGTGCGGCGGGTTACACCGCCGCCAAACACGGTGTCATCGGTGTGATGCGGCACTTCGCGATAGCCCTGGCCGAGAAGAACATTCGCGTCAATACGGTCCACCCGGGCGGCGTGGCCACGCCGATGATCTACAACGAGGCAATGGCCGCCTGGTCCGCCGAGCATCCGTCCTTCAGCGCGTCGCAGCAGCCGCTGTTGGCCGTCCCGCCGGTGGAGCCGGCGGTGATCAGCGACGCGATGGTGTATCTGTGCGGCCCGACCGGCAGGCACGTCACCGGTGTCGCGCTACCCGTCGACGGCGGTCAGATAATCAGCTGATCTTGCCGTAGCGGCGCAGCGCCTCGTTTCGCTCGGCGGCATGGTCGACGATCGGCTCGGGGTAGTCGTCGCCGCCGAACTCGGGCACCCAGCGCTGCACGTAGATCTCCTCGGGATCGAACTTCTTGCGCTGCGTGTCGGGGTTGAACACCCGGAAGTAGGGCGCGGCGTCGGTCCCGCAGCCGGCGGCCCACTGCCAGCCGTGCTGATTGCTGGCCATGTCGCCGTCGACCAGCTGCTCGAGGAACCACCGCGCCCCCCACTGCCACGGCAGGTGCAGATCCTTCACCAGGAACGATGCGACGATCATCCGGACGCGGTTGTGCATGAAGCCCGTCTCGGACAGTTGGCGCATGCCCGCGTCGACGATGGGGAAGCCCGTCCGGCCCGCCTTCCACGCCTCGAAGCGCTTCTTCGCCCCGGCGTCCTCATCGACCTCGATGGAGTCGAACGCCTTGTTCCAGTTCCACCACGCGCTGTCCGGCCACTCGTAGAGCACACCGGCGTAGAAGTCGCGGAACGCGAGCTCGCGCAGATACGCCTGAGCGCCCTTGCCGCTACCGAGGTCGGCCGCCATGGTGCGGGGGTGGATGGTGCCGAACTTCAGGTGGGCCGACATCCGGCTGATGCCGTCGAGGTCGGGCCGGTTGCGGTCCTGTTCGTAGTCGCTCAGATGGGACCCGACGAACGTCTTCCACGCCTTGCGCGCCGCGGCCTCGCCTGCGGGTAGTTCGAGTTCGACGTCGCCACTGGGGATGTCGACGCCGCCGTCGACGTCGGCCGGGTCGATCCACGTCGCCGACTTCGGTCCGGTCTTCGCCGGCGCGCGCCAACCGTGTTCGCGCCACGCCGCGTAGAACGGGGTGAACACCTTGTAGGGCGTGCCGTCGCCCTTGGTGACGCGGCCGGGCGACACCAGATACGGCGATCCCGACTCCTCGAGCGGCACGTCCCCGAGCGCCTCGCGGACCGCCTTGTCGCGGCGCAATCCGAAGGGGGAGAAGTCGCCCGATACGTGCACCGACGCCGCACCGATCTCCTTGACCAGTGCCGGAATCCGGCTCTCGGGCCTGCCGCGGGTGACCAGGAGTCTGCCGCCCAAGCCGTCCCGCAGTTCACGCAACGCGTCGTACAGGTACTGCAGCCGGCGCGGCCCGGCCGACGCCCGCAGCCGGGGGTCCAGCACGTAGCAGGCGAGCACCTCGCGGTCGGCGTGCGCGGCGTCCAACAGCGCAGGCAGGTCGTGCAGGCGGAGATCGCGACGGAACCACAGCAACGCGGGCATGAGCGCAATCTTGCCCGCAATCACGTCTGCGGAAACCCCGCTGCGACAATCGCTCCATGACCTCGCCGACGGACGACTACCCGCGCGACATGATCGGCTACGGGCCCCACCCGCCCGACCCGCGCTGGCCCGGCGGCGCCAACATCGCGGTGCAGTTCGTCCTCAACTACGAGGAGGGCGCCGAGAACAACGTCCTGCACGGCGATGCGGGATCCGAGACCTTTCTGAGCGAAGTCATTGGGGCGCAGGCATTTCCGAACCGGCACATGAGCATGGAGTCGCTCTACGAGTACGGTTCGCGGGCCGGGCTCTGGCGCGTGCTGCGGGTGTTCGACCGGCGCCGGTTGCCACTCACGGTGTTCGGGGTCGCGATGGCGCTGGCCCGCAACCCCGAGGCGGTCGCCGCGTTCACGGCCCGCGACGACGAGATCGCCTGCCACGGCCTGCGGTGGCAGAGCTATCAGCTGGTCGAACCCGACGTCGAGCGGGAACACATGGCCGAGGCGGTCGCGCTGCTGACGAAGCTGACCGGCGACGCGCCGCTGGGCTGGTACACCGGCCGGGATTCGCCACAGACCCGTCGGCTGGTCGTCGAGCACGGCGGCTTCCTGTACGACTCCGACTCCTACGCCGACGACCTGCCGTACTGGACGCACGTCGACGGCAAGGACCACCTGGTGGTGCCGTACACGCTCGACACCAACGACATGAAGTTCGTCTCGGCGAGCGGATTCCCCAGCGGCACCGACTTCTTCACCTATCTGCGCGACGCATTCGACGTGCTGTACGCCGAGGGCGTCGCCGGCGCGCCGAAGATGTTGTCGATCGGGCTGCACTGCCGCCTGGTCGGCCGCCCGGCCCGCATCGCGGCGCTCGAGCGGTTCCTCGATCACGTGCAGTCCCACGACAGGGTGTGGATCGCCCGCCGGGTCGACATCGCCCGGCACTGGGTGAAACAGTTCCCGCCGGGCGCCTGACGATCGCCTTGTTAGCCTTTCGCGATGCGCGCATTGGCGATGGTGATGGTGTCGATGGTCGCGTTCGCTGCGGTCGCGGTCGCGTCGGGAACGCCGCAGGCGTCGGCAGCCGCCGATCTCGCAGGCAAGGTGATCGTCCTCGATCCCGGCCACGGCGCCGCCGCCGACGGCCCGCTGACCCGCCAGGTGCCCACCGGCCGCGGTGGCACCAAGGACTGCCAGACCACGGGCACCGCCACCGACGCCGGCTTCCCCGAACACACCTTCACCTGGGACGTCGCGCTGCTGGTACAGGACATGCTGACCCAGCGGGGCGCCACCACCTCGATGTCGCGCGCCGACGACACCGGGCCCGCGCCGTGCGTCGATCAGCGCGCCGCCGCGGCCAACGCCGCGCATCCCGACGCGATCGTCAGCATCCACGGCGACGGCGGGCCCGCCGTCGGGCCACGGCTTCCACGTCAACTACTCCGCGTCCGCCGCTCAACGACGCACAGCGCGGCCCGTCGATCGCACTGGCGAACGCCATGCGCGACGCTCTGGTGTCGTCGGGGCTGACCGAATCGAACTACATCGGCTCCGGCGGCCTGTACGGGCGCGCCGACCTGGCCGGACTGAACCTCGCCGAGTACCCGGCCGTGCTCGTCGAGCTGGGCAACATGCGCAACGCCGACGACGCCGCACGCATGACGACCGAGCAGGGCCGCGCCGAGTACGCCGCCGCGGTGGTTCGGGGCATCACCGCCTACCTCGGCGTCTGAGACTTGACCCTTCGGTAGGGGGAGACTCCAGACTGGCGGCATGCCTACTGAGGTGCTCTCGATCGGTGACTTCTCCCGGATGACGCAGCTGAGCGTCAAGACGCTGCGGCACTATCACGACGTCGGGCTGGTCGAGCCACACCACGTCGACCCCGTCACCGGCTACCGCTACTACTCGCACGACCAGGTGCCCGTCGCGCAGGTGGTGCGCCGGCTGCGCGGGCTGGACATGCCGATTCCCGAGGTGCGCTCGGTGCTGGCCGCCGATCCCGACGACCGCAACGCCATGATCAGTGCCCACCTCGGCCGCCTCGAGGACCAGCTGGCCGCCACCCGGGACGCCGTCAAGGCGTTGCGCGACATCCTCGACCGCCCCGGCGGTGGGCCCGTGCTCGAGCACCGCAGCGTGCCTGCCGTGCGCTCCATCGCGGTGCACGCCGACGTCGAACGAGACGACCTACCCACCTGGTGGCAGGGCGCGATCGCCGAACTGCAGGACACGGTGCGGGATCAGAGGCTCGACGTGGCGGGGCCGCCGGGTGGCCTCTACGGGTTCGACGTGTTCGCCAACGATCGTGGCCCCGCGACGGTGTTCATCCCCGTCGCCTCCCGGTCCTGCCCGTCGGCCGGGTCAGCGAATTCACCGTCCCCGCAGCAGAACTCGTCGTGACCCGGCACCGGGGTCCGCACGACGACGTCGACGTCGCCTACAGCGCACTCGGCGACTACGCGACCCGCCACGAGATCAGCGTGGACGGCCCGCTGCGCGAGTACTACCTGACGTTCGTCTGGGACACCGACGACTCGTCGCGGTGGGAGACCGACCTCTGCTGGCCCATCTTCCGGTCCGACCGCGGGACGGCGTGATGTCGCTCGACGGCCGCCGCGCCGTGGTCAGCGGCGGGAGCAAGGGGGCGGGTGCCGCAGTCGTGACCCGGCTCCGGGCCGCCGGGGCGGCGACCACCGTGATCGCGCGCCACCGCCCGGACGACGCCGACGACTTCGTGCAGGCCGACATCACCACGGTGGCCGGGGCCATGGCCGTCGCCGAGCACGTCGCCGCGCTTGGCGGTGCCCAGATCCTGGTGCACGTGGCAGGCGGATCATCCTCGCCCGCAGGCGGATTCGCGGCGCTGACCGACGAAGACTGGCTCGACGAGCTGCAGCTGAACCTGCTCGGCGCGGTTCGCCTCGACCGGGCCCTGGTGCCCGCGATGATCGACGCGGGCTCCGGCGCGATCGTGCACGTCGGGTCCATTCAGGCCCGGATGCCGCTGTACGACGGCACGCTCGGATACGCCGCGGCCAAGGCCGCCCTGCGCGCGTACAGCAAGGGTCTGGCAAACGAACTGGCGCCGAAGGGGATTCGGGTCAACACCGTCTCGCCTGGCTTCATCCAGACCAGTGCCGCCGATGCGCTCGTCGGGCGGATCGCCGCCGCGGGCGGCACCGACGAGGCCACCGCGCTGCGGACGCTGATGGACTCGCTCGGCGGAATTCCGTTGGGCCGCCCGGCGCAGCCGGAGGAGATCGCCGAGGTGATCGGGTTCCTGGTGTCCGATGCCGCGTCATCGGTGGTGGGGACCGACGTGGTGGTCGACGGCGGCACGGTGTCGACGATCTGACGTGTCGGCGTCCGGCGTCACACCGGCCCCGCGGCCCGGCGGCTACGCGGGATCGAACCGGAACACCGCCAGCCGTCCGGCCAGCGCCTCGAACTCGTCGGACGTGCCGTCGACGACCAGGCCGCTGCGCTTGGCGAACCCGACGCCGACCGGCACCTTCACCGCGAACGCGCGCAGCACCGGCCGCGACTCGTCGGCGGACAGCTCGACGATTCTGACCCGTCGCGACCGACGGCCCCTGGTCAGCGTGCCCAGCCCCGCCGCGCGGGCGTTGGCCGCCCAGTCGGCGCCGGGATAGCCGGCCACGGTGTACAGACCGCCGTCGTGGTCGAACGGCGTCATCGGTGTGCTGCGGGGCTGGCCGGACCTGCGGCCGGGCACCGTCAGCACCATGCGACGGCCCCGCGGGCACGCCGATCTTCTGCATGGCGACCACGAGCTTGTTCATCGGCTTCAGCCAGCGCGGCGGGTGTGGATTCGGACATGTCTTGTCTCCCTTGCTAATCGGCGAATGCATGGCGAACAGATGGCGGTGCTCGGACACCCACTGACCGAACGAGGTGGCCGGGCGGTCGAGGATCTTCTCCACGTCATGGGTCACCAACGCGGGCCGGTCGACCGTCTCGGCGAGCAGGGCCATGTACGCGTCGGCGAACTCGGCGCCGAAGCCCAGCCCGATGAAGCGCTGCCGCACGACGTCGGGCGGTGCCTCCACGTAGCGCAGCGGCCGGCGCAGCACGGTGCCGATGACCTCGACCATCTCGGTGTTGGTCAGCGCCTCGGGCCCGGTCAGGGGCACCCGCCTGCCAAGCAGGTCGTCGGTCAGCAGGGCGTGCGCGGCGACGGCGGAGATGTCGGCGTCGGCGATCGGCGCCGTCGACGCCGACGCGTACGGGCCGCCGACCACGTCACCTGCCCGGATCTGGGCCGCCCACATCCCGGCGAAGTTCGACGCGAACACCGTGGGGCGCAGGCTGATCCACTCCAGGCCCGACCCGGCGGCGAGTTCGTCGACCTCCTTGTTGCGGTCGCCGCGGAACCGGGACGGCTGGCGGGAGAAGTCGTCGTCGGCGTTGATGGCGGACAGCGCGACCAGTCGGGTCACGCCCGCGGCGCGGGCCGCCGCGACCGTCGCGGCCATGTCGTCGCCGAGCGCCCGCGAGTTCAGGAACACCGCGTCGGCGCCGGGCATGGCCGCGAGCGCCGAGTCGAACGACGTGACGCCGGGCGGGAAGTCGGCCGTCCCGGGGTGGCGGGTGATCGCCCTGACCTCGATGCCGGCCTCGGCGAGTTCGGCGACGAGGGGCCGCCCGACGTTTCCGGTCGCTCCGGTGACGACTACTGACTGGATCATGGTGCGCTCCTCGTGTGATGGGTGTCTGTCATCAAGGACGGGTGATGGCGGCGAAAAGTTACGCATCGCGATCTGTAACTTTTCGGGCCGCCGATTCGTCGTACATGCATGAGCGATGCGTCCCTCACGGGCGGCGACATCACCGCCGCGTGGCGAGATCACCGGCCCTACCTGGTGAATCTCGCCTACCAGATGCTCGGCGACGTCGGTGAGGCCGAGGACGTCGCACAGGAGGCGTTCCTGCGGCTGTCCCGCGCCGACCAGACGGAGCTCGAGGACGTCCGGGGTTGGCTGACCGTCGTCGCCGGCCGGCTGTGTCTCGACCAGCTCCGGTCGGCGCGGGTCCGGCTCGAGACGGTGCTGCGGCCCGAACACGACGTCGCAGGCGAACGCGACCCCGCCGACCGCGTGACACTGGACGACGAGGTGCACTCCGCGCTGCTGGAGGTGCTGCACAGGCTGACGCCGGGGGAGCGGGTGGCGTTCGTCCTGCACGACGTGTTCGCGGTCCCGTTCGACGAGATCGCCGAGACCGTCGGCAGGCCCGCAGGCACCTGCCGCCAGCTGGCCCGCCGCGCGCGCGGCAAGTTCGCCGATGCGGCACCCACGACCGCCGACGTGGTACGGACCGACCACCGACGCGTCACCACCACGTTCATCACCGCGTGCGCGAACGGCGACCTGGAGGCACTGGCGTCAGTGCTCGATCCGACGGTGTGGGGCGTGGGCACGGTGCTCGCCGACCCCACCCCGCCGCCACAGGTCAACCACGGGCCACGCGACGTCGCGACGAACCTGATGCGCTATCTGGGGCCGGGCGCCACGGTCGTCGGCGGTCCGGCGGGCGAGCCGGTGCTGCTGGCGTTCGACCGGGGACGGCTGTTCGCCGTGGTGGTGCTGACGATCCGCGACGAGAAGGTGATGAAGATCGAGGCCACCGCCGATCCGTCGGCCCGGCGGATCTAGCCTCGGCGGGCAGGAGCGCAGCGACCGGGAAATCGTCGGAGCACGACGAAGGCGGCCCGGCTCGAGGCCGGACCGCCGCGTCGTTCGCAGGCGACTACATCGCAGGCACGGCCGGGGGCATCAGCACGGTGTCGACGAGGTACACCGTCGCGTTGGCGGTCTGGACGTTGCCGCAGATGACGTTGACGCCGTTCACCTTGAGGCCGTTGCCCATCCCCGTGACGGTCAGGTCCTTGCCCTCCACCGTCTTGTGCGTGCCATCGAGCTCGGCGGGGCTCAGCCGGCCCGGCACCACGTGGTAGGTGAGGATGTCGGTGAGCATCGGAGCGTCGGTCTTGAGGGTGTCGATGGTCGCGGGCGCGATCTTGGCGAACGCGTCGTCAACCGGTGCGAACACGGTGAACTCGCCGCCGTTGAGGGTGTCGACGAGGTTCACGTCGGGGTTGAGCTTGCCCGACAGGGCCGACGTCAGGGTGGTCAACATCGGGTTGTTCGAGGCGGCCACGGCGACGGGATCCTGCGCCATGCCCATGACCGAGGCGGGCCCGGTCGGGTTCTTCGCGGCGTACCCCGCGCATCCGGGTCCGACGAGTCCGGCGGCCGGATCGGCCTGCGCCACACCGGTCGAGGAGGCGAACAGCCCCGCGGCGGCCAGCGCGGCCACGGCGACTCCGGTCACCGTCTTCTTGGTCTTCTGATTGAGCATCATGGGTTCTCTACTTCCGTTGATTGTTCAGATGAAGGGAAATGGGTTGTGCCGCTTGACTATTTGGCCGGCGGCATCATCACGGTGTCGACCATGTACACGGTCGCGTTGGCGGTCTTGACGCCGCCGCACACCAGGCCGGACTCGTCGAACTTCAGTGCCTCGCCCGCACCGGAGATCGTGACCTCGCCACCTTCGACCGTCTTGTGCGTGCCCGCGACCTGCGCGGGGCTCAGCTGGCCGGGGATGACGTGGTAGGTGAGGATGCTCGTCAGCAACGGGGCGTCGGTCTTGAGCTTCTCCAGGGTCGCCGGGTCGATCTTGGCGAACGCGTCGTCGGTCGGGGCGATCACGGTGAACTCGCCGCCGTTGAGGGTGTCGACGAGGTTCACGCCGGGGTTGAGCTTGCCCGACACGGCGGAGGTGAGCGTGGTCAGCACGGGGTTGTTCGAGGCCGCCGTCGCGACCGGGTCCATCGCCATGCCCGCGACCGAGCCCGGGCCGCTGGGAACCTTCTCGGCGTACCCGGCGCAGCCCGTGCCGACCAGGTCGGAGGCCGGAGCCGCCGCGGCGCTCGACGAGGGCGCTGCCGAGGTCATGGCAGGTGCACTCGAGGACTGGCGGAACTGGCGGAGGCGCTGCTGCTCGAGGCCTCGGTTGCGGAACCGGTCGAACACGCGGCTACGCCGAAGATCGCGACCGCGCTCAGACCTGTTGCCGCAAGTGCCTTGCGGTGAGCTGAATTCATGGCGTTCCCACTCCAATGTGTCTGGGACGACGCGTGTCGTCGTCCGGGGTCGGTGACGAAGGGGATTCGCCGTGATCTGGATCACGGATGGGTCACGACGGCCGGTGTCACATTTGCGTCACTTTTGAGCGGGAATGCGCAGCGACTCGGATGTGGGCGGATGCGAAGGCACAATGGGTCGGTGGGTATTCCGGCGGGCAGGAGCGCAGCGACCCGGGAAGCGGGCCGTCTGCGCGTCCTGGTGCTGGGTAGCACCGGTTCGATCGGCACCCAGGCGCTCGAGGTCATCGCCGCCAACCCCGACCGCTTCGAGGTGGTCGGGCTCGCCGCGGGCGGTGGCAAGGCAGACCTGCTCGCCCGCCAACGCGCGCAGACCGGCGTCACCAACGTCGCGGTCGCCGACCCGGCCGCCGCCGACCGGATCGGCGACGTGACCTACGTCGGGCCCCGACGCCGTGACCCGACTGGTCGAGAACACCGAGGCCGACGTGGTGCTCAACGCGCTGGTCGGCGCGCTGGGTCTGCGGCCAACGCTGGCCGCGCTGCAGTCCGGCGCCCGGCTGGCGCTGGCCAACAAGGAGTCCCTGATCGCAGGCGGTCCGCTGGTGCTCAAGGCTGCCGCGCCGGGGCAGATCGTGCCGGTGGACTCCGAGCACTCCGCGCTGGCCCAGTGCCTGCGTGGCGGTTCGGCCGACGAGGTCGCGCGGCTGGTGCTCACGGCGTCGGGTGGGCCGTTCCGCGGCTGGGCCGCGGCCGATCTGGAGCACGTCACCCCCGAGCAGGCCGGCGCCCACCCCACCTGGTCGATGGGCCCGATGAACACGCTGAACTCGGCGTCGCTGGTGAACAAGGGCCTCGAGCTGATCGAGACCCACCTGCTGTTCGGCATCGACTACGACCGCATCGACGTCGTGGTGCACCCGCAGTCGATCGTGCATTCGATGGTCACCTTCACCGACGGCTCGACGATCGCCCAGGCCAGCCCGCCGGACATGAAGCTGCCCATCGCGCTGGCGCTGGGCTGGCCCGCCCGGGTGCCCGGCGCCGCGTCGGCCTGCGACTTCAGCACCGCCTCCACCTGGGAATTCGAGCCGCTCGACGACGCCGTCTTCCCCGCCGTCGCGCTGGCCCGGCAGGCCGGAAGCCGGGGTGGCTGCCTGACCGCGGTCTACAACGCGGCCAACGAGGAGGCGGCCGCGGCGTTCCTGGCCGGGCGCATCCGGTTCCCGGCGATCGTCAGGACCGTCGGCGACGTGCTGCACGCCGCAGATCAGTGGGCCGCCGAACCCGCTACCGTGGAAGACGTACTCGACGCGCAGGACTGGGCCCGGGAGCGGGCCCTACGCGCGGTTTCACAGGAGGTCGTACCCACCAGATGATGTTCGTGATCGGCATCGTGCTGTTCGCGCTGGCCATCCTGCTGTCGGTGGCCCTGCACGAATGCGGCCACATGTGGGTGGCCAGGGCCACCGGGATGAAGGTGCGCCGCTACTTCGTCGGCTTCGGTCCGACGCTGTGGTCGACCATGCGGCCCAACCGGCTGGGATATACCGAGTACGGCGTCAAGGCCGTTCCGCTCGGCGGCTTCTGCGACATCGCGGGCATGACGTCGGTCGACGAACTCGCGCCCGAGGACCGCCCGTACGCCATGTACCGGCAGAAGATGTGGAAGCGGGTCGCGGTGCTGTTCGCCGGGCCCGCCATGAACTTCGTCATCGGCCTGGTGCTCGATCTACGGCATCGCCGTCGTCTGGGGGCTGCCGAACCTGCATCCGCCCACCACGGCCATCGTCGGCGAAACCGCTTGTGTGGCAGCCGATGTCAGCAAGGGTGAGCCGGGCAAGTGCACCGGCCCCGGCCCGGCGGCGATCGCCGGCATCAAGCCGAGCGACACCGTGGTCAAGGTCGGCGACACCGACGTGAAGACCTTCGACGAGTTGGTGGCCGCCGTGCGCAAGGCCGGCGGCCCGACGCCGTTCGTCGTGCAGCGCAACGAGGACGGTCAGGTCCGCGAGTTCACCACCGTCGTCGACGTCGAACGCACCGAGCGCTGGGTGAAGAAGGACGACACCAGCCCGACCACCATCGGCGCCATCGGGGTGGCGCCCGCCGAGTTCGGGCCGACCCACTACAACCCGCTCTCCGCGGTGCCCGCGACGTTCGCGTTCACCGGCGACCTCGCCGTCGAGATCGGCAAGTCACTGGCGAAGATCCCCACCAAGGTCGGTGCGCTGGTGCACTCGATCGGCGGCGGCGAACGTGATCCCGAGACGCCGATCAGCGTGGTCGGCGCCAGCATCATCGGCGGCGACACCGTCGAGCACGGGCTGTGGGTGGCGTTCTGGTTCTTCCTGGCCCAGCTGAACTTCGTGCTCGGCGCGATCAACCTGGTCCCGCTGTTGCCGTTCGACGGCGGCCACATCGCGATCGCGGTGTACGAGAAGATCCGCAATATGATCCGTTCGGTCCGCCGCATCGACGCCGCGGGACCGGTGAACTACCTCAAGCTGATGCCCGCCACCTACGTCGTGCTGGTCGTCGTGGTCGGCTACATGCTGTTGACCGTGACCGCCGACCTGGTCAACCCCATCAGACTCTTCCAGTAGGAGATGCCATGACCACGTCCATCGGACTGGGCATGCCGGCCCCGCCGCCGCCCACGCTGGCGCCGCGGCGCAAGACCCGCCAGCTGATGGTCGGCGACGTCGGCGTCGGCAGCGATCATCCGATCGCGGTGCAGTCGATGTGCACCACCAAGACGCACGACGTCAACGCGACGCTGCAGCAGATCGCCGAGCTGACCGCGGCGGGCTGCGACATCGTCCGGGTGGCCTGCCCGCGCCAGGAGGACGCCGACGCGCTGGCCGAGATCGTCCAGCACAGCCAAGATCCCGGTGATCGCCGACATCCACTTCCAGCCCAAGTACATCTTCGCCGCGATCGACGCCGGGTGCGCCGCGGTGCGCGTGAACCCCGGCAACATCAAGGAATTCGACGGCCGGGTCAAGGAGGTCGCCAAGGCGGCCGGCGCCGCGGGCATCCCGATCCGCATCGGCGTCAACGCCGGATCGCTGGACACGCGGATGATGCAGAAGTACGGCAAGGCCACCCCGGAGGCGCTCGTCGAGTCGGCGCTGTGGGAGGCCTCGCTGTTCGAGGAGCACGGCTTCGGCGACATCAAGATCAGCGTCAAGCACAACGATCCCGTCGTCATGGTCGCCGCCTACGAGCTGCTGGCCGAGCAGTGCGACTACCCGCTGCACCTCGGCGTCACCGAGGCCGGTCCGGCCTTCCAGGGCACCATCAAGTCCGCCGTCGCGTTCGGCGCGCTGTTGTCCAGGGGCATCGGCGACACCATCCGGGTGTCGCTGTCGGCGCCGCCGGTCGAGGAGGTCAAGGTCGGCAACCAGATCCTGGAGTCGCTGAACCTGCGTCCACGCGGGCTGGAGATCGTGTCCTGCCCGTCGTGTGGCCGCGCCCAGGTCGACGTCTACACGCTTGGCCAACGCGGTGTCGGCCGGGCTGGACGGCCTGGACGTCCCGCTGCGCGTCGCGGTGATGGGCTGCGTCGTCAACGGCCCGGGTGAGGCCCGCGAGGCCGACCTCGGCGTGGCGTCCGGAAACGGCAAGGGGCAGATCTTCGTTCGCGGCGAGGTCATCAAGACGGTGCCGGAATCGCAGATCGTCGAGACGCTGATCGAAGAGGCGATGCGAATTGCCGAGGAGCGCATCCGCAGATGATGCGAGCGGTTCGCCCGTCGTGACCGTAAGCTGACGGTGACCCCTGTGAGCGGGGTCACCTCCGCCCCGGGTTGTTAGAAAGAGTCACCATGTCGGCTCCTCCACTGTTTCGCCTCGCGGACGAGCGACGTGTGACGGTGGTGCGCGACGCCACGGTGGTGCGCCGGGTGCTCGACGAGGATCCGGTCGGTTCGTGCATGGTCGCGTCGCGGGTCGCCGACCACGGCGTCGAACCCGACCGCCATCGGCGGCGAGCTCTGGACGCGGCGCCGTCCCAGCGAGTCGCTGTGCTACGCCGGGCGCCAACCTGATTCCGCTGCGCGGCGATCTCGGCGACCTGAATGCCTTCGCCGACAAGGCAATGAGCACCGCGCGCCGCTGTTCGTCGCTCGTCGGCCGCGCCGAGTTGGTGCTGCCGATGTGGCGCAGGCTGGAGAACGCCTGGGGTCCGGCGCGCGACGTGCGCGAGCATCAGCCGCTGATGGCGCTGGACACCGCGCCGCAGTGCGCGATCGATCCCGCGGTGCGCCCGGTCCGGATGGACGAGCTCGACGCCTATCTGGTGGCCGCCATCGACATGTTCATCGGCGAGGTCGGCGTCGATCCGCGACTCGGGGACGGCGGCCGCGGCTACCGGCGCCGGGTCGCCGGGCTGATCGCGGCGGGCCGGGCGTGGGCTCGCTTCGAGCACGGGCGAGGTGGTGTTCAAGGCCGAGGTCGGCTCGCAATCGCCTGCGGTCGGTCAGATTCAGGGCGTCTGGGTGCATCCCGACAGGCGTGGCCGTGGCCACGGTGCCGCGGGCACCGCCACGCTCGCCGGCGCGGTGGTCCGCAGCGGCCGCACGGCCAGCCTCTACGTGAACAGCTTCAACACCGTCGCGCGGGCCACGTACGCGCGGATCGGCTTCCGCGAGGTCGGCACGTTCGCGACGGTGCTGCTCGACTGAGTCGTCCCGTCGAAAGGGGTGGTCGGTGCTGCGAATCCGTGGTGCGTTGGATTAGTCACGGTTCGATCTCGGTGCGCCTCCCCACGATTGGGCAGTCACACTCATAACATCAGCCCCAATGGCAACGCGAACCTCATCTGCATCACGGGTCACCGGTCTGTTGACGGTGACCATCCTCGTCGGGGCCGCAGGCGCACTCAGCGCGTGCACCCCGAAGCCCAACGGTCCGGAACCGACCGCGGAGGCGTTCTTCGCAGCGCTCGCGAACGGCAACACCGGAGCCGCCGCCGACCTCAGCGACAAGCCCACGGAGGCCCGGGCCGCGCTCAACGAGGCCTGGGCCGGACTGCAGGCCGCCGGACTGGACGCGGTGATCCTCAGCTCGAAGTACGCCGAGGACACCGGCAGCGTGAACTACCGCTACACCTGGCATCTGCCCAAGAAGCGGACCTGGACCTACGACGGACAGCTCAACATGGTCCGCGACGAGGGGCGCTGGGAAGTCCGTTGGAGCACAACGGGATTGCACCCCAACCTGGGCGAGCATCAGACATTCGCGCTGCGGGCCGACCCGCCGCCGCGGGCCTCGGTCAACGAACGCGGCGGCAGCGACGTGCTGGTGCCCGGCTACCTGTACCACTACGCGTTGGACGGCAAGGCCGCGCGGGCCGCCGCCGGTGGCCTGATGCCGACCGCGGTGGCCGTCGCCGACGCGCTGCGTCCGTTCGACCCCACCATCGATGCGCAGCGTCCTCGCCGAGCAGGCCAGCTCCTCGGCGACGCCGCTCGATCTGATCACGCTGCGGCAGGCCGACCGCGACAGCGTCGCGCCCGCGATCGGCAACCTGCCCGGCGTCGTCATCACCCCGCAGGCCGAACTGCTGCCCACCGACGACCACTTCGCGCCCGCGATCATCGACGAGGTGAAGAAGTCCGTCATCGACGAGCTCGACGGCGAGGCCGGCTGGCGCGTGGTCAGCGTCAACCAGAACGGCGCCGAGGTCGACGTGCTCAACGAGGTGCAGGGCGCGCCCGCGCCGTCGGTGACGATCAGCCTCGATCGCGCCGTGCAGGATGCGGCGCAGGACGCGGTCAACATGGTCGGCCGCAAGGCGATGATCGTGGCGATCAAGCCGTCCACCGGCGAGATTCTGGCCGTCGCGCAGAACGCGGCCGCCGACGCAGGACGGGCCCACCGCCACCACCGGGCTCTACCCGCCGGGATCGACGTTCAAGATCATCACCGCGGGTGCGGCGATCGACCGCGACATGGCCACGCCGAACACCCTGCTGCCGTGCCCCGGCCACATGGACATCGGCCAGCGCACGATCCCGAACTACGGCGGCTTCGACCTCGGCACCGTGCCGATGTCGCGGGCGTTCGCGAGTTCGTGCAACACCACGTTCGCCGAGCTGGCCAGCCGGATGCCACCGAAGGGCCTGACCACCGCCGCCGCTCAGTACGGCATCGGGCCGGACTACATGGTCGACGGCATCACGACCGTGACCGGTTCGGTGCCGCCGACGGTGAACCTCACCGAACGCACCGAGGACGGCTTCGGGCAGGGCAAGGTTCTGGTCAGCCCGTTCGGCATGGCGCTGGCCGCCGCGACGGTGGCGGCGGGCAAAACACCAGTGCCGCAACTGATCGAGGGCCGCCCGACGCAGGTGGTCGGCGACGCCTCTCCGATCTCGTCGAAGATGCTCGACGGCCTGCGGCCGATGATGCAACTGGTGGTGACCAACGGCACGGCGACCGATCTGAAGGGCACGGGCGACGTGCGCGGCAAGACCGGTGAGGCGGAGTTCGACGGCGGTTCGCACGCCTGGTTCGCCGGATACCGCGGTGATCTGGCCTTCGCGGCGCTGATCGTCGGGGGCGGCAGTTCCGAGTACGCGGTGCGGATGTGCAAGGACATGCTCAACGGCCTGCCCCCCGACTACCTCGCGTAGGTAGCCTGTCCTTGGAAGGGACGGGTGACATGACCAGCATCAACTCCGGTGCGAACGCGGAAGTCGCGGCACTGCGCATCTCGGATGCCGACCGCAACGGCACGCAGCGCCGGCTGCACAACGCCGTGGCGCTCGGGCTGATCGACATCGACGAGTTCGAGGAGCGGTCCGGGGCGGTGTCGCAGGCCCGCCTGCACTCCGAGCTGGCGGCACTGGTCGAGGATCTGCCCGGTCCCGGTGCCATCGTCACCACCGCGACCGACCGCGTCGAGCTGCGCGGTGTGCTCGGATCGCTGAAGCGCCAAGGGGAGTGGGTCGTGCCCACCCGGCTGGCACTGGTGCGGCGGATGGGCTCGATCGACCTGGACCTCACGAAGGCGCGCTTCGCCGGGCCGATCGTGGTGATCGAACTCGACGTGAAGTTCGGCTCGGTGGACATCCGGTTGCCCGACGGAGCGAGCGCGTCCATCGACGACGTCGAGGTGATCGTCGGCAGCGCCCGCGATCACCGCAAGGACGCACCCGCCGAAGGCAGCCCGCACGTGATCCTCACCGGCCGAAGCCTGTGCGGGTCGATCGACATCCGCGGGCCGCGCCGCGCGGTGATGAACCGGCTGCGTCGCGGCTAACGGGTCGGTCTGCCTTCGCGAGCGCTCGCCGCTCCAGCACGGCGAACGTCAGCGTCGCCCGCGCGGCAAGCCGATCCCGGCCCGCGTCGAAGACGTCGACCGAGGTGACGATCAGCCGTCGGCCCGCGCGCACGACGGTCGCGACCGCATGGGCGGGGCCGTCGATGATCGGCGCAAGGAAGTGCACGTTCATGTCTGCGGTGGTGACATCGCGCTGCGGCCCGGCGACGTTGCCCGCGAGCCGTCCGGCCGCGATGTCGATCAGCGTGGCGACCAGGCCGCCCTGGATGGCGCCGCGGATGTTGACCAGGTCGGGACGGTTGTCCATCTCGATGACGAGGCGCTCGTCGGTGTCCTCGACGTCTCGCATCCCCAGCCGGCTCAGCAGGTGGTCCTGTTCGGTCACCGCCGTACGGTAACACCATTACCGCTGTTGGAGAGCGCGCCTCTCGTCGCGAGCGCTACTTCAGCGGCTCGGTCGGAACCCCGAAGCGCTCCTGGTAGTCCGCGACCTGCTCCCGGACCGCGCCGGCGTCCAGGCCGGTGTCCGCCCAGGTGTAGCGGCCGCCACCGCCGTCGCCGGGGTGCGCGGCGAGAAAGTCGCGCATCCGTTGCTCGGCAATCGGCGTCAGCTCGCGACCGAGCGCGACGTAGAGGTCGCGGATCGTCGCGAACGGATCGCGGATGAAGTCGGCGAACTGCACGTCGACGATCTGCGCTCCCGGCAGCACGCCGGAGTCACGAAGCGTCATGCTGCGCTCGCAGTCCGACGACGATCTCCTCGCACGACTGCTGGGCGCACTCCGCCGATCGTCGCCGTCGTCCGAGGCCAGTCCGGCGCACGTGGTGGGTGAGCGCGCTGATCGACGAGATCACGTTGAGCGGGTCGCGGTGGGTCTGCACGATCAGTGCGTCGGGATACTCGGCGACCAGCGCGTCGAGGCGCCACAGGTGCGCAGGCGACTTCAGCAGCCACTGACCGCGGCACACCGGACTGCAAGTGCTGCAGGAAGATTCGGTGATACCGATAGGCCTGCCGGTGATCGGCCTCGTAGAGCAGCCACCGGTAGTAGCCGGGCAGCCGGTACTGCACCGGAGAAGATCATGCTGCAGAACTGCGCCGCCCAGATGCGCACGCATTCCTGGCCGACCAGCGCTCCCATCGGATGATGGGCCAGCAGCCCCGGCACGATCTGCTCGGACATCTCGATGGTGGCCTGGGTCTCGGCGATCCGGGGGTCGGTGTCGTAGGTCTCGGGCCGCGGCACCGGGCACGGGGCGTCGACCTCCCAGGTCAGCGGTGGGCGCAGCTCCGGGTCCTGCGCCAGCAGGTCGAACAGGATCGTGGTGCCCGTGCGGGGCTGGCCGACGATGAAGATCGGCCGCTCGACCGGCGCCTCGGCGATCTCGGGATTCTGCCTTGCGCCACTGCATGATCCGCAGTCGGTTCGTCAGCGGCCGGACGATGTCCAGGACCGCGATCTCGACGCCGAGATCGGACAGTCGGGCCTCGTTCACCAGGCCGTCGGTCAGCCGTGCCAGCCCGTCGCGCCAGCCGTCGACGTCGCCGAAGTCGTCACTGCCCGCGCAGCTCGCAGGCCTGCTCGACGAGGGTGTCGACGTCGAAGCGGTCCTTCACCGTGGCGCCCCGCCGCTGCGCACCGTGACCGAGACGTCCGGCGCGTCGGGGTTGTCCAGCCAGCGCAGCACGACGAAGCCGCGGTGCCGACCGCCGGTGTCCAGCCAGTGCCCGTGACCGAAGTCGCTTGGCGCCGATGGCGATTCGGATCATGTCCGTCGGCGTCGGGCCGTGACGCCCTTGTTGGTCACCGAGCTGTGCCTGCGGCGCGGCTCGATGCACTCGTGCCAGATGTTCTCCAGCGTGACGTTCCAGTAGCGGGTGTCGGGCGGCGCGAACTCCAGCACCAGCGATTCGTCGGCGTGCGAGCGCGAAGGTGCCGATCATGTACAGGTTGTCCGGCGTGGTGTCGGCGTCGCCGAGCTCGGCGGCCTCCGCGGTGAGGAGCACGTTGGGCTGCGTCAGCAGTTCGGGCTTGATGGTGCGGTGCAGGGTGGCCAGCTTCATGATGGTCCACGCCATCGCGGTGAACTGTTCTGCCACTTCGGCATCCGTCAATCGCCGGGGCGGCGCGGCATCCAGCGCGTCGATGCGCAGCGTGGCGGGCACCTCGGTGCTCGCATCGCCGACGTACTCACGCACCACGATCGACGACGCGTCCCCTGGAATGGGCAGCCACTGCGCGCCGTCCAGTTCGTCCGCCGACGGCTCGTCGGCCGAGAGCACGACGGCGAACCCGCCCCCGTCCAGCATCAGGTCGGTGTCGCTCAGATAGGCCGCCATGCGCCGTGGCGTCATGCCGGTGCCCGCCAGCACCTGCATCCCGAGATAGGCCGTGCTGCCCCGGGTTCCGGTGACCCGGTAGCGGCGGTCGCCGCGGATCATCGCCAGGAGGTAGGTGCCGTCGGGGTTGGGTCCGCCGACCAGCCGGGTGGGGGAGCACATGTCGAAGAACCAGGGCAGTTCGGGGTCGGCCTCGACCGACAGCTCCGAGCACAGCGCCGTGACCCGGGAGATCACCCGCAGACCGTCGAGCAGCCTCGTCGTTCGTTCTCGGCGTCGGCGAGCACGGTGTTGGTGACGTCGCCGAGCATCTGCTGGACGAAGCGCCACGCCTCGAGCGTCTTGGGAACCCGGGATTCGACATCTTGGCTCATGGTGAGACATAGTCTCATCTGAGACGGCGTCTCAGATGAGGAATCGACGAACTCCGGGAGGGCACATGTCGCAACCGGCGACGCTGAGCGTGCGCAAGCGTCAGGCCACCCGCGAGCGCATCGCCGCGTGCGCTGCCCGTCTGGTTGCCGAGGACGGATTGAGCGGCACCACGGTGCAGAGCATCGCCTCGGCGGCCGACGTCGGCAGGGCCACGTTCTTCCGGTACTTCAGCACGAAGGAGGACGCCGTCGCCGACGGCATGACGCGACACTGGCTCGACGTCATCACCGCCCAACTCGCCGGACAGCCCGCCGGATTGTCGGCCGCGATGCGGTGGTGGCCGCCTTCGCCGACCTCGGCGCAGGTTTCGAGGCGATCAGCGACCAGGTGCGCGACCTCGCCACCCTGACCCGGTCCTCGCCCGCGCTCAGTGCGTGGACGCTGCAGATCTACGTCGGCTACGAAATCGCCATCGCCGAGTTGGTGGCACCGAGGTTCGCCGACCTGCGTCCCGACGATCCGCGCCCACGGCTGATCGGGGCACTGGCGATGGCCTCGGTGCGCATCGCCCTCGACGACTGGCTCGCCAACGGCGGATCGCTGCCGCAGCGGGTGCACGCGGCGCTGTCGTCACTGTCGGTGACCTGAGGCCCCGCCGGTAAGCGCTGCAAACGCCTGGTCCGCCAGCCAGCGTTCGGCCTTGTCCCATCCCCAATGCCGTTGTGCCACGAGCACGTGCCATGCGTCTTGACCAAAATAGAACAACAGGACATCGGTGGCTTCCTTGTTGGTGAGGCCGGTGTCGTGGAGCTTCCGTAGGGTCCGCGCGACGCCGGCTCATCCGCCGCTGATAGACCTCGGCCGTTCGAAGCAGCATGTCGCCGGCCGTCTCATCGATGGCCGCAGCCGCCTTCATCACCTGCATGATGTCTCGAGAACGCTCGTTGAAGACCCGGGTACCGTGCGCGGCGGCCTCGATGACTTCTCTGGCTGAGCGCGAATCGAGGATCGCGGAGAACGTTTCGTCGACGATGGGATCGGTTACCGCCTCGTCGATCAACGTCGACAAGATCGTCGCCTTGCTGCCGATGTTGGCGTACAGCGTGGGCAATGCCACCGCCGCCTCCTTGGCGATCTCGACGACAGTCACCTTCCCGAAGCCATACTCGAGAAACAGGCGCATCGCAGCATCGAGAATCTTTCTGCGTGTGGCAGCGGCCCCCTGAGCACGCGTCGGAGAGTGGTACTGCCGTACTGCCCTGGTTGCGGCGCCCTCAGCTGGCGACGGCATGTCCTGCCTCACTAAATCGATGTACGGAGCATGTATTCAATGCACTCGCCATGTTAGCCGCCTGACCGGGCGCCCATCTGTTGTCTGTCAGCTTGTTTCGGCTGACCGAGGGCTCGTCGGCGCTGAGAATCTCCTGGCGATGTCGGTTCGCGAGGTTTACAGTCATCCACTGCATTAGATAGAACATAATTCTATTGAATAGGTTCTCGTTTAGTTCAACCCGAGAACGCGGCAGTCCGGACCTTGGTCGAGATGAAACGGGAAAGCCAACTCACATGGAGGAAGATCAATGTCCAAAGTCGTTGCCTATGCAGCCTTCTCGGCCAGCGACCCGCTGTCCGTCACCACGATCGAGCGGCGTCACCCTGGTCCGAACGACGTACTCATCGAGATCAGATTCTGCGGCGTCTGTCATACCGACATTCACTACGCTCGCAGCGACTTCAGTCAGCAGAGCTACCCCATGGTGCCGGGACACGAGATCACCGGTGTCGTCGCTGCCGTCGGTCCGGCGGTCACCAAGCATGCAGTCGGTGACCGCGTCGGGGTGGGCTGCATGGTCGACTCGTGCCGAGTGTGTGTGAACTGCCGTGACGGGCGAGAGCAGTACTGCATCGAAGGGTGCGTTCTGACATACGCATCTGTCGGGCGTGACGGGCAAATCACCCAGGGCGGCTTCTCCAGCCACGTCGTCGCGACCGAGGACTTCGTCGTGAAGATTCCCGACGACATGGATCTTGGCGAGGCCGCGCCTCTGCTGTGCGCCGGAATCACGACGTATTCGCCGATGCGACGGTCGGGCGTCGGCCCTGGCTCCAGGGTCGCGGTCGTCGGTCTCGGCGGGCTCGGTCATCTCGGCGTCAAATTCGCCCACGCGTTCGGTGCCGACGTCAGCGTGCTGTCGCAGTCGCTGAAGAAGCAGGAAGACGGTAGGCGATTTGGCGCTGACCACTACTACGACACCAGTGACGCCGACACCTTCGTCCGGCTCGCCGGTTCATTCGACTTCGTGCTCAACACCGTGAGCGCCGAGATCGACCTCGACCTCTACATGTCGCTGCTGGCCGCTGACGGCGCGATGGTCAACGTCGGAGCTCCCGTCAAACCTCTGTCGCTGAGTGTTTTCTCCTTGCTCACCAATGGCCGATCGCTCGCCGGCTCCTTCTTCGGGGGCATCGGCGAGACCCAGGAGATGCTCGACTTCTGCGCCGAGCACCGACTCGGTGCCGACATCGAGCTGATCTCGGCCGACAGGATCAACGAAGCGTTCGCGCGCGTGGAGGCCTCCGATGTGCGGTATCGGTTCGTCATCGACATCGCGACGCTCGAGATGTGACCGGCACCGTTGGTCGGCCTTGAGTCGTTGATCCGGGCCGTGCTCGACGAATCGCGGGCGCAGATTGACTATCCTGGCGTTATGCCTGTTCGTACCGCCCTCCGCTCCGGAGACCTGTCGCCGACGCTGCCGGTGCCCAAGTCGATCGCCCGCCCGGAGTACGCGTGGAAGCCGACCGTGCAGGAAGGCACCGAGCCCTGGGTGCAGACGCCCGAGGTGATCGAGAAGATGCGGGTTGCCGGACGCATCGCGGCCGGCGCACTGGCCGAGGCGGGCAAGGCCGTGGCGCCGGGTGTCACGACCGACGAGCTCGACCGGATCGCCCACGACTTCATGGTCGACCACGGCGCCTACCCGTCCACGCTGGGCTACAAGGGTTTCCCGAAGTCGTGCTGCACGTCGCTCAACGAGATCATCTGCCACGGCATCCCCGACTCGACGGTGGTCGCAGGACGGCGACATCGTCAACATCGACGTCACCGCCTACATCGACGGCGTGCACGGTGACACCAACGCGACCTTCCTGGCCGGCGACGTCTCCGAGGAGCACCGGCTGCTCGTCGAGCGCACGCACGAGGCGACGATGCGCGCGATCAAGGCCGTCAAGCCGGGACGCTCGCTGTCGGTGGTCGGCCGCGTCATCGAGTCGTACGCGAACCGCTTCGGCTACAACGTGGTTCGCGACTTCACCGGCCACGGCATCGGCACCACCTTCCACAACGGACTGGTGGTGCTGCACTACGACCAGCCCGCCGTCGACACCGTCCTCGAGCCCGGCATGACGTTCACCATCGAGCCGATGATCAACCTCGGCGCGCTGGACTACGAGATCTGGGACGACGGCTGGACCGTCGCCACCAAGGACAAGAAGTGGACGGCGCAGTTCGAGCACACCCTGGTGGTCACCGACGACGGCGCCGACATCCTGACGCTGGTCGAATGAACCGCTCGCGGGAAAAGTGAGCACCAGCGGCGCGCTGCTCGTCGCGGGCACCACGTCGGACGCGGGCAAGTCGATGGTCGTCGCGGGCCTGTGTCGGCTGTTGTCCCGCAAGGGCATTCGCGTCGCGCCGTTCAAGGCGCAGAACATGTCCAACAACTCGGCCGTCACCTCCGAGGGCGGTGAGATCGGGCGCGCGCAGGCCATGCAGGCGCGCGCGGCGGGGTTGGCGCCGAGCGTCCGGTTCAACCCGATCCTGCTGAAGCCGGGCAGCGACCGCACCTCGCAACTGGTCGTCCGCGGCAAGGTCGCCGGGTCGGTCGGCGCCGCCGACTACTTCCAGCACCGGACGGAGCTCGCCGAGGTGGTGGCCGACGAACTCGCGGCACTGCGAGCCGAGTTCGACGCGGTGATCTGCGAGGGGGCGGGCTCGCCCGCCGAGATCAACCTGCGGGCAACCGATCTGGCGAACATGGGGCTCGCCCGCGCTGCGGAGCTGCCCGTCGTGCTGGTCGGTGACATCGACCGGGGCGGGCTGCTGGCGCACCTGTTCGGCACGGTCGCCGTGCTCGAACCCGACGACCAGCGTCTCATCGCCGGATACGTCGTCAACAAGTTCCGTGGCGACCCCGCGCTGCTGGCGCCGGGGCTGGACCAGTTACGCGAGCTGACCGGCAGGCCGACCTACGGCGTGATTCCGTACAGCGACGACCTGTGGCTGGACGCCGAGGACTCGCTGTCCGTGCGGGCGCACCACGCGGTGGGCCTGGCGCGCGCGCCGCGTGGCGCGGAGTGGCTGAGGGTCGCGGCCGTCCGGCTGCCGCGCATCTCGAACTCCACCGACGTCGAGGCGCTGGCCTGCGAGCCCGGGGTGCTGGTGCGGTGGGTCAGCGACCCCGCCGATCTGGCCGACGCCGACGTGGTGGTGCTCCCCGGCAGCAAGGCCACGGTGTCCGACCTCGGCTGGCTGCGCGACACGGGACTGGCCGACGGGGTCGTCGCGCACGCGGCGGCGGGTCGGCCGGTGCTCGGCGTGTGCGGGGGCTTCCAGATGCTGTGCCGGACCATCGACGACCGGGTGGAGTCCGATGCGGGTCGCACCGAGGGTCTGGGTCTGCTGGACGCCGACATCGTCTTCGCGCCCGAGAAGACCTTGCGGCAATGGGAGACGCCGTTGCGGGGCTACGAGATCCACCACGGTCTTCTCGCCCGCAGTGCCGAGGAGGACTGGCTCGGCTCCGGTGTCGCGGTCGGTCTGCGTCGCGGCCCGGTGTTCGGCACCCACTGGCACGGCCTGCTCGACAACGACGAGCTGCGCCGCCAGTGGCTCACCGACGCCGCGGCGGCCGCGGGCAGGCGGGGCTTCGTGGTGGCCGACGACGTCGACGTCACCGCGCGCCGCGACGCACAACTCGACCTCATGGCCGACCTGCTGGCCGCCCACCTCGACGTCGACGCCGTCATGGAACTGCTCGAGCGGGGTGTGCCGCGGCGCCCGACAGTTACCTCGAGCCTGAGTAACCTCGAGACATGATCGGACGGCGGACCGCAGCCGCGGTGCTGGTGTTGCTCACCGCAGCACTGTCCGGCTGCGCGCACGCCGTCCAAGGCACCCCGACCTGGCCCGGTGCCCGGCTGGAGGCGGCGCTCCTGACCGCCGCCGACTTCCCGCCCGGTGTGCAGTACGACCGCATCCACGAGACGCCCGGCCAGGCCGACGGTGAGGGTGGGCCTCCTGCGATGCTGTCCAATCCGGAGGGCTGCTCGGACGGGCTCACCCGGGTCATCGCGGCGTCGGCCGAACGCGGTGCGGGCAGCGCGGCGAAGTACGTCGTGTCCTACGACGGCGCCCGGATGGTGATGACGCTGGTGTCCTGGCCGCTCGACCTCGACGGGCTGGCGGCCGTGGCAGACCGGTGTGCTCAGTTCCAGACCTTCTTCGACCCAGCGTCGCAAGGCATTCCGATGACCACCACCCGGCTGCCGACGTCGCGCCCCGATGCCTTGGCCTACCAGCAGACCATGCAACTGGGCGCGGTGCGGAACAGCGTCTACTTCTCGTTCGAGAACATCGGCTCAGGGGCAATGTTCGCCATCGCGTTCCCGACGCCGAATCCGGCGATCGCCGTCAAAGCCACGCTGCCACAAACGTTTATGGATTTGGTGGCCAAACAGGCGCAACGCCTGGAAGACCGCTGACGGCAAAGTTACAGACCGGTGAAAACCAGCCCATGAACATGATCGGTCCATGTAGCGTGGCCAAATGCCATCGACCCTGATCACCGTCGACGGGTTCCCGGCTACCGTCGATGTTTCGGGTCCCGACAAGGGTTCGGTCGTCGTGTTGCTCGGGGCCGCCCACCAGGGACCGTCGGCCTACGACGCGATCTGTCAGCGGCTGCACACGGCGTCGTTGCGGACCATCGTGATCGGGCCCGACCCGCGGCTCAGCCCCAAGGGCGTGCTCGGCATCCTCGACACCCTGGGAGTGCGATGGGCACTGCTCGTCGGTGACCGCGTCGGCGGTGAACTGGCGTGGGAGCTGGCGGCCACCCGACTGGACCGCTTCATCGGACTGGTGGTGATCGACCGCGGTCACCCGCGCGTGGCCGACCAGTCCGGCGTGATCCGCGACGAGCACTGCCCGCCGGTGGAGATGAACACCACGGCGCTGGTCAGCTCACCGTCGGCGCGCAACGTCGCCAAGGCCAGTCAGCGCTACGTGTACGGCGACTACCGGTTGGTCGAACTGCTCGGCAGGCGCAACGCGCAGGAGTCGACCGCGCAGTTGGCCGCCGAGATCGTGATGCGCACCAGCACCTGGTGATCTCGGCGGCCACTGTCCGCGGCCTGCTACCTGTCGAGCACGACTCCCTCGCCCGAGTCGGTGATGTCGACCTGCTTGATCGGGCCGGTGAACCAGTTCTTCACCGACACGTGCCAGTAGATGTACAGCAGGATCAGCACGATGCCGACGAGGAGCGGGGTGTAGTTGACGTACTTCCACTCGAAGCCGTCGATCCCACGGCACGCCGCCGATCGAGGTCGGGAACATCGCGATGATCGACGTGACGATGATCTCGATCAGCGGCGAGCGGGCGCCATCCACTTGTGGTGTCCGCGCAGATTCCACTTGCCGACCGGGAACGCGTCGCCGGCCTTCCAGCGGTAGTAGATCGGCACCGCGAAGCACAGGTACAGCCCGACCACGCCGATCGACACCACCGCGAAGAACGCGATCGGCACCGGTGCGCCGCCGATGTCGACCTTGACCAGCGCGGGCAGCGTGATGATCGCCGCGATGCACGGCGGTGACGATGACGCCGTTGGCGGGGATCTTGTTCTTGCTCACCTTCGACCACAGCTGGTGGCCGGGGACGGCGCGGTCGCGGCTGAACGCGAACAGCATCCGCGACGCGCTGGTCTGGCAGGCCGTGGTGCAGAACAGCTGGCCCGCGGTCGAGATCAGCAGCACGATGCGCGACCCACTTGGAGTCCATCGCCTGGGCGAAGATCACCGCGACGGCACCGCCGCCCTTGGTCACCGCCGTCGGACGTCCTGCACGGCGAACAGGAACGACAGCAGCAGGATCCAGCCGCCGATCGCGGAGTAGAAGATCGACCGCCAGATGCCCTTGGCCGCACCGTCGGCCGCGCTCTTGGTCTCCTCGGACAGGTGCGCCGAGGCGTCGTAGCCGGTGATCGTGTACTGCGTCAGGATCGCCGAGATCGGCAGCACGAAGAAGAGCCAGCCGAAGCCCTTGTCGGCCGCCGAAGATGCCGGTGTTGTTGACGGTCTTGGCGAAGACGTCGCTGAAGCTGGCGTGCTGCTCGGGGACCAGGAACAGGATCAGGATGACGATCGCCGCGCCCGCGACGTGCCACCACACCGAGACGTTGTTGATGACGGCCAGCAGGTGCGACGAGAAGATGTTGATGGTCGCCGACAGCGCCAGGATGATCAGGAAGATGATGAACGTCCTGGTCAGGCTGTAGCCGGCCAGCCAGGTCTCGCTGAACGTGCCGAGCGTGAGGTCCAGGAACGTCGCGGCGCCGTAGGCCACCGACGCCAGGATGGCGATCAGGCCGATCAGGTTGAGCCAGCCGGTGTAGAAGCCGGCCTTGGCGCCGCCGAGCTTGCTGGCCCACCAGTAGATGCCGCCCGACGTCGGGTACGCCGACACCAGCTCCGACATGCACAGCCCGATGATGAGGATGAAGACCGAGACGATCGGCCAGCCCCACGCGATGGCGGCGGGACCGCCGTTGTTCCAGCCGAGGCCGAACGACGTGAAGCAGCCCGCCAGGATCGAGATGATCGAGAACGAGATGGCGAAGTTGCTGAATCCGGACCAGGAGCGGTTCAGCTCCTGGGTGTAGCCGAGTGACGCGAGGTGTTTCTCGTCGTCACTCAGTTCCGACAGGTCTTGACCCTCAGGCACGGTTTTCCCCTTTGTCAGGCCTAGTCCGCCCTCGATGCGGCGGCTCACTGCCTAGGCACATTAGAGTGCTATTGGTCTGGCGTCCTACCTTTGGCAGTGACCGTTGTGTAAATCTGCTGTGGGTTTGGATGGTGCGACGGTTTCCAATGGTTGACTTTTCGTCACGACTGACAAGGGAGGGCCCGCGATGCCGCCATCTGCAGCACGACCAGGCATGCTGTCGCAAACAGACCTCGAGAGCCTGGTGGCCGCCGGTGAGATCGACACCGTCATCGTCGCCTTCACCGACATGCAGGGCCGACTGACCGGCAAACGGATCTCGGCCCGGCTCTTCGTCGAGGACATCGCCGCGCACGGCGCCGAGTGCTGCAACTACCTGCTCGCCGTCGACGTCGACATGAACACCGTCGACGGGTACGCGATGTCGAGCTGGGAAGCCGGATACGGCGACATGGTGATGACGCCGGACTTCACCACGCTGCGGCTGCATCCCGTGGCTGCCGGGCACCGCGCTGGTGATGGCCGACCTCGGCTGGCACGACGGCAGCCCGGTCGTCCCCGCGCCGCGCAGCATCCTGCGCGGCCAGCTCGACCGGCTCGCCGAGCGCGGGCATGGGCGCCGATCGCCGCCACCGAGCTGGAGTTCATGGTGTTCGACAACACCTACCGGGAGGCCTGGGCGAACGACTACCGCGATCTGACGCCGGCCACCGACTACAACATCGACTACGCGATGCTGGCCTCGACCCGGATGGAGCCGCTGCTGCGCGACATCCGCCGCGGCATGGAGGGCGCGGGCCTGTACTGCGAGGGCGTCAAGGGCGAATGCAACCTCGGCCAGCAGGAGATCGGATTCCGCTACGACGACGCGCTGGTCACCTGCGACAACCACTCGATCTACAAGAACGGCGCCAAGGAGATCGCCGACCAGCACGGCAAGAGCCTCACCTTCATGGCGAAATACGATGAGCGCGAAGGCAACAGCTGCCACATCCACATCTCGTTCCGCGGTGACGACGGTTCGGCGGTGTTCGCCGACGACGATCAGCCCGCGCGGCATGTCGCACGATGTTCCAGCAGCTTCGTCGCGGGCCAGCTGGCCACGCTGCGCGAGCTGACGCTGTTCTACGCACCGAACATCAACTCCTACAAGCGTTTCGTCGACGGCAGCTTCGCGCCGACGGCGGTCGCCTGGGGCATGGACAACCGCACCTGCGCGCTGCGGGTGGTCGGCCACGGCCACGGCATGCGGATGGAGTGCCGTGCGCCCGGCGGCGACGTCAACCAGTACCTGGCGGTCGCAGCGCTGATCGCGGGCGGGCTGCACGGCATCGACCAGGAGCTCGAGCTGACCGAGCCATGCGCCGGCAACGCGTATACCTGTGGGGCGGAGCGGCTTCCGACCACCCTGGCCGAGGCGGCGGCGCTGTTCGAGTCGTCGACGGTGGCCCGGGAGGCGTTCGGCGACGAGGTCGTCGAGCACTACCTGAACAATGCGCGGGTCGAGTTGAATGCCTTCAACTCGGCAGTGACCGACTGGGAGAGGCGCCGTGGTTTCGAACGCCTCTGAGCATGTCGGCCAAGCCCGTCGCCCCGCGGCCGGTGCTCGGCCTCACCACGTACCTGCAGCAGGCGCAGACCGGCGTCTGGGACGTGACGGCCAGCTTCCTGCCCGCCATCTACATCGACGGCGTCACGTTGGCAGGCGGCATCGCCACGCTGCTGCCGCCGCAACCGGTGGACGCACGACATCGCCGACCGCGTGCTCGACGGGCTGGACGGGCTGGTGCTCACCGGCGGCAAGGACGTCGACCCCGCGACCTACGGCCAGACGCCGCACCCGAACACCGACGAGCCGGCCAGCGATCGCGACGCCTGGGAGTTCGCGCTGCTGCACAGCGCGCTCAAGCGCGGGATGCCCGGTGCTCGGCATCTGCCGCGGCGCCCAGGTGCTCAACGTCGCGCTCGGCGGCACGCTGCACCAGCACCTGCCGGAGGTCGTCGGCCACAACTGGCACCAGGCAGGCAACGCCAGTGTTCAACACGTCGGTCGATCCAGACCGTGCCCGGCACCCGGTTGGCCGCGCTGATCGGCGAGTCGACCGACGCGCAGTGCTACCACCACCAGGCCATCGCCGAACTCGGTCAGGGACTGATCGCCACCGCGTGGGATCCCGACGGCGTCGATCGAAGCCGTCGAGATGCCCGGGGAGCACTTCGTCATGGCCGTGCAGTGGCATCCGGAGGAACGCCTCGACGATCTGCGCCTGTTCAGCGGTGTCGTCGAGGCGGCCGCGGCCTACGCCTCGGGCAAGACCCAGGTAACTCGAGAAAGGAACACCGCGTGACCACGTCCTCAGTGTCGACACTGATCAACCCGGCGACGGAGGAGGTGCTGCGCACCGTCGAGCAGCTCGACGTCCCCGCCGTCGACGACGCGGTCGCACGCGCGAAGTCCGCGCAGAAGCTGTGGGCCAAGCTGCGCCCCGGCCGAGCGGGCCGCCGCGCTGCGGGCGTTCGCCGCCCAGGTGGATGCCCACGTCGACGAGTTGGCCGCGCTGGAGGTGGCGAACTCCGGGCACGTGATCGGCAACGCCGAGTGGGAGGCCGGGCACGTCCGCGACGTGCTGCAGTTCTACTCGGCCAGCCCGGAACGCTTGTCCGGCAAGCAGATTCCGGTTGCGGGCGGCCTCGACGTCACGTTCAACGAGCCGCTCGGCGTGGTCGCCGTGATCGCTCCGTGGAACTTCCCGATGACCATCGCGTCGTGGGGCTTCGTGCCTGCGCTCGCCGCGGGCAACGCGGTGCTGGTCAAGCCCGCCGAGATCACCCCGCTGACCACGATGCGGCTGGCCGAGCTCGGCCGCGAGGCGGGCCTGCCCGACGGACTGTTCCAGGTGCTGCCCGGCAAGGGTTCGGTCGTGGGGGAGCGGTTCATCAGTCACCCCGACGTCCGCAAGATCGTCTTCACCGGTTCCACCGAGGTGGGCGTGAAGGTGATGGCGGGCGCCGCGCAACAGGTGAAGCGGGTGACGCTGGAACTCGGCGGCAAGAGCGCCAACATCGTCTTCGACGACTGCGACCTGGAGAAGGCCGCTGCCACGGCGCCATACGGCGTCTTCGACAACGCCGGGCAGGACTGCTGCGCGCGCAGTCGAATCCTGGTGCAGCGCAACGTCTACGACAAGTTCATGGAACTGCTCGAGCCTGCGGTGAAGGGTCGTGGTGGTCGGCGATCCGGCGTCACGGGACACCGAGATGGGCCCACTGGTGTCCCGGCCGCACTTCGACACCGTGTCGGCCTACGTGCCCGACGACGCGCCCGTCGCGTTCCGCGGTTCTGCCCCAACGGGTCCCGGATACTGGTTCCCGCCAACGGTTCTCACCCCCCAGCGCACCGATCGCACGGTCACCGAGGAGATCTTCGGACCCGTCGTCACCGTGCTGCCGTTCGAGGACGAGGCCGACGCGATCGCGCTGGCCAACGACAGCCCCGTACGGACTGTCCGGGTCGATCTGGACCGACAACCTGTCGCGGGCAATGCGGGTGTCGCGCGGCGTGGAATCCGGCAACCTGTCGGTGAACTCGCACTCGTCGGTCCGCTACAACACGCCGTTCGGCGGCTTCAAGCAGTCGGGACTGGGCCGCGAGCTCGGTCCGGATGCGCCGCTGCACTTCACGGAAACCAAGAACGTCTTCTTTGCGATCGGAGAACTCTAGATGGATCTGACCCAGCGGCTCGCAGGCAAGGTCGCCGTCATCACCGGCGGCGCCAGCGGTATCGGCCTCGCGACGGCCAAGCGGATGCGGGCCGAGGGCGCCACGATCGTCATCGGTGACATCGACCCTGCCACCGGCAAGGCCGTCGCCGACGAACTCGAGGGACTCTTCGTGCCCGTCGACGTCGCCGACAAGGTCGCCGTCGACGCGTTGTTCGACACCGCGGCCGAGACCTACGGCTCCGTCGACATCGCGTTCAACAACGCGGGCATCTCGCCGCCCGAGGACGACCTGATCGAGAACACCGAGCTCGACGCGTGGGAGCGGGTGCAGGACATCAACCTCAAGTCGGTGTACCTGTGCTCCAAGGCCGCGCTGCGGCACATGGTTCCGCAGCAGAAGGGCTCGATCATCAACACGGCGTCGTTCGTCGCGGTGATGGGGTCGGCCACCTCGCAGATCTCCTACACCGCCTCCAAGGGCGGGGTGCTGGCGATGTCGCGGGAGCTGGGCGTGCAGTTCGCGCGGCAGGGCATCCGCGTCAACGCGCTGTGCCCCGGGCCCGTGAATACGCCACTGCTGCAGGAGCTCTTCGCCAAGGACCCCGAGCGGGCGGCGCGCCGGCTGGTGCACGTTCCGCTGGGCCGGTTCGCCGAACCGGAGGAACTCGCCGCCGCCGTGGCGTTCCTGGCCAGCGACGACTCGTCGTTCATCACCGGGTCGACGTTCCTGGTCGACGGTGGCATCAGCTCGGCCTACGTGACACCGCTGTAGAGCCGATGTCGTACCGGAGGGCAGGAGCGAAGCGACCCGGGGGATCGATCGCGGATCCGCCGCCGAGCTCTGAGGCTCTGCTGCGCCCGGTCCGGCTCGGCAACGCCTTCGAGGACACCGTCGGTCGGCTGTTGGAGACCATCCGACTCGGCGTGCTGGAGCCGGGGGAGTCGCTGCCGCCGGAACGCGAACTCGCCACCCGGCTCGGCGTCAGCCGCGACACCGTGCGGGACGCGATCAAGTCGCTCGCCGAGGCGGGCTACCTGGTGTCGCGGCGCGGCCGGTACGGCGGCACGTTCCTGGCCGACGAGCTTCCCGCGCCGACCGGGGACGGGGTCCGGTTCAACCGCGCCGAGATCGACGACGCGCTGCGACTGCGCGAGGTCCTCGAGGTCGGCGCCGCGCGGATGGCCGCGGGCCGGACGCTGACCGCGGCCGAACGCGAGACGCTGTGGAGCAGGATGACCGACGTCCGCGACGCCCCGCCGGAGGACTACCGGCGGCTCGACTCGCGACTGCATCTGGCCATCGCCGAGGCCGCGGGCGCGCCGTCGCTGGTGCCGCTGGTCGCCGAGAACCGGATGCGGCTCAACGAACTGCTCGACCAGATCCCGCTGCTGGCCCGCAACATCGCGCACTCCGACGAACAGCACGAGGCGATCGTGATGGCGATCCTGGCCGGCGACGGGGAAGGGGCGGCCGAGGTGATGACGGCACACGTCTGGGGTTCGGCGGCGCTGCTGCACGGCTTCCTGGACTAGATGCCGCGCGACGCGTTCGGCAACCATGCGGTTCCGTGACCAAATGGGACTAAATTCGACTCGTGGACCCGGCTGGCAGCGAGACCCAGGTCGACCGTGCTTCGTCGGCATTGGGCGACGTCGACACCATGGGCTGGACACTGCGCTTCGATCTGCTCTCCGACCCGCACCGACTGGAGATTCTGCTCGTCCTGCACCGCGCGCCAGGCATCTTCGTCGGCGACCTCGCCGCCGCGCTCGGCCGCTCGGAGAACGCCGTGTCGCAGGCGCTTCGGGTGCTGCGACAGCAGGGCTGGGTGACCTCGCACGCGGGTCGGCCGGGCCGTCAGCTACCGACTCGACGACGAGATCGTGCACGACCTGTTGCACTGGATCGGCGCAAGGCACGGCTGAGGCGGACGCCGGCGCGGCACGTCATCACACCTGAATACATGTTCATCTAGACAGATATCGGGTGCGCGTTCTAGGCTCGAATCATGACCGTCGCGACGCAGCCCGAGGCCGGCGCGGCCTCCCGAGTTCGACCGCACGGACTGGACGACGATCGCCGCTGATCGGCGGCATCGTGCTGTTCCTGCACCTGTTCGGCTGGGGTGTGCTGGTTCTCGGCGTCGCGCCTCAGCACATCACCCTCGGGTCGGCCGGGGTGTTCGGCGTCGGACTCGGCGTGACGGCCTACCTGCTCGGAGTGCGGCACGCGTTCGACGCCGACCACATCGCGGTCATCGACAACACCACCCGCAAGCTGGTCGGCGAGGGAACGCGCTCGCTGTCGGCAGGCTTCTGGTTCTCGCTCGGCCACTCCAGCGTCGTGTTCGGCCTGGCGTTCCTGCTCTCCCTCGGCGTCCGGGCGCTCGTCGGCCCGGTGCAGGACGAGAGCTCGCCGATGCTGCAGACGCTCGGGCTGATCGGTTCACTCGTCGCCGGGACGTTCCTGATCCTGATCGGGCTGACCAACCTGTTCGCCGTCGTCGGCATCGCCAAGGTGTTCCGCCAGATGCGCACCGGCGAGTTCGACGAGGCCGAACTCGAACGGCAACTCAACAGCCGTGGCTTCCTGGCGCGCCTGCTCGGCAGGTTCATGCGCCGGGTCAGCAAGCCGTGGCACCTCTACCCGGTCGGCCTGCTCATGGGCCTCGGCTTCGACACCGCGACGCAGGTGGCGTTGCTGGTGCTGGCCGCGGGCACGGCGGCGTTCACGCTGCCCTGGTACGCCATCCTCGTTCTGCCGGTGCTGTTCGCCGCGGGGATGAGCCTGTTCGACGCGCTCGACGGAATCTTCATGGCGCGCGCCTACGGCTGGGCCTTCCTCAAGCCGATCCGCAAGGTGTACTACAACCTGACCGTGACCGTGCTGTCGGTGGTCGTCGCGCTGGTCATCGGCGTCATCCTGCTGGCCGGCCTGCTGGCCGACCGCCTCGGCATCCAGACGGGCCCGCTGGCCGCCATCGGCTCGGCGAACCTCGAGTTCGTCGGCTTCCTGATCGTCGGACTGTTCGTCGTGGTCTGGGTGATCGCCTTCGCGGTGTGGCGCTTCGGCCGGGTCGAAGAGCGCTGGAGCCCGCAGGCCGGCTAGCTGCAGGCCGGCTAGCTCTGCTCGAGGCCCAGCAGCGCGT
This sequence comes from uncultured Actinomycetota bacterium, assembly GCA_963735245.1. Classification (GTDB taxonomy): domain Bacteria; phylum Actinomycetota; class Actinomycetes; order Mycobacteriales; family Mycobacteriaceae; genus Mycobacterium. Next base: position 326,009 of record CAVTKI010000005.1, read on the forward strand.
TCTCGATGACCTCCGAGAGCGCCGGGTGAATCCAGTACTGGCCGTGGGCAACCTCTTTCGCGGTCTGGCCGAGGCTCATCGCCTGGATGATCGGCTGGATGAGCGTTGACGCCTGATGGCCCATCAGGTGCGCGCCGAGGATCTTGCCGGTGGCCCGGTCGCCGATCACCTTCACGATGCCGGTCTTGTCCTCCATCGCCCAGCCGTAGGCGGTGTCGCCGTAGTCCTGCACCTTGACCGACGACGTCGTGCCCGGCAGCCCTGGCCTCCTCCTCGGTGAGCCCGACCGTCGCGATCTGCGGGTCGGTGAACACCGCCGACGGGACGTACCGGTGATCGGCTCTTGGTCATCGCGGCGGTGTCGTCCCAGTCCAGCAGCAGGTTGTGCCGCACCACGCGCATCTCGTGGTTGGCGACGTGCTTGAGCTGATACGCCGACGACACGTCGCCGAGCGCGAAGATGCCGCGCGCGGTGGTGCGTTGGTACTCGTCGACCACGACCAGGCCGTCCTCGCACCTCGACGCCCGCCAGTTCGGCGTCGAGCAGGTCGCCGTTGGGAACGCGCCCGGTGGCCACCAGGAGCATGTCGGCGCCGAGCGTCTTGCCGTCGTCGAGTTCGAGCACGATCCGGTCGCCGTCGTGGTGGGCGCCGATGACGTTCTCGTGCGTGCGCAGATCCCACTTCTGCGACGGCGAGGTCGGTGAAGGGGTGGCAGATCGAGTCGTCGCAGTGGGTGAGCAGCGCCGTCGCCGCGCACCACGATCGTGACGTGCACGCCGAGCGCGGAGAACACGTGCGCGAACTCCGCGGCGACGAAGCCGCCGCCGACGATCACCAGATGCTCGGGCAGCTCCGGGATCCGCATGATCGTGTCGCTGGTGTGGTAGTCGACACCGCAGTCGGCGATCGCCGGCGGGACGCGCGACCCGCGAACCGGCCGCGATCACCACCTGGTCGGAGGTGAACTCGTCGCCCGCCTCGGTGCGCAGCGTGTACCGGCCGTCGGGCTGGGTGGGGCCGAACCGGGTGTGGCTGGCGTACACGGCGACGTTGGGCAGGCCGCGCTTGTACTTCTCGCCGCCCGCGGCGATCGGGTCGATGCGGCCGAACACCCGCGACACGATGTCGGGCCAGCGCACCTTGTCGATGGAGGCGTCGACACCGAAACGCGAGCTGTCGCGGATGGTCTCGGCGACCTCGGCGGCGTAGACGAACATCTTGGTCGGGATGCACCCGACGTTGAGGCAGGTGCCGCCGAACGTGCCCTGCTCGCAGATCGCGACCCGCATCGTTCGTACCGGGGGTCGACGGTGGGATCGGGGATGCTGTTGCCCGAGCCGGTGCCGATGATCGTCAGGTCGAAGTGCTCCAAGGTGTCAGCCCTGTCCCGATCGTGTTGAGGTTGGCAGAGTTTCGCCGTCGAAACTCCAGTGGCGGTCCAGCCAGCCGTCCAGCTCGCGGTAGGCCGCCGCGCGCGGTTCGGGCAGCGAGAGGAACACGTCGTGCTTGGCGTCGGTGATCGGCACGACGGTGGTGTGGTTGCCGACGCAGCCCGCCCAGCGGGCGATCTGCGCGACGTCGAGCACGGCGTCACCCCGCTGGATGGCGTCCGGATCGGGCGACTCGGGAACACTGTGGTCCGATCGCAGGATCAGGTTCGGCACGCCGACGTCGAGCCCGCGGTGCAGCCGGGTCTGACCGCGCCGCATCGCGTTGATCCAGCCGAACGTGACGGGGAAGCCGCCGAGCGGCTTCCAGTCCAGGTTGTAGTCGAACTCGCCGGCGTAGTCGCGGTGCAGGCTGGTGCCGTAACCGCCGGGCGTCGGCTTGCGGATGACGTGCAGCTTGCGCAGCCGCGCCAGCGCGATCAGCGCCGCCGACGTGGGTGCGGTGCGCAGGATCGGCCGGGCCGTGCAGGTCGAAGAACGGGCTGTTGAGCACCAGCGCGCCGATGTTGCGGGCCGCGATGCCGCCGCGGCTGCGCAGCCGGTCCAGCCACAGCGTGACGATGAGCCCGCCCGCGGAGTGGCCGTACATGCACACCTGCGCACCGGCGGTGTCGGCGGCGATGAGCGACAGCGCGCGGTCCAGCTCCGCGTCGTAGCTCGCCAGGTTGGTGGTGAAGTGCGGCGTCTGGCCGTGGCAGCCGCGACCGCCCGCACTTGTGCAGGTCGAGGGCGTAGAACGCGAAGCCGCGCGCAGCGAAGTGATCGGCCAGCTCGGTGTGGAAGAAGTAGTCGGTGTAGCCGTGCAGGGCGAGCACGGCGCGGCCGGCCCGCGCCCGCCGTCCCCGCGCCGCACCAGCGTGGCGACGAGTTCGCCCTCGCCGTCGGGATCCGGGCCGAGGGGAATGGTCTGCTGCCAGTATCCGGGCAGCACGTCGGGCTCCCACCGGCTCACGACAGCCACCTTAACCGCGCAGTGTGACCAAACGGACGTCGGCAGGGGCCGATAGGCAGATTGCTCGCTGCACCGGCGGGATAACCTGTTAACCAGGCAAGCCGTATCAGGCGGACGTGCGACCACGAAGGATCAACGAACAGGTGTCTGACCCCAACGGAGCCAAAACCACGAAAACGGACGTCGTGCTGGTGGGCGCGGGCATCATGAGCGCGACCCTCGGCGCGCTGCTGCGGCTGCTCGAGCCCAACTGGTCGATCACGCTGATCGAGCGTCTCGACGGCGCGGCCGCCGAGAGCAGCGACCCGTGGAACAACGCGGGCACCGGCCACTCCGCACTGTGCGAGCTGAACTACACGCCGCAGCGGTCCGACGGCACCATCGACATCAGCAAAGCGGTGCACGTCAACGAGCAGTTCCAGGTGTCGCGCCAGTTCTGGGCGCATGCGGTGGAGAACGGCGTGCTGCCCGACGTGCGCAGCTTCCTCAACCCCATCCCGCACGTCAGCTTCGTGCACGGCGCCGACCACGTCGACTACCTCAGGCGCAGGCGCGAGACGCTGGTGCAGAACCCGCTGTTCGCCTCGATGGAGTTCATCGACGACGACGACGAGTTCGCCCGCCGGCTGCCGCTGATGGCCGCCAAGCGCGACTTCTCCGAGCCCGTCGCCCTGAACTGGACCCAGGACGGCACCGACGTCGACTTCGGTTCGCTGTCCCGCCAGCTCATCGGCTACGCCGCCCAGCACGGCATGACCACGCTGTTCGGTCACGAGGTGCGCAACCTGCGCCAGGAGTCCGACGGCAGCTGGACGCTCAAGGTGCTCAACCGCCGCACCGGCGAGACGCGCAAGATCAACGCGAAGTTCGTCTTCGTCGGCGCGGGCGGCGGCGCGCTGCCGCTGCTGCAGAAGTCGGGCATCAAGGAGGCCAAGGGCTTCGGCGGCTTCCCGGTCGGCGGCGAGTTCCTGCGCACCGACAATCCCGCGCTCGCCGCCGCGCACCAGGCCAAGGTGTACGGCCAGCCGCCGCTGGGCGCCCCGCCGATGTCGGTGCCGCACTTGGACACCCGCGTCATCAACGGCAGGTCGTGGCTGTTGTTCGGCCCGTTCGCCGGCTGGTCGCCGAAGTTCCTCAAGCAGGGCAAGGTCACCGATCTGCCGTTCTCGGTCAAGCCCAACAACCTCGGCTCGATGCTCGGCGTCGGGCTCACCGAGATGGAGCCTGGTCAAGTACCTGGTCGGCCAGCTGCGCCTCAGCGAGGCCGACCGGGTCGACGCGCTGCGCGAGTTCGCGCCCAGCGCAGTCGATTCCGACTGGGAGCTCGACGTCGCGGGTCAGCGCGTCCAGGTGATCCGCCGCAAGGGCGCCGGCGGCGTGCTCGAGTTCGGCACCACGGTGCTCGCGGCGGCCGACGGCAGCATCGCCGGTCTGCTCGGCGCGTCGCCGGGTGCCTCGACGGCGGTGCCTGCCATGTTCGACGTGATGGAGCGCTGCTTCGCCGACCGCTACCAGGCGTGGCTGCCCAAGCTCAAGGAGATGGTGCCGTCGCTCGGCATCGAGCTGTCCACCGAGCCCAAGCTCTTCGAGGAGGTGTGGGCGCGGGGGACCAAGCTGCTCAAGCTCGACCAGGCTGCGACGGCTTTGCCTGCCGTGACGGCATGACCGTCACCCCGAAGCGCAGCTGGGCCAAGGATCTCGACGCCGCAACGCTCTACGAGCTGTTGAAGCTGCGCGTCGAGGTGTTCGTCGTCGAGCAGGCCACGCCGTATCCGGAACTGGACGGCCGCGACCTGCTCGCCGAGACCCGGCACTTCTGGCTGGAGGATGCCGAGGGCGAGGTCATCTCGACGCTGCGGTTGATGGAGGAGCATCCCGGCGGGGAGAAGGCTGTTCCGGATCGGCCGGGTGTGCACCAAACGCACCGAACGCGGACACGGCCACACCAACCGGCTGATGCAGGCCGCGCTCGCCGAGGTCGGCGACTACCCATGCCACATCAACGCGCAGACGTACCTGGAGGAGATGTACACCAAGCACGGGTTCGTCCGGACCGGCGACGAGTTCCTCGACGACGGCATTCCGCACGTCCCGATGGTGCGCAGCGGAATTCACGGAGCCCCGTGATCGCTTATCCGTTCAGCGCGCTCGTCGGACAGGACCGCCTGCGGCTGGCGCTGGTGCTGTGCGCGGTGCGACCCGAGATCGGCGGCGTGCTGATCCGCGGCGAGAAGGGCACCGCGAAGTCGACGGCGGTGCGCGGCCTGGCGACCGTGCTGGCCGCGGTCGACGGCGACGCCCGACTGGTCGAGCTGCCCATCGGCGCCACCGAGGACCGCGTGGTCGGATCGCTGGATCTGCAGCGGGTGCTGCGCGACGGCGAGCACGCGTTCTCGCCCGGCCTGCTGGCGCGCGCACACGGCGGCGTGCTGTACGTCGACGAGGTCAACCTGCTGCACGACCACCTGGTCGACGTGCTGCTCGACGCCGCGGCGATGGGCCGGGTGCACGTCGAGCGCGACGGCGTCTCGCACAGCCACGAGGCCCGGTTCATGCTCGTCGGCACCATGAATCCCGAAGAGGGCGAACTGCGTCCGCAGTTGCTCGACCGGTTCGGGCTGACGGTCGACGTGTACGCGTCCCGCGACGTCGACGTGCGGGTGGAGGTGATCCGGCAGGCGCATGGCTACGAGGCCGACCCCGAGGGTTTCGCCGCCCGGTACGACGCCGACGACGCGGATCTGGCCCGCCGGATCGCTGCCGGCCCGCGCGTTGGTGGCCGACGTGGTGCTGCCGGACAACGAGTTACGCCGCATCGCCGCGCTGTGCGCGGCGTTCGACGTCGACGGCATGCGCGCCGACCTGGTGGTGGCGCGCACCGCGGTGGCGCACGCGGCGTGGCGCGGCGCCGATCCGTCGTGGAGGAGCAGGACATTCGCGTCGCCGCCGAACTGGCGCTGCCGCACCGGCGCCGTCGCGACCCGTTCGACGATCCCGGGCTCGACCCCGAACAGCTGGACGAGGCGCTGGCCCAGGCCGGCGACCCCCCGCCCGAGCCCGAGCCCGACCCCGACCCGGATCCGCCCGGCGGCGGGGGAGAGCCCGGCGAGTCACCGGAACAGGCCGTCCCCCAAGGCAATCCGTCCTCGGGCGGCGCGCGACCCAATGCGCCGCCCGCCGCGACCTTCCGGACCAAGGCGCTGGTGGTGCCCGGGGTCGGGGAGGGCGCACCGGGCCGACGGTCGCGGGCCGGAACCGGACCGGGACGACGGTGTCGGCCACCGACGATCCCGACGTCGGGCACGGCGTGCACCTGTTCGGCACTCTGCTGGCCGCCGCGGGCAGGCAGCAGCGGCGCGGTCGCGTCTCGGTCGCGGCCGCCGACGTGCGGCGCGCGATACGCGAGGGCCGCGAGGGCAATCTGGTGATCTTCGTCGTCGACGCCTCCGGGTCGATGGCTGCGCGCGACCGGATGGCGGCCGTCGGCGGGGCCACGCTGTCGCTGTTGCGCGATGCCTATCAGCGCCGCGACAAGGTCGCCGTGATCACGTTCCGCGGGCAGCGCGCCGACCTGGTGCTGCCGCCGACGTCGTCGGTGCACATCGCGAGCCGCAGGCTGGCGCGGTTCGACACCGGCGGCAAGACTCCGCTGGCGGAGGGTCTGCTGGCGGCGCGCGACGTGGTGGTGCGCGAGAAGGTCCGCGACCGTGCGCGCCGCAGCCTGGTGGTGGTGCTCACCGACGGCCGCGCCACCGGCGGACCCGACCCGCTGGGCCGCACCCGGACGCGCCGCGGCGCTGCTGCTGGCCGAGGGTGCCGCGGCCGTCGTGGTGGACTGCGAGACGTCTTATGTGAGACTGGGTTTGGCCGAGGATCTGGCCAAGCAGCTGGGTGCGCCATCGGTACGGCTGGCGCAGCTTCGGGCGGACACCCTGACCCGTCTGGTCAAGTCCGAGGCGGAGCTCGGCGCCGCCTGATCTACTGGCAGGGGAGACATTCGATGCCACAGGGCCAACCGCTCACCGTTCCCGACGACGGACTGACCACCCGGGCCCGTCGCAATGCCCCGTTGCTCGCGGTGCACACCGGCCCCGGCAAGGGGAAGTCCACCGCGGCGTTCGGCATGGCGCTGCGCGCCTGGAATCAGGGTTTCGACGTCGCGGTGTTCCAGTTCGTCAAGAGCGCCAAGTGGAAGGTGGGCGAGGAGGCGGCCTTTCGCGAACTCGGCCGCCTGCACGACGAGCACGGCATCGGCGGCCCGGTGCAGTGGCACAAGATGGGCTCGGGCTGGTCGTGGTCCCGCAAGCCGGGCACCGACGTCGACCACGCCGCCGCGGCCGCCGACGGCTGGGCCGAGATCGCGGGCAGGCTCGCCGCCGAGCGCCACGACTTCTACGTGCTCGACGAGTTCACCTATCCGCTGAAGTGGGGCTGGGTGGACGTCGACGAGGTCGTCGCGACGCTGGCGTCCCGGCCCGGCAACCAGCACGTCGTGATCACCGGCACGGGACGCGCCGCCGCGTCTGGTCGACGCCGCCGACCTGGTGACCGAGATGACCAAGGTCAAGCATCCGATGGACGCCGGGCGCAAGGGCCAGCGCGGCATCGAGTGGTGACGATGCCCGCTCGCGGGAGAAGTGAGCGTCCCGGCCGTCGTGATCGCCGCACCCGCATCGGGCAGCGGCAAGACCACGGTGGCCACCGGGCTGATGGGCGCCCTGCGCGCGGGCCGGGCACCGCGTCGCGCCGTTCAAGGTCGGCCCCGACTTCATCGACCCGGGTTACCACGCGCTGGCCGCGGGCCGGCCGGGACGCAACCTGGATCCGGTGCTGGTCGGCGAGCACTTGATCGGCCCGCTGTACCGGCACGGCAGCCTCGGGGCCGACATCGCCGTCGTCGAGGGCGTGATGGGCCTGTTCGACGGCCGGATCGTCCCAGCACGCCGTCGGCCCCGCCCAGGGTTCGACCGCACACGTCGCCGGACTGCTCGGCGCACCGGTGGTGCTCGTCGTCGACGCCCGGGGGCAGAGCCACAGCGTGGCCGCGCTGCTGCACGGCTTCGCGACGTTCGATCACTCGGTCCGGATCGCCGGCGTGATCCTCAACCGGGTCGGCACGCCACGGCACGAGCAGGTGCTGCGCCAGGCGTGCGAACAGGCCGGCATGCCGGTGCTCGGCGCGATCCCGCGGGCCGACGAATTATCCGTCCCGTCAAGGCATCTCGGCCTGGTGACCGCGGTCGAGCACGGCAGGCTGGCGCACGAAGCCGTCGCCGCGATGACCGAGTTGGTGGCCCGGCACGTCGATCTCGCCGCGGTGGTGAACGCCGCCGGCTCCCACGTCGTCGACGCGCCGTGGGATCCCTCGGTCACCGGACCCGCGGCCGACGGCGTGGTCGTGGCGCTGGCCGCGGGCAAGGCGTTCAGCTTCGGCTACCCCGAGCACGCCGAGTTGCTCCGCGCCGCAGGTGCCGTCGTCGTCGAGTTCGATCCGCTGACCGATCCGCTGCCCGCGCACACCGCGGCGCTGGTGCTGCCCGGTGGTTTCCCCGAGGAGTTCACCGCCGAGCTGTCCGCCAACGACGTTGTGCGTCAACAGATTCGGCAGCTGGCGGCATCCGGTGCGCCGGTCCACGCCGAGTGCGCGGGCCTGACGTATCTGGTCGACGACCTCGACGGCATCCCGATGTGCGGCGTGCTGTCCGGGTCCGCGCGGTTCACCGAACGGCTGACACTCGGTTACCGCGATGCCGTCGCAACGTCCGATTCCTCGATGCACGCGGCGGGGACGCGGGTCGTCGGCCACGAATTCCACCGCACGCACACCACTTTCGGGCAGGCCTACGAGCCGGCGTGGCGGTTCGGCCGCGGCGCCGCGGACATCGTGGCCGACGGCGCCGTGCACGCCGGGGTGCATGCGGGCTATCTGCACGCCCACGCCGCCGCGCATCCCGGCGCGGCAACCCGCTTCGTGGCCGCGGCGGCAAGCTCTAAGCTCGCCGGGTGACCGAGAACGCCTACCTCGTCGGCCTGCGCCTGTCGGGCAGGAAGGTCGTCGTGGTCGGCGGCGGCACGGTCGCCCAGCGGCGGTTGCCCCTGCTGCTCGCCAACGGCGCCGACGTGCACGTCATCACCAGGGCCGCCACGCCTGCGGTCGAGGCCACCTCCGGCATCACGCTCGAACTGCGCGACTACCGCGACGGCGACCTCGACGGCGCCTGGTACGCGATCGCGGCAACCGACGACCCGGCCGTCAACGCGGCCGTCGTCGCCGAGGCGGAGCGCAGCCGCATCTTCTGCGTGCGCGCCGACGTCGCCCGCGACGGCACCGCCGTCACACCCGCGTCGTTCGAGTACGACGGGCTGTCGGTCGGGGTGCTCGCCGGCGGCGAGCACCGCCGCTCGGCGGCCATCCGCACCGCGATCCGCGAGGCGCTGCAGAGCGGCATCATCACCGACGAGGTACCCGACGCGCTGCGCGGCGCCGTCGCGCTGGTCGGCGGCGGCCCCGGCGACCCCGAGCTCATCACCGTGCGCGGCCGCAGGCTGCTGGCGCAGGCCGACGTCGTGGTCGCCGACCGGCTGGCGCCGCCCGAACTGCTGGCCGAACTCGCGCCCGCACGTCGAGGTGATCGACGCCTCGAAGATCCCGTACGGCCGGGCGATGGCTCAGGACGCGATCAACGACGTGCTGATCGACCGGGCCAGGGCGGGCAAGTTCGTGGTGCGACTCAAGGGCGGTGACCCGTTCGTGTTCGCCCGTGGCTACGAGGAGGTGATCGCGTGCGCGGATGCGGGCATCCCGGTCACCGTCGTGCCAGGTGTGACGAGTGCCATAGCCGTACCCGCATCGGCGGGCGTTCCGGTCACCCACCGGGGCGTCACCCACGAGTTCGTGGTGGTCAGCGGCCACGTTGCGCCCGACCATCCCGAATCGTTAGTGAATTGGAATGCGCTGGCCGCGCTGTCCGGCACGATCGTGCTGCTGATGGCGGTCGAGCGCATCGAACTGTTCGCCAAGGTCCTGCAGGAAGGCGGCCGACCTGCGGAAACGCCGGTCCTGGTGGTCCAGCACGGCACCACCGCCGCGCAACGGACGCTGCGCACGACGCTTGCCGACGCGCCAGAGCAGATCCGCGCGGAGGGCATCCGACCTCCGGCGATCATCGTGATCGGGTCGGTGGCGGCCTTCGCCAGTTAAAGGGTTCTTAAGATTACTGTAAGGTAACCCGCTATGACGGCTCTCAACGATGCAGAGCGCGCAGCGGCCCGAGACGCTGAGGACGCCAGCAACCTCGCGGTGCCCGTGCAGGTGGGGCAGCCCGAGACAGAGCGAACCAGCTGGTACCCGGCCTGGTTGCCCTCGCGCCGGTTCATCGCCGCGGTCGTGGCCATCGGCGGCATGCAGCTGCTGGCCACCATGGACAGCACCGTCGCCATCGTCGCGCTTCCTAAGATTCAAGACGAGCTCAACCTGTCCGACGCCGGTCGCAGCTGGGTCATCACCGCCTACGTGCTGACGTTCGGTGGCCTGATGCTGCTGGGTGGGCGGCTCGGCGACACCATCGGCCGCAAGCGCACCTTCATCGTCGGCGTCGCGCTGTTCACCATCGCCTCGATCCTCTGCGGCATCGCCTGGAACGAATCCACCCTGGTGATCGCGCGGCTGCTGCAGGGCGTCGGTTCGGCGATCGCCTCACCCACCGGCCTGGCGCTGATCGCGACCACGTTCCCGAAGGGTCCCGCTCGCAACGCCGCGACGGCGGTGTTCGCCGCGATGACCGGCGTCGGCTCGGTGATGGGCCTCGTCGTCGGCGGCGCGCTGACCGAGGTGTCCTGGCGGTTGGCCTTCCTGGTGAACGTGCCGATCGGCCTGTTGATGATCTACCTGGCCCGCAAGACGCTGCGCGAGACGCACCGCGAGCGGATGAAGCTGGACGCGACCGGCGCCGTCCTCGCCACGCTGGCCTGCACCGCGGCGGTGTTCGGCTTCTCGATGGGCCCGGAGAAGGGCTGGATGTCCACGCTGACGCTGGGCTCTTGCCTCGCGGCCATGGTGTTCTTCGCCGCGTTCCTCTACGTCGAGCGCACCGCGGTCAACCCCGTCGTGCCGTTCAGCCTGTTCCGTGACCGCAACCGGGTGGCCACCTTCGCGGCCGTGTTCCTGGCCGGCGGGGTGATGTTCACGCTGACCGTGCTGATCGGCCTGTACGTGCAGGACATCATGGGCTACAGCGCGCTGCGGGCCGGGATCGGCTTCATCCCGTTCGTGATCGCGCTCGGCATCGGGCTCGGCCTGTCCTCGGCGCTGGCGTCGCGGTTCCCCCCGCGGGTGCTGGTGATCGCGGGCGGCGTGCTGGTGCTCGCGGCGATGCTCTACGGCTCCACGCTGCACGGCGACATCCCGTACTTCCCGAACCTGGTGCTGCCCATCACCGTCGGCGGCTTCGGCATCGGCATGATCGTGGTCCCGCTGATGGTGTCGGCGATCGCCGGTGTCGGCTTCGACGAGATCGGCCCGGTGTCGGCGATCGCGCTGATGCTGCAGAGCCTCGGCGGCCCGGTGGTGCTGGCCATCATCCAGGCCGTCATCACGTCGCGCACGCTGTACCTCGGCGGTACCACCGGCCCCGTGAAGAACATGGACGCCGCGCAACTGCACGCCCTCGATCAGGGCTACACCTACGGCCTGCTGTGGGTGGCCGCGGTGGCCGTCGTCGTGGGTGTGGTCGCGCTGTTCATCGGCTACACCGCCGAGCAGGTCGCCCATGCACAGGAAGTCAAGGACGCGATCGACGCCGGAGAGCTTTAGCTCGACATCGGGCAGGGGAGAGCTTCAGCTCGCCCGGATGCCGCGACCCGCGGCCTGTAGGGCGTCGACCATGGCGAGCACCTCGTTGGTCGGCCCGGACCCGGTGACCGCGAGCGTCACCCGGCCCAGCCAGGTCGGGTCGTCGACCCTGACCGTCCTGACGCCCGCTGGCACCGATGGGGCGGCCAGCTCGGGCATCAGACAGATGCACAGCCCCGCGGCGACGAGACCCAGCCGCGCAGGCCAACTCCGTGCCCGGTGGGTGATCACCGGATCGGACAGCGTCGGCCACGCCCGGAACTGCGGGTCGCCTGCGGTGCCATCGCCGATGACCCAGGGCTCCCCGGCGAGTTCGTGCACCGCGACCCTGGCTGCCGCGGCCAGCCGGTGCCCGACCGGCACGGCCACGCAGAGGTCGCCCGCGAATACCTGATGCGTCGCGAGCCCGTCCAGGTCGTAGTCGGGCAGCCCGGCACCCGCGCCGATGACGGCGACGGCCAGCCGTCCGCTGCGCAGCTCACGGAGCAGCGCCGGGGTGGACGCCTCGCTGAGCAGGACCGTCAAGCCGGGGTGATCCAGGTTGATTCGCGCGATCGCTCTCGGCGCGAGAACCGCTGCCGCCGTGGGAAATACGCCCATGCGGATTCGACCTGCCAGCCGGTCGTCGAGGCCGTCGAGGTCGCGCCGCAACGAATCAACACCGGACAGGATGCGGCCAGCGTGTTCGATCACCGCGGAACCGGCGGGGCTGAGGCTGACCCCGCGGGCGTTGCGGACGAACAATGCCTGCCCGGCGGCGGCCTCCATGGCGGCGACCTGCCGCGAGATTGCCGGCTGCGAGTAGCCCAGCGACCGGGCGGCGGCGGAGAACGAACCCAGCAGCGCGATCTCGCGGCACACCTGTAGCCCGGCCAGTGTCATCTCCTCCACCGGCCCAGCCTAGCCATGCGATCTCCGTATGTGTCTGATCCGAAAGCCTCATGTGGCGAATGGATTGATCCCCGCGCCGAGGGGCGTTGACCGGAGTGCAGAAGCAGAGCTCACCGAGAGGAAGCAGAGATATGCCGAAGACATGGCTCATCGCCGGAGCGTCCCGCGGGATGGGGCGTGAACTCGTCGAACAGCTCCTGGCCCGCGGCGACCACGTCGCGGCGACCGTGCGCAACACCGCCGATCTCGCCGATCTCACCGACCGCTACGGAGACCGGCTCTGGGTGCGCGGGCTCGACGTCACCGACACGCCACGGCTGCGCACCGTGGTCGACCAGGCGTTCGCGGATCACGACCACATCGACGTCGTGGTCGCCAACGCGGGCTACGGCGTGTTCGGCGTGGCCGAGGACCTCACCGACGAGCAGATCGAGGCGATGATCGCGACGAACCTGACCGGGTCCATCCAACTGGCCAGGGCGGCAACCCCGCACCTGCGCGCACAGGGCGGCGGTCTGTTGATGCAGATGTCGAGCATGGGCGGCCAACTCGCCTTCCCGGCCTTCTCGATGTACCACGTCACGAAGTGGGGCATCGAGGGCTTCTACGAGGCACTGGCACCCGAGGTCGCGCCGTTCGGCATCCACACCACGCTGATCGAGCCTGGGATGGTCCGCACCGGCTTCTTCGACGCCGCGACGCGGGTGCCGCCCAGCCAGCCCTACCGCGGTGGACCTGCCGACAGGCCGCCGATGACCATCGACGAGATGGTCGACAGTCAGGAGAAGACCGTCACGGCCATCATCCGTGCCGCTGACTCCGACGAGCCGCCCCGGCGGCTGGTCCTCGGATCCGATGCCTGGCGCCTGGTCACCGAGGCGCTGACCAGCCGGCTCGACGAGGTCACGCTCCAGCGCGACAACGCCGCGACGGCCGACATCGGGTGATCGAGGCAGGCCCGAAAACCCATCCGGGTCGGTTCGCGGGCCGTGCCTGCCCTAATCGCCGATGCGCTCGAACTTGTCCTGGAAGTCACCGCCGCCGGTGCACGCGCCGCCGGCCGCAACGACGAGGTTGCCGCTCCCGGTGAGCAGCGCGAGCGGATCCTCGATCTGCGTGGGCATCGGGTACTCCGCGTTGATGGTGATCTGCGCCGTGCCGCTGACGCTGCAATTCGTCGTGGCTTGCTCGTTGCGGGTCCACTTGTCGGCGGCGTACATCAACGTGACGGCCCCATCGGGTCCGTGAAACAGGCTCATGCATCGATCGCCGGTCCGAAGACAGTACGTGTCGGCGGTGAAGACTCTCGGCGGAACGACGGTGGCGTTCGTGAACGTCGTCGTCTCGCGGTAGCGGCCGCGCAGCACATCGGCGGGGGATGTCGCCCGCGTCGGCAGGACGGCTGGATCCGCGACTTTGTTGGGGTCGGCGTCGCCGGTGCGGGTGAACTTCACGGTCCGTTTCGCGGCGCAGGCGCTGTTCGTCGAGTCCCGGATGGTTTCGCCGGTGAGGGTGCCGTCGGGCTGCGGTTTCAGCGTGTAGACCACCCAGATCTCGTCGGGTTTGTCGCCGCCGCATAGCGCCGACGCGAGGCCAACGGCCACCCAGGTGCCGCCCAACTGATCGAACGTCAGATTCGACACGAGGGCAACGCCGCCTTCACTGATGTTCGCCGCTGTCGCCACGCACCCGCCGGCGCCGCACGTCGAGCGGACGGCCCAACTGGCCGTCGTCGCAGGCGCACCCGGGACGGTTTTGCCTTCGAGATCGGTGCCCGGCCCAAGGTCGGCGCGGTAGGTGCCGTCGAAGGCGACGGCACCGGCCGCCGCGGTGGTTGGTTTGGTAGCGGCGGGTTCGTCGTGTCCGGTGAGTTCCACGACGGCGACCACACCGGCAACCACGATCAGCGTCACGATGAACACCGCGGCGCCGACCAGGAGGCCGTTGCGTCGACCCCGGCGCTTCGGGGTGGGAGGCGGTGTGGGCGACCATGGCGGTGGCGCCGATGGTGGCATGCGAACGGGGGGCGGCGTCGGTGGGTAGTCCTGCACTGGACCCGACGGGACGGACCAGCCGCTTTGCGGAACGCCACGAGGAACCGGCACATGTGGTATCGGCGCGGCGGCGTGGGGTCGGCTGGTCGGCTCGGTAATGGCCTGCCGTGCGGCGGCGGCCATCTCGACGGCGGTGGGGTATCGGTCGGTGGTCTGTTTGGCCAGACCCGTTTCGATCACCCGGTCCAGTCCTCGCGGAACGGTGTTGCGCGTTTCGGATGCTCTGGGGGGCGGCGCGACCATGTGGCCCACCGCGATCTGCTCGAGGGTGGTGCCGGGGAAGGGTGGCTCGCCGGTGAGGCATTGGTAGAGCACGCAGGCGAGGGCGTAGATGTCGGAGCTGGGTTCGATGTCGCCGGTCTGGAATCGTTCGGGGGCCATATAGGCCCAGGTGCCGATGGTCGATCCCTCGGACGTCAATGCGGTGTCATCCGCGGCGCGGGCGATGCCGAAGTCGATGAGGTAGGCAAAGTCGTTGTCGGCCAACAGAATGTTGGATGGTTTGACATCGCGGTGCACCAGCCCGGCGCGATGGGCGGAGTGCAGTGCCGACGCGATCTGCTCGATGACGTGGACCGCGCGTTGGGCCTCGAGTGGTCCGGTCTTCAGGAGAGTGTCCAAGTCGACGCCGTCGATCAGTTGCATGGTGACGTAGAGGCGTCCGTCGATCTCGCCGACGTCATGGATGGGCACGACATGGGGATTGGCGAGGCGTGCCGCGGCGCGGGCCTCGCGGCGGAACCGCTTGTCGAAGTCGGGGTCCTTGGCGAAGTGGGGGAGCAGCATCTTCAGCGCCACCACGCGGTCGATGGTGGTGTCGTGCGCGCGCCACACCTCGCCCATCCCGCCACGGCCCAGCAGCTCGATCAGCTGATAGCGGCCAAATGGCGTCCCCTCCACCGGCTCACGATAACGGCCAATCAACCCACCCGTGAGCGCGATAGGTGGGCTGCCGCAAATTCCACCGTCCGCTCGACCGGCCGGCACCGCACCGCGCCGCCCAGCACGCGGACATCTCGTCTGGGTAGGGTGGCAAGCCATGTCCGTCGCCGATGGTTCGTCTGAGTCGACGGGACGCTCCAACACTCCATCGCCGTCGGCACTGTCCTCGTCGGTGCTCGGCATCGCGATCGTCGCGATCACGGGCATGCAGCTGATGTCGACGCTCGACGGCACCATCGTCATCGTCGCGCTGCCGCGCATGCAGGCCGATCTCGACCTCTCCGACGCGGGGAAGAGCTGGGTGATCACCGCCTACGTGCTGACGTTCGGCGGACTGCTGCTGCTCGGTGGCCGCGTCGGCGATGCGATCGGCCAGAAGCGTGCGTTCCTCTCCGGCGTCGGCGTCTTCACGATCGCCTCGCTGGTATGCGGGCTCGCCAACGACGAGTACACGTTGATCGCGGCACGCGCGCTGCAGGGCGTTGGCGCCGCCGTGTCGGCGCCGACCGGCCTCGCGCTGATCGCCACCACCTACGCCGTCGGGCACGCCCGAAACCAGGCGATGGCGGTGTCGGCGGGAATGCAGGCCATCGGCTCGGTGCTCGGTCTGGTGCTCGGCGGCCTGCTGACCGTCATCTCCTGGCGGTTGGCGTTCCTGATCAACGTGCCGATCGGGATCGTCATCATCGTGATCGCCGTGATGCGGATCGCCGAGACACACCACGAACGGCTCAAACTCGACGTGACCGGCGCACTGCTGGCCACGCTGGGGTGCACCTCGGCGGTGCTGGTGTTCACCCAGGGCCCGCCCCGCGGCTGGATCGACCCATGGGTGATCGGCGCCGCCATCGCCTCGGTGATCTTCTTCGTCGCGTTCCTGTTCGCCGAGCGCTCCGCCGAGAACCCACTTGGTGCCGTTCTCGGTGTTCAACGAGCGCAACCGGGTGATGACGTTCATCGCGTGGTTCCTCGGCGGCGGGGTGTTGCTCACCGTGACCGTGATGGTCGGGCTGCTCGCCCAGGACGTGCTCGGCTACTCCGCGCTGCGGGCAGGCATCTGCTTCCTGCCGTTCGCCGTGGCGGTCGGCGTCGGCAACGTGCTGGCCACCAAACTGGCACCGCTCATCGCGCCGCGCTGGCTGATCATCGGCGGTGGGCTGTTCGTGCTGGCCGCGATGCTGTACGGCTCGACGCTCACGCGTGACATCCCCTACTTCCCCGACCTGTTCGGGCCGATCGTCGTGGGCGGCTTCGGCATTGGCATCATCTCGGTGGTCCTGCCGCTGTGCGCGGTGGCGGGGGTCGGGCCCCGTGAGATCGGCCCCGTTTCGGCCATCACGCTGATGGTGCAGAACCTCGGCGGCCCCCTGGTGCTGGTGGTCATCATGGCCGTGCAGACGTCGCGCACGCTGTACCTCGGCGGCACCACGGGGCCGGTGAAGAACATGACACCGGCCCAACTCGACGCGCTGGGCTACGGCTACACCTATTCGCTGCTGTGGGTCGCGGGCATCGCGATTCTGGTGGGCATCGCGGCGTTCTGGATCGGTTTCTCCGCCCGCGACATCGCGAGGGCGCAGCACACCCGCGAGGCCGTGGAGGCGGGCGAGCTGTAGCCGCTAGCGTGGCCGCCATGGATGACGACGCGCGGCTCACCCGGGGGCAGGTCTCCGCCGCCGTCGGCCCCCTCGGCTGGCGGCTGATCCTCGGAGCGGTGTGCACGGAGGTGGACGTGCCGTCGCTGGCGCGGGCCGCGGAGGTCGCGGGCATCGCGGCTGCCGGGGCCGGGCCCGACGGCCAGCACCGCATGACCGTCGACGTCCGGGGCGACCGCGCCGTGCTGCGGCTGTCGCCGCCCGCGGGAGGTCTGGCGACCGGGGTCGAGGTGCGGCTGGCGCGCGAGGTGTCCGAGGCGTTGGCGGCGCACGGGTTCACGACGACCCCTGGCCGTGCCGACCGGCCCTGCGGTCTGCAGGGCCTCGAGATCGCGATCGACGCCATCGACATCCCCAAGGTGAGGCCGTTCTGGAAGGCGGTCACCGGCTACGTCGACGAGCACGGTCCTTCCGACCTGACGGCCGGGCTGATCGACCCGGTCGGGCGTGGTCCGGCGATCTGGTTCCAGCAGATGGACGAACCCCGCGGCCGCATCGGCGGGCCGGAGCGCAGCGACCCGGGGAATGTGATCCGCAATCGCATCCACCTCGACGTCGACGTGCCGCATGACATGGCGCAGTCCCGGCTACAGGCGGCCCTGGCGGCCGGCGGCACGCTGCTCGACGACCGAGCGGCGCCGGCGTTCTGGGTGCTCGCCGACCCCGAGGGCAACGAGGTGTGCATCTGCACGTGGCAGGGTCGGGACTGATGACCAACAAGCACGAGGCGGCGGAACCGCCTGAAACGCTTCGGGATCGGTTTCGCGACGCGATCGCACCACGCACGCTGGTGCTGGGGCTCGGGGTGCTGCTGCTGCAGTTCGGCTTCATCCTGTCCTACATCGGCGCCTTCCACGCCCCGGCCCCGCACCGCATCCCCGTCACCGTGGTGGCGCCTGCGCAGGTGGCGGCCCAGGTCGTCGACAAGCTGAACGCCGTCGCAGGCGAGCCCGTCGCCGCAAGCACCTCGAGCGACGAGAACGCGGCGCGGGCCGCGCTGCGGACGGGTGACACCTCGGCGGTGTACCTGGTCAACCAGGGCGGCACCGACGACCGGCTGCTGATCGCGTCGGGCGGCGGCACGTCCGTCGCCACGGCGGTCCAGGAACTGTTCACCAGGGCAGCCGCGCAACAACAGCGCACGGTGACCGTCGAGGACGTCGTCCCGCTGCTGCCCGGCGACGCCCGCGGCCTCTCCGGCTTCTACCTGGTGATCGGTTGGGCGGTGGGCGGTTACCTGTTCGCGGCGATGCTCGGGGTGGCCAAGGGCTCGCGGCCCGCGACCTTCCCGCGGGCGCTCTGGCGGCTCGGCGCCACCGTGCCGTACGCGCTGGCCTCGGGCTCGGCGGGGCCGTGATCGCCGAACCGGTGCTGCATGCGCTGGACGGCCATCTGTGGTCGATCGCAGGCATCGGCGTCCTGGTGTCCATGTCGGCCGCGACCGTCACGATCGCCCTGCAGACCCTGTTCGGGGTCGTCGGCATCGGGCTGACCGTCGTGATCTTCGTCATCCTCGGCAACCCGTCCGCGGGTGGCGCGTACCAACCCGGTCTGCTGCCGCCGCTGTGGCGCGCGATCAGCGGAGCGCTGCCCAACGGGGCGGGCACCGACGCGGTGCGCCGCATCGTCTACTTCGACGGCCACGGCATCGCGGGCCCGATCCTGGTGCTGATCGTTTGGGTGGCCGGCGGGCGTGCTGGCGACCCTGATCGCATCGGCCGTCAGGCACCGGCGGGTGAGCGCGTGAGCGGACGCCGGGGGCGCGGTCGCTAAGGTGGTCCGCTGTGATCACCCGCATGTCCGAGTTGTTCCTGCGAACGCTGCGCGACGACCCGGCCGACGCCGAAGTTCCGAGCCACAAACTGCTGATCCGGGCAGGCTACGTCCGGCCGATCGGGCCGGGGCTGTTCAGCTGGCTCCCGCTGGGCCTTCGCGTGATGCGCAACATCGAGCGCGTGGTCCGCGAGGAGATGAACGCGATCGGCGGACAGGAGATCCTGTTCCCGGCCCTGCTGCCACGCGCGCCGTATGAGACGACGAACCGGTGGACCGAGTACGGCGACGGCGTGTTCCGGCTCAAGGACCGCCGCGGGAACGACTACCTGCTCGGGCCGACCCACGAGGAGTTGTTCACGCTGACGGTGAAGGGGGAGTACTCCTCCTACAAGGACTTTCCGTTGCGGCTCTACCAGATTCAGACCAAGTACCGCGACGAGGCACGGCCGCGCGCAGGGATTCTGCGCGGCCGCGAGTTCGTCATGAAGGACTCGTACTCGTTCGACGTCGACGACACCGGCCTCGAGGCGGCGTACCAGGCGCACCGCGAGGCCTACCAGAGGATCTTCGGGCGCCTCGACGTGCGCTACGTCATCGTGTCTGCGGTCTCGGGCGCCATGGGCGGCAGCGCGTCGGAGGAGTTCCTCGCCGAGAGCGAGGTCGGCGAGGACACCTTCGTGCGGTGCCTGGAGTCCGGTTATGCCGCCAACGTCGAGGCCGTCACCATCGCCGCACCCGAGTCGCTGCCGTTCGACGGATCTGCCGGAGGCGAAGGTCCACGACACGCCGGACACCCCGACGATCGCCACCCTGGTCGACTGGGCCAACAGCGCAGACCTTGGCCGTGAGATCACGGCAGCCGACACGCTCAAGAACGTCCTACTCAAGACCCGTCAGCCGAAGGGCGAGTGGGAACTCCTCGCCGTCGGTGTCCCGGGTGACCGCGAGGTCGACGAGAAACGGCTTGGCGCCGCGCTCGACCCGGCCGAGTACGCCCTGCTCGACGATGCCGACTTCAAGAAGCACCCGTTCCTGGTGAAGGGTTACGTCGGTCCAAAGGGGTTGCTGGCCAACGGTGTTCGCTATCTCGTCGACCCTCGCGTGGTAGCCGGTACCGCGTGGATCACCGGGGCGGACGCGCCCAACCGCCACGTCGTGGGCCTGGTCGCCGGACGCGACTTCACCCCCGACGGCACGATCGAGGCCGCCGAGGTGCGCGACGGCGATCCCTCCCCGGACGGCGCGGGGCCGCTGGTGTCCGCGCGCGGCATCGAGATCGGCCACATCTTCCAGCTGGGCCGCAAGTACACCGACGCCTTCACCGCCGACGTGCTCGGCGAGGACGGCAAGCCGGTGCGGTTGACCATGGGCTCCTACGGCGTCGGGGTGTCCCGGCTGGTCGCGGTCATCGCCGAGCAGCAGCACGACGAGCTCGGGCTGCGCTGGCCCGCGTCGGTGTCCCCGTTCGACGCCCACGTGGTGATCGCCAACAAGGACGAAGGCGCGTGGACCGGGGCCACCGGGCTGGCGGGTGAGCTGGACCGGCTGGGTCTCGAGGTGCTGCTCGACGACCGGAAGGCCTCACCCGGCGTGAAGTTCAAGGACGCCGAGCTGCTGGGTGTGCCGTGGATCGTGGTGGTGGGTCGCGGCTGGGCGGACGGGGTGGTCGAGTTGCGCAACCGCTTCACCGGCGAGAAGCGCGACGTCCCGGTCGACGGCGCCGCCGCCGCGATCGCAGCGGCCCTCGCCGGCTGAGCTGGGCTGGCGCGCTAGCGCGCGAGTCATTCGCTGCCGCCGGGGAAGGCAACCGTGGTCGGCGAGAGCTTCAGCACGTCACGCCACTTTGCCGCGGTGACCGCGCACTGGCTCAGCGCCGTCACCGCGAAGGTGCGGTCCTCGCCGGTGCTCGCGTGCTCGAGCACCGCGCGCCACGCCACCGCGGAGTCCTCCTCCATCCGCAACGCGAGCTTCGCGGCGTCGGTCGGGCTGTCGACCTCCAACGGCATCTGGTAGCCGACCGCAGGCAGCGGGACGGTCGCGTTGCGGCCGCGCAGGCGCGCGATCGCCTCCTCGCGGAGTTCGCGGTGCCCGGCCATCGCGTTGGCCACCAGGTCGTTGAGGTCGGGTGTCGTGTGGGCCGACACCAGGCCGTAGCCGTAGATCACGCCGTGCTCGTTGGCCACCGCGTCGAACAGCGCGGCGTCGGGACCGTCCGACGGCCGCGCGGGGCTCGGCTCTGGTGAGGTCACGCCGCCTGCCCCTGATCGAGGGCGACGGTGGCCGCCGCGGTGCACGACGCGGCGATGGAGCCGAGCAACCCTGCGCGGTAGCCGGATTGCTGGGCGGCCTGCTGCGCGGCGCTGTCGGCGGACTGCTTGAGGGCGGTGACGACGTCGGCGGGACTGGGTGGCGGCGGTGGTTTGGCCGAGGTGCCCGTCGGCGTCGGGTCTGCCGACGTCGACTGTGACGTCGACGTTGCCTGCGGCGTCTGGCCGGACATCCGGGTGATCTCGTCGGACAGCGCCTTGACGTGTGCTGTCCGCTCCGCGGCCACGGTGTTCAGCGCCGCAGCGATCGGTGGGGGAGCGGCGGTCGCCGCTGCGGCCGCCAGCGTGCTGTCCGCGCGGGCGCGGTCGAGCTGGGCGACGAGGGCGTCGACGTCCGGTCGTGGCGCAGGTGCACCGCATCCGGCAGCCGTCGCCGACAGCACCGCCAGGGCTGCGCCGCCGATCAGGACGCGCCGCCTGCTGACGGGGGGAAGGGCGCTCGGCACTTTCGACATCGGAGGACATCCTGCCACTGCCCCAGCTGTGGATCCGCTGGCTGACGCTGCACGTTTGCCAATTGACACTCGTGTACTGGCGTATCGTTGATACTCGATTCCGAGTCATCCACACCCGGGTCGTGTCCGTACAACTCAAGACGAGGAGCTCGCCGTGGCATCGGATGTCCCGCTGCGGTCCGCCGGACTGCCGTCGCAGCAGCAGGTGATCGAGCTACTCGCGCCGGAGTTCGCGCGTGCCGGGTACGACGTCGAGGACGTCCTCGTACAGGAAACCCTGAAGCCGCCGCGCATCGTCGTGGTCGCCGACGGCGACGATGGTCTGGATCTGGACGCGGTTGCGGAGCTGTCGCGTTCGGCGTCCGAACTGCTGGACCGCCTCGAGGAGTCCACCGGGGAGTTGGCGCCCTACGTGCTGGAGGTGACGTCGCCGGGAGTGGACCGGCCGCTGACCGCCGACCGGCACTTCCGGCGGGCGCAGGGCCGGGTGGTGGAGATGACGCTGTCCGACGGTTCGCTGTTGACCGGACGGTTGGGCGCGCTCGGCGCAGGCGTACTGCGGCTGGTGGTCGCCGACGGCGGCCCCGGCAAGTACTCGGTTCGCGAAGTACCTCGCGATGCCGTCGCGAAAGCCATTGTGCAGGTTGAATTCTCGCCGCCCAACCGACGCGAGCTCGAGCTTGCCCAAGAGCGCGGCGACAAGGGAATTGGAACAGGTCAGTCCGGAAAGGAGGCCGAAGCGTGAACATCGACATGGCGGCACTGCATGCCATCGAGGCAGACAAGGGAATAACGGTCGACGTCGTCGTCGACACGATCAAGAGCGCACTGCTCACCGCGTACCGCCACACCGAGGGGCACGAGGCGGAGGCCCGCATCGACATCGACCGCAAGACCGGCGTCGTCAAGGTGATGGCACGCGAGACCGATGAAGACGGCAACCTGATCAACGAATGGGACGACACCCCAGAGGGTTTCGGGCGCATCGCCGCCACCACCGCCCGTCAGGTGATCCTGCAGCGGCTGCGCGATGCCGAGAACGAGAAGAACTTCGGCGAGTTCGCCGCCCGCGAGGGCGACATCGTCGCAGGCGTCATCCAGCGTGACGCCAGGGCCAACGCCCGCGGTCTGGTGGTGGTGCGCGTCGGCAGTGAGACCAAGGGATCCGAGGGCGTCATCCCCGCCGCCGAGCAGGTGCCGGGGGAGCAGTACGTGCACGGCGAACGGCTGCGTTGTTACGTCGTCGGCGTCTCGCGTGGCGCCCGCGAGCCGTTGATCACGCTGTCGCGAACCCACCCGAACCTGGTGCGCAAGCTGTTCGCGCTCGAGGTGCCCGAGATCGCCGACGGTTCGGTCGAGATCGTCGCCGTGGCCCGCGAGGCGGGTCACCGGTCCAAGATCGCCGTCACGTCGCGGGTGTCCGGGCTCAACGCCAAGGGTGCCTGCATCGGTCCGATGGGGCAGCGCGTGCGCAACGTGATGAGCGAGTTGTCCGGCGAGAAGATCGACATCATCGACTACGACGACGACCCAGCCAGGTTCGTGGCCAACGCCCTGTCACCGGCGAAGGTGGTTTCGGTGGGCGTGATCGACGAGGCGGGTCGGGCCGCGCGCGTCGTGGTGCCCGACTTCCAGCTGTCGCTCGCGATCGGCAAGGAGGGGCAGAACGCCAGGTTGGCGGCCCGGCTGACCGGATGGCGGATCGACATTCGCAGTGACGCCGCCCCCGTGCCGGACAGCCCCGCGGCCCCTGGAGCTGCCCGTGGGGCCGCCCGCGAGAGCTAGGCGCAGACGCGATTCTGTCTGGGGCAGCGGTGACGCTAGACTGAACCGTGATCCAGCGCGAGACCTCGGCCTCGATGCGCATGCGCCCCGACCATCAGGTCGGACCAGTGCGGACGTGCATCGGATGCCGAAATCGAGTGTTGGCCGTCGATCTGCTTCGAGTGGTCGCTGTGCGCGGCGGGAATGACGATTACGTCTTGACCGTCGACGCAGCGGGTAATCTGCCCGGGCGGGGTGCGTGGTTGCATCCCGACCAGCAGTGTCTACACGCGGCAATCCGGCGGCGAGCATTCGGCCGAGCGTTGCGCATCACCGGTTCGCCGGACACCTCCGCGGTGGTTGAGTACTTCGACTCGGTCCACCCGGCAACAGAACAGGTAGCGAAGAACATGAGCACACCGTGAAGTCCCGATGACCATGCGTCATAGCTAAACCCGAGGCGCGGCCTACAACCGCTGTCGCCTCTTAGACAGGAGTTGTAGTGGCAGGTAAGGCCCGCGTACACGAGTTGGCCAAGGAACTCGGTGTTACCAGCAAGGAAGTTCTCGCCCGGCTGAGCGAACAGGGCGAATTCGTCAAATCAGCATCGTCGACCGTCGAGGCGCCCGTCGCCAGGCGGCTGAGAGAGGCGTTGGGCGGCTCGAAGCCCGCGCCCGCGAAGTCCGCAGGAAACGGCGCCCCTCCGAGTGCGCCCGCCGCGGCGGCCAAGCCCGCCGCCGACGCAGCGGCTTCGGCAAACGGCGGTGTGGCCACCGCGCCACCCCGGCCCTCAGGCCCGAAACCGGCGCCTCCCGCACCTCCGGCACCGGTCGCTCCGCCCGTGGCGCCCCCGCCGCCGCCGGCAGCAGCGCCTGCGCCAGAAGCACCCGCGGCCCCTGCGGCGAGCGCGGACGCCGCGGTCGCCCCGCCTGCCCCGCCCCCGGTGGTCCCACCCCGGGTCCCCGGCCCGGCCCGATACCCAAGCCCGCCGCGCGCACACCGCGCGTCGGCAACAATCCGTTCTCCACTCAGCAGCCCGTTGAGCGGGCCATTCCGCGCCCGCCGCAGGGTGCACCCCCTCGCCCGGGCGGCGGACCCCGTCCCGGTGGCGGTCCCCGGCCCGGCGCAACGCCCGGCAACATGCCGCCTCGTCCCCCCGGCGCCCGGCCCGCTCCCAGCGGCCGTCCCGGTGGTCCGCGGCCCGGCCCAGGCAGTCGCGGTCCCGGCTCGTCGCCAGGCGGTCGTCCCGGTGGCGGCGGCGCAGGCGGCGGTGGTGGCAACTACCGCGGTGGCGGTGCAGGCGGCGGCGCAGGAGCGCCAGGTGGCGCACCCGCGGGTGGCTTCCGCGGCCGTCCCGGTGGCGGTGGCGGTGGCGGCGGCGGCGGTGGTCGTCCCGGCCAGCGCGGTGGCGCGGCAGGTGCCTTCGGTAGGCCCGGCGGCGCAGTGCGCCGTGGCCGCAAGTCGAAGCGGGCGAAACGCGCCGAGTACGAGAACATGCAGGCACCGGTCGTCGGTGGCGTGCGGTTGCCGCACGGCAACGGCGAGACCATCCGGCTGGCCCGCGGCGCATCGCTGGTGGACTTCGCCGACAAGATCAACGCCAACCCGGCCGCATTGGTCCAGGCGCTGTTCAACCTCGGCGAGATGGTCACCGCCACGCAGTCGGTAGGGGACGAAACCCTCGAGCTGCTCGGCGGCGAGATGAACTACGTCGTGCAGGTCGTGTCCCCCGAGGACGAGGACCGCGAGCTGCTCGAGTCGTTCGACCTCACCTACGGCGAGGACGAGGGCGACGAGGACGATCTGCAGTTCCGTCCGCCGGTCGTCACCGTCATGGGTCACGTCGACCACGGCAAGACCCGCCTGCTGGACACGATCCGCCAGGCCAACGTCCGCGAGGGCGAGGCCGGTGGCATCACCCAGCACATCGGCGCCTACCAGGTCCTCACCGAACTGGACGGCAACGAGCGGCTCGTCACCTTCATCGACACCCCCGGTCACGAGGCGTTCACCGCCATGCGTGCCCGTGGTGCGAAGGCCACCGACATCGCGATCCTGGTGGTCGCGGCCGACGACGGCGTCATGCCGCAGACGGTGGAGGCCATCAACCACGCGCAGGCGGCCGACGTGCCGATCGTCGTGGCGGTCAACAAGATCGACAAGGAGGGCGCTGACCCGCAGAAGATCCGGGCGCAGCTCACCGAATACAACCTGGTCGCCGAGGACTTCGGTGGCGAGACCATGTTCGTCGACATCTCGGCCAAGCAGGGCACCAACATCGACGCGCTGCTCGAAGCGGTGCTGCTGACCGCGGACGCCACGCTGGACCTGCGGGCCAACCCCGACATGGAGGCCCAGGGTGTGGCGATCGAGGCACACCTGGACCGCGGTCGCGGCCCGGTGGCCACGGTGCTGATTCAGCGCGGCACGCTGCGGGTCGGCGACTCGATCGTCGCCGGCGACGCCTACGGCCGCGTCCGGCGCATGGTCGACGAGCACGGCGAGGACGTCGAAGAGGCGCTGCCGTCGCGTCCGGTCCAGGTCATCGGCTTCACGTCGGTGCCGGGTGCCGGTGACAACCTGCTGGTCGTCGACGAGGACCGGATCGCCCGTCAGATCGCCGATCGGCGCAGCGCGCGCAAGCGCAACGCGCTGGCCGCACGCACCCGCAAGCGCATCAGCCTGGACGACCTGGATGCCGCGCTGAAGGAAACCAGCCAGCTCAACCTGATCCTGAAGGGCGACAACTCCGGCACCGTCGAGGCGCTGGAGGAGGCCCTGCTGGGCATCGAGATCGACGACGAGGTCGAACTGCGCGTCATCGACCGCGGCGTCGGTGGCGTCACCGAGACCAACGTCAACCTGGCGTCGGCGTCGGACGCGATCATCATCGGGTTCAACGTCCGTGCCGAGGGCAAGGCGACCGAGCTGGCCAACCGCGAAGGCGTGGACATCCGGTACTACTCGGTGATCTACCAGGCCATCGACGAGATCCAGAGCGCGCTGAAGGGCATGCTCAAGCCGGTCTACGAGGAGAAGGAGCTCGGCCGCGCCGAGATCCGGGCGATCTTCCGGTCGTCGAAGGTCGGCAACATCGCCGGCTGCCTGGTCACGTCCGGCATCATCCGGCGCAACGCCAAGGCGCGCCTGATCCGCGACAACGTCGTGGTCGCCGAGACCGTCACCATCTCGTCGCTGAAGCGGGAGAAGGACGACGTCACCGAGGTTCGCGACGGCTACGAATGTGGTCTGACCTTGACGTACAACGACATCAAGGAAGGCGACGTCGTGGAGTGCTACGAGCTGGTGGAGAAAGAGCGCACGTAGATGAGCGCTTGCGCGAAGAAAGTTGGATGTAGTGGTCGACGTAGGCCGGGCGCGACGGCTCTCCAAGCGCATCGGCACCGTCGTCGCGTCGGCCATCGAGTTCGAGATCAAGGATCCCCCGTTGGCCTTCGTGACCATCACGGACACGAAGGTGACGGGAGACCTGCACGACGCCACGCTGTTCTACACGGTTCGCGGCGACGACGTTGCAGGACGAACCGGACTATGCGGGCGCCGCGGCGGCGCTCGAGCGCGCCAAGGGCACGTTGCGCACCAAGGTCGGCGCCGCCACGGGTGTGCGCTTCACCCCGACGCTGGCGTTCGTGTTGGACAAGGTGCCCGACACGGCCGCAACACATGGAGGAACTGCTGGCCCGCGCCCGCGCCGCCGACGCCGATCTGGCGCGGATTCGCGAGGGTGCCACACCGGCGGGCGACGCGGACCCGTACCGTGTCTCTGGGGCGGAGCAATCCGGTGGGGAACCAGACGAAGTGCTCGACGCTGAGGACACCGGTGACCGCGATCGATCGGACGACTGAGATACCTCGGTCCTCGCTGCGCGTAGACGCGCGCGGGGCGGCCGACCTGCTCATCGAGGCGGACAGCCTCGCCATCGTGTGCCATGTGTATCCCGACGCCGACACCATCGGTGCGGGCCTGGCGCTCGCGCTGGTCCTCGTCGCAGGCGGGCAAGGACGTCCAGGTCGGCTTCGCGGCCCCGTCCGACCTGCCCGAGTCGTTGCAGACGCTGCCGGGCGGCCACCTGCTGGTGGCTCCGGGGGAGCTGCGCCGCGAGCCCGATCTGGTGGTCACGGTCGACATCCCCGAGCGTCAACCGGCTGGGTGCGCTGCGCGATCTTGCCGATCGACGGTCGCGAGGTGCTGGTGATCGATCACCATGCCTCCAATCAGCTGTTCGGCACCGCGAACTACGTCGACCCGTCGGCCGATTCGACCACGATGCTGGTCGCCGAGCTGCTCGATGCGTGGGGCAAGCCGATCGACGCGAGCGTCGCGCACTGCCTGTACGCGGGGTTGACCACCGACACCGGCTCGTTCCGCTGGGCCAGTGCCCGGGCGCATCGGCTCGCCGCCCGACTGCTGGAACTCGGCGTCGACAACGCCGCCATCAGCCGCACCCTGCTGGACACCCATCCGTTCTCCTGGCTGCCGATGCTGGCGCGGGTGCTGTCTTCGGCGCGGCTGTTGCCCGATGCGGCTGGCGGCCGTGGACTGGTGTATGCGGTTGTGGGACACCAGGAATGGGCAGACGCGCGGCCCGAAGAGGTCGAGAGCATCGTCGACATCGTGCGCACCACGTCGCAGGCCGAGGTGGCGGCGGTGTTCAAGGAGATCGAGCCCGCAGCACTGGTCGGTGTCGATGCGTGCCAAGACGGCTGTCGACCTGGCGGCCGTGGCCAGCTCCTTCGGCGGCGGTGGTCACCGGCTGGCCGCCGGCTACTCCGCGACCGGTGCCGCCGACGACGTGGTGAGGGCGCTGACTCATGCACTTGGCTGACCGTCCGCATCTTCGGCCGCCGAGCGCCGCGCTTGGTTGAGCCGGCCGATCTTCCCGCGCCGCCGCCTGCCACCGGCCGGCGCATCGCGAGGCTGGCCTTCCCCGCACTCGGGGTGCTCGCGGCCGAACCTCTCTACCTGCTGTTCGATCTCGCCGTCGTCGGCCGTCTCGGCGCGCTGAGCCTGGCCGGTTTGGCGATCGGCGGGCTGATCCTCTCGCTGATCGCCTCACAGCTGACGTTCCTGTCCTACGGCACGACGGCCCGGGCCGCCCGGTTCTTCGGGGCCGGTGACCGCGGGTCGGCCGTCGGCGAGGGCGTGCAGGCCACCTGGCTGGGCATCGGGCTCGGGACGGTCATCGGCGGTGACGGTCGAGGCGGCGGCGGTGCCGCTGCTGCGACTGATCGCCGACGGCGGTCGAGATCGCCGACGCGGCGCTGCCGTGGGTGCGGATCGCGATCTTCGGCGCACCCGCGATCCTGATCTCGCTGGCGGGCAACGGCTGGATGCGCGGCGTGCAGGACACCGCGCGGCCGCTGCGCTACGTCGTCGCGGGATTCGCGCTGTCCGCGGTGCTGTGCCCCACGCTGGTGTACGGCTGGCTGGGATTGCCGCGCATGGAACTCGTCGGTTCGGCGGTGGCCAATCTGGTCGGACAGTGGCTGGCCGCGGTGTTGTTCTGCCGTGCGCTGCTGGCCGAGCGGGTGCCGTTGCGGGTGGACTTCACGGTGCTGCGCGCCCAGGTGGTGATGGGGCGCGACCTGCTGGTGCGCACCCTGGCGTTCCAGGCGTGCTTCGTGTCGGCGGCCGCCGTCGCGGCGCGGTTCGGTGCTGCCGCTGTCGCCGCGCATCAGGTGGTGCTGCAGCTGTGGAGTTTCCTTGCGCTGGTGCTGGATTCGCTGGCGATCGCCGCGCAGTCGCTGGTCGGCGCCGCGCTCGGTGCGGGCCAGCTGGCACACGCGAAGTCGGTGGCGTGGCGGGTGACGATCTTCTCGACGGTGGCCGCCGTGGTGCTGGCCATGGTGTTCGCCGTCGGCTCGCGGTGCTGCCCACGCTGTTCACCGACGACGACTCGGTGCTGGACGCGATCGGCGTGCCGTGGTGGTTCCTGATCGCGCAGTTGCCGGTGGCGGGCATCGTGTTCGCGCTTGGACGGGGTGCTGCTCGGGGCGGGCGACGCGCGGTTCATGCGCAACGCCACGCTGGCCAGCGCGCTGGTCGGGTTCCTGCCGCTGATCTGGCTGTCGCTGGTGTTCGGCTGGGGTCTGCTCGGCATCTGGTCGGGCCTGACCACGTTCATGGTGCTGCGGCTGGTCTTCGTCGGCTGGCGCGCATGGTCGGGGCGCTGGCTGGTGGCCGGGAACCGGCTAGATCCCGAAGTGGTCCGTAGCCGCCGATGGCAGGGCCGCGAGCGTCGAGTTGCGTGCCGAGTACGCTTGGGGCCGTCCCCCACTAGGCCTTGCGCGCCACCACGGCCCAGCCGTGCGGGTTGGTCCGCACGTCGACGTCGATGAAGCCCGCCGCGGCCAGCCGTGCCGGCAGCGACGCCGGGTCGACCGGGTTGTAGGTGTCGTCGGTCGTGGTGCGCCGCGAGCTCGTCGCTGCCGAGGCTGTCGCTGGCCACCAGCGCCGCGCCCGGCCGCAGCACCCGGGCGATCTCGCCGAACAGGCGGTCCTGCAGTTCCTCGGTGGGCACGTGGTGCAGCATCGTGAAACACGCTGCACCGGTGAAGCTTCCGTCGGCGTAGCCGAGCGTGGTGGCGTCGGCGTTGACGATCTCGACGGACGGCACGTCGGCGAAGCGCTCACGCAGCATCGCGGCGAGTTCGGCGTCGATCTCGACCGACGTCAGCTTCGGCACGGCCTGGCTGAGCACGTCGGTGCACGCGCCGTAGCCGGGGCCGACCTCGAGCACGTCGTCACCGAGATCGGTGTCGCCCAGGGCCCACGGCAGGATGACGTCGCGCATCGCCTGGCGCCATTCGTCGCTGCCACACATCTGGTGTGCCTCGTTCATGTCAGTGCACCTGCGCCCGTCCGCGTTCCAGCACGGCGGCGCGGTTGGCGGCGATGTCGTCGCCGGTGGTCACGCTCATCCACCGCGTCGCCGACGCCGCCTCGATCCACAGCCCGGCACTGGTCTGCTGCTCGTCGATGCGGTGGTAGGACTCCAGCAGCGCCCGCACCGCCCTGGCGTTGTTGCCGACGATCGAGGCGGCGACGCCGCGGGCGGCGGGCAGCAGGTCGTCGTGCGCGACCACCTCGGTGACCAGGCCGGCCCGCAGCGCGTCCTGCGCGGACAGGTAGTCGCCGGTCAGGCTCATCCGCCGGGCCAGGCCGATGCCGACCTTCTGGGGCAGCCGCACCGACAGCCCCCAGGTGGGCAGCAGCCCGACGCGGGCGTGGGTGTCGGCGAAGCGGGCGTTCTCGGACGCGATCAGGATGTCGCAGTACAGGGCCAGTTCGAGGCCACCGGTGACCGCGGCGCCGTTGATCGCGCCGATCACCGGCGTGCCCATGGCCGGCCACTTGGGGGAGATGTCGGGCAGCGCCGTGGTGTCGCCGAGTTCCTTCAGGTCCAGGCCCGCGCAGAACACCGGGTCGGCGCCGGTGAGGATCACGACGTCGACGCCTTCGTCGGCGTCGGCCTCGGCCAGCGCGGCGTAGAACCTGGTGCGCAGGGCCGACGACAGCGCGTTGCGCGACTGGGGACGGTTCAGGGTCAGGGTGCGTACGCGGTCGGTGGTGTCGATCAGTAGGACCTGGTCGTCTTCGGTGGGTTCCTGGCTCGGCATGTCCCCACCGTATCGACCCGTCGACCTATGGTTGAGGCATGTGCAGGAACATCACCGAGCTGCGCGGTCTGGAACCCTCGGCGACCCCCGAGGAGATCGAGGCCGCCTCGCGCCAGTACGTCCGCAAGGTCAGCGGCATCACCCGCCCGACCGCCGCCAACACCGACGTCGTTCGAGGCCGCCGTCGCCGAGGTGACCGCGACCACCACGCGGCTGCTGGCCGCGCTGCCGCCGCGACGGCAGCCGCCCAAGACGGTGCCACCGTTGCGTCGTCCCGAGGTCATGGCCCGGCTCGCGGCGAAGTGAGCACGCCCGCGCTCAAGGAGTGGAGCGCGGCCGTGCACGCGATGCTCGACGGCCGCCAGACGGTGCTGCTGCGCAAGGGTGGCATCCACGAGAAGCGGTTCGACCTCGCCGCGGGGAGTTCGTGTTCTTTCCGACGGTCGCGCACGGCCATGCCGAACGCGTGCGCCCCGAGCACCGTGCCCTGCTCGACGCCGCGGGTCCGGACAGCACCGAGGACGAGATCCTGATCAGGGCAGGCGCGAAAGTGGTTGCCGCGGTTGAGGTCAACCGCCCCGATGCCCTCGACGAGATCGAGGACACTCACATCTGGACGGCCGCGTCGGTGCGCGCCGACCGGTTGGACTTCCGGCCAAAGCGCCTGCTGACGGTTCTGGTCGTGCAGGCCCGGCCGCTGACCGAGCCGGTGCGGCTACCCAGGATTGGCGAATATGCGGGATGCACCAGTTGGGTCGACCTGCCGCTGGAACCGGACTGGGGCGAGCCGGTGCACGACGACGCCACCCTGGCCGCCCTCGCCGAACGGGTCCGCGCGTCAGTCGCCTGACGGCGGTTGCGGACCCGCGGGCAGCGTCAGCCGCGACTGACCGCCCGCCCCGTGATGGACGGTGTGCGTCGCGGGTTTCATCGACCGGCCGCTGACGGCGGGCGCCCCGGTGCCCAGGTTCCCCGCGCTGCAGCAGGCCGGTGTCCGGTACACCTGGGACGGGGAGCAGTCGTACGGCATGCTGGAACGCTCGATCCCCGATGGATCAGATCGTGCGGGACTAGAACTTGTAGTACGGCGCGAGTTCGCGCGCCCGCTGCAGGTTGGTGGACAGGCAGTCGACGTTGTCGGCGTCGTAGATCGGCGAGTAGAACATCGACTGCTGGATCAGGCCGTAGCTGGTCTTGAAGGCGATCATGCAGGTGATCCACCAGCGGTTGTTCCAGTCCGTCGGCTTCATGATCCAGTACTGCGCGGCGCGGTGCCCGTCGATGTCGAGTTCGACTGCGTCGGCGGGCAGCGTCTGTTCGTAGGTTCGCCAGACGAACGCTTCGACGGCCATCTGGTAATTGCCCGCGTCGTAGTGGCAGCGCAGGCTGTCCTCCGGCTCCGGCGGGGTGAACGCCAGGCCCAGCCGCTGGATGACGTCGAGCGGGATGTCCGTGCACGCATTGAACGGAGATGGGTCGACCGTTTCGATCACCGGCCACTTGATGGTGGTGGAGACGTCGCTCATGGGCGCTGACGTGGACCGCAGCTGCACCGGCCCGGTCTCCGGGAGTGCCGCGGGATTGGTGTGCAGGACCACGACCACCGCCGCAACCAGCGCACACACCGCCGACAGCAAGCGCAGCTTGGCTGCCATCACACTCCCTCGCGCTCGTCGGCCATTGCGGGGAGTGTACAAGTCGCGACCCGTCGCCCGACGGAGAAGTAGGAACATGTTCTAGTTGCCGGCGTGGCATGCGCCTGCGGCCCAAGTAGGCTGGTCGGTTGTGTCTGCACCGTCGAGAGAACGTCGTCATCCCACGCTCTGGGCGATCAGCGACCTTCACATCGGGCACACCGGCAACAAGCCGGTCACCGAGTCGCTGCATCCCGCGTCGCCCGACGACTGGCTGATCGTCGCGGGCGACGTCGGCGAGCGCACCGATGAGATCCGCTGGTCGCTTGACCTGCTGCGCAAGCGGTTCGCCAAGGTGATCTGGGTACCGGGGAACCACGAGCTGTGGACCACCGCCAAGGACCCGATGCAGATCTTCGGCAAGGCGCGGTACGACTACCTGGTCAACATGTGCGACGAGATGGGCATCGTGACGCCCGAGCACCCGTTCCCGGTGTGGACCGACGAGGGTGGTCCCGCGACCATCGTGCCGATGTTCCTGCTGTACGACTACACGTTCCTGCCCGAGGGCACGGCCACCAAGGCCGAGGGGCTCGCGGTGGCGCGCGAACGCAACGTCGTCGGCACCGACGAGTTCCTCTTGTCGGCGGAGCCGTACGCCACCCGCGACGCGTGGTGCCGCGATCGGGTGAAGCAGACGCGCGAGAAGCTCGAAGACCTCGATTGGTTGACGCCGTCGATCCTGGTCAACCACTTCCCGCTGGTGCGCGAACCGTGCGACGCGATGTTCTATCCCGAGTTCGCGATGTGGTGCGGTACCACCGCGACGAAGAACTGGCACACCCGCTACAACGCGCTGTGCTCGGTCTACGGCCACCTGCACATCCCGCGCACCACCTGGTACGACGGCGTGCGGTTCGAGGAGGTGTCGGTCGGTTATCCGCGAGAGTGGCGGCGCCGCAAGCCCTATCGGTGGATGCGGCAGATCCTGCCCGACCCGAAGTACCCGCCCGGCTACCTGAACGAGTTCGGCGGGCACTTCGAGATCACGCCGGACATGCGGGCCAACGCGGACAAGATGCAGGAGCAGATCAGGAGCAGGCGGGCGTGACGGGGCTGCTGCTGTCGGGCGTCGTGCCATCGCCGATCGCATCGGCCGAACTGTACGACGACCCGCCGCAATTGACGCCGCTGCCCGAGGAGGAGCCGCTCATCGCGCGTTCGGTGGCCAAGCGGCGCAACGAGTTCATCACCGTGCGCTACTGCGCGCGGCAGGCACTCGGTGAGCTCGGGCTGCCGCCGGTCCCGATTCTGAAGGGGGACAAGGGCGAACCGTGCTGGCCCGACGGCGTGGTCGGCAGCCTGACGCACTGCGAGGGCTTCCGCGGGGCCGTGGTGGGCCGCAGCGCCGAGGTGCGCTCGGTCGGCATCGACGCCGAACCGCACGGCGTGTTGCCGAAGGGCGTGCTGGACGCCATCAGCCTGCCCGCCGAGCGGGCCGAGCTCGCGTGCGCTGCCCGCGGGGATGCATTGGGATCGAATCCTGTTCTGCGCCAAGGAAGCCACCTACAAGACGTGGTATCCGCTGACGCACCGCTGGCTGGGCTTCGAGGACGCGCACATCACGTTCTCGGTCGACGCAACCGGTACGGGCGGGGCGTTCGAGTCGCAGATCCTGATCGATCCGGCCGCCGAGTCGGGTCCTCCGCTGACCGCACTGTCGGGCCGGTGGTCGGTGGACAAGGGCTTGGTGCTGACGGCGATCGTCCTGTGACTGCCCCGCCTCCACCGGGCATCGTCGTCGTCGACAAGCCCGCGGGAATGACCAGCCACGACGTCGTCGGGCGGTGCCGGCAGGCTTCTTCGGCACCCGCAAGGTCGGCCACGCAGGCACGCTGGATCCGATGGCCACCGGGGTGCTCGTGATCGGCATCGAGCGCGCCACCAAGATCCTCGGCCTGCTCACCGCGACCGACAAGTCGTACGCCGGCACCGTGCGGCTGGGTCAGACCACGTCCACCGAGGACGCCGAAGGTGAAGTGCTGCAGACGGTTTCGGCCGATCACGTCACCGATGCCGACATCGAACGCGCCGTCGCCGGACTGCGCGGCGACATCGAGCAGATCCCCTCGTCGGTCAGTGCCATCAAGGTGGACGGCCAGCGGGCCTACAAGCTGGCTCGGGAGGGCAAGCCGGTCGAGCTGGCCGCGCGCCAGGTGCGGATCGAGCGGTTCGACGTCGTCGCCGTGCGGCACGTGCCGGACGGCTTCGTCGACGTCGACGTCGAGGTGGACTGTTCCTCGGGCACCTACATCCGTGCGTTGGCCCGCGACGTCGGCGCGACGCTTGGCGTCGGCGGCCACCTGACCGCGCTGCGGCGCACCAGGGTGGGCCGGTTCGGGCTGGGGGAGGCGCATACCCTCGAGCACCTCGCGGACGCTCCCCGGTTGAGCTACTCACTCGACGAGGCGTGCCTGCTGGTGTTCCCGCGCCGCGACCTCACGGCGGAGGAGGCGGAGTCCGCTGGCCATGGGCGGGCACTGAAACCTGCGGGCATCGACGGCGTCTATGCGGCCGCGGGGCCGGACGGACGCGTCATCGCGCTGTTGTCCGATGAGACGTCACGTGCCAAGTCGGTGGTGGTGATCCGCCCGGCGACCCTGTAGGGGTCAGGCGTACAGCGTCTCGAAACGCTCGATGGACCGCTCGATGTCGCCCTTCACGGCACGGGCCGCGGCCGCCCCGATCGGGCCGAACAGTGGCCTGCCGCCCAGATCCACCTTCAACGTGAAGGCGCAGCCGGCATCCGTCGGCACCACCTTCATCGCCAGCGCGTACTTCGTGCCGCCGACGCCGTCGCCGGTGATTTCGAGCAGCTTGGGCGGATCGAGCTTTCGAACCGTCCAGGTGACCCGGTTGCGCATTCCCTTTGCGCCCGCCACGCCCACCAGAGTGGTGCCGACGGCCAGCTCGTCCGGCAGGTCCGAGCGCCAGCCCTGGTGCATCTGCAGCCAGTCGCCCAGTTCGGCGAGATTCGAGACGTGCGCCCACGCTTCGTCCGGGCGCAGCGACAGCTTGCGGGACAGCTCGAGTTTCGCCATCAACGGATCGTAGACGGCCCGTGCATTTGGCCGAGGCGCCGCATTTACCTGCTGATCGGGAGGTAACATCGCTACGACACGGCAGCAACTGATGAGGCGGAATGGTCGACATCCGAGACAAGTCCGGTGGGCGCAGCGAGCGGCGCACCCAGGCAGAGCGCAGCGCGGCCATGCGCCTCCGACTCCTCGACGCCACCGTCGAGTGTCTGGTGACGTACGGGTACGCGGGCACCACCACGCATCGCGTCGCAGAACTGGCCGGGGTCACGCGCGGCGCGCAGATTCACCACTTCCCCGCCAAGGAGGATCTGGTGGTCGCCGCGATCGAACATCTGGCGCAGCAACGCGCCAGGGTGACGATTCGGGAGGTCGGGCGCATCCGCGAGAGCCCGGACCCTGCGGCTGCGGTCCTTGACTTCCTCTGGGAGGTGCACCAGGGTCCCATTGTCGTTGCCACACTGGAGCTTTGGATGGCATCCCGAACGGACCCGGTGCTCGCGAAGCACGTGCAGCGGGTGGAGCCGGTGGTCAACGGCGCGCTGCTCGCGGCAATCGAGCAGGTGCTTCCGGACCGGTCGGCGCAGAACGAACTGCGCTACGCCGTCTACACGGCGATGGATGCGCTGCGGGGGATCCTGGTGGCCGGCTTCGTCGACGGCGATGGCGACCGGCTGCGCAAGCGCTGGGATCGGGCGAGCGCGCACCTGCAGCGGGAAGTGCGCGACGCGCTGGCCGCCTCCGGACGCGACTGAGCCGCGGCGACGGATGGACGACGGCGGCACCCGAGACGGGTTTGGGTCTTGTTTAGATACCATCTGGTAGGTATGTTATTGACACCCGGGTAAGAGGGCGCAGCTGCAGGCAGCACCCGACCCGGATCGATGACGAAGGCCAGGGAGGCGACATGGGACACGTAGTGGTCACCCGTCACCTCGCCGCCACGCCGGCCGAGCTGTGGTCGATCGTCATCGATCCCCGGACGTGGGGTGACTGGTTCACCGTGCACGACCGGTGGTTGAACCGCCTTCCGGCCAGCCTCGCGGAGGGGACGGGGCTGGCCGCGAAGGTGGTTCTCCTGGGTGTCGCCAACCGGATGGCGTGGACGGTCGAGTCCGTCGTCGCGCCCACCAGCCTGGTGCTGGTCGGCACCGGGCCGGCCAGATTGGCCGCACGGTGCGTGTTCGCGATGGGGCCCGCGGAGACGGGTTCGTGGTTCACGTTCGCCGGTGACCTGGAGGGGACGCTGGTCAGGGGTGCGCTCGTCAAGGCCGTCGAGAGGGATTGCGCGAAGCAGGTCGAGATGAGCCTGATGCTGCTCGAGGCCCTTGCCGCGCCGCCACGCACAGGTGCGCCCAAGATCACGGAGTCGGTCCGGCCAAGGTTGCGGCTGGTCCACAGCGCCGCGTCTGCGGACTAGGCGACCACCCAGATCGCCTGCGCGGCGGGGCTGCCGAGATCCACGGTGGTCTCACCGGCGCCGCCTTCCGAAGCGGACGGCCTTCCTGGGTTCTCTACGGCCACCGAGATCATGCCCGCGAAGTCGCGGCGGGCCAGCACCCGCAACCGGGAGTCCAGGCTGATCCCGACGCTGTCGAAGTAGCGCAGCATCTCCGGGTCGGCGTCCGAGATCCGGGCCACGGTGCCCGCGTCGCCGTCATGGCACATCGACAGCTGGCGGGCGGGCGGCGTCGGCACCTGCCCGTCGGCGGCGGGGATGGGGTCGCCGTGCGGATCGC
Source organism: uncultured Actinomycetota bacterium (assembly GCA_963735245.1). Classification (GTDB taxonomy): domain Bacteria; phylum Actinomycetota; class Actinomycetes; order Mycobacteriales; family Mycobacteriaceae; genus Mycobacterium. The sequence continues at coordinate 363,238 of CAVTKI010000005.1, forward strand.
GGGTGGGATGGCCGAGTTTGGCGTCGATGCGGTCGAGCATCCGGTCGGACACCGCGTGCTCGAGTATCTCGGCCTCGTCGTGCACCTCGTCCCAGCCGTAGCCGAGCTCGTTGACCAGGAATGTCTCCATCAGCCGGTGGCGGCGCACCATCGCCAGCGCGGCTTTGCGGCCGGCGTCGGTGAGGGTCACCGCGCCGTACTTCTCGTGGTCGACCAGCCCCTGATCGGCGAGCTTGCGGATGGACTCCGACGCCGTGCTCGCGGACACTCCGATGCGCTCGGCCAGCATCTTCGTGCTGACCTTCTCGCGCGACCATTCCTGCGCGGTCCAGATGACCTTCAGGTAGTCCTGGGCAACCGTCGAGAGGTCGCGTTGGTTGCCGTCTGGACTCACACTGACGAAGTTTAGGCAATCATCACCTGATCTGGGGGATCCAGCGGAGCCGCCGGGCCCGCCGCGCCGTAGGCTTGCACGCGTGCAGCGCTGGCGGGGTCAGGATGAGATCCCCACGGACTGGGGCAGATGCGTCGTCACCATCGGCGTGTTCGACGGTGTACATCGCGGACATGCCGAGCTGATAAATCATGCGGTCAAGGCGGGCCGGTCCCGTGGCGTGCCGACCGTGCTGATGACGTTCGACCCCCATCCGATGGAGGTCGTGTTTCCCGGCAGTCATCCGGCCCAGCTCACGACGTTGACCCGGCGTGCCGAGCTCGTCGAGGAGATGGGTATCGACGTCTTCCTCGTCATGCCGTTCACCTCCGACTTCATGAAGCTGACGCCCGAGCGCTACGTGCACGAGTTGCTCGTCGAGCGCCTCCACGTCGTCGAGGTCGTGGTCGGCGAGAACTTCACCTTCGGCAAGAAGGCCGCAGGCACCGTGAACATGATGCGCAAGGCCGGTGAGCGGCTGGGCTTCGCGGTCGAGGGCATGTCGCTGGTGGCCGAGCATCACCGCGACGAGACCGTGACGTTCTCCTCGACCTACATCAGGTCCTGCGTCGACGCCGGTGACGTGGTGGCCGCCGCCGAGGCGCTGGGCAGGCCGCACCGCGTCGAAGGCGTGGTGGTCCGCGGTGACGGCCGAGGCAAGGTGCTGGGCTTTCCCACCGCCAACGTCGCACCACCGATGTTCTCGGCCATTCCCGCCGACGGGGTGTACGCGGCGTGGTTCACGGTGCTCGGGCACGGCCCGATCATGGGCACGGTCACGCCGGGGGAGCGCTATCAGGCGGCGGTGTCGGTGGGCACCAATCCGACCTTCTCCGGCCGTACCCGCACGGTCGAGGCGTTCATTCTGGACACCGACGCCGATCTCTACGGCCAGCACGTCGCCGTCGACTTCGTCGCCCGCGTCCGGCCGCAGGAGAAGTTCGACTCGGTCGACGACCTGATCACGGCGATGGGTGGCGACACCGACAAGGCACGCAGGATTCTGTCCGCACAGTGATGCACTGTTAGACTTTGCGGCGACCCAGCACGGCTGCAGTTCGCGGCGGCCATGCCTTAGAAGAATCCTCGCGGACCGATTCGATGGAGTTAATTCGTGGCGCTCACTGCCGAACAGAAAAAAGAGATCCTTGGCCAGTACGGCCTGCACGAGACCGATACCGGTTCACCGGAGGCGCAGGTCGCCATGCTGACCAAGCGCATCTCCGACCTCACCGAGCACCTCAAGATGCACAAGCACGATCACCACTCGCGGCGTGGGCTGCTCCTGTTGGTCGGTCGTCGTCGTCGGCTGCTGAAGTACGTCGCCCAGGTCGACGTCGAGCGCTACCGCTCGCTGATCGAGCGCCTGGGCCTGCGCCGCTGACCCGAGGGAGAGCGCTTCGGGCGGCTGCCATCGCGCCTGCCGCCATCATTGCGCTGACGATTTCGGGATGCTCGTCCGCGGCCGCCGCGGAGATGCAGGTGGGGGACTGCCTCAAGGTCGGTGGCCCGCCGGACCGCCCCGAGGCCGCGAAGGTCGAATGTGGCAGTGCCGCATCGAACTTCAAGGTCGTTTCGACGGTGCAGGACACCGACCAGTGTCCCTCCGACGTGGATTCGTACTACTCGATGCGCAGTTCGTTCAGCAACTCCGGAACCACGGTGTGCATGGACATCGACTGGGTGATCGGCGGCTGCATGAGCATCGACCCCACGAATGACCGGGATCCGGTCCGCGTCGAATGCAATGACACGTCGGCGCCTGACCGGCAGCGCGCCACCCAGATCCTGCAGAAGGTCGCGAACGTCGATCAGTGCACCACCGGCGTCGGCTACGCATACGACCAACGCCAGTTCACGGTATGCGTGGAGGACGTGTCGTAGAGCACTCCCATCGGGCGGTACGACGAATGCCACGGTGTAACATGAACGTGTTTTGAGCCTGTTCGGCTCGAACATCCGGTGCGGTTCGCGCAACATACGCGCGCACCGTTCCAGCGCGTCACACGAGACCCGTCATCGAATGGGCGGTCTTCGGTAGTGGCTGCCGGGCCGCCCCATCGGAGGGCGGACGGCCGCTTCGATCGACGGCCGTCGCCATTTCCCCGGCTCTCGCGTGTGACTGCGCAAAACGGCTGACACGAGAATTAAAGAGGTCTGACACACGTATGTCCGCAACTGAAATAGAAGACGGCATCTTCGAATCGACTGCCGTCATCGACAACGGGAGCTTCGGCACCCGCACCATCCGCTTCGAAACCGGCCGGCTCGCGCAGCAGGCCGCCGGTGCCGTCGTCGCCTACCTCGACGACGAGACCATGTTGCTTTCGGCGACCACCGCCAGCAAGAGCCCCAAGGACCATTTCGACTTCTTCCCGCTCACGATCGACGTCGAGGAGCGGATGTACGCCGCGGGGCGCATCCCCGGCTCGTTCTTCCGGCGTGAGGGCCGTCCCTCCACGGACGCGATCCTGACCTGTCGGCTCATCGACCGTCCGCTGCGTCCCACGTTCATCAGCGGCCTGCGCAACGAGATCCAGGTCGTCGTCACGATCCTGAGCCTGGATCCCAAGGATCTGTACGACGTGCTGGCCATCAACGCGGCATCGGCGTCCACCCAGATCTCCGGACTGCCGTTCGCCGGCCCCGTCGGTGGCGTGCGCGTCGCGCTGATCGACGGCCAGTGGGTCGCGTTCCCGACCGTCGAGCAGCTCGAGGGCGCCGTGTTCGACATGGTGGTCGCGGGCCGCAAGACCGCCGATGACGTGGCCATCATGATGGTCGAGGCCGAGGCCACCGACAACGTCATCGACCTCATCGCCGGAGGCGCGGGCGCGCCGACGGAAAGCGTCGTCGCCGAGGGCCTGGAGGCCGCGAAGCCGTTCATCGCCGCGCTGTGCACCGCCCAGCAGGAGCTGGCCGACAGCGCCGCCAAGCCGACCGGCGAGTACCCGGTGTTCCCCGACTACCAGGACGACGTGTTCTACGCGGTGTCCTCGGTGGCCACCGACGAGCTCTCCAAGGCGCTGACCATCGCGGGCAAGGAAGAGCGCAACGACCGCACCGACGAGATCAAGGTCGAGGTGCTCGAGCGGCTGTCCGAGCAGTTCGCCGGCCGCGAGAAGGAGATCGGCGCCGCGTACCGGTCGCTGACCAAGAAGCTGGTGCGCCAGCGCATCCTGACCGACCACTTCCGCATCGACGGCCGCGGCATCACCGACATCCGCGCGCTGTCCGCCGAGGTCGCGGTCATCCCGCGGGCGCACGGCAGCGCACTGTTCGAGCGCGGCGAGACCCAGATCATGGGCGTCACCACGCTCGACATGGTCAAGATGGCCCAGCAGATCGACTCGCTGGGACCGGAGAAGTCCAAGCGCTACATGCACCACTACAACTTCCCGCCGTACTCGACCGGTGAGACCGGTCGCGTCGGCTCGCCCAAGCGGCGCGAGATCGGCCACGGCGCGCTGGCAGAGCGCGCCCTGATGCCGGTGCTGCCGAGCATCGAGGAGTTCCCGTACGCCATCCGGCAGGTGTCGGAGGCGTTGAGCTCCAACGGCTCGACGTCGATGGGCTCGGTGTGCGCGTCGACGCTGTCGCTGCTGAACGCCGGTGTGCCGCTGAAGGCTCCCGTCGCGGGCATCGCGATGGGCCTGGTGTCCGACGACGTCGAGGTCGAAGGCGGCGGCACCGAGCGGCGCTTCGTCACGCTGACCGACATCCTCGGCGCCGAGGATGCCTTCGGCGACATGGACTTCAAGTGCGCAGGCACCAAGGACTTCGTCACCGCTCTGCAGCTCGACACCAAACTCGACGGCATCCCGTCGCAGGTGCTGGCCGGCGCGCTGGCGCAGGCCAAGGACGCCCGCATCACCATCCTCGAGGTCATGGCCGAGGCCATCGACGAGCCCGACGAGATGAGCCCGTACGCGCCGCGGATCACCACGATCAAGGTGCCGATCGACAAGATCGGCGAGGTCATCGGGCCGAAGGGCAAGATGATCAACTCGATCACCGAGGAGACCGGCGCCTCGATCTCGATCGAGGACGACGGCACCGTGTTCGTCGGCGCCACCAACGGCGAGTCGGCGCAGGCCGCGATCGACATGATCAACGCCATCGCCAACCCGCAGCTGCCCAAGATCGGCGAGCGGTTCCTCGGAACCGTGGTCAAGACAACCGATTTCGGTGCGTTCGTGTCGTTGCTGCCGGGTCGTGACGGCCTGGTGCACATCTCCAAGCTGGGCCGCGGCAAGCGCATCGCCAAGGTCGAGGATGTGGTGAAGGTCGGCGACAAGCTGCGCGTGGAGATCGCCGACATCGACAACCGCGGCAAGATCTCGCTGGTGCTCGTCGCCGAAGAGGATGCGGCGGCCGAGGACACTTCGACGGATTCGGGTGCGGCTCCTGCCGATGCCGCAACCGCCAGCAGCTGAATCAGTCCGGCGCACCACCCTTCCCGGAGGGCTGCGCGTCGTCACGGAGTACATCCCGTCGGTCCATTCGGCGTCGGTGGGAGTGTGGGTAGGCGTCGGGTCACGCGATGAAGGTCGCAGCGTGGCCGGCGCCGCCCACTTCCTGGAGCACCTGCTGTTCAAGTCGACGCCGACCCGCTCGGCGGTGGAGATCGCGCAGGCGGTCGACGCCGTCGGCGGTGAGCTGAACGCCTTCACCGCGCGCGAGCACACGTGCTACTACGCCCACGTGCTCGACACCGACCTGGAGTTGGCGGTGGACCTGGTGGCCGACGTCGTGCTGCGTGGGCGTTGCGCGATCGAGGACGTCGAGGTGGAACGCGACGTCGTGCTCGAGGAGATCGCGATGCGCGACGACGATCCGGAGGACACCCTCGGGGACGTGTTCCTGTCGGCGATGTTCGGCAGTCATCCGGTGGGCAGACCGGTGATCGGCAGCGTCGAGTCGATCTCGGCGATGTCACGCGCGCAACTGCATTCGTTCCACCTCCGGCGCTACACGCCCGAACGCATGGTCGTGGCGGTCGCGGGCAACATCGACCACGATCACGTCGTCGCGCTGGTGAAGCAACACTTCGGGCCGCGGCTGGTACGCGGCCGCAAACCGGTGGCGCCGCGCAAGGGCACGGGCCGCGTGCAGGGCCAGCCGACTCTGCGCGTGGTCAACCGGGACGGCGAGCAGACGCACATGTTCCTCGGCGTGCGCACGCCCGGCCGCCAGTGGGACCACAGATGGGCCCTGTCGGTGCTGAACAGCGCGCTCGGCGGTGGGCTGAGTTCCCGTCTGTTCCAACAGATCCGGGAGACCCGCGGGTTGGCCTACTCGGTGTACTCGACGGTCGACACCTTCTCCGACTCGGGCGCGCTGTCGGTGTATGCGGCGTGCCAGCCCGATCGGTTCGACGAGGTGGTGCGGGTGACCACCGACGTGCTGGACGACGTGGCGCGCGATGGCATCACCGAGAGTGAGTGCCGAATTGCCAAGGGCTCCATGCGAGGTGGATTGGTGCTGGGGCTCGAGGACTCCGGTTCGCGGATGCACCGGATCGGCCGGAGCGAGCTCAACTACGGCACGCACCGAACCATCGCGCACACGCTGGAACTGATCGACGCCGTCACGCTCGAGGAGGTCAATGCGGTGGCGCGGCAGCTCCTGAGCAAGCCGTTCGGCGCCGCGGTCCTCGGGCCGCAGCGGCCGAAGCGGTCACTGCCGTCGCCGCTTCGGGCCATCGCCGGTTGATCGGTAGCGTGGAGGTCGATGAATCGACTTTCCCGGCGTGGGCTGCTGCTCGGCGGAGGGGCGCTCGTCGCGCTGGCCGCCTGCTCGGCTGAGCCCAAGACCCAGCCCAAGACCAAGCCCACCCTCATCGACCCCGCTGAGCCGGTGCCCCCGATCCACGATCGGATCGAGACGCTGCAGGGCCGCCACGGCGCCAAGATCGGCGTGTACGGCGTGGACCTGACGTCCGGTCGGAGCATCACCTACCTGGACGGCGAGCTGTTCGCGATGTGCTCGACGTTCAAGGGCTACGCCGCGGGCCGGGTGCTGCAGATGTCCGAACACGGCGAGCTGAAACTGGACGATGCGGTTCGCATCGACCGCGCCGACATCGTGGACAACTCGCCGGTCACCGAACCCGCCGTCGGTCGCACCCTGACACTTGCCGACCTCTGCCAGGCCGCGCTGCAGCACAGCGACAACACCGCCGGGAATCTGTTGCTGCGCACCATCGGTGGCCCGCCCGCGATCACGGCGTTCGCCCGCACCATCGGCGACGACAAGACGCGGCTGGATCGGTGGGAGACCGAATTGAACTCCGCCGAGCCGGGTGACCCGCGGGACACCAGCACGCCGCACGCGCTCGGCGTCGGATATCGGAACCTGCTCACCGGCGACGCGCTGGCACCGGCGAGTAGGGGACAGCTGGAGACGTGGATGCGCGGCACCACCACGTCCAGCATGCGGGCCGGCCTTCAGCCGGGATGGACCACCGCCGACAAGACCGGTAGCGGCGCCTACGGCAGCACCAACGACGTCGGGATCGCCTACGGGCCGGACGGGCGACGCGTGCTGCTGTCGATCATGACGCGTTCGGAGTCCCACGACCCGAGGGCCGACGGCCTGCGGCCGCTGATCGGTGAGCTGACGACGTTGGCGGTTCCTTGGCTGATCAATCCCGACTGAGGGTGCGGCGGGATAGAAGTAGTGCATGGCACAAAGTTTCGGAGGGCAGGAGCGCAGCGACCCGGGAAATGGGTTCGGAGTGGCAGGAGCGCAGCGGTTTCGATCGACACGTCTTTCGGATCCTGCTCGGCGTCGTCATCGTCACGCTCGCGATCGGCACCACCGTCTATCACTACGTGGAGCACCTGGCCTGGATCGACGCCTACTACTTCAGCGTCGTGACGTTGGCGACCGTCGGATACGGCGACTTCGCGCCGCACACCGCGTTCGGGAAGCTCTTCACCACGTTCTACATCTTCGTGGGGGTCGGCATCCTCGCCACGTTCATCAGCTACAACATGCGCCGCTACGCGGGTCGGATCGTGCCTCACCGTCACGACGACAGTAGCGCCGGCGTTCTCGAGGTGGCCGCAAAAGGTCATCGCCCGGCCGACGCCGCGTGGGCGCTGACCGGGCGATGGGAGAGAAGCGTCAGGCGAGCAGAGCCGCCGGATCGGTGAACGGCAGGCCGAGGTCGGAGGCGACCTGCTCGGACACCAGTGCGCCGTCGTGCGTGGACAGGCCCTTGGCCAGAGCCGGATCCGCGGCGCACGCGGCCTGCCAGCCCTTGTCGGCGAGCTTGAGCACGTACGGCATGGTGGCGTTGGTGAGTGCGTACGTCGACGTGCGCGGCACCGCGCCTGGCATGTTGGCCACGCAGTAGAACACGGTGTCGTGCACCGCGAAGGTCGGGTCGTCGTGGGTGGTGGGCTTCGAGTCCTCGAAGCAGCCACCCTGGTCGATGGCGATGTCGACCAGAACCGCACCGGACTTCATCTGCGCGACAGTCGAATTGGTGACCAGCTTGGGGGCCTTGGCGCCAGGCACCAGGACGGCGCCGATGACCAGGTCGGCCTGCTTGACGGCGTCCTCGAGGTCGAGCTGTGAGGAGTAGCGGGTCTCGATGGCGCCGCCGTACTCGGCGTCGATCTTGCGCAGGATGTTGACGTTGAGGTCGAACACGGTGACGTGTGCGCCCATGCCCCAGGCGACGGCGGCGGCGTTGTCGCCGGCCATTCCGCCGCCGATCACCACGACCTTGGCCGGAGCGACGCCGGGGACGCCGCCCATGAGCACACCGCGACCGCCCTGGGTGCGCATCAGGTGATAGGCGCCGACCTGAGCGGACAGCCGGCCGGCGACCTCACTCATCGGAGCCAGCAGCGGCAGGGCGCCGTCGGCGGTCTGGACGGTCTCGTAGGCGATCGACGTGGTGCCGGACGCCAGCAGGGCGTCGGTGCAGGGTCGCGAGGCGGCCAGGTGCAGGTAGGTGAAGAGCGTCTGGTCCTTGCGCATCCGGCCGTACTCGGCCTCGATGGGCTCCTTGACCTTGAGCAGCAGGTCGGCCTGGGCCCATACCTCGTCGGCGGTGTTGACGATCTGCGCGCCTGCGGCCTTGAAGTCGCCGTCGGAGATCGCCGAACCGTCGCCGGCGCCGGCCTGGATGAGCACGTCGTGACCGCGGCGGGTCAACTCGGCGACACCGGCCGGGGTGATGGCCACCCGGTACTCGTTGTTCTTGATCTCGGTCGGGATTCCGACGCGCATGACTGCTCCTAGAAGTGGTGATTGGACTACGAAAATTGTGAAGAAAATTCGTAATTAACACAAGAGATTCGATGATCATTCAGTAAAATCCGTGTCATGTCAGAACGATCATCGAGATTGCTGCCGCCCGTCCCAGTGCCGCCGAAGGATGTTCGGCCCATCGAGCTCGATGACACCGATCGCCGCATCCTGACCGCACTTCACGCGGACGCCAGGATCTCGAACAGTGCGCTCGCCGAGCTGGTCGGAATTGCGCCGTCGACGTGCCACGGGCGGGTCCGCCGGCTGCAGGACCTCGGTGTGATTCGCGGCTTCTACGCCGACATCGATCCGGCGGCCATCGGGTTGTCGTTGCAGGCGATGATCTCGGTCAGCCTGCAGTCCAACGCGCGGGGCAGGATCGGCACCTTCATCCATCACATCCGGCGACGGCCGCAGGTGATGGACGTGTACTTCCTCGCCGGGGCGGACGACTTCATCCTGCACGTCGCGGCGAGGGACACCGACGACCTGCGGTCCTTCGTCGTCGAGAACCTCAACGCCGACGCCGACGTCGCGGGCACCCAGACGTCGCTGATCTTCGAGCACCTTCGCGGAGCGTCGCCGCTGTGACCGCCGAGCACGACATCGACCAGCTCTACGGCGCCAGGCCGGAGGACTTCACGGCGCTGCGCACCAAACTGGTTGCCGCGGCGAAGAAGCGCGGCGACGCGGACGGCGGCGAAGGTGATCGCCGCCGCGCGTCGTCCGACCACCGCGGCGTGGGTGGTGAACGCGCTCGTCCGCAGCGATGACTCGGCGCGGACCCGGCTGGCCGACCTCGGCGAGCGACTCCGCGCCGCACACGCGTCGATGGACGGGGCGCGCATCCGGGAGCTGTCGGCGGCGCAACGCAAGCTCATCGACGAACTGGTGCGCGCCGGCCTCGCCGCGGCCGAACTGGCGGATCCGTCGGCCGCGCTGCGCGACGACGTGACGGGCACGCTGCAGGCCGCGATCGCCGACCCCGAAGTCGCGGCGCGGCTCGGCACGCTGGCCAAGCCCGAAAGGTGGTCGGGCTTCGGGGAGTTCGGTGCGTCCAGTGCAACCGTGGCAAAGCCGGCCGCGGACGCCCGCACTCCCAAGGCTCGCGAGCGGCCAAGGCCGCCACCGCCGTCGAGCCCGGGCCGACCGCGGCCGAGGTCAGGGCCGCCCGCAAGCGGCGGGCAGCGGCTACCGCCGCCGTGGAAGCCGCCGAGGTGGCCCGCGCCGATGCCGTCGAGGCGCTCGACGATCGGAGGGCCAAGCTGAAGTCCGCGCGCCGACGCTACGAAAAACTGCTGGAGACGCTGAGCGCCGCAGAGCACGAGGTGGATTCCGCCGACGCCGAACTCGACGCGGCCGAGACGTCGGCTCGCCGGGCGGCCGATGACCTCGTGGCGGCGAAGGACGAACTCGCCGAGGCCGATGCGGCGTTGGCCGATCTCGAGTGATCGTCAGGCCCGCTTGGTCGACCGTCGCGAGGTGCTCGGAACCGCAGTGACGGTTCGCAGTTCGTCGAGCGATTCCCGGATGAGTTGAGCGAGGTCTCGTTCGCGTGCGTCGTTGATCCAGCGTTCGAAGGCGACCTTGAAGACCGCGACGCCCGTCTCGGCCGCCAGGCTGGCGGCGGGTTCGGTGACGCCGCGACGACGAAGTGCACCGGCCATGGCGGTGGCGAGTGAGGCGAGCTTGATGAGCTCGCGCTCCTGCAGGCTCGGGTTGGCCGCGATGACCTCCTGGCGTTGCCGCGCGTGCGCGTGACGTTCGGCGAAGAAGTCGGACGTCGACTCGAGCGCTGCGATCACGGCGTCGAGCGGCGCCGTGGCGTCGGGCGCCGCGTCCACGGCCGCGGCGAGTCCCTCGGCCAGAGCACCCCCGCCGAACAGCACCTCGCGCTTGTCGGCGAAGTGCCGGAAGAAGGTGCGCTCGGTGAGCCCGGCCTGGCTGGCGATCTCGGCGACCGTCGTCTGGTCGAACCCCCGTTCCACGTAGAGCTCGAGCGCGGCCTGCTCGAGGCGACCACGCGCGTTCGGCTCCCAGCGACCCATCCGCGGAGTGTACGTGACGACAGTGACTGTCAACGTAGGGATGACAGTGGGTGTCATCACTGTTATGGTCGATGTCATCGACTGACATCACTAGATCAGGAGCAAGCAATGCGCGTATTCGTCACCGGCGCCACCGGGCACATCGGTTCCGTCGTCGTCAAAGAGCTACTCGACCACGGACATCAGGTGCTGGGCCTGGCGCGTTCAGCCGCCTCCGCCGAGGCCTTGACGGCCGCGGGCGCCGAGGTGCAACGCGGTTCCCTCGACGATCTCGACGCCTTGTCGGCCGCTGCGGCGTCCGCGGACGGCGTCATCCATCTGGCCTTCAAACACGACTTCTCCGACTATGCCGCAGCGGCGGCAACCGATTTGCAGGCCGTCGAGACGATCGGGACCGCGCTCGTCGGTTCCGGCAAGCCCTTCGTGAACACCTCGGGCACGATGATGCTCGCCTTCGCCGCCCCCGGGCGGCTGGGTAGGGAAGACGACGTCACCGACGAGTCGGGGCCGCGCGTCGCATCGGAGAACGCCACGATCGCGCTGGCCCAGCGCGGGGTGAGGTCCTCGATCATCCGACTGGCGCCGACGGTGCACGGCTCCACCGACTTCCACGGCTTCGTCCCCACTCTCATCGACGCCGCCCGGAAGACGGGCCGATCCGTCTACGTCGGTGATGGCGCCAACCGCTGGCCCGCCGTGCACACCATCGACGCCGCGCGGCTGTACCGGCTGGCGATCGAGTCGGCCCCCGCCGGCGCACGGCTGCACGGGGCGGCCGAGGAGGGCGTGCCCTTCCGCGACATCGCAACGGTCATCGGTGAGCAACTCGGCGTGCCCGCGGTGAGCATCACGGCCGAGGAGGCCCTCGAGCAGCTCGGCTTCATCGGAGCAATCGCCGCGTTGGACAACCCGACCTCCAGTGCTCGGACTCGGGAACTGCTCGGCTGGCGGCCCGAGCAACCCACCCTGCTCGCGGATCTCAAGGCGGGGCACTACTTCGCGCCCGTCTCGTGACCGCGGACGTCATCACCGCTGCCCGTGAGGCATTGGGGCCGGTAGGCGCCTACCTGCCGCTCGGGTTCACCAGCGCGCCACCGGTCGACCTGCAGCGCGCCGCCGTCGGTCGGCTGGAACGCGCCGGCTTCGGGACTGCCTGGACCAACGAGGTCATCGGCGGCAAGGACGCATTGGTCCAACTGGCCGTGCTGCTCGCGGCCACCGAACGGATGGCGTTCGGCACCGGCATCGCCAACATCTGGGCGCGCCAACCACAGACCATGCACGCCGCGGCGGCGATGCTGGCTCAGGCGTATCCGCGTCGATTGGTGCTCGGGCTGGGTGTCGGCTACCCCGAGCAGGCGGCGAGCGCAGGTCACGAATTCGGGCGGCCCCTGGCGACCATGCGCGATTACCTTCGGCACATGGACGACCAGACCTGGCCGCCTGCGGCCGATGTCGGCTATCCCCGGATCGTCGGCGCGATGGGTCCGAAGCTGCTGGCGCTCGGCGGCGAGCACGCGGACGGGGCGCTGCCCGCCGGGCTGCCTCCGACGTTCACCGCGCAGGCCCGGCAGGCGTTGGGCCCGGACAAACTGCTGGTCGTCGGGCTGACGGTGGTCGCGGACCGCGATGCCGATCGGGCGAAGGACGTTGCGCGCCAAACGGTCTCGGCGAATCTGGGTCGAGCGTCGTACGCAGCCACCATGGCCGGACTGGGTTTCCCCGATCGCGAGCTCGCCGAAGTGAGCGACCGGATCGTCGACGACGTCGTCGCGCACGGCGGCCCCGAGGCGATCGCCACGAAGGTACGCGAACACCTGACGGCGGGCGCCGACCACGTCACGTTGATGCTCCCGATGGGCACCGAATTAGCCACGGGCGTAGACCAATTGGAGTGGCTCGCGCCTGCGCTGGTCGAGGCCGGCTGAGCCCCAGTGACTTACGCCTGCACCAGTTCCGGATGGAACGCGGACACCATTCGGCGGATCCCGTCGCGCCAGTCGACCGTGGTGCCGCCGACGAGTTCACGCATCAGGGTGACGTCGGTGGGCCCGCCGCGCAGGGCCTGCTCGCTCAGCTCGAACACCGGCTCCCTGCCGATCAGCGAGCCGATGTAGGTGCACCAGTCCTGCAGGCTGACGGTCTGCTCCCCGCACCAGTTGACGGTGGTCGCCGGCACCGATGCCGCCTCGAGCAGCTTTGGGAGGGTGGCGATCACGTCGTCCTCGTGGATCGGGTTGTAGCGGGCCGGACCGCCAGGGGGAACCGGGATCGGGACACCCGCCAGCATCATCTCCATCTGGTAGAACGGCCAGCCACCGTTGTCGCCGTACGGCACGTTGAGCCGCGCGACGATGGTGGGCAGGCCGAGTACCCGCGCCATCGACCGCGCGACGACCTCTCCGGCGATCTTGGAGATCGAGTAGGTGGGAAACAGCGACTTGTGGTTGTCGCCGAGGGCGGTGCGCTCGGTCCGCGGTTCGTCGTCGGGCGGGTCGTAGACGGCCGCTGACGAGGCATGCAGGAAGGCTCTTGCCTCGCGACAGTGGGCCATCAGCAGCCCGACCGACTCGGCATTGGCCGCGAGGTCCTTGTCCCACCGACCGCTCTTGGCCACGGCCAGGTTGAGCACGTAGTCGAAGTCGGTCGGCACTCCGCTGAAGTCACCGGCCGCGAGATTGACCGTGTGGCACCGAATTCCGGCCTGCTCCAGGCCTTCCCGCGCTGCGGTGTCGGTGAACCGGGCGATGCCCCACACCTCGTTGTCGGCCGCCAACGCACGGGCGATGGGGGCAGCGACCTGCCCGGTGGGGCCGGTGATCAAGATCTTGGAGCCGCGCATGGGCTGATGGTAGGGCTTGCCGAGGCCGTCGTGATGCGGTCAGGCGGATTCCCGACAGCGCGCCCGACTAAGCTTGCCTGCCATGCGAGTGGGAGTACTGGGAGCCAAGGGCAAGGTCGGGGCGACGATCGTCGATGCGGTCAAGGCCGCCGATGACCTGACGTTCACCGCGGGTGTGGACGCGGGCGACGACACTGTCCCTGCTGACGGACAGCCAGACCGAGGTCGTCGTCGACTTCACCCATCCCAGCGTCGTGATGGACAACCTGCACTTCCTGATCGAATCGGGCATCAACGCGGTCGTGGGCACCACCGGCTTCACCGATGAGCGCATCGCGCAGGTCGAAGAATGGCTGGCCGGCAAACCCGACGTCGCCGTGCTCATCGCGCCCAACTTCGCGATCGGTGCCGTCCTGTCCATGCAGTTCGCCAAGCAGGCGGCACGGTTCTTCGAGTCGGTGGAAGTCATCGAACTGCACCATCCGCACAAGGCCGACGCACCGTCGGGTACCGCCGCGCGCACCGCACGGTTGATCGCCGAGGCACGAAAGGGCTTGCCGCCCAACCCCGATGCCACCAGCACCGGGCTCGACGGCGCGCGTGGGGCCGACGTCGACGGCATCCCGGTGCATTCGATTCGCCTCGCCGGCCTGGTCGCTCACCAGGAGATCCTGTTCGGCACGCAGGGGGAGACGCTGACCATCCGCCACGACAGCCTGGACCGCACCTCGTTCGTGCCGGGTGTGCTGCTCGGTGTGCGCAACGTCGCGGACCATCCGGGTCTGACGGTCGGCATCGAACCCCTCATGGGTTTGTGAGCGCTCGCGAAGGGAACCGACGATCGTGAGCGACGGCTCGCGCGCCCTGCGCATCCAGGTGCTGATCGGCTTCATGTGCGTGGCGCTGCTGGTCTACTTCGTCCTGCTCGGTCGCAGCGGTGTCCTCCTCGTCGCATCGGGCCGCCCCGCGGCGATCGGCCTCGGGGTGGCCATCCTGCTGCTGCCGATCGTCGGGCTGTGGGCCATGATCGCGACGCTGCGAGCGGGGTTCGCGCATCAACGGCTGGCCCGCATCGCGCGCGAGGAGGGCATGGAACTCGACGTCAGCGCTCTGCCGCGGCGGCCGTCCGGCCGGATCGAGCGCGACGCCGCCGACGCACTGTTCGATTCGGTGCGTGCCGAGGTCGAGGCCGACCCGGACGACTGGCGCCGCTGGTACCGGTTGGCCAGGGCCTACGACTACGCGGGGGACCGGAGTAGGGCCAGGGAGACGATGAAGAAGGCCGTGCAGATGCAGGAGCGTCGGCCGTGAGCAAGACGCTGCTGATCGTCCACCACACCCCGTCTCCGCACACCCAGGAGATGTTCGAGGCGGTGCTGTCCGGTGCGACCGATCCCGAGATCGAGGGCGTGGAGGTGGTTCGGCGACCGGCGCTGATGGTCTCGCCGACCGACATGCTCGAGGCCGACGGCTACCTGCTCGGCACGCCGGCCAACCTCGGCTACATGAGCGGCGCTCTCAAGCACGCGTTCGATGTCTGCTACTACCCATGCCTCGACGCCACCCGCGGCCGCCCGTTCGGCCTCTACCTGCACGGCAACGAGGGCACCGAGGGAGCCGAGCGGGGCGTCACCGCCATCACCACCGGCCTTGGCTGGGTGAAGGCCGCCGAGCACGTCGTCGTGTCGGGCAAGCCGAGCAAGGCCGACCTGGAGGCATGCTGGGAACTCGGCGCGACGGTCGCCGCGCAACTGATGGGCTGAGCGACGTTGCCGGCTATCCGGCGGTAGTGGATTGGGTTGTGCGCGAGATCCTCAGCGGATTGTCGTCTCGTAGCTCCGGTGGGAGCAACTCATCGGGCCAGCCCTGGTAGGCGACGGGTACCAGCCAGCGATCGATGGCCCTGGCACCGACGGAGGTATCCCGCGGCGCGGTGGTGGCCGGCCACGGCCCGCCGTGGTGCATCGCCCAGACGACGGCCACCCCCGTCGGCCAACCGTTGAGAATGACCCTGCCCGCTCGCCGGCGCAGTAGGCCGAGCAATTCACCGGCGAGCCGCAGTTCGCGTGGTGCCGCGTGGACGGCTGCGGCGAGGCTGCCGCCGAGGGCGTTCACCGCCGTCGTCAGTTCCTGGTGCGAGCCGTAGGTCACCACCAGCCCGGCGGGTCCGAACACCTCGTCCTGCAGCTCGGTTTGCGGGACGAACGCGTCGGTGTCGGTCTGGAACACACGCGGGATCACGTCCCAACCATCGGTGTTGCCGCTCCGTCCCGCCGCCAGGACGGAAACGGCGCCAGTCGTCGAGAGCCGTTGTGCTGCAGAGTCATAGGCGTCTCGCATGCCGGAGGTCAGCATCGGCCCGGCCGGCGCCGCACCGGCTGCCTCGGCGATCGCGGCGAGCAGGTCGCCGTCTTCGGGCACCAGCAGAAGGCCGGGGTTGGTGCAGAACTGGCCGGTACCCATGGTCAGCGAGCCGATGTATGCCTTCGCCAACCCGTCCGGGTCGTCGGCCGCCGCGCCGGGCAGGATCACCACCGGATTCGAACTGCCCAGTTCGCCGTAGAACGGAATCGGATCCGGCCGTCGCGTCGCAAGGTCGAACAGGGCACGGCCGCCGCGCTGGGAGCCGGTGAAGCCGACGGCCTTGATGGCGCCGTGCTGCACCAGTGCGGTGCCGACGGCCCGCCCGTAGACGACCGCGAACAGTCCGGGCGGGGCGCCGGCCGATTGCAGGGCGTCGGTCACGATGGCAGCGGTGAGCGCCGACGTCGCGGGATGCGCCTCGTGTGCCTTGACGACTACCGCGCATCCCGCTGCAAGCGCGGACGCGGTGTCGCCCCCGGCCACCGAGAACGCGAACGGGAAATTGCTCGCGGCGAACACCGCCACCGGACCGATCGGTTCCAACATGCGCCGGATGTCGGGCTGACCGAGCTCGGCACGCGCCGGGCTGATCACCGCGTCGACGTAGCCGCCGTCGCGGAGGATGTCGCCGAACATCCGCAGCTGACCGCTGGTGCGCCCGACCTCGCCACGAAGTCGGGTGTCGCCGAGCGCGGTCTCCCGGTCGGCCATCGCCACCAGTTCGTCTACCGCCGCGTCGAGGGCGGCGGCTACGTGATCGAGGACGGTTGCGCGTTCTGTCCCCGGACGGGCGGCCCAATCGAGGGAGGCGACCGACGCCGACGCCAGCACGTCATCGAGTTCGGCAGGCGAACTCTCCTGCACGGCGTCCTCGACCGCGAGGCCGGTCCTCGGATCGAAACCGCTCAGCGTCTTGCCGGATGTCATCGATTCCCCTTGCCTAATAGCGTGATTGGCTCATGCGCCGGTTCCGTCCGAGACCGACACCCTGTCCATCGCGTTGTAGAGCATGCCGTAGTAGGTGATCGGGCTGACATGGTCGAGGCCCCTGACACGGGGTCCCGCCACCATGTAGACGGACTGGAAGTATCCCGGGATCAGCGCGGCGTTGGTCGTCACCACCCGATCGGCGATCTTGGCGCCGAGATCGGTGTACTTCGCCTGGTCGAGCGTGCCGGTCATTTCGTCGATCATGGCCTGCACGTCATAGTCACGCATCGTGTTGGTGTCGTCGGGCTGCGGCAGGGTGGGCGCCACGCCCCAACGCTGTTCGTACAGCGTGGCGGCCGTTGCCCGTCCGCTGTTGGTCCAGAACAGCAGATCCCAGTCGTACTTCGTGATCGCGGCGGGAATCACGTCGCCGTCCTGGCAGTCGAGCGTGGCGTTGTAGCCCAGGTCTTTCAGGTTCGACTGCATGACTGTCGCCCATTGGCACAGAAAGGGTTTGTCGGACGCGGCCAGAAGTCTGATGTCGCCACCCCGGGGGATGCCACCCTCGGCCAGCAGCTGCATGCCCTTGGCCTTGTCGTACGGGTACGGCTGCAGGTTGGGATCGTTGCCTGGCTGCCACGGCGGGACGGGCTGGTTGCCCAGCGTGCCGAAATCACCGATGAGTCCAGGCAGGATCTGGTGAGCGTCCGCGAGATAGAGCAGGCCTTGATGGACCTTGTCGCCGTCGGTGTACTGGCCCCTGCGCGTCTTCTCGAAGTTCGTGTACGCCATGTAGAGGTTGGAGCCGGCAACGGTCAGCACCTTGTACTTGGGATCGCTCTTGAGGCTGGGCAGGGTCTGCATCGAGACGTTGTTCGGCGATCATGTCGACCTCGCCGTTCTGCAGCGCCAGCGTCGCCGACTGAGAGTCCGTGATGCCCTTGAAGACGACCTTGCCAAGGGGCGGCTGACCGCGCCAGTAGTCCTTGTTCGCGCTGAACGTGATCGACGTTCCCGGTTCCCTCGATTCCCATTTGTAGGGGCCCGTGCCAATGGGAGTCTCTGCGGGATCGAGCAATTGGCCGGATTTGCGGGCGTCGAGGTCGGCGATGAACATGGTCTCGGTCATGTCTGCGGTGAGCCGGGGGTTGGGCTTGCTCAGGTGGAACACCACCGTGTGGTCGTCGACGACGTCAATCGATGTGAGCGTCTCCAGGACGGGCGCGTACGCCGACTCGGGTTTCTTGAACGCCTCGAAGTTCGCCTTGACGTCCTTCGCGGTGAAGTCCTTGCCGTTGCTGAACTTCACTCCCTGGCGCAGCGTGATCGTCCAGGTCTTGGCGTCGTCGCTGGGTGTGGCGCCCAGTGCCAGCGCAGGCACGGGTTGGGCGTTCTCGTCAGTCGAGAAGAGTGGGTCGTAGACCGTGCTGCCCAGGATTGCGCGGTCGTTGGTCGTGCTGCCGACGAGGATGTTGTCGGCCGAGCGGAGGTCGTCGATGACGGCGACGGTCAACGTGCCGCCCCCGCCGCTGGATCCGCCTGACGACGAGCCTCCACCGCAGGCCGCGAGGACGAGGCCGATGCAGAGCGCGCTGATCGTCGCGATGGCGGCCGTGCCGAGTCGGCGCGGGCTCTGCAGGCTGGGGCGACGACATCTCGATCCGGCTAGTCGCACGTCTTCCCTCTATCCATCGGTCAGAGCAATGGCCAGATGGCCGAACGGGGACGACTCCGACGCTGTGTCCCACGTCACCATGGCCATCTGGGCGAAACGATATTCGTCCGACAATACGATGTCAACAATATCTGTGTCCGGTATCGACGCGCGGGATCGCAGGCGCACGCTCACGACGCGAGCAGCTCCACCAGTGCGCCGATATCGTCACAGCCCTCGAGGTTCCAGACCATGTCGATGCACGCTGGCCAGGTTCGTCTCCGATAGCCACGGCCCTGCCAGCGATCGAAACTTCTGCTCGATCTCGTTGTCGGACAAAGGGTTCGCGGCGTGTCCAGGGGGATAGTCCACGTATCGTTCGTACCTTCGCCCGTCGCGCATGCGAAGCCGGACCAGCGCGGAGGGATAGACGTCGTCGAATCCCGGGTCGCCCGAGATCGACACCATGTCGGCGATCCGATTGATCTCGGGATCGGCCAGTTTGTCCGGGGTGTACTGGCCTGGGCCGAGTTCGCGGTCGACCAACAGCGCGGCCTGGACGTAGTAGGAGCTGTGGTCGGCGGTCTCCTTGTCCGTCGGATGCCTGCGCGACGGGTCTCCGGTGTGTTGCGCCCCGCGGGTGGTCGTCACTATGTCGACTGCTTCGACATCGCTTGCGCGGATGTCGAATTCGTTGATGAGCGACAAGGTGGCGGCGAGGTGCCCGTGTTCGGCGAAGCACGCGGCGAACCGTTTCATGCCGGCATTCATCACGCGGCCGCCCCACTGACCACCGATGAAGTGATCGACGTCGAACTCGCCGCCGAGAACGGACTCGATGAAGCCGCCGCCGCCCTCGAGCGCACGGGTGGGACCGGCCAGGCCCGCGCTGGCCAGATACGTCGAGAGCACACCGAGATGAGCCCCGAGGGGGTAGCGCAGGTTCTTGGCCATCGAGTTGGTCTCGGCGTGATGGTCCACCACGGCAAGCAGCGTTCCCCGGGAAAGGCTTGTGCCGATTGCATTCTCGATGACCTGGGCATCGAGTTGCAAGATTCTCCCGGCAACGATCGGCGTGACCAGTGTGGCGCGCAGGTCGCCTGCCCACCCCCGTTGCTCGAGCGTGCGGCCCTGAATGGACTCCAAGAACCGGGTGGCGATCTCGTAGCCGATCCAGGCGTTGACGATGGTCTCGCGGCCGGTCAGATGCTGCCGCTGCCCCAGTGCGAGCACGGTCGGAAAGACCTCGCTGTTGTGGCCGAATCCCTGCCCGACCGAGCCGACCCTGCGACTTTGGACGTCGTTCATGTCCAGATACCGCAGCATCGCACCGTTGACCAGAATCGCGTTCAGGGCAGACACCTTGGCCGGATGGGTGAAGATGCCCGCTTCACCCGTGGGACCGCCGAGCAGGGCAAGACTGCTGATCAGGGCTTCGGCGGCGGCACTGTCCCTGCCGCCGACCGCGCATGCCAGCGAGTCGAGCAGCAGCCGCTTGATCTGATGGATCTCTGCATCGGGGATGTCGGAAATCGACGCGGCGATGGCCTGTTCTGCGATCGTCTTGGCCAGTGCCATGAATGGAGCCTCCTCGTGTGGGGGTGAAGAGGTCGGCGAACGCGTTGCAAGCCTTCGCGGCCCGATATCGTGGCGACGATACATTGTTAACAGTGCTCCGTGTAGGCTGTGCCGGAATCCGGGATCGGGAACCGTCGCACGGTTGGGACGGCTGTGCATGCCCGCGCGATCGCGAGCGCGTGGGCCCACGAGAGGAGACTCGAATGACAGAAGACTCCAGTTACGACGTCGTCGTCGTCGGTGCGGGAAACGCGGCATTCTGCGCCGCCTTGGCCGCGCGCGAAAGCGGAGCCTCCGTCCTGGTGCTCGAACGGGCGCCGAAGTCGGCCGCCGGCGGAAACACCGCGTTCACCGGTGGCGGGATGCGGGTGGCCTTCACCGGAATCGAGCAGTTGAAGGAACTCCTTCCCGACCTTGCCGAATCCGAATTGGCCAACACCGACTTCGGCTCATATCCGGCCGATTCCTTCTACGACGACCTGGCGCGGGTCACCGAATACCGGGCCGATCCCGACCTGGCCGAGATCCTGATCACCAAGAGCTTCGACACCCTCAAGTGGATGACGACCAAGGGCGTCAAGTTCCTGCCGAGCTACGGGCGCCAGGCCTTCAAGATCGGTGGGCGCCAGAAGTTCTGGGGCGGTACGCCACTCGAGGTGTCCGGAGGTGGGCTGGGGCTGGTCGAGTTCCTCACCAAGGCCGCCGCCTCACAGGGCATCGACATCCGTTACCACACCAGGGCCACCAGCCTGATCCGTGCGGGCGGTGAGATCCGCGGCGTGGTGGCCGAAGCCGACGGTCAGGAGTTCACCATCGGCGCCAAGTCGGTCGTGTTGGCTTCGGGCGGTTTCGAAGCCAACGCGGAATGGCGCAGCAGATACCTGGGGCCCGGTTGGGACATGGCCAAGGTCCGTGGGACGCGGTACAACACCGGCGACGGCATTCGGATGGCGATCGATGCGGGCGCGATGCCGTGGGGCCACTGGTCGGGCGCCCACGCCGTCGGTTGGGATCTCAACGCGCCGGCCTATGGAGACATCCGCGTCGGTCACGGCTTCAACAAACATCACTACCACCTCGGAATCATGGTCAACGGCAACGGCGAGCGGTTCGTCGACGAGGGTGCCGACATCAGGAACTTCACGTATGCGAAGTACGGCCGCCGGATCATGGAGCAGCCAGGACAGTTCGCGTGGCAGATCTTCGACAGCAAGGTCGCCGACCTGTTGCAGCGCGACTACTACCGGATTCGCGAAGTGACCAGGGTGACGGGCGATACCGTCGAAGAGCTGGTCGGCAAGATGGATGGAGTGGACGCCGCCGCGTGCATGACCACGGTCAAGGCCTACAACGACAGTGTGCAGACCGATGCGACCTTCGATCCCACGATCAAGGATGGTCGTTCGACCGTCGGCCTGGCATTGCCAAAGTCGAACTGGGCCCAGCGAATTGACGAACCACCCTTTGAGGCGTTCGGGGTGACGTGCGGGGTGACCTTCACCTTCGGTGGTGTCAAGGTCACCAACGACGGTGAGGTCGTCGACCAGGAGGACGTGCCGATTCGTGGCCTGTACGCCTGCGGTGAACTCGTGGGTGGCCTGTTCTATCACAACTATCCCGGCGGCACCGGCCTCACGTGGGGCTCCGTCATGGGCCGGATCGCCGGCACCTCGGCCGCCCGCTGAACACAGACGCGAATTCACAGCGAGATATTGTTGACAACATATTGCAGGACAAATAGTGTTGCAGCACACACAGCCACGGCGAATGTGTTCCCCGTTACCGAAGAGGGTCTGGAGGCTCAGTTGAACCACAGCCCCGCCAGCTCCGGGCAGGCCTGAGGGAATGGGCGTGGATCCGCTGCAACGCTCGATCGTGCAGTTGTGCGTCGACGCGGCCGCCCGGCCGCTTCCAGCCGGCATCGCTGCCGCGGCGAATTGCCGCGTCGTCGACACGTTCGCCGCGTATTACGCCGCGTGGCAATTGGAGACGTGTCGAGACGCGAGACGATGGGCACTCTCGACGGCGCAGAGCGGTTCGGCGAGCATCGTGGGCACGACCGACCGGGTCAGTCCCGAGATCGCCGCCTTCGTCAACGGTCTCAGCGCCCGGTCGTCCGAGTTGAACGACACGCTGCACGTCGGCGGCAAGCAGGGTGCCCATCCCAGTGACCTGATCATGCCGCTACTGGCGGTGGCCGAGCACAACCACACGACCGGCGCGCAGTACCTGAGTGCCGTGGCCATCGGTTACGAGATCTTCCTGCGGCTGTTCGACCTCGCCGATCTGGATGCGTTCGACTACACCTGCCTGTTGTCGATATCCATTGCGGCAGTGGCGGCCACCCTGCTGGGAGCCAGCCCCGAGCAGACCGGCCACGCGGTCGCGATCGCGGTCGTCGCGAACAATGGGCTGCGCAGGGCGCGACTCGGGCAGTTGACGAGCTGGAAGGCGACAGCGTCCGGTGAGGCGGGCCGGGCCGGTGTGTTCGCGGCGATGCTCGCACGGAATGGTTTCGAAGGTCCCGCGGAACCCTTTGTCGGAGAATCGGGTTGGCTTGAGAACGTGGGGAACGTAGCCACCTACGCCGATGACGAACCGGTCTGGGGGCTTCGGCAGGAGAGCCTGAGCCGGACGATCGTGAAGCCTCGCTCGGCGTGCGGGAGCGGGATGTCGGCGGTGCTGGCCGCCGAGCGGGCCAACTCTGCACTGCGGGTCGGGCCTGCAGAGGTCGGCCACGTCGTCGTGGAGACCTACGGTTACGCCCTGCGCAAGCTCGCCAGCCGACCGCATCACTGGGCGCCGGAGAACAGAGCGGAGGCCGACCACAGCCTGCCGTATCTGGTCGCAGTCACGCTGATGCACGGCCGAATCGGACCCGAACTCTTCGACGACCACGTTCGGACCGACCCTGGCCCTCCGCGACATGATCGCCAGGGTCGAGGTCGTCGAATGCTCCGATTTCACGGCGGCTTACGACAGCTGCGCGGCCATCGCATCGGTCCAGGGTGACGGTGACCGGCCTCGACGGTCGGCAATTGGCCGTCGGTGAGATCGGCGGCGCGCACGGCGAGATCGCACTCGAGAGCCTCGACGAGGTGCGAGAGAAGTTCACGACCTACGCGCGGGCGCGTTTTCGGGACGACGCCGAATGTGCCCAGGTGCTATCGCAGTTGGAAGCTCTGAACACGGTCGGCGACATCGGTGACCTGGTCAGCGCGTCGGTCGTGACCCATGACGGAATCATCAACGGACGGTGAAACTTTGAGCAGCAATGGAAACGGACCCGCGGGTATCGACAGCGACGTCATCGCGCGTTATCGCCTGATGTCGCCTTGCACGGTCTCCGACAGTCTGGCGGCGGTCGGCGCGGGACGATTGGCGTTGGATGGGATCATCACGGTCGATCTCAATGCCAAGATCGTCGGCCCCGCTTTCACGGTGACATGCGAAGACGCTGCCACCTCCACGCGCAAACGGATCGACTACATGCCGGACATCCTGGCCGGCTCGGTGGTCGTCATCGCCAATCAGGGTCGCCTCGATGCTTCGGTGTGGGGTGGCCAGCGGCACTGTCGCGGCGCGGTATCAACGTGCCGAAGGCACCGTCGCGGACGGTGCGTATCGGGATATTCCCGAGCACATCGCGATGAACTACCCCGTATTCGCACGGGGGCGCACGATCGTTGCCTCGCAGGGTTATTCGAACCCCGTCGCGATCCAGGAGACAGTACGGATCGGGGACGTCTCGGTGTCACCGGGCGACCTGGTGGTCGGTGATGCCAGCGGCGTCGTGGTCGTTCCGGCCGCCCACATCGAGGAAGTGCTCGTCTTGAGTGAGGCCGGAACGGCCAAGGAGGCGTGGATCACCGCCGAGGTCGAAGCCGGCCGCAACTACTTCGAGGCACGCGACGCGTCGGGCGGCATTCGGTGAGCGCGCCGGTCAGCGAGACCTATGCCGATCGACTGGCCGAGTTCTCGGTCAGCCTGCAGGAGGACGCGATTCCGCGAGAGGTGATCCGCCAAGCCGAGGTCGCGGGCATGGACTACATCGGGGTCGTGCTCGGCGGCGGAGTCACCCCGGCCAGCGACATCACTGCCGAATACGTGCTCGAGCAGAACGGAGTCGGTGAGGCCACGCTGTTCGGGACGGAATCCAAGGCGCCGGTCGCGATGGCGGCCATGGCGAACGGAACGCGCTGCCACTCCATCGAACTCGACGATCACGAAGCGCACATGCGGTCGAAGGTGCACTCGGGTGCTGTGATCATGACGGCGGCGTGGGCGGCGGCAGAGAAGCGCGGCAACGTCACGGGGGCCGAGTTCCTTGCGGCGGCGGTCGTGGGCTACGACGTGATCGGGCGGACCTCGGGTGCGACCAGCTACCCGGATTTTCTCGGCCGGGAGAAGGGCTTCCACACGACACCGCTGTTCGGCGGCTTCGCGGCTGCCGCGACCGCGGGTCGCCTGCTCGGTCTGACGGCAGAACAGCTGTCGAACGCCTTCGGCATCGCGGGCAGCATGTGTTCCGGCCTGCAGGAGACGGTGCGGGTCGGGGCGATGGTCAAGCCGTTCCACGCCGGCTGGGCAGCGCACAGCGGTATCACGGCCGCACTGCTGGCTGCCAAGGGGTACACCGGCCCGCGCACCATCTTCGAGGGGAGCAAGGGCTTCTTCCGCTCCTATTGCGGCGAGGGCAACTACGACCTGTCGATCATCGATCGCGATTTCGGTGTCGACTTCGACATCTCGTTGAACATGTACAAGCCCTACGCCTGCGGCGGCGGCATTCACCCGACGCTCACAGCCGTCGACACTCTGCGCGGCAAGCACGACTTCGAGCACACCGACATCGAGCGGGTGGTCGTGCGGACCAGCCAGCATGTGGTCGACTACTTCGCCACGCCGTTGGAGGCCAAGATCGCCCCGGCGTCCGGACCACAGGCGCAACACGCACTGCCGTTTGCCGTGGCCACGTTGATCGTCGACGGTGCGGCGCTGATCGGCCAGTTCACCAACGAGGCCGTGCGGCGGCCCGAGGTGCTCGCGCTGTCACACAAGGTCTCCGTCGAGGCCGACCCGAGCATCAAGTCGGACGATCCCGAAGACGAGCCCGCCGGAGTCGCAATCCATCTCAAGGACGGCACCGTCCTGGAGGCCGAAACCCGCGGCGGCAAGGGTTCACTGTCGGTGCCGATGAGCGAGGAAGAACTCATCGACAAGTACCACCGGCTGGCCGACCCCGTGGTGGGCGCCGACGTCGCGACTGCGACGAGGGTGCGACTGCTGTCCCTGGCGACCGACCCGAACGTGGTGGACATTCCACCCAGTCTGTATCGGCGAAGCTGAGATGCGACACACGACGAGTCGACGGCAATGATCGACACCGGCAGCAGCGAACCGGTGGCGCGCCCGCGCGTCCCCGCCGGTGAGGCGATCGCGCGCATTCTGATCGCCGCCGGGGTACGGCGCGCGTACACCGTTCCCGGCGAGAGCTTCCTGGAGGTCCTTGATGCCGCGGAGTTTTCGGATGACATCACGCTGATCTCGACCCGGCACGAGTCGGGTGCGTCCTTCATGGCAGAGGCCGACGCGAAGATGACGGGTATTCCTGCGGTGGCGGCGGCCACTCGCGCGGTCGGCGCGTCCAATCTGGCGATCGGTGTGCACACGGCAATGCAGGACGCGACCCCGATGATCGTTCTGTTGGGGCAGGTGGAGACCTGGTTCCTGGGCAAAGAGGCGTTTCAGGAAGTCGACCTTCCCGACTTCTACGATCAGATCACGAAGTGGTCGGCCACGATTCAGCACACCGAACGGATCCCCGACCTCGTCGCACAGGCCGTGCTCCGCTCCACCAGTGGGCGTCCCGGCCCGGTGATGCTTGCGCTGCCGGCCGACGTGCTGCGGGGGAGTGTCCCTGCGGAGGACGTCGACGCCGCCATCCGTGCCGTGTCGGTCCGTCGGCCCGCGCCGGTACCGACCGCGGACGTGATCCGCACTCTCGCGGACCGAGTGCGAGATGCCAAGGCTCCCGTCGTCATTGCCGGAGCACACGCACAGGCGGCACGTGACGAGCTCATCGAGTTCGCGGAGGTGTTCGGCGTCGGCATCTACTCGGCCTTTCGCCGACAGGATGTCTTTCCCAACGATCACCCCAACTATCTCGGGCATCTGACGCTCGGCACGGTCGCTTCGTGCCTGAGGTGTCTCGAGGACGCCGATCTGGTCGTCGTGCTGGGCGCCAGGCTCGATGAGATCACCACCCAGTCCTTCCGGCTGCCGCTGCGATCCGCTGAAGTCATTCACGTCGATCTGGATCCGGCCGTCCCCGGCGCGGCGATGCATGCCGACTGGGCGGTGACCGCTGATGTGCGGGCACTGTTGAAGGGGCTGCTGGAAACCGGCACCCGGATCAGCGAACGGGATTGGACGGCCGGACACCAGGCCTATCTCGCCGCATCGACGCCGGCGCGCAGGCCGGCGACCAACGGTGTGGATCCAGCGGCGGTGCTCGAGGCGATGCGGGACCATCTGCCCGCGGATTCGATCATCACCAATGACGCAGGCAACTTCTCCGTCTATCTGCACGCCTACTGGCGCTTTACCGCCCCGCACTCGCAGTTGGCGCCGTCCAGCGGGGCGATGGGATACGGGATACCCGCGGGAGTTGGTGCGGCACTTGCGGATACGATGGGCCGGACGGTTGTCGCAGTCGCAGGCGACGGTGGCTTCCTGATGTCCGGTCAGGAGATCGAGACCGCCGTCCGCTACGGCCTGAACATGATCGTCATCGTGTTCCGCAACGGCATGTACGGCACGATCGCCATGCATCAGCTCAAGTCCCTTGGTCGCGTCGCCGGGATCACCATCGGCGACGTCGATCTTGCGAGCTTCGCCAGGAGCCTCGGGGCGCTGGGGGTCACCGTCGAACGAGAAGAGCAGCTCGCGGGGGCATTCGCCGAGGCGCTGCAACATCCTGGCGTATCGGTCATCGACGTCCACGTCGACGCCGAACTGACCACCCCGACGAAGCGGTTGTCCACGCTGGTGCCGGACCTTCCGGCGCAAGCAGATTCCACGACCGTGATCGAGTTCGACATCGCCCGCTCGAAGAGCTAGGGCCGAAAGGAAGACGCTGGTGACAAAGTCGTTTCGGTCGTTTCGACTCGCCTGCATGCTGGGCGACGGTATCGGGCCCGAGATCGTGCCCGCAGCGCGCCTCGTGGTCGACAATGCGCTGGGGTCGACGGGCGCCAATCCCATCGATTGGGTCGATCTGCCGATGGGAGCCAAGGCTTTTGCGGAGTTCGGCCGCGCGATACCCGAAGCCAACTTCGCCCAGCTCGACTCCTGCGACGGCTGGCTCGTCGGGCCCCACGACAGTGAGTCCTACCCACGAAGTTGGCATGACGGCCCGGAGCGGGTGCCGTCGGCGGAGCTGCGCGGGCGCTACGAGCTGTTCGCGAACATCAGGCCGTCACGCAACCGCGCCGGTGTGCCGAGCCGGGTGTCGGACGTCGATCTCCTGATCGTCAGGGAGAACACCGAGGGCCTGTACTCGGATCGGAACATGTTCCTCGGCAGCGGAGAGTTCATGCCGACGCCCGACATCGCGCTCACCGTCGGACTGTTCACCCGAAGCGCGATTCGCCGCGTGGTACGGGCGGCGTTCGAGCACGCCGCGACGCGGCGAAGGCATCTGACCATCGTGCACAAGGCCAATGTCATGCCGATCGCCTTTCGCATGTTCCTCGAGGAGGCACGGGCGATCGGGCAGGAGTTCCCCGACATCGAGGTCGACGACGTCCTGTTCGACGCGATGGCTGCGCTCCTGGTTCGCAAACCCGAGGCCTTCGACGTCATCGTCACCGAGAACCTCTTCGGCGACACACTGTCGGATCTGGCGGGCGAACTCGTCGGTGCGCTCGGCATGTCGGGCTCGATCAACGCAGGCGAGAAGTACGCGATGGCGCAGGCAGCACATGGATCCGCGCCCGATATCGCGGGGCAGGGTATCGCCAACCCGATCGGGATGATCGTGTCCGCCGCGATGCTCCTGCGGTGGCTCGGCGACACGTACGAGGATCCCGCCACGTTCGCCGCAGGCGAGCGGATCGAATCCGCCGTCGACGCGGCCGTCGAAAGCGGCGTGCGCACACGCGATCTCGGCGGCACGGCGTCTACCGACGAAATCACCACCGCGATCGTCAAGCGGCTGACGGAGGAGGGGACCGGTCATGCCTGAAGGCGACGAGACCACGTATCTGGCGCAGCAGCTCGCCGACTTCGCCGTCGGCCGGAAGTTCGACAACCTGTCCGACGACGTGGTGGCGCAGGCAAAGCGGGCGATCCTCGATCAGATCGGCTGTCAGCTGATCGCCTCCACGCTGTCGTGGAACCAGCCCGCGCGGCGGGTGATGGTCGGGATCGGCGGCGTGGCAGAGGCAACGGTGGTCAATTTCGGCGACCGCCTACCGGCGATGAATGCGGCCTTCGTCAACGGCGCGTACGGCCACGGGGCCGAGCTCGACGACTACGCGAACACCGCCGGTGCACATACCGGCGCGGTCGTCGTGCCGGTCGCGCTGGCGTTGGCCGAGCGAGGTCGGCTCGGCGGCAAGGAGCTACTGGCGGCGGTGTCGGTCGGCTATGACGTGTCCTGGGCGCTCGGCACGATGATGCGGCGTGGGCTGCATCATCGCGGATATCACACGCACGCCGTCCTCACGACCTTCTCCGCCACGTGTGTCGCAGGCCTGCTGCTGGGTCTGGATGCCGACCGGATGCGCCATGCGATCGGTGTCGCAGGTAGTTACGCGTCCGGGACCATGGAGTACGACCAGAGCGGCGGCGAGGTCAAGCGCGTGCACAGTGCGATGGCTGCGCAGTCGGGAATTCAGGCCGCCATGCTGGCGGATAACGGCCTGACCGGTCCGGAGCGAATCTTCGAAGGCAGACGCGGAATCCTGCGGGTGCTCGCCGGCGATGACTCGCCCGAGACCGCGGTATTGAAACTGACCGAAGGGGAGGGCACGCTCGGCGTGCGATTCAAACGGTATCCGATCACCGCCTCGCAGCACACGCCCGTCGCGCTGTTGTCCCATCTGCTGGACGTCGAGCGGTTCGGTCCAGAGGACATCGAGCGAATCGATCTCGACCTCGCGCCCGCTCTGCTGCTGCACATCGGCACGATCTACGTCCCCCACGAGGTAATCCAAGCACAGTTCAGCCTGGCGTACTCGCTGGCAGTGCGTGCCGTCCATCACAGCAATGACCTCGAATTCTACGAGAACCCAAGTGCCTGGCGGGATTCGGCCACGCTGGCGCTTGCGCAGCGGATCCAGTTCCATGCCGATCCCAACGCACGGGGCGACAAGCACTGCGGCGAGATGCGGGTCACCCTCGTCGACGGCCGGGTACTGCGCGTATCACCGCCGGAGATTCCGGACATCCACGACGTGTCGACGGCGGACCTTCAGGCCAAGTTCCGGAGGCTGTCGGGTTCGGTTCTCTCGAAGGAGCGCTCCGAGGCCGTGCTTGCGCGCGTCGACCAGCTCGAGGACTGCGCGGACGTGTCGGATCTTGCCGCGCTTCTGATTTCGGACAAATCGCAGGGCGAGATCGAAAGCGAAGGACGCCATGAGCAGCACGCGTGACGAAGGCCGTTCCAAGGGATCTGCACATCACGGGACGCACGCACTTGCACGCCGGGGCGGTCGCGCAACCGGGAGGAAACTCCTCATCGGCCTGGTGGTCACGGTGCTCGCGCTCAGCGGGTGTTCCGGCGGATCGTCGTCGGGTGGCTCGTCGGGCGGCGACACCTTGACCGTGGCGACGATCAACGATCTGCGGGATGCGGACAACATCGTCCTCGGCAGTGCGGCCAATGACCGTGTGCTGATGGGCAGCACCGTCTACGACCCGTTGTTCGCCACCGACGAGCATGCGAACGCGGCACCGGCATTGGCATTGTCGGCCGATACCAGCCCCGACGCCAAGACGTGGACGCTGCACCTGCGACAGGGGGTGAAGTTCAGCAACGGAAAGGCATTCACGTCCAAGGACGTGAAGGCGAACTTCGACGCGTTCATGGACCCAGCCAACGCGTCGTCGTTCCTCTCCAACCTGTCGAACGTCACCTCCATCGACATCCCCGACGACTACACGGTGGTCTTCCACCTCAAGGCCCCCGACTCGCGGTTCACGGCCAACATGATCGAGACGATGTTCATCTCCGACCTGGATGCGCGGAAGTCGGGCCCGTTGCTGCAGCCGGGTGAGGTCCCGATCGGAACCGGTCCCTACAAATGGGATTCGCGTGAGCCCGGTACGTCGGTCACCTTCGTGCCGAACGAGGACTACTGGCGCGGCAAGCCCCCGCTGGGCAAGGTGGTGTTCAAGGGCATCACCGACCCTCAGGCCGCCACCCTTGCGCTACAGAAGGGTGAGGTCGACGTCGTCGCCAACAATCCGGCGATTCCCGCACTTCCCGATCTGGAGAAGGATTCCAAGATCAAGATCCTCCATGCGGAGGGCTCGTACTTCTTCCAGGCGTACACGAACTTCGAGAAGGCCCGCAAGGGTGGCTACACCGACGGCGACAAGGTCCACATGGGGTTGGCTCTCCTGGCCAATGCGCAGAACATCGTTCCCGGGCTCATCGGGGCGTTCGGGACGGCGGCGACCCAGCCCATCCCATCGTGGCAGGAGGGGTTCTCCAAGGACCTGAAGCCGTACGACTACGACGAGGCACGCGGCAAGCAACTGCTGGCTGACGGCGGTATCCCGCAGGGCGGCACGATCAGGATGCTCGCGGTCAAGGACAGGCCCTACCTGTGTCAGTGGGCGACGGCGTTCCAGTCCAATCTGAAGCAACTCGGGTACGACGCGCAGCTGGATTGCCAAGAGAGCGCGGTCATTCCGGCCGCCGTGACGAAGTACGACTGGGATCTGCTGTTCTGGGCGACCAGCGGCAGGGCAACCGCGGCGACCATGTACGACCAGCGGTGGGGCGTTGCGCCGACGCTGCCCGAGCCCGACGACACCAACACCCTGCGCGATTACGACCTGCAGGGGTTGATCGACAAGATGATTGCGGCGGTCGATCCGAAGGAGTACGGCGATCTGGGCGCGCAGATCGCCGACCGCGTGGTGAAGACCGATGCCGCGGTGATACCCGGATACTTTCAGGACGTCTACATGATCTCGGGTCCACGGGTGCAGGGTCTGACCGTCAGCCCGCTGGCCTACTACAACATCCTCTACAACGCCATGGGCAAGGTCACCGTGACGGGTTAGCACATGGGTACCGCTGCGTGACAACCGCATTCGCGTGGTAATGGCGTAAGAATCCAGGAGGAATCATGAGGCAGATGGTCTTACGCCGACTTGGGACATTGCCGTTCGTCCTGGTCGGTGTCGCCGTGATCCTCTTCATCATCTCGCAGGTCCTACCATCCGATCCCGCGCGGCTCATCGCGGGAGACGGCGCGACCCCGGCGATGAGAGCAACGATCACCCGGCAGCTGGGTCTGGATCAGCCGGCGTGGGAACAGTTCGTCAGCTTCGTCGTCAGGCTGGCGCACGGCGACCTCGGCGTCTCGATTCGCTACCACGTTCCGGTCAGCTCGCTGATCATGGACGGACTGCCTGCGACGTTGACGCTCGTTGCCACCGCGACTCTGGTCGCGATCATCATCTCGCTCACCATCGGCATTCTCTCGGCGCGGTTCCGCGGCACCTGGTTCGACGTGGTCAGCCGGGCCATCGTGGTGATCGGCACCTCGACGCCCGTGTTCTTCATCGGCCTGGTGGCAATCCTGATCTTCGGTTTCTACCTGGACCTGCTGCCGGTTTCGGGTCGAGGTGATCCGCCCGACGTCGTCCACTTGATCATGCCCGCGCTGGTGTTGGGACTTCACGAGGCAGGCAGCGCGACCAGGATCCTGCGAGCCAGCATGATCGACGAACTCAACAGCGACCAGGCGAAGGCCGCCCGCGCCCGCGGAGTTCCCGGCCGGACGATTCTGCTGCAGAACGGCGCCAGGAATGCGGTGCTTCCGACCATCACCGACCTCGGTGTCGGGCTGGCCGACCTGGCCGGTTCGGTGATCCTCATCGAAACGGTATTCAACTGGCCGGGCATCGGAAAGTTGGTCTCGACCGCGATCCAGTGGAACGACTTCCCACTGATCTCGGGAGCGGTTCTGATGCTCGTCCTGTATTCGGTGTTCGTGTCACTGGTCGTCGACATCCTCTATGGCGTGTTCGATCCGAGGTTGCGGTGAGGTGCGCATGACGAAACACGAGGTGCAGCTGATGTTCCGAGTGCCAGACCGAACCGGTATCGATCGTTGGAGGAGCAGATGAGTTCGCCAGATTCTCTGATGGAGCCGCCCGTAGAAGTCATCGACTTGCCCCCAGGGGAGTCGGTCAACCTCACCGGCGGTGCGGTGCGGCGATTCCTGAAGAACAAACCCGCAGTCGTCGGCCTCGCCCTGATCGTGTTGATCGTGCTGGCCGCGATATTCGGGCCGATGTTCGCCGACGACCCGAACAAGACCGACATCGCACAGGCCTTCACCTATTCGGGGCACCTCCTCGGCACCGATGATCTGGGCCGGGACCTGCTCGCCAGGGTCCTGGCTGGTGCGCGTGTCGCACTGACCGTCGCGGTGTTGGCGACGCTGCTCGGGCTGGTCTTGGCGTTGATTCTCGGCGTCTCCGCCGGATTCATCGGGGGGCTCTACGACGAAATGCTGTCCCGCGTGTTCGACGTGATCGCCACCTTCCCAACGATTCTCATGGCCGTGCTGATCGTGGTCGCGCTGGGACCGTCGTTGACGGGCGTCATCGTGGCCATCGGCATCGCGGTGACGCCGCGCTACGGACGCCAGTTCAGGGTGCTCACGAAATCGTGCATCCAACGCAACTACGTTCAGGCCGTCATCGCGCAGGGATACTCGTCCCCACGGGTGGTCTTGCGGCACGTGTTGCCGAACATCATCCTGCCGGTCGGGGTCATCGCCGGGGGCAACATGGGTCGCGCCGCCGTGTCGGAGGCATCCTTGAGCTTCTTGGGCGCCGGTGTTCAGCAACCGAATGCCAGCTGGGGGAACATGATTTCGCAGGGCGCACCGTTCCTGCAGGTACATCCGGGCATCTGCCTGTATCCCGGTATCGCGCTGTGCGTGCTCGCGATTTCGTTCAGCTTCGTCGGGGACGCGTTGCGAGACGCCTTCGACCTGACGGAGTGAGGTTCGGTTGATGGTCGTCGAGCTGACCCCGACGCCCCCATCCAGGGTCGTCCCGAGAGAGGAGCGGTGCCGTGTCTGGCCTAGTCGTTGACGATCTGCGCGTCGAGTACCGGCTCGACGTCCGCGGTGAAGCTGCGTACGCCGCGGCGCTCAAGGGGGTCTCCATTCGGGTCGAGGCCGGTGGTTCGCTGGGCATTCTCGGCGAAACCGGTTCGGGAAAGAGTTCACTGGGCATGGCGGTGATGCGACTGTTGCCCATGTCCGCGCGGGTGTCCGGCGATATCCGGCTTGGCGATCAGGATCTGTTGAGCCTCGATCGCAAGGAGATCGACAAGGTCCGGGGCCGCGAGATAGGCATGATCTTCCAGGACCCCGGATCCGCGTTGAATCCCGTCCGGACCATAGGGGCCCAGATCGTGGAAACCGCACGCGTGCATGATCATTCGCTGAGCCGCTCGGCGGCGCATCAACTCGCCGTCCAGACCGTCGAGGAGCTCGGCCTGAAGGGGGAGCGGCTCGGTAGTTATCCGCACCAGCTGTCGGGCGGGATGCAGCAACGGGCGCTGATCGCCACGGTCATGGTGGCCAGCCCGAAGTTCTTGATCGCGGACGAGCCGACGGCCAGCCTGGACAAGGTGACCGAGCACCAGATCATCCTTCTGCTGCGTCGGCTGCAACGCGAGCGCCAGCTCGGGTTCATCCTCATCAGCCATCACATCGGGGTGGTGGCCGCACTGTGTGAGGAAGTGGCCGTCATCTATCGGGGACGAACTGGTGGAATTCGGTCCCACCGGGAAGGTTTTGAGCGACCCGCAGCACCCGTATACCAATGTGCTGGTGAATGCGACGAGGCGGACGATGGACGACCACGGCCGACTGGTCACGGCACCTCCGGCGAGGAAGTGAACGCGATGACGAACGCGGCATCAGGAAGCCCGGTTTCGGCGCCGCCGGACAATCCGGTCTTGGAGGCCAGAGACGTCTCCAGAACGTATGCCATCGGTGAGGGCTGGTTCGGTCGACGCAAGTTCAACGCCGTCTCGAACGTCAACCTGAAGTTGATGAGCGATGAGCTTCTGGTGATCGTAGGCGAAAGTGGTTCGGGCAAGACGACGTTGGCCAGGATGCTGGCCGGGCTGGTGCGTCCGTCCTCTGGTGTCGTCAGCGCTCGCGGCACCGAGCTGACCAAACGGACGAGGAGGCAGATCAAGGAATTTCGCAGGCACACCGCGATCGTCTTCCAAAACCCCTATCAGAGCCTGAATCCGCGGATGCGCATTGGGCCGGCACTGTCCGAGGCGCTCAACGTGGCGCGCGTCGTGCCGAAGGCCGAGGTATCCGATGAGGTCGACAGACTGCTGACCAGCGTGGGACTCCCCGTCAACTATCGGCTGAAGTATCCCCTGATGCTCTCCGGCGGAGAGCGACAGCGCGTGGCGATCGCGCGAGCGATCGCAGGGCGCCCGGATGTGCTGATCGCCGACGAGATCACGTCGGCCCTCGACGTCTCGGTCTCCGCGCAGATCGTGAACTTGATGCTCGACCTCAAGGCCCAGCGCAACTTCAGCTGCGTCTTCGTGACCCATGACCTGTCGCTTGCGCTCGCCATCGCCGACCGGATCCTGATCATGCGAGCCGGGGAGGTCGTCGACAGCGGGACGCCGGACTTCCTGCAGCACCACGCCACCCACCCGTACACCCGGCAGTTGCTCGACCTGGTCTTCGAGTCGGTTGGCCAGATACGCGACGAGCCGGAGGAGGCGAAGAGTTGAGCGAAACGCGCGAGCTTGCAACGTTTACCACCGAACTCCGTTTCTCCGATCTCCCCGGGGAGGTGGTCGACAAGGCGTCCGAACTCGCCATGCATTCGTGGGGAGTACAACTCGCGGCCAGCACACTGCCATGGTCGAGAGCGGTATACGAGTACGTGCAGAGCGAAGGCGGGACACCGCAGAGCACCGTCGTCAACTACGGGACGCGTACCTCGTGTGGCGCCGCGGCCATGGTCAACGGTGTCTTCGCGCACGGCTTCGAAATGGACGACAACCATGCGCGCACGTCGCTCAAGGGTGGAAGCGTCGTGGTGCCAACGGCGTTGGCGGTCGGCGAGACGCAGGCGAGCAGCGGCGAGGAGTTCATCACGGGGCTGGTCGCCGGCTACGAGATCATGGCCAGACTCGGGCTCACCATCGGCGACGAAGTCCGCAGGCGCGAGCACCACATGACCGGCTCGTACGGCGCGCTCGGTGCCGCCGCGACAACGGCAAGGCTGCGGGCGACCAGCACCGATGTCACCGTCCACGCGCTGGGTCTTGCCGGCTCGCAGTTGGTCGGATATCAGGACGCGCCACCGACCGGCCGGGGCAGCGCGAAGCGGTTGTATCCAGGGCTCGCGGCGATGGCCGGAATCAGGTCGGTGATGCTGGCCGAGGCGGGCATCACCGGTTCGGGCAGAACCCTCGACCATGGCGAAGGTGTCCTGCGGGCGTTCGGCGTGCAGGATCCGACGTCGCTCACGAAGGGGCTGGGGACGCACTGGGAGATCCTGGACGCCCATTACAAGCCGTACGCCCAGGATGGATACATCCAGCCCATGACGGAGGCCCTGGCCTGGATCCGGAAGAATCACGCGTTCGATCCCCAGGACATCGAAAGCATCTGGATCGGAACCAACAGCAGGGCCGCCAACGAGGTCATCGGAAAGATCAAGTATCCGAGCAGCGTCACCGACGCACAGTTCAGCGGTAGTTTCAGCGTTGCGTTGTTCCTGATCAAGGGATCGGCGGGGTTCGAAGCCTATTCTCGCGAGAGTTTGACTGATCCCAGGGTTCTCGCGCTCAGCGACCGCGTCACGATCGAGGTGGACGACGAGATAGAAGCCGAGTACCGCAAGACCCGACCGAGGGCGGCCAAGGTGAGAATCACCATGGCTTCGGGCGCCGTATACGAGCACTTCGTGCCGTCGCTGCGCCAGATGACGCGTTGCGAGGTCGAGGAGAAGTTCCGGACATTGGCCTCGGTGGCCCTTGACGACAGCCGCTGCGACGACATCGTCGCGATGTGCCGTGGCCTTTCCGAGATACCGGATATGTCGTGCCTGTCCGCGTTGCTCGTCCGGGGGGCGTCATAGTTGGACGGAGTCGCCTCATCGGGGGCTCGAGGACTGTCGGCGGCCGGCCCGGGGCCGACCTTCGCGAAGGGGATGGTGGTGTGGGAGTAGCCCAGAACGACGGTGATGCGACGAACCTGCTCACTGAGCGGGTCTATCAGGCGCTGCGGTCGGCGATCATCAGTTGCCAACTCCAACCGGGTGAATCCCTCCAAGAGGGTCGGCTGGTCAGGGAACTGGGGGTCAGCAAGACCCCCGTGCGGGAGGGGTTGGTCAGGCTGGCCGAAACCGGCCTGGTCACGTGGACGCCTTACCGCGGGTACGCCGTCTCGGCCGTGACTTCCGACGATGTCCGTGAGATCTCGCAATTGCGGGCCGTGCTGGAGGGTCTCGCGGCGCGAGAAGCCTCCCTGCGGCTCACCGACGTTCAGCTCGATGAGCTCGACGAGTTGGCCTCGCGCAGCAGCCAGCAAGCCGTGGTCGGCGACACCTCTGAAGCGGCGGAGTTGGGCCACGCGATTCACGTCGCCATTTACGAGAATTGCGGCAATGGGCGGCTCCGCCGCTCGATCGAGCGACTGAACGACGAATTCGACCGGATGCGCATACTTGCCGGAAGGCCCAGCGACCGCAGGCCCGAAGAGGAGCACGCGGCAGTCGTGTCGGCGCTTCGGAGTCGGGATCCAGACCGCGCCGAAAACGTGCTGCGCACTCATATCGTTCACGTATTCGACCATCTTCAGCGTGACCTCGTCGGTCAGTCCAAGAACAACTGAGCAGAGACGGATCACATGAATTCTGAATCGCCAGGATTGACGACACGACTGGTGGATTACGCGATGTCCACCGCACTTGGCGATATCCCGCAAGAGGTCCGGAGCAAGGCAAAGCAGTGCGTACTGGACACCATCGGATGCATGATCGCCGGCTCCACGAACCGGCTGGGCGGTGTCCTGTCGTCGTATGCGCTCGACACCGGTGCGCCCGGCTCCTGCACGCTCTTCGGATTCCCGCAGACGGGTTCGGTCGAGAGCGCCACGTTGGTCAACGGGGCGCTCGCGCACGTGCTCGAGATGGACGACGGGCACCGACCTTCGGACAACCATCTCGGTGGCGCGGTGGTGCCCGCCGCGATAGCTGTTGCACAGCAACAGAAGTCAAGCGGTGAGGAGTTCCTGCGGGCGGTCATTCTCGGCTACGACGTGATGGGACGCGTCGGCCAGGCGGTGCTGTTCCCCAGGGACGACACTCCCTTTCATCACACCGCGACGACCGCGGGCTTCGGTGCCGTCGCCGCCGCGGGTCTGTTGATCGGACTCGATCGGCCACAATTCGTCAACGCGATGGGAATCGCAGGCAACGGAGGAGCCGGACTGCGCGAACCCCAGGTGAGCGGCGCCGACTGCAAACCGTTTCAGGTCGGTCGTGGGGTCCAGACGGGGGTGTCTGCGGCGTTTCTCGCCGCCCGCGGGCTGCAGGGTCCGGAGGCGATCCTGGAAGGTGGGTACGGTTTCCTGCGCGCGTTCACTCCGACGCCAAGGCCCGAACAGGTCATGAAGGAACTGGGGTCGCGCTTCGCGGTGGCCGAATCCGCGTTCAAGGTTCATGCCGCCTGTGGGCGGGTGTTCACGGCCGTCGACGCCGCGATCGACGTCAGAAACGCCAGTGGCCTTGTCCCAGAGGCGATCGACCGCATCGAAGTCGGTCTGCCCCGGTGGATCACCGGGGACACCATATTCGGGCGTTCGCGACCGGCCGACGCGGGCGCCGCGAGGTTCAGCATCTCGTTCTGTGTCGCGGCCGCCCTTCGCGACGGTGAGGTCACGACGCGGCAGCTCTCGGAGGCGGGGGTCACCGACCCGCAGCTGGCCGACATCGAGCAGAAGATCCACATCGTCGTCGACGCCGAAGTGGATGAGATCTTCGAGCAAACGAAGGACGACGACTTCTTCTTCTATCCGGCCGCGGTCACGGTGCAGAGCAAGGGGCGGTCGTGGCGGCAGGTCGTGGCCTCACCACGGGGTTACGATCCGCGGCGTCCGCTGACGGAGGATGAGGTCGTGGCCAAGTTCCTCGGAAGCGCGGCACCCGTGTACGGCGCGGCTCAGGCCAGAGCCATGGCCGATCGAATCCTGACCGTCGAAAATCTGGAGCAGATCGACAGCACGTTGTTCAGTCTCGACTGAGCCGCGCCTACGCCGTCAGCCGTTCCTGGCATGCGCCGCAACGAGATCGATGTAGTGCGCCCTGGCGGCATCGATGTGCACGGCGGTTGAGTCGTAGGCCGTCTGAGCATCGCGCCGCACGATCGCGTCGATGATCGCCGAATGCTGACCGGCCAGGTCGCGACCCGCGTGCTCCCCACGATACGGCGATCGAAACCAGGCGTTCTTCTTGTAATAGAGCGCCAGTGAGTTCAGCAGGATCTCACTACGCGCGATGGTGGCGATCTGCGTGTGCAGGGCCGGGCCGGCACCAGGCTGGTCGGCGTCCCGCTGGTAGTCGACCAGTTCGCATCCTGCGTCGAGGAGTTGCTGAAGTTCGACCGCTTGCGCTGTGGTCACCCGGGTTGCGGCGAGGCGGGACGACTCCGACTCGAGCGCGCGCAGGATGTCGAAGAAGTCGTCGATCTCGGCCGGGGTCGGGGTATGAACGAACGTTCCCAGCCGCGGTCGTGCATCGACGAATCGGTCGCGGGCGAGATCCTGCATGACCTCTCGGATGGATCCCCGGCTGACGTTGAATCGGTCGGCCAGATCCACTTCGACCAGTCGGGTGCCCTGCGCGAGCGTGCCCTCGACTATCAGCTCCTCGATCTGAACGCGCAGCCGGTCTCGCAACGGAGGCACGCCCTCGAGCCGCTGAAGGGGCTTGAGAACGCTGCTGGGCGGACCTGCGAAGTGCAGGAACGGACCATCGTCGCGTTCTTCGCCAGACGGCGGAACTCGGCTCACATGTCCGCTCAACGGTCCGATCCGATCCATTTTAGATAGATACCTCAACTCGGTCGGGTGGGCAGCGCCTGGGTCTGACGACGTCGCTCACCCCGTACTGGGTGCCGGCGGCTGAACTCTCGATCCTGCGGACATTCGCGGAGCCAACGTGTTCGCTGGCGCGCCGACAACCGCATTGTCTACGATACACCGTCCAATCACGGATTTGCCCGACGTGACATGGGTGGGGACAGGGCATGTCCGCAGGTCCATAGATCGGCGTGAGTCCCAGGCCCGCCGCACGAGAGCACGGGGCCGGCCGAGTCCTCTGCGGCGCAGAAGTCTCGCGCCCGTCGACCCCTTCGGCCTTCGCTGACCGGCACACGTCGTCCGCGTCGAAGGGCTCGCCACAACCGCATCGAGGGTGGTCATTGTAGGAATGTTGATTGTTTACAATCTTGCCGCTAGGGTGACCGCAGAGGAGACGGGCCAGGCCACTCGTATCGGTGGCTTCGGCACCCAGCTAATTGGCTGAATTGCCCACTGCCGTGACTGAGGAGCTTTCTGTGAGCCTGACGGCCTCGCTGGCGGAATACGCACTGGATGCGGATTTCGATCGACTTCCCCGGGGACGTCAGGATGCAGAGCCGGCTGGTCCTGGCAGATACCATCGGCGTGCTGTTGGCGGCAAGCCGCGAGAAGTCGGTCGGGATCGCCCTCCGGACGGCCCCCGATTACCGCGCGGGGAGATGCACGATCATCGGCCACCGCACCGGTGCCGACCCCGTCCAGGCAGCGTTCGTCAACGGCATCGGCGGCCACGACATCGAACTCGACGACACTCACTCGTCGGGGCGCAATCACGCAGCCGCGGTGCTGGTTCCGGCCGCGTTGGCCGCCGCCGAGGAAGCGGGCGGACGCACGGGCAAGCAGCTCCTCGAGGCCCTGGTGGCCGCCTACGACGTTCAGATCAGGGTGAGCAAGGCGATGGGTTCCCAGCGGCAGGTCGACCGCGGATTTCATCCCACCGCTGTCTGCGGCCCGATCGGCGCGGCGGTCGTCTCGGCGAAGCTGCTCGGACTGTCCTCGCGAGAACTCCAGTCGGCGATCGCCCTTGCGGCGAGCCAGAGTTCGGGTCTTCTCACCTATGAAGACGACTCGTCACACATGGTGAAGTCGTTCCACACCGGGATTGCCGCACAGAGCGGTGTGCAGGCCACGCTGCTGGCACGCAACGGGTACCGCGGTGCTCCGGATGTGCTCGCAGGCCGCTACGACATCCTGAAGCCGTTCGGCGGGACCTCGGCCGACTCGGGACGACTCGTGGATGAACTGGGACAGCGCTACGAGATCTGCCACACCAGCCTGAAGCGACATGCGTGCTGTGGTCAGACCCACTCGGCGGTCGATCTGGTGCTCGAGATGCGTGCACGACCTGGATTCGACTGGACCGCCATCCGATCGATCGACATCCAGCTCGCCCACGAAGCGGTCCCGATCATCGACGGCAATCCGCTGTGGACACACAACATCCAGTACGTGGCCGCCGTCGCCGCCCGCGAGGGCTTCGTCGGGCCCGAACACTTCACCGACGAATACACCACCGACGAGGATCTACTCGACCTCTCGCGGAAGGTCTCCGTCCGGGGCAACGACGATCTGCAGTCGAGGTACTCCGCGCTCAAGGGTGCCGTGGTCGAAATCGTCACCGGGGTAGACACATTCGCCGGTGAACGCAACGCACCGGCCGGCAGCCCGACGTATCCGCTGACCGAGGCCGAACTCGAAGCCAAGTTCCGACGGCTCGCGTCGGCGGTGCTCGACCACGAATCGGCCGCAAGGCTGTGGTCGACGCTGATCGGGCAGGAATCCGACGACTGGCAGGTGTCGGCGGTCGCCGCGTCGCTGGTCGGGAAGTCGAACTTCGCAGACAACGGAACACAACACGAAGAGGTGGGTGCGACATGGTCTTGACGTCAGGCGTTCTCCGCGGTGTACGAACGGCTCTGCTGGTGGTGGCATCAGCGCTGCTGATGGTGTTGGCAGCCTGTGGGCAGAAGGGCGACAACGGCTCCGGGGCGCCGCCTGCTGACGCCACCACCGTTGGCGGACCGGTCACGATCCTGGTCGCGGCGGCCCCCGGTGGTGCGGAAGATCTGATGAATCGACTGTTGGCGCCCAAGCTTTCGGAGGCTCTGGGCGTCGACGTGGCGATCAAGAACGCCGTCGGCGGTGGCGGGCCTCGAGGCGATCCAGGAGCTACAGGCGAACGACGCCGACGGTCGAACGCTGCTTGCCGTGAGCCCCCCAGGGGAGTACATGTCCAAACTCGGCGGCGCCGAACTCGGCGACGAGAGCTACACGATGATCGGGTCCGCCAACACCGATCCGGGTCTCATCGCGGTGCCCAAGGATTCGCCGTTCAAGACGCTGGCCGATTTCAACGACTTCGCGAAGACGCACAAGGCGAATGCCGGTGTCACCCGGCTCAACTCGAGCACCGCCGTGTTCGCACTGAACTACTTCAAGGCGATCGGCGCAGAACCACAGCTCGTTCCCTACACGGGTGGTTCCGAGCTGACCGCCGGTCTGCTCGGTGGTCAGCTCGATGCGGCATTCCGTGCCGGCGGCTTCTATGACCTGTATCCGTCGGAAATCAACATCCTCGCGGTCGCCGACGACAAGCGCATCGCCCTGCTGCCCGACGTTCCGACCGTGAAGGAGGCGATCGGCGTCGACTACACCTTCGATTCGTACCGCGGCCTTGCGGTGAAGAAGGGCACTCCGGACGGCATCACCAAGACGCTCGCCGACGCGTTTCAGAAGGCGGCGAATGATCCGGAGATCAAGAGCACCTTCTTCGACAAGACCGGCTTCAACTGGCAGTTCACCTCGATGGCGGACCTTCCCGCGATCCAGGAGCGACTCAACGCCCAGGTCGGGGATGTCGCTGATCAGATCGGTCTGCACAAGTGAGGAAGCGGCGAATCGGCTTTGACTCGTACGCGAGGCCGGCCGCGCCATGACGCGAGATCAATTACGGCAGACGGCGGTAGGAGTTGGCGCGCTGGTGATCTGGCTGCTGCTGCTGCGGTCGCTGTCCGACTTTCCGTCAAGGGCCTCGGCATTCCCGCGATTCATTCTCCTCGGGCCTGGTCGTCTTCAGCGTCCTGCACGTCGTCACGCAGCTCGTCGGCGCCTACGCGGATCACCGCAAAGCGCCCCCGACGGAGACGCCGCTTCAGAGGGCTCCGGATGAACTCCCGGATGAACTCACTGACGCCGTCCCGGTAGAGATCGTCGAGTCAACGGGCGGGCTGTTCTCGTCACCGGCGCTGCGGACCGTGGTGTTCACGGTCGCCGTCATCGCTTACGTGGTGGCGATTCCAGAGCTGGGCTATCTGGTTTCCACGTTCCTGTTCGTCATCGGTGCGCTGGGCCTGGTGGTGGGTTTTCGCATCACCACGACCGTCGCATGCTGCGTGGCCGTGACGGTGCTCTGGGTGGTGGCCACTCAGCTGCTCCAGGTCAGGCTGCCAACAGGTCTGGTCTCGTAGGGATC
This sequence comes from uncultured Actinomycetota bacterium, assembly GCA_963735245.1. Classification (GTDB taxonomy): domain Bacteria; phylum Actinomycetota; class Actinomycetes; order Mycobacteriales; family Mycobacteriaceae; genus Mycobacterium. The sequence goes on from CAVTKI010000005.1 coordinate 406,218, forward strand.
CATCGAATGCTGACCTACTCCAATATCTGGGAGGGCGCCCAGATAGTCTTCACACCCGGTGTGCTGCTGGCCATTCCGATTGGCTGCATGGTCGGAATACTGCTCGGCGCCGTGCCGGGCATGACCGGATCCAGCCTGCTGGCGATCTTCCTTCCGATCGTCATCTTCGTCGATCCGCTTCCCGCCATCGCGTTCATGCTGGCGATGTTCGTCACCGACAACTGGGGCGGCGCGTTCTCGGCGATGATCATGAACATCCCCACCACGGGGTCGTCGACGGCCACCGCGATCGATGGTTACGCGCTCACGAAACAGGGGCGGGCCGGCGAGGCCCTGGCCGTCGGCCGGTCGGCGGCCTTCGCCGGCGGTATCTTCGGCGCAATCGTGCTGCTGTTCCTGGCGCCCACGGTGGCCCGGATAGCGGTCAAGTTCGGCCCGGCCGAATACCTCGCGCTCGGGGTCTTCGGTGTCACCATGGTCTCGGCTGTCTCGACCGCGCCGTTGCTCAAGGCCCTGATATCGGCCTGGGTCGGATTCCTACTGGCGTCGGTCGGCCAGGACATATTCACCGGCTACGCAAGGTTCACCTTCGGCATGCGGGATCTGTGGCCGGGGATCCAACTCGTCTGGATCATCTTGGGGCTCTTCGCGATCGTCCAGGCTTACGAGCTGCTGCTTGGCCGCGATGAACGCCGCCAGTACACCGGCAAGATCGAGGTGCCGTGGCGGTCGGCGTGGCCGGTCTTGTGGAAACGTCGGCGGGTGGCCGCTGCCGGTGCGCTCATCGGCACGGGTGTGGGGGTCATTCCCGGCGCCGGTGGCACGGTGGCGGCGTGGATTGCGTACAACACCGCGCGGCGCATCTCGGCGGACCCGACCCCGTTCGGGCAGGGAAATCTCGACGGCGTGATCGCCCCGGAAGCGGCAGGCGACTCCGCCGAGGGTGGTGATCTGGTGCCCACCATGGCGCTCGGCATCCCCGGTGGCGGATCCACCGCCGTTCTCCTTGCCGGGTTCACGCTGGCCGGATTGCGGCCGGGCCCACAACTATTCCAGACCCAGGCGCCGCAGGCGGTCAGCATCATGTTGATGTTCGTGGTGGCGAACATCCTGTTCCTGTTCATCGCGGTATTCGCGATGCGGGTGCTGGTGCTCATCTTGAAGGTCGATCCGCGAGTGTGGCCGCCGATGATCATCGTGGTGGCTGTGTTCGGCGCATTCACGGTGGAACAGACCATGTTCGGCGTGTACACGATGCTCGTCATCGGCGTCGCGATGTTCCTCCTGCGCCTGCTGGGATTCCCGCAGGCGCCGATGCTGCTCGGCTTCATCCTCGGGCCGATCGTGGATTCGAACTGGACCCGCATCGGCGAGCTGTCCCACGGAAGTCCGATCTCATTCATCCTGGACCGGCCCTTTGCTCTGGTGATCTTCGTGTTGGCCGCCGCCGCGGTGGCCGTCGACGTGCGCAGGCAGCTTCGGGACCGGCGCGAAAAGAAGGTGGCATCACTTGCACACTGAGTCCGATCGACCCATCGCGGTCGAGGTCGCCGACTACATCGTCGGAAGGCATGACCTGCCCGACGGTCTCCTCGACCGTGCGCGGTTGCACGCGCTGGATACCATCGGCGCGATGATCGGCGCCACGGCGACCGACACGGGTCAGAAGATCCTCACGTTGGTCAAGACTCGGGGTGCGCCGGGAAGAACGACCGCGGTTGGGCTGGGAACCGCTCTGCGCGCTGAGGATTCGGCGCTCGCGAACGGGACGCTGGCGCACACCCTCGAGTTCGACGATGGGCACCGCCCGTCGGACAACCATCTCGGATGCGTCGTGGTGCCGAGCGCTCTCGTCATGGCCGAGGAGACCGGTGCGAGCTGGGGCCGTTGCCTCGAGTCGATCGTGATCGGATACGACGTGATGGGTCGCGCGGGTGAGGCCACCCTGTTGCCGCGCAACGTGAGCTGTTTTCACGGCACCGGCTCGACGGGCGTCTTCGGGTCGGCGGCGGTCGGGGCGATGATGCTGGACCTCGACGCCGAGGCCACCGCCCAGGCGCTCGCCATCGCGGGTACGGCGGCGGCCGGACTTCGCGAGTCGATGAACACCGGCCCGGAGTGCAAGCCGCTTCATGCCGGCCGGGCGACCGCCAACGGCATCGAGGCGGCGTTCCTCGCCCAACTCGGCTACACCGGTCCGCTGACCGTGTTCGAGGGCACGTTCGGCTTCGCCAAGGCGATGTGTGAACTACCGCGTCCCGAGATCATGCTCGACGGGCTCGGTGAGCGCTACTCGCTGCTGGAGGCGGGGTTCAAAGTGCACTCCACCTGCGGCATGTTGTTCAACATCCTCGACGGTGTCGTGGCCTGCCGCAACGAGTTCGGGTTGGACCGCAAGATTCCGGACGTCATTCGCATCGGCGCTCCGTCATGGTTGGTCGAGGATCCTCCGTTCCGGAGAGAACGTCCGACGACGACGGGCGAAGCGCGCTTCTCCATCCCGTTCGCGGTGGCCGCCGGCCTCATCGACGGCGAAGTCTCGCTGAGACAGATGACACCCGACAAGCTGAGTGACCCACGCATCGCCGAAGTCGAGAAGCGGGTGCGCATCGACTACGACGATGAAGTGGAGGGCATCTACCAGGCGACCAAGGACGACAGTTTCTTCTACTATCCGGCGTCCATCGAGTTCGAGATCGACGGCAAGACGCATCGGTCGCTGTACACGAACCCGCGGGGATACGACCCGACGATTCCGCTCACTCCGGATGAGGTCGTCGCCAAATTCCGATCCACCGTCGACGGCTGTCTGACTGAGGCCGCCGCTTCGGAGCTGATCGACCTGGTCCTGCGTGGCGATGAAGCCAAAGGCGTGCAAGACATTACGCGGGTCATGGGCCTGCACACGAGTTGAAATGGAGAGTGGTATGACTGATAGCGCAACGATTCATGACGTGATCGTCGTCGGAGGCGGGAACGCCGGCCTGTGCGCGGCGCTTCGTGCCCGCGAGGTCGTCGAAGACGTCGTCGTCCTCGAGAAGGCGCCGGAAGGCAAACGAGGGGGTAACTCCTTCTTCACCGAGGGGCGGATGCGGATACCGCACGGCGACATCGACGACGTCGCAACGCTTCTTCGTTGCGACGCCGAGCGAGCTTGCCAACATCGAGATCGATGCCTACTCGGCGGACGACTTCTACCACGATCTGCAACGCGCGTCGCGGTATCTCATCGACGAATCCATGGCGCGACTCATCGCAGACGGTGCGCGACCCGGGGTCGAATGGCTGCAGGACATGGGTTCGAGGTTCCACCTCGCGCTCGGCTTCGACGACATCCACAAGGAAGAGAAGATCAAACTCATCGGGGGAGACGACCTTCAGCACTACGAGGGCGGCCCCGGTCTGGTGGCTGCGCTCATCTCGTACCTGACCAAGCGAGGCGTGCCGATCCACTACGACACGGGCGCCACCAAGCTGCTGCGCGGCCAGGACGGCATCGAGGGCGTCGAAGTCCGCACCGCTGACGGTGCCGTCGACACGATCCTCGGACGCACCGTCATCCTCGCGTGCGGCGGATTCGAGGCCAGCCCGCACCTTCGCAACGCGTACCTCGGCCCCGGGTGGGACCTGGCGAAGGTCCGTGGCACCGAGTTCAACACGGGGGACGGCCTGCAGATGGCGATCGACATCGGTGCGCGACCGTTCGGGCATTGGGGTGGTTGCCATTCGGTGGCGAACGACTACTTCGCCCCCGACTTCGGCCCGCGGGCCCACGGCGATATCGCGGAGCGGGTGTCGTATCGCTTCGGCATCACCGTCAACCGCGAGGGCAAGCGCTACTTCGACGAGGGTGCCGACCTCAGGGCCTTCACGTACGCCGTCAGCGGACGCAACCTGGTGGAATCCGCCAATGGGTTTGCGGTGCAGATCGTCGACTCCAAGACCGTCGACCTTCTGCGCGCGACGTACCGCAGCCGTAACGTGACCAAGGTCGTCACCGACGACATCCGCGTCATCGCCACGGAACTCGACCTCGACGCCGACAACCTCGTCGCCACCGTCGAAGAGTTCAATGCCGCCATCGTGGACGGCGACGCCGACTTCGGTGCGCTGGATGGAAAGTGCACGCGTGGAATCGAACCCAAGAAGTCGAACTGGGCGGTGCCACTGGATTCCCCACCGTTCACGGCGTTTCCGGTCGCTCCCGCCATCACGTTCACCTTCGGTGGGCTGCGCACCAACACGAAGGCCGAGGTCCTCGACCAGGGCGAGCGGGTCATACCCGGCCTGTACGCGGCCGGCGAGATGGTCGGCGGGATCTACTACCACAACTACCCGGGTGGAAGCGGATTGGTGTCCGGCATGGTGCTCGGCAGAACCGCAGGCGAACACGCGTCGGCCCATGCCGCCGGTCGCAGGCACCGTCGCGACGAAGCGGACGTGATCGACGAGATGGTCGGCTGATGGCGGGCCCGAGTGCGGCTCCCGTGATCGCCTAGGCGGTGCGGCCGAGCATGGGCTTCGTCAGGGTGGTACCGCCGGTCGCGCGGCGCCGCGGCGAGGAACTTGGCGAATTCAGGCGCGCCGGGCTACTGGTGTCCGCCGTGGTGTGGTGCAATCGTCTGCATGGCCGTCGCTGAGCCGGACGACATGGACTTCCAGCGCCTGGAACAGGTCCCACCGCTGAGCGAACGCGTGTATCGGCAGCTGGAGGGCCTGATCGTCAGCCGGACCATTCGCCCGGGTGCCCGAGTCGTCGAAAGCGATGTGGCGAAGCAGCTTGGGGTCAGCCGGGGACCATTGCGTGAGGCGCTGCAACTGCTGGCCAGGGACGGCTATGTCGACTTGAAGCCTCGCCAGGGGGCATTCGTGCACACGCCAACGCGGGTGGAGATCTCGGACTTCTTCGATGTTCGGCGAGGCTTGGAGGTCACCGCCGTCCGGCTCGCCACCGCGAGGATCGACCAGGAGCAGGCGGGGCGGCTGAGGCAGTTACTCGAGGCCGCGGAGGATCTGCTCGAGCACGGTGAGGATCCCACCGTTCACCGCGCCGTGGTCGACTTCCACGCCGAGATCACCGCGATCGCGGACAACGCCCTGCTGTCCCAGTTGCTCAGCGCACTCAAGCGGCGCGCGAACTGGTACTCGCCGCCATTCGATCCCACCGGCCGCCGGGAGGCGTGGGACGAGCATCGCCGTATCGTCGACGCCATCATCGCCGGCGACGGCGCCACCGCGATCGACGTCATGGAACACCACATCGACCGGGCCCGAGATCATTACACGGCGGCAGTCGATCACCTCACCGAACCGCTCGAGTGACCCGGTAGCAGGCTCAGTGCCGCAGCGTCGTCGCCGCGGCGACGACCTCTCCGACGTCTTCACAGCGGTCGATGTCCCACAGCGACTCCAGAAGCCGTGCCGTCGCACGCGCACCCAACACGGGGATCGCCTGCTGGGTGTACTTGTCGGCGATCTCGTCGTCGGTCATCGCATTCCGGTAATGCCCGCGATGGTATTTGGCCGTGGCTGAGCGGGTTTCGCCGCTCCGCAGCGTCACCACGAGCTTGGACATGGTGATCGGTGCGGCGGCTTCGCATTCGGGATCGGCGGACACCTCGACGCGGTCCATCAACTCCAGCATCCCCGGCTCGGTGAACGTGTCGTGTTCGAGCGTGTGCACGCTGGGAGCACCGTCACGCACCGTCGAGGCGATGACGAACGGGAGACTGTGATCGGCGCTCTCCCGGGTGGCAGGCCGCCACTTCTCGCGGTCGCCTGCCATCACGCTCATCGCGAACCCGGTGGTGCCCAGATGAATCCGGTCGATCTGGTCCATCGGGAGCCGCAGGTCGTGAATCTCGAGTGCGGCAGACGCCGCGGTCTGCGACAGCGATCCCACCGGGAAACGCTTGAACTGGCACTGCAGAATCGCGAATCCTCCTTCACCGCCGAGGGTCGGCGGCGCGAACGGCGGCACTGGACCAAAGAACGCTCCGCCTCGCCCCTCGAACGGGCGAGCGGGGCCGGTCATGCCCAGCGAGCTGAGCGTGGCGGCGAACACCCCGTTGCGTGATGCGTTTGCGGCCGCGCAACCCTTCCACTGCGACACTTCCTCGAATCGCGTGGCCCGCAACGCCATGTTCGGCACGATGGCCAAGGCGAGGGCATTGCGCACCTGATCCCGCGAAAGGTCCATCAGCCGGCTCGCGGCGCCCGCGACCCCGAGCGCGGTGGCAGTGACGTGATCCCACGGATTGGCGCCTACGCCGGTCTGCCCGACGTATCGGCAGAAGACCTCGTATGCCGATACGACACCGAGCAAGGTGGATCTTCCGGTGCCGCCGGCGGACTCCGCGGTCGCCAGCACTCCAGCGATCACGTCGCTGGGATGGCCGCCGTTGCCCTTCCCGTGAAAGCTGTCGTTGAAGTCGAGCACCCGCAGCATCACACCGTTGGCGAACGCGGCCAGGTCGGGACTCGTCGGTGCGCCGTCGACGAGGACAGTCGCCCGCGGCGCATTTGCGTTGGGCCGCACGGCCTCTGCGATCGCTCTCGCCGCACCCGCCGCGGGTGTGTGGTACCCACCGAACGCGCATCCCAGCGTGTCGATCAGCACGCGCTTGGCGGCGTGCACGACCTCGTCCGGCAGATCCTCGTACCGCGCCTCGGCGAGGAATCCACTGATCGACTCGACGATTGCGTCCATGCTCACGCCTCGTCCAACTTCGCATCGGCGACCATCCGTAATGACTCCTCGAGTTCGACCGGCTTGGCATCCTCGTCCACGCGCAACTGCGCGGCGACCAGCAGCTTCGTATACGGATGCTGGGGGTTCTTCAAAAGCTCTTCGGGAGTTCCGATTTCGACGATCTCGCCCTTGTTCATCACTGCGATCCGGTCGGCCAAGATACCGGCGACGCTGAGGTCGTGGGTGGCGAACAGGCCGGTGAGGCCCAGGTTGGCGCGTAGATCGAGTAGAAGATTGATCACACCCGCGGCAGCTGACACGTCCAGCGCCGAGACAGCCTCGTCGGCCACCAGGAACTCCGGGCGCACCGAGAGCACCCTGGCGATCGCGACGCGTTGGCGCTGACCGCCGGAGAGGGCGTGTGGATGGCGCGATGCCAGCGCCCGTGGTAGCGCCACGCTGTCGAGCAGGCGCGCCACTTCGGCCGGAATCTGGTCGCGGGGAACGACTTTCCAGACCCGCAGCGGCTCGGCGATGAGTTGGCCTACGGTCATCCTGGCGCTCAGGCTGCGGTAGGGGTTCTGGAACACGATGCCCACCCGTTTGCGGTACTCGCGCAGCTTCCGGCCCTTGAGCCGGTTGACGTCGATGCCGTCGAAGATCACCTGGCCTGCCGTCGCCTTGGTCAGCCGGACCAGGATTCTCCCCAGGGTGCTCTTGCCCGAACCGCTCTCACCGACCAGGGCGACGATCTCCCCGCGATGGATCTCCAGGTCCACACCGCGAACGGCATCGAGCTTGGCTCGCCTGAACCAGCCGCTCGGCACGGTGTACTGCTTGGTGACGCCGGAGACGGACACGAGCACTGGGCCGGTTTCGCTCATCGGACGACCTCGGCGGGCGTTGCCCCCGCCGGCTCGGACTCACCCGGCGACGCGGGATCGCCGCCCTTGGGCAGCGTGTAGAGCCTGCCGGAGGCGTCGCGGTGTTTGGCACTGACACGAATCAAGCCCTGGGTGTACCAATGCTGGGGGTTGTTCAATACCTCTGTCGTTGGGCCATATTCGACGAGATCGCCGCGGTACATCACGGCGACGGACTCACAGAGATGGCGGACGACGCCCAGATCGTGGCTGACGACTATCATTCCCAACCCACGCTCACGCTGGATCCGCGACAACATGTCCAGGATCAGACGCTGGCTTACGGTGTCCAGGTCGGACGTCGCTTCGTCGGCGATCAGGAACCGCGGCTGACACGACAGCGCGATCGCGATCATCACCCGCTGCCGCATGCCGCCGGACAATTCGTGGGGATAGGCACGCAGCCGTTCGGGCGGGATCGACAGCTCGGTGAACAGCTCGGCGGCACGTGCTCTTGCGGCGTGGCGGGTGATCTTCTTGTCGTGCACGCGCAGTGTCTCGACGAGCTGACCACCTACGGTGAACGACGGGTTGAGTGACGACAGCGAGTCCTGGAAGACCATGCCGACGACCGGCCCGCGAATCCGCTTCATCTTGCTCTCGGGCAATGTGAGGACATCGTCATCGCCGAGAAGTACTTCACCGGTCGTGGCGGCGCTCGCTGGAAGCAGTCGGATCAGGGATAGGCCGAGCGTCGACTTTCCCGAGCCGGATTCACCGACGATGCCGAGCGTGTGGCCCTCGTCGAGGTCCACCGACATGTCCCGGACCGCCGACACCGCACCATGGCCGGTCGTGTAGGTGATCGACAAGTTCCGGACACTCAGCCGCACGCCACGTCCTCCTCGCAGGTATCGCGCTCACAATCGGGCATTCCGGCCCCTAGGCCGCGGCGACTTGCGCAACGCTGGATTCGCGGACGTCGAAGGCGTCCCGCAGCGCATCGCCCATGAAACTGAACGCCACCGATAGCAGCATCAGAACGGCACCGGGGATCACCGGAAGCCACCAGTCGACCTGAAGATAGGGCTGACCCTCCGAAATCATGTTGCCCAGACTGGCATTCGGTTGCTGGATGCCTGCGCCGAGATAGCTCAAGGACGCCTCGGTGATGGCAAGCCGCCCTACGTGGCCCGCGGCGACGACGAGCACCGGCACGATCGTGTTGGGCACGATGTGCTTGCCGAGGATGCGAATGGGATGCAGACCCAACGCGGTAGCACCCATCACGTACTCGGTGCCCTTGGCGGTCAGCGCGCCCGCCCGGAACAACCTGGCGTAGAGCGGGATCTGGGAAATGCTCAACGCGATGATGATGCTGGCTGCCGACGGGCCCATGGCGACCGCGATCACGATGCCCAACAGCAAGGAGGGAAATGTGATCAACACGTCGACGATCCGCGACACCACATCGTCGCCGATCCCGCCGCGGAACCCACTGGCAGACCCGACCACCATCCCGATCAGAACCGAAACCACCGTGGCCACGAGTGAAACCAACAACGAGATCCGCACTCCGGCGATCACTCTGGCGAAGATGTCGCGACCGAGTTCGTCAGTCCCGAACCAATTCTGTCCACTGGGAGGCTGCAGAATGGCGAGGACATCCGCCCGATTGGGTTCCTTCGTGAAGAACGGACCGATGATCGCGATGGCGACGAGCGCGACCACCACCACGAGGCTGGTCATCCCCACTGCACTGCGAAAGTACCGTCGGCGAGCGTCGGAATCCCACAACCGCACCAAGAGGTTCCTGGGCCGAAAGTCTGGCAGTGCCTCCGGCGCGTCCGCCAAGATCGTCATCGCTCTCACACTCCAGCATGGGTTCGAATACGCGGATCGATCACGACGTAGAGGATGTCGACGACCGCCGACACGATCACGGTGTAGGCGAGCAGCGTCAGCAGCGCCCCCGCGACGAGCGGGAAGTCATTCCACAGAATTCCGATCTCGACCAGACGTCCCACGCCGGGCCAGCCAAAGACGGTCTCCACCAGAATCAATGAGCCCGCGATACTGGCCAGACTCAGGCCCAGAACGGTCGTCGTCGGAATCAGCGCATTGCGACCGCTGTGTTTGAACAGCACCGACAAACCACCGATCCCTCTTGCCCGTGCGGCACGCACGTAGTCCTCCTGCAGCGAATCGACCAGGCTCGCCCTGAACACCCGCACACTGTGGCCTGCGTCCGAGTAACCCAGGATGAACGCAGGCAGGATCAGGTGATGCAGATCAGGTGGGTCGCCCCGGCCGGTGATCGGAAACCAGCCCAGATGGAACCCCAGGAACAGGATGCAGATGATGGCGAAATAGAACGGCGGTGTCGCAGTGCCAAGGATCGAGAAGCCCCGGATGAACACGTCCAGCGGCGAGTCCTTGAACCTCGCGGCCGCGTACCCGAGCGGAAACGTCAGCAGGATCGAGACCACCATGCTCGCGGCGACCAACGTCATGGTCGCCGGGAAGGCCTGCAGAAGCAGCTCCTTCACGGGAGTCGAGTACCGGATCGACTGGCCCATGTCGCCATGCAGCAGGTTGCTCAGGTACCCCCAATACTGCTGCACGACAGGCTTGTCGAGTCCCAGCTTCGCCTCCATCTGGGCGCGGACGACCGGATCGACTTGATCGCCGACCATCAAACGCACCGGATCGCTCGGCACGATCTGTGTGATGGCGAACAACACCACTGACACGCCGAACAACACGATCGGCAGCAGCAGAACCCTGCTGATGACTATTCTTCCCATTGCTACACCGCTGGTCCGACTCGCGCCGAAGCCGCTGTCGTCATTGCGATTTCGACTTCCATACGGTCCCCATCGCGTTGTACAGGAAGCCGAAGTACACCTCCGGGCTGACCACGATCCCGTGGACGTTGTTCCTCGCTGCGATCCTGGCCGTGTCGAAGTATCCGGGCAGTGTGGCGATCTGCTTGGTGACGAGTATCTGCGCGGCCTGCTTGCCGAGATCTGCGTAGGCAGGCGAGTCGGCGGGGGAGGCCGACATCTTGTCGAGGATCCCCTGTAGCTCGGGATCACGTAGCGTCGAAACGTCATCGGGGGGAGCGGGCGGATCGCCGGCCAAACCGATGCTCCACGTGCCCTGGTAGTGACGAATTGCGGTGGTGTCCGCACTGTTTCGCCACAACAGGACGTCCCAGTCGTAGTTCTGCACTGACTTCACCGCGACTTCTGGCTGCAGGCATTGGAATTGGGCGTCGTATCCCAGGTCGTGGAGTTTGGATTGGTAGGCGGCGCCTACCTGACACATGTAGGGCCGGTCGGTGGCGAGGATCTTGATCACTCCGCCGGCTGGGATGCCACCTTCGGCCAAGAGGCGCTTGCCCTCGTCTTCCTTGAAGGGCCATGGTTTCAGGGACGGATCGCCGCCCGGCATCCAATCGGGAATCGGTTGGGTGGAGAGTTTTCCGAAGTCGCCGATGATGTGCGGGATTGCCTCTTCGGGGTTCCAGAGGTCGGCGAGTCCCTGGCGGACCTTCTGACCGTCGGTGTAGCCGCCCCGCCGATCCTTCTCGAAGTTCGTGTAGCCGTGGAAGTCGGTGGCGCCAGGGGTTTCATAGACCGTGATATCGGGATTGGCCTTGAGCGCAGGCAGCATCGTGGATGCGACGCTGTCGTTGGTCAGCACGTCGACGTCACCGGACTGCAGTTGCAGTGCCGCCGCCTGCGGGTCGCTCACCACCTTGAAGTTGACGGAGTCCAGGGGCGGTTCGCCTCGCCAGTAGCCGGCGAACTTGGTGAACTCGATGTGGTCCCCCGGAACGCGTTTGGACCACTCATAGGGGCCGGTGCCGATCGGGTGCTCGGGGTCGTACTTCTCCATGTTGCCCATGAAGATCATGTCGGTGAACGTGGCAGGCAGATCGGCGTCCGGCTTGTGCAGAGTCAGGTCGATCTGGGTGGGGCTGACGACGCGCCAACTGGCCACGTTCTCGATGTCACCGGCCGTGGCCGAGGCATAGGTGGGGTCGACGATCGCATCCAGATTCTGTTTGACGTCATTGGCGTCGAAGACGCTTCCGTCCTGGAACTTCACTCCCTCGCGGATGTTGAACGTCCATGTCATGAAGTCCGCTGACGGGGTGGCACCGGTCGCCAGCGCGGGTGCGGATTTGTGGTTCTGGTCCGTGGTGAAGAGAGGGTCGTAGACGGTGCTGCCCATGACCAGCCGCGACAACGAATCGTGCGCCTGTAGTTGTGACGGCTCCCGCAGATCGTCGGCAATCGCGACGGTCAGCGCTCCGCCCTTCTGCACAGGACCGGCATCGGCGCTACCGCCGCCGCCGGTGGACGGTCCCTTCGAGGAACACGCTGCCGCAACGATGACCACGATCGTGGCTAGCGCTGCGGCGCGAAGATGCGCGCTCGCAATCGATTTCACTGGCTCCTCCTGACGGTTCGCCAACGGCCAGCCATGCGGACCGGAGACGTCAATGTCCCGGGCAGATACAGTCCGGGACAGTAATGTGGGTCACTGTCTTCTGTCAACAATCAGCAATACTCACAGGCGCAGGGTTCTGGCGTCGCTGGAACTCAACTGCGGTGATGCAGAAAGCCGCCCGGCGGACTTGGGCTAGCTCTGTCGGATCGTCTACAGTTGACATGCCAGACTCCGGCGCCCCTCGTCGGGGTTCGCCGCGACATCGACTCTCACTCGAGGTGACACCGGATATGACTGATTCAGCCCTTGGCGCTACGTCGACGCTCGCGGAGTACGCATTGAGCGTGGACGGCGCGAAACTGCCGACGAATGTCCTCGCGCAGGCCCGGGTTGTGTTGGCCGACATGATCAGCATCCTCCTTGCCGCCAGCCGGAAGGCGGCCGTCACGACATCGCTCCGGGCCTTTCCGTTGGCCGAGTCGGGACGGTGCACCGTGGTCGGTCACGGCAGGCTGGCCACACCGGAGCAGGCCGCGTTCGTCAACGGTGTCGGCGCACACGACCTCGAGCTCGATGACACCCATGCCTCGTCGCGCACGCACGCCGCGGCGGCCATCGTCCCCGCCGCACTCGCCGCGGCCGAGGCCGCCGGCGGTGTCAGTGGCGCCGAGCTGCTGGCCGGCATGGTCGCGGCCTACGACGTCCAGTGCCGGACGAGCAAGGCCATGGGCGTGCAGAACCAGTTCGACCGCAACTTCCATCCGACGAGCGTGAACGGATCCATCGGGGCGGCCGTCGCGGCAGGCCGCATCCTCGGTCTCTCCGTCCCGCAACTGACTTCGGCGATCGGATTGGCGGGCAGCCAGAGTTCGGGCACCATGGCCGTCCACGATGATCCCTCCCACATGGTGAAGTCCTTCCAGACTGGAATCGCGGCCCGCAATGGGGTGTACGCGGCCCTGCTGGCAGCGAATGGATTCGTCGCGATGCCGGACCTGCTTACGGGTCCACACGACTTCCTCGCCACCTATGGCGGTCCGCAGACCTACCCCGACCAACTCACCGCCGAGTTGGGCGAGCGGTTCGAGATCACGGGTACGAGCATCAAACTCCACAGCGGTTGCGGAATGACCCATTCGGCCATCGACGCGGTGCTCGGTCTCATGGACGACCACGGCCTGACTTGGACCGACATCGAGGCGATCGATGCCGCGCTGCCGCACAACGCGGTCACCGTCATCAACGATCACCCGCTGTGGACGCACAACATCCAATACGTCCTGGCACTCGCTGCCCACGAAAGATGGGTTGGCCCGGATCACTTCACACCGGAATGGACCACCAATCCCGAGATCGCCGCGCTCAAGTCACGTGTCACGCTGCGCGGCAGCGAGCGGCTCGACGAACGGTTCCCGGCCAAGAAGGGCGCCATCGTCCGCATCACGAGCAAGCTGGGGGAGTTCGAGCGAGAGGTCGAGGCCCCGGCGGGTACCCCTTATGCCCCGTTGGCCGACCACACCCTGCGCAGCAAGTTCGACGGGCTCGCCACCTCGGTGTTGCCGCCCGCCGTTGCCGACGTGCTGTGGGGTCTGCTGTCGAAGGCCGAGTCTCTCGCCGATACCGCACCGATCTTCGCGACGATCGGTGCGACGGCCTCGAACCGGGAGTGAGACCTTCGCGCGCTCACCGAGTCGGTCGCAGCCTCACGACGGGCCCCGCTTGGTCGCGGCGAGTACCTTGCTCACGTCTCCGCAGTGGTCGATGTCCCAGAGCATCTCGAGAAGGTGATTGGCCGCGGCCTCGCCGATGACCGGCGCGGTCTGCTCCAGATACTTCTGGCCGAGTTCATCGTCGGTCATCGGGTTGAGGTAGTGACCGCGGTGGTATTTGACTGTGGCCGAGTGGGTTTCCCCGTTTGTCAAGGTCATCTCCAGCTTCGAGGTGGTAATCGGCGCCGCCGCGTCGCATTCGGCGTCGGCCGACACCTCGATGCGGTCCATCAACGCCAGCAGGCCGGAATCGGTGAACCCGTTGCCGTCCAACAGCGCGAGTGCGCCCGAGGCTCCATCCCGCACGGTCGAGGCAACCACGAAGGGGAGGCTGTGGTCGGCGGTCTCGCGGGTGACCGGCCGCCACTTCTCTCTGTCGCCGGCTGTCACGCTGATGGCGAAGGTCGTGGTGCCCAGGTGAATGCGTTCGATGTCCGGCTGGGTCTATTCCGAGGGCGTGGAACTCGAGGGCCGCCGATGCCGCGGTCTGCGTCAACGAGCACACCGGGAATCGCTTGAATTGACACTGTTGAATGGCGAAGCCGTCGTCGCCACCGAGAGGTACCGGTTCGAACTGGGGGACGGGACCCGAGAACGCCCCGCCACGTCCCTCGAATGGGCGGGGCGGCCCGCTGACGTCGTGCGAGGCCAGGACGGCGGCAAACACCCCGTTGCGCGAGGCGTTGGCCGCGGCACATGCCTTCCACATCGACAGTTCTTCAAATCGTGTGGCCCGCAAGGCCATGTTGGGAACGATCGCCAAGGTCAGGGCGTGGCGCTGCTGATCTTCCGACAGGCCCATCAGCCGACTCGCGGCACCCGCGACACCCAGCACCGTGGCGCTGACGTGGTCCCACGGATTCGCACCCAACCCGGTGAGCCCGACGTGTCGGCAGAACACCTCGTATGCCGACACGATGCCGAGCAGTGTCGACGCGCCGTCGACGTGCTCCGACTCCGCGACCGCGAGGACTCCGGCGATGACGTCGCTCGGATGCCCGCCGTTGCCCTTTCCGTGGAAGCTGTCGTTGAAGTCGAGCACCCGCAGCATCACGCCGTTGGCGAATGCGGCCAAGTCCGGACTGGTGGGCGCGCCATCCACGAGAACGGATGCTTGTCGCGAACCCTCCACTGGGCAAACGGCTTCCGCGATCGCACGCGCTACCGCTGCCGCCGGCGTGTCGTACCCACCGAATGCGCAGCCCAGTGTGTCGACGAGCACCCGCTTCGCGGCATGCACGACGTCGCCGGGTAAGTCGTCATAGGTGATGCCCGACTGAAACCGACTGATCGACTCGATGATGCGATCCATCTTTCACTACTCCTTCCGACTGAACCCTGGCTCAGTCGTACTCGGTGACGGCAAGGGATTACGAAGTCTTGACGAGGATCTCGTCGTCGGCGGCGACGAATTCGGTGCCGAATTCCTGGGAGACCCAGTTGAGCTTGGTGAGCACTTTCTCGAAGTCCTCGTCACCGGTACGTACGGGTACGGGTTGGGCCTGCCGATTGATGTACACCGGGTGCATCGATACCGTCTCGAGGCCCGCGGTGGAGAACGTCAGCTTGGGCAGCACCGCTTCACGGCAGTGGTCGGGAAAGCCGTAGTTCGACGATGGGTCCCGCTCATACCAGAACAGGTTCCATTCGGCGTGCGACGTCTTGTCGGCGCCCTGATTGCCCGTGGTGAGGAAGTTCCCCGTGCTGTAGAAGCAGGCCTTGCCCTTGTACACCTCGACGGCCTTGATGGTGTGGGGATGATGCCCGATGATCACGTCGGCGCCCGCGTCGATGGCGGCGTGCGCGACTGGCGTCTGATATGTCGCGAGAACCTTTGGGATGTAGCGGATTCCCCAATGCAGACATACGACGACGGCGTGTGCATCCTTCTTGGCCGCGCGGATGTCGGCCTCCATTCTGGCGACGTCGCCCGGCAACGCCTCCGACATGATGCGGGGCGGACAGCCCGGCTGGAAGTCGATCGGTTCGTACCAGGTGCGCGCGCGCAATCCGCATACTCCCGGGTGTGGACCGATGGCTGCCTGGCCATCGCGGATGACCGAGCAGTACGCCAGGATCGCGACGCGCACGCCGTCCTTTTCCACGATGACGTGCTGGTGGGCGTCGTCTTCGTCGGCGCCCGCACCGACCACGGCCATCCCGTACCCCTTGAACAGCGCGATGGTGTCCTCGAGCGCGTCCCAGCCGAAGTCGAGGGCATGGTTGCTCGCCAGCGACACCACGTCGGCCTTGGCGGCCTTGAAGACTGAGGCGTAGTCCTCGTCGAGCCGGCTCCACCGGCCCGGCGGGATCGTCTGCCAGTCTGGGAAACGCACCGCGTTGCGAGTAGGTCCGCTCGCACTGCAGGAATCGAAAGTCGACGGAGTCCAGCAGTGGCTGGACATGGTCTGCCAATGCGTCGACGGGCTGCCTGACGGGTGCGACGTCCCCGCCGCAGAGCAGCGAGAGCGACGGCGAGCGGGACGGGTGCTGACAAAGCTGAGCCTCCGGTGTCGGGCGCCGAGCGCGTCGGCGGGGTGGGTGTCGGCTGACGCGTCACAGGTGGGTTAGCACGGCATCGGAGAACTCCCTGGTTCCCGCTTCGCCGCCGAGGTCCCTGGTCCGCACGCCCGAGGCCAGGGTCTCGTGGATGGCGGCCTCGCCGAGGTCGGCGGCGCGTTGTAGTCCGGTGTCGGAATGGCGAATCCCCATCCAGCGCATCAGCATCAGGGTCGAGAGCATTTCGGCGACCGGGTTGGCCACGTCCTGACCCGCGATGTTGGGCGCGCTGCCGTGTACGGCTTGGGCCATCGCGTGGTCCTTGCCCGCGTTGAGCGCTCCACCGATTCCGAGCCCGCCGCAGAGTTCGCCCGCGAGGTCGGACAGTATGTCGCCGAACATGTTCTCGGTGACGATGACGTCGAAGGTCTCGGGTCGGCGCACCAGTAGCGCCGCGATCGCATCCACGTGATAGTCGTCCAGGGTGACGTCGGGGTAGTCGGGGGCCATTTCTTCGGCGATGGACTTGTACATGCCGGTCGTCGTCCTGAGGGCATTGGCCTTGTGCGCGACCGTGAGATGGCCGCGCCGACTGCGTGCCAGCGCGAAACCATCGGCCACCACTCGTTCGATGGCGCTTCGGGTGAAGACGCCGACGGCCAGAGCGACGTCGCTCGTCGGCATGATCTCGCCGTGGCCGAGGAACATGTTTCGGTCGACGTAGAAGCCTTCGGTGTTCTCCCGCAGGATGATCAGGTCGGTGTCCTTCGCCATGGCGGGCACACCCGCCAGCGTCAGTGCAGGGCGGATGTTGGCGTAGAGCTGGTAGTGCTTTCGCAGTTCGCCGCCGGGCATCGCGCGGCGCGACTCGTGCCAATCGGCGGGATAGGAAGCACTGTCGTGCGGACCCATGATCCAGCCGTGAGTGAACGCCAGTGCCTCCTTCGTGGAGGCGGGCATCGGATCGCCGCATTCGCCGATCGCCTTCCAGCCGATCGGCAGGGACTGCCACTCGATCGACACACCGGTCTGCGCCGTCGTGGCATCGGCCAATGCGACGGCGGTCGGCACGATCTCGGGCCCGATGCCGTCGCCGTCGAGCACGGCCACCTGGTATTTCACGGGTAGCTCTCCTTCTCATGGTGTGAAGATCGTCGACTGTTAACAGTTTTGGTAGACGCCGAATGTACCGCATCGGGGATCGGGATGTGAAGGTCTGTCGACGAGCCCCTACGTCGCGCAGCATCTCGGCGATGAGGAAGGCCAATTCCAGGGATTGTTCGGTGTTGAGCCGCGGGTCGCAGGTGGTCTCGTAGCGGCCGGCGAGGTCGGTGTCGGAGATGTCCTGCGCCCCGCCGAGGCACTCGGTGACGTCCTCGCCGGTGATCTCGACGTGGATGCCGCCGGGATGGGTGCCGAGGGCGCGGTGCACCTCGAAGAAGCCCTGCACCTCGTCGACGATCCGGTCGAAGTGGCGGGTCTTGAACCCCGTGGACGACTCGTGGGTGTTGCCGTGCATCGGGTCGCACTGCCACACGACCTGGTGGCCGGAGCGTCTGCACCTTCTCGATGATGGGTGGCAGCAGGTTGCGGACCTTGCCGTTGCCCATCCGGCTGACCAGCGTGAGCCGACCCGGAATATTGTGCGGGTCAAGGCGATCGACGTATTCGACCGCCAACTCCGGGGTCGTCGACGGCCCGATCTTCACCCCGATCGGGTTGGCGATCACCTCGGCGAACGCGATATGCGCGCCGTCGAGTTGACGGGTGCGATCACCCACCCACACGAAGTGCGCCGACAGATCGTAGAGCTTGGGCGCTTCGTCCTCGGCTTCCTCGGGGCCGAGCCGCAGCATCGCCCGCTCGTAGTCGAGTACCAGCGCCTCGTGGCTGGCGAAGATCTCGGCGGTCTGCAGGTTCGGATCCGTGACACCGCAGGCGTTCATGAACCGCAGGCCGCGGTCGATCTCACCGGCGAGCGCCTCGTAGCGGGCACCCGCGCGTGAGGTCCGGACGAACTCCCGGTTCCAGTCGTGCACCAGATTCAGCGACGGCCAGACCGCCCGAGGTCAGCGCACGCACCAGGTTCATCGCCGCGCTGGCGTTGGCGTAGGCGCGCACCAACCGCGACGGATCATGTTCGCGCACCGCCGCATCCGGGGCGAATCCGTTGATCATGTCGCCGCGGTAGGACTTCAGCCCCAACGCATCGGTATCCGACGACCGGGGTTTGGCGTACTGCCCCGCGATCCGGCCCAGCTTGATCACCGGCATGCTCGCGCCGTAGGTCAACACCACCGCCATCTGCAACAACGTGCGAATGTTGCCCCGAATGTGCGGCTCGGTGTTGTCCACGAAGGTCTCCGCGCAGTCCCCACCCTGCAGCAGGAACGCCTCACCGCGGGCCACCTGCGCCAACAGCCCCTGCAGCCGTTCGACCTCCGAGGGCACCGTCACCGGCGGAACACTCTCCAGCACGGTGCGCATCGCCGTCGCCTGCTCGGGGTCCCAGCTCGGCTGCTGTGCAGCCGGCTTCGCCAACGCCGCATCCAATCGCTCACGCAAGGAATCCGGCAGCGGGGGCAAGGCCGGGAGCTGGTCGAGGGGCACGTCGGCGGTCCAGGTCACCGGACCACGTTATCGCGTTCGCGTCAGAATGTTGACTGTAGACAATCCTGGTGTTTCAATCCCATCGCGTGGATTTCACGTCGACACGCACCGCGGACGGCGCATTCCGTCGCCGCGGCCGTCTTCGGAATCTTCTACGGCGAGGAGCCAAGTCCATGGGCAGCACCAGACCCATACGCATCGGCGGACGGAGGCTCCTGGCCTTCGTGACCACATTGATGCTCGTTGCCGGTCTCACCGCGTGCGGTGGCGGTTCGTCGCAGACCGGCGCTTCTGCCGGCGGTGACCAACTGCGCATCGCCACCGAAAGCGACCTCGTGCAATCGGACAACGTTCAGGTCCGCATCACGATCGACCGACTCATGCTCGGCAGCACCGTCTACGAACCATTGTTCACCAGCGACAAGAACGGTCAGCCGAGCCCGGCGCTCGCCAAGGAGGCCACCCCGTCGACCGACTTGAAGTCCTGGACGATCAAGCTTCAGGACGGCGTCAAGTTCCAGAACGGCAAGGCCTTCACGGCCAACGACGTCAAGGCCAATTTCGAGGCGATTCTGGATCCGGCCAATGCGTCGGCGCTGGCGGGCGACTTCGAGAACGTCGAGAGCGTCGAGGTGAATGACCCGACCACCGTGACGTTCCACCTCAAGCTGCCGGACAACAACCTGCCGGGCAGCCTGACCGACACCGCATTCATGGGTGACATGGACGCACGCGCCAAGATGGGCGAGAAGGCATGGGCCGAACATCCGATCGGAACCGGGCCATACCAGTGGGACAGCCGCACCATCGGTGACAACATCACGTTCAAGCGGTTCGATGACTACTGGCGCGGCAAACCGCCGCTATCCGGTGTGCTGTACCGGATCCTGCCGGACCCGAACGTCGCGACACTGGCTCTGCAAAATGGCGATATCGACGTGCTGACGAACAACGTCACCACGCAATCGCTGGCGCAGCTGAAGGCCGACGACAAGCTCCAGGTCCAATCCGTGCCGAGCAATACCTTCTACAACGCGTTCCTCACGTTCGCCGGGCCGCGCGTCAACGACTACAAAGACGTGCACGCGATGCACGAGGGGTTGGCGTACCTGTTCAACGCGCAGAGCATCGTGCCCGCCGTGGTCGGCGACTTCGGCTCATATGCCGACCAGCCGCTGCCGCCGTGGCAGGAGGGTTCCGACCCCAGCCTGCAGCCGTTCCCCTACGACAAGGACAAGGGCATCGCGCTGCTCACCCAGGCCGGATTCCCGCCGGGCAGCACGCTGAAGTTCGTCGTGCGCAATGCGCCGTCGCTCTGTGACGTGGCCACCGCCATTCAGTCGCAGATCCAACAGGTGGGCTACAAGGTCGACCTGACCTGCTCGGACGCCGACAATGCCGGAACCGGCCCCAATTACGAGTGGGACGTGCTGTTCACCAGGTCCAGCGGACGCGCAAGCGCTTCGGTGTTCTACAAGGACCGCTGGCGTAAGAGCCTCGCTGAGGCCGCCGACGATTACTACACGTTCAAGAGCGACGACCTGGAGAAGATCATCGACGAGATGCCTGCGCAGGCGGCCAAGGACCAAGAGGTCAAGCTCGCCCAGCAAGCCGCGCAACTCATCGTCAAACAAGACGTCGCGGACATCCCGCTGTACTGGTCCAACGCGTTCCTCATCTCGAACAAGCGGGTGAAGGGCCTGGTGCTCAGCCCCTTGGGGTGGCAGAGCCTGTTGATGAACTCCTACACCACGGTGACCGTCGACGACAGCGGCGCCTGACCACGCCCGTCGCGGATCGGACGGTCCGCGAACGGGATTCAGACAACGAGGATGGTCGCCAATAGATGACGGATAGCAATGGACTCCTCGCGCCGGAGCTCGCCAAACCTGGCAGGGCGGGCGCGCGGAGGTCTGTGAAGGTGCCACCCTGGCTCAGGCGCATCGTCTCGTTCGTCGTCATCGTCTTCGGTGTCTCGGTTCTGCTGTTCTTGACCAGCCGGGTCATTCCCGCCGACCCCGTCCGCCTGATCCTCGGCGATTCCGCGACTCCGGAGGTCAAGGCCGCCATCCGTGCCAAGCTGGGCCTGGATGCTCCACTGCCCGAACAGTATTGGCGCTACCTCACGGGCATATTGCACGGCGACTTCGGTGAATCGTTGCGGTTCCATACGCCGGTGCGGGAACTGATTCTCGACGCGTTGCCCGCGACCATCCAACTGGTGCTCGCCGCCGCGCTGGTCACCATGGTCATGGCCTTCGTCCTTGGCCTGCTCGCGGCGATCTATCAGAACAGCTGGATCGACGCGGCCTGCCGATCACTGGCGATGAGCGCCACCGCCACGCCGCCGTTCTTCATCGCGATCGTCGGCATCCTGGTCCTCGGCTTCTACTGGGGATTGGTTCCGATTTCGGGCCGCGGCAACCCGCCGGATCTGCAGCACTTGATCCTGCCCGCCCTCGTGCTCGGCATGCGGCATGCCGGCAGCACCGCGTTGCTCGTCCGCGCGACGATGATCGACGTCCTGCGGACCGACTACATTCGTTCCGCGCGCGCCCGCGGCCTCGCCGAGAGCACGATCGTGGGCAAGTATGCGTTCCGTAATGCGTTGATCCCCAGCGTCACCGACCTCGGCGTCAATCTCGCCGACATCATCGGCTCGGTGGTGCTGATCGAGACGATCTTTGCGTGGCCGGGCATCGGCCGACTGGTCTACCTCGGCATCACCTGGAACGACTTCTCGCTACTGTCCGGTGCCGTGCTCACCCTGCTGGTCTACGCAGTGGGCGTGAATTTCATCGTCGACGCGCTGTACGGCGTCATCGACCCACGTGTGAGGGTGGCGGCACGATGACGACAACGCTCGACGCGCCCGAAGCCATCGCGCCGGTTCCGCCCCGCCGCGTGAGCGTCCGGATCCGACGCTTCCGCCAGAACCGCGCTGCCGCGGTCGGCGGGGGTGATCATCCTGATCCTGTTCGTGGCCTGCGTCATTGGGCCGTTCTTCGCGCAGGACCCCACGCTGGTCGTCGTCACCGACCGATTCGCAACGCCGTCGGCCGCGCACTGGCTCGGCACCGACGACCTCGGCCGCGACGTGCTCGCCCGCATCCTGTCCGGTGGCCGGGTCGCGTTTCTGGTGGCGGTGCTGGCCACCGCCGTCGCGGTCATCCCGGCTTGCGTGCTCGGCATCATCGCGGGCTACCGCGGCGGTCTGGCCGACGACCTCTTCTCACGCATCTTCGACGTCCTGCTCGCGATACCGAGCCTGCTGCTCGGCATCATCGTGGTGTCCGCACTCGGGCCGTCACTCCCGAGCATCATCATCGCGATCGGCATCGCCGACATTCCCCGCTACGGACGGTTGTTTCGCGCCCTCACCCTCGAGGCCAAGGAGCGCGAGTACGTCGCAAGCGCGGTGGCCCTTGGCTATTCGGGCCTTCGCATCTCGTTGCGGCACATCCTGCCCAACATCTACGTGCCGGTGATGGTCATCGCCACATCGTTGATGGGCAGGGTGGCGCTTTCGGAGGCGTCGTTGAGCTTCCTGGGTGTCGGCATCCAGCCGCCCCACGCCAGCTGGGGGAACATGATCTCCGAAGGCCAGCAGTACCTGCAGTCCAGCCCGATCCTCGCGCTGGCCCCCGGTGTTGCGCTGACGATCCTCACGCTGGCGTTCTCGTTCTTCGGTGACGGCCTCCGAACCGCGTTCGACGTGCGCGAGCCGGGGGCACGCTGATGGGCGCAACGACCGCGAAGGTCGACGTCGACGACCGTCTCGTCGTCGAGGAACTCAACGTCACCTATCGCACCCCGTCGGGCTTCGAGCACGCCGTGAAGGATGTCAGCCTCGAGATCAAGGCGGGCGAGATCCTCGGTATCGTCGGTGAATCCGGTTCCGGCAAGAGCTCGATCGCACAGGCGGTGCTGCGATTGGAACCGGACGCCGCAAAGGTGACCGGGCGCATCCTGCTGGGCAAGGACGATCTCGTTCCGATGAGCCAGGCAGAGTTGACCAAGGTGCGTGGCAGGCGGATCGGCATGGTGTTCCAGGACCCCGCTGCCGCGCTGAACCCCGTATTCCGGATCTCCACTCAGATCGTCGACACCCTGCGCAGGCATCATCAGGGTCTGTCGAAGCACGACGCGACACAACGGGCAGGCGCCGCGATCGAAGCGATGGGAATCCCGGCCGCACGGCTTTCCAGCTTTCCGCACCAGCTGTCCGGTGGCATGCGGCAGCGTGCGCTGATCGCGGCCGCCATGTCGGCCGAGCCCGCGTTCCTGGTCGCCGACGAGCCGACGTCGGATCTGGACACCGTCAGCCAGACTCAGATCCTGGACCTGCTGCTGGCCCTGCGGGCCGAACGCAACATCGGGATCCTGCTGATCAGCCACGACATGAGGGTCATCGCGGCGACGTGCGACAAGATCGGCGTGATGACACGCGGTGTGCTCGTCGAACTCGGATCCACCCACGACGTTCTGACGAACCCGAAGGCACCGTATACGCAGGCGCTGCTGCAGATCAGCCGCCGCGAGCGACATGCCTCGGGGCGATTCATCACGATGGCCGATGTCGTGGGTGACGACCCGGCACCTGCCGACGGGGTGGCCTCGTGACCGACGACACGCTGGTCCAGGTGAAGAACCTGGTCTGCGACTACAAACTGCAGCAGGGTATGCGGACCGAGGTGATCCACGCGGTGCGTGACATCGACATCGACGTTCGCCGCGGCGAGTTCATCTCGCTGGTCGGCGAAAGCGGTTCCGGCAAGAGCACATTGGGCCGAGCACTGGTGCGTCTGATCAAGCCGACCAGTGGATCGATCCTGTTCGACGGCAGTGACATCGGTCGGCTCAAGCGGCGAGCGCTCACGCGGTTTCACGGTGACGCCCAGATCATCTTCCAGAACCCCTACCAGAGCCTGAACCCGCGCATGACGATCGGCGCCACGCTCGGCGAGGTGCTCAGCGTCTGGGGCAACCGGCGTCCTGGGGTCAGCGATCAGAAGGTCGACGCACTGCTGACGATGGTGCACCTGCCTGCCGAATTCGCCGAGAAGTACCCTCATCAACTCTCGGGCGGACAGCGCCAGCGCGTCGCGATCGCGCGGGCGATGGCGGTGCGGCCGCGGCTGCTGGTCGCCGACGAACCCGTCTCCGCACTCGACGTGTCGGCCGCGGCGCAGGTATTGAACCTGCTGCTCGAACTACGCGAGCGCACCGAAGTGACGTGCGTGTTCATCACCCACGACATCGGGCTGGCCCGGATCGTGTCGGATCGAATGGCCGTGATGTATCGCGGTGAGATCGTCGAGTCCGGTGATCCCGAAGAAGTGTTCAGCAATCCGCAGGACGGATACACCAAGGCATTGCTGGCCGCGGAACTGCACGTCGAGGAAAGGCGCCGGAGTTCGCTGGTGCAGCTCCCGGACTCCTGATGGCTGCACTGGCGTCCGCAATGCGAGACAACCTGATATCGGCTGTCCCCGAAGCTGATTCAGATGCCCTCAACGCTCATCGGGCTGGGCGGGGCTCCCATCGACTCGGGCGAATGAAAGGTGTGCAATGAACGACGGTTCGTCGAACCCCACCGCGGTACTGGCGGCGCACGTGAACGGTCTCGACCTGGCCACTCTGCCTGCGGACGTCGTGGCGTTCACCAAACTGCTCTTCGCCGACACGGTCGGTGTTCTCCTCGCGGCCAGCCAGCACGGTCCGGTCCGCAAGGCGATCGACTCGCTCGCGCTGTCCACCGGCCCGGTCACGGTCATCGGCCACCCCGAACGCGCCTCGGTGGAGACAGCCGCGTTCATCAATGGCATCGGCGGTCACGACATCGAACTCGACGACTCACACTCGCCATCGCGCACGCACGCCGCGTCGGTGATCGTGCCGTCCGCGCTCGCCGCCGCGGAGGCGGGCGCGCAGGTGTCCGGCGCCACGTTGCTCGAAGGCATCATCTGTGGGTACGACGCCCAAGTGCGGATCAGCAAGGCGATGGGCGTGCAGAATCAGTTCGAGCGCGGATTCCACCCCACGACCGTGTGTGGGACGTTCGGATCGACCGCTGCCGCCGGCCATGTCCTCGGTCTCGACACCGACGAGTTGGTCTCGGCGTTGGCTCTCGCCGGCAGCCAGTCGTGCGGATTGCTCACCTTCGAGGACGACTTCTCGCACATGACGAAGTCCTTTCAGACGGGCGTTGCCGCTCGTAACGGGCTCTACGCGGTACTACTCGCCCGTGGCGGGTTCAAGGGCACGCCCGACGTGCTGACCGGCGAGAATGACGCGCTGCGCCCCTTCGGGGGACCGGAGCCGACGGAGGCCGAGCTCGGTGACGGGCTCGGCGTGCGATACGACGTCTGCGAGACCAGCATCAAGCGTCACGCATGCTGCGGTCAGACACACTCGTCCGTGGATGCCCTGCTCGACATCATGTCGGCACACGGCCTGGCCGCTTCCGACATCGCGGCGATGGACGTCCAGATCGCCCACAAGGCGATATCCATGGTGGATGCGAATGCGTTGTGGACACACAATATTCAGTACGTTCTCGCACTGACCGCGGTGGTGGGCCGGGTCGGAGTCGAACACTTCGGGCCCGAGTGGACGGGTCGGGACGACATCGCCGACCTCGCCTCCCGCGTCACCCTCAAGGGCAGCGACGAACTGCAGGCGAACTTCCCGCGGCAGAAGGGCTCCATCGTCACGGTCCGCACGGCCGATTCCGAGTTCACCCTGAAATACCCTGCCCCCAAGGGAAACCCGGACTGGCCGCTGTCGCAGACGGAGATCCGCACCAAGTTCAATGCGCTCGCGGGTGTGGTGTTGGATGACAGCAGGACCGATCGACTATGGGAACTCTGCATGGGCATCGATCGGGAAGACGACCTACGGGAGCTGTTCGCCCTCTTGAGTGCGCATGACTGAGCCCACGCAGGACGACCCTTCGGTGACGACGAGCCAGGAGGAGACCGCGCAATGAGCGATGGCGTGCACGACGTGCTGACCGACTACGCGGCGAAGGTCGCCTTCAGTGACGTGAATGCCGACGTCATCGACGGTGCCACAGCACGCGTTCTCGACACATTCGGCGCGCTGGTGGCCGGATTCGGCGGCGAACCGTGCCGGATGCTGCGCCAGATGGCCACCGAGTTGTATCCCCACCCCGGTGCCGCGATCGTCGGAACCCGTCGCTCGACAACGGTCGACATGGCCGCGTTCGTCAACGGGACCACGGCGCGATTCGCGGAACTCAATGACACGTACCACGTTCCCGGCAAGTCCGGCGTGCACGCAAGTGACGTCATCATGCCTCTGGTCGCGGTGGGGGAGTACCGCCATTCGACCGGACCCGAGCTGATCGCCGCCGTGGTCGCCGCCTACGAAGTGTGCCTGGCGATGGCCGACGCCAGTCCGGACAACGGGTTCGACTACACGAACTTCGTGGCGCTGGGTGTCGCGGTCGGATCGGCGACCCTCCTCGGACTCCCCGAAGACGCCATTCGTCAGTGCATCTCACTGTCGGTGGTGTCGGGCAACCAGTTACGTCGTGCGCGGTCCGGGGACGTCTCGATGTGGAAGTCGGCGGCGTCGGGCCAAGCCGGACGTTCGGGGGTGTTCGCCGCACTCCTGGCCGCTCGAGGAATGGGGGCGCCGAACCTGCCGTTCACGGGCACCTACGGCTGGCTCGATGCCGTGGCGGGACAGCCCATCGAGTTGGTCCTGCCCGAGCCGGCCGACTCCCGCAGGCTGCTGGGCACCATCCTCAAGCCGCGCGGCGCTTGCGGCACGACGATTCCGTCGATTCTGGCTGCGGAGGCCGTCTTCCGGCAGGGTGTCGACGTCGGATCGATCACCGGTGTCGTGGTCGAGACGTATCGGGATGCGGTCCGCAAGAATGCGAGCGGGGCGCACCATTGGGCGCCGACGACCCGCGAGACGGCCGACCACAGCATTCCCTACGTGGTCGCGGCGGCCCTGTCGGATGGGACGGTCGGACCGGCCCAGTACGACGACGGCCACCTCCACTCGCCGGCGCTGCGCGACCTACTGGCCAAGGTTCGGGTCGAGGAGAACCGGGACTTCAGCGAGGCGTACGACGCGACGCCGGTTGTGCACCGTACCCGGGTGACGGTCGAACTCGACGGCGGGGAAGTCCTTCACGGCGACGCAGGGGGCAGTTTCGGTGACATCTCCGATCCGATGACCCGGCGCGAGGTGACCGACAAGTTCACCGGCCTCGCAGGCCCGAGTTTGGGCGATGTCGGGGCCGCCGAATTCGCCAAGCGGATCTGGTCGCTCGACTCGGTCGGTGATATCGGGGTGCTACCCGGATTCCTTGCCGCGCTGGGGGACTCCTGCGAGTGAAGCCGGTCGGCCCTGCCCGCTAGGACGACTTCTCGGTATCGACCGAGACCTTGCCCATGCTGTTGTACAGCAGGCCGTAGTACTGGGTCGGACTCGCGACGAGCCCCTTCACGTTGCTCCTGGCCAAGAGGTACACATCCTGGAAGTATCCCGGCACCACGGCGGTGTCGGTGCGGACGATCCGATCCGCGATCTGGCCACCGATGGCCGCGTACTCCTTGTCGTCGAGCGTGCCCTTCATCTTCTCGATCAGGGATTGCAGCTCGGGGTCGCGCAACGTGTAGGTGTCGTCGGGCTCCGGAAGCGTCAGGTCGATGCCCCAGCGCTGCTCGTACATCGTTGCGGCGGTGGCACGTCCGCTCGTCGTGAAGAAGAGCATGTCCCAGTCGTACTTGGTGTACTCGGCGGGCACGACCTCATTGGCCAGGCACTGCAGCTGCGCGTCGTATCCGAGCCGCTTGAGGTTCGACTGCGTAGCCGTCGCCCAGTCGCACAGGTACGGACGGCTCGAGGCCGCAAGCAAGTTGATGCGACCCCCCTTGGGGATGCCGCCCTCGGCCAACAGCTGGACACCCTTGGCCTCGTCGTACTCGAACGGCTTGACCTGGTCGGAGTAGCCCAGTTGCCACGACGGGATGGGCTGTGTGGCAGCCGTTCCGAAGTCACCGATCAGCGGAGGAATGATCCGCGCTGCGTCGGCCAGGTACGCCAGGCCCTGGTGCACCTTGTCGCCGTCCTTGTATCCGCCGCGGCGTGCCTTTTCGAAGTTCAGGTACGCCTGGAAGAAGTACGAGCCCTCCGCGTGCAGTACTTGGATATTCTTGTCCTGCTTCAGTTTTGGCAGCGACTGCACCGGTACGTTGTTGATGATGACGTCCACGTCGCCGGTCTGAAGCGCGATTGCCGCCTGCTCCGGTTCGTGGATCACCTTGAACTGCACCGACTCCAGCGGCGGCTCGCCACGCCAGTAGCTGGGGTTCTTCACGAAGGAGAGCGACGAGCCCTCCTGCCTGGACTTCCACGTATACGGCCCGGTGCCGATCGGCACCTCACCGGGTTGCAACTTGCCACCAGGGGTCTTGCGGGCGTCCAGGTCCGTGATGAACATCGTGTCCATCAGATTGTCCGGGAATCTGGCGTCGGGCGCCTTCAGATGGAATACGACCGTGTGGTCGTCCGTGGCCTCGATCGAGTCGACGTTCGAGAGATTCGGCAGATAGGTCGAGGCGTTCTCCGGGTTCATGAACGCATCGAAGTTGGCCTTGACGTCGCGCGCCGTGAAGTCCTTGCCGTTGCTGAACTTGACGCCCTCCTGGAGGTCCAGCGTCCAGGTCTTGGCGTCCGGGCTCGCGTTGGTCGACTTGGCGAGCGCCGGCGAGGCGTTGCCGTCCTTGTCCGTGGTCAAGAGCGAGTCGTACACCGTGCTGCCCATGATGGTGCGATCGTTCGCCGTGCCGCCGAGTGTGATGTTGTCCGGGTCGAGCAGGTCATCGCGGCTGGCGATGGTCAGGCTGCCGCCGGCCTTCGCCTCATTGGAGCCGGAGGAGAAGTTGCATCCGCTCAGCACGAGCGCGAGAGCGAAGATCGGCATCAACAGAATGAGGATTTTCCGGCGCATCGTGGCTGCGGCCTTCCGTCGAAATCGCAAGTGACATTGGTGGATCCCCCGTCACGAGCCCGAGGAAGACGCCAATGAGGTGGCTTCACTATGACAGCGGTCACAGTAAACTGTCAACCATTACCAATCGGACGCCAGAGCGCGGTGTCACCGCCGAAAGGGGTGTCCGTCGTCCGATTCGGAGCATGGCTCATCGAAGACGGCGACGAGTGAACCGCAGCCTGGTGGCCTTTTTCTTGCGTGTCAGGCCATGGCCGACACGCGTGCGTCGACGTCGCGGGCGACGGCGCTGTCAGTGGCCGAACGATGGGGCTGTTCAGCCGGAAGGCGCCTGTTCCTGTCAATTGCCAACTGTTTACGATAATCTCTCGGAGCGAGCAGTCGCTTCTCCTGGGTGTCGTGGAGGTTTCCGTGGTCGCACAGCGGCGGGTGTCGAAATCAGACTCTGGCCCGATGGACACCCTCGTGGGTGCTCGCCCGTGACCGGTCCCAAATCCGCAGCACGATGTCGGCGCTGCCCGAGCAGAAGGTGGCCCACGCCGTGCCGATCGTGAACGCCGATGTACTGCAAGAGAAGCTGCAACGGATCTATGAGCAGAACGGGGTGTCGTCCGAAGAGGCTGCGGTGGTGGCCCGCCATCAGGTCGGGGCAAACCTGGCCGGTCATGACACCCATGGCGCCTTTCGCACCAGCCAGTACATAGGTGCCATCAGGAACGGCGACGTAATCCCAGGTGCCCCATTCGAGATCGAGCAAGAGAGCGACTGCACCGCGGTGGTGAACGCCCACTGGGGCTTCGGATTCGTCCAGACCGAACGCGTCGTCGGCTTGGTCATCGACAAGGCGAAGAAGATGGGTTCCTGCGCGGTCACGATCCGATTCCAGGGCCATGTCGGCAGGCTCGGCGGCTACACGTCGACAGTCGCCGAAGCAGATCTCATCGCGATCATGTTCTCCGACTCGGGCCGAGGCCCCAAGCTCGTGGCGCCATTTGGGGGCACGACCGCGCTGCTGGGAACCAACCCGATCTGCATCGCCATCCCGAGTGCGCGTCATGGTGCGGTCATTCTCGACATGGCGACCTCAGCGGTGGCGCTTGGCAAGATCCACCTGGCCCGACAGCGGGGGGAGTCCGTTCCCCTCGGCTGGATCGTCGACGGTGAAGGCCGGCCGTCGGCCGACCCCAATGACTACTACAAGGGCGGGGCTCTTCTGCCGCTGGGTGGCGACCAGGGCCACAAGGGTTACGGGCTGTCCTTCATGGTGGAGGTCTTCTGCGGCATCCTGACCGGATTGGGCTACGGCGTCGCGGCGGATGGCAAGCACAATGACGGGAACTTCATCGCGGCCTACGACGTGGCACGGTTCATGGATCTCGCTGAGTTCAAGAACCAGGTTTCTGATTTCATCGACTTTCTCAAGGCCGGCGATGGCGAGGAGTCGGCGGTCCTCTTTCCGGGTGAGATCGAACAACGGACCCGCGAGCAGCGGCTGGCGGAGGGGATCTGGATCGAAGACAAGACGTGGAACGAGCTCGAGGAACTCGACACGACTACCGTTTCAACCAGGTGATTGGCGATGGTTGACTGTCATGTGTTCACACTCGTATGCGATAACCTTTGCCAAACCGTTTGTCGCCAGCCCGTGACAAACGCAGTGTGCCCGATTCGCATCGACAGGTGAGGGGGAGACGTCATGACCGCACAACCCAGGCCCAGTGCCCTCGTTCAGCCCCTCGACGAAATGCCGCCACTGCGGCACCGGATACACGCGCAGCTGGAACGGCTCATCACTTCGGGATCCCTGGCGCCGGGAACACGTCTGGTGGAAAGTGATTTGGCGCAGACCCTCGGCGTGAGCAGGGGGCCGATCAGAGAGGCGTTGCAGCTGTTGCAGCGCGACGGTCTCATTGATCTGAGGCCGCGGCAAGGCGCGTTCGTGCACCTGCCCACGCTCAAGGAGATCGAGGACTTCTTCGACATCCGTCGGGCGCTGGAGACGGAGTCCGCCCGCCTCGCGGCTCGGCGGATCACCGCGGAGAGCGCGAAGGAGCTGCGTTCGGTCGTCGAGACGGGCCTGCGCCTGCTCGACGAGGGAAAGGACCCCTCGGGCGTCGGTCTGCATCAGGCGATCACTCGTGCGGCGGACAACCCGGTTCTGGCTCAGATGTTGGGAACCCTTGAAATACGCACGAATTGGTATCGGCGGCCCTTCGACTTCTCGTTGCGCAAGCGCGCGTGGGAGGAGCACCAGGCGATCGTCGACGCGATAGCCGAGAGCGATACCGCCATGGCGATGAACGAGATGGCGGCGCACATCAACAACTCCCGCGACTATCTGATCAAGACCAGGGCGGAAGCCAACACCGAGTAGCGGCCGCGGCCCGACGCCCCGCGCAGCAGGGCCGACCCGGCTGGCGACCATCTTGTTGACTGTTAACCAAAAACGATTTACATTACGCAGGGACTGAGACGGCGTTGGCCCGCGCGCGAAGGTTGCACCGGCCTTCCGCGAGCCCGGGCGGTATCAACGGAGCGCACCCCGTCCCGATCGCGATATCGGTTCACCACCAAACGAGAGGATCAGCCGTGCGAATCGCCCGGGTGAAGACCGACCGACCGCGCTACGGAGTCCTCGTCGGGGATGACGCCGTCAGTCTGCTCGACGGAGACCCATTCGATCTGCCCGATCACGTGCCGGACGGGCCGACGGTGCGATTGTCCGACTGCGAACTGCTCGTACCCGTCACGCCGGGAAAGATCCTGGGGATCGGGCGCAACTACCGTGCGCACGCCGAGGAGATGGGGCTGCGGCTCGGACCGACGCCGTCGGTCTTTCTCAAACCCCTCGAAACGCTGGTGCCCCACGGCGGGACGGTGATCCTTCCGCGCGAGGATGTCTCCGATCACGTGGAGCACGAAGCAGAAATCGCAGTCGTGATCGGGCGATGGGCGCGCAACGTGAAGCGCGGCGACTGGGCTGACTACGTGCTGGGTTTCACCTGTGCCGATGACGTCAGTGCACGAGACCTGCAGAAGTCCGACCCGCAGATCACCCGCGCCAAGGGTTTCGACACCTTCTGCCCGCTTGGGCCCCTATGTCGACACCGGCTTCGCGCACGAGGGGCCCACCGAGGTCGTCTGCACCGTCAACGGCGTGGAGAAGCAGCGGGCCACCACCGAGTCGCTCGTATTCGGCATTCCGACGCTCATCGAGTGGCTGTCCTCCTGGACCACCCTCGCGCCGGGTGACGTCATCCTCACCGGCTCACCCGGCGGCACCAGCGCGCTCGCGCCCGGTGACTCCGTCGAGATCTCGGTGACCGGAGTGGGCGTACTGCAGCATTTCGTCTCGGGAAGCGGGGATGGCGAATGACACTGAACGAAACATCCGGTCCCACCGGCACTCTCATCGATCACGCGCTCGGCATCGACGTCGCGGCCCTGCCGGAGAACGTGCTCGTCCAGGCGAAGGTCGTGTTCGCCGACGAGGTCGGGATCCTGTTGGCCGCAAGCACCGAACGTACGGTGACGACGGCGATCAAGGCGATGCCGCTGCTGGGTGGCGGCACGTGCACCGTCGTCGGCCACGGTTTTGGCGCTACGCCCGAACAGGCGGCGTTGCTCAACGGGTGCGGTGGCCATGACCTCGAATTGGACGACAGCCACTCGCCGGCGCGGAATCACCCTGCCTCCGTGGAGATCCCGACCGCGCTGGCCGCTGCGCAACACGCCGGTGGCAGCACCGGAGCTGACATGCTCGCAGGGATCGTCGCCGGTTACGACGTCCAGGTGCGGATGAGTAAGGCGATGGGCGTCCAGGACCAGTTCAATCGAGGATTCCACCCCACCGCGGTGTGCGGCACGGTCGGCTCGGCGGCGTGCGCCGGGCGCATCCTCGGGCTGACATCGGATCAGATGCATCACGCCATCACCCTGGCGACCAGTCAGAGTTGCGGCGCACTGACCTGGCACGACGACAGTACCCACATGGTCAAGTCCTTCCAACCTGCGGTCGCTGCGCGAAACGGCATCACCGCGGCGCTGTTCGCGCAGCAGGGATTTCAGGGCATCCGGGAGGTCTTCACCAATCGCAACAGCCCGCTGAAGAACTTCGGTCGGCCCGCGCCCGACCTCACGCAATTGACCGACGCGCTCGGGGTGCGTTACGACATCTGTGAGACGAGCATCAAGCGGCACGCCTGCGGTGGTCAGACGCACGCGGCGCTGGACGCCCTCCTGACGATCATGGCGGACAACGATCTGAAGGCCGACGACATCGACGCCATCGACGTGCAGCTGGCCCACAATGCGATTCCGATCATCGACGACAACCCACTGCTGATCGCCAACATCCAATTCGTGCTGGCCCTCGCCGCGCACGTCGGGGTGATCGAGCGTGAACACTTCACCCCACGATGGACCGAGGATCCCGACATCCGAACGCTCAAGAGCCGAGTCAGTCTGCGCGACAACGACGAACTCAGCTCGCGGTTCCCGGCGATGAAGGGCGCGATCGTGACCGTCGAGGCAAAGGGAAGGTCCTTCGCACACTCATACCCGTCACCACCTGGCAGCCCGAACCGCCCGCTGGGAATCGATGAGATCAAGGGCAAGTTCCTCGGCCTGGCCACTGCCGTGTTGACCACGGACCTCGCCGAGGAGCTCTGGTCGCTGTTGGCGCGTTTCGAGGAGGTCACCGACACCAGCCGGTTCTTCGAGATCGTGGCCGGTTGACCGCACCGGCAGGGGAATGGAACACGCGCTCGCTGTTCCGGTTGACCGGAACGACGGTGTTGCTGCCCAATCTGCTCTACGGCGTCGGGCAGGGCGCGATCATTCCCATCATCCCGTTGTTCGCATCCCAGATCGGTGCGAGCCTGGCCGCAGCGGCGCTGGCCGCCGCGATGCTGACGATGGGACAACTGGTCGCGAGCCTGCCGGCGGGATGGCTCGTCGTCCGGGTCGGTGAGAAGAACGGCATGTACTACGCGGCCGCTGCCGCGGGCGCCGGTGCGGCGATCTGTTGGGTTGCCACGAACATCGGGACCCTCATTGCCGGCGTCTTCCTGTTCGGTATGTCCAACGCGGTATTCGCACTGGCCCGGCATTCCTTCGTCACCGTCGCCGTACCCCTGTCACACCGGGGTCGAGGGTTGTCCCTGATGGCAGGCGCCAATCGACTCGGAGTGCTGCTCGGCCCGTTCATCAGCGCCGTCGTGGTCCACATCGCAGGCGGAGTCCGTCCTGCCTTCGGCACCGCGGTCGGTTCGTCAGTCGTCATCGCAGTCGCGCTGTGGCTCTTCGCCAACGACGCGGACATGGAGAAGTACGCGGAGTTCGACCGTGTCGCCGACGGCCCGGATGCGACGGGGATGTGGACTACCTTCAAGGCCACCAGAGGCCCCCTGATGCGGGTCGGAATGTCGGCCGGGTTGATTGCCACCATGCGGGTGACCCGGCAGGTGCTCGTGCCACTGATCGGCGTTGCGCTGGGGCTGTCCGCGACGACCATCTCCCTGGTCGTAGGCGTCTGCGCGGCCGTCGACTTCGCACTGTTCTACATGGGCGGGCAACTCATGGATCGCTTCGGCCGAATGTGGCTTGCGATCCCGACGATGCTTGCGTTCGCCGCCTCCCACGCGGTGTTGGCGGTCGTTGCCGACCTTCCCAACTCGTTCGCCTGGTACGTCGGCGCCTCGGTCTTCATGTCGATCGGCAACGGACTCACCAGCGGAATCGTGGCGACCATGGGCAGCGACCTCGCCGATCAACGCGCCCCCGCGGCGTTCCTCGGGTCGTGGCGCCTCGTCACCCAACTCTGCCCGGCCGCTGCGCCGTTCGTGATCTCGGCGCTCACCGGGCTCTTTTCCATTGGCGTCGCGTCGTTTGCCATGGCCGGTACGGCACTGATGGGTGCGGGGTTGTTGGTTCGATACGTGCCGCGGTACCTGCCCAAGTTGCCCGGCGGACGCCACTGATCGGTCCTCGACCCATCGAGGTTTGAGAAACGTTTGAGAACACGGCGATACCTTCCTGCCGTGAATACCCCGCAGGGATGCCTTCGCCCAGCTCGTTTCGGCGGCAATCATGGTCGCCGCGGTGGGTTGCAGCACGCAGCAACCGGCCGACCCGCAGGCGTCGTCGTCAACCCCGACGAGCGCGTCCGCCGCGCCGGCGCCGCCGCCCACGGTCAGCCAGTTCGACGCGCGGTGGATGGGCGTGCTGCCCGACCAGCCGCAGGGGTGGGCGGAACTCAATCGGCGGATCACGGGTGACTTCCAACAGTTCAGCCTTCGACCGACCGATGAGACCGAATACAGGTACGGCTGCAACGGGTGTGCTCCCTGGACGGTCGACCTGACGGCCTACGCGCCAGGCAAGTTCGACCCGGCGGAAGCGCGCACGGGCCGGCCGGTCACCGTGAACGCCGACGGCGACGGCTTCTGGGTCGAAGACCAGGCAAAGCACACGGCGACGCTCACCTGGCAGTACGCGGACGACGCGTGGGCGACCGCGAAGGGGATGACCAGCGCGACCACCGAACTCGACCGTTTGGTCGAACTCGCGCACGCCCTACAACCCACCCAGCGAACCCCGATCCGGCTTCCGTTGAGCATGGCGGAACCTGCCCGCGAACATGCCGCTCGCGGAGATCAACGTCGATACGTCTCCCGTGCAGGACGACGGGTTGGACTACGGCACCAGGCTCGAGTTCGCTCCCTGCGGGATGGCCGAGAACGGCGGCGTCGGCGACTGCAGGCTCGACACCGACAGGATGAGCGTGCACATCTGGCCCGACGATTACCGCACGCCGACCGGGGGCCGAGAACACGTCGATCGTTGCGCTGAACGTCGGCGGAAGGGACGGCCTCTACGACGAGCTCATCGATGAGGCCGCTGTGCAGGTTCAACCCGGCATGCACGTCGAGTTCGAACTCTCCGGACCCAGCTACCCCGACCAGCGCGCGGGTTTCGAAAAGATCCTGGCCGGCGTCAGTTGGGCTGCCGGACCCCGGGAACGACGCCACCTGGCCTGCCGTCACCGACTGGGCGAAATAGCCGCACGGCTCCGATACGGTCTAGTTTCGCGGACTGACGGAGGAGTCGCAGATGCCTGGTATCGCCGAACTCGCCCTGGCCGGTGCACCGATCGCAGGCGGTGCACTGCTCGGCATCGCTGCGGGCAACATGCGAGGGCCCGGACGTGCGCGGATTGATCAAACAGGACATGGAGCTGCTGGCGATGCTTCCGGCCGACCAGGTCGAACGTCGCGCCGAACTGCAGCGCGTCATCGACATCCGCATCGACGACATCATCGCCGGCGTCGACAAGAACCGGTCGCTGCTCGAGGTCGCCCAGTCCTACCGCGGCAACTGGCGCGACATCGTGGTCTTCATCTGCGCGATCCTCTTCACGATCATCTGGTGGAACGTCAGCCACAGCCGCACCAACTGGCTGATCATGTTCATCGTCATGATCGTGGTGTCGATCGCGGCGGCGGTGTACGCCAGCCGCGGAATCCTGGGCGCATACGGTCATTCGGCCGTCACCACCAGACGACGATCAGTAGTGGTAGGTGTCCGACGGCGCGGGCACGTGATCCGGGTGATCCGGGTCGTCGCCGAACTCCGAGGCGTGGATGCCGTACGCCTTCGCCAGATCCAGGATCTTGGTGGCGCGGGCGATGCGGGGTAGGTCCGAGCCGTTGCGGATCTCGCCGCCGTCGCGCTGGAACTCGGCGAAGAACTCCTTGGCCCAGCTGATCTCGTCCTGCGACGGCGACAGGCCCTCGTTCACGGCAGGGCACTGATCGGGCGTCAGGCAGATCTTGCCCGTCATGCCGAATTCGACCGAGACCGCGCTGGCCTCGATGAGCTTCAGCGCGCTCGAGCCGATGGTCGGCCCGTCGATCGCACTCGGCAGGTGAGCGGCCTTGGCCGCGATGGTGAAGCGCGACCGCGCATAGGCGAGCGTGGCCGGGTTGTCCCCGAAACCGGTGTCGCGGCGGAAGTCGCCGATGCCGAAGGCGAGCCGGAAGGTGCCCTTGGTCGCGGCGATCTCGGTGATGCGCTCCAGCCCGCGGGCGGTCTCCACCAGCGCGACGATCGGCACGTCCGGCAGCCGCTTGGCCGTTTCGATGACGTGGTCGACGGATTCGACCATCGCCAGCATCACCCCGCCGACCGACGTGTCGGACAACATGTCGAGGTCGTCGGCCCACCAGCGGGTGCCGAAGCCGTTGATGCGGACCCAGTCGGTGTTGCCGTCGGTGAACCACCGCTTCACGTTGTCGCGCGCACGGTCCTTGTCCTTCGGCGCGACGGCGTCCTCGATGTCGAGGACGACGATGTCGGCACGCGAGTGAGCGGCCGGCGCGAACCGGTCGTACTGCGCGCCGTTGACCAGCAGCCAACTTCTCGCGAGTACCGGGTCGATGCGCGACCCGGGTTCGCTGGGGTCCGGTTCGTTGGCAGTGGTCTGGTCGTACACGCGTTCATGGTCGCCTACCGGGCCACTGTCAGGCAAAACCGGTTCAGCCGAGCTTGGCGCCGAAGAAGCTCTCCATCGCGTTCCAGTGTCGCTGGGCGGCGTCGGGGTCGTAGACGGCATCGTGGTCCGACACCGCGAAACCGTGGGCCGCGGGGTAGATCTCGATGGTGTGCTCGACGCCCGCCGCCGTCAGCGCCTTGTCGAGGGTTTCGGCTGCCTCGGCGGTGAACGAGGCGTCGTTCTCGGCGCCTGCGACGAACACCGCGGCGCGCATCTGGTCGGCCAGCAGATGCGGGCTGCCGGGATCGTCCGACGCCAGGCCGCCGCCGTGGAACGACATGGCCGCCGCCACCCTCTCGGGGACACGGCCCGCGACCACCAGCGAGGTGCGCCCGCCCATGCAGTACCCGGTGGTGCCGAACGCGGTGCCACTGACCTCGGGACGGGATTCGAGGTAGTCGAAGAACGCCGTTGCGTCGCTGGCCATGATTTCGGGGGTGATGCCGCCCATCATCGACATCAGCCGCTTGCGCTCGTCCGGATCGCCGAAGGCGGTGTTGATGTCGAATGGCGCCCAGTCGCCGCTGCGGTAGTAGATGTCGGGCACCAGCACGGCGTAGCCGTAGTCGGCCAGCTTCTCGGCCATCTCGTCGAACACGGGGCGCCTGCCCCCGGCGTCGGGATACATGACCACCCCGGGCCATGGGCCACTCCCCTCGGGAGTGGCAAAGGTGACGGGACAGTCGCCGTCGGGCGTGGTGATGGTGTCGGTGATCGTCGGCATGCCATCCGTTCTACTCCCCGCGCGTGGACGTAAGCTGACCGAGTGCCGAACGCAGTGCCCATCCCCACTCCGTACGAGGATCTCCTGCGGCTGGTGCTCGAGACCGGCACGCCGAAGTCCGATCGCACGGGCACCGGCACGCGCAGTCTGTTCGGCCACCAGATGCGCTACGACCTTGCCGCCGGCTTCCCGTTGATCACCACCAAGAAGGTTCATCTCAAGTCGGTGATCTACGAGCTGCTGTGGTTCCTGCGCGGGGACTCCAACGTGGGCTGGCTGCACCAGCACGGCGTCACGATCTGGGACGAATGGGCAAGCGAGACAGGCGATCTCGGACCGATTTACGGTGTGCAATGGCGATCCTGGCCCACCCCTTCCGGTGAGCACGTCGATCAGATCAGTGCGGCGCTCGACCTGCTGAAGACCGACCCCGATTCGCGGCGCAACATCGTCTCGGCCTGGAACGTCGGCGAGATCCCGCAGATGGCGCTGCCCCCGTGCCACGCCTTCTTCCAGTTCTACGTCGCCGACGGCAAGCTGTCCTGTCAGCTGTACCAGCGCAGCGCGGACCTGTTCCTCGGCGTGCCGTTCAACATCGCGAGTTACGCGTTGCTGACCCACATGATGGCCGCGCAGGCCGGGTTGGACGTCGGCGAGTTCGTCTGGACCGGCGGCGACTGCCACATCTACGACAATCACGTCGAGCAGGTCACGCTGCAACTCAGCCGCGACCCGCGGCCGTACCCGGAACTGGTTCTGGCGCCGCGTGATTCGATCTTCGACTACACCTACGATGACGTCGCGATCGTCAACTACGACCCGCATCCGGGGATCAAGGCCCCCGTCGCCGTATGAGTCTTGGCCTCATCTGGGCCCAGTCGACCTCCGGGGTCATCGGTCGCGACAACGCCATTCCGTGGCGGCTGCCCGAGGATCTGGCCCGCTTCAAGGAGCTCACGATGGGCCACACCGTCGTCATGGGACGGCTCACCTGGGAGTCGCTGCCCGCCAAGGTGCGGCCGCTGCCGGGCCGCAGAAATGTCGTCGTGACCCGGCAAGCCGGGTACGTGGCCGACGGAGCGACGGTGGTGGGCGGTCTCGACGAGGCGCTCACCGGTGACGAGAACTGGGTGATCGGGGGCGCGCAGATCTACGCGCTGGCCCTGCCCATGGCGACCCGGTGCGAGGTCACCGAGGTCGAGATCGACCTGCCGCGCGAGGACGACGACGCGGTGGCGCCCGTACTCGACGAAGCGCTGGGTCGGCACCGACGGGCGACTGGCTGACCAGCGCGTCCGGGTTGCGGTACCGCTTGACCACCTACGTGCGGGCGTGAACGCTGCAACGGAGGTCAAAAGGGCGCGGGATCATCGGCGTCGAGCCGCCTGTTGCGTTCGCGTTCGGCCCTGATGCCGTCCAGCCGTCGCTGGGCACGGGTGTGCTTGCGCAAGGGCATACGCAGCTCGCGGCCAGGCCCACGTTGGACGGCTGGTGTCGTGATGTCAGGGACCGGGGTCGCGGTGTCCCAATCGGGAAAGTGGATGCGGCTACCCGGTGGCGCTAGGTGCCTCAGCCCGGATGGGCTGGTCCACACCACGGTGCCGTCGCCGAGCTGTTCGTCAGTCCAGCCCCCGCGGCCAACCCAGAAGGTCTTGAGTAAGTGATGCTTTCGGCACAGTGACTTCAGGTTGCCCGGATGGGTGAGTCGGCTGGTGTCGTAGGGGATGGTGTGGTCGGCATCGCAGTATTCGGCCGGCCGGTCGCACCCGACGAAGCAGCATGTCGTGTCCCGGGCGCGTATGAAGCGCCGCAGCGCGGTCGAGGGCCCGTAGCCGGTTTCGGCGCCGAGGTCCTCGGGATTCGTGACGGGACGCACGCCGGCGCCGAGGCGGCGCAGTTCGGCGAGCAGCGGTTCGGGCACTACGCCGCCGCCGGCGATGAGCGACGTGTAGGAGCACGGCTTGGCTGCGGAATCCGGGCCTGCTTGTCGAGGTTTCGGGTCGGTGACCTCGTCGACGCCATCGATGTCGTTGGCATCGTCACCGGAGCCTGGTCCCGTGTCGTCGTTCGGTCCGTCTTGCGGCCCGCCGTCGCCGTCGCCGGCGTCGGGGTCGTCGGTGATCACAACGATCTCGAAGAACTTGCCGCGGGCGTCATCCCCGGTGGGGGCGGCGCAGTCGGACTTGCCGCACAGGCATGGCAGGTGATCCCCGCCGGCATTGATGATCCCGAAGGCCTCGGTACGCCGCTCCCCACGAGTCCTGGGGTCATCGGGACACACCGACCTCGCGAGCGCGTCCATACGGCGTTCGGACAACTCGGCGTCAGTGATCTTCACCCGCCCGAACACCGAGCACGTTCCGGTCTCGTCATCGGGCTTACCGAACCGCATGTCCAGTCCGCGCTCAGCGGCCTTGAACCGGCGCACCGCGTCCGGGTCGTGCTTCTCGATCTTCGCGTCGATCGCATCGCACAGTTTGGCCTCCGAATACGACCCGAAGCGGGTGGCCGCGGCGGCTATGTCGGCGTCGACCCGTGCCAACAGCTCGTCGTCCTCGATGAGGCGGGTGCGCCAGCTGGCGGTGGTCGCGACCTTCAGGGTGATCCGTCCGTCGGCGAGTAGGGCGCCGATGTGGGGGATGCGGTCGCGTAGGTCGAGGGCCTGGTGCAGCATCGCCGACGCGGCGCGGTGTCCGATGACGAGGTCGGCACCGACCTCGGCGGCGCAGCTG
Organism: uncultured Actinomycetota bacterium; assembly: GCA_963735245.1. GTDB lineage: Bacteria > Actinomycetota > Actinomycetes > Mycobacteriales > Mycobacteriaceae > Mycobacterium. The sequence continues at coordinate 447,115 of CAVTKI010000005.1, forward strand.
TCCCAGGCGTCGCAGGCGAAGTAGCGTCGTTCCCGGGCTACCTCGGAGCCCAGGCGCCGGTGGGCGAGTTCGGCGATGGCCGCCAGCCGACGTCCGGCGGTGGCGGCCTCGATGCGCGCGCACTCGGTGATCGACAGGTTCAGCGCAGCGTCATCCAACGCCGTCATCATCCCCGTCTCGCTCATACGTTCGATTCTCCGTGTCGTCCAAGCACCTGCCAGCACGAATGTCGCCAACCGGGCCGAATTGGGGATGAAGTTCGCACTGTGCACAACCCGCCCGCGACACGGCGGAATGTCACACCAGCGTGCTAGACGTCCGGCTGTCAGTGGTCTCCGGCACGATGTCGAGGTGCCGAGCAGACTCACCGCCGACGCCGCACGCCGGACGGCCGTCGCCGCGCAGGGGTTCGGCGAACCCAAGCCCGCGGGCGCGGTCACGCGGGCGCATCTGCGTCGGCTGATCTCGCGGATCCAGGTGCTGCAACTCGACTCGGTGTCGGTGGCGGTGCGGGCCCACTACGCGCCGGTGTTCAGCAGGCTCGGCCCCTACGACCGCGACGTCCTCGACCGGGCGGCGTGGAGCCACAGTGCGCGCGCACCGCGGCTGCTGGTCGAGTACTGGGCGCACGAGGCCGCGTTGATGGCCGTCGACGACTGGCCGCTGCTGCGCTGGCGGATGCGCGAGTACACCCACGGCCGGTGGGGCACCGAGATCGTGCGCAACAACACCAAGCTGGCCGAGGACGTCATTGCCGCCCTTTCCGAGCTCGGACCGTCGACGTCCGGACAGATCGAGGCGCACCTCGAATCGGAGCCGCGCGGCCGGAAGGGCCCGTGGTGGGACCGCAGCGACACGAAATGGGTGGCCGAGGCGCTGTTCGCCTCGGGCGTGCTGACCACCGCCACCCGGGTCGGGTTCGCCCGGCACTACGACCTGACCGAGAACGTGCTGCCGCCCGAGGTGGTGGCCCGCCAGATCGATGACGACGAGGCCGTCCGGGAACTCGTGCTGCGTGCCGCCACGGCGCTCGGGGTGGCCACCGAGACCGACATCCGGGACTACTTCCGCCTTGGCGCCAAACAGGCCAAGCCCGCGATCGCGGAGCTGGTGGCCGCCGGTGAGCTCGAACCCGTCGAGGTCGACGGCTGGAGCGCACCCGCATATCTGCGGGTCGGCCAGACCGTGGCCCGCCGGGACCGCGGCACGGCGCTGCTGTGCCCGTTCGATCCGCTGATCTTCTTCCGGCCGCGCGTCGAGCGGATCTTCGACTTCCGCTACCGCATCGAGATCTACACGCCGCAGGAGAAGCGCGAATTCGGCTACTACGTCTGGCCGTTCCTGCTCGACGGCCGGCTGGTCGGCCGGGTCGACCTCAAGGCCGAGCGCACCAGGGACGCACTGCACGTGGTGGGTGCGTTCACCGAACCCGGCCAGGACGGCGGGCGGGTGGCCGAGGCGTTGGCGTCCGAACTCGAGACGATGGCATCGTGGCTGCGGCCTCGGCGAGGTGACGGTCGGGGAGCGCGGTGACCTGGTGGGTGGCGTGTAGACGCTCGCGACGGCCTGCGCCCTAACCCAGCGGAATGTCGTTGTCGCCCTTGGATTCCTGATATTGGTCCGAGAGCGCCTGGTACCGGTCCCTGATCCGTTGCTCCTGCTCGCGCAGTTCGGTGCGCAGCGGCTCGGCCTCCGACTCGACCAGGTCGCGGATCGAGTAGGCGGTCCAGAACTCATTGCTGCGCCGGTACCCGCCGGGTTCGAGCCCGAAGACCTCCTTGAGGATCTTCAGGTCGTGCGGGATGGCGAAGCTGTCCCGGGAATCCTCGTGGCTGTAGAAGTAGTAGTAGTTGTCGAAGCCCGCCCAGGTGATGGCCGACATGCACAGCGTGCACGGCTCGTGGGTGGTCAGGAACACCAGTTCCTTCGTCGACGGGCGTTCCACCAGCTCGTAGAACTCGTTGAGGGTGTTGATCTCGCCGTGCAGCAGCGGGTTGTCGGTTTCGTCATTGGTGCCCGCCATGACGAGCGACAGGTCGGACTTGCGCAGGATCGCCGCGCCGAAGACCTTGTTGCCCGCGGCGACGCCACGTTCGGTCAGCGGCAGGATGTCGCCGTCGATGACGTCGAGCAAGCGCGGGGCGATGGATGTCGCTGGCATGGCTCACCATAACGCTCACCCGCCGCGGGGTTAGTCGTTTGCTGATTCCTCCGCGAGTTCGGGCACACCCTTGCCGCGAATCACGTTGATCGCGAACACCACCGCACCGATCACCAGCCACACCAGACCGCCGATCTTGGCCAGCGAGTCGGCATTGAACAGCACGTAGCCGATGATCAGGAAGCCCAGCGTGGGGACCACCAGGTGAAGCAGGTAGTTCTTCGACTTCTGGCGCACCAGGTAGTACCAGACCACCGAGACGTGCAGCAGGCAGAAGGCGAACAGCGCACCGAAGTTCACCAGCGACGAGATCAACCCGATCTGGCCGACGAAGAACAGCACCAGCACGACGCTCAGCGCACTGACCACGAGGATCGCCGAGATGGGCACCTTGCGGCTGCTGATCTTGGACAGGAACTTCGGCAGCTGACCGTCGCGGCTCATCGAGTACAGCAGTCGGCTGGTGGCGGCCTGGGCGGCCATCGCGTTGGCGAACCCCACCGCCATGACGTTGACCGCGAAGAACGCGTTCATCCACCCCGTGCTCGAGGCGGCCTGGACCAGGGTGAAGAACGCGTTGCCCGCCTCGTCGTCGCTGAACGACTCGCGGCCGCCTGCGAGCAGGCTGGCCAGCCAGGTCTGGGTGACGAACAGGAAGGCGACCACGAACAGCGCGATGATCATCGCCCGGCCCGCCGGGTTCTTCTTGCCGGTCGACTCCTCGGCGAGTGTCGAGATGCCGTCGAAGCCAAGGAAACTCAGTACCGCGATGGACAGCGCGCCGGCGATCAGCGGCGCGGTCACCGCACTCGAGTTCCAGATCGGCAACGTGCTCCAGCCCACGTTCGGAAGGGAATCGCCGTTGATCGCCCGCACGGCGATCACCACGAAGATGACGAGGAAGACCAGTTCGATGGCCAGGAACACCCGATTGGCGATCTTGAGCGAGCCGATCCCGGCCAGGTTGATGATGGTGTTGACGACGACGAAGATGACCGCCCACAACCAGCGCGGAGTGCCGGGAAACAGCCCGATCATCGACTCGGCGGCGAAGACGTACAGCAGCGTCGGCACCAACAGGTAGTCCAGCAGGATGGCCCAGCCTGCGAAGAAGCCGACGCTGGGGTGAATGCCTCGGCCGACGTAGGAGAACACCGAGCCGGCCAGGGGGAACGACTTGGCCATCTGCGCGTACGCCAGCGCGGTGAAGATCATGGCCACCAGGCCGATGACGTAGACCAGCGGCACCATGCCCGATGCGCTGTTGTAGACGGTGCCGAAGATCGCCCACGGCGCGATCGGCACCATGAAGACCAGGCCGTACACCAGCAGGTCGAAGGTGGACACCGACCGATTGAGTTCCTGTGCGTAGCCGAATGATTCGAGGCGGCGCTGCTGCCCGGCCGGGGTTTGCGCGTCAGAGCTGACCATGCGGATGTCCTGTCGATCGATGGGCTGTCAGACCCGCGCGGCGGCGGGATCGTGGTCGGCGAGGAAGGCGGCGATGACCTCGCGGAACTCCGCGGGCTTCTCCAGGTGGGTGCAGTGGCTGGCGTCGGCGAAGACGTGACTGCGGGCGCCGGTGATGCGCTCGGCGTACGGCTGCCAGGTGGCCGGGGTGGCTTCGTCGAACTCGCCCGCGATGACCAGCGTGGGAGCGACGATCCGCTCCAGTCGCTCGATGATGGTCCAGTGGCGCAGAGTGCCGACGACGTGAAACTCGTTGGGGCCGTTCATGGTGTGGTAGACGGTCGGCTCGGCCTCCATCTGCTTCTCGCTGTCGACGAAGTCGGTGGGGGTGGGCACGACGCGGCACACGTGGCGGCGGTAGAACTCCTCCGTCGCGGCGAGGTACTCCGGATCGGTGACGGTGCCTGCGGCCTCGTGGCGGTCCAGGGCGGCCTGGGTCTCGGCGGGCAGTTGAGCGCGGAGCTCGTTGGCGGCCGCGACCCACAGATCCATCGATGCCGGTGAGTTGCAGATCGACAGGGAGGCCAGGCCCGCAGGCCGACGGACCGAGATCTCGGCGCCGAGCATGCCGCCCCAGGACTGCCCAAGCAGGTGGTACTGCTCGATCCCCAATGCCGTTCTCACCGTGTGGAACTCGTCGACGAACAGCTCGGGTGTCCAGAAGTCGGCCGGTTTGTCGGGCAGGTGGGTGCTGTGGCCGCAACCGACCTGGTCGTAGTGGATGACGGTGCGTCCGGTCTCGTCGGCGAGTTCGGCGATGTTGCGCACGTAGTCGTGGGCCATGCCAGGACCGCCGTGGAGCACGAAGAGGGGATGGGTGTCGGGTCGAGGTTCCGTCGGTGTGGTGATTCTCACCCACGTCTCGAAGTCCCGGAAGGCCACGGTACGGGTTGCAACTTGCACGGGGCTCACTATGAACCTCCAATGGTCTCGCTGCAAGACCATTGCGTCGAATTAACATACGCGTATCGACGTAGGGGAGACCGGGCTGATGGCCGACCGCAGCGCAGTGCCGCCTGGCAGCCTGCTGGGCCGGCAACTGAGCATGCCCTCGAGGGTCGACGAGATCACCGACCGGCTCGTCACCGCGATCGCCATCGGCGAATACCTGCCTGGCGCACGCCTACCGGTCGAACGCGAGCTCGCGGGCTCGCTGGGCGTGGGGCGCATGACCGTTCGGGCCGCGCTTGCCCGACTGGTCGAACGTGGACTGCTCGAGACCCGACGCGGGCGTGGCGGCGGCTCGTACGTCGTCGACCAGTGGCCCGAGTCGTCCACCGACGCGGTGCGCCGCACGCTGACGATGCGCCTCGACGAACTCCGTGATCGGTGCGACGCCATCTGCCGTCTGCACGGCGCGGTGTGCCGGGCCGCCGCCGAGGCACGGACCCCGACGGACGTGGCCGACCTGCGGGACGCGCAGGAGCTCTACCGCACGGCGACCAGCGGTTTGGCGGCCCAGCAGGCAGACAGCAGGCTGCACGTGACGATCATGAACGCCACGCACAATCCGGTGCTCGTCCAGGTGCTCGTCGACCTCGAGTCGTCGGTCAGCATCGGTGCCCCCGCCCACCTGTGGGGGGAGCCGTCCACCATGCGCGAAATGGAGTTGCGCGCTCTGCGCGAGCACGACGAGCTGATCGACGCCATCGCCGACGGCCGCGGCGACGACGCCGACGCGTTGGCCCGCGCTCACGTCGCGATCGACTTCGAGCTCATCTCCACGGCGATGCGCCGCGCGGGAGTACTCGCCGACTGAGTACCGGCACTCAGGAACGTCGGGGTTGGGCGGGTAACCTAGCCCCTGTGAGCACCAGCGGAATCGACGTCAGCGCACGCCTGGGCACCGTGCTGACTGCCATGGTGACGCCGTTCGGCCCGGACGGCTCGCTCGATCTGACCGCTGCGAAGAAGGTGGCGACGCACCTCGTCGACGCCGGGTGCGACGGTCTGGTGGTCTCGGGCACCACGGGTGAGTCGCCCACGACCGACGACGACGAGAAGATCGCGTTGCTGGGCGCCGTGCTCGAGGCCGTCGGCGACCGCGCCAGGGTCATCGCAGGCGCCGGCTCCTACGACACCGCCCACAGCGTGCATCTGGCAAAGGCGTGCGAGGCGGAGGGGGCGCACGGCCTGCTGGTCGTCACGCCGTACTACTCGCGGCCGCCGCAGGCAGGTCTGGTCGCGCACTTCACCGCCGTCGCCGATGCCACGGCGCTGCCCAACGTGCTGTACGACATCCCGGCGCGCTCCGTGGTGCCGATTGCGTGGGACACCGTCCGCACGGTGGCGACGCACCCGAACATCGTCGCCATCAAGGACGCGAAGGGCGACCTGCACGGCGGCGCGATGATCATGGCCGAGACCGGACTGGCCTACTACTCCGGCGACGACGCGCTGAACCTGCCGTGGCTGGCGATGGGTGCGACGGGGTTCATCAGCGTGTGGGCCCACGTCGCCGCGGGCCAGCTGCGAAACATGTGGTCGGCGTTCGCCTCCGGCGACGTCGCGACGGCGCGCAAGTGCCACGTCACACTCGGTGCGCTCAACGACGCGCAGGTCCGGCTGGGTGGGGTCACGATGGCCAAGGAGGGCCTGCGCCTGTTGGGCATCGAAACCGGCGATCCCCGTCTGCCGCAGATCCCGGCGACACCCGATCAGATCGAGGAGCTCGCAGCCGACATGCGCGCGGCCGGCGTGCTCCGATGAATGCCGCCGATGGGACGGCTCCGACGATGAGCCCACCCCTTGCGCCGCCGGGACCGCTCGCGGCGGGCGGTCTGCGGGTCACCGCGCTGGGCGGCATCGGCGAAATCGGCCGCAACATGACCGTTTTCGAACATCTCGGCCGCCTGCTGATCATCGACTGCGGAGTGCTGTTCCCCGGGCACGACGAACCGGGCGTCGACCTGATCCTGCCCGACCTGCGGCACGTTCAGGATCGCCTGGACGACGTCGAGGCGCTGGTGCTCACGCACGCCCACGAGGATCACATCGGCGCGATCCCGCACCTGCTCAAGCTCCGGTCGGACATCCCCGTGGTGGGATCGAAGTTCACGCTCGCACTCGTCGCGGCGAAGTGCCGCGAACACCGCATCAAACCAGTGTTCGTCGAGGTCAGCGAGGGGCAGAGCAGCCGTCACGGGGTATTCGAGTGTGAGTACTTCGCGGTCAACCACTCCATCCCCGACGCGCTGGCCATCGCGGTGTACACCGGCGCGGGCACGGTGCTGCACACCGGCGACATCAAGCTCGACCAGCTGCCACTCGACGGCCGCCCCACCGACCTGCCGGGGATGTCGCGGCTCGGCGATGCCGGGGTGGACCTGTTCCTGTGCGACTCCACCAACGCCGAGATACCGGGCGTCGGTCCTTCGGAGAGCGAGATCGGGCCGAACCTGCACCGCCTGATCCGCTCGGCCGAGGGCCGGGTGATCGTGGCCTGCTTCGCGTCCAACGTCGCCCGCGTGCAGCAGATCATCGATGCGTCGGTGGCGTTGGGCCGCAAGGTCTCGTTCGTGGGCCGGTCGATGGTGCGCAACATGGGGATCGCCCGCGACCTCGGCTTCCTCACCGTGGCGGACGACGACGTGATCGACATCGCGCGCCGCCGAGATGATGCCTGCGGACCGAATCGTCCTCGTCACCACGGGAACCCAGGGTGAGCCGATGGCGGCGCTGTCGCGGATGTCGCGCGGCGAGCACCGCAGCATCACGCTGACCTCGGGTGACCTCATCGTGATGTCGTCCTCGCAGATCCCCGGCAACGAGGAGGCGATCTTCGGCGTCATCGACTCACTCGCCAAGATCGGTGTCCGCGTCGTCACCAACGGCCAGATCCGGATCCACGTGTCCGGCCACGCGTACGCCGGCGAACTGCTCTTCCTCTACAACGGAGTTCGCCCCCGCAACGTGATGCCGGTGCACGGCACGTGGCGCCACCTGCGGGCCAACGCCGCGCTCGCGGCGAGTACCGGCGTGCCCGAGGAGAACATCGTGCTCGCCGAGAACGGCGTCAGCGTCGACCTCGTCGGCGGCAAGGCCCGCATCGCCGGTGCGGTGCCGACCGGCAAGATGTTCGTCGACGGGCTGATCACCGGCGACGTCGGCGAGGTCACGCTGGGCGAACGGCTCACGCTGTCTTCGGGATTCATCTCCATCACCGTCGTCGTCCGCCGCGGCACGGGAAAGCCCGCCGCACCTCCGCAACTGCATTCCCGCGGCTTCTCCGAGGATCCCAAGGCGCTCGAGCCGGCCACCCGCAAGGTGCAGGAGGCGCTCGAGGCGCTCGCCGCCGACAGGGTGACCGACCCGGCTCGCATCGCGCAGTCGGTGCGGCGCGCGGTCGGCAAGTGGGTGGGCGAGGTCTACCGCCGCCAGCCGATGATCGTGCCGACGGTTCTCGAGATCGACTGAGGCGTCAGATCTTCTCGGCGTAGGCCGACCATTCGATCTGCGACGCGGTGAGGTCGCGTCCGGCGGGCCGGACGTAGCGCGCCATCATCTCGTCGGGTCCGGCCTGGTCGATCAACCGCCACCCGTACTGGTCGAGGAACCCCGCGACGTCCTCGGGCAGCAGCCCGAACTTCCACAGCTGACTGCGCTGCCGCATCCTCCGGTACAGGGTCGGGGCGCCGTACAGAGCGGGCGCCTTCGATGAAATCCCTACGGACGTAGGTGAAGTCGAGCCTGCTGCCCGCGGCCGCCTGCGCGAGCTGGTCGAACGTGGCCGCGACCGCTTCCGGAGTCAGGTACTGCGTGACGCCCTCCCAGACGAAGAAGGCGGGGGAGTCCTGCCGGTATCCATCCGAGGCGAGCGTCGCCATCAGGTCGTCGCGCTCGAAGTCGACCGACACCAGCCGGACCGACGAAGGGGCGATGCCGAAGACCCTCGCCACGACGGCACGCTTGCGCGCGATGTTGACCGGCAGGTCGACTTCGAAGACCGGAACGTCGCTGTGACGGGCCAGGCGGTAGGGCCGGGTGTCCAGGCCGGAGCCCAGGATCACCACGGCCGCGACGTCGGGCAGCGACTCCGCGAGGTTGTCGTCGATGTAGCTCTTGCGGCAGGCCAGGTTCGCCCACAATCCGGGACCGGAGCGCTCGGAGGCCGCGATGACCATTCGGCGCACCGGGTCGAACCGGGTGGCGCGCACCAGGGCCCGTAGCGGTTTCGGCAGGAACGACGCCGCCAGGTCGTCGTCGACCAGACGGCGGTCGGGCGGTTCCTGCTGCTCGACCGCCGACAGCACGATGGGCCCGAATGCGGTCTGGGCCGCCGGATTACGGGGCATGCCGGGCTCAGCGCTTGTTCACGTAGCCGGCGTCGACGGGCAACGTCACTCCGGTGATGTGTCTGGCCGCGTCGGACACCAGCCACGCGACGGTATTGGCGATGTCTTCCGGCTCGATGGTGTCCATGTTGACCGACGTGCCCCCGCCCCGATCGTCGCGGACCATGTCGTCGAGCCACTGCCGGGTGAACTCGTTCTCGATCATCGGCGTTCGGACGGCGGCGGGATGGATCGAGTTGACCCGAATGTTCAGCGAACCAAGGAGATTCGCGTACACCCGCATGAGCCCGACCATGCCGTGCTTGGCGGCGGCGTAGCCGATGGAGCCGGCCTGCGGCGCGGCGAGGCCAACCAGCCCGGCGACCGAGCTCGTCAGCACGATCGATCCGCCGTTGCCCGCCTTGATCATTGGCCGCATCGCGACGTCGATCGTGTGGTAGACGCCGGTGAGGTTGACGTCGATGACGTCCTGCCAGGCGTCCTCGCCCGCCATGGGCGCGATGCCCGCGTTCGCCACCACGACGTCGAGGCGGCCGCCGAGCTCGTCGACGCCGGCCTTCAAGGCGGTCTTGAGCGAGGCCCGGTCCCGCACGTCGGCCTGCTGGGCGACGATGCGCGCACCGGTGTCCTCGACGAGCTTGACCGTCGCGGCCAGATCGTCGGCCGTGGCCATCGGGTAGGGCACCGAGGCGATCTGGTCGCACAGGTCGACGGCGATGATGTCTGCGCCCTCGGACGCCAGCTTCACCGCGTGCGCGCGACCCTGACCGCGGGCCGCGCCGGTGATGAAGGCGACCCGCCCGCTCAGCGACCCCATGTCAGCTGCGCAGCTGACCCTTGGCGGGATCGCCCGCGACGACGGGCTTGAGCATCTTGATGTCGGGCGCACCGTCGAGGTGGTCGCCGATGGCACCGAACAACGCGCCGATCGCGGGGGCGGTGCTGTGGGTCTTGAGCGCGTCCTCGTCGGCCCACTGCTCGACGAAGACGAACGTGCCGTCCGCCTCGTGCAGCGAATACAGCTCGCAACCCGGTTCGGCGTGCACCGCTTCGATCGCGCGGGTACAGGCGTCGCGGACGGCGTCCACGGATTCGGGCTTGGCGATCAAGGTGGCGACGACGACGACGGGCATGGGCGATGACTCCTCAGCGAGTGGATGTGCGGGATAACAGTACCCAGAGCGCCTTGCCGCTCGGCCTGGCTGCGGCGAAACAGCGTGTGACCTGCGCATTGCCGCGTCGATACGGGGTTTGCTGGTGCAGGCACGGGGCACCGCAGGCGGGGACCGAAACACAACTGTGACCAGTGTGGCTGATGGTGAATATGGGGCTGTTGCGACTAGGCTTGGCCGCATGGCAAGTAAGACCGCCGCCCGCTCGGGCGCCCGTTCGAGCAGGTCGAAGGCCGGCTCTCAGAGCGGCGCGCGCCCGGCCCGCCCCACCGCACCCCGCCGCAAGCCCGCGCGACGCACGCCGTCGCCCGCGGCCGGCGCCGGAGCTGCCATCGGCCGGGGCGCAAGGGCCGGCTGGCTGATGCTCGCCAAGGGGGCGGGAACGACCGCGCGCTCGGTCGGCCGCGCACGCGAACTGGAGCCCGGTCACCGGCGGGACGGCATCGCGCTCGGCTCTGCTCGGCATCGCGGTGGTGCTGGCCGCCAGCTCGTGGTTCGACGCGGCGCGGCCCGTCGGCGGCTGGATCGACACCGTCGTCCGGGTCGTCATCGGCTCGGCGGTGGTCCTGGTGCCGATCCTGCTCGTCGCCATCGCCGTCGTCCTGATGCGTACCGAGCCGAATCCCGAGGCGCGGCCCCGGCTGATCCTCGGCGCGGCCATGATCAGCCTGCCCGCACTCGGGCTCTGGCATCTGTGGGCCGGCGCGCCGCAGGATCCCGTCGCGCGCCGCCACGCCGCCGGGTTCGTCGGCTTCGCACTCGGCGGACCACTGTCGGACGGGCTGACGCCCTGGATCGCCACACCGCTGCTGATCATCGGTCTGCTGTTCGGCCTGCTGCTGGTGACGGGAACGACCATCCGAGAGGTGCCGTCGACGCTGCGCACCTTGTTCGGCACCGGCTACCGCGGTGACGACTACGGCGACGACTACGACGAGTACGACGAAGCGGGGACGAACGGACAGCCAGAGGACTTCTCCGACGGCTACTACGACGACCCCGCCGGATACCTGGGTGACGAGGCACAGGCCTGGCCCGTGTCGGGGCCGCCCGCTGCCGGCCCGGCCGGCGGGACGCCGTACGACAACTACCCGCTCGCCGACGAGACGCCGACGGTCCCCGAACCGACCGCACGGGCCCCGCGCCGCAAGAAGGAGAAGCCGGTCAAGAAGACCGACACCTTGGTGCTCGACCGCGTGGTCGACGGGCCGTATCAACTGCCGTCGCTGAACCTTCTCGTCGCAGGCGATCCGCCGAAGCTGCGCAGCGCGGCCAACGACAAGATGGTCGAGGTCATCAGTCGGTGCTGCAGCAGTTCAAGGTCGATGCCGCCGTCACCGGCTGCACCCGCGGTCCGACGGTCACGCGCTACGAGGTCGAACTCGGGCCCGGCGTCAAGGTCGAGAAGATCACCGCGCTGCAGAAGAACATCGCCTACGCCGTGGCCACCGAGAGCGTGCGCATGCTCTCACCGATCCCCGGCAAGTCGGCCGTCGGCATCGAGGTGCCCAACACCGATCGCGAGATGGTCCGGCTGGCCGACGTGCTCACCGACACCGGGACCCGCCGCGACCACCACCCGTTGGTGATCGGGCTCGGCAAGGACATCGAGGGCGACTTCATCTCGGCCAACCTGGCCAAGATGCCGCACCTGCTGGTGGCCGGTTCGACCGGTTCCGGCAAGTCGAGCTTCGTGAACTCGATGCTGGTCTCGCTGTTGTCCCGGGCCACGCCGGAGGAGGTCAGGATGATCCTGATCGACCCGAAGATGGTGGAACTGACGCCGTACGAAGGCATTCCGCACCTCATCACGCCCATCGTCACGCAGCCCAAGAAGGCCGCGGCGGCGCTGGCGTGGCTGGTCGAGGAGATGGAGCAGCGCTACCAGGACATGCAGGCCAACCGGGTGCGCCACATCGACGACTTCAACGCCAAGGTGAAATCCGGTGAGATCACCGCGCCGCTGGGCAGCGAGCGGGTCTACAAGCCGTATCCCTACATCGTCGCGATCGTCGACGAGCTGGCCGACCTGATGATGACGGCGCCGCGTGACGTCGAGGACGCGATCGTGCGCATCACCCAGAAGGCGCGTGCCGCGGGCATCCACCTCATCCTGGCCACGCAGCGGCCGTCGGTGGACGTCGTGACCGGCCTGATCAAGACGAACGTGCCGTCCCGGTTGGCGTTCGCGACGTCATCGCTGACCGACAGCCGGGTGATCCTGGATCAGCAGGGTGCGGAGAAGCTGATCGGCATGGGTGACGGGCTGTTCCTGCCGATGGGCGCCAACAAGCCGATCCGGTTCCAGGGCGCCTACATCAGTGACGACGAGATCCATGCCGTCGTCGCCGCATGCAAGGACCAGGCCGAGCCCGAGTACACCGAGGGCGTCACCAAGGCCAAGCCGACCGGCGAGCGCACCGACGTCGACCCCGACATCGGCGACGACATGGACGTCTTCCTGCAGGCCGTCGAGCTCGTGGTGTCGTCGCAGTTCGGCTCCACCTCGATGCTGCAGCGCAAGCTGCGGGTCGGCTTCGCGAAGGCGGGCCGCCTGATGGATCTGATGGAGACGCGCAGCATCGTCGGCCCCAGCGAAGGCTCCAAGGCGCGTGAGGTGCTGGTCAAGCCCGATGAACTGGCGGGGACGCTGATGCTGATCCGCGGCGGCGACGCCACCGACGACGACGACGAGTAATCGTCGAACGTGACACCACTGCGAGTTCCGCGCCGGATTTTCGCAGTGACGTCACGTTCGCCGACGTGTCGGACGCCGTTGGCACACTCCCGGCATGACGGCGCCCTTCATCGGCAGTGAAGCCCAGGCTTCGGGTGCCGTGACGCCATACCAGCTTCGCAGTCGCTACGTCGTGGTCCATCGTGACGTCTACCTACCGCGTGGCGTCGAGCTCACTGCCACGTCGCGCGCGAGGGCGGCGTGGTTGTGGTCGGGCCGGGGTGCGGTCGTTGCGGGCAGGTCCGCTGCTGCCCTGCACGGTGCCAAGTGGGTCGACGATGATGCGCCTGCCGAGATCCTCTACGACAATCGCCGCCCTCCGAACGGAATTCGCACGTGGTCGGATCGGTTCGAGGACGACGAAGTCGAGACGGTCCGCGGACTGGTCGTGACGACGCCGGCGCGAACCGCATTGGACATGGCGTGCCGCTACCCGCTTCCGCAGGCCGTCGCGGCGATCGACGCCCTGGCGCGCGCCACCAAACTGAAGGTGGCCGACGTCGAGCTGCTGGCGCAGCGGTATCGAGGGCGTCGCGGCATCCGCGCGGCCCTCGAGGCGCTCGACCTCGTCGACGCCGGCGCAGAGTCGCCCCAAGAGACCAGGGTGCGCTTGATCCTCGTCCGGGCGGGCTTCCCGCGGCCCGAGACCCAGATCCCGGTGTACGACGAATACGGCCAACTCGTCGCGGTCCTCGACATGGGCTGGCGCGAGATCATGGTGGGCGTCGACTACGAGGGCGAGCACCACCGGATGAGTCGCCGCAGCTTCGATCGGGCCATCAGGCGGGCAGAGGCCGTCAGCGAATTGGGCTGGGACGACGTCCGCGTCACCGCCGAGGACACCGACGGCAGCATCATCGGCCGGGTGGGTCGGGCGTTCGCCCGCCGAACGTGAGCCCACTGCGAATTTCGGGCTGATTTCTCACCATGGCGTCACGTTCGGCGAGACCACGCCGCGTCAGGTGAGCGTCAGCAGCATCCGGGTGTTGCCGAGGATGTTGGGCTTGACGTAGGACAGGTCGAGGAACTCGGCGACGCCGATGTCGTAGGAACGGCACATCTCCTCGTAGACCTCCGCGGTCACCGGGGTGCCCTCGATCTCCTTGAAACCATGGCTGGCGAAGAAGTCGGTCTCGAACGTCAGCACGAAGATCCGTTGCAGTCGGAGCTCCCTGGCAACGTCGAGCAGGCACCCGACCACGGCATGCCCGACGCCCGTGTCCGCGCAGGTCAGGGTGTGCGGCGATAGTGCGGATCTCGCCGAGGTCGGCCCACAGCACGTGCAGTGCGCCGCAGCCGACCACCTGCGCCGTCGAGCTCGGCCACCCAGAACTCCTGGACGGACTCGTAGAGGGTGACGAGGTTCTTCTCCAGAAGGATCTTGCCGGCGTAGACGTCGACGAGCGCCTTGATATCTGGGACGTCGGAAGTACGGGCGCGCCGGACGACCAGCGCATCCGCCCGGGGCGCTCCATTCACACGTGCGAGAGTATCGGCTCGCGCAACGGATATTCTGAGCCGGTGCCTGGCCCGCCTGATACCGATCCGGTGATTCCGCGCGCCAGTGTCGCGAACATCGCCAACGTCCTCACCGGTGTGCGGATGGCCATGGTGCCCGTGTTCCTGCTGGCGCTCTTCGTCGGCGACGGTCACGAAACCCGTTGGCGGATAGTCGCCTTCATCATCTTCACCGCCGCGGTGATCACCGATCGGATCGACGGCGCGCTGGCCCGCAGCTACGACCTGGTCACCGAATTCGGCAAGCTGGCCGACCCGATCGCCGACAAGGCGCTGATCGGTGCTGCGCTGATCGGGCTGTCTCTGCTCGGCGATCTGCCGTGGTGGGTGACGATTCTGATCCTGATACGTGAGATCGGCGTCACCATTTTGCGCTTCGCGGTGATCCGCCGCGGCGTCATCCCGGCCAGCCGCGGCGGCAAGCTCAAGACCTTGGTGCAGGCGATGGCGATCGGCCTGTTCATCCTGCCGCTGTCGGGTGCCTGGCTGACGGGCGCCTGGATCTTCATGTGGGCCGCGATCGTGTTGACCGTGGTCACGGGGCTCGACTACGTCGTCTCGGCGTTCCGGGACGGACGTCGCCCGGCCGCCACGCCGTAACCGGGAACCTTGGCAAGCGTGCGGGCGTTCTGCTCTTAGTGACCGCCGGACGAAGGAGAGCGCGATGACGGCACTGTTACGCGAAGTGATCGGCGACGTGCTTCGTCACGCCAGAACCGAGCAGGGCAGAACGCTGCGGGAGGTGTCCGACGACGCCAGGGTCAGCCTCGGCTACCTGTCCGAGGTCGAGCGCGGCCGCAAGGAGGCGTCCAGCGAGCTCCTCAGCGCCATCTGCGGCGCCCTCGACGTTCCGCTGTCTCGGGTTTTGACCGATGCCGGCGAGGAGATGGCCCGCCACGAGCTGGCCCCCGCGAAGGCGGAGGCCGCCAGCACGGCGAACATCGACGTCACCACCAAGGTCGTCATCCCGCACGTCGTGACGATGGCGGTGGCCTAGCCTTCATCTGCGCTGAACCGATAAGTTGGCAGTAGCGCACAGCACACCAGCCCGTCCCCGGTAGGCAAAGCAACGACACGAAGGCGGAAACGTTCCCATGGCCAACCCGTTCGTCAAGGCGTGGAAGTACCTCATGGCGCTGTTCAGCTCCAAGGTCGACGAGTACGCCGACCCGAAGGTGCAGATCCAGCAGGCCATCGAAGACGCTCAGCGCCAGCACCAGGCGCTGACCCAGCAGGCCGCGCAGGTGATCGGCAATCAGCGTCAGCTGGAGATGCGGCTGAACCGTCAGCTCGCCGACATCGAGAAGCTCCAGGTCAACGTCCGCCAGGCGCTCACGCTCGCCGACCAGGTCACCGCTTCGGGAGATGCGGCCAAGGCCACCGAGTACAACAACGCCGCCGAGGCGTTCGCCGCGCAGCTGGTGACCGCCGAGCAGAGCGTCGAGGACCTCAAGGGGCTGCACGACCAGGCCCTGCAGGCCGCCGGCCAGGCGAAGAAGGCCGTCGAGCAGAACGCCATGATGCTGCAACAGAAGATCGCCGAGCGCAGCAAGCTGCTCAGCCAGCTCGAGCAGGCCAAGATGCAGGAGCAGGTGAGCGCCTCGCTGCAGTCGATGAGCGAGATGGCGGCACCCGGCACCACCCCGAGCCTCGACGAGGTGCGGCAGAAGATCGAACGCCGCTACGCCAACGCCATGGGTGCTGCCGAGCTCGCGCAGAACTCGGTGCAGGGCCGGATGATGGAAGTGCAGCAGGCCAGCGTTCAGATGGCCGGGCACTCACGGCTCGAGCAGATCCGCGCCTCGATGCGCGGTGACGCGCTGCCGACCGGCGGCGCCGCCACGCCAGCCACACCGGCCGCCGCGCCGCAGGATGCGGCGCCGGAAAACCCGCTGTCGCAATAGCGTTCACGATCATGGCACTGGATTCTCGGACCGGACGCGCGGAGGCGTGGCGCACCCTGGCGCAACGTGGTGTCGACACCGCCGCGGAACTCTCCGACGTGCTGGCCCAGAAGTTGGGCGCAGCCGCTGATCCACGCGCCAAGATGCTGCGCAAGCGCCGCTGGGCGTTTCGCGCAGGGCTGTTCTTCACGTTCTCCACCGGGCTGTGGGTCGTCGTGACGGCCGTGCTGGCATCGTGGGACACGCCGGCGTGGGCGCTGCCGATTCCCGGCGCCATCGCCGTGGGCGCCGCGTTCCTGGCGACGCTGTCCTTCGTGCGTTACCGCTGGCTGAAGGCCACGCCGCTGCCCCCGCAGCGCTCGGTCCGTCGGCTTCCGCCGTGGGGATCGGCCGCCCGCCAGCCGATGGCGGCGCTCTCGTCGGCCGAGCGCGGGATGTTCGCCCTGCTCGGCGTGATGCAGCGCGGCCAGATGCTGCCGGACGACGAGTTGCGCGAGGTGACGGTGGCGGCCAACCAGACCGCGGCCACCATGGCGGCCACCGCCACCGAGGTGGTGTCGATGGAGCGGGCCGCGGCTGCGTCGCCGCAGTCTCGGGCGCACTTGGCGCCCACCATCCGCGCGTTCAGCGCGCAGTTGGAGACCGGGGTTCGGCAGTACAACGAAATGGTCACCGCCGCAGCGCAACTGGTGTCAGCCGCCAACAGCGGATCGATGTCGAGTTCGCCGATGTCGGCGCAGCGCTACCGCCACGAGCTGGGCACGGCGACCGACCGGCTGTCCGGCTGGGCGCAGGCCTTCGACGAACTCGGCCACCTGCGCCGCGCCTGACGCTCAGA
Source organism: uncultured Actinomycetota bacterium (assembly GCA_963735245.1). Classification (GTDB taxonomy): domain Bacteria; phylum Actinomycetota; class Actinomycetes; order Mycobacteriales; family Mycobacteriaceae; genus Mycobacterium. The sequence continues at coordinate 464,209 of CAVTKI010000005.1, forward strand.
CGTCCTGGCTGCTCGGCGGGCCCGACCGTGGTCCGTACTTCGCGATGTAGGCGTCGTGGACGTGGGCGTTGCGCTGCCGCGCGACGTAGTCGACCAGGCCGGGGTCCAACCCGTGTTTGCGCAACATGTGCCGCCGCCACACCTTGTTCAGCGCGTGCGAGAAGAACACGAACGGGATCAGGATCGGCAGCGTCGTGGACAGGTGCAGGTACAGCGACATGGGGATCATCCAGAACGGCGTCAGGATCAGCACCGCCGGAATGAAGACCCGGACCATCATGCGGATGGTGGCGCCAGGGCCGGCCAGGTCGTCGGCCACCCACTGCCGCATCGAGTGCGGCAGGCGGCGGCCGTAGCAGTACCCGATGTACTGGAAGACGTTCGGACGGGTGCGGACGAAGCCGGCTCACGTCATCACAACTTCGGCCGCAGCGCCGGAACCGCGACCCCGACGATCCGCGGAGCGGCGCCTTGCCAGGAAGTCGAAGAGTCGAAGTAGTCGCGCCACAGGGTGATTCGCCCGTCGTGCACCTCGAACACGCCGCAGACCCAGAACTGCAGGCGCAGCGGTCCGAAGATCATGGCGTCGGTGCGCTCGTTGAGAACCGTGCCGCCCTCGGCGACGTTGCGGTGGAACTTCACCTCGAAGCCCATCCGGCCCTCCATGCCGCGCATCATCTTCACGACGCGGGCGCCGCCGCGAATCGTCGGGAATCCGACGTTCTGCTAGACGAGGTCGTCGGCGAGCAGGGCGTCGACCGTGTCGAAGTCCTCGGTCTGCAGCGCGTTGAGGAAGTCTCTCCACGATCGCGCTTGTTGGCGACCGCGGGCCACGGCGGATCGTCTGCTCAGTCATGACCGCCAGCCTAACCTTTGCTGTTCGCGCCAGCGCTCGTCGAGCGTGGCGCGGGGCTGTGGCAGGGTGGGCGGATGCGCGTCGCGGTGGTCGCCGGACCCGACCCCGGGCACGCGTTTCCCGCGCTGGCGCTGTGCCTGAAGTTCCAGGCCGCCGGTGACGACGCCACCCTGCTCACGGGCACCGAGTGGCTCGACACCGCCCGTGCCGCCGGGGTGGACGCGGTCGAACTCCTCGGCCTCGATCCGACCGATTCGGACGACGACGCCGACGCCGGCGACAAGATCCACCGGCGGGCCGCACGAATGGCCCTGCTCAACGCGCCCCAACTGAAGGAGATGGCGCCCGACCTGGTGGTGTCCGACGTGATCACCGCGTGCGGCGGGCTGGCGGCCGAACTTCTCGGCGTGCCGTGGGTCGAGCTGAGTCCGCATCCGCTGTACCGGCCGTCGGCGGGGCTGCCACCGGTGGGCAGCGGGTTGGCGCCGGGAACGGGGCTGCGCGGTCGGCTGCGCGACACGGTGCTGCGTGCCATGAGCGCCCGCTCGGTGCGCGACGGCGTCCGGCAGCGAACCGCGGCGCGGGCCGAGATGGGACTGCCCGCGCGCGATCCCGGTCCGCTGCGCCGCCTGATCGCCACGCTGCCCGCGCTCGAGGTGCCCCGGCCGGATTGGCCGACCGAGGCCGTGGTCGTGGGTCCGCTGCACTTCGAGCCGACGTCGGCGGTGCTCGCCATTCCCGACGGTGACGGGCCGGTGGTGGTGGTCGCGCCGTCCACGGCGACGACCGGGATGGGTGGGCTGGCCGAGCTTGCGCTGGAGGCGTTGACGACCGGGCGCCACGCTGCCCGCGGGGTCGCGGGTGGTGGTGTCCAGGCTGGGCGGGGCCGACGTGGCCGTACCGCCGTGGGCAGCCGACGGGCTGGGCCGCCAGGACGAGCTTCTCAAGGCGGCGGATCTGGTGATCTGCGGCGGCGGGCACGGCATGGTGTCCAAGACGCTGCAGGCGGGGGTGCCGATGGTGGTGGTGCCCGGCGGGGGTGATCAGTGGGAGATCGCCAATCGCGTTGTGCGGCAGGGCAGTGCGGTGCTGGTTCGGCCGCTGACGGGGGAGGCGTTGACCGCCGCGGTGGGCGAGGTGCTGGCATCACCCGACTTCCGCGCGGCCGCAAGGCGGGCCGCCACCGAGGTCGCCGGCATCGCCGATCCGGTACGGGTGTGCCATGAAGCCTTGGCGCCGTCGGCGTAGGTTGGTCGCGTGCGGTTGACGGAATTCCGCGAACTGGTCGAAGGCCGGTTCGGTCCGATACGAGGTGGGTCGATGCTCGTCGACCACGTGCTGAGCGGATTCGGTGGGCGCACCGCCGCGCAGGCCATCGACGAAGGCGTCGACCCCCGCGAGGTGTGGCGGGCGCTCTGCGCCGACTTCGACGTCCCGCGCGACCAGTGGTGAGCTGCGCTCAGGCCCGACTCCTGGCGGCGTTGACGATGTCGAGGCTCACCTGAGTCGCGGTCGCCAGCGCGTCGATCTCTCCGTCACCCAGGGTTCCGCACAACCAGTCCCAGTGGGCTGTCACCGTCTGCCCGGGCGACGGTTCCGGCGCCAGGGAGGTGCCGTCCTTGCGCCACCGCACCCGCTCGTGGACGGGATCGCCGAGCCCGAGCCTGCCGTCGGCGAAGGTCAACGGCTGCGAGTCGATCACCGCGTGGTCGCCCTGCACTGATTCGACGATGCCCCAGCGGACCCGGCAGTCCTGCATGACCTGGACCGGCTTGGTGGGGTCGCGATCCAGGAAGCGGACCCACGGGTAGACGGCGAACACGTGAAAGCTGTGATGCGCCAACGCCTCCCCGGGCTCCAGCGCATCCAGTAGTCCGGTGACCTGGCCGGCGAACGAGGACCGCAGCCTGCCCAGCAGCGCATCCGGGTCCACCGCCTGCAGCAGTGGCCCGCCGACCCAGTAGTTGCGCACCACCGCAGCGTCGAGCGGATCGATGCCGCCCGCCGCGTCGGCGATCGCACCCAGGTACGGCCACGCGCCGTCGAACTCCCTGGCGTGTGCCGCGAGCTCGGCGGCGCCGCCGTCGCGCAGCAGCACCGAGGAGTCGGCCGGTCCGCAGTAGCCCAGTTCGTTCGGGCGGGAACGCGTAGCGGGCGAACTCGGCGTAGCCGGCGGGCAACTGCCGTTCGGTGATCGTCACGTCAGCAGATCCGGGGCAACTGTTCGCCGATCGGCAGGTCGACCACCCGGGTGCCGCCCAGTGCCGTCCGCGCGACCACCATGCCGGGATGCTCGGGAACACAGGTGCCGATCACCGCGGCACGAATCCCCAACGGATGGTCGTGCATTGCGGCGAGCACGCGATCGGCGTCCTCCGGCGGCACGAACGCCAGCAGCTTGCCCTCGTTGGCCACCTGCAGCGGGTCGAGGCCGAGCAGCCCGCACGCGTCGCGCACCTCCGCGGGGATCGGGAACGTGCGCTCGTCGAGCGCGATGCCGACCCCCGCGGTCTTGCGCGATCTCGTTCAGGGTTGCGGCGACGCCGCCGCGGGTGGGATCCCGCAGCACGTGCAGGTCGGCGCCGGTGTCGAGCATCGCCGCCACCAGCCCGTGCAACGGCGCGGTGTCGCTGGCCACGGTGGTCGCGAACTCCAGGCCCTCCCGGCAGCTCATCACCGCCACGCCGTGCACGCCGATGTCACCGCTGACGATCACCACGTCACCCGGCGTTGCGCGCTGCGGACGGATGTCGGCGCGGTCGTCGACGATGCCGATGCCCGCGGTGTTGATGAAGACGCCGTCGCCGTGGCCGGAGTCCACCACCTTGGTGTCTCCGGTGACCAGCTTGACGCCGGCCGCCAGCGCCGCGGTGCCGAGGGCCTGTGCCACGTGGGCGATCTCGTCGAGCGGGGTGCCCTCCTCGAGGATGAACGCCGTCGACAGCACCAACGGGCGAGCACCCGCCATGGCCAGGTCGTTCACGGTCCCGTTGACGGCGAGATCGCCGATCGAGCCGCCGGGGAAGACCATCGGCTTGACCACGAACGAGTCGGTGGAGAACGCCAGCCGGACACCGTTGACCTCGATGACGGCCGCGTCGCCCATGCCCGCGTCGGCGGCGGACCCGAACGCGGGCAGGAACAGGTGCTCGATCAGTTCGCCGGACATCGCCCCGCCGCCGCCGTGCCCCATCACGATGTTCGGCGAGTCCCGCAGTGGCATCGGGCAGACCCACGCCTCGATGTCGATGGTCGCCTTCGGCTCCGTGTCGATGGTCGCCTTCTCCGGGGACGTCTCAGGCATGCGTCACCTCGAGCCGCCGATACAGGTAGTAGGCGGCGCACGCCCCCTCGGAGGAGACCATCGTCGCGCCCAGCGGATTTCGGGGCGTGCACTCCTTGCCGAACGCCGCGCACTCGTGCGGCTTGATCATGCCCTGCAACACCTCGCCGGAACGGCAGATCTCCGACTCGGCGGTGTGTATCCCGGTGACCGAGAACCGGTGCTCCGCATCGTATTCCCGGTAGGCCGGCGACAGCCGCCAACCACTCTGCGGGATCATCCCGATGCCGCGCCACGCCCGGTCCGTCGACCTCGAAGACGTCCTGGAGCATGGCCCTGGCAGGCAGGTTGCCCTCCGCCTGTACCGCCCGCGGATAGGCGTTCTCGAGCTCGTGGCGGCCGGATTCCAGTTGAATCACCGTGCGCCGGATGCCCTCCAGGATGTCGAGCGGCTCGAATCCGGTGACCACGATCGGGATCTGGTACTTCTCGGTGAGCTCCGGGTATTCGTCGGTGCCCATCACGCAACAGACGTGACCGGCGGCGAGGAACGCCTGCACCCGGCAGGTCGGCGATTCCATGATCGCGGCGATCGCCGGCGGCACCAGCACGTGCGAGACCAGCAGCGAGAAGTTCTTCACCCCAAGGCGTTTGGCCTGGTACACGGTCATGGCGTTGGCCGGGGCGGTGGTCTCGAACCCGATCCCGAAGAACACCACCTGCCGGTCCGGGTTCTCCCTGGCGATGGTCAGCGCATCCAGCGGGCGAGTAGACCACCCGGACGTCACCGCCCTCGCTCTTGATCCGGAACAGGTCCTTCTTGCTGCCCGGCACGCGCAGCATGTCGCCGAACGAGCAGAAGATCACGTCGGGCCGCGACGCGATCTCGAGCGCCTTGTCGATCATCTCCAGCGGCGTCACGCACACCGGGCAGCCGGGGCCGTGGATCATCTCGATCTCGTCGGGCAGCAGCTGGTCGATGCCGTGGCGGATGATCGAATGCGTCTGCCCGCCACAGACTTCCATGATCGCCCACCGCCGGGTGGTGGCCGCGCGGATCTGGTCGATGAGCTTTCCAGCCAGCTCGGGGTTGCTGAATTCGTCCAAGTACTTCATGACGTCACCTCAGTTGTTGCAGTGTTGCCCGGTGCGGGCACTCCGGCCTGTTTCGCCGCGAGCTCGAACCCGTCGCCGAACTCCTCGTTGAGCACGCCGAGGTGCTCGAACTCGGCAAGTGTCCGGATCGCCGATTCCTCGTCGAGGCGTTGGATGGCGAAGCCCACGTGCACGACGACGTACTCTCCGACGGTCGCGTCGGGGATGTACTCCAGGCAGACGTCCTTCTGAATGCCGCCGAAGTCGACGAGCGACATCAGGGTGCCGTCACGGTTCTCCAAACTCAGGATCTTTCCTGGAACCGCTAAACACATCGGCGTCCTCCTTCTCTCATACCGCGTTACCCACCAACAGCTGACCGAGCGCGATGCCGCCGTCGTTGGGCGGCACGCGGCGATGTGTGATCACGTCGAATCCCTTGGCCCGCAGTCCGGGCACGACCAGCCGCAGCAGCAGGGCGTTCTGGAACACCCCTCCGGACAGCGCAACGGTGCGCGACAGGGCGGCGCCGGCCACGGCGAGGTCGACGACGAGGTCGGCGACCGCGTGGTGGAACCGCGCGCCGATCACCCCGGTTCGCACTCCGGCGCGCACGTCGGCGATCACCGCCGACAGCACGGGAGCGGGGTCGATCGCCGTCGCCCCGCACTCGGTGGCGAGGCCGAAGGCATACCGTCCGTCGTCGGCGGCACCGCGGCTGCAGGCCTTCGAGCTCGATCGCCGCCTGTGCCTCGTACGCCACCACCTGACGCACGCCGGCCAACGCCGCCACGGCGTCGAAGAGCCGTCCCATGCTGGAGGTCGGGGCGCTGCCGAGGCCCGGTCTCGAGTTGGTGCCGCAGCACTCGCATTTCGTCCTCGGGGCAGGCCTGCACCGGTGCCAGGTCGGCGTCCCAGGCAATCCCTGCCGCCCACAGGTGCGCCAGCGCCATCCGGTAGGGCCGCACGATGCTCGCGTCGCCACCGGCCAGCGGCACGTACTTCAGGTGGGCCAGCCGGCGGTACTCCTTGTAGTCGGCGAGCAACAGCTCGCCGCCCCAGACCGCGCCGTCCGGACCGTAACCGGTGCCGTCGAAGGCGAACCCGAGTACCTGCTCGGAGCCGGTCGAGCCCGTGCTCGGCCATCACCGCTGCGATGTGCGCGTGGTGATGCTGCACGTGCCGGACGGGTTCGGTGCCGCGGTTGCGACTCGCCCATGCGGTGGAGCGGTATCCGGGATGGCTGTCGGCGACCACGATCTCGGGGTCGACGCCCGTGAGTGCGCGCAGGTGCCGCTGGGCCGCGTCGAATGCCGAGAGCGTGGCGAGGTCGTCCATGTCGCCGATGTGCTGGCTCAACCACGCGTACCTGCCCTCGGCGACGGCCAGCGTGTTCTTCAGGTCGGCGCCGACCGCCAGCGTCGGCGGCACGTCGATGGGCAGGGCGATGGGCAGCGGGGCGTACCCGCGGGATCGCCGGATGGGCAGCTCGACGGCCCGTCCAGATCTTCGGCTCCGCCGAGGTCGACGACCCGGACCACGGAGTCGTCGCACGGCACCAGGATCTCCCTGTCGTGCATCAGCCATCCGTCGGCGAGGCCCGCGAGCCGCGTCACGTGCGTCGTCGTCGGTGAAACAGATCGGCTCGCCGCCGAGGTTGCCCGACGTCATCACCAGGATCTGCGGACCTGGCTCGTCGCCGGGCAGCCCGAACAGCAGCGCGTGCAGAGGCGCGTAGGCCAGCATCACGCCGAGGTCGGGATTGTGCGGTGCGACCACGTCGGCCACCGGCGCACCCGGCCTGCGCGCGAGCAGCACGATGGGGCGCTGCGGTCCGGCGAGCACCCTGGCGGATGCGTCGTCGACCTCGGCGACGTCGCGCGCGCCCCGCAGGTCGGGCACCATCACCGCGAACGGTTTGTCGCCGCGTTGCTTGCGCCGACGCAGTTCGGCCACCGCGGCTTCGTTGCCCGCGTCGCAGGCCAGGTGATAGCCGCCGATGCCCTTGACGGCGAGGATCCCGCCGTCGCGCAGCAGCCGCCGGGCGCGGCGCAGGCCGTCCTCGCCGTCGGCGGCGTTGCCGTGGTGGTCCCGAAAGCGCAGGGCGGGACCACAGTTGGGGCAGCAGACGGGCTGTGCGTGGAAGCGACGGTTGCCCGGGTCGGCGTACTCGCGGGCGCAGTCGGCGCACATCGGGAAGCGCGGCCATCGTGGTGGCGGCGCGGTCGTAGGGGAGTGAGGCGATGATCGTGAAGCGGGGACCACAGTTCGTGCAGTTGACGAACGCGTGCCGATAGCGCCGGTCGGCCGGATCGCGCAACTCGGCCGCACAGTCGCGCGCACATCGCGACGTCGGGGGAGGCCAGCGTGCGGCCACCGCCCGACCGGGACGTGTCGGCGATCTCGAAGCCGGTGCCACCGACGAGCGGGATGTCCTGATCCTCGATGGTTTCGATGACCGCCAGTGGCGGCGGCCGTTGCGCCAGCAGCGTCAGGAACGCGGCAAGGTCGGCCTCGTCTCCCTCGACTTCGATGATCGCGCCGGAGCTGTCGTTGCGCACCGAGCCGGAAAGGCCGTGCGCGGCCGCGGCGGTGTAGACGAACGGCCGGAATCCCACGCCCTGGACGACGCCGTGGACGCAGACACGCTTCCTGCGCCGACCGGTCATGGAAACGCCTGAGGATCCAGGTCGGGGTCTCCACCCCTGCCCATCATCTCGAGCCCGGCCATCGCCGCGTCGGCGCCCGCCTTGTCGGTCTTCTCGACGACGAACCCCATGTGGATGATCACCCAGTCGCCTGCGCTGAACGTCTCCTCGGGCAGCATGCCGATGTTCACCTTGCGGTTCTCACCCGCGACGTTGACGAGCGCCAGCTGGTCGCCGTAGCCGTCCAGCATTCCGACGACCTGCCCTGGGATTCCCAGACACATCGCTCAGCCCTCCGATGATCTGGTCGTCGTCGCCGCGCGGGCGGCGAGGTCGACGAGCACGTCGTTGATGGCCGCCACGGCTGCCCGGCACCGCCGCGGCCACGGGCTCCGACAGACCCATGCCCTCGTCGACGTTCTCCACTTCGCAGCCGACGACGATGGTCCGCGGCGCCGTACCCCCCAGCGCGGTCGAGCGTGGCGAACACGGCAGCCGGATCCATGCTGTGCGCCTCGAGACCAGCGGTGGGGGAGAGGGTTTCGTGGTCAGCCTCGAAGACGTGGAGTGTGCCGGGTGCGCCACGATTGGGCAACGCGTCGACGAGTACCAGCACACGCCACTCCTCGAGCAGGTCGTACGCGAGGTGCATGCCCCTGATTCCGTAGTCGACCGCATGCACGTCGGCGTCGGGGGGTTGGCGCGCGACATGTCGCATCACCTCGGGTCCGAAGCCATCGTCTCCGAGGAAGATGTTGCCGATGCCGGCGACCAGGATGCGGGCTGTCATCTGGTTGACGAACTCCGACCTACATGTTCCGCATCTTCATGTATCGTCGCGCGTCCGGGATGGAACGGAGCCCGATGAGCACCCCTCCCACGACGACCACGGCAACGACTGCGGTTGCGACCCAACCAACTACGTCCATCATGAACTCCTATCCGGACTGATTGCTCGTGTCTCGAGCGGTTCGACTTCGTCAGGTGCGAAGTACAAATAGCGGCCGTAGGCCTCGGGCATCTCGACGTCCGGGTCGTCCTCGACGATGACGCCGACGTACTGCTGGCCGTCGACGTCCTCGTGCACCGAGGTGACGCGGGCCGACTTGCCGGTGAAGAAGATGTCCTGCGCATCGGCGCGCCGGTTGGGCCGCAGCCGCACCCGGCTGCCCGCGGCGACCCGCACCCCGTTCACCAGCACGGCATCGAGGTCGGGGCGTACGGCGTTGTCGGCCAGCGGATCCCACCAGTCGACACCCTCGGGGATCTCCGGGATCAGACCCGCGGACCTCATCTGCTCGTCCAACTCGTCGAATCCCCGCGGTGATCCGGCGTGCGGGTTGCGCAGGATGCCGTGCAACTGCTGCATGGCCTCCGGCGACATCGAGTCGCACCGGTCGATGAGTGCTGCCGCCAACGGGTCGGTGGCACGGGCTTGCGCCTTCTCCTCGTCGGTCATCGTCATCACCCGAAGCGTGAGGATCTCGTCGATCTCGGTCGAGTCGTAGAGCGCACCCTCGCTCTGTTCGGCGATCTCGGGATGGTCGTAGAGGATGATCGGCGAGATCAGCAGCAGGTCGCGTTCGCCTGGGCGCCCGGCCAGCACCGGGAAACACCGGTGCTGTTCACAACGCGATACCGGACCGAGCGCCGAGTCGGGCGGCTCGAGCAGTGAAACGAACTCTCCGCCAACGACTTCACCGATCACGTGGGTGCCGATCAAGGACGTGGCGATGGCTTTCCTTGTCCAGGTCCTTGTCGACCGCGGGTGCGCCGGTGTTGCGCACCGACACGCTCACCCGGTTCAGCCCGTCATCGCGTTGGACCGTGACGGTCAGCTCGGCCCGGATCGCTTCCCGGGTGCGGATGAGCCGGCCGCCGTCAACGATCTCGGTGTCATCGCCCGAGGCGACGGTGACCGGCACGGTGCGCGGTTCGCCGAGACCGAACGGTCCGAAGGGCAGTTCGCACTCGACGGCCTCGTCCCAGGTCACCCACGACTGCAGGCCGCTGGTCAGTTCGTCGACGGGCTCGAACCGGCCACCGCCGACGTCGCGTTCGGCACGGCGATGCTGCAGCTGGAGGAAGCGCACGACGAGGGTCAGTTCGCCGTCACCGTCGATCAGGAACTGCGACGACAGCGTGTCGTCCTCGCCGACGCCGGCGGCGGAGGCGCCGGGTGGTCCCAATACGCCGAACTGCCAACGGGATTGATTCTTGCTCGACGTGGCGCGATACGGATACAGCAGGTAGCCCTCGTAGAGCACCGCGTCGGCGATGGCCCTTGCCCGGTCCCAGGTGGCGGTCATCGCACCTGCTCCGGCTCGACTTGCGGGATGGGACGCTGGGGCGCCTCGGCCAACAGCGTGGTGATCGCATCCTCGAAGTCGAGCATCCCGCGGGCCGACTTGTAGGCGGCAAGCGCGGACACGGTGTCGTGCCCGAGCCGCACCCAGCCGGCGTTCGGATAGTGGGTCCGAATCAGGTCGTTCCACTCCGATACCGGCATCTCGTGCTGGGCCTCGCATTCCCACGACACCTGGCGGACCGAGAACCCACGCTCGCCCTGGACGAACACCGTTCCGCTGAACAGGAACAGCAGCGGGATGGCGCCGTCGCGCAGGGCGTGCAGGTACTTCGACGCCGCAACCTCGAAGTCATAGGTGCACTCCAGCGGCATCGAGATCTCGGTGACGCCGGTGAAGCCCTGCACCATCGCGGTGCTGTGCTGCCACAGGAACGTCCGCTGCGTGTTGACCCAGCGCTGCCGTGGGCCGAACAGGTCGACGAGGCCCTCGGCCTCCTCGTCGGAGTAGGGCCTCCGCAACGGTTCGATGCGGATCTGGCAGCGCAGCGCGATGGCCTGGATCGGCTCGTCATCACCGGCCGCGATGCGGATGCGCGCGGTGAGTCGCGGGGTGACCGAGAACTGTTCCGCGGTCACGTCCACGATGGTGAACGTCAGGTCGGTCACGGTGCCGCCACCTTGCTCCGCGCCTTGATCTGATCGAAGAACTGGTCGACGAACTCGCGTACTTCGTGGCCACCGTCGAAGCCCCGCCACAACATTCGCAGCCTGCCCACGAACTCGTAGCAGGCGTCGATGGGCACCAGATAGCACTCGGCGGGGGCATTGAGTTCGGGATCGGCGTGCTCGCGGTCGGGCACGCGCACCAGGAGCGCCTCGACGTCGTCGGCGAGCATGTCCAACCGCGTGTCGGCGCCGCTGATGGTGCTCCACGCGTCGAGGTCCAACTCGGATTCGGTGGCGCCCGCCGGGCCCGGGTAGAAGGCGACCGTCTTGTCCATCTCCGAGTTGTGGAAGAAGAACGCCAGCCCGACGGGGATCTGCAGCGCATCCCAGGCCCGACGGTCCAGCGTGAAGTCGGAGAACGTCAGGTATCGGTCGGGTACCGCCCGGTAGCGCAGCTTGGCGTGCGGGTCGGAGAACAACAGATAGCAGCCGCGGCAGGTGCACATCAGTTGGCGCGCTGCAACATTGACGACGTGCTGATGTTCCTCGGCGATCGGCTCGGCGCACATCTCGCACCGCTCACCGGCCGGCTGCGCGGAACGCTTGCTGGCGCGGATCCGGGCCAATACGTCGTATGCGCTTACCCCGGACATCACATCACCCCGGTCGCCTCGGCGAGCACCGCGACCGACAGCACGCCGTCGCGAAGCAGAAGCGGGATCGGGTCGAGATGCGGTGTGCCATCGGCACCGTCGTCCAGACCGGCACCGGCATGCACGGCGTCGAAATGCGCACCGCAGCGCGGGCAGCGCAGCACGGCCTCACCGATCGGCGCGCCCATCGGACGGTGTAGCGCGGCCCCTGCCATCGAGTCGTGGCAGCGACCGCACCGATCGTGATAGGCGAACAGATCGTCGCCGATTCGGCACGCCAGGATCGGCACACCCGCGACCAGGAAACCGCCGACCTCGCCGGGGCCGAGATCCCCGATGTCGGGAACCGGGTGCCAGGCGGTCCCTGCGGTGTCCCTGGGATGGACCCGACTCATCAGGGAATCCACCGAGATGAGCCCCGACGACGAAGCGGTGCTCGCGCTTTCCGCGGCCACCACCTCGATCGTGGTGATCTCCGGTGCGGCCGCGCGGACGGCGTCCTCGACGGCGAACTCGAGGGTGACCGCCGACGACGGGCAGCTCTTGCAGCTTCCCGCGAACTGCAGGCGAACCGTCATGCCCTCGGCACCGTCGACCACCTCGAGCAGCGTGACGTCACCGCCGTGCGAACCGAGATACGGCCGGACGCTGTCCAGCGCATCCTCGATCCTGCGCTCGACGCCGTGCGGGTGGAGCCCGTGCACCAGCATGAGGCTCGCGACGAGTTCGTCGGCGGCGAACCGGCCGACGAGTTCGGGCGCCGACTCGGTGGCGATCGCCACCATCCTCTCCAGCGCCGCCCCGTAGAGCTCCGTCAGCTCACCGGCCAGCTGCTCGGTGCGCTCGCGCACCACCGTGCCACTGCCCGCGCTGGCGTCCAGCAGGATCTGGATTCGATCTCCTGCTGTACGCCATCGCGTTTCGTCCTCGAGTGCCTCCGGGCTTTGTCGTCCTGTCGAGGCCATGTATCACTCCCCAGTCACGGACTGGGTCGGCGAGTGCAGTTTCTCGATGGACTTCCCGTCTCCGAGGTACATGTGCACCCCGCACGGCAGACAGGGGTCGAAGCTGCGGACCGTCCGCATGATGTCGATGCCCTTGAAGTGCTCCCGGTCGTTCTCCTCGAAGATCGGTTGCCCCTGGACCGCGTCCTCGTACGGACCAGGAGTTCCGTAGCTGTCGCGCGGGTTGGCATTCCACGGGGTGGGCGGATACGGGTGATAGTTCGCGATCTTGCCGTCCCGGATCACCATGTGGTGGCTCAGCACACCGCGTACCGCCTCGGTGAAGCCGCACCCGATGGCCTCGTCCGGCACCGTGAACTTCTCCCACGTCTTGGTGCGGCCGGCACGGATCTCGATCAGCGCCTGCTCGGCGAAGTGCAGCGCACATGCCGCCGCGTAGGCCTGGAAGTAGGTGCGGGCCCGGTTGCGCTCGATGGTGTTGCTGCCGTGCACCGGGATCTTCCACTCGAACGAGACAGGTCCCTTGAGCGCCGTCTTGGGCAGGTTGATCTGGACGCTGTGCCCGGTGGACACGACGTACCCGCCTGCGTCGACGAGGCCGGCGAGTGCCGTGCTCCACAACCGCGCCAGCGGACCGCCGCCGGTGTCGAGCGCCAGATGGTCCTTGCCGTCGAACCAGCGCGGCGACATCACCCAGCTGTACTTGTCGTCCATGTCGCGCTTCTGCGGCTTCGGGTTGGTGTGCTGGTTCCACGGGTGGCGCCGGTCGACCGGATTGCCCAGCGGATCGTTCTTGACGAACATCTCCTGATCGGTCCAGTCGTCGTAATAGCGAACTGCCCAACAGGATTCGGATGCCCAGGTTGATGTCGACCAGGGAGTGGGTGACGCAGCTTGCCGTCGACCACCACACCGGGCGTGACGAACATCTTGTTGCCCCACATCTCCATGTCCTTGTAGGAGAAGTTGCAGTACTCGGGATCCTGGAAGGAGCCCCAGCAGCCCAGCAGGGTCCGCCGCAAGCCGACCTGCTCGTAGCCGGGCAGCGCCTCGTAGAAGAAGTCGAAGAGGTCGTCGTGCATCGGGACGACCTTCTTCATGAACTCGACGTAGCGCATCAGCCGGGTGATGTAGTCGGTCATCAGCTGAATGGTGGCGACGGTGCCGACCCCGCCCGGGTACAGCGTGGAGGGGTGCACGTGCTTGCCCTCCATCAGGCAGAACATCTCGCGCGTCCAGCGGCTGACCACCAGCGCCTCGCGGTAGAACTCGCCGGTGAACGGGTTCAGGGCACGCATGATGTCGGCGACGGTGCGGTAGCCGTGCGCGTCGGAGTGGGGGGCCAGGGTGTTCTCGGCCTTGGCCAACACGCTCGGATTGGTCTCGGAGACCATCTTCTCGCAGTAGTCCACTCCTACGAGGTTCTCCTGAAAGATGTTGTGGTCGAACATGTATTCCGCGGCTTCGCCGAGGTTGACGATCCACTCACCCAGATTGGGCGGCTTGACGCCGTAGGCCATGTTCTGCGTGTAGCAGGAGCAGGTCGCGTGGTTGTCGCCGCAGATTCCGCAGATGCGACTCGTGATGAAGTGCGCGTCGCGGGGATCCTTGCCCTTCATGAAGATCGAGTAGCCGCGGAAGATCGACGACGTGCTGTGGCACTCCACCACCTCGCGGTTCTCGAAGTCGATCTTGGTGTAGATGCCGAGGCTGCCGACGATCCGGGTGATCGGATCCCACGACATGTCGACCAGCGTGCTCGGGTCCTTCTTGGTGTGCTGGGGTCCGGGAACTGTGGTTGTCATTGAGTTTTGCCTTTCTGTGCGCCGCGCACCTACCAGGTGCGCTTCGCTCCTGTGGTCAGTTCCTTGCCCGGATGGCGCCACTTCGGCTCTTTGTCGACGGTCTTGCCCGTGATGTGGCGCAGATTGCGGATCACCGAGCCGTACAGGCCCGACGCGGTGGTCGAGATCTTGCCGCCGGGTGGCTCGTCCATGAAGGGCATGAACTTGTCCGGGAAGCCAGGCATCGTGCAGCCGATGCAGATGCCACCGACGTTCGGGCAGCCACCGACGCCGTTGATCCAGCCGCGCTTCGGCACGTTGCACTTGACGACCGGACCCCAGCAGCCAAGCTTCACAATGCATTTCGGCGACCCGTACTCGGTCGCGAAATCGCCTTGCTCGTAGTAGCCGGCCCGGTCGCACCCCTCGTGGACGGTGTTGCCGAACAGCCATTGCGGTCGGAGCGCGTCGTCGAGCGGAATCATCGGCGCCTGACCGGTGGCCATGTACAGCAGGTAGGTCAACGTCTCGGAGAGGTTGTCGCCCTGGATGGGACAGCCGGGCACGCACACGATCGGGATGCCTGCCTTGCTCTTCCAGTCCCAGCCGAGGTAGTCCGGCACACCCATCGCACCGGTCGGGTTGCCCGCCATCGCGTGGATGCCGCCGTACGTTGCGCAGGTACCGACAGCAACGATGGCCGTGGCCTTCGGAGCCAGTCGGTCCAGCCACTCACTGGTGGTGATCGGCTGGTTGGTCGCAGGATCGTTGCCGAACCCGCACCAGTACCCCTCCTTGTGCAGGTTCTCGTTGGGGATGGACCCCTCGACCACCAACACGAACGGTTCCAGTTCGCCGCGGTCGGCCTTGAAGAACCATTCGAGGAAGTCGTCCGCGCCTCCCGTCGGCCCGCACTCGAAGTCGATCAACGGCCAGTGCACTGCGACCTGAGGCAGTCCTGGCAACGCACCTAGCGCGATCTCCTCGATGCTTGGTTGGGTGGCGCCGGTCAATGCCACGGAATCGCCGTCACAACTCAGACCGGCGTTGATCCACAGAACGTGGATCAGAGTTTCTTCCGCTTTGATGGCAGCTTCGGTTGGCATGCTGCAGCTTTCCGGGACCGGGCTGGGGTCCCTACGGCGCAGGAGTCGCCCTTCGGCCCACTTGCGCGTCGCTGGTTCTCGGTTTACCCGCCGTAGATTGCCTTGTCAACGAAAGTTTGTGAGATTACGTCATTACGTTTAAAGCTTGACGGGCACGTCAATCCACTGGTACCAGGCGTCGATGCCGTCGCCCGTCGTCGCGGATACGGGGAGCACCGCAACGCGTGGGTTCACCGATCTGGCGTTGGCCGCGCAGACGTCGAGATCGAAGTCGACGTAAGGCAACAAGTCGATCTTGTTGATCAGGACGAGTTCGGCCGCAGCGAACATGTGGGGATATTTCAGCGGCTTGTCCGCTCCCTCGGTGACGGAGATGACCACCACCATGGCGCGCTCGCCGAGATCGAACAGTGCCGGACACACCAGGTTCCCGACGTTCTCGATGAAGAGCAGCGTGCCGGGTTCGGGGTCGAGCGCGTCGAGGGCACGACGGATCATGTCCGCGTCGAGGTGACACCCCGCGCCGGTGTTCACCTGGACCGCCCGGCACCCGGTGGCCCGGATGCGTTCGGCATCGAGCAGCGTCTCCTGGTCACCTTCGATGACGGCGACCGGCCGCCGGCCGTCCAGACCCCGGATGGTGCGCTCGAGCAATGTGGTCTTGCCGGCCCCCGGTGAGCTGGTGAGGTTGAAGGCCACGATGTCGCGTTCGGCGAGCCATGCCCGATTCAGCTCGGCGAGCTGATCGTTCTTTGCCAGCACCCTCTGCTCGAGCGTGATGGTCTCGGTGTGGGGGTGGTCGTGGTCGTGGTGGTCGTGGTCGTGGGGATGGTCGTGGTCGTGCGGGTGGTGCTGTCCGTGGGTTTCGCCGGGCTCTGCCCGTCCGCTCGTCGCGCGAGCGCTCGGCTCCGGCAGTTCGCTCTTCGCGCGAGCGCTCATCGCCGTGATGGTGACGCCGTCGTCACCGCAGCCGCAGGTCGCGCACATGATCAGCTCACTTCCATCGAGAGGATCTTCAGATCCCGACCGGCCAGTACCTCGACATCGGCACTGCCGCAGGGACACAACAGAATCGGGTCGGTCAGCTCGAAGTGCGCATCGCAGCTGCGGCATCGGGCCGTACCGGGTCGGATGTCGACGTCCAGTCGGGCGCCGTCGGCTACGGTGCCCTCGGTCGCCAGCTCGAAGCAGAACGTCATGGCATCGGGCACGACGGCGCACAACGCGCCGACCTCCAACTTCACGCTGTGCACGCGGCGGCCTGCGGCGTGTTCGCACACCGCTTCGACAAGACTCTGCGTCAACGCCATTTCGTGCATGTCCGCCCCGCTCTGGGCTCCGATGAAACCCCACGATAGGTCGAGGCGCCCCAAACGGCGAGCAGACGCCGGAATCGTCACGGGCGATGGTGCCGGGTTTCCGCGTCCGCCCACGACACGCGGCGTGTCAACTTGAATCGAACACGTGTTCGTCTACTGTGGTCATTGTTCGACGGAGAAGATGCTGGTCAATCCGACTTGTCGGTACCGGCCTCTAGCGTCACGGCCAACTGATCGACACCGATCAACCGAACAGCTGGACCTACAAGAGGGATGGAGACACCACCATGGCGCAAGCCCCCGATCGCGAGAAAGCCCTCGAGCTGGCTCTCGCACAAATCGAGAAGAGTCACGGCAAGGGTTCGGTGATGCGACTGGGCGACGAGGTGCGCCAGCCGATCTCCGTCATCCCGACCGGATCGATCGCCCTGGACGTGGCGCTCGGTATCGGCGGACTGCCACGTGGCCGGGTCGTCGAGATCTATGGCCCGGAATCCTCGGGTAAGACCACCGTCGCATTGCATGCCGTCGCCAACGCGCAGGCCGCAGGCGGAATCGCCGCGTTCATCGACGCCGAGCACGCTCTGGATCCCGACTACGCCAAGAAGCTGGGTGTGGACACCGACTCGCTGCTGGTCTCGCAGCCCGATACCGGTGAGCAGGCGCTCGAGATCGCCGACATGCTGATCCGTTCCGGCGCGCTGGACATCCTGGTCATCGACTCGGTGGCCGCTCTGGTGCCCCGCGCCGAGATCGAGGGCGAGATGGGTGACAGCCACGTCGGCCTGCAGGCCCGGCTGATGAGCCAGGCCCTCCGCAAGATCACCGGCGCCCTGAGCAATTCGAACACCACCGCGATCTTCATCAACCAGCTCCGCGAGAAGATCGGCGTCATGTTCGGGTCGCCCGAAACCACCACGGGTGGAAAGGCGCTGAAGTTCTACGCCTCCATCCGCCTCGACGTCCGGCGGATCGAGACGCTCAAGGACGGCACCGACGCGGTCGGCAACCGCACCCGCTGCAAGATCGTCAAGAACAAGATGGCACCGCCCTTCAAGCAGGCCGAGTTCGACATCCTTTACGGCAAGGGCATCTCCAAGGAGGGCTCGCTCATCGACATGGGTGTCGAGCACGGCTTCGTCCGCAAGTCCGGTTCCTGGTTCACCTACGAGGGCGAGCAGCTGGGCCAGGGCAAGGAGAACGCCCGCAACTTCCTGATCGAGAACCCCGATACGGCCGTCGAGATCGAGAAGAAGATCAAGGAGAAGCTCGGCATCGGTGCGGTGCTGACCGACGAGCCGGTAAATGTCGAAGCCCTGCCCGCCCCCGTCGACTTCTGAGTCGCCGCAGGCGGATTCGGCTTCCCGCGAAGAGCAGGCGCGGGCGTTGTGCCTGCGCCTGCTCACCGCGCGGGCGCGAACCCGGGCGGAGCTGGCCGGACAGCTGACGAAGCGGGGTTACCCCGACGACGTCAGTGCCCTCGTCCTGGATCGACTGACCGCCGTCGGCCTGGTCGACGATGAGGACTTCGCCGAGCAGTGGGTGCGCTCCCGGCGGGTCAACGCGGGCAAGGGTCGGCGCGCGTTGGCGTCGGAGCTTCGTACCAAGGGCATCGACGACGACGTGATCGCCGCTGCCCTCGAGGACATCGACTCCGATGCCGAGCGATCCAGGGCCGAGCAGCTCGTCGCCGACAAGTTGCGTCGGGAGCGCCTGACCGACGACGCCGACGACGTGAAGGTCACGCGCAGGCTGGTCGGCATGCTGGCCCGCCGCGGCTACGGCCAATCGATGGCGTTCGACGTGGTCAAGGTCGCGTTGGCCAGCGAGCGGGAACGCCGCCGGGTCTAGCTGTCGAAGTCGGTCGACAGGCTCACGGCGCGCCACTGTTCCTGGTCGCGGGCGGTACGTGCCAGCTTCGCGGCCACGTCCTCGAACGCGTTGGTACCCAACTGAATCCGCTCCGGCAGATCGTCGCGGTCGGCGAGGTCGACGATGACCTTCGCGGCCTTGAGCGGATCACCCTGCTGGCCGTAGTTGCTGTCGGTGGCCCAGGTGCGTGCTGCCCCTCCGGTCGAGGCGTAGTCGTCGATCTCGGTGTGGGCGATCGCGAGGCTGCTGCCGTCCAGGAAGTTGGTGCGGAACGGGCCCGGTTCGATGGCCACGGATCGGATGCCGAGTGGCGCCAACTCGTGTGTCATCGCCTCGGACAGCGCCTCGACGGCGAACTTCGTTGCCGAGTACACGCCCCAACCCGGCCACGAGACGAACCCTCCGACCGACGACAGGTTGACCACCAGGCCCGACCGCTGGGCCCGCATGTGGGGGAGTACCGCCCTGGTGATGGCCAGCAGACCGAAGACGTTGACGTCGAAGACCGCGCGGGCCTCCGCGTCCGAGGTTTCCTCCACGCTTCCCACCAGCCCGCGACCGGCGTTGTTGATCAGTGCGTCGATGCGCCCGAAGCGGGCGATCGCGGCGTCGACGGCGGCGCTGATCTGGGCCGGGTCGCTGACGTCCAACGCCACCGCGAGCAGCCGGTCGTCGGCGTCGGGGATGGCGTCGAGAACGGCCCGCGGGTCGCGAGCCGTGGCCACGACGCTGTCGCCCCGGCTGAGCGCTTCCCGGGTGATCTCCAGCCCGAAGCCACGGGACGCCCCGGTGATGAACCACACTGTCATGTCGAATCCTTTCCCTATGGGTTCACCACCGACTCAACGCGATTGAAGACGGCCATGACAGCGGTTTGCGCGTATCGGTGCACGCTCAGCTGACGTGGGTCTGCGGCATGTGATGCCATCGGTCGATCGCCAGCGACCGTAAGCCAGTCTGCAGCGGGTGGCGACGCTGATCTAGCGGCGGCCCGCGGCGGCGGCGAACGCACTGAGCTCGCGGTCGATATCGGAACCGGCCGGCTGGTAGACGATTTCGGTGACACCGAGCGCGCCCAATGCGGCGATCTTGTCCGGCAGTTCGTCGGCAGGGCCGGTCAGCGCCATCGAGTTGGCGAGCGGGATCAGATCACCGATGTGCGGTTCGTCGCGCGGGTTGGCCTTGACGAGGTGGCCGGCGTGGATCGCGAGATGGCGCTCCCGTTCGGGATAGGCCTCGATCGCTTCGCGCCATGCCTGGCCGCCCGGCAGTGCATCGACCCCGGCCGCGCCACCGCGCTCGTAGACCGAGTGGTAGATCACCGCGGCGGCAGGCCCGGTGGCGTCGACGACGCGTGGCGAGGTCGGGTCCTCCCCGTCGTCGAACACGGTGCCGAACGTCAGCAATGCACGCCAGGTGGGCACGCCCGCGGCATCGGGTTGTGGCACGACGGCCGAGAACACGCCGTCACCGAGTTCGGCCGCCACGCCAAGGCCCTTGGGTCCGTCGGCCCCGATCAGGATGGGGACGTCGATCGGTCGTTCGGCGCCGAAGCCGGGCAGGTGCAGCATGGTGATGACGGCACCGTCCCACTCCGCGTGTTCGCCGGCGAGCAGGGCCTTCAGGCAGCGCACGTACTCGGCGACCTGCCGCCACGGCAGCGGTCGCTTGCCGAGCGTCAGCCGTCCGGTGAACCCCGACCCGATGGCGACCGCGACCCGGCCGGGCGCCTGGCTGACGAGCTCGGCGATGGCGGCGGCGTTGACCATCGGGTGGCGCAGGCTCGGAACGAGGACGCCAGGCCCGAGGCCGATCCGCGAGGTGTGTTCCGCGCACCGGCTGAGCACCATCCACACGTCCGGATACATGGCGGGCGAGTCGTACAGCCACGCGCGCCGATAGCCCAGTGTTTCCGCGAGTTCGACGTGCGCCGGAGTGTTGGATGACGTCGCGAATGCGCAAGAGATATCCATCTACCGACACTACCGAGCAAGATCAACGCCGCTGATGGCGCAGATCCCTCGTTTCAGATGGTCCCGACGGCCATGACAGCGGTTGCGATTATCGGTGCACCCTCAGCTGACGTGGGTCTGCGCGGGCACGGCTTCGGCGTAGAACTCGTTGCGGCAACTGCCAACACCCTCGATGGTCACCGTCGCCACCTGGCCGGCTCGTAGGAACGGCTTGTCGATGCGACCAGCGGCTACACCCGACGGAGTACCGGTGGCGATCAGGTCGCCGGGCTGCAGCGTCGTGAACGTGGAGATGTAGGAGATGAGATCGGCGATCCCGAACAGCAGATCGGATGTGCGCGCCTGCTGCATGACGACGCCGTCGACCTCGCACGTGATCCCGAGATCGAGCGGATCGTCGAGTTCGTCGAGCGTGACCAGGGCGGGCCCCACCGGCGTCGTTGCCTCGAAGTTCTTTCCCGCGAACCACTCGCTGGTGCGACTCTGCCAGTCGCGCATGGAGACGTCGTTCACCACGGTCATCCCGGCGACGTAGGCCATCGCATCCGAGGGTTCGACTCGATGAGCCGGGGCGCCAATGACGATGCCCAACTCGGCTTCCCAGTCCACCGACGTCGACACCGACGGAATGCCGATCGCGCTGTTGGCGCCGGTGAGCGAGTCGGAGAACTTCGCGAACAAGGTCGGATACCGAGGTGTCGTCTCGCCGACCTCCTCGATGTGGCCGCGGTAGTTGAGGCCGACGCACACCGTCTTGTTGGGACGAACCACGGGCACTCGGCCGAGCAGCGATGCGCCACCGGGAACCACCACCCCGCCCGCCATGCCGGAGGTGCGCCAGTTCGCGTCCGACAACAGACTGGCCACGTCGGGATAGGGCAGTGCGACGAGGTCGTCGCCGTCGATCCGGACCGCCCGTGTGCCCGTTTCGGTGGGAATGGTTGCCAGTCTCATGCCGATCGCTCCCGCACCGGCACCTCGACAGAGGCCACGATCGCAGGTGACCAGACGCCGTCGGTGCGCAGCAGAAAGAAGCCGCCGGTCAGCTCGTGCCCATCGGGACTGTGAGTGCGGCTCGACAGCTCGATGAGGACACGATGGTCGCTCACGTAGGTCAAGTGCCGGTCCCGTACCGAAAGCCGTTGCTCCTCAGAGCAATCGGGTAGCAGAGAATTCACGATCAGATAACTCACAGCGGGCGCCTCCCAGCGTCTCGGGGATGTGAAGTGATGAGGGTGCTCGACACCGGCGGCGAGCAGACGTTGATGGATGGCGTCCTGGCCGGCCTGGTCGGTCTCGAGAGCGACGTGGGCGTAGATGTTCGTGCGTCCGATGAGGTTCTTGTCGACGCCGGCGAATTGGAAGAATGCGATCGCGGCGCCATCGGCCATCTCGTAGAAGGTGTGACAGAAGTTGAGGTGCCGGGCTCGGTGATGCCCCACTCTTCGGGCAGCGCCTCACCCGCGGGATCCTCGCCGTGGCTCTCGTTCTGCGCGCGTGCGGTAGCGCCATCGGCTAGTCCTGACCGCCGGTGACCGGGCCAACCCAGTCGGCCGGCCTGCCGCGATGGACGGGCAGGGCGTGGCTGGGGAACTCCTGCACGATCTCGATTCCGGCGCCAAGGACGGCGTCGAGGAAGCGGGGCAGGTGACGCATGGCACCGGTCGGCAGATCATGGGTGACGAGGACGTTCCACTGGCGGCCGTCCATCGCGGACAACGCACGCTCGACCCAACCGTCGGGCTCGTGCACGTCTCGTACGTAGACGTCCCAGAGAACCACGGTGAAACCGCCATCTTCGAGGTAGCCCAAGCGCGGCAGGACTGAGCAGATGCGGTCCGACGCTGCCGCTTCCGTTCGGGCGAAAGAGCTTGTCCGGATGCGCCAAACCGTCGAGCGCGGTCTGTGCATCGGCGATCTCGGAGACCTCGACGACGGGATCGCCACGTCGGCCCAGCGGAGTGCCGTGCGTCATGGTGTGGTTACCGATCCAGTGGCCTTCGGCGTGCTCGCGCTCGGCGAGGTCGCGCACACCCGGCGTGGACAGTTCTTGACCGACGATGAAGAAGGTCGCGGGAAGTGCCCGCTCGGCGAGTGCGTCCAGCACGCCCTCCGTCACGCCGGGCGTCGGTCCGTTGTCGAAGGTGAGGGTCAATTTCTTGGTCATGTCGATCCTTGAGGTCGTGGCGGCGTGGTCAGGGCGGACATCTGCTCGGCCAGATCGCGGGGGCGGGAGATGAACGGCGAGTGCCCGCCTGGGATCCCGATGGGCTTGATGCCCAAGCGATCTCGGCACGCCGCATGGATCCAGTCCGGCAGCAGTTCGGGAATGAGCCGTTCCCAGCACCGGCTGCCCTCGAAGGCGCCGTGCAACAGGCCGAAGGATGCCGCCACAAGAATCGAATCTAGCACGAAGAAGCGATAATTCCGGTCCGGTCGTGATAGCTTGTACCTGTTTGAGCGAGCGAAGGGAACTGGATCAACGACGATGGCTGCCACACGAGAGGCCTTCTCCCGATCCGAATCGGTGTACCAAGAGCTGCGACAACGGCTGCTCAACGGGCGGTTCGACCCGAATCAACGGCTCAAGCTTTCTGAGCTGTGCGCCGAGAGCGGGGTGAGCGTGAGCGTCATGCGTGAAGCTCTCACCCGTCTGGCCGAGCAGGGACTGATTCAGTCGGAACCGAACAAGGGCTTCGCGGTGCCGTTCTTCACCACCGAGGAGATCGACGACCTCGCCTTCATGCGCGCACACATCGAGGGCTTGGCGATCCGGCTCTCCATCGAGCGCGGTGGACCTGCCTGGGAAGCCTCCGTCGTCGCAGCCCATCACGAACTGGCACTGACGCCACGTGTGTTGGCGTCGGTCGATCCGGTGGCCAACCAGGAGTGGAGCCGGGTACACAGCGCGTTCCACGCGGCATGCGCGGCCGCGTGCGGATCGCCGCGTCTGCTCGCGTTCCGGCGCCGCCTCTACGACGAGGCCGAAGTGCTGCGGCAGATGTCGGACCTGTCCGGCACCGACCGCGACGTCGAGGCCGAACACGCCGCGATCGTGAATGCGATCATCGCGCGGGACGCCGATCAAGCCGTGGACCTCATCGGTAAACACGTCCGACTGACCGCCGAACTATCCGCCGACGCGTGGCAGACACGCACTACAGCCGGGAGGCAGTGAATGGATCTCGGCATTGCCGGACGTCGCGCGATCGTCTGCGCGTCCAGTTCGGGACTTGGATTCGCTTGTGCCGCAGCATTGGCCGCCGAGGGCGTGGACGTGGTGATCAACGGACGTGATTCCGACCGGCTGACCGAGGCGGTGGCACGACTGGGGACGATCGCCACCGGCCGGGTGGACAGTGTCGCAGGCGACCTGCTCGATCCGACGACCTACGACCGCCTTCTCGACGTGTGCCCGGAACCCGACATCGTCGTCACCAACAACGCCGGTCCGAAGCCGGGCCGACTGCGCGACGCGACCCCGGCCGACTGGACACGTGGCATCGAAGGCAACTTCCTGAATCACCTGAGGCTGATCGACCGCGTCATCGACGGGATGCGTGCACGCGGCTTCGGCCGGATCGTCAACATCACGTCGGCCATGGTGACCACGCCGCGCCCCGAGATGGCGGTGTCCTCCGGTGTCCGCTCGGCGCTGACGGCCGTCGTGAAGGCGCTGTCGATTGAGGCGGCACCGGACAACGTGACGATCAACAACCTCCTACCCGAACGCATCGACAGTGGACGTCAGATCCAGATGGCCAACATCGCAGTCGAACAGGAAGGCATCACCTTCGCGGAGGCGCGACGGCGGCAGGCCGACTCGATCGCGGCGAAGCGGCATGGCCGTCCCGAAGAGCTCGGTGCCGCTTGCGCATTCCTGTGCAGCGCGCAGGCCGGCTTCATTTCGGGCCAGAACCTGCACCTCGACGGCGGTAGTTACCCCGCGTTGGTCTAGCGCGTGCCGTCGTTCAGATGGTCCCGCCGCCGCCCGCGGCGAACGTGCCCTGCGTGACCGGCGCGATGTGCAGCGGCGCGGGCCCCTTTCGGGAGCGCCGCATGCGGCCCTCCAGCCAGGTGGCGAATGCCGAGAGCGTGAAGTTGACGGTGATCATCAGCACGGCGATCACGATGAGCGCCGGGATGTAGTTGCCGTACGACGAGCCCACCTGGGTGCCTTGGCGCACCATCTCCAGGAACGTGATCTGGTAGCCGATGGCGGTGTCCTTCAACACCACCACCATCTGCGACACCAGCACGGGCAGCATCGACGTGATGGCCTGGGGCAGCAGGATCGACCGCATGGTCTGGCCCCACTGCAGTCCCAGCGCCGACGACGCCTCGGCCTGACCGCGCGGCAGTGCGTTCACTCCGGCGCGAACGATCTCGGCGATCACGGCGCCGTTGTAGAGCGTCAGACCGGTGATGACACCCGCCAGCGCAAGGTGTTTCGACGGAAACACGTCGTATGCGGCGTACAGGAAGTAGCGCGAAGATCATCATGATCAGCACCGGCACCGAGCGGAAGAACTCGACGATCACCGAGCACGTCCACCGCACCGCGTTGTGGGTGGACATCCGGCCGACGCCAAGCACGAAACCCAGTAGCAGGGCCAACACGATCGACACCGCCGCTGCGGTCAGCGTGCCCTGGATGCCGGGCAGCACGTAGGTCATCCACAGGTTCGACGTCAGGAACGGCTTCCACTTGGCGGCGTCGAGTTGACCCTTCGCGTTCAGCCGCGAATACACCACCCACACCACCAGCAGGACGACGACCAGCGTGACACCGTTGAACACCCAGTTGCGCACCCTGGCCCGCGGCCCGGGGGCATCGAAGAGGACCGAAGCGCCGCTCGTCCGCTCGCGCAAGCGCTCATCGCGTCCGTTCTTCGCGCAAGCGCTCATCACCGTGCCACCGCGTACCTCTTGCCCAGCCAGCCGAACAACAGCCCGACCGGCAACGTCAGGATGATGAAGCCGACCGCGAAGATGGTGCCCACCGCCAGCAGCGCCGCGGTGTTCTCGATCATCCCCTTCATCAGCAGCGCCGCCTCGGTCACTCCGATCGCCGATGCGATGGTGGTGTTCTTCGTCAGGGCGATCAGCACCGACCCGAGCGGGATGAGAACCGCCCGAAAGGCCTGGGGCAGCAAGATCATTCGCAGGTTCTGGCCGAACGTCAGGCCGAGTGACCTGGCCGCCTCGGCCTGACCCAGCGGCACCGTGTTCACCCCGGAGCGGATCGTCTCACACACGAACGACGCGGTGTAGACGGTCAGCCCGAGCACCGCCAACCGGAAGTTGCTGTCCTCGATCGACGTGGTCGAATTCGAGTCGACCAGCGTGATGCCCAGCGTCTGAGACAGACCGAACGAGCAGAACAGGATGATCAGCGTCAGCGGGGTGTTGCGCACCACGTTGACGTAGGTGGTGCCGATCCAGTTCAGCATCGGCACCGGAGACAGCCGCATGGCGGCCAGCAGCGTGCCGAGGATCAGCGCTCCGATGGCGGAGAACACCGTCAATTGGATCGTGGTCCAGAACGCCTCGAAGATCTGATCGTGATACTCGGAGAAAATCTCCACGTGGACTCCGCCGGCTTCCCGTCAGTCGGTTACTTGTCGAGCGGCGGCGGTGCAGGCGTCGCGAATGCCTGCGGGCCCGAGGTTCTTGTCGAACGCCGCCTTCCAGGCGCCGTCGGACTCCATCTTGGTGATGCGCGTCGTTGATCTTGGTCTGCAGCTCGGTGTCGTCCTTCTTCAGGCCGATGCCGTAGTGCTCCTCGGAGAACGGCTTGCCGACGATCTTGAACGCGCCCGGGCTCTGCGCGGCGTAGCCGGCGAGGATGACCTCGTCGGTGGTGACCGCGTCGATCGCGCCGTTCTTCAGTGCCTCGATGCAGGCCGAGTAGGTGTCGTACTGCTGCAGCTGCACACCCGGGTACTTGTCCTTGATCCGCTGAGCGGGCGTCGAACCCGACACCGAGCACAGCTTCTTGTTGTTCTGCAGCGACTCGGCACCGGTGATGTCGGTGTTGTCGGCCTTCACCAGCAGGCTCTGCCCGGTGATCAGGTAGGGCCCGGCGAAGGAGACCTTCTCCTTGCGGGCGTCGGTGATGGAGTACGTCGCCGCGATGAACTTGACCTGGTCGTTCTGGATCAGCGTCTCGCGCTGGCGGACGGCGATTCCTTCCATTCGATCTCGTCGGGCGTGAAGCCGAGCTGCCCGGCCACGTAGGTGGCGACGTCGACGTCGAAGCCGCTCATCGTGCCGTCGGGGTTCTTCAGGCCGAGGCCGGGCTGATCGAACTTGGTCCCGATGATGATCTTGCCGTCGTCCGAGCCACCGCCTCCGCCACCGCAGGCGGTCGATGGACAGGGGTAGCGCGACGGCGAGCGCCACGGCGGCAGCCACCCGGAATCGCAGGGAGGATTTGGTTCGGATGGGTCTGGGAGAAGGCACGGTCGGTTCCTTTCGCCGGTACATCAGTGGTTGAGGATCTTGCCGAGGAAGTCCTTGGCGCGATCGGATTTCGGGTTGGAGAAGAACGTCTTCGGGCTCGGCGTCCTCGACGATCGCGCCGTCGGCCATGAAGATGATCCGGTTGGATGCGCGGCGGGCGAAGCCCATCTCGTGGGTGACCACCACCATCGTCATGCCCTCGTCGGCCAGCGATGTCATGACCGCCAGCACCTCGTTGATCATCTCGGGGTCCAGCGCGCTGGTCGGCTCGTCGAACAGCATCACCTTCGGGTTCATCGCGAGCGACCGCGCGATGGCGACGCGCTGTTGCTGGCCGCCGGACAGCTGGGCCGGGTACTTGTCGGCCTGATTGGCGATGCCGACGCGTTCCAGCAACTTCATCGCGTTGGTCGCGGGCCTCGTCCTTGGACTGCTTGCGGACCTTCATCGGGGCCAGCATGACGTTCTGCAGAATCGTCTTGTGCGCGAACAGATTGAACGACTGGAACACCATGCCGACGTCGGAACGCAACTGCGCCAGCTTGCGGCCCTCCGACGGCAGCTCCTCACCGTCGATGGTGATGGTGCCCGAGTCGATCGGTTCGAGCCGATTGATGGTGCGGCACAACGTCGACTTGCCGGATCCGGAGGGGCCGAGCACCACCACGACCTGGCCGCGGTCGATGCGCAGATTGATGTCCTTGAGCACGTGCAGGCTGCCGAAGTGCTTGTTGACGGACTGCATTGAGATCATCGGTCCGACGTCGCGGGTCGTATCGCTCGTCGCGGTCGCAGACCCGTCCGTCTCCATGCGCCCAGACAATACCCAGGTAACGCTCAGCTCGCCGGGGTCTTGGCGATCCGGCGAGTTTGGCGTGTTCGCGTGACCGCCGTACCATTGGGCCGTGACTTCGATGGTGACGCGCGAGGCGTCGGACGCCGCAGGCGACCGACCGACTGCGGCCGTCGGCGTGTCGCGCGAGCGCACCTATCAGGTCCGCACATACGGCTGCCAGATGAACGTGCACGACTCCGAGCGGCTCGCCGGCCTGCTCGAGGAGGCCGGATACCAACGGGCCGCCGACGGTACCGACGCCGACGTCGTGGTGTTCAACACCTGCGCGGTCCGGGAGAACGCCGACAACAAGCTGTACGGGAACATCAGTCACCTGGTTCCGACGAAGCAGGCCAACCCCGACATGCAGATCGCGGTGGGCGGCTGCCTCGCGCAGAAGGACCGCGATGCGGTGCTGAAGCGGGCGCCGTGGGTGGACGTCGTGTTCGGCACGCACAACATCGGCTCGCTGCCCACGCTGCTGGAACGTGCCCGCCACAACAAGGTCGCCCAGGTCGAGATCGCCGAAGCGTTGCGGGAATTCCCGTCGGCGCTACCGGCCGCGCGGGAATCCGGCTACGCCGCTTGGGTTTCCATCTCGGTGGGCTGCAACAACACGTGCACGTTCTGCATCGTGCCCGCCCTGCGCGGCAAGGAGGTCGACCGGCGTCCCGGCGACATCCTCGCCGAGGTGCAGTCCCTGGTCGACCAGGGTGTTCTCGAGATCACGCTGCTCGGGCAGAACGTCAACGCCTACGGGGTGTCGTTCGCCGACCCCGAGCAACCCCGCGACCGCGGCGCGTTCGCGAAGTTGCTGCGGGCCTGTGGGCGGATCGACGGGCTGGAGCGGGTGCGGTTCACCTCACCGCATCCCGCCGAGTTCACCGACGACGTGATCGAAGCCATGGCCACCACGCCCAACGTCTGCCCGACACTGCACATGCCGCTGCAGTCCGGTTCCGACCCGATCCTCAAGGCGATGCGCCGCT
Source organism: uncultured Actinomycetota bacterium (assembly GCA_963735245.1). Lineage (GTDB taxonomy): Bacteria > Actinomycetota > Actinomycetes > Mycobacteriales > Mycobacteriaceae > Mycobacterium. The sequence continues at coordinate 493,026 of CAVTKI010000005.1, forward strand.
CGTACCGCGCCGAGCGCTACCTCGGCATCATCGACCGGGTCCGCGCCGCGATACCGCGACGCGGCCATCACCACCGACCTCATCGTCGGCTTCCCCGGCGAGACCGAAGCGGACTTCGCGGCCACGCTCGACGTGGTCGAGCGGGCCAGGTTCGCCAGCGCATTCACCTTCCAGTACTCCAAGCGGCCCGGCACGCCGGCCGCGGAGCTGCCCGACCAGGTGCCGAAAGCCGTTGTGCAGGAGCGCTATCAGCGACTGATCGACCTCCAGGAGCGAATCTCCATGGAGGAGAACGCCGCTCAGGTCGGGCAGCGCGTCGAGCTTCTCGTCGCGACCGGCGAAGGGCGCAAGGATGCCAGCACGTCGCGAATGTCGGGCCGGGCTCGCGACGGCAGGCTGGTGCACTTCGCGCCCGGTGCCCGCGACATCCGCCCCGGCGACGTCGTCACCACGACGGTGACCGGCGCGGCGCCGCATCACCTGATCGCCGACACCGATGTCCTCGACCACCGGCGCACCCGCGCCGGTGACGCACACGAGGCGGGACGGCGGGTGAGCACCAACGTCGGCCTTGGCATGCCGCGGCTCGGGGCACCACCCGCGCAGCCCGCGACGATGGGATGTGCCCGGTGACCGATCGGAAGAATCCGGACTTCGACGACTTCAAGGGTGACCTCGAGGACGCCGAACGTCGCGTCGCCGGGGAAATCGACCCGGGGGCAAGGGCTCTGGTCGTCGCGATCCTGGTGTTCGTGATCCTGGTGTCGTTCGTGCTGCCGCACACCGGTGCCGCCAAGGGGCTGGACGTACTGGTCGGTGACGAGACGGCCATTCAGGCGGCCATCGCCCTGCCGTCGCGCGTGTTCGTCTGGTTCATCCTGGTGTTCAGCGTCGGCTTCTCGATACTGGCCTTGACTGACCCGCCGCTGGGCGCTGGCCTGGATCGCGCTGGCCGGGTCGGCGGTGGCCTGCCCGATCGGGATGCTCGCGGTGTGGTCGCGTCAGACCGTCGCGGAGCCGCATCCCGGACCTGGCATCGGGCTGATAGTCGCCTGGATTGCGGTGATCCTGCTCACCTTCCACTGGGCGCGCGTGGTGTGGTCGCGAACGGCGGTGCAACTCGCTGCCGAGGAGCAGCGCCGCAAGACCGTCGCCGAACGGCAGCGCAAGGGGCTGCTGGACGGCGGCCTCGGCGACGGCCCCGCCTAGCGAATCCCGCTCAGCGCTTCTTGCCGAGCGCCTCGACGGCCGCCACGGCCCACTCCCGCCACTGCGCGGCGTTCGCCCGGGCCTGCTCGGCATCCTTGGTGCGGCCCGAGGCCTCGGCCTTGGCGGCCTGCTGCTCGTACTGCTCGGCGCGAATCCGGAACTGATCGGCCCTGGCCTGCGCCTCCGGATCCGTCCAGCCGGTCGACGCCGCGTCGCGCACCTTCTTCTCGACCACGCGCAGTCGTCGTTCGAGCTCGGCGCCACGCTCGCGGGGCACCTTGCCGATCGCGTCCCACTTGTCGCCGATGGCCCGCAAGGCGGCGCGGGCGGCCTCCGGGTCCGAGACGTCGATGGCCTCGGCCTGAGCCAGCAGCGCCTGCTTGGCGTCGGCGTTCGCATCGAACTCGGCGTCGCGTTCGGCGTTGGCGGCGTTGCGCGCCGAGAAGAACTTGTCCTGGGCGGCCTTGAACCGCGCCCACAGCGCGTCGTCGACGTCCTTGGACGCCCGCCCCGCGGCCTTCCACTGCGTCAGGAGGTCCCGGAACGTCGCACCGGTCGGACCCCAGTCGGTCGAATCGGCGAGCTCCTCGGCGCGTTCGCACAGCGCCTCCTTGGCCTGGCGGGCGCCGACCCGCTCGCGGTCGAGCTCGGCGAAATGCGATCCGCGACGGCGGTTGAACGTCTCACGGGCGGCCGAGTACCGCTTCCACAGCGCGTCATCGGTCTTGCGGTCCAGCCCGGTGATGGTGCGCCACTCGTCGAGGATCTCGCGCATCCGGTCGCCCGCGGCCTTCCACTGCGTGGAGTTGGTGGCGATCTCCTCGGCCTCGACGGCAAGCGCCTCCTTGCGGGCGGTCTGGGCGGCGCGATGCTCGTCGCGCCGGGCACGGTCCTCCTGCGCGCTCACGTCGGCCTGTTCGGCGATCGCGCTCAGGCGCGCGGCCAGCGCGTCGACGTCACCGAGCACCGATGCGGTCGGCAGGGTCTCGGCCAGTGCGGCGGCCGCAGTCTTGATCTTGCGCGCATCGCCGGTGCCCGACGCCAGCCGCCGCTCCATCAGAGCGATCTCGGTGTGCAGGTCGTCGTAGCGGCGGCCGAAGTGCGCGAACGCCGCCTCGGTGTCACCGGCCTGCCAGGACCCGATCTGTCGCTCACCTGCGGAAGTGATCAACCAGACGGTGCCGTCGGGGTCGACGCGGCCGAACCGGTGCGGGTCCGCGTGCGCCACCGCGACGACGGGAGCTGCGCCGCCGGGCCGGGGGACGGGTCGCGGTGGTCCGGGTCGAGGTGTGGGCTTGGGGTGCCCGCCTGACTCGCTGGTGGTCATATCCGTCATCCTCGTACCCTCCGCGCGGGGTTCGATCCCCGCTCCTGCCGCGCGACGCGGCGCCGTCTCGTGCGCTCTCGCACGCTATTGAAACAGGTCGCCGGGCGGCGTGCCCACGCCTTGGCCGCAGCAGTTGCCTAGGCTCGACTGAGCAGGGCGATCTTGAGGCCCCCACCGGAGTCTCATCGGACCAATTGGAGGTCGGCGTTGGAAAAGGCGGACATCGCCGCCCTGCTGGCGTTGGGAGCTGCCTTCTTCATCGCCGCCGGCGACGTCATGCACCAGCGGTCGGCGCACGAGGTCACCGACGAACCGGTCAGCCATCTCGGCCTGTTCACCCGGCTGCTGCGCGATCGGCAGTGGTGGCTGGCAGCTTCGTGGCGGGTGCCGGGTTCGCGCTGCAGGCCGCGGCGCTCGGGTTCGGTTCGGTCCTGCTGGTCCAGGCGGTGCTGGTCACGTCGTTGCTGTTCGCGCTGCTCATCCAGGCCTGGCTGACACATCACCCGGTGAGCCGTTTCCAGTGGATGTGGGCGGCGCTGCTTGCGGTGTCGGTCGCGGTGATCGTCATCGTCGGCAACCCGACGGAAGGTCATGCGCGCGCCTCGTTCGAGTCCTGGACGCTGGTGCTCGCCGTGCTGGGACCCGCACTGGTGGCGTGCGTGATCGGCGCCAAGTTCTTCTCGGGGCCGGTCAGCGCCGTGCTGCTGGCGATCGTCTCGGGAGCGCTGTGGGGGCTGTTCGCGGTACTGACCAAGGGTGTCGTCGACCGGCTGGACGACGGCGTGCTGGCGGTGCTGAAGACACCGGAGTTGTACGCGTGGGTGGCGGTGGCCATCGCGGGCACCGCCTGGCAGCAGTCGTCGTTCCGGGCGGGTTCCCTCACGGCGTCGCTGCCCACCATGACCGTCACCGAGCCCGTCGTCGGGTCGGTGCTCGGCGTGGTGGTGCTTGGCGAGGCGTTGCGGCCGGGGGACGCCGGTTGGGTGACGCTCGTCGTGGCCATCTCGGTGATGGTGGTCGCCACCGCGGCGCTGGCGCGTGGAGAGGCCGCGACGGTGGGCGCCGATGAGCCCGCCGAGCGGGATGCTGGATAGCGTGGCTTCGTGCTGAGCGCCATCGCGATCGTTCCGTCGGCGCCCGTGCTGGTGCCCGAACTCGCGTCCGGCGCCGCGGCCGAACTGGCCGAGCTGCGCGATGCGGTGTTCGATGCGGCCGCGGTACTTCCGGACCGGTGGGTGGCCGTCGGAGTGGGATCCGTCGACGCCGTCGTCGGCCCCGATGCGGCAGGCACGTTCGCCGGGTACGGAGTCGACGTGCCCGTCGCGTTGGCGCCCGGCGGTGCCGGGGTTCCGTCCGAACTGCCCCTGTGCGCGCTGATCACCGGCTGGGTGCGGGGACGCGTGAATCCACGCGCGCGGGCGGAGGTGCGGGTGTACGCAGGCGACCATCGCGTCGAGGCGGCGGTGGCTCGCGGCCGGGCATTGCGCGCCGAGCTCGACGAGTCCGCCGACGCCGTCGGCGTACTGGTGGTCGCCGACGGCGCGAACACGCTCACCCCGCCCGCGCCGGGCGGCTACGACCCCGATTCGGTGGTCGTGCAGGCCTCCCTCGACGACGCCCTCGGCAGCGGTGACGTCGCAGCCCTGGTGGCGCTGCCGGAAGGCGTCGTCGGCCGGGTCGCCTACCAGGTGCTGGCCGGACTGACCGAACCCGCGCCCGCGTCGGCGCGCGAGCTGTACCGGGGCGCGCCGTACGGGGTGGGGTACTTCGTCGGGCGTCTGGATTCCGGCGGGCAGGAGCGAAGCGACCGGGGATCGATCCAGTGAGCCGGCCCATCGCGATCATCGGACCGACCGGCACCGGGAAGTCGCGCCCTGGCCCTCGACGTGGCCGAGCGCGTCGGCGGCGAGATCGTCAACGCCGACGCGATGCAGCTCTACCGCGGGATGGACATCGGCACCGCCAAGCTGACGCCCGCCGAACGCCGCGGCATCCCGCATCACCAACTCGACGTGCTCGACGTCACGCAGACCGCCACGGTGGCCCGCTATCAAGCAGGCCGCGGCGGCCGACGTCGAGGCCATCGCGGCCCGGGGCGCGGTACCGGTTCTCGTCGGCGGGTCGATGCTCTACGTGCAGTCGCTGCTCGACGACTGGGCGTTTCCGGCGACCGATCCGGCGGTGCGGGCGCGCTGGGAGGACCGGCTGGCCGAGGTCGGCGTCGAGCGCTCTGCACGCCGAGTTGGCCCGCGTCGACGCCGCCGCGGCGGCGTCGATCCTGCCCACCGACGGCCGCCGCATCGTGCGCGCGCTCGAGGTCGTCGAGCTGACGGGCCGACCGTTCGCGGCGACGGCGCCGACCATCGGCGCGCCGCGGTGGAACACGGCGATCATCGGATTGGACTGGGACACGGCACGTCTCGACGAACGGCTGGCGCTGCGGACCGACATGATGTTCGCCGACGGGCTGGTCGACGAGGTCATCGCGCTGCTGGACCGGGGGCTGCGCGACGGCGTCACGGCGTCGCGTGCGCTGGGCTACGCGCAGGTGCTCGAGGCGCTCGACGCCGGCGGAGACGCCGCCTCGCTCGCCGAGGCGCGGGAACGCACGTTCATCGGAACCCGGCGCTACGTCCGCAGGCAGCGGTCGTGGTTTCGTCGCGACCACCGCATCCACTGGCTGGACGGTTCGGCGGCCGGACAACGCGGACGCGGCGCTTCGCGCGTGACTCCGGCGAGCACGTATCCTGATCAGGTGAAGTTCGCCAAGGGGCACGGTACGCAGAACGACTTCGTGCTGCTGCCCGACCTCGATGCCCGGCTCGCGCTGACACCCGCCGCGGTGGCCGCGCTGTGCGACCGGCGTCGCGGACTCGGCGCCGACGGCGTGCTGCGCGTGACGACGGCCGGGCGCCGCACTGGCGCGCGGGCGTGTTCGACCGCCTCCCCGAGGGCGTGCAGCCGGACGACTGGTACATGGACTACCGCAACGCCGACGGATCGATCGCGCAGATGTGCGGCAACGGCGTGCGGGTGTTCGCGCACTACCTGCGGGCCACCGGCCTGGAGGCGCGCGACGAGTTCGTCGTCGGCTCGCTGGCAGGGCCGCGACCCGTGGTGCTGCACTCGCGTCGAACGACGCTCGGCGCCGACGTCACCGTCGAGATGGGCAAGGCCAACCAGGTCGGCACCGGCTCGGCGGTGGTCGGCGGGCGCGAGTTCACCGGCCTGGCCGTCGACGTCGGCAACCCCCACCTGGCCTGTGTGGATCCGACGCTGACCGCCGACGACCTGCGCGCGCTCGACGTCGCCGCACCGGTCCGGTTCGATTCGGCTCAGTTCCCGGACGGCGTCAACGTCGAGGTGCTGACCGCGCCGGTCGACGGCGCGGTGTCGATGCGGGTGCACGAGCGCGGTGTCGGCGAAACACGTTCGTGCGGAACGGGAACCGTCGCCGCGGCCGTCGCCGCACTCCGGCACGGGGGCGCCGAGACGGGCACGTTGCGGGTCCGGATACCCGGCGGCGAGGTGACCGTGACGATCACCGACGCCACCAGCTACCTGCGGGGACCGTCGGTGCTGGTGGCCCGCGGAGAGCTGTCCGATGACTGGTGGCATGCGCAGGGCCGATAAATCGGATGCGCAACACCACCTCGAAAGGGCAACATCAGTAACTACATGACTCATCCCAAAGTCCCGAGCACGGGCGAACTCGAACCTCGAAGACCGCACCGCGCTGCGCCGCGTCGCCGGCCTGTCCACCGAACTCGCCGACGTCTCCGAAGTCGAATACCGGCAGCTGCGCCTCGAGCGCGTCGTGCTGGTCGGCGTGTGGACCGACGGCAGCGCCGCCGACGCCGACGCCAGCCTCGCCGAGCTCGCCGCGCTGGCCGAGACCGCCGGCTCCGAGGTGCTCGAGGGCATGATCCAGCGGCGCGACAAACCCGACGCGTCGACCTACATCGGGTCGGGCAAGGCGCGCGAGCTGCGCGACGTCGTCGTCGCGACCGGCGCCGACACCGTCATCTGCGACGGCGAGCTGAGCCCGGCCCAGCTGAACTCGCTGGAGAAGATCGTCAAGGTCAAGGTCATCGACCGCACCGCGCTGATCCTCGACATCTTCGCCCAGCACGCCACCTCCGCGGAGGGCAAGGCGCAGGTGGCCTTCGCGCAGATGGAGTACATGCTGCCCAGGCTGCGCGGCTGGGGCGAGTCGATGTCGCGCCAGGGCGGCGGCGCGGGCGGCAGCGGCGGCGGCGTCGGCACCCGCGGTCCCGGTGAGACGAAGATCGAGACCGACCGCCGCCGGATCCGCGAGCGAATGTCCAAGCTGCGCCGAGAGATCAAGGACATGAAGAAGATCCGCGACACCCAGCGCGGACGCAGGCTGCAGAGCGACGCGGCGTCGATCGCGATCGTCGGATACACCAACGCGGGCAAGTCCAGCCTGCTCAACGCGCTGACCGGCGCCGGCGTACTCGTCGAGAACGCATTGTTCGCCACGCTCGAACCCACCACGCGCCGTGGGCATTTCGACGACGGCCGGCCGTTCGTGCTCACCGACACCGTCGGCTTCGTGCGACACCTGCCCACCCAGCTCGTCGAGGCGTTCCGCTCGACGCTGGAGGAGGTCGTCGACGCCGAGCTGCTGGTCCACGTCGTCGACGGCTCCGACGTCAACCCGCTGGCGCAGATCAACGCCGTCCGTCAGGTGGTCAACGAGGTCGTCGCCGAATACGACATCGCGCCGCCACCGGAGTTGTTGGTGGTCAACAAGACCGACGCGGCCAGTGGTCTGACGCTGGCCCAACTGCGCCGCGCGCTGCCCGATGCCGTGTTCGTCTCCGCCCACACCGGCGACGGCCTGGACCGGCTGCGCAGCCGAATGGGCGAACTCGTCGAACCCACGGACACCACCGTCGACGTCACCATTCCCTACGACCGCGGCGACCTCGTCGCCCGCATGCACGAGGACGGGCGGGTGGACGCGACCGAGCACACCGAGCAGGGGACACGGGTCAAGGCCCGGGTGCCCGTCGCGTTGGCCGCCGGGCTCCGCCAGTTCGCGACGTTCTAGGGACGGCGTGGGTCACGCGAGCTCGTAGACGTCGGCCGCGGCTGTTGCCATCACCCGTTGGGCCAGTAGGGCTTTGAGCACGTCGAGCCGCCGCTCCTGAGCCTCGGTGCGGCCCTCGGTGCGGGCCAGATCGATGAACTCGTCGTCGACGAAGCCGTCGCGCAGCAGCAACGTCACCGTCGGGCCGCCGACGCCGATCTCGAACACGAAGTCCTCACGGAGCCTGCCGAGGTCGGATCTGACGAGTCGCGCGATCCACGACGTAGCGACCGTCCGTGACGGCGCGCGTCACCGCCTCGAACCCGTCGCGGGCGCCGGGACCGCGAAAGGGCGTGTGCACGGTCACCGATCGACGCTCGGGCGGTGCGTCGGGGGAGAGCACGGCGAACGCCCGCTGGAGCGCCTTGAATGCGACCGCCACGCCTGCGGGTGATCCCGGCCCGTGATACTTGAGCAGGTCCTCGAACGTGAACGCGATGGTTCGTCCGAGATCGGTCACCACGACGACGTCGGTCATGACGGACGGCCTGAATCCAGACGGCCCCGCCCACATGACGTGACCATGGCACCGGAACCTAGTCACGCGGCGAGAGCACCGGAGGTTCGTACGCCCGAAGGGCGGAAGCTCACCCGAATACTTCTCGATCTCGACCAGCACGTGTGCCCCGGTGCAGCCCTGCGCCAGGGCCGACGTCCCGACGTCGGCGGTGAGCACGTTGGGGTTGCCGTGCACGCACATCGCGTCGGGATCGGCCGCGTCCTGTGGGTCGTACCAGGCGCCGGTCGACAGTTGTACGACCCCGCGTCGCAGTCGGTCGTCGACCGCGACGCCGGCCAGGCACGCGCCCCGGTCGTTGAACACCCGCACCACGTCGCCGGCGGCCAGGCCACGCTGCGCGGCGTCGGCGGGATGCATCCGGATCGGCTCACGCCCACGGATCTTCGAGTGCTGGCTGGTCGCCCCGCCGTCCAGTTGGCTGTGCAGGCGGGTGGCAGGCTGATTGGCGACCATGTGCAGCGGATAGCGGGCCGCCCGCTCACCGCCGAGCCACTCGGTGGGCTCGTACCACGTCGGGTGGCCCGCGCAGTCGTCGTAGCAGAACCCGTCGATGTCGGCCGAGAAGATCTCGATGCGACCGCTCGGCGTGCCGAGCCGATGGTGCACCGGGTCGGCGCGGAAGTCGGCGAGCAGGGTCAGGCCGGTCTCGGTGGGCAGCCGCAGGCGCCCGGCCCGCCAGAACTCCTCGAACGGCGGCACGTCGAAATCCAGTTCAGCGGACCACTTCTCGTACATGTGCACCAGCCACTCCATGGCGGTGCGGCCCTCGGTGAACTGGTCACCGAAGCCGAGCCGATCGGCCAGTGCGGCGAAGGTGGAGTAGTCGTCGCGCGACTCGGCGTACGGCTCGGCCAGCGCGGGCATGGCCATCAGCAGGGGATCGTTGCGCGAGCCCGAGTAGTCGTCCCGCTCGAACGCGGTGGTGGACGGTACGACGATGTCGGCGTGCTTGGCCATCGCCGTCCAGTACGGGTCGTGCACGACGATGGTGTCCGGACGCTGCAGCGCCCGGCGCAGCCGCGGGATGTTCTGGTGGTGGTGGAAGGGGTTGCCGCCTGCCCAGTACACGCACCTGATGTCGGGATAGGTCAATCGCAACCCGTTGTAGTCGAACGCCTCGCCGGGGTGCAGCAGCATGTCGCTGACCGCGGCCACCGGGATGAACGTCCGGACCGGGTTGGGACCCTGCGGCAGGGCGGGCAGCCTGCAGCGCAGCGGCGCCAGCCCCGGTTCGTTCATCGAGCCGTAGCCGTGCCCGAATCCGCCTCCGGGAAGCCCGATCTGGCCCAGCATCGCCGCCAGGGTCAGGCCCATCCATGGGGCCTGTTCGCCGTGCCGGATGCGTTGCAGCGACCAGCTGACGGTGACGATCGTGCGGCCCGCCGCCATCCGTCGGGCGAGCGCGGTCAGATCGTCGGCGGGCAGACCGCAGATCGCCGAGGCCCACTGCGGCGACTTCGGCACCCCGTCGTCGACGCCGAGCAGATAGCGTTCGAAGCGCTCGTAGCCCGTGCAGTAGGTGTCGAGGAAGGCGCGGTCGGCCAGGGACTCCGCGGCCAGCACGTGCGCGAGGGCGAGCATGATCGCCACGTCGGTGCCCGGTACGTTGGGCAGCCATTCGCAGTCACCGTCGACGTCGTCCCGCAGCGGCGAGAACGACACGATGTGCCCGCCGCGATCCCGGAACCGCCGCAACGCGTTTCGCGCGGGATGTGCGGTGGTGCCCCCGTGATTGATCCCGGTGTTCTTCAGCCCGACGCCTCCGAAGCACACCAGCAGATCGGTGTGCTCGGCGATCACGTCCCATTCGGTGGAGCGCTTGAACAGGTCGTCGTGCGTGCCGATCACCCGCGGCATGATGACGCCGGTGGCGCCGAGGCTGTAGGAGTGCCGCGAAAAGGTGTATCCGCCAAGCATCTTCAGGAACCGGTGCACCTGGCTCTGGGCGTGGTGGAACCGCCCCGCACTGGCCCACCCGTAGGAACCGCCGTAGATGGCCTCGTTGCCGTGTGTGTCGACCACGCGGCGCAGTTCGTCGGCCAGCAGTTCGGTCAACTCGTCCCAGGACACCGCGACGAATTCGTCGGCGCCGCGTCGCGAAGTGGGGCCAGGCCCGTCCTCCAGCCAGCCCCGCCGCACCGCCGGACCTGCGACCCGCGAGGAGTGGCGGAGCGAGCCGGGCAGGTTCCCGAGCAGTGGTGAGGGGTCGGCGTCGCCGTCGATGGGCTGTACCGCCGCGATGTCGCCGTCCCGCACGTCGGCGCTGAACGCCCCCCAGTGCGCGAGCGAGGTGGGACGTCCGGCCATGACGGAAATTCTAGGACGGTCCGCAACGGCCCGCCGGCCCACCCAACCATCCGGTTGGGTGGTATATGGTCGTACCCAAATTCCCGCTTCGCAGATCCAGAGGTCATCCATGGGCTCTTCCAGCCAGGTAGTCAAGTACGAGCGCACCCTCTTCGAGCCCGAACACGAGCTGTTCCGCGAGTCGTATCGCGCGTTCCTCGAGCGCCACGTCGCGCCGTTCCACGAGCAGTGGGAGAAGGACAAGATCGTCGACCGCGGCGTCTGGCTCGAAGCCGGTAAGCAGGGCTTTCTCGGCATGGCGGTGCCGGAGGAGTACGGCGGCGGAGGCAACGACGACTTCCGCTACAACGTGATCATCACCGAGGAGACCACCGCCGGGCGCTTCAGCGGCCTCGGCTTCCCGCTGCAGAACGACATCATCGCGCCCTATCTGCTTCGCCTGGCCACCGACGAGCAGAAGCAGCGCTGGCTGCCCGGGTTCTGCTCGGGGGAAATCATCACGGCGATCGCAATGACCGAACCCGGCACCGGAAGCGACCTCCAGGGCATCAAGGCCCGGGCCGTCAAGCAGGAGGACGGCAGCTGGGTGCTCAACGGGTCCAAGACCTTCATCACCAACGGCATCAACGCCGACCTCGTCATCGTCGTGGCGTGCACCGACCCCGACAAGGGCGCGCAGGGCTTCTCGCTGCTCGTCGTGGAACGGGGCATGGAGGGTTTCGAGCGTGGCCGCCATCTGGACAAGATCGGGCTGGACGCGCAGGACACCGCCGAGCTGTCCTTCACCGACACCCAGGTGCCCGCCGAGAACCTTCTCGGAGAAGAGGGCATGGGCTTCATCTACCTGATGCAGAACCTGCCCCAGGAGCGGATCAGCATCGCGATCATGGCCGCGGCGGGCATGGCAGCCGTGTTGGAGACCACCTTGCAGTACACCAAGGAGCGGAAGGCCTTCGGCAAGCCCATCGGCAGCTTCCAGAACACCAGGTTCACGCTCGCCGAGCTGGCCACCGAGGCCACGGCCGTCAGGATCATGGTCGACGAGTTCATCAGGCTGCACCTCGACGAGAAACTGTCCGTCGAGCAGGCCGCGATGGCCAAGTGGTACTCGACCGAGGCGCAGGTGCGCCTCAACGACCGCTGCCTGCAGCTGCACGGAGGTTACGGCTACATGCGTGAATACTCCGTCGCCCGGTCCTTCCTGGACTCGCGGATCCAGACGATCTACGGCGGAACCACCGAGATCATGAAGGAGATCGTCGGCCGCAGTTTGGGCGTCTAATCTAGGCGGTGACCGAGCGCCGGGGGGCTGAGTTGGTGGGGCTTCCCGCGCGACACATACCCACGACCGCTTGGATATCCCTCAAGATGGACGTCGACTGACGCACAGTTGACGGTCGCGATACTTTTGGGACCTTTTGCGGATCGGGGGAGACGGATGACCGGGCTGCGAACCCTGTTGGGCGACGTCACGAGGTGGGCAAGCGTGGGCCTCGCGCTGGCGGCTGCCGTCGTGCTGTTCGCGCCCATCGCCGCGGCGACGCCGGAGAGCGATGCCGACGCCGCGATCGGTCAGGCCTGGGACGCCGGAGGTGGCGACACCGGTCCGCTCGGACCCAAGGACGGCGACGTCTACCCGATCGGTGCGGGGTTCGGGCAGAACTTCGCAGGTGGCAAGGTCTATTTCACCCCGGAGACGGGCGCTCACATCATGCTGGGCGCGATTCTCGACAAGTACCTTTCGCTGGGCGGGCCCGCCGATGGCGACCTGGGCTTCCCCACCATCGACGAGGGTGACGGGCAAGGCGCCCGACAGTCGGAACACCACGTTCAGCGCGGCCGACAACCCGGTGATCTTCTTCACGCCCGACACCGGTGCGCACGTGGTCCGCGGCGCGATCAACGCGGCGTGGGACAAGCTCGGCGGATCGGCGGGCGTCCTCGGCGTGCCGACTGACGACGAGGTGTATCGCGGCGACGTCACGTCACAGACCTTCTCCGGCGGCCAGCTGTCGTGGGACGCGCAAGGCCAAGGCGTTCACGACGACCCCGCCCGAGCTCGCCGACCAGCTCGCCGGCCTGGCCATTCCGGGCGACGCGACCACCGCCATCGACGCCGCCCGGCGGGCCGCGGGCGGTTCACTCGGGCCCCTGGGTGCCGCCGAGGGACCGCCGAGCAAGATCGGCGCGGATGGCCTGGTGCAGACCTTCGAGGGCGGCAAGATCTTCTACAGCCCGGCCACCGGGGCCAACGTGATGACGGGCCAGGTCCTGGCCAAGTACGAGAGCGTCGGCGGCCCCGAGGGCGACCTGGGGTTCCCCACCAGCAGCGAGGCCGACGCCGGTCTGGCCCCGATGAGTCGGATCGGCACCTTCGCCGCCGCGGACCAGCCGGTCATCTTCTGGACGCCCGACTTCGGCGCCGTCATCGTGCGCGGCGCCATGAACGCCGCGTGGACCAAACTCGGGGGAGCCGGCGGCGAACTCGGCGCGCCCACCGCCGATCAGACCGTGAACGGCAACGTCATCACCCAGAAGTTCAACTCCGGCGCGATCTCCTACGACAAGTCGACGAAGAAGTTCACCACCGAACCGGCCAATCTCGCGTCGTCGTTGACCGGGCTGACGGTGCCGGGCCAGGACGTGCCGCAGGGACCGCCCGCCGCGCAGGCGTCGAACGAAGGCGGCGGCGACCACTGGTACTCGAACCTGTTCTCCAAGCTGCGGTGGTGGTCGCTGCTCGCCATCATCCCGATCTTGCTGCTGGTGGCGGCAATCGTGGCCGCCGTGGTGTTCAACCGACGACGGAACGACGACCGGGCGCCACTGAACGAGTTCGACGACTACGACGACCACCGCGACGACGGGGAGTTCGAGTCCGGTCCGGTCCCGGTCACTACCTCCGGCCCGGTCCCGCTTACTGCCCCTGGCTCAGCGGACGACGACGCACGTGCCCCGCTGAGCGCGTGGTCGATGCCTGCGGGGGATGGCCAGCACGACGACGATGACGACCGGGACGCCGAAACCAGACTGGGCCCCACCGACCTTCCGGACGGCTTTCCCGACGACCAGGACTCCATCGACACGGCACCGAACCGGATCGAGTCGATGGAGTCGATCGAGTCAGACCAGCAGGCCGAGCCGGAGGCGCACCGAGCCGGAGGCGTCGACTGAGCCGGAGCCGGAGCCGGAGCCGGAGCCGACGAGCCGGAGCCGCGACGAGTCGGACGAGGACGAGGAAGCCGAGCCGGCCGAGTGGTCCGCCGAGCGGTCGGCATGCCGCGATCGTGCTCGACGAGCCTGCGCCCGCGCAGACCGCGCTGCGGTTGGCGCTCGATGACCCGTATCAGGCGCCGACGGGCTACCCCGTCAAGGCGGACACCACCACCGGTCTGTACTGGATGCCTGGCAGTGGTGACTACGACGCTGCGCGGGCCGAGATCTGGTTCGCCAGTGAGGAATTCGCCTTGACGAACGGATTCGTCAAGGGCTGAGAGGCCGCTGCCGAGCTTGGCCGTCAGATCTTGCGGATGACGGTGACGACCTTGCCCAGGATGGCGGCGTCGTTGCCGGGGATCGGGTCGAAGACCGGGTTGTGGGGCATCAGCCAGACCTGGCCGCGGGTGCGCTTGAACGTCTTCACCGTGGCTTCGCCGTCGATCATCGCCGCCACGATGTCGCCGTTGTCCGCGACGTTCTGCTGACGGATGACCACCCAGTCGCCGTCGCAGATCGCGGCGTCGATCATCGACTCGCCGACGACCTTGAGCAGGAACAGTGAGCCCTCGCCGACGAGTTCGCGCGGAAGCGGGAAGACGTCCTCGACCGCCTGTTCGGCCAGAATCGGGCCACCGGCCGCGATGCGACCGAGCACGGGCACGAACGTGGGCTCGGGAAGCGCGTCCGAGCCCCCGACGTCGGTGGTGATGGTCGGCATGGGCATGTCGTCGGACCCGCGCACGTCGACCGCGCGGGGGCGGTTCGGGTCGCGCCGCAGGTAGCCCTTGCGCTCAAGCGTGCGCAACTGGTGGGCGACCGACGAGGTCGAAGTGAGCCCCACGGCGTCGCCGATCTCGCGGATGCTCGGCGGATAGCCCCTGTTGGTGACCGAGGAGCGGATCACCTCGAGGATGGTGCGTTGACGCTCGGTCAGGGCGGTGTCCCGGCTGTCGCTGCTGTCACTCATGGCGCCGAATGTAGTCGGTTGCGAACCGATAATCAAACATGTGTTCGAGGGGCGTGTCGCACATCAGTTCGTCCACCGGGACTTGTCGGTACCCCTCGATATCGTTTGCAACAGTTCGATCACATGTTCTAGTAATCGAACACCTGAGCGATTATGGTTTCGAACACAAGAGCGAATAGCACGCCATCGAACACACCGAAAGGCCGGCCGATGACCACCATCACCCGCGAGAATCCCACCGACGTCGTCGTCCGGCCCGTCCGGCCCGTGCGGCCCGTCCGCCCGCCGCGCGGCGCAGGCCACGGTCCAGCCGTCCGGCCGGGTCACCCCTGCACTACCGCGGCACGGGTGTTCTGATGTCGCGCGCATCCCACCGCCGCAAGCCCATCACCCCGGTGACCACCGTGCTACTCGCCCTCGTCGCGGCGGCCATCACCGTGTGGCTGGGTCTGGTCGCGCAGCTGGGTGCGCCTGCGGAAGCCGCGGCGCCGGTGCCGGCTCGCCTGGCCGTGGTTCAGGTTCAGACGGGGGAGTCGCTGCAGCAGCTCGCGCAGCGGGTGGCGCCCGATGCGCCGACGGGCGCAGTCGTCGACCAGATTCGTCACCTGAATGATCTCGACTCGGCGGCGGTCGACGCCGGACAGACACTGATCGCGCCCGTCGGGTGATCCGGCGACATGCGCCCTCAAATTCACTGCCGTGCAACGGTACGCTCGTATTCGTCCGAGATGCTCGGGTCGATCGACGGTTGCGAAGGAGCGGTGATGCACTGTCCGTTCTGCCGTCACCCCGACTCGCGGGTGGTCGACTCCCGCGAGGCCGATGAAGGCCAGGCCATCCGGCGTCGCCGGTCATGCCCGGAGTGTGGGCGCCGGTTCACCACCGTGGAGACCGCCGTGCTGGCGGTCGTGAAGCGCAGCGGTGTCACCGAGCCGTTCAGTCGCGAGAAGGTGATCAGGGGCGTGCGCCGCGCGTGTCAGGGCCGTCAGGTCGACGACGACGCACTGAACCTGTTGGCACAGCAGGTCGAGGATGCGGTGCGTGCCGCCGGGTCGCCGGAGGTGCCCAGCAACGAGGTCGGGCTGGCCATCCTCGGGCCGCTACGCGACCTCGACGAAGTCGCCTACCTGCGATTCGCGTCGGTGTACCGGTCGTTCTCCTCGGCCGACGACTTCGAGCGCGAGATCGAGGCGTTGCGCGCCCATCGCGGGGTTGCGTCCAGCTGACGCCGCGTCAGGCGATCTGCCTGACCCCGTCGTCCACGACGCGTCCGGCGACCTTGACCCAACCCTCGGGGTTCCAGTACGTGCGGATCTGCGAGCCCTTGCCCTGCGTGATCGCCAGGTCCCTGCTCAAGTAGTCGGTGATGCGCACTGCCGCGGCCCCGGTGGCCTCGTCCTCGAGGATGCCGAGATGGCTGGCGAACATCCGCGACCGAATGGTGCCTTCGCCCTTGTCAATCCACGCCCAGACGTAGTGCTCGACGTCGTCGGAGTAGTCGTCGGGATCAGCGCCGAGAACCTCGTCGATCGAGTTCAGGTCGTAGATCGAGAAGTCGGGCGCCCACTCGGAGCGGGCGCTGATCACCGTGAACTCGCCGTCCTCGCGCGACTGATACTCCACCTGCACCACTCCGGCGGGCACCTGCAACGTCTTGACCGGCGTCCCGCGCTGCTTCAGCCACCACGAAGCCCCGACGGTGGGATGTCCGGCGAACGGCAACTCGGCCGCGGGGGTGAAGATGTGGGCGACAGCGGTGTTGGCGCCGGATTCGGGCAATCCGACGAATATGGTTTCGCTGTAGCCCAATTCGGTGGCGAGTCGTTGCCTGTCGGCGGGGTTCACCTGGCTGGCGTCGACGACCCCGAGGGGATTGCCGAAATTGCCGTCGGAATCGGTGAACACCCGCAGCACGGTGACGTCGATGGCCATGTGCCCGATGCTACTTCGTAAGTGGCGCCCTGCGGTTGGGTGCCGGTCAGGTGGCGCTGCGCTCGTCGGCGCCCATGGCGTCGAGCACGGCAACCCGGGTGTCGATCGTCCCGGTGATGGTGCTTTCGCTGATGCCTGCCCGCAACAGATTGCGCAGGAGGTCCTGGTCGTACACCGCTGGCTCGGTCGAGTCGATGAACTTCTCGACGACCTCGACGAAGCGGTCCGGATCGTCGTGGAAGGGGAAGTGGCCCGAGCCCTCGAACACCTCGAGGCGGGCTCCTGGCATGGCGGAGTGCGCCATCCTGGCGTGGCTGACCGGGATCACCGAATCATGCGATCCCCAAATCAGTTGCACCGGAACGGATTCCGTCAAATAACATCGGTCCAACATGGTCACCACCTGGCCGCGCCAGTCCACCACGGCGCGCAGGGTGCGGGCGAACGCCGACGAGGCGGTCGGCTCGGGCAGGTCGGCCAGGATCCGAAGGACGTCGGGGATGTCGCGGCCGAGGCCGGTCGAGCCGAACAGCGCGCCGCCGATACGTCCGACCACCTGCAACGCAGGCAACACCAACGGCAGCCGCAGCAGGGCCAGCGCCTCGGTGCCCATCGGCAGGGACGCAAAGCGCAGTGCGATGTTGACGTCCTTGGTGACGCCGCCGGCGCCGACCAGGATCAGCCGGTCCACCAATTGCGGGAACTGGTAGGCGAACTGCATGGCCACCCCGCCGCCGAGCGAGTGGCCGACCACGGTGACCCGCTCGATGTCGAGCACGCTCAGCAGGTCGCGCATGCCGTTCGCGTACGCCGCCACCGAGTAGTCCGCCCGCGGCTTGTCCGATCTGCCGTGGCCCAGCAGGTCCGGCGCGATGACGGTGAACCGCTGGGCCAGCTTCGACTGCACCGTGCTCCACGTCGTGGAGTTGTCACCGATGCCGTGGATCAGCAGAATCGCCGGGCCGGAGCCGGCCACGCGGAACGCGCGTCGGTAGCCGTGGATGGTGCGGAACTGCAGGCTCGGGGTGAGCTCACGCACGGTGCGCAGATTGGGCTTTCGCTCCGTCATGATCGCCAACTCCGTTGTCGGGCCCCGTCAGGGCGCTGCGGTACCGTCGTCCCCGTCGGTCGACCCGTCACCCGCTTGCTGGGCAAGGAATCGCTCGAACTCGGCGCCGAGTTCGTCACCGCTTGGGAGATCTTCGTCTCGCGCCAGCAAAGACCGATTCTCTTGAGCGCTAACGAACGCATCGTACTGTCGCTCGAGCGCGGTCACCACTTGAGCGACCTCGGCACTCGACTCGACCTGCTCGTTGATCTTGGTGAGCACTTCGGCGCCCGCCTCGCCGAGCGCCGCGAGCGGGATCTGCAACGAGCCGATCCTGCCGACCTCTGCGAGCAAAGCCTCGGCGGCCGGCAGGGTAGTCCGTCTGTGCCAGATAGTGCGGCACGTGGACGGTGAATCCCACCGCCTCGTGGCCGTGCTGGGCCATCCGGTACTCGAGCAGGTTCGACACGCTGGCCGGCACCTGCACCTCACCCACCCACGGCTGGTGCTCGGCGATGAGCTCCTTGTCGTTGGAATGGGCCGTCATCGTCACGGGCCGGGTGTGCGGCACCGCCATCGGAATCGTGCCGAGCCCGATCACCTGGCGTACCCCGAGCCGCTCGGCCAACAGTCGTACGGCGGTGATGAACCGCTCCCACCTCAGGTCCGGTTCCAGCCCGGCGAGCAGCAGGAACGGCGTGCCGACGGAGTCGTGCAGCGCGTAGAGGTTCAGCTCGGGATCGTCGTAGTGGGTGAAGTGGTCGGTCTTGAACGTCATCAGGGGTCGCCGCGACCGGTAGTCCAGCAGTTCGTCGATCGCGAACGACGCCACCAGCTCGGTGTCGAGGGTGTTCTTCAGGTGCGCCGCGGCGAGCCTGATGGCGTGCCCGGCGTCGGAGAAGCCCTCGAGGGCATGGATCAGCACCGGCCCGCGGCCGTCAGCTGACGACAGCTGGGGCGCAGGAAACTCCAGCTCGTACATCCCGGTCTGCTCCGGGTGGTAGTGCTGCTCAGGGCCTTCTGCGTGATCGGCCATTCTGCTTTGCCTCCTCGGTGACACCTAGTGTCCCGCACTTTGCAGTGGTTGCCGTCGTGGCCCCACCCAAACAGTTCGAACGCGGTGGCCACGGCGGCGCATTCCGTTGACCCAGGCCTTTGCCGGTGTTGTCGGGCAAGATCGGTGGTCATGCGCTGCGCTCGGATCGTTCTGCTGACGGGACTGGTGTCCCTGTCGGCGTCCTGTGCCGATCCTGCGCCCGCGATGCCGACGGGTCGCCCCGCGGCGGCGGGTGCGTCCGTCGCGGCCGCGAAACAGGTACCCGCTGACCCGAGGGTGGGAGCGGTGTTCCTCGGCGGCCAGTCGCTGCACACCTGCTCGGGGGCGGTGCTGAACTCCTCGACCGGCGACCTGATCCTCACCGCTGCGCACTGCTTGGCGGCAGGCGCCGAGACGTACTTCGTGCCCGGGTTCACCGACGCGGCGGCCGGGCCGGACTTCTTCCACGTCGACGCCGTCTACCTCGATCCGCGGTGGGTCGCCGACCAGGACCCGGTGGCGGACTTCGCCGTTGCCAGGGTCAGCCGCGACGGCGGTGGTTCGGTCATGGCGCAGGCGGGCGGCGGGTTCGATGTGGGGCAGGCACCGAAGGCCGGCACGGACGTCACCGTGACCGGATACCCGTTGGGGGCGGGTGGGCCCCCGATCGGATGCACCGCCCGCACCGCGGCCAGCGACCGCGGGTTCCCGTCGCTGCCGTGCGTCGGGCCTGGTCGACGGCACCAGCGGAGCACCGTGGGTGGCGGGCTCCGCTGATCGCAGGCCTGATCGGCGGGCTGGAGGGCGGCGGCTGCGAGGAGAACGTCTCCTACTCGCCGCCGTTCGACGACGAGGTGAAACGGCTGCAGGCCCGGGCGGAGGCGGGCGGGCCCGCCGACGACGCACCCACCGTCGTCGCCGACGGCTGCTGAGGTCGCTAGGCCTTGAACTGGCTCAGCGCGCGGAGCTTGTTCATCACGTCCAGCGCGGCCACCTTGTAGGCCTCCGAGAAGGTCGGGTAGTTGAACACCGCGTCGACCAGGTATTCGACGGTGCCGCCGCAACCCATGACGGCCTGTCCGATGTGCACCATCTCGGTGGCGTTGGTGCCGAAGATGTGCACGCCGAGAAGGCGTAGATCCTCGGTCGAGACGAGCAGTTTGAGCATGCCGTACGAGTCGCCTGCGATCTGGCCCCTGGCCAGCTCGCGGTAGCGCGACACCCCGACCTCGTAGGGGATCGAGTCCTTGGTGAGATCGACCTCGGAGGCGCCGACATAGGACACCTCGGGGATCGAGTAGATGCCGATCGGCTGCAGCTCGGTCATGCCCTTGCACGGTTCGCCGAAGGCGTGATAGGCGGCAAGGCGGCCCTGGTCCATGGAAGTGGCTGCCAGAGCGGGGAACCCGATGACGTCGCCGACGGCGTAGATGTGGTCGACCTTGGTCTGGTAGTTGTCGTCGACGAAGATGCGACCGCGGTTGTCGGCCTCGAGGCCTGCGGCGGGGAGGTCGAGGTGTTCGGTCTGGCCCTGCCTGCCCGCTGAGTACATCACGGTGTCGGCGGGGATCTGCTTGCCGCTGGCCAGGGTGGTGACGGTTCCGGACGAGCCCACGTCGACGGCGGTGACCTCTTCGCCGAAGCGGAACGTGACGGCGAGGTCGCGCAGGTGGAAACGCAGGGCCTCGACGATCTCCGGGTCGCAGAAGTCCAGCATCGTCGGGCGCTTCTCGACGACGGTGACCTTGGTGCCCAGCGCGGCGAACATCGACGCGTACTCGATGCCGATCACGCCTGCGCCGACGACGACCATGGACGAGGGAATGGTCTTGAGGTCGAGGATTCCGTCGGAGTCCAGCACGCGTGAATCGTCGAACTCGACCCCTGCGGGCCGTAGCGGCTTGGTGCCCGTGGCGATGACGATGTACTGACCACTGACGATGATGCGCTCTGCGCGGCTGGGGTCTTCGACCTGCACGGAGTGTTCATCGATGAAGCGCGCGTGCCCGACGAACAGATCGACGCGGTTGCGCATCAGCTGGGAGCGGACGACGTCGATCTCCCTGCCGATGACGTGTTGGGTGCGCGCCAGCAGGTCGGCCGGGGTGATCTTCTCCTTGACGCGGTAGCTCGCGCCGTACAACTCGCGCTGGCTCATGCCGGTGAGGTAGACGACGGCCTCGCGCAGCGTCTTCGACGGGATGGTTCCGGTGTTGACGCACACGCCGCCGAGCATGAGGCCGCGTTCGATGACCGCGACCGACTTGCCGAGCTTGGCGGCGGCGATGGCGGCCTTCTGTCCGCCGGGACCCGAACCGATGACGACGAGGTCGTACTCCTGCGTGGAACCCATGCAGTAGTCCTACGCCGATTGCGACAATCCTGCATGCCGAGGGGGTCAACCAGCGGCCAATGCGCGCTGAACAACGGCCTTCATCCCCAGACGCGCTTTCGTCCACATCCGGCGGCGTGATCGGGGTCACGCGGGCCATGTCGACGTGGCCCGCTGAGACGTTCTCCGCATGACGACATTCCCAAGCGCCGACTTTTCCCTCAACAGGCCAGGCAAGCTCATCGCCGCACTACCGGCCGTCCTCGGATTCGTGCCCGAGAAGTCCCTCGTACTCGTCACGGTCGACGACGGCGAGATGGGTTGCGTTATGCGGGTTGACCTTTCGGGCGACGTGTTCGAGGCGGTGGACCGCATGGCGGAGGTGGCCGCCTCGGCCGGTCCCGACGCCGCCATCGCCGTGATCGTCGACGAGGACGGAGCGGCGTGCCGGATGTGCAAGGACGAGCACCGTCTGCTCGCCGCCGCGCTCGGCGATGCGCTGCGCGACCGGGACATCGAGCTCCTCGACGTCCACGTCGTGGACCGCGTGGCGGTGGGCGGCCGATGGAGCTGCATAGACGGCTGCGGCGCGCACGGCACCATCGACGATCCCTCGGCCTCGCCGCTGGCCGCAGCGGCCGTCCTGGACGGCAGGCGGCTCTACGTCAGGCGTGCCGACCTGCAGGAGGTGATCGCCGTGGCCGAACCCGTCCGCACTGCCGCGCTGGCCCCGGTCATCGTCGACGCAGCCCCGTCGTGCGGCGCCGACCAACGCCCGGACGGCGATGCCCGAGCCGACGTCGAGCACGCCATGGCCGCCGCCGAAGCGGCGCTCGAGGGGCGGTGCCCGTCGGACCCGGAGCTGGCGCGGCTGGCCTACGGTCTGACCGATCCGCGGGTGCGCGACACGCTCTACGCGCTGGCCGTGGGACGGGACGCCGCGCCTGCCGAGTCGTTGTGGGCGCTTCTGGCGCGAACCCTGCCCGAGCCGTGGCGCGTCGAGGCGCTCGTGCTGCTGGCGTTCTCGGCCTACGCCCGTGGCGACGGGCCGTTGGCGGGGGTGTCGCTGGAGGCCGCGCTCCGGTGCAATCCAGACCACCGGATGGCCGGCATGCTGGATCAGGCGTTGCAGTCGGGGATGCGGCCGGAGCAGATCCGGGAGTTGGCGCTCACCGGGTATCGGCTGGCCAAGCAGCTCGGAGTGGAACTGCCGCCGCGGCGTTCGTTCGGCAGACGGGCCGGTTAGACCTTCTCGACCTTCACGGCGTGCGCCATGTGGTGCGGCAATTCCACCTGCTCGTGTCCGGGGATCACGATCAACACGGTGCCGTGCTCGTTGACCTGGACGGTGACCCTGGCGTTGGGCACCACACCCGCGTCCTTCAGACGTGCGATCAGGTCGGTATCACCCTGCACGTGCTCGGTGAGCTGACGCACGCGCACCGCCACGGGGAAACCCGTCGGCAGCTCGGTGAGCCGCACCAGGGAGACGTCGTCGGCGCCCGAGGGCACGATGCCGAGCTCGGACAGCCCCGGGATCGGGTTGCCGAACGGTGACGTGGTCGGGTTGTCGAGGACCTGGACGAGGCGACGCTCGACGTCTTCGCTCATCACGTGCTCCCAGCGGCAGGCCTCGGCGTGCACCTCTTCCCACGGGAGGCCGATGACGTCGACGAGGAGGCGCTCGGCCAGCCGGTGCTTGCGCATCACGGAGACGGCGAGCGCGCGGCCCTTGTCGGTCAGTTCCAGGTGGCGGTCGCCTGCGACGTGAAGCAGCCCGTCGCGCTCCATGCGCGACACGGTCTGGCTGACCGTCGGGCCGCTCTGCTCGAGGCGCTCGGCGATTCGGGCACGCAGAGGCACCACGCCCTCTTCCTCGAGGTCGTAGATGGTCCGTAGATACATCTCCGTGGTGTCGATCAGATCGTTCATCGCGCCTTCCCAAAGCCCAGCGTCCCAGCCGAGTCTACCGGTGGGAGCGCCTGAACAGGGTTGCAACATCGCCTCGTCACAATGTGATGCCCGCCGCGTTTGCCGCGGCGGGCATCACCTGTGAGGTCTAGCTGGCGTAGGAGCGCAAACGCTCGGCCCGATCGCCGTGACGCAGCTTCGCCATCACCTCGCGCTCGATCTGGCGGACCCGCTCGCGCGACAGTCCGAACAGCTTGCCGATCTGGTCCAGTGTGCGGGGCTGGCCGTCGTCCAGGCCGAAGCGCAGCCGGATGACCTGCTGCTCGCGCTCGTCCAGGGTGGCCAGCACGTGCCGGATGTCGGTGTGCAGGAGCTCGGAGATGACGGCGTTCTCGGCCGACATGGCCTCGGCGTCCTCGATGAAGTCACCGAGGGGGGCTTCCTCGTCGCTGCCCACCGGCATGTCGAGGCTCACCGGATCGCGGCTGTGCTCGAGCAGGTCGGCGATCTTCTCGGCGGGGATGCCCGATTCCTCGGCCAGTTCCTCGTCGGTGGCCTCGCGGCCCAGGGTCTGGTGCATCTCGCGCTTGATGCGGGCGAGCTTGTTGACCTGCTCGACCAGGTGGACCGGCAGCCGGATGGTGCGGCTCTGGTCGGCCATGCCACGCGTGATGGCCTGGCGGATCCACCACGTGGCGTAGGTGGAGAACTTGAATCCCTTGGCGTAGTCGAACTTCTCCATCGCGCGGATCAGGCCGAGGTTGCCCTCCTGGATCAGGTCGAGCAGCGGCATGCCGCGACCGGTGTAGCGCTTGGCCAACGACACCACGAGGCGCAGGTTCGCCTCGAGCAGGTGGCGCCGGGCCGCTTCACCGTCGCGAACGACGGCCGCGAGTTCGCGTTTGCGGGTGTCGCCGAGTCGCTTCTTGGTGACGAGCAGATGCTGTGCGTAAAGCCCAGCTTCGATGCGCTTCGCAAGTTCGACCTCGTCGGCCGCATTGAGCAGTGCGGTTTTGCCAATGCCATTGAGGTACACGCGCACCAAGTCAGCGGCGGGGCTCTGGGCGTCCAGATCGCTGTCGAAACGGCTAGCGGTGGCATTTGCCATAACGGCCTCCTAGTCGGCTGGGACTGTCAAGAGCTATAACGTCGTAACGGCTCTAAGAGTTCCCACGCACCGCCGGATTCACACCTTCTGACCTGCAGTTATTGGAGGACGACCTGAGAATGTCCTGAGAAAGGCGAAAGATTTCGCTAATCAGGGAACGTCGTGTTGCGACTTCGTCCATTCGGGTTGCGGTGGAACGTCCCTCGGACGGTCGAGGGCGGGCCGCTCGGCGGTCGGAAACAGCGGAATCCGTGGTCCACCGGCATAACGTCGCGGCTCTTCGGCCCGTCGCGGCGGCCGGTCGTTCGCGATCAACACCGCGATCCACGGCAGCGGAATCGACGCCACCAGGATCGCCAACGAGATCAGCCCGTTGTGCCAGATGCCGTAGGCAAGGGCGGCGCCCAGCAGTGCGGGCACGCGGAACGACATGATCGTGAGGTACTTGCGCACCCGCTCGCGGTGCTGCTCTTCGTAGGGCTGTGCCGCACGAGTGATGAGGACCGGCCGACCATCGTCGTCGAAACTCAGCTCTTGGCCGTGTTTCATGCCTCTACTGTTCCACAGATCAGGTGGCCCAAAACGGTCCGGTTTATTACCGATTCCATCGCAGGCACAATGAACGTCATGCAAACCGAGACGATCGAGCGCACCGACACAGATGAGCGCGCCGATGACGGGACCGACGACGACGCTCCCAAGGTCTTCCACTACGTCAAGAAGAACAAGATCGCCGAGAGCGCGGTGATGGGTACCCACGTCGTCGCGCTCTGTGGCGAGGTGTTTCCGGTGACCAAGTCGGCGAAGCCCGGCTCGCCGGTCTGCGCCGACTGCAAGCGGATCTACGAGTCGCTCAAGACCTAGCCGTCGGCCCGGGCTCGGGCGCCTCGGTGCGCACCGGCTCGGGGCGGTCCGTCGTCGGCGCGCCCTTGGCCGGCCCGGACGAATCGTCCTTGCGCGACTCGGCCTGCTCCTCGATCCAGCCGCGCAGTCGATGCGCGTGGGTGACCGGCGCGGGCCACTCCTCTTGAACGGCCGCGTTCAGTTCGGCGCCGATCATGATGGCGAAGCCGAGGAAGAACGCGAACAGCAGGAAGGCGATCGGCGTGGCCAGCGCGCCGTAGGTGTATCCGGTCGCGGTGATCCAGGTCAGGTACACCCGCAGGCCCAGCGTGGTCACCAGGAACACCGTGGCGGCCAGCACGGAGCCGATGAGAAGCCGGTGCGTCGGCAGGGGCCGGGGGAGTGACACCCGGTACAGCACGCCCAGCACCAGGACGAGGCTGACGAAGAGCACCGGGTAGTAGCCGAAGCGCAGTTCGTTGGCCCAGCTGTCGGGGATGTACTCGGCCACCTTGATCGGCCCGAGCGCGATGAGCGGCGCCGTCACGATGGCGAATATCAGCGCCACCACGTACAGGCCCAGCGCGTAGAACCGCTGGCGCACGGGATGCCGCAAGGGCGTCTGGTCGTGCGCCTCGACGATCGAGTCGACGAACGCCGACACCGCCGACGACCCGGCCCACAGCGAGATCACGAACCCGATGGACACCACCTCACCGCGCGCACCCAGCAGGATGTCGCGGATCGTCGGCTCGATGATCTCGTTGACGACGTTGGGCGAGAAGAAGCTGTTCGACGTGCGGATCAGCCGGTCCTCGATGGTCGACAACGTCGCAGGGCCGAACAGCGGCGCGACGTACGCCAGGCTGCCCAACATGCCGAGCAGCAGCGGCGGCAGCGACAGCGCGCACCAGAACGCGGCCTGGGCGGACTCGGCGAATATCGAGTCGTCCCAACTCTTGGCCAGGGTGCGTTTGGTGACGCGCCAAATGTGTCGGCGCGACGGCTTCACTGGCGGGCGCTGGTCGGTCATGACCACACCAGCATTACCGACGCCGCGCGATTACGCCCCGTAGGGCGCGGCGCGGCGCGTCCGTCAGGACTCGGTCGCGCTGACCTCGATGACAGCTGCCAACTCCACGAGCTTTGCTTCGTGCTCGTTCGCGTGATGCTGGCAAAACAGCAGCTCGGCTCCCGACGGCAGTTTCGCGCGCACGCGAGCGGCTGCGCCGCAGCGGTCGCAGCGATCAGCCCGGGTCAGTTCAGGGCTGGTCAGAGTTGCGTTCATGGCTCCTCCTCCGGTCTCGCGTAGGTCTACTGTGTCAGACGTTTTCGCTTCCGGCCTTGTTCCCCGGCCGTTCACCGGTGTGTCGTGTCTCACGTATTCGTGAAGTTGCGGGCAGGGAAGGCTGGGCGCATGATCTCGACGCCGAGCGTGCTGGTCCACCTCTGCACCACCGACGACTGGCAGCATGCGCAACGGGTCGGGGAGCTTCGGCCACCGTCGCTGGACGACGTCGGCTTCGTCCATCTGTCGGCTCCCGAGCAGGTGCACCTGCCCGCCAACCGGCTCTACTCCGGGCGCACCGACCTGGTCCTGCTGCGCTGCGATCCGGCCCTGCTTGGCGCGCCCGTCCGATGGGAGCCTGGCGTGCCCACCGATCCGGCGGCCATGCTGTTCCCCCATCTGTACGGGCCGCTGCCGGTGGCCGCCGTGACGGGTGTCGCCCCCTACCTGCCCGACGCCGATGGGGCGTTCGGCGAGCTCCCAGCCGATCAGGCCGGGGGGACGTAGGCGTCGACCTCGATCTCGACGAGGAGGTCGGGGGAGATGAGCGCCGACACCTCGACCATCGTCGTGACCGGGCGGATGTCTCCGAACACCTCGGCATGCACTGCGCCGACGTCCTCCCACCGGCTGATGTCGGTGACGAACATCCGGGTGCGCACCACGTCGGACAACGACGCGCCGGCCTCGCGGAGCGCGATTTCTATGCGGCGCAACGCTTCCCGGGCCTGCGCCGCAATGTCATCACCGGGTGCGGTGGTGCCTGCGACGACGACCAGCGGACCGACGCGCACGGCGCGGGCGTAGCCCACCCTGTCCTCGAACGGGGACCCTGACCCGACGGTGATCCGGCGCTCAGACATGGGCCGTAACGATATACGGGTGCACGCCGTCGTCCGGCCGCCGGTGCGCGGCGAAGTGGCGAACGAGAGGTTCGCGCTCGGGGTGCCTGCGGGCTACCTAGACTTACACATCGTGGGAATTCTGTCAGGCCTCGCGCCGTGGATCGTCTATTGGGTTCTTGTCGGCAACGTGCCGTTCGCCGTCGCCGCAGTGCTGGCGTTGGTGGTCGCCGTCGCATCGATCGTCGTGGGGCGCCTTCAGCGAATGTCCTTGCAGCCATTGGAGATTGGGGCAGTATCGACGTTCCTGGTGCTGACCGTACTGACGTTCGCGCTGAGTGCGCCTGCCCTGGAGCGCTGGCTCCTGCCCTTGAGCAATGTCGGCCTGCTCGCAGTCGCACTGGCCGGCGTACTCACCGGCAAGCAGTTCTTGCCCGACCTTGCCGATGCAGGCCCGTCCGCCGACGAGACCCGCAAGGAGATGTTCGGTCAGCTCACCGCCCAGGTGCAGTGGATCTGGGTGGGCGCCTTCGCCGCCATGACCGTGGCGTCGGTGATCCCGCCGCTCGCGTTCGGTGACGCCTCGATGTTGGATCCACGGAGCACGCCGTCCTTCGTCTGCTACTGGGTCGTTCCGGCCGTTCTGCTGGCAGGCGCGGCACTCGCGTCGCACGGCCTCACTCATCGGATGATCGCGGCCGCCAACAGTCCCGACGTGGTCCGCCGCACCACGTTCGTCGCGTTCCGCGAACTGGCGATCGACGAGCTGTACTACCTCGCTCAGCAGAAGGCCGAACGCGAAGTCGGCGCAGGCATGGAGGCCTACGCCGTCCAGGTCGGCAATGCGGGCATTCCCCTGACGGGCGACGAGTCTCGCGAGTCCTGGCCCGCGACGTACAAGGTGCGCGAGCGACGCTGACGCGATCCGGTCGACTCGGCTTGTCGGTGGCCCCCGCTAACGTCCCCGCTCACAGGATTCGTCAATTAGTGGGGGAAATCGTGACTGCACCAACGCCACCCGGGTGGTACCCAGATCCTTCGGGATCGGGTCGGCAAATGTATTGGGACGGCCAGGGGTGGGCGGCACCTCAAGCGACAACGACGACGAAGCGTGCCAACGGCGGAAAGGTGGCGTTGATCGTCGTCGCCATCGTCATCGCCCTCTTTGCCATGGGGAAGTGCGGAAGCAGTGACACCAAGAGCTCGAGCTCGTCGTCGAGCTCGAGCAGAACGTCCAGTCGTCCCCTCGCGGCGACGACGCCGGCCGAGCCTGCGACTCCGACTGCCGCCCCAGCAGGATCGGCAGCACGCGACGGCAAGTTCGAGTTCCGCGTATTGGGCATGACTCGAGCAGCTACGGCAGGCAATCCGTCGAACCAGTTCGAGATCGTCAAGGCTCAGGGCGAGTTCATCATCCTGACGCTCTTGGTGCGAAACATCGGCGACGAACCCCAGGGCTACTTCGGCGACAACCAAAAGCTCATCGACGCCTCCGGCCGCGAGTACGGTGCCAGCAGTGCGGCCGACTTGTGGATGAATGTCGACAACGCGACGGGCGACATCAATCCAGGGAACTCGATCCAGGTGAGCGCCGCATTCGACGTCCCACCTGGCACTGCACCCACCGAACTCGAGGTGCACGACTCCATGTTCTCGGGCGGCGCCAGGATCGGGCTCTGAGCGTTCGCCGGTCTGAACTAGTCCAGGTAGTCGCGCAACACCTGAGAACGACTGGGGTGCCGCAACTTCGACATCGTCTTCGACTCGATCTGGCGGATCCGCTCGCGGGTCACGCCGTACACCTGGCCGATCTCGTCGAGGGTGCGGGGCTGGCCGTCGGTCAGCCCGAAGCGCAGCCTCACGACGCCTGCCTCGCGCTCGGAGAGCGTCTCGAGCACCGACTGGAGTTGATCCTGAAGCAGCGTGAAGGAGACCGCGTCGACGGCCACCACGGCCTCGGAGTCCTCGATGAAGTCACCGAGCTGGCTGTCGCCCTCGTCGCCGATGGTCTGGTCCAGCGAGATCGGCTCACGCGCGTACTGCTGGATCTCCAGCACCTTCTCGGGCGTGATGTCCATTTCCTTCGCAAGCTCTTCGGGCGTGGGTTCGCGACCCAGGTCCTGCAGGAGCTCACGTTGAATGCGGCCGAGCTTGTTGATCACCTCGACCATGTGCACCGGGATGCGGATGGTGCGGGCCTGGTCGGCCATCGCGCGGGTGATCGCCTGGCGGATCCACCACGTGGCGTACGTGGAGAACTTGTAGCCCTTGGTGTAGTCGAACTTCTCGACGGCACGGATCAGGCCCAGGTTGCCTTCCTGGATGAGGTCGAGGAACGCCATGCCACGGCCGGTGTAGCGCTTGGCCAGCGACACCACCAGACGCAGGTTGGCCTCCAGCAGATGGTTCTTGGCACGGTCGCCGTCGCGGCAGATCCAGAGCATGTCGCGGCGCTGGGCGGCGGGCAGCTTCTCGCCCTGCTCGGCGAGCTCGGTCATCTTCTGCGTCGCGTAGAGGCCGGCCTCGATGCGCTTGGCGAGCTCGACCTCCTCCTCGGCGTTGAGCAGCGCGACCTTGCCGATCTGCTTCAGATAGGCACGGACCGAGTCCGCGGAGGCGGTGAGTTCGGCGTCCTTGCGGGCCTGCCGCAAAGCCTCGGATTCTTCCTCGTCCCAGACGAAATCACCTGAGGCCTTGTCCTTCTCGGACGGCTCGGCGATGTCGTCGTCGGCGGCCTCGGCGCCCTTCGCTGCGGTCTTGCCGGTGGCGACCTTCTCCGCGCCGTCGGCAGCCTCGGCGGGTTCGTCGAGCGGCTCGTCGTCGGCATCGAGATCCTCGAGCTCGAGATCGGCCTCGTCGACCAGTTCCTCGGGTTCGGCTTCGAGGTCGTCGGTGGTCTCGAGGTCCTCGGTGACCTCGAGGCCGTCGGCGTCGACCTCGCCCTTCTTGGCGCGGGTACCCGGTGCGTCGGCGGCCTTGGCGCGCGGTGCGCGCTTGACTGCCTTGGCTGGCGTCCGTGCCGTCCGTTGCCGACTCGGGTTTGGCCGCGCGTGCGGTCTTGGTGGCCCGCTTGGCGGGCGTGCCGTTGGTTGTCTTTGCCGCCGGAGCCTTCTTGACGGGGGATTTGGTGGCGCTGTGCGTCACCGGCTCGTCGGTGGCCGGCCTAGCCTTTGTCGCTGCCACGTGCACCCTTTCGGTCTTGCTGGTCTCGGAGGCGTGGGCGTGCATGCGCCACCGAAAAGCGTCGGCTGTCGAATGTTGGCGTTGATCTCAGTTCGGATACTCGCCGCTATCCGTATGCGGCCGCCGTCGACCATTGTAACGACAGTGTGAGGAACTGCCCCCACGAGCGGCGAATTTGGTCACACGGCGAGCCGCATGACAGCCGTCAATGGGCGGCGGCGTCCACCTCGGCGGCCATCGCGGCACCGACGATGCCCGCGGTGTTCAGCAGCGTCGCGGCCACCACCGGGGTGCGGTTCTTGAGCAGCGGGATCCATTTGTCGGCCTTGCGGCTGATGCCGCCACCTGCGATGAAGAGGTCGGGCCAGATGGCGTTCTCTATCGCGACGAGCACCTTGGTGACCTCCTCGGTCCAGCGCTCGTAACTCCACTCCTTGCGATCCTTCACCGACGACGCGGCGCGATGCTCGGCCTCCTTGCCGCCCACCTCGAGGTGTCCGAACTCGGTGTTGGGCAACAGGAGACCGTTGTGGATCACCGCCGAACCGATGCCCGTGCCGAACGTCAGGAGCACGATCACGCCGCTGTTGTCCTTGCCTGCGCCGAACTTCTCCTCGGCGAGCCCGGCGGCGTCGGCGTCATTGAGCACCGTCACGGACTGGCCGTCGAGCTCGGCGGAGATGACGTCGCGCGCGTTGGTGCCGATCCAGCCCTTGTCGACGTTGGCAGCGGTCCGCACGGTGCCGTCGGTGACGACGCCCGGGTAGGTGACGCCGAGGGCGCCGGTCCAGCTGAACTCGCGGACGACGGCGGCGACGGTCTTGGCCACCGCGTCGGGCGTGGAGGGCTGCGGCGTCGGCAGCTTGAAGCGGTCGCCGATCAGCGCTCCGGTGTCGAGGTCGACGATGCCGCCCTTGACGCCGCTTCCGCCGACGTCGACTCCGAACCCCCGTCGCTGTGAGCCGTTCGTGCTCGGATCGGCGGATGAGGTGTCGGTGGTGGTCATGAGCGCTCCTCTTCGAGAGGTCGGCAGGGTCGACGCGACCCACACATTAGTGCCTCGCCAAATCTGGCGTGAGGCTGCCGCGTAACCCGCTCGGCCCCATCTGTGTTGCGATACCAGCGTGACGGACATGGACTCAGATCCCGAAGGCCTGCGGGCGGTCGCCGAAGGGTTGGCCGACGAGGCCGCCCAATACGTGCGGCGTCGCCGTACGGAGGTGTTCGGCGACGCAGGTGATCGCGACGGCGCCGGATCGGCGGTGCGTACCAAGAGCACCCCAACCGACCCGGTGACCGTCGTCGACACCGAGACCGAGCGGCTGCTGCGCGACCGGCTGGCCGAGCTGCGGCCGGGGGACCCCGTGCTCGGCGAGGAGGGCGGCGGTGCCGTGCGGGTCGAGCCGGGCCGGCCGCTGTGGGTCCTCGACCCGATCGACGGCACGGTGAACTTCGTCTACGGCATCGAGGCCTACGCGGTGTCGGTCGGCGTGCAGATCGACGGCACGTCGGTGGCGGGTGCGGTCGCGAACGTCGCGACGGGCGAGGTGTTCTCGGCGGCGGTGGGTCACGGCGCCCGCGTCCGACGCGCCGGGGTGTCCACGCCGCTGCGCTGCACACCCGTCGGGGAGTTGTCGATGGCTCTGGTCGGCACCGGATTCGGCTACGCACGCGAGCAGCGCGCGCGGCAGGCCGCGGTGCTGGCGCGGTTGCTGCCCGACATCCGGGACATGCGGCGCCTCGGGTCGTGCGCGCTGGACCTGTGCATGGTGGCTGCGGGCCAGCTGGACGCCTACTACGAAGACGGCGTCCACGTCTGGGACTGGGCCGCAGGCGCGCTGATCGCCGCGGAGGCGGGCGCAAGGATGGTTCTGCCGGACGTCGACGGTGGCGGTTCGGATCTCATCGTCGCCGCGGCACCGGGCATCGCCGCGGAGTTCGACGAAGCTTGCGGCGGGTGGGTGCCCGGACCGGGGCGAGCGAAGCGACGGGGGAGAGCGCCGGGGACGAGCTAGACGTTCAGCAGGCGCCTGCGTGGACCTTGGACAGCAGGGAGCTGTCCGCAGGTTGCGTCGCGTCGGGCCGCAGGCTGGCGAGCACGGCGTCGGTGTCGTCGTTGTGGCTCAGGTCGCCGAAGTCCGTGCCGATCGCCAGATCGACCGTGTCGTCGCCTCGCTGGTCCTGATACAGCTCGGTGCATGGCGCGACCAGCCAGAGTGCGGCAGCGGCGGCCCGACCTGCCGGGCCGAAGCGGATCTGGCCCTGGCACTGAAGGCGGGTGTTCTCGTAGACCGTGTCGTTCGCGGCGGTCGGCGGGGCGTAGCCCAGGTCACGAAGGGCGCCGGCGACCTCGGCGGCCTGGCCGCCCTGCCCGCTGGCGTTGAGCACGCGGATCTTGGTGTCGGCGAGCTTGGCGGGGGCCACCTCGGTCATCGTGGCAGGCATGACCTGGTTTCCGAGTGCGGTCTGGGTGGCGTCCGTGGCGGGCGGTGGCGGGTTGCAGGCGGCGACCTCGTGCACGTCGGTGGGCCGATTGAAGGCGGTCACCCACACCATCAGGGTGATGACGGCGAGCACGGCCACGGTGATCAGACCGGGCACGTAGTTCCGCCGGCGGAACGGACGGCCGTGTTTGTCGAACGCCGTCCCGGACGTGATTTGTGCTACCACCCCTGCACTTTAAAGGCAGGCCCTGGGGCTGCCCTCTACCCGAAACTTTGGAGTGTGATGTAAATCACACGGAATCAATGGCCGATAAGGGCACGAATCATTTGGTGGATGCGTTCTGCGCTGGTACAAAGCTCTGTCCGGAACGTTACTGGAGGGGAAGAGGATGGCTACCGACTACGACGCCCCACGGCGTACTGAGACCGACGACGTATCCGAGGATTCACTCGAGGAACTGAAGGCTCGGCGCAACGAGGCCCAATCGGCGGTCGTCGACGTTGACGAGACCGAGTCTGCAGAATCCTTCGAGCTGCCCGGGGCCGACCTGTCCGGCGAGGAACTGTCGGTGCGGGTGATCCCGAAGCAGGCCGACGAGTTCACCTGCTCGAGCTGTTTCCTGGTCCATCACCGCAGTCGGCTCGCGAGCGAGAAGAACGGCGTGATGATCTGCACGGACTGCGCGGCCTGAGCGCCGAGCGGTCTCAGCTTCGCAGCGCCGCGAGTACCCGGTCGGGCCGTCGGCAACTGACGAGCCAGTAGGGCGTGGGGTCGTCCGGGTCGTCGAGGACCACCAGGATCATCGGCCCGATCCAGGCCCTGTGCACCACGTAGGCCGCCGGATCGAGCTGGCGGCCCAGCGCCGCCGACTTCGCCGTGCGGGGCACCTCGGCCGAACGTGAGATGACTCCGACCGGCAGGTGCGCGCCACCCACCCACAGCTCGGTTTCGTTCCGATCGCCGCCCACGACACGCACGTCGATCCGGCCGAACCACATCAGCACCGCTACCGCGACGGGGAACAGCACCGCAAACGGCACCCAGTCCGGCATCGCCTTGACGGCCTGGTTGAGCTCGAGTGCGATGAGCCCGGCCAACAGGAAGCCGGGCGGGAACCACCACCACGGCACCCGCAACCGCTCCTGATAGCGCACGGGTTGGGTGACTGCGCGCGTGTCCGACACGCGGCCAAGAGTAATCTCGTGCATCGTGTCCACCTCTCTGGCGGTCGTGCGACTGGATCGCGACCTGCCGATGCCCTCCAGGGCCCACGACGGCGATGCCGGTGTCGACCTGTGCAGCGCGGTCGACATCGAACTGGCCCCGGGCCGGCGAGCCCTGGTGCCCACCGGGATCGCGGTCGCGATCCCATATGGGATGGTCGGGTTGGTACATCCGCGGTCGGGATTGGCGACGCGCGTTGGACTTTCGATCGTCAACAGCCCCGGCACCATCGACGCCGGCTACCGCGGGGAGATCAGGGTGGCATTGATCAACCTGGACCCCGAGGAGCCGATCGTCCTGCGCCGTGGCGATCGCATCGCACAGTTGTTGGTGCAACGGGTGGAACTTCCCGAGCTGGTCGAGGTCACGTCATTCGACGAGGCCGGACTCGGTGACACATCCCGTGGCGAAGGCGGCCACGGGTCCTCCGGCGGACACGAGAGTTTGTGATGGCATTCGGTAAGCGCAAGAGCGATGAGAACCACGACGATCCGGACCCGGGCGGGCCTGGCGAATCCGACGGGGTCGACGAGTCGGAGGGCCCGTTCGATGTCGAGGAGTTCGACGATCCGTCCGTGGTGACGGTGGGCAGGCACGACCTGGGTTCGGTGCTGATCCCCGAGAACGACGCCGCGGAACTCGCCGTCGAGGTCAACCAGCAGGGCGTGCCGACCATGGTCTGGATGGTGACGCCCAACGGCCGGTACAACATCACCGCGTACGCGGCGCCCAAGACGGGCGGCCTGTGGCGCGAGGTGGTCACCGAGATCGCGGAGTCGCTGCGCAACGACTCGGCACAGGTCAGCGTGGAGGACGGACCGTGGGGCCGTGAGGTCGTCGGGTTGATGACGAAGGGTCCCGAACCCGTCGTCATGCGGTTCGTCGGCGTCGACGGCTATCGCTGGATGGTTCGCGGTGCGGCGATCGGCTCGCCCGAGACCGCCGACGCGATTGCCGCAGATGTGCGAAAGGCCTTGACGGACACGGTTGTTCGACGGGGCGATACACCGCAGCCGGTGCGCGCCATGCTTTCCCTGGAGTTGTCCGAGTCGCTGGTGGGCCGGTTGCGCGCCCGCGCCGAGCAGATGGTCGCCGAGCAGGTTCAGCAGGCCGGCCTGCAGCCGCCGCCGGAGACGCAGTCGGTGGCGCGGCGCAGCGAGCAGGGATCGGCGATGCAGCAGCTCCGCACCATCACGGGTGGGTAGAGCTGGGTGGGCTATCAGCCCAGCGGGTAGACGGGTGTCAGCGGGCGGGGCGGCTGGTGCTGGCGGCCTCCCAGAGTGCGGCCACGCACGCCGCGCCGAGAACTGCCGGGTCGACGCCCATGGCGTCCAGGGTGACGGTCTGCAACGCGGCCCGCGGTGCGGCGCCGACCCACTCGAGGGCGACTTCGACGGGATGCACCGGGTCGTCGGTTGCGGCGGCGACGCCCATCGGCACGGCTAGGTCCTTCCAACTCCTCGCACGTCGGTGCCACATAGCCGGCTGCCTCGTCCATGGCGTCCGGCAGGGCGGGCCACTGGCCAACCCACGACCGGGTCAGTTCGTCGGCCAGCCACGCGGGACTGGAGGCGCGCATCGCGGCGATCGCCGACGCCAGCCCATCGCGACGCAACTCGTGTGCCGAATACCGGGCTGCCAGCGCGGCCGGTGCGCTGGCGGGTGAGCCGGTCCACGCCGGAAGCGCCGCCAGCACGGCGACGGCATGCGACGGGTGCGCCAACGCCCATGACGTCGCGACCGCCGCGCCGATCGACACCCCGCCGACCGCGATCGGGCCGCGCCTGGCGGCGTTGTCCAGCTCACGTCGGTACCCCTCGATGAGCCCGTCCGGTTCCGGCGCGGGTGTCACCACCGTCGCTCCTACGTCGTGCAGCGCGGCGGAAAAGGCCCGGTAGACGTAGTCGTCGTCGGACCCGGTACCGGGCAGCAGAACCACCGTGGTGCCACGCAGATTGACGGCCATCATTCGATCGTGCCGTGTGCGTCAAATCACCCAGCGAGATAAGTAGGTGGCGCGTGGCAAATCGGAACCAACAGGTCTACCGTGGCGTTTGACTAAGTGGATCCATGGTGGATCCGCAAAGGAGAGACCATGGCGACGGCCGAAGGTTATCTGCGCCGGCTCACACGCCGACTGACGGAGGACCCGGAACAGCGCGACGTCGAGGAACTCAGCGACGAAGCGGGCTCCAATGGTGCGCAGAAGGCCATTGACTGCAGGCGCGGCCAGGAAGTCACGATGGTTGGCACCCTGCGTTGTGTCGAGACCAATGCCAAGGGCTGCGCGGGCGGTGTCCGCGCCGAACTGTTCGACGGCACCGACTCGGTGATGCTCGTCTGGCTGGGCCAGCGCCGCATCGCGGGCATCGATTCCGGTCGCACTCTGCGGGTGCACGGCCGCCTCGGCAAGCTGGAGAACGGCAGCAAGGCGATGTACAACCCGCACTACGAGATTCAGAAGTGAGCGATCCCGACAAGGGGACTGCTGACGAGGCCACACCAGGCGAGCGGGACGAACCCGAGAAGAAGCTCAATGCGCAGGCGATTCTCGAGCAGATGGGTGGCATCAGCGGCCTGATCTACTCGTCGCTGCCCGTATTGGTGTTCGTCCCGGTGTCGTCGTTCTTCGGGCTGGTGCCCGCGATCAGTGCGGCACTCGGCGTGGCCACCCTGATCCTGATCTGGCGGTTGATCCGCAAGGAGTCGCTGCAACCTGCCGTGTCCGGCTTCTTCGCGGTCGGGGTCAGTGCGCTGATCGCCTACATCGTGGGGGAGTCGAAGGGCTACTTCCTGCTCGGCATCTGGTCCTCGCTCCTGTACGCCGCGGTGTTCGCCGTGTCGGTGCTGATCAGGCGACCCGTGGTCGGCTACGTGTGGGTGTGGGTCAACGGACGCGACAAGGGTTGGCGCAAGATTCGCAAGGCAGTCTTCGCCTTCGACGTGGCCACCTTGACGTGGGTCGCGGTGTTCGGCGCGCGGTTCGTGGTGCAGAACCATCTCTACGACGAAGACCGCACCGGCCTGCTCGGCGTGGCGCGCATCGCGATGGGCTGGCCGCTGACCGCCGTCGCGGCGCTGGTCACCTACCTCGCCATCCGCACTGCTCAACGTGCGCTGCACGAGCACGCGGCGCAGAACCCGGCCGCGGACGAGCAAACCGCGCTGCCCGAGCCGACCGAGGCACGCACCGACTGACGGGCGTCCCTGTGCAGGATGAGCGCCCGACCGACCGTCCGCTGATCGCGGTAGCGGTACTGGCGTCGTTCGTCGCCTTCCTCGACGGCTCCGTGGTCAACCTGGCGCTGCCTGCCATCGCCTCGGACCTCGGTGGTGGCCTCGCTCTGCAGCAGTGGGTGCTGGACGGCTATCTCCTGGCGCTCGGCGCGCTGATCCTCGTCGCCGGGGCCGTGTCGGATCAGTTCGGCAGGCTCACCGTGCTGCGCGCCGGACTGGCGGTCTTCGCGGTGGCTTCGGTGCTGTGCGCCGTCGCCCCGAACGGATGGGTGCTGGTGGCCGCCCGGTGCCTGCAGGGCGTCGGGGCCGCCTTCCTGGTCCCCAGTTCGCTGGCGATGATCAACGCCCGGTTCACGGGCGCGGCGCAGGCCCGCGCGATCGGCACGTGGACGGCGTGGACGGGCACCGCGTTCGTGGTGGGGCCGCCGCTCGGCGGAGTGCTCGTCGATGCCCTGAGCTGGCGGTGGGTGTTCGGCATCAACATCGTTCCGCTGGCCGTGACGCTGTACCTGACGACGAAGATCGCCCAGGGCAGGAGCGAAGCGACCCGGGAAGGGGTTCCGGAGGGCAGGAGCGAAGCGACCCGGGGGGGTTCCGGAGGGCAGGAGCGAAGCGACCCGGGGGAAAGAGTCGTTGCGAACCGTTGGGCCCGAATCGATTTCGTCGGCGCGACGCTGTGCGCGGTCGGGCTGAGCGCCGCGGTGTTCGCGCTGATCGAGCTGCAGGGGCTGGGGTTGTCGAATCCGGTGGTGGCGGGCGGACTGGTCGTGGGGGTGGCCTGCCTGGTGGCGTTCCCGTTCTGGGAGCGCAGGGCGCCGAACCCGATGATGCCGCTGAATCTGTTCGCGGTGCGCAACTTCGCGGTCGGCAACGTCGCGACGGTGTTCCTGTACGCCGCCGTGTCACTGGGGACGTTGTTCGTCGCGCTGTTCTTGCAAGAGGCCGTTGGTCTCTCGGCGTCGAAGGCCGGTCTGGCCACCCTGCCCATTCCGGTGCTGTCGTTCTTCCTGGCGCGCCGCTTCGGCAGCCTGGCCGGTGTGTACGGCCCACGGCTCTACATGGCGATCGGACCGATCGTCGCCGCTGGCGGCTTCCTGCTGCTGATGACGACGCGCGAGCCGTTCGACTTCTGGACGCAGATGCTGCCCGGACTGATCGTGTTCGGCGTTGGCCTGTCCATCACCGTGTCACCGCTCACCGCGGCGGTGCTGGCCGCCGTCGACCCCGCGCAGAGCGGCATCGGATCGGCCGTCAACAACGCGGTCTCCCGGATCGCCGGGCTCATCGCGGTCGCGTTCACCGGCGTGATCATCGGCGGGACAGGCGATTCGGGGTTCGTACGGGGCGACTTCGCGGGCTTCCACCAGGGCATGGTGGTGGTCGCGGTGCTGTTGGTCGTCGCCGGCGTGATCTCGGCGGTCGGGATCAGCAATGCGCAGTGCGACTACGGGCGCATCTCGGCCCAGGCCGCGGCGCCCAGCCACGACCGGGTGACGCCGCCCCCTGCCATCGCGCGTCCTGACTAGCTGGACTGGGGCGCGCGCAGGACCTGCTCGCGCAACTGCTCCTCGACCTCGGCGGTCGCGACGAACAGCAGCTCGTCACCACCCTCGAGCGGCTCGTCGCCCTCGGGCACGATGACCCGGGCGCCCCGCAGAATCGTGACGAGCGAGGCGTCCCGAGGCAGTGCGAGCCGCTTGACCGCCTTGCCGCCCCACGGCGTGTCGTCGGGCAGGGTGATCTCGACCAGGTTGGCCTGGCCCTTGCGGAAGCTCATCAGCCGCACCAGGTCGCCGACCGAGACCGCCTCCTCGACCAGTGACGCCAGCATCCGTGGCGTGGACACCGCGACGTCGACGCCCCAGGCCTCGTCGAACAGCCACTCGTTGCGCGGATCGTTGACCCGGGCCACCACCCGCGGCACCGCGAACTCCGTCTTGGCCAACAGGCTGACCACGACGTTGGCCTTGTCGTCGCCCGTCGCGGCGATCACCACGTCGAAGTCCTCGAGCTTGACCGACTCCA
The DNA here is from genome assembly GCA_963735245.1 of uncultured Actinomycetota bacterium. Classification (GTDB taxonomy): domain Bacteria; phylum Actinomycetota; class Actinomycetes; order Mycobacteriales; family Mycobacteriaceae; genus Mycobacterium. The sequence goes on from CAVTKI010000005.1 coordinate 532,145, forward strand.
GCAGGCTCAGCTCGCACGCGTCGCCCACGCGCCAGTGCGCGGCAGGGATGTCGTCGACGTCGATGTGTTCGGGATTGCGCTCCAGCAGCGTGACCTCGTGCGAATCGACGAGCTCCCTGGCGATGGACCGACCGACGGCGCCGGCTCCTGCGATGGCGACCTTCACGCGTTCCTCACTCGTCCTCGACGTCGTCGCCAGGCGGCAGCGCGGCGATGGCCATGGCCTCGGCGACGTGACCGGACACGGCGGCCAGGTAGACCTGGTCGCTGGCCTGGATCACGGTCTTGGGCTCGGGCAGCAGCCCGCTGCCGAAGCGGATCATGAACGCCACCCGTCCGCGGGTCGCGGCCTCCAGGGCGGTCACGCGGTGGCCCACCCAGTTCTCGTGCAGTGCCAGCTCGGCCACGCCGACGTTGCCCGACGGGTCGCGCCACTTCGTGGTCTCGGTCTCCCGGGTGAGCACGTTGAGCAGTCGATCCGTCGTCCACGGCACCGTCGCCACGGTCGGAATGCCGAGCCGCTCGTACACCGCGGCGCGCTTGGCGTCGTAGATCCTGGCGACCACGCGCTCCACGCCGAAGGTCTCACGCGCCACCCGCGCGGAGATGATGTTGGAGTTGTCGCCGGAGGACACCGCGGCGAACGCCCCGGCTTCCTCGATGCCCGCCCGCAACAGCACGTCACGGTCGAAGCCCATGCCGAGCACGCGCTCGCCGGGGAACTCGGGGGACAGTCGGTGAAACGCGGTGCCGTCGCGGTCGATGACGGCCACTTCATGGCCGATCCGGGCCAGCCCGTCCGACAGCGAGGCGCCCACCCGGCCGCATCCCATCACCACTACACGCACGTGTCGGTCCCTCCAGCGGTCTCCCAGAAAAAGTTCATGTCCAACCTGCGCACACGGAACGCTACAGCCATCGTGGCTTACGCATACCCTTGGCTCTCGTGTCCAAGCTCTCGACCGCTGCGCGCCGGCTGGTTCTCGGAAGTCCGTTCCGCAGCGACGCCATGGGGCACACGCTTCTGCCCAAGCGGATAGCGCTGCCCGTCTTCGCCTCCGACGCACTGTCCTCGGTCGCGTACGCGCCGGAGGAAATCTTCCTGGTGCTCTCGGTGGCCGGGCTGAGTGCCTACACGATGGCGCCGTGGATCGGGCTGGCCGTGGCGGCGGTGATGCTCGTCGTGATCGCGAGCTACCGGCAGAACGTGCACGCCTATCCGTCCGGCGGCGGTGACTACGAGGTGGTCACCACGAATCTGGGCGGCACCGCCGGGCTGACGGTGGCGAGCGCGCTGATGGTCGACTACGTGCTCACCGTCGCGGTGTCGATGTCGTCGGCGATGTCGAACATCGGGTCGGCGGTGCCGTTCATCGCTCAGCACAAGGTGTGGTTCGCGGTCGCCGCCATCCTGGTGCTCGCGTCGCTGAACCTGCGCGGCATCCGGGAGTCGGGCACGGCCTTCGCCATTCCCACCTACGCCTTCATGATCGGCGTGTACATCATGCTGGGCTGGGGGCTGATCCAGATCAACATCCTCGGCGTCCCGCTGCGCGCCGAGTCCGCGGACTTCCAGATGCAGACGGAGCACGGCGACGTGATGGCCTTCGCGCTGGTGTTCCTGGTCGCCAGGGCGTTCTCGTCGGGCTGCGCGGCGCTGACCGGTGTGGAGGCCATCAGCAACGGCGTGCCCGCATTCCGGAAGCCGAAGTCGCGGAACGCGGCATCGACGCTGCTGCTGCTCGGCGTCATCGCGGTGTCGCTCTTCATGGGGATCATCATGTTGGCCAAGGAGACCGGCGTGAAGATCGCCGAGCGGCCCAATGAGCAGTTGATCGGCGCACCCCCCGGCTATCACCAGAAGACGCTCATCGCGCAGTTGGCCGACGCCGTGTTCCACGACTTTCCGGTGGGGCTGTACGCCATCGCCGGGGTCACCGCGCTGATCTTGATCCTCGCGGCCAACACGGCGTTCAACGGATTCCCCGTGCTCGGTTCGATCCTGGCCCAGGACAGATATCTGCCGCGCCAATTGAGCACGCGCGGCGACCGGCTGGCGTTCTCCAACGGCATCCTGTTCCTGGCCTTCGCCGCGATCGCCTTCGTCGTCGCGTTCCGCGCCGAGGTGACCGCCCTGATCCAGCTGTACATCGTCGGGGTGTTCGTGTCGTTCACCCTGAGCCAGATCGGCATGGTTCGGCACTGGACCCGCCTGCTGCGCGTCGAGACCGACGCCGCCGAGCGCCGAAGCATGCACCGGGCACGCATCATCAACACCATCGGGTGCCTGTGCACGGGGACGGTTCTGCTGGTCGTCGTCGTCACGAAATTCGTTGCGGGGGCGTGGATTGCGATCCTCGCGATGGGCGGCATGTTCGTGATCATGAAGATGATCCACAAGCACTACGCGGCCGTCTCCCGCGAACTCGAGAGTCAGGCCGCCGAACAGGGCGACATCGTGCTGCCCAGCCGCAACCACGCGATCGTCCTGGTGTCGAACCTGCACCTGCCGACGCTGCGCGCCCTGGCGTACGCCAAGGCCACCCGGCCCGACGTGCTGGAGGCGATCCACGTCAGCGTCGACGACAAGGAGGCCCGCGAGCTGCAGAGCAAGTGGGAGGCAAGCGAGGACGTCAACGTGCCGCTCAAGGTGATCGCCTCGCCGTACCGCGACATCACCCGGCCGCTCCTGGAGTACGTCAAGCGGATCACCAAGGAGTCGCGGCGCACGGTGGTCACCGTCTTCATCCCCGAGTACGTCGTCGGCCACTGGTGGGAACAGGTGCTGCACAACCAGAGTGCCCTGCGGCTGAAGGGCAGGCTGCTGTTCGAGCCGCAGGTGATGGTGACGTCCGTGCCATGGCAGCTGAGTTCGTCGGACCGGCTGAAGAACCTGCAACCGCAGTCCGCGCCGGGCGACGCCCGCAGAGGGTTCCTAGATTGACCGACCTGTTGAGGCTGACCGTTGGCCCGCCTGCGAACGGCGGAAGCTGCGTGGCGCGCCACGACGGGCGCGTGGTGTTCGTCCGGTACGCCCTGCCGGGCGAGGTGGTTCTGGCGCGGGTGACGGGGGAGCGCGGAAGCCATTGGCACGCCGAGGCCGTCGAGGTTCTCGAGCCGTCAGCAGACCGGGTCGATTCGCTGTGCCCGATCGCGGGCGTGGACGGGGCGGGGTGTTGTGACCTGGCGTTCGTGACGCCCGATGCGGCGCGGCGGATCAAGGGCGACGTGGTGGCCAACCAGCTCGGCCGGCTCGGTGGATTCGACTGGTCGGGCGTGGCGGAGGAGGTCGGCGACGCGGGTGCGACCGGGTGGCGCACGCGGGTGCGGCTGGACACCAACGGCGAGGGTCGCGCGGGCTATCACCGCTATCACAGTGCCGATCTCGTCACCGATCTCACGTGCGCCCAGCTGCCAGCGGGCATGCTCGCGGGTCTGGATGGATCGCGTTGGCCGCCAGGGGCGGAGCTGCACGTCGCGCTCGACGACGAGGGCGAGCGCCACGTGGTGCAGTCGGGGCCCGGTCGGGCGCGCAAGGCCGCGACGCAGGTCGTGGAGGGTCGCTACGAAGCGACGCAGCGGGTGGGCCAACGGGTGTGGCGGGTGCCGGTGACCGCGTTCTGGCAGGCGCATCGTGACGCCGCTCGGGTGTACAGCGGGTTGGTCGCGGCGTGGGCCGGGCTGAGCCCGGGAATGACCGCGTGGGACTTGTACGGTGGCGCAGGCGTTTTCGCTGCCGTGCTGGCCGAGTCCGTCGGAGAGGCGGGGCACGTGACGACCGTCGACACGTCGCGGGGTTCTGCGCGTGCGGCCCGGGCGGCGCTCGCGGACCTCGGTCAGGTCTCGGTGGTCACCGAATCCGTGCGCCGTGTCTTGACCGGGCGGCCGGGCCGAGCCGACGTCGCCGTGCTCGATCCGCCGCGGACCGGCGCCGGCCGCGAGGTCATCGACCTGTTGGCCGCCGCCGGCGTGCCGCGGATCATCCACATCGGCTGCGAGGCAGCATCATTCGCACGCGACGTCGGTCTCTACCTGGGCCACGGGTACGCGGTCGAGGAGTTGCGGGTGTTCGACTCGTTTCCCCTGACCCATCACGTCGAGTGCGTGGCGGTGCTCAGCCGGTCGTGACGGCGAGATCCGCGGTGTGCGGACCGAATTCGTTCGCCACCGGGACGACGACGTTGGCAGGGAAGCCGCCTCGTCGGGCATGCTCGCGGATCGTCGCCTCGTCGTCGGCTTCGTGGATGCAGTAGATCTTGTCGCCTGCCACGTAGCTGGTGATCCACCGGTACGGCACGCCGAGCGAGGCGGCGACCGCGTTGGAGTTCGTGGCGATCTCGGCCAACTTGGCTTCGGTGAGTTCGCTCGCGCCGGGGATCTCCCGTTCGATCAGAAAGCGTTTCATGAGGCGTCTCCTCGTGTTGGATGTCGGACCCGCCGTGTCGACGGGCATCACCAACGATGGGCCACCGACGCCGCAGTGGTCATGGGGAATGGTTCCCCATCTTTACTCGTGCGCCTCCCGATGCGGCCATTGGATTGATCGTCGATGCTGGTCAGGGCGATATTCGGCGAGTAGCATCGGCACCCGTGGAGCTCACCGAGCGCGAGCACGAGATGTCGGCGCTGTCGTCGCGTGCCGACGACGCCCGCTCGGGCCACGGTGGCGCGGTGCTGGTGTGTGGTGAATCCGGGGCGGGCAAGACGTCGTTCGTGGAGACGTTCGTCGAGCACTGGGTGGTCGGCGAACGGGTGCTGTGGGGCGCGTGCGATCCGCTGACGATGCCGCGGCCGCTCGGACCTCTGCACGATTTGGCGGGCCAGTTCACTGCCGAGACGCGTGCGCTGCTGCGCGACGGGGACCAGCCGCACGACATCTTCACCGCCGTGTTCGACGAATTACTGCTCAGGCCAACCGTGCTGGTGCTCGACGATCTGCATTGGGCCGACCAGGCGACCATCGACCTACTTCGGTTCGTGCTGCGCCGGGTGCCGAAGACGCAGTCGTTCGTGATCGGTACGGTCCGCGACGAGGAGATCGGGCCCACCAGCCCGATGCGCTCGCTGCTCGGCGACGTGGCCCGTTCGCCGCACGCCGCCACGGTGGCGCTGGCGCCACTGAGCCTGAATGCGGTGGCGGCTCTGGTCGGGGAGCGGCCCGTCGACGCGGCGTGGCTGTACGGGGTCACCGGCGGGAATGCCTTCTACGTCTGCGAAATGCTGGACCACGCCGGCGACGCGCTGCCGACCACGGTGCGTGACGCGATACTGGCCCGTACCGCCGAATTGGACGTCGCCGCATGGGATCTGCTGAACCTGTTGACGTGCGCGCCGGGTGCGATCCCGGACCATCTGCTGGCCGGGCTCGGCGTCACGCTGCCCGCGTTGCGCACCCTCGACGAGGCCAACCTGATCCGGCGCAGCGCCCGCGGGGTGGCGTTCCGCCACGATCTGTGCCGGCTGGCCGTGTCCAGCGTCATCCCGCCCGGCGCGGAATCGGGCCTGCACCGCAGGCTGATCGACGCCCACGACGCCGCTTCGGACAGCGATCCCGCCGTCATCACCCACCACGCGCTCGGTGCAGGCGACAGGACGCGCGTGGTGCAGGCCGCCTCGGAGGCAGGCCGCGCGGCCGCCCGCACGGGCGCGCACACCCAGGCTGCGGAGTTCTTCGCGACCGCGCTCGAGCATTGCGGCGCCAGCATGGACCCCGGCAGCCGGGCGGAGCTGCTCGAACTGCTGGCCGGCGAGTACTACCTGATCAATCGACTCGACGCCGCGATCGGCGCCTGCAGGGACGCGATGCAGATCCGGTACGGGCTCGACGACGTCACCGCCCTGAGCGCCGACCATCACTCGTTGGCCGTCTACGAGTGGTACAACGCCAACCGCGGAAAAGCCGAAGACCATGTGACACGAGCGATCACGGTGCTCGACGGGGCTACCGGCGGCGCTGACGCGGCGAAGCTGGTGCAACTGGGCCACGCTCACGCCATGCAGGCGTTCCTCGCGCTGCAGTCCTGCGAACTCGATCGGGCCGCACCGATGTTGGCGCGGGCACGCGAGATCGCCACGCGGGTCGGCGATCCGACGCTGGTGGCCCGGGTCGGGCTGGTGAGCGGACTGCGCGAGGTGCTGAGTGGGCGCCCCGAGGGCCGGGACGCGATTCTGAGCATTCTCGCGGCGGGCCCGACGAACGTCGACGAGGTGTACTCCAGCGGGTACAGCAACCTGAGTTACCTCGACATCGAGCAGCGCAGGCTCACCGCAGCCGCCGACCTGCTGGACGTCAGCATTCCGCTTGATGGCCGAGCACGACCTGCCGGTGTGTCGGGTCTGGCAGCTGGGCTCGCGCGCCAGACTCGGTCTGCTCAAAGGTGATTGGGACGGTGCCGTCGCCGATGCGGATGCCGTGCTCGACAGCCCGAGCGCACCATTGGCGCGCACCTGGCCGTTGCTCATCCGGGCCTTGGTGGCGTTGCGCAGGGACGGCTCCGGGCTGGATGCGATCGACGACGCGTGGGCCCTGGCCCACTGCTACGGCGAGCCGCTGCGCACGCTGCCCGCCGCGGCCGCCGTCGTCGAGAACGCGTGGCTCACCGGCGCCGACGACGGCCGCCTCGCGCAGTGCCGTTCGATGCTGGAGGAAGCGCCCGTCGAGGGTCTGGAATGGGCGCGCGGCGAGCTCGCGGTGTGGTTGCGCCGGCTGGGCGTGCGCGTCGAGGCGGCAGGCGTCGCCGAGCCCTATCGGCTGTTGCTCGACGGGGACCACGAGGCGGCGGCACGGATGTTCGACGAACTGGCGACGCCGTATGACGCGGCGCTGGCGCTGATCGACTCGGGTGACGGTGAACTGGCCCGCGGCGCCGTCGACACGCTCGACCGGCTGGGGGCCGATGCCGTCGCCGCCAAGGTGCGTCGTGATCTACGGGCGGCGGGAGTCACCGCGGTGCCTGCCCGGCGCCGGTCCACGACCCTGGTGAACCCGGCGGGATTGACCGGGCGGCAGCTCGAGGTGCTCCGACTTCTCGACGGCGGGCTGTCCAATGTCGAACTCGCCGAGCGGCTCTACCTGTCGGTGAAGACCGTCGACCACCACGTGTCGGCGATCCTGACCAAGCTCCAGGTGACCAGGCGCGGCGACGCGGTGAGGCGGGCGCGCGAGCTGGGCATCGTCAGCTGACCGGCCAGAGGCGTAGCCATGCTCTGCCGATCGGCGTGCCCCAGAGATGTCATCGATCGTCATCCCTGCCGCCTCCGCGACTCGCCGCCACCGTCGGCCCGGTCAGGTAACAGACGTACCCGAGCGTTCATGCCAGCGGTCCAGCAACGCGGGGATCTCGCCGAGAAGGAAGGTGTAGAAGTCGCGCATTTCGGTGAGGCGCCGCCCTGCCAGGCTGTCGTTCCCGGTGGCAGCGATCCCGGCCTCGGCGGCCGTCTGCATGGCTGAGATCACCGCGTTCTGGTTGGTGTAGAGGACAGCCCAGGCGTCGTCGCGCAGCCGGTAGTGATCCCGTCTGCTGGCCGGGACGGGGACGCGCTCGGCCAGGCCGACGGAGGTGAGCATCCGGATGGCGCCGGAGATCGCGCCCGAGCTCGCCTCCAGCCGATCTGCCAGCTCACCCATGGTCATGCTGGGCTGGTCGGTGAACAGCAGCGCGGCAAGCACGCGCGCGGTCATACGTTGCAGCCCGTGATCACTGAGGACGAGGGCGAGTCGTTCGGCGGCCTCCGGCAAGTCGGAGCCTTTCGTCATTCAATCTCCTGTGTTTCAAGGCTTCAAAGATCTCTGAAAGTTCAGTATAGTGATCCTCGGCGCTCCGGGAAGTCTGGTCGGAATTCGTAGCCCCATGCGGTGAGACGGTTCGACCGACGCGCCGCCGACCCGGAAGGCGACTGAGCCTCGATGCCCACCATCACGTCGGAGTCCACGCCGTCGAGCGTTCCAGCCGAAGTCATCCGCGTCCGAGGCCTGACCTTCACCTATCCAAAGTCGTCCGAACCCGCCGTACGCGGGATGGATTTCACTGTCGGGCGCGGCGAGATCTTTGGGTTTCTAGGCCCTAGCGGCGCAGGCAAATCCACTACCCAGAAGCTCCTCATCGGCCTGCTCCGCGGCCACGGTGGCGAGGCCGCCGTATGGGGCAAGGACCCATTGGCGTGGGGGTCCGACTACTACGAGCGCATCGGGGTGTCCTTCGAACTGCCCAACCACTACCAGAAGCTCACCGGCCTGGAGAACCTGCGCTTCTTTGCTTCGCTATACGGCGGCGCGACGCTGGAACCGGCGAAGCTGCTGGACGCCGTCGGTCTGGCCGGCGACGCGAATACGCGGGTGAGCAAGTACTCCAAGGGAATGCAGATGCGGCTGACGTTCGTCAGAGCACTGATCAACGACCCGGAGCTGCTCTTCCTGGACGAGCCCACCTCCGGGCTCGATCCATTGAACGCACGCAAGGTGAAGGACATGATCCTGGACCTGAAGGCACGTGACCGGACGGTCTTCCTCACGACCCACGACATGGCGACAGCCAACGAGCTGTGCGACCGGATCGCCTTCGTCGTCGACGGCAGGATCGTCGCCATGGACACGCCGACCGAGCTGAAGATTGCTCGCAGTCAGCGGCTCGTGCGCGTCGAGTATCGCGACCGGAACGGGTGTCTCGCGGCGGCCGACTTTCCCATGGACGGCCTGGCCGACGATCCCGCGTTCGAAGCGGTGCTGCGAGACCATTACGTCGAGACCATCCACAGCAAGGAAGCCAGTCTCGACGACGTCTTCGTGGAGACCACCGGGAGGCGACTGTCGTGAATCGGTTGGCAAGTGCGCTGCGTCTCGAGCTGACTCTTCAGGTCCGACAGCGGTTCCTGCATGCGGCGGTGTTCTCCGGACTCATCTGGCTGGCAGTGTTGTTGCCGATGTCGCGTAATCTGCGTCCGGTCGTCGAGCCCTACATCCTGCTGGGCGACATCTCGATAATCGGGTTCTTCTTCATCGCGGGCACGGTGTTCTTCGAGAAGCAGGAGCGCACTCTGGGCGCGGTCATCTCCACCCCGCTACGGTTCTGGGAGTACCTGGCCGCCAAGCTGGCCATCCTCTCGCTGGTATCAGTGTTCGTTGCCGTGGCCCTGACGACGATCGCCCACGGATTCGCCTACCATCTGGCACCACTGCTGGTGGGGGTGGTGCTCGGGACGCTTCTGATGTTGTTGGTGGGGTTCACCACCTCGCTGCCCTTCGCCTCGGTCAGCGACTGGTTCCTGGCGGCGACCATCCCGCTGGCCGTGATGAATCTGCCGGTGTTGTACTACTCGGGCGTCTGGCCGAATCCCTTGCTATATCTCATTCCCACACAGGGCCCGCTTTTGTTGTTCGGGGCCGCCTTCGAGCAGATGATTCTGACGCCGTGGCAGGCCGTCTACGCGGTGTCGTACCCATTGATAAGCGTTGCGGCGCTGTGCTTTGTCGCCGCGAGGTTGTTCGGACGTCACGTCGTCGCAAGGTCGGGGGGTCTGTGATGGTGCTGTCTGGAACTGCTGCCAGGGCGCTGTCCGCGTTCGGCCGCAACGACATTCGCGGTACCTACCGTGATCCTTTGCTGGTCATGCTCGTGGTCGCCCCTGTCATCTGGACGAGTGCCGTCGCGTTGCTCACCCCCCGTGTCGCCGCGATGCTGGCTGAACGCTACGGGTTCGACCTGATTCCCTACCACCCGCTGATCCTCACCGGCTTTCTTCTACTTACCAGCATCGTCATCGCTGGAGGGCTGGCGGCGTTCCTCGTCCTCGACGAGGTGGACGCCGGCACGCTGACCGCACTGAGAGTGACCCCGATTTCGTTGTCCACCTTCTTCGCATATCGCGCGGCCACGGTCATGGGTGTAACCACTGTTTATGTGGTCGTGACGATGTCGTTCAGCGGGTTACTCGAGCCCGGCCTGGTCCCGTCGCTGATTCCGATCGGACTGCTTGCCGGGCTCTCGGCGGTGGTGACCCTGCTGCTGATTCTGGCCATGGCGAGCAACAAGATTCAGGGCCTGGCCGCGGTCCGTGGACTCGGAATGCTCATTGCCGGTCTGCCCTGCCTGCCGTGGTTCATCGACTCCGGTTGGAGCCTGGCCTTCGGTGTGCTGCCACCATATTGGGCAGCCAAGGCTTTCTGGGTAGCCAGCGATCATGGCACCTGGTGGCCGTATCTCGTCGGCGGCGTCGCCTACAACGCGGCCGTGGTCTTGCCGTTGTTCCGCCGCTTCGTCACCAAGAACACCTGAATCGATTCGGGTCGTCCGCAGCGTGCGATGGACTCACATGCCGAAGTGCGTATGACGCACGGCCGAAACGGCGTCCGGTGGTCCGCTCACTTCGACCCTCGCTGCAGCCCGGCGCCCAAAGACGTAGAGGAGGATTTCACCCGGCGGTCCGCTGAGTCGCGCCGTCGGCTCGCCTGCTCGAACCGTCACGCGCTCACCGGTTTCGGTCCACTCAACCTCGAGCCCGGAAGCGTGCAGTCGCCGACTCAGGTAGTGGCTGCCGCGGCGAACGTTTCGCCACAAGGCGGCGTCCATGGCAGGCGTGAGGCTGCGGGGTCCACGGCCATTGGCTCTGCGAACGTCCTCGTGGTGAACGAACAGCTCGTTGAGATTGGCCAAGGAGCGGACCCATTCAATGCGGAAGAAACCCATCGGCGGGCCGGACCGGATCTGCGCGACGAGCCATGTGAAGTCCTTGTTCTCGGCCAATCTGGCCCTGCGTCGCTCGGCGAACCGTTGGAAGGGGGCGGGCAGGACGAGGCAGGGGCCGGCAACGAGATCGCGTTCTCGCAACACGATGTGGGCGGCGAGATCGTGTGCAGTCCAGCCCTCCAGCAGTGTCGCAACGGAAGGACCGAGTTCGTCGAGGAGATCGCACAGCTCATTCCGCTCTTGCGTGTCGAGCGGAACATCCACCATGCTGGCGGAGTATACGGAGGGCGTGGGGCGGCGGCACGATCCTCACGATCGACGCCCAACCTTCCTAGCTCAACACGAAGTATCGCACCCACAGGTAGAGCGCGGAGAGTGCGATCGACATCGCCGTGACCACTGCGCCCTTACGGGTGAATTCCCAAAATGAGATGGGATAGCCTGCGCGGCGGGCGATTCCGAGCATGACCACGTTGGCGCTGGCCCCGATGGCCGTCAGGTTGCCGCCGAAGTCCGCGCCGAGGCCAAGCGCCCACCACAGCGCTTGCGAGTGAGCGGGATCGTGTATCCCCTTTGCCAGTTCACTCACGATCGGTGCCATCGTCGCGACGTACGGAATGTTGTCGATGACGCCGGACACGGGTGCCGAGACTCCGAGGATCAGCATCACGGTGAGCACTGCATTTCCACCGGTTGCCTCGGTCGCCGCCCGGGCTATCTGGTCGACGACGCCGGTCTTCACGAGGGCACCGATCATGACGAAGAGCCCGACGAAGAAGAGCAGCGTCTCCCATTCCACGCCGGACAGGTAGTCAGACCGCTCCGATCGTGAAATCACGATGAGGGCGCCCGCACCCAGCAGCGCCACGATCGACGGTTCGATGTGCAGCACGCCGTGGGCGATGAACGCGGCGAAGACGAGTACCAGCACGACGCCGCACTTGATGAGCAATCCCGGATCGCGGATGGCTTCGCGCTCGTCGAGCGCCATCACGTCCGCCACCCGCTCCGGGTTGACGTCGAACGAACCACGGAACAGCCGTGGCAGCATTGCCACGAAGACGAGCATGACGATGATGACGATCGGCATCATGTGCACGAGGAAGTCGTTGAACGTCAGGCCCGCCCGGCTGGCGATGATGATGTTCGGCGGATCGCCCACCAGGGTCGAGGTGCCGCCGATGTTGGAGGCGAACACCTCGGCGATCAAGAAGGGTGCGGGGTTGATCTCCAGCCGGTCGCAGACCAGCAGAGTGACCGGGGCGATCAACAGGATCGTGGTGACGTTGTCCAGGAGGGCCGAGGCGGCCGCGGTGACCAGGACCAGCAGGATCATGATCCGCAGCGGCGATCCGTTCGCCCGCTTGGCCGCCCAGATCGCGACGTACTCGAAGACACCGGTCTGCCTCAGCACGCTGACGATGATCATCATGCCCAGCAGCAGAAAGATTACGTCCCAATCGATTCCCGTCTCACGGGAGTAGAAGACGTCATCGGAGCTGAGCAGCCCGACGGCCACGACCACGCCCGCGCCATAGAGCGCCACGAGCGTCTTGTTGACGCGGTCGCTGGCGATCAGCCCATAGGCGACCACGAACACCGCGATCGCGAGTGCCGTCATCGCTGCCGCTCCATCTGTCGGGCGATCAATGGTTCAGCGCTGCGGCCAGTAGACGAGATGCGGTGATCACCCCGTACATCTCGCCGTCCTTCATGACGGCTATCAGCGGACTCCTCAGCCGGGCCATGAGCGCAGCAACCTCGATGATGGTGTCATCCGCGTGGGCGGACGGCACGTTGAGAAGGTGCTCGGGCAACACGTCGCGAACGGTCTTGCTCCCCAATTTGTCGGAGGCGCGGTCGGCCATCGACTCATCGAGCACACCGGCCAACGCGGGATCGTCCTGGACGTACTGCGGCACGATGAATCGCACCACCTGGGAGGCAGGCAGCACCGCATACGGTTTGCCCGACGCGTCGGTTACCACGATCCCCGGCAGCCGATGCTCGGCGAGCATGCGCGCAGCGGCGAGCGCACTCGAGTCGATGGATACCACGGGAAAGTCCTCGGCCATTTGCTCGGCGTGCATGTCAGCACCATACGACTGTGGTCGGGCGTCATCTCGCGTACATCAGTCTGCGTGGCGGCGTTGGGGTTTCGGGCGCCGGCGCCGGTTCCATCTGGAGATCGCCGAAACAACTTCTGAATCAACGTGTTTGAGGGAGTCGATCCAATTGATATTGGGAGAGTGTCGGGCAGTGGCGCGCGTCGAGGCGCTCTAGGATGGGTCGATGACCTCCGACCGCGACTGCTCAGCCGCGGCTCGTGGCCGGAGGCGAAGCGATCTCGCCGAGGTGCTGCGCCACGAGACCGTCGGCGGGGTGCTGCTGCTGCTCGCCGGCGCCGCGGCTCTGGTGTGGGCGAACTCCCCGTGGGCGCACGCCTACCGCTCCGTCTCGGAGCTCGCCTTCGGCCCCGAGGCGTTGCATCTGCGGCTGACGCTCGCGCAATGGGCCGCCGACGGCCTGCTGGCGATCTTCTTCTTCGTCGTCGGGCTGGAACTCAAGCGCGAGTTCGTCGCCGGCGATCTGCGCGACCCGGCGCGTGCCGCCCTGCCGATCGCGGCCGCCATCGGCGGGATGATCGTGCCCGCCGCCGATCTTCGTCGGCATCAACCTGATCGCGGGGCACCCCGAGAACCTCGACGGGTGGGCGGTGCCGATCGCCACCGACATCGCGTTCGCGCTCGCCGTGCTGGCCGTGCTGTCGACCCACCTGCCGACCGCGCTGCGGACGTTCCTGCTCACGCTCGCGGTGGTCGACGATCTGCTGGCGATCACGATCATCGCCGTCTTCTACACCGACCATCTCGCGCCGGTACCGCTCGCGTTGGCCCTGATTCCGGGTGGCCTCTTCGCGGTGGCCGTACAGCGCGGTGTGCAGCGGTGGTGGCTGCTGGTTCCGCTGGCGGTGGCGACGTGGGCGCTGGTCCACGCCAGCGGGGTGCACGCCACGGTGGCCGGGGTGCTGCTCGGCTTCGTCGTGCCCGGTGCTGGGCCGGCATTCCGCCGCCGAGCGGTTCGAGCACCGGCTGCGGCCGCTGTCGGCAGGGGTGGCGGTGCCGGTGTTCGCGTTCTTCGCCGCCGGGGTGACGGTCGGCGGCTGGGACGGTCTCGGGGAAGCGCTGCTGCATCCCGTCACCGTCGGCGTGTTCGCCGGCCTGGTGCTCGGCAAGCCGCTCGGTGTGTTCATCACGACGTTTCTGTTGGCCAAGTTCACCCACGCGACCCTCGACGACGATCTGGCCTGGCGCGACGTGCTGGGTGTGGCACTGCTTGCCGGCATCGGTTTCACCGTGTCGTTGCTGATCGGCGAGCTGGCCTTCGGTTACGGAACCGATAACGGGGGCGGACGGGAAGATCGGGGTGCTGACGGGCTCGGTGGTCGCCGGTGTGCTGGCCGCGCTGGTGCTGGTCAGCCGCAACGCCGCCTACCGCCGCATCCACGTCGCCGAGACGGCCGACGCCGACGACGACGGCGTGCCCGACATCTACCGGCCTTGAGAGGACTACCTCGCGGTACGCGTGGGTAAACTGACCGGATGCTCGAACAGATCCGCGGCCCCGCTGATCTGCAGCACCTGTCGCAGGCGCAGCTGAGTGACCTGGCTGTCGAGATCCGCGACTTCCTGATCCACAAGGTGGCTGCAAGCGGTGGGCATCTGGGCCCCAACCTCGGTGTCGTCGAGTTGACGCTCGCGCTGCACCGGGTGTTCGACTCGCCGCACGACCCGATCATCTTCGACACGGGTCACCAGTCGTACGTGCACAAGATGCTGACCGGCCGTTGCCCCGAGTTCGCCAATCTGCGCAAGAAGGGCGGGCTGTCGGGCTATCCGGCGCGCGCCGAGAGCGAGCACGACTGGGTGGAGTCCAGCCACGCCAGCTCCGCGCTGTCCTACGCCGACGGGCTGGCCAAGGCGTTCGAGCTGAACGGACACCGCAACCGCCACGTGGTCGCCGTCGTCGGTGACGGCGCGCTGACCGGCGGCATGTGCTGGGAGGCGCTGAACAACATCGCCGCATCGCGGCGGCCGGTGGTGATCGTCGTCAACGACAACGGGCGCAGCTACGCCCCGACCATCGGCGGCTTCGCCGATCACCTGGCCGGGCTGCGGCTGCAGCCGGGTTACGAGAAGCTGCTGGAGAGGGGCCGCGACACGGTCCGCGGCGTGCCGCTCATCGGTGAGCTCTGCTACCAGTGCATGCACAGCGTGAAGGTGGGCATCAAGGACGCGCTTGGCGCCTCAGGTGATGTTCACCGACCTCGGGCTCAAGTACGTCGGCCCCATCGACGGGCACGACGAGCACGCCGTCGAGGCGGCGCTGCGCCTTGCCCGCGGCTTCAACGCCCCGGTGATCGTGCACGTCGCCACCCGCAAGGGCATGGGCTACGGCCCTGCCGAGGCCGACGAGGCCGAGCAGATGCACTCCACCGGCGTGATCGACCCGCAGACCGGGCTCGCCACGTCGGTGGCGGCTCCCGGCTGGACGTCGGTGTTCTCCGACGAGCTGATCAAGCGTGCGGCCAAGCGCCGCGACATCGTCGCCATCACCGCCGCCATGCCCGGGCCCACCGGGCTGAGCGCGTTCCGGCAGCGGTATCCGGACCGCTTCTTCGACGTCGGCATCGCCGAGCAGCACGCCATGACCTCGGCCGCGGGGCTGGCGATGGGCGGCATGCATCCGGTGGTGGCGATCTACTCGACGTTCCTGAACCGGGCGTTCGACCAGATCATGATGGACGTCGCGCTGCACGAGCTGCCCGGTGACCATGGTGCTCGACCGCGCCGGTGTCACCGGACCCGACGGCGCCAGCCACAACGGGATCTGGGACCTGTCGATCCTGGGCATCGTGCCCGGGCATGCGGGTCGCCGCGCCGCGCGACGGCACGCGGCTGCGCGAGGAACTCGGCGAGGCGCTCGGCCGTCAAGACCGGCCCCACCGCGCTGCGGTTCCCGAAGGGCGATGTGGGCGAGGACATTCCGGCCATCGAACGCCGCTCGGGTGTCGACGTGCTGGCCGTGCCCGCCGAGGGTCTGTCCGACGACGTGCTTGTTGGTGGCGGTCGGCCCCTTCGCCTCGATGGCGCTGTCGGCGGCCGAGCGGCTGCGCAAGCAGGGCATCGGCGTCACCGTGGTCGACCCGAGGTGGGTGCTGCCCGTGCCCGAGGTGATCGGCGCAGCTCGCGACGGCACACAAGCTGGTGGTCACCGTCGAGGACAACGGCGTGCACGGCGGCGTCGGGTCGGCGGTGTCGGGGGCGTTGCGGCGCGCCGAGATCGACGTGCCGTGCCGCGACGTCGGACTGCCGCAGGAGTTCCAGGCGCATGCGTCGCGCGGCGAGATACTCAGCGAGGTCGGCCTGACCGACCAGCACATCGCCCGCCAGATCACCGGCTGGGTCGCCGCTCTGGGCAGTTCGGCCGCCGAGACCGTCGGCAACCGGGTCGACTAGACCGACGCCTAAGCTCGGGTCATGGACGCCGAACTCGAGCGATGGAAGGCCTCCGGGCAGCACTTCGACTACCTGGGTTTCGACATCTTCTACCGGGTCGACGGCAAGGCCCTCGGTGACGGCCCGGTGCTGCTGCTGATCCACGGGTATCCGTTCAACTCCTTTGACTGGGCCCCGATCTGGCCGACTCTGGTCGAGCGTTTCACCGTGATCGCTCCCGACATGATCGGGATGGGCTTCTCCGCCAAACCCGTCGCCTACGGGTACACGGTGCACGACCACGCCGACATGCACGAGGCGCTGCTGGCCCACCTGAACGTCGACATCTGTCACGTCCTGGCCCATGACCTCGGCGACTCGGTCGGCCAGGAACTGCTGGCCAGGCACGAGTTCGGCGGCCAGGCCTACGGGGCGCTGCGCATCGAGTCGATCACCTGGCTGAACGGCGGGCTGTTCAACGAGGCCTACACGCCGCGGACCATGCAGAAGCTGATGTCGGCAACTCCGTTGGGCGACATCATGAGTCCGTTGCAGGGCAGTCCGCTGTCCCGGCGGATCGTCGAGCCGACGATCAACGAAATGTTCGGCCCCAACACCAAGCCGTCGCGTCAGCTGATGGAGAAGTTCCACCAGATCCTGGAGTACAACGACGGCAAGAAGGTGCTGCACAAGGTCGGCCGATTCCTCGGCGACCGCTACACGCACCGCAACCGTTGGGTGCGGGCGATGCGGGAGACCGACGTGCCGATGCGGCTGATCGACGGACCCATCGACCCGAACTCGGGCAGGCACATGGCCGACCGCTATCGCGAGGTCATTCCCGACGCGGACATCGTGATGCTTGCCGACGACATCGGGCACTGGCCGCAGATCGAGGCGCCCGACGCCGTGCTGACCCATTTCCTGGCGCACGTCGACCGCGTCTCCGGTTAGCCCTTCTGACGTGCGGTGGGCGTGCGACGGTGTTCGACGCTGCGGTCGATCTCCGCGACTGGCAGCGGGAACCATCGGTCGGTCAACGCATTTCGTAGTCGTGACTCGGCACCTGCGCCATGGGTGTACGGCATCGCCGAACGCGGCGCCGAGATGATCCGGACGGGCGAATGAAGCAAAGCTCTGATACGTGCGTTGCAACGATATGAACCCCGCACTCCGCCTGAAACGCCTATTCGAAAGTGCCGTCAAGGCTTTCGGACGCACAGACGCGGGGCGTTGGTACGTTCGCAACATCTCACTGCGCGTCGATCCGACGCTGTTGAGCCTCACCGGCGGACGAGTGAGCAGCGTGTACCCCACTGCCCGTCATGTTGCTGCACCACCTCCGGCGCCAAGACCGGCCTGCGGCGCACGGTGCCGTTGGTGTATCTGTCCGACGACGCCGGGCTCATCCTGGTGGCGTCGAACTTCGGCGGCGAGCACCACCCAGGGTGGTATCACAACCTCATCGCCAACCCGAATGTCGAAGTGCTGGCCGGTGATCGACAGCGGCTCGTACGTGGCGGCCGAGATCACCAACCTCACCGGTCGTGAGCGGACGTGGGCTCTGGTGCTCGGTATGAACGCCGGATACGACGTCTACGTGGCGCGAGCGGGCCAAAGGACGATCCCGCTGATCCGCCTCAGGCGTGGTTCTTCGGGATCGGGATCGGGTGCTGGGGCATCCTCGGGCACCGGAGCGGGAGTGGTCGTGAGCGCCACCGTCAGCACCGGCACCGTCAACTCCCGCTGCCACGGCCTGGCGCCCGCCTCGGTGAGGAACGCGTCGACGATGGCAGCGGTGTCGTCGGCGTCCTCGGGGGGCTGCCAGTCCCAGCACAACCGGCGCAGGGTGTCGGGAGTCAACAGGTTCTCGCTCGGGCACCGAAAGCCGTTGCGACAGCTCGGTCAAGCCCGCTGCGGGCAGCTTCCAGCCGTGCGGCCGCCTCGGGCTTGCGTCGGGCCCACCGGGACGGCAGGCGGCGGGCCGGTCTGCGGCTCGGACGACGTCGGCAGGTCTTCGGCCGTGCGGGCCCTGGCGAGCGCGTCCAGCCACACCTGCGCGCTGCGGCGCTGACGCGAGCCGCCGAACACCGGCAGCGCCGTCAACTTCGGCGGTGTGTCCGGATCCGAGGTCGCGGCGTTGATGATCGCGGCGTCGGGCAGGATGCGGCCGGGCGCGATGTCACGCCGCTGCGCGATCTGGTCGCGCGCCGTCCACAATTCGCGCACCGCGGCCAACGTCCTGCGGGTTGCGCACCTTGTGGATGCCCGACGTGCGCCGCCAGCGGTCGCGCCGGGTCGGCGGCGCGACGTATGTCCGCAGGTGCTCGAACTCCTGCTGCGGCCCATGCCGTCTTGCCCTGTTCGGCGAGCACCGCGGCGACGGCAGCGCGCAGTTCGAGCAGCACCTCGACGTCGAGTGCGGCGTAGTTCAGCCACTCGGCGGGCAGCGGGCGCTTCGACCAGTCCGCCGCGCCGTGGCCCTTCGTCAGCTGCAAGCCCGAGCAGGCGCTCCACCATGGCGGCCAGGTTCACCCGGTCGAAACCGGCGAGCCGGCCCGCCAGCTCGGTGTCGTAGAGCCGGGGCGGGATCATGCCGAGCTCGCCCAGGCACGGAAGGTCCTGATCGGCGGCGTGCAGCACCCACTCGTCCTGCGCAAGCACCGCCGCCACGGGCGCCATCGTCGCGACCGGGTCCCCGCCGTGGTTGACCGGGTCGATCAGCACCGTGCCCGCGCCCGCGCGCCGGATCTGCACCAGATACGCGCGGTTGGAGTAACGGAAGCCCGACGCGCGCTCCGCGTCGATCGCGAAGGGGCCGTGTGCCGGACGCGAGAAATGCTGCAGCATCGGCGATTTCGCTGGGGTAGACCGACAGACGGGGGACTCCTTCGGCCGGCGCCAGCAGTGGGGTGGCCTCCGGTTCGGACTCGTCGTCGGGTGGCGGAGCGTCCGTCATCTCACGCGCGCGTACGGGAGCTCAGGTCGGTGACCCCCGTCGGGGGCAGGCCGGCGGCATGCTCGAGCACCTCGCAGAACGCCTGCACGTGCGGCCCCAGTTCGAGGGTGAGTCGCGGTCCATGACGCGCGCAGCTCGAGCTGGTGGGCGCGCGGCGGGCCGGAGATGTCGCCGTAGCGCACCGAGGTGGTCGCGGTGACGGTGCCGCCGAGCGCGGTGACGAGTTGGTCGTGTGCCTCGAGCGCGTCGACCAGCCAGCTCCATGCGACCTCTGGCAGCAGCGGGTCGACGGCCTCGCTGGAGTCCAGGTCGGCCTGGATGTAGGCGACCAGTCGCATGGTGCCGTCCCACGCCTCGGCGCCCTCGGGGTCGTGCAGCAGGATCAGCCGGCCGAATGCGTCGCCCTCGGACCGTTCGGGCACGATCGCCGTCTCGGGATGGCGGACCTCGGCGCCCAGCGCGTAGCTGAAGGGTGCCAGCCGCTGCGGCGGCCGGATCGGGCCGAGCTCGATCTCCGGCCGCACGGTGGTGGCGTTCATCGCCGCCACCGCTTCGCGGAACTGAGCCGGCTCGGCGGAGGTCACGGCGATTGACGCTAGCTGATCGGGGCAGGTCGCGGCGCAGGCGCGCCGAAGTGTTACCACATGGCAGCATGGTCGGCGATGAGCAACCGCCGTGACCTGCCCAACTCGCCCGTACCTGGCCGCAGCCGGCGGCCGCAAACCGCATCGAGTGCCGGTGTGGTTCATGCGCCAAGCCGGCCGTTCGCTGCCCGAGTATCGGGCGTTGCGGGCGAAGAACACCATGATGCAGGCCTGCTTCGACGCCGAGCTGATCACCGAGATCACGCTGCAGCCCGTGCGCAGGCACGCCGTCGACGCCGCCATCCTGTTCTCCGACATCGTCGTGCCGCTGCGCGCGTCGGGGATCGACCTGGACATCGTGCCCGACGTCGGACCCGTGATCGCCCACCCGATCCGCACCGCCGCCGACGTCGCGGCGATGAGACCGCTCGAGCGCGAGCAGGTCGGCCCCGTCGCCGATGCGGTGTCGCTTGCTGGTGGCCGCCCTCGGCGACGTGCCGCTGATCGGGTTCGCCGGCGCGCCGTTCACGTTGGCGTCCTACCTGGTGGAGGGCGGCCCGAGCCGCAACCACGAACGCACCAAGGCGATGATGCTCGGCGAGCCCGGCACCTGGCATGCGCTGATGACCGCGCTGACCGACGTCACCATCGGTTTCCTGCGTGCCCAGCTGGACGCCGGGGTCGACGCGATCCAGTTGTTCGACTCCTGGGCGGGCACGCTGTCGCTGGCCGACTACCGCGAGTACGTGCTGCCGCACAGCACCCGGGTGTTCGACGCGCTGGCCGGCGACGGGGTGCCGATGACGCACTTCGGCGTCGGCACCGCCGAACTGCTCGGCGCCATGTCCGAGTCGCTGACCCGGGGGACGCCCGGCGTCGTCGGCGTCGACTGGCGCACGTCGCTGACCGACGCCGCCGCCCGGGTCCGGCCCGGGGTTGCGCTGCAGGGCAACCTCGATCCGGTGGTGTTGCTGGCCGGCTGGCCGGTGGTGGAGCGTGCGGTGCGCTCCGTCGTCGAGGACGGCCGCCGCGCTGTCGACGCGGGTGCGACCGGCCACGTCTTCAACCTCGGCCACGGGGTGCTGCCGCGCCACCGATCCCGGCATCGTGACGGACGCCGTCGCCCTGGTGCACTCGTTGTGAGTCCGTCGTATTGTGTTGTGGGCGGCGGTATTTCGGGACTCGTCGCCGCGTACCGGTTGCGGGTGGCGGCCGGCCCCGACGCGTCGATCACGGTGTTCGACCCCGCCGACCGGCTCGGCGGCGTCCTGCGCACCGAGCGGGTCGGCGGCCAGCACGTCGACGTCGGCGCCGAGGCGTTCATCGCCCGCCGTCCCGAGGTGTCGGCGTTGCTCGCCGAGCTCGGTCTGGCCGGCAGGCAGGTCGGCACGACGGGGGTGCGGCCGCTGATCTACAGCGGGGGACGACTGCACCCGATGCCGCAGGGCACGCTCCAGGGCATTCCTGCGCAGGCCGCCTCCGCTGGCGGGGCTGGTCGACGACGCGACGGTCGCCCGCATCGCCGACGAACGCGGCAGGCCGCTGGCGTGGCGACGCGGTGCCGACCCGACGGTGGCCGAACTCGTCGGCGACCGCTTCGGCGCCCAGGTGGTGACGCGTTCGGTCGACCCGCTGCTGGCCGGGGTCTACGCCGGGTCGGCGGCGACGATCGGCCTGCGTGCGGCGCTGCCGCCGCTGGCCGCCGCCTGGACCGGGGTGCACGCAGCCTCACCGACGCGGTGCGCGAGGCGCTGCCTCCGCCCACCGGCGGATCGGTCTTCGGCGCGTCGACGGCGGCTACCGGGTCCTGGTCGACGAGCTCGTCCGGCGGGCCGGCTTCCGGTGGGCGCAGGTCGCCGTGCATCGGATCGACCGGCAGGCCCGCGGCTGGGATCTCGTCGACGACGAAGGGGTGCACTGGCACGCCGACGCTGTGGTGCTCGCGGTGCCTGCGCCCCGACTGCCGCGTCTGGTCGAGCAGGTCGCGCCGCGGACCGCGGCGGCGGCCCGGCGCATCGAGGTGGCCTCGACCGCGCTCGTCGTGCTGGCGCTGCCTGGCGGTACGCCGCTGCCCGAGCAGTCCGGCGTGCTGGTGGCCAGCGGAGAACCGTTGCACGCCAAGGCGATGACGCTGACGTCGCGCAAGTGGGGGCGGCGCGGCAACGTCGAGTTGGTGCGGCTGTCGTTCGGCAGGTTCGGCGACCAGCTGGCCCGCACCGCCGGCGACGAGGAGCTGCTGGCTTGGGCCGCGGCAGACCTCGCGGACGTCTTCGGCATCGGGCAGGAGCCGGTCGACTGCCACGTGCACCGGTGGATCGACGCGATGCCGCAGTACGGACCCGGGCATGCCGGCTTGGTGGCGGAGTTGCGCGCGGGCCTTCCCCCGACGCTGGCGGTCGCGGGTGGCTACCTCGACGGCATCGGGGTGCCTGCCTGCGTCGCGTCGGGCACGCGGGCGGCGGCGGCGCTAGCCGTGGCGACGGCGACACGCTAGGACTCGTCGCGCGCGTGGCACGATGAAGTCATGGCCAAGCTCGACTACGACACGCTCAATTCGATGACCCGATACATGATGATCTCGGTCTTCGCCGTGCAGCCCGAAGCGCTCGGGGAGGAGCGTGCCGCGGTGGTCGACGAGATCGCGACCTTCCTCAAGCAGCAGGAGGAGGGCGGCGTCGTCGTCCGCGGCCTCTACGACGTCGCGGGCTTCCGTGCCGACGCCGACTTCATGATCTGGACGCACGCCGAGCGCGTCGAGGATCTGCAGGCCACCTACCGGGCGTTCCGGCGCACCACCCTCGGCCTGGCCAGCGACCCGGTCTGGAGCGTCGTCGCGCTGCACCGCCCCGCGGAGTTCAACAAGAGCCACGTCCCGGCGTTCGTGGCAGGCGAGGACCCCGGCGACTACGTGTGCGTCTACCCGTTCGTCCGGTCCCTGGACTGGTACCTGCTGCCCGACGACGAGCGGCGCAAGATGCTCGTCGAGCACGGCATGGCCGGTCGCGAGTACCCCGACGTGCGGGCCAACACGGTGCCCGCGTTCGCGCTCGGTGACTACGAGTGGATCCTGGCGTTCGAAGGCCCCGACCTGGCCCGCATCGTCGAGCTGATGTGGAAGCTGCGCTACACCGACGCCCGCCGTCACGTCCGCGAGGAGACGCCGTTCTTCACCGGTCCGCGGCTGCCTGTCGAGCAGCTGATCGCCAGGCTGCCCTAGCAGGCGTCGGCGGGCGCCAGCCGCAGCGAGATCGAGTTGATGCAGTAGCGCTGGTCGGTCGGCGTCGGGTAGCCCTCACCCTCGAACACGTGGCCCAGGTGGCTGTGGCAGTTGGCGCACAGCACCTCGACGCGGTGCATGCCGCAGCGAGTCGTCGCGGCGCAGGATCACCGCGTCGGAGTCGGCCGGGTCGAAGAACGACGGCCAGCCGCAATGTGATTCGAACTTCTCGGTGCTGCGGAACAGTTCGGCGCCGCAGGCCCGGCACTCGTAGACGCCTTCGGTCTTGGTGTCGGTGTATTCGCCGATGAACGGCCGCTCGGTGCCGGCCTGGCGCAGCACCGCGAACTCCTGCGGGGTTGAGCTTCTTGCGCCACTCGTCGTCGGTGAGTTCGACCTTGGCCGGACGGCATGCGTCCAACGCTAGCGCGTGCGACGTCATGCGGTCCACGCTAGCGCGCCGCGTCGCTCGACGCGTCATCCACGGCGGGTCGATGCCGTCGTCCAGCCGGCCGTCGGCCTTGGCGTCGAGGTAGCGGAAGTACAGCACGCAGAACACCACGATCAGCATCAGCGACCAGCCGTAGGTGATCTTCATGTACTCCAGGAAGCGCCCGGTCGTCGGCCAGTCGACACAGCAGCCAGCGGTCCATCGTCAGGAAGCCGTAGATCGCCAGCCACGCCGGCCAGTTGCGCAGCACCGAGTTGCGGCAGCACCACCGTCATCAGGAACGGGAACAGCATCATCGAGTAGTAGCCCTGCCCCAGCGACAGCACCAGGCACGACGCGATCAGCAGCACGCCCGACGACGTCAGCATCCAGAACAGCGGGTCGCGTTCCCGGTAGTAGCGGTACAGCAGCCACAGGCTGCCGATGGCCAGCAGCGCGAAGAGCGATGCGCAGCAACAGGATCAACCACAGTCGGCAGGCCGTAGTAGATGCCGTTGCCCTGACGATCGAGCTGTTGAAGTAGTCGCGGGTGCCGAAGATGTAGGGCACCGTGCGGCGGACGAAGTTCATCGGGTCGCTGACCAGCGGCCACGCCACGGCGTTGAACAGCAGCGGCACTGCGAAGGCGGGGACCAGCGCCCGCCACTGCCGGTTCAGCAGCGGCAGCAACAGCAGTGGCGCCAGCGACGGGTTTGATCACCAGCGTCAGTCCGATGGCGACGCCGGCCCACCACTGATGGTTGACCTTGCCGTCGAGCAGCCACCGGAAGAACAGCACCTCGCACAGCAGGATGCAGCCGTTGATGTTGGTGAACACCAGTGTGTTGGTGACGCTTTCGGTGCAGAACATCGCGAGCAGCAGGGCGGGCGCCGCGACCGAGGCCAGCGAGAACTTGAACAGCCGCAGCAGCAGGTAGGCGGCGACGATGATCGCGATGGTGTTGATCGTGATGAACCAGTACCGCGACGCGGCGACCGGCAGGTAGCCGAACGGCGCCATCAGCAGCGTGCCGCCGGGCGGATACAGGTAGTGCGGGTCGACGTGGTCGAAGTGCTCGTTGTAGATGTCCAGGCCGCGCCTGAAGTTCGAGACCGCGCGGTAGACGGGCCCGAAGTCGTCGGTGATGTAGCCGTTGGTGCCGAGCACGTAGCTGCGGTGGATGATCGACAGGATCGCGACGGGCCACAGCACCGACCGCAGCACGGTCGCGGTGCTCGGTGCGGACGTGCGGGGCCGAAAGGCGCTGCAGTAGGTGAGTCAGGTACCGCCACCAGCGCACCGTACACCGGCGTTCTGGGCGGCCAGGCTAGGCGGGGCAGTACGTGTCGGTGGCGGGCAGCTTGCCGCTGTCGAGGTAGCCGAGCACCGGCGGCACCGCGCACGGCGAGTAGATGCTGGCGCCGTGGCCGATGCCCTGCCACATCACCGGCGGTTGCTGGCGCGCCGGCGTTGATGATGGTCGCGGCGACGGCGGCGACGCCTTCGTTGCCGACGATCGGGTCGTTCTGCACGCCGAGCAGCAGCACGGGGATCTTGAGGTTCTTCGGGTCCTGCGGCGGCGACCCGCTGGGCCAGTTCAGGCACTTGACCAGGTTGAGCGCGCCGACGGTGCCGAACTGCGGGTAGAGCTTGGCCCAGGCCACC
This sequence comes from uncultured Actinomycetota bacterium, assembly GCA_963735245.1. GTDB lineage: Bacteria > Actinomycetota > Actinomycetes > Mycobacteriales > Mycobacteriaceae > Mycobacterium. The sequence continues at coordinate 557,181 of CAVTKI010000005.1, forward strand.
ACGAGTTCGCGGACCCGGTCGGGGGTCGGACGGTTCAGCGCGTCGCTGCAGGAGTTGACGAACTGGCCGTCGGTCTGGCGCAGCGTCTCGGCCTGCGTGATCAGGCTGTTCAGCTGGTTGTCGTCGCCGCCGCGGGCGGCGGCCAGGGTGCTGGCGAGGCTGTTGGTCGAGCTGACGCGGTCACCGCGCGGGAAGGCCAGCGCGGTGGTGATGGCGTCGGCCAGCGTCGCGACCGACGCACCGCCGGGCCCGCTGCCGTCGCGTGCGGACCGCCAGCAGCGCGTCGACGGCGCCCTTCGGGTCGGAGCCCGAGCGGGCAGTCCGGCGCGCGGCGCACTGTGCGGCGAACGCGTCCAGCGCCGCCTGCTGACCCTTGACCTTCTGTTCGGCGGCGGCCTCGGCGGCGATGCCCGAGCGGCAGCGGCGAGTCGAGGATCAGCCGCGACACCTTGTTCGGATGCGAACCGGCGTAGGCCAGCGCCACCTGGGCACCGTTGCCGATGCCGAGCAGCGCCAGCGTCGGCACGTCCCAGGTGCTGCGCAGCCGCTCGATGTCCTCGGCGGCGTGCGCGTTGTCGTAGGCGGAGTCGCCGGGCGCGATGGTGTCGGTGCAGCTGGTGGTGGCGGTCTGCACGATCGCGCCGAGGTTGGCGACCGGGTCGTCGCCGGACTCGAACTGCGCCTGGTCGAGCATCTCCTGGCGGTCGAACAGGTCGCGGCAGTCGAGGTCGCTCGACATGCCCATGCCGCGGCGGTCGACCGCGACGATCGGGATGGGTCTTGAGCACGTCGGTCCCGTGCGCGACAGCCACACCGGCAGCTGCACCGACGACGGCAGGTCGGAGCCGGTGGTCATGACCAGCGGGCCGGCATCCGCCGGGGTGCCGACCGACGTGGCCCGCACCACGCCGATGCTCAGCGATGCCGGTGGCGCCGTTGATGCGAGTCGAGGTCGGCGTCGTAGCTCGCGCAGTCCAGCGTGACGCCGGGCAGCGGCCGGGACGGCGGCGTCGCTGAACACCTGCGACGTGCAGTCGCGCCAGCGACAGGTCGTTCTTCGGGGCGGCGATCGCCGGGGGTCCCGGCTTGGCGCTGGTGGTCTGCGGTTGGCCTTGGGGGTGGGCTCCGGAGTCGGTGGCGTAGCGCGGGTTTGCGGCCAGGCCGGGTGCGCAGCCGGCCAGCACGGCCGACACCACGGTCGACAGGCACAGGGCCTGGAGCAGCTGACGACGCCGACGCATGCTGACCACAGTAGCGATCGCCGGAGCGTTCCGACGTCAGTCGGCCTTGCACGTAGCGGGTGTAGAGGTAGCCCTCGTCGTCGGTGAGCAGGTGGCTGCGCCGCATCCGGGTGTGCACCTCGCCGGGACCGGTGGCGATCCGTCGGGCCTGACCGCCGACCAGGATCGGGGCGATGCGTCAGGCACAGCTCGTCGAGCAGGTCGCGTTCGATGAACAGGCTGAGCAGCGACGGGCCGCCCTCGGTGAGGACGCGCCGCAGCCCGCGACGGTCGAGTAGGTCGAGCACCGCGGCCGCGTCGACGCGGTCGGCATGGCGCCCCGAGGCGTCGATGACGTCGGCGAGCGCGCCGAACCGGTGGCGCGCGTCTGCGACGGTGTCGCGGCTGGTCAGGATCAGCGGTGGCACCTCGGTGCGGGTGAACAGCTTGGCGTCGTGCTCGAAGTCGGCACTGTGGGTGACGACGGCGATCGGCGGCACCTCGGCCTGGCCCGCGGCTCTGCCGCTCCTGGCGCTGCGCGCGCCGACATCTGCGCGCCGGAGTAGTTCTCGATGCGCACGGTGGCCGCGCCGACGAGGATGACGTCGGCTTCCTGGCGCATCCGGGCGAACAGCGCGCGGTCGCCGGGGCCGGCCAGGCCGCCCGACTTGCCGTCGTCGGTGGCGCCGCCGTCCAGGCTGGCGATCATGTTTGCCCGCACCCAGCAGCGCTCGAGGCCCTCGGGGTAGGCGTAGAAAGCCGCCAGCCGGTCGTCGTCGTCGGTGTCGAACGCGGCGTCGACGGCCGTCAGCTCTGTGAGCTGTGTCGCAGCGTCGGCATCGGGCACGAGGTCAATTCCAACACGTCGATAAGGTGCCTGCATGCACGGGGCCAGCGGAATCGCACATTTGACGGATCGGCATCCCAGCGTGACGCCGGAGCGGCTCATCGCGCAGCTGGTGCCGCCGCCGACCTTCGCCGACGTCAGCTTCGACACGTACCGCCCGGATCCGGCCGAGCCGTCGCAGACCGCGGCCGTGCAGGCGTGCCGCCAGTTCTGCGAGCAGGCCGTCCAGCGGCGGGCAGGCAAGAAGAAGCTGTTCGGCAAGCGCGAGGTGCTGCCCGGGTGTCGGGCTGTACCTCGACGGCGGATTCGGCGTGGGCAAGACGCACCTGTTGGCGTCGACGTACTACGCGCTGGCCGCCGCCGACGCCGGGCCCCAGCATCCGAGTCGGCGTTCGCCACATTCGGCGAACTCACCCAGCTGGCAGGGGTTTTCGGCTTCGTCGAGTGCATCGACCTGCTGGCCGACTACGTGGTGGTGTGCATCGACGAGTTCGAACTCGACGACCCGGGCAACACGACGTTGATCTCGCGGCTGCTCTCGCAACTGGTCGAGCGCGGCGTGTCGATCGCCGCGACGTCGAACACGCTGCCCGAACAATTGGGGGAGGGCCGGTTCGCCGCGCAGGACTTCCTGCGCGAGATCAACACGCTCGCGCAGATCTTCACCACCGTGCGCATCGAGGGGCCGGACTACCGGCATCGCGATCTGCCGCCCGCGCCGCAGCCGCCGACCGACGACGAGGTGCGTGCCGCGGCCGCCGGCGTGCCGGGCGCGACGCTCGACGACTTCGACGCGCTGTGCGCGCATCTTGCGACCATGCACCCGTCGCGCTATCTGGCGTTGATCGAAGGCGTCGCGGAGGTGTTCATCACCGGGGTGCATCCGCTCGACGACCAGAACGTCGCGCTGCGGCTGGTGTCGCTGACCGACCGGCTGTACGACGCGGGCATCCCGGTGGTGGCGTCGGGCGCCAAGCTGGACACCATCTTCAGCGAGGAGATGCTGACGGGCGGGTTCCGCAAGAAGTACCTGCGCGCCACCTCGCGTCTGCTGGCGCTGACCCACGCGGGTCAGACGGGTCGCACCATCACGTAGTCGTTCTCGACGCCGTCGCCCAGCCGGAACGTCTTGGTGCCGCTGACCACGAAGCCGTGCTTGGCGTAGAACCGTTGGGCGCGTTGGTTTTCCTGGTTGACCCCGAGCCACACGCAGGCGGCGCCGAGCGCTCGTGCCGCGTCGAGTGCCGCGGCCATCAGCGCGGCCGACACGCCCGCGCCGTGCCCGTCGGGCAGGACGTACATCTTCGACAGCTCGACGGCGGGCCGCAGCGGCACTGCGCGCTGGACGTCGGCGTCGTCGACGACGCCGCGGATCAGCATGGCGTAGCCGAGCATTCGGCCGTCCCCGCGCGCCGTCAACACCACCCGCTCGGGGTCGGCGAGGTATTCGGCGAACCGCGTCTGCGTGAGGTTCTCGGCGATGAACGCGGCGATGTTGTCCGGTGTGACCGACGGCGGGCAGGCCAGTGGGAAGGTGCGTGCTGCGACGTCGGCGAGTTCGGGGAGGTCGCGCTCAGTCGGCGACGTGACCAGTACTGCCATACCGCGTCAGGGTAGTGGGGTTCCCGGCTGCCAGATGTTCCACTGCGCCAGGTGTGTTCCCGTCTGCGGGTTCAGCAGGATGACGTTCGTGACGAGATCGCGGTAGACCTGCCAGTACACGGCGCCGTCGACCGTCGCCCCTGGAGGCGCGTTCTGCAGCGCGTACTGCAGGGCGTCCGGCGCGTCGGTGTTCTTCGGTGCGTACGCGTCCCCGTAGGGGGTGACGCCGTCGAAGGCGAATGCGATCGACGTGATGAACGGGTTCGGCGCCTGGATCACGTGCACGGTGACACTCGCACGCCACGGGCCACCTTGGTCGCGCCAGCGCGGCGAGCCCGTCGGCGCGTAGCCGGGCGGCGGGTCGGTGGGGAGCACGTCGTGCACGGTGACGTCCGCGACGATGCCCTTGAACTCGACGCGCAGCGTCTCGCCGAGGTTGCCGATCGGCACGCCGGCGGCTGCGGCGGGAGGTGCCACACCGATGCCCACCGCGGTGATCACGGCGATGAGGAACACCAACCAGCGACGCATGTCCAGCCTCCCTTTGCTGCCTCGCATCTTGGCATACCGGCGCGGCGGCAAGGGGAGGATCGGGGTCAGGACACCCAGGGGCCGATACCGCCGACCTTCTCGATGCGGATCCGGGTCAGCAGTCCTGCCGGCGCGTTGGCCGGCGGGAAGTGCTCACTCGATCCGAGCATCGCCTCGGCCAGCTCGGTGAGTAGCTCCGGCGCGCCACCTTCGACGATTCGCGCGGTGCCGGTGATCGACAGGTACGGCGTCTGCTGGCCGGGGCTGGCGGCTTGCAGGATGGTGACGGCCACGCGGGGCTCGCGGCGGATGTTGCGGGTCTTCTGGTACTCGGTCAGGTGTGCGCTGACCAGTTCGTCACCCTCGGGCGTCGACTGCAGGGCCATCCAGACGACGGATACCTGCGGACTTCCGTCGGGGTTGATGGTGACCAGTGTGGCGTCGGCGCCGTTTCCAATGAGCGTGCGTGCGGAGTCGTCGAGTTTCATGATCCAGTTCTACCGTGGTGGAGTCGGTTTCATTCCCGCATCACGTTTCGGTCAGGGAGCGCAGGACTTCGACGATCTCGTCCTCGGTCCGTTGCTTGTCGACGCCGAGCCCGTGCAGGGGGCCGTCGCCGCCCTCGGCTTCGAGCAGTGCGAGCAGGATGTGCTCGGTGCCGATGTAGTTGTGTCCCAGCCGAAGTGCCTCGCGGAACGTCAGTTCGAGAACCTTGCGGGCCGCACCGCTGAACGGGATCAGCGCCGGCATGTGTTCGGCTGCAGGCGGCAGCGTGACGGCGGCGGTGGTCGCGTCGGCGTCGACGCCCTGCCCGGCCAGGAGCCGGGTGGCCAGCGACTCCGGGTCGGTCCACAACGCGAGCAGCAGGTGACCGGGCTGGATCTCGTCGTTGCCTGCCGCGTGGGCCTTGTTCTGTGACTCGACCACCACCTTGCGGGCCCGTGGGGTGAACCGGCTGAACCCGTCGCTGGGGTCGATCGGATCGGCTTTCGCAAATGGGCCGGCCTTCGGGACGAACCGCTTCTGAGCGGCCTGCTTGGTGACGCCCATGCATCGCCCGATGTCGGTCCAGGAGGCGCCGGACCGGCGGGCCTGATCGACGAAGTGACCGATCAGGTGGTCGGCGACTTCGCCGAGCGCCTCGGCGGCGAGCATTGCGTCGGTGAGCTGGTCGAGGGGCTGGTCGTGCACCTTCTTGATCGCGGTGATGAGGTCGTCGAGACGGACCGGGGAGGCGATCTGGGCTGGTTCGGTCATGCGTCAACTCTAAGTTGACGATGGGTTGTCGTCAACCTTGAGTTGACGTCGGTGGAATCAGCTCCGCGGGTAGCCGCGGCGCACCGTGCGGTCGAGGATGCCGAGCGTGGCACGCAATGCGCCCTCGGAGATGACGGGGAAGATCCCGGCGTCGCGCCAGTGCTGGTCGATGTCGGACCAGTCGTAGAACGACGTCACGACGGTGCCGTCGCCGTCGGGTTCGAGCCGGTAGCCGTAGACGTGGCCGATCTGCGGGCGGATCTGGCCCAGAATCGTCCAGGCGATCAGCTTGTCCTTCTCGTAGTCGCTGATCTGCACGGTGACGTCGTACCTGCCGAGCGGAAAGTCGTTGAGCGCCTCGCGATCCATGTGCACGACGAAGCTGTCGCCGGCCGCGGCCACCGATTCCCCGTCGGCGTCCTGGAGCATTCCGGAGGCATCGATCGCAACGTGGCCCTGCGGGTCGCACAACACGGCGAAGACGTCGGCAGCGGGTGCGGCGATGGTGCGCTGGACTTCGATGCGATCGGCCATGGCCTCGATGTTGTCAGGACGACCGCCGCGCCGTCGGCGTTTGCCCGGCTTGCCCGCAACGCTGCGTTCAGTGGTGTCGGAGAGTGTCCCAGTCGTGCTCGTCTTCCAGCTTCGCGATCGCCTTGGCGGTGCGTTCCTTCATCACCAGCGTGAACGACGACCCCGATCACGACGGCGACGACCAGACCGATCCAGGAGAACCGGGACAGCCACTTCTCGGCGGCGAGGCCGAGGTAGTACACGACGGCGGTGGTGCCGCCGGCCCAGATGAGCCCGCCAGATGCATTGGCGGCCAAGAAGTGTGAATAGGGCATCTTCAGAGCGCCCGCGAGTGGTCCTGCGAAGATCCGAAGCAGAGCGATGAACCGGCCGAAGAACACCGCCCACATGCCCCACCGGGTGAAGAACTGCTTGGCAAGTGCGACGTGTCCGGGACCGAAGTGCTTCGGGAAGCGCCTGCCGAGGCGCTCGAACAGGCCCATGCCGTAACGGCGCCCGATGCTGTAGCCGATGGTGTCGCCGACGATCGCGCCGATGGTGGCTGCCGCACCCACGCCCACCGGGTTGATGTCGAGGGTGTGGCGAGAGGCCAGCAGGGCGGCGCTGACGAGTGCGATCTCGCCGGGTAGCGGGATGCCCAGGCTCTCCAGGCCGATGACCGTGCCGACGACGAGGTACACCGCGAACGGCGGGATGGTCTGCAGCAGGGAGTCGACGTCCACGCGCTAAGGATGCCTCATGGGTAGCGCCGTAGCCCCTGATGTCGTGGTTTGGCCTCCGCGGTCTGGCTTTCGTGGCTTGGCGAGATACGACTCGGCCCGTCACCCCTTGGGATGACGGGCCGAGTGGAGTTTCGAGGTTGCGCGCTTACTTGAACGCGTCCTTGACCTTCTCGCCTGCGTCCTTCAGGTTGGCCTTGACCTGGTCGACCTTGCCCTCGTTCTCGGTGCTCTTGTCGCCGGTCGCCTTGCCGGTCGCTTCCTTGGCGTGGCCGCCGAGATCCTCGACCTTGTTCTTGGCCTTGTCCAAAGCACTCATGTGGATCTCCTTCGTTTGCGTGTCCGGGCTATCCGAACCTGGCTGGGGGATTCCTCGCTTTGCGGGTCGCGAAACCCATTGCGTTTCTCGTCACAGAAAGATTCGATGGCAGGTTGCCGGGTTCAGCATCCGGAGCGCGATCGTCGCAGCTCATGGGGGATTTACGCGCGAATCGGCCAGCCCGCGCAAGGTTGCGGGTGCTCGGCGGCTGGCAGGGAGGGGGCGCCAGCCGCCGAGCGATCAACGCCGCGCACCGGGGCGACCCTGGATGATTCGTCCGACTCAGATTCCCCCCGGAATCGTGACTGATCGTGATGTTAGCCGCCGAACTGGACCCGTGCATGACGAACAGCAAACGTCGGGCCGCCAGCCGAGACCGGTCTGCGGCTCGAGTCGTTCGCCGCCGCGTTGGCCGACATCCGACGTCACGAAATGCTCAGGCGGACGCGAGATCCCGACGGTGACGGTATCTCTGGTAGGCATTGCCCCGGGCGATGCCGAGTGTCTCGCCGATCTGTTCCCACCCGATGCCGACGCTGCGAGCGGCGTCGACGGCGTCCTGCACGCGGTCTCGGGCTGCTTCGATGTCGGATTCGACCCGGCTGCGTCGGGCGATCGTCAGTTCGTCGCGGGCCTTGGCGATGTGATCCAGTTCCGGCCTGATCCGCAGCGCGGTGCGCAGCGAGGTCTCCCCGTCGAGCGGTGGTCGTGCGTCAGGTCCAGTCATTGTTAGCCATTCATTTCGTGTGCAAACAATACTGACACATAGAAATCCCATTGTCAGCGGTTCGGAACCTGAAACTCGTTGTATCAATTCAATATTGAATCTTCGGTCAAACGCATTCGTTCGGTCGCGGCGCGTGGCGCAAATCTCGAAATTCGTTGTCGCGTTTGCCTAGTCGTATTCAGGTGACCCTGGCCCGCGACGGGCACAGTGCCGCGGGCGTGGACACGGAATGTCGATTGCCGTGCAAAATCCACGCTTCACCGGACGCCCGCACGGGCCCATTCACGGGCTTTCCAGCAACCGCGGCGCTGTCGCCAGCCCATGGAGTTGGTGGCGATGAGTCGACGTGGGGAAGGCCCTGACGGCTCTCGGCCCCGCCAACCCCTCTCGGTAGCGGGGCCGAAAACCATCGGCCGAGCGAATGCCCACGATCAGTATTGACGTATGCGGAAATTTCGGCAAGCCTGCACGATCTTGATTGCTCCAGGTGTCGACGGCGCCAACGGGTCGAACACGCCTGCTTCGTTCCCCGCGGAGATCGGGCTATGCAGGCGAGCTAGCGCCCAACGCAAAATTCCGCGGTACTGCGGCGATGCAGACGTGGTTCAGAAGCCCGTACGGGTGGTCGCAGGTCGGGCAGGCGTCGTCATTGTCGTCGCGTGGTGGCACGTATTTGCCGGCATCGCGTGCCCGGCTGGGTCGCCGTGCGGGTGGCACGGCGTGTAGCGCAACTGTCATGTTCTTCCCCCGAGATCGACCGGCATGAGCCCCAGCCCTGAACGCTACCGCCTTGGGGTTACGCCTGCGTCAGTTACTGGCGGCGAGTCAGCGAACGATTTGGTCGACTGGTCGGTGCCCGCCGACGCCGACCTGCCGGGCGAGATCAACGGCTACGTCTCATCGGCGATCTGATGCCGACTCTGGTGCCTGCCGGGAGCGTCTGGGTCGTCCTCCCGGTGATCCAGTTTCTCCTGTAATCGACGCTGGTCCTCGGTCGATTCGGTGGCGTCCTTCGGCGTGGGGGAGGGGATGTTGGATTGGTCCATGACAGGCCTCCGAACGTTTGGGGATGCTTTACGTCTGGGTGTCCCCGATTCATGTGCTGCGAAACCGCGACCACCAAATCTCGGCGCGATCGAGGAATTCCGTCGTACCTTTCTTGGGGAATTGAACCCTGGGGGGTGATGTCATGGTGGGAATCGTGGTCCTCGTCGTTGGCGGGCTGGCGCTGGTCGTCGGCGTGGTCTGGTTGATGGTCCAGCTCGACCGAAAGAGCCGTCGAGAATTCCAGCGCCGACGTGACGCCTGGGAAGCTGCGGGCGGGGTCGGCCCGTCGCCGGGCGAAGGCTTGAGAGGCGGGGGAGCGGTAGCAACGTCGGCAGCTAGGGGTTACACCCACCGCCGCATCTCATCGTGATAGGTCTGAATTGCCTTGTGCAGTGCCAGAATCGGAGGAATGGTGGCAAACGTCATCTCGCGCAACCTCTGTCGGTGCTGCGCGCATTCCTTGAAACTCAAAACCGTCGGCATCTGCCCAAGGACGCCGAGCAGGCCGACGGCGAGCAGCCGCGGCTCGGCGGGCCGGCCGTCGATGGCGTTGCGAAGCGCCTCCGCCACCTGGTCGGCCAGGCCACGCGCCAGGTCTCGTCGTAGAGCCCGACGCGAGAGCGGGAATGATGCCGAGAACCCGTCGAGGCGTGGAGGGAAGCCAGCCGGCGGCGCTGAGCTGGTCGCGAACCTCGTCCCGCGCCGCCCATTCGCCGATGGTGATCAACTCGTCCCAGTCCATGAGCGCGGCGCCCTTGATCTGATCGCACGCCGCGGCCAACACCGGATCATCGGGGCGAGCCGCGTCCGAGACGTAGGCCCAGCCGCCCTCGTCAGTCACATAGCCGGTGAGGTACAGGTCGGTCAGCATGGCGGCGCGCAGCGCAAAGGAGCAGGTCTGATCGTCGAATCGGTGGCGTTCGCGGTCGTAACTCAGCAGGTAAAGCCGACCGTGCAGGGTCGGCGGCAGGTAAACCATGCGGCCTCCCTCCGCTTTGCAGGCGAATTTACGCCGGAGTGCAGTCCGCCAAGGATCTTCCAAGAGGTTTGCCGCAGCATTCCTGCATCCGGTCATGCGCCGGCGCAACCTTGGGATCGGTAGCGACTCACGCGGCCTGTACTGACTGCGTTGGCAACGCCAACTGAGCGGCACACCTCACGAAGGGGGAACGAACCATGAACCGAATCTCGCGAATGGCGATGACTGCGTTGGTGTCGGGTGGTTTGGGTCTGGCTGCCTTGGGTGTGGGGGCAGGTACCGCCAACGCCTACACGTACGGCCCGTTTCAGTGGTGCCCGGGACAAGCCCTGCCGAATGACCCGCCGCGTCCGGAGGGCAGCCTGGTTTGGGACATGAGCGTCTGTCATACCTACTGGTTCGATTGGGACGTGCGGACCAAGGCTCCCGCGAAGTACTGGGAGGGCGAGAACCTGTTTCCGACGCCGATTCCGCCACCACCGCCGCAGCCATTGCCGCCGGACTGCCCTCCGTGGTCCCCGTTCTTGGCACCCTCGCGGTGCGGCGGTCTCTGATGAGACGTGGATGGTTGAACACGTAACCCGTTGGTGCACATGGGAGTAGAGGGGACTCCGACCATAGGTGCCAATCGGGTGTGAAACTTCCACGGAATGCTCCAAGATGGAAGCTGCACGGTTGCCGGGTGATGACCCGCGGGACTGAGCCCGGTGGCGCCTTCGTCACGAGTCCGCCGAATGGGACTGGAACGTCTGCCACACCTACTACATCGTCCCGTACGGGCAGGGCAACGTTCACCCGGGCATTCTGGCGGATGTGCCGCCGCCCCCTCGCCGACGGTGTGTTGGTCCCTCTTCATCCCGAGGCCCTGCTAGGGCTCCGTGGGTCCGCCACGCGGGAATCCCTTATGGCGGCCGACTTTCAGTCGATTCGTTCGACCCACTGAGCGCGTGACGGACCCGGCTCGAAGGCCTCCCCAAAGTACTGGGTCTCACGGACTACCTCGCCGCCGTCGAATTCCATGACGCTCACCACGTAGAACGGTTCGCCGTCATACGTGAGGACGAGTTCGCTGATCCAGAGGTCGCCGCCACCCAGCACGCGTCGCACGGTGAAGCGTTTCGTGCTCGGCTGGGCTTCGCGCGACGCCTGAATGTCGTGCCGGCCACGGATGCGCTCGCCCGATTGCGGATACTCGAGAACTGCGTCGGCTCGGTAGATCTGGTGCTCCGTCACAAAGTCATTGGCGTCGGAGGCCGTCCAGTGGTTCAGCAGAGCGGCCCGCACGTCGTCGTCATGCATGGCGATCTTTCCTCCCGGTGGATGCGTGGATCAATCATGCAACGCGAGAGGGCGATGACGCTGCGGGAGTAAGCGAAGACCGTCAGGTGCGCTGTCGACGCGCTGATGCGAGCCACGCTAGGGCGCGTGACGCTCTACTGCGCACGGCGATGCCGGTCTTGATTCCTCACGCGGTTCGCTCGGGTATGACATGCTCTTCAGCCATGGCGCGCTGGTTTGCTTTGGAATCCGCGGACGCGGCGTACTTCGATACTGCCCCGCATGTTTTCCGCTACACCACCCATTACGACGCACCACCGGAACGGGTGTGGGAGTCACTGCAGTCGGACGCGTCGATATCGACGTGGGGTCCGGCAGTCAAAACGGTGACGTGGACGTCTTCGCGTCCGTTCGGTGTCGGCACCACCCGCGAGGTCGCGTCGCCGGGTGGGCTGACCAAGATGCGCGAACGATTCTTCCGGTGGGACGAAGGTCACGGCTACTCGTTCTACGTGTACGAATCCAACGTTCCGATCTTCCGCCGGTTCGTCGAGGACTATGTCTTGGCGCCCGACGGTGACGGCACGCTGTTCACGTGGACGCTTGCCCTTGAACCGAAGAGCGCGCTGCGGCTGCCGTTCAAAGCTCTTGCGCCCGTCCTGAAGGCGGGGTTCGGCCGGATACCCGCCGACGGGCGGAAGTACTTCGCCACCCGCTGAGGCGGCGCCTGATGACAGGTGTCAATCGGCTAGGCCTGGTCTACGGGCCCTATGGCGCGGGGACTTCGACTTCTCCTTGGCGTCAACCCGGCGATCGCCGCCGTCCCGTCGCGGTTGACTAGTTCCCGCCTGCGCCGGGCGGTACCGCTGCCGTTGGGATGGCGTTGTCGATGAGGACGACTGCGATGGCGGCGGCGGTGGCGAAGGTGTCGGTGTTGAGGACTCGGTTGCGGGCCGAGGCGCCATCCAAGAGCAGCGCCAGTTGTTCGCCGAGCTGTTCGGGGTTGGTGGCGCCGGCCTCGCGCGCGGTTTCGGTGAGCCGCGCGGCAAAGGCCTTCTTGTAGTCGCGGGCGTGCACGCGTGCCGGGTGGCCCGGGTCGTGGATTTCGACGGCCGCCGCGATGAACGGGCACAGCGGCGCGTGAATGTCGAAGGCGGCGAGGAGCCGTTCGCGGGGTGTGAGGTCGGTGCGGTCGAACACCTCGGGCAGGATGTCGGGATCGAATCGGCGTAGGTGTTCGGCGATCAGCTCGTCCTTGCCGGTGAAGTGCTGGTAGAACGTGCGCTTGGACACCTGGGCCACCGCGCAGAGCTGGTCCAGGCCGGTGCTGTTGATGCCCTGATCGCGGAACAGTTGTCGTGAAGCGCCGAGGATGCGCTCTCGTGCGCCCCTGCCGCGGCGCAGGCCTCGCGGCCCCTTCTCCAACTCCGTCATACGCCCAGCGTAGCCCAGTTGGGTACAGATCGGTGTACATAGCTTGCGTTCCGCAGGGCCGCTCCGATACGTTAAGCACACAGATCGGTGTACATAACATCGGCACTATCGAATGAATGGAGTGATCGTGGGAAAACTCGATGGCAAGGTCGCGGTGATCACCGGCGCGACAAGCGGTATGGCGCTGGCCGGTGCCAAGTTGTTCGTTGACGAAGGAGCTCACGTCTTCATCACGGGCCGACGGAAGGACGCGCTGGACCAGGCCGTCGAACTGATCGGGCGGAACGTGACCGGCGTGCAGGGCGATTCGGCCGACCTCGACGATCTGGACCGTTTGTTCGACACGGTCAAGCAGGAAAAGGGCGCGATCGACGTGTTGTGGGCAAGTGCCGGGGTGGGCAAGCAGAGCAGGCTCGGCGAGATCACCGAGGAGGACTTCCATGACGCCTTCTGGCTGAACGCGCGCGGCACGCTGTTCACGGTCCAGAAGGCGCTGCCGCTGTTCAACGATGGCGGCTCGATCTTCATGACCGGGTCAAACGCCTCGCTGCGGGGCTACCCCAATTGGAGTGTGTACGCGGGAAGCAAGGCCGTGCTGCCCGCCTACGCACGGGTGTGGGTGTCCGAGTTGAGGGACAGGAAGATCCGGGTGAACGTGCTGACCCCCGGCCAGGTCGCCTCGCCGATGTTGGCGGAGGTGATGGACGAGGAGGCGAAGGCGCAGTTCGAGTCCGTGATCCCGCGGCGAGAGATGGGCCGCCCTGAGGAGATCGCGTCGGCCGCGTTGTTCCTCGCCTCCGACGACTCGAGCTATGTCAATGGCATGGAGTTGGTGGTCGACGGCGGCACCACAGTGATCTGAGTGAGAGACAACGGGATGTACGCCGACAAAGACGTCGTCGCCCCGGACCGTGGCCACCAGCGCAGAAGAGTACCGGCCTTCCGATTTCCGGTAATCCGTTGTGGTCGCCGCTCATTCGGGTCATCGCACAGCCGCGCCTCTGGGCGACCACCCCGGGCCTGATGAACTCGCGGATCGCGGCTCCGCAGCGCAACCACTCAACATGGCGCTGCGGGAATCGATGAAATTGATTCTCAGTCGGCGAGTTCATCTCACCTTATGACCTGGCACACCGACTCGAACGGGTGGGCGCACCGATCAGGTCTCACAAACCACGAGCAACAAACGACATAAGGAGTAACCATGACCACCTTCGCCCCGCACCGCGACACCGTGGAATTCTTCGTCGACTGCATGCACGGCGGCGCAGACAAAGACGCTCTTTCCGGAATCCTCGCCGAGGACGTGGTGCTGTACGGCCCGCTCGGCGATGAGCCACTCACCGGCCGCGAGGCAGTCCTGGAAGCCATGCGGAGGGTCGGCACGGTGGCGGCCGACCTCACCTACAAGGAAGTCCTCAGCGGCGAGACGCACCACGCCGCGTACTTCCGGCTGCAGATCGAAGACACCGTGGTCGACGGGATGGACTACATCCTGCTCGACGCGGACGGCAAGATCGCCGAGGTGACCATATGGTGGCGCCCGCTGCCGTCCGGCGTCCAGATGCAGGGGCACCTTGCTGGTCTCCTCGGCATGCAGCCCTGGGAACTTCTCACCGATATGGAGTAACGGTGAAGCCCGATCCCGAAGTGGGCCAAGTGTTCACCGCACCGGGGCATATATGGGGTCATGAGCCCCGTTCAATTTCTCAAAAACGATATCTGAACTGCAAAACACTGGTGCGCGATACGGGCTCGACGATGAGCGTCGCACAGCTTTTAGCTCGGCATGGCGCGTTAGTGCCGCCATCAGAAGTGACGGATGCGGGTCGTCAGCCCATTCGGTGGGAAGATGGTTGGGTAAGGATGGGGATTCTTGGGTAGCCGACGTCGGCTGGCGTCAGGTCTGCGTTCAATGTGGGATGCGATTCGGCCGCTATCGCGGGAAGTTTCTCGGCCAATGACTCACCTAGGCGCGGGGCGCCTTTCGCCTTTCCGGCGGCGATGCGCCCGCACGCGGAGCAGCCGTGGCCGCCGCGCGTTCGACTATTGACGCGGGCTTGCCACCTGTGGTGACACGTCCCGCAGAGCCAGCCGACCTTCTTCTTGCTGCCGGGCGTGACCATCACCGCTGTCAGCGGGTGGTTCATCTCTGATCCCACTCGCTTGCAACCGCGGGGTACTGGTCGGCAAGCGAGTTATCGCCGCCCGTTGGCTCACTCGTCATCTGCGAAACGAGGTCGCCGTCGGGTGTCGAGAGCTTTCCACCGCCAAAGCCTAGGTCGGGCTAACACCAAGATGTCGGCAAACTGCGCCAACGAGGCGTAAGTGTGCCGCAGATCGTGCACACGCAACGTTGGGTGACCGAGCTCGATGAGAAACCCCGACCTAAGCGTTAGCATTCGATCATTGGCAGCCTGTTTGCTATTGGAAAGCCGAAGGGGGAGACAGTTGAGGAAAATGCTGCTCAGTGCCGCAATAGCGATAATGGGCACAGCCACCGGAATCGCCTTTCCGGCAATGATTTCCGCGCCACCGGCGACCGCTGACCCCCTCCCTTGTACCTGGTGCGATACGCCGAATGTGCAGTTTTTTGCGTCTCCATCAGGAAACATCAGCTGCCAAATCGACTATCGGCGCGGCTCTTCACCCGATTCTGCATACTGCGTTTCTTTTACACCACCACAGAATGTGTCCATGAACGCCCAAGGGGTGCTGTCCATCTGCAGCGGTGGGGATAGTTGTTTGAGCAACCCTCCTGGGGGCGAACCGACCCTCGAATACGGCCAAAGCAAGGGGATCGGACCGTTCGTCTGCTTATCTGAAACCAGCGGTATGAGCTGCACTGTCGCATCCTCTGGGCGTGGCTTCACAATCTCCAATTCGGGAATCGCACCCGTCGGCTAACCCGCCGAGATTCAAGCTGTTCGGAATTACGACCCTCGGTGCAGCTCCGTTTCGAGGTGCCGAGATGGCTTCGATACTTCTCGCAGAACCGTGGCCGAACGCCCCCGGCGTCTAGGTACCGGGCGGGCTGTAAGAACGTCGATACAAGCGCCCGTGGGCAATAGCGCTTCAGTGGCCGTCGTGGATCTTCTGCGTTACCGCCGCAGGAGTCCGAGTTCGGTAAGCCGAGCGATTTCAGGAGCGGGGTAGGCGTATGTGTCGCCTGCTTGCGCAGGGCGAAAGGTTGTTCAGCGGGCTTCGCGGCCAGGCTGGTGGGCACGGCTGTGGTGTGACTTGAACAGCGGCCCCTGGAAGCCGATTGGGCACGTATTGGGCATGGGCCCCGTTCAGGTCCTCAAAAATACATACTGAACTGCAATAACACTGGTGCGCGATACTGGGATTGAACCAGTGACCTCTTCCGTGTCAGGGAAGCGCTCTCCCGCTGAGCTAATCGCGCCGGGTCATTCTTGGAGGTGGAGACGGGAATCGAACCCGTGTGCACGGCTTTGCAGGCCGTTGCCTCACCACTCGGCCACTCCACCGTCGGGGTTGATGCCTCTTGCACCTTCGAGCGGATGACGGGATTCGAACCCGCGACCCTCACCTTGGCAAGGTGATGCGCTACCAACTGCGCTACATCCGCATGCCACGGGCGAGATCGTCGCCCGTCGCGAAGGGAAACAATAGTCGACCCGAGCGAGGCGACACAAATCCCCTCCGTGCGGTGCGGCGGCGGGATCAGAACACCCGATAGGCCTCGCGAGCGATCGCGAAGCCGTGCCCCGTCTTCGTGTCGCGGCACGTGATGCCCGACTCGCGCGCTGTCGCACACCAGAACCCCGGCCGAGATCGACTTGCCGTAGGCCAGCGGCTGACCACCGCCCAATGCGGTGTCACCAGCGCACACGAATGTCGCGTTCTCCCCGGGTGATACCGAGATGCCCTGCCCGTAGTCGAACTCGCAATCGGCCGGCCGGGGCGGGGGAGACCAGTCGCGTTCGGAGATGTCGCAGCGGGCGCCGGTCGGGTCGATGTAGCAGCCGACGTTGCCGCTGGGCGAGGTGAATCCCGTGAAGTCGGTGATCGCTTCGGGCGAGTCGGAGCTCGGCGTCGCCGTGCCTGTCGAACCGGCCTGCTCATCGGCTGCGGAGCCGACCGTGGTCGCCTGCCGCATCGACGGTGACGACGCCGTGGCGGCGTGCTGTTGGCCGCCGCAGGCGGCGAGCAGGCCCACGCCGACGCCCAGCAGGATGAGGCCGGCTCGCAGCGTCATGGCGGTGACCATACCGCCGCATTCTCACCGACGGTCGGTCGTCGGGATTCTCGGAGGCGCCGCCGTCCGTGCTAATCTCTGACGTCCCATCGATCACTGATCGGTGCGTCTCCCAGGTCTCGTAGCTCAGTGGGAGAGCGTCCGCCTCACACGCGGAAGGTCGCTGGTTCGATACCAGCCGGGACCACCACCAAATACCAGCTCGGAGGCTTATTCAGCCTCGCAATGAGGCGGCCCGTCCTCGACGATCCAGGCCCGCAGCGAAGTGTTCTCTTGCCCATGAGGGATAGCGTTCGAAGGCATGGTGCAACGAGGTCAAGAATCCAGCCTCATCGTGTTCGTCGGCCCAACCGGCGATCACAACGACCGCGGCATGCAGGGCGCATCCATCGTGGGTCACGAGCTGAGTCGACGGCTCGATCTCACACCCACGGTGATCGGGACCCCGCAGCCCGCCACCTCCGAAACCTGGCACACAGCACTCCCGACCGCCCTCCCCGGACTGCGCGAACTGCAACGCGAGCACCGCAGAATCGTCGAGCGCGGCGACATCCCCGTTGCGGCGCTCCCGCGCTGCGCGGCGTCGCTCGCGACACTGCCAACCATTGCCGAACATCACCCCGACGCCCTCGTGGTCTGGTTCGACGCACACGCCGACCTGAACACCCCCGACAACACGACCACCGGATACCTCGGTGGTCTCGTCCTCAGCGCGGCCATCGGATGGTGGGACTGCGGACTTGGCGCTGGACTACACCCAGACAACGTCGTCCTGGGCGGCACACGCGACCTCGACGCACCTGAACAGGCCCTCGTCGACGCCGGCACCATCAAACTCGCCACCGGACCATCGCTTCTCACCGAACTCGACCAGCACGTCGGCGACCGCCCCGTCTACTTCCACCTCGACTGCGACGTCCTCGAACCCGGCACCGTACCCACCGACTACCGCGTGGCCAACGGGCTCACCCTCGACGACCTCACCGCCGTGTCACGACGACTCAGCCAGAACCAGATCGTCGGCATCGAAATCGCAGAATTCGAAGCGGCGGCCGACCCGACTGACGACACCAACTACGCCCAACCGCTCCTCGAAGCGCTGGCACCCATGCTGGCACCACTCCGTACCCACGCACCCTGAAATCAGAGCTGTCCTCAAGGTCCGCTCAGGGTTGGCTCGCTGCGGGTTGTGCGCCGGAATGCAAGGGCCGCAACAGCTCCGCGACGTGCGGGAGCGGCCTCGAGGTCCCAGCAGGCTGCGAGCAGTTCGGTGGTCGCCGCGACGCCGAGCTGCGGCACCGCGATCGAACGCAGCTTTGCGTCGAGCTCGTCGTCGGACAGCCGGTTTTCCGGGGTGCCGCGGTTGGCGTGCACGACGTGCTCGAGCGTGGCCCCGTCGCGCATCGTCACCGAGATCCTGGCGCCGCGCTTGCCGACCCCCTCGTCACCGCACACGGTGACGACGTCGCGCAGCCGGGCCACTTCGGGGTCGTCGACGGCCGCCGCGCTGAAGCTGTCGAGGCTGACGTGTCCGGTGTGCAGCGCGACGGCGACACAGTGGGCGGCGCTGAACCGCGCGTCGGACCCCGGCTTTGGGTGCCGTACGCCGGTGACCGATGCGGCGAACGGCAACACCCTGACCTCGACGGACTCGATCGCGTCGAGCGCGAAGATCGGGTCCTTTCTGAGCGCGATCGCGGCGTCGATCGCCGGATGCAACAGCGACGCGTTCGGGTACAGCTTGTGGCCGTTGGACAACGCCGACCAGTCTTCGCCGAGTGCGGCCACCAGGAGCTGGGGAGCGGGTCTGCGCGAGATGACGCCGAGCAGGCCTCGCTCGCCCTCCAGTGCGGTGTCGCGCGCCGTCATGCCGCGCTCGGCCATCAGCGCGCTGAGCACCCCGCCCATCGCCGCACGGCCGGGCTGCAACGCCTTGGCGTCGCTGCCGTAGATCTCCCGGATGCCCGAGGCTTGCGCCGCCGCCATGCCGAGCGCGTGCGCGGTGGCCGCGCCGTCCAGGCCGAGGGCTCGGGCACCGGCCGCCGCCGAAGCCAGATGACCCGCGGTTCCCGTTACCTGCCAACCGCTTTCGAAGTGCGTCAACCCGGCCGCGAGGGCCACGCGCGCGCCGACCTCGAAACCCGCTACGTAGCTCGCCACCGCATCGCCTCCGGTGAGGTCGCGCATCTCGGCGATCGCCAGCACCGGCGGCCATACGCAGGAGCCCAGATGCACGGTGGTCTCTGGCGGGTTGAAGACGTCGTCGAAGTCCATCGCGTGTGACGCATAGCCGTTGGCCAGTGCGGCGAACGGTGCGCTGGTGCGCTGTTGAGTCCCGACGATCGTGGCGACCGGCTCGCGGGCGACCGAGCCGATCACGTCGCGCAGCTTCGCCGATGCCGGGTCCTGCGCGCCCGCCAGCGCGGCCGCGAGCCAGTCGACGAGCGCACGCTTGGCCGTGTGCACCATGTCCGCGGGCAATTCGGCGGCGGTGATCGAGGCCGCGAAGTCGGCCAGTGACCGGGTCTTGCTTGGCTCGAGGTGTGGATCGGTCATGAATTGGTGACCATCCCGGCGACGAGCGGCTTTACGGCGCCGGTGAATTCAGTGATCTGTTTGTTCAGGTCGTCACCGGTGATGAATTCCGGGGTCAGGCCCACGCTGGCCAGGTACTGCTTCCACGCGTCGGTGTTCGAGACCTTCTGGAAGAAGTCCTGGTAGTACTTGACGGCCGAGTCGGACAGCTTCGGCGGCCCTGCGATGCCGCGGAGCTGCAGGTGCGCGGGGAACTCGCCGAGGTCGATCTTCTGCTCGGCGATCGTCGGCACCGCCGGGTAGTCGGGGAGCCGCTTGTCGGAGAACACCGAGATCAGCTTCAGTTTCCCGGCCTGGATCTGGTCGGTGAAGTCATTGATGGCGCCGATGTCGATCTGCGCATCGCCGCGCAGCATCGCGGTGATCCGGGGCGCGCCGTCGTCGAATGACAGGTACTTCCACTTGGTCCCGGAGGTCTTCTCGATTTCGAGTGCGACGAGGTTGTCCACCGAGTTGGGGGAGCCGCCGGATTGCACCAGCTCGCCGGGCTTGGCCTTGGCCGCGGCGAGGAATTCGGTCATGGTGTTGAACGGCGCGTCCGCCGGCGCCGCGATCACCTGTGTCTCGTCGGCCAGCGCCACGATCGGCGTGAGGTCGTCGAGTCTCGCTGGTGCCGATGCGGTGCTGAGCCCGGCGATGATCCACTTGGAGGTGAACGCGGAGATCTGGTTGACGTCGGCCGGCTTGCCCTTCAGGTAGGCCATGGCGCCGAGCCCGCCGCCCTCCGGCTTGGCGATGACCGGCCAGTTGGCCGTCAACACCTTCTGGTCGCGGGCGATCTTGATGAGCTGGCGCGCGAAGAGGTCGCTGCCGCCGCCCGGTCCGGTGTCCACGATGAACTGGACGTTGTTGGGTGTACCGCTTGTCGAAGAGCCGCTCACTCCCATTGCGCTACAGGCGGGCAGGGCGAGCGCGGCGGCCGCGGCGACGGCGAGCAGCCGCAGGCGCGTGGTGGATGCGTTCATTGATTTACCTCTCGGGTTTTGGACATCTCGGGCTGGGCTGGCCCGGTGGTCGACATTTCGGCTTCGGCATCCGGTGCCGGTGGCGTCAGCCGCACGGCGTCCTTGGTGGGCAGTCGGGTGCCACGTCGTCTGCTGTAGATCGCCAGCGCCACCACGACCAGAGCGAGACAGAGCACGATCGCGCTGATCGGCCGCTCGACGAAGATCAACGGGCTGTTGTCGGACAGCGTCAGCGACTGACGGATGGCGTTCTCCGCCTGCGGCCCAAGGACAAAGGCCATCAGCAGCGGGGTGGGCGGAATCGACAGCTTGCGGAAGGCGTAGCCCAGTGCGCTGAAGAAGATCAGCAGGTAGATGTCGAACATCGAGCCGCGCACGCTGTAGGCGCCGACCACCGCGAGCACCAGGATGGCCGGGTAGAGCACCCAGTACGGGATCTTCAGCAGCCGAACCCAGAGCGGGATCAACGGCAGGTTCAGCACCAGCAGCGCGACGTTGCCCAGGTAGAGGCTGGCGATCACCGGCCAGACGATCTCCGGGTTGGTCTCGAAAAGCCTTGGGCCGGGCTGGATTCCGAAGAGGAGCAGGGCGGCGAGCATCACCGAGGTACTGGCGCTGCCGGGTAGGCCGAGGGACAACAGCGGAACCATCGCCCCGCCGACTTCGGAGTTGTTGGCCGCCTCCGGCGCGGCGACGCCCTCCATGGTGCCCTTGCCGAACTTCTCGGGATGCCGCGACATGTTCTTTTGCACCGTGTAGGACACGAACGATGCGATCGTCGATCCGCCGCCGGGTACCGAGCCCACCAGGAACCCGGTCACCGAGCCCTGCGCGATCGCCCCGCGGCACTCCTTGATGTCCTGCCATGTCGGCAGCAGGTTTCGGATGCCCCTGGGGATGGTCAGCAGCGGCTTGTTGCGCTGCTCCTCGACATTCACCAGGACCTCGGCCACCGCGAACATCCCCAGGGTCAGCACCAGGAACTCGACACCGTCGAACAAGTTGATGTTGCCGAAGGTGAATCGCTGGGTTCCGCTGAACAGGTCGACGCCGACGGTGGACAGCAGCAGTCCGACTGTCATCGAGATGAAGCCCTTGACGGGCGACTTCCCGGTGACGGTGATGACGAGCAGCAGCCCGAACACCATGAGGCAGGCGAACTCCGGCGGGCCGAACGCCACCGCGAACTTCGCGATGATCGGCGCGAGAAAGGTCAGCGCGATGACGCCGACGGTGCTCGCGACGAAGCCCGAGATCGCCGACATGCCCATCGCCGGCCCGGCCCGGCCCTGCCGCGCCAACTGATTCCCGTCGTAGCACAGCACCACCGACGACGTCTCGGTCGGAATGTTCAGCAAAATCGCGGTCGTCGAGCCGGCGAACTTCGCGCCGTGGTACAGACCCGCCATCATGATCAGCCCGGTCGTGGGCGGGAGCTTGAGCGTCAGCGGCAGCAGCACCGCCAGAACGGCGGCCGGATTGCCCAGTCCGGGAAGGATTCCCACGATCGTGCCGAGGGTGACGCCGATCAGCACCCACATCAGGTTCATCGGGGTCAGGGCGGCGCCGAGCCCATCGATCAGGCTTTGCAGTGCAGACATCGAAATCCTTTCGGCGAGCCTCTCGCGGTGGACGGGCAGATCAACCAGCGAGCAGTGGCCCAGCGGGCAGCGGGATGGCGAAAACGTGGGCGAACAGCAGGAAGCTCGCGACCGGGATCAGCACCGCGGCGACCGCGCTCCACACATCACGGCGACGCTCGATTCCGTAGAGGACCACCAGCACCAGCAGCACCATCGCCGGCACGAAGCCGATGACGGCGACCAGTGGCGCGATCACGCCGAAGGCGATCAGCACGGCCACCGGACGCAGCATTGTGTGCCCCGTTGACCCGGCATCCTCGGGCGTAGCCGCCTCCGGGTCCGCAGCAACGGGCGCGTGCTCACCCAGCGCCATTCCGGCCAGCACCAACCCAAGGACGGTGAGCAGACCGGCCAGGATCGTCGGGAAGAAACCCGAGCCCGGCACGCCGTGCTCTCCGAACATCACCAGGTGTCTGGCGTCCCAGAGCGCGGCCAGGCCGACAGCGGCAATCACACCGCCAGTGCAGAAATCCACTCGTCGCATCTACGGCCCCAAACCGTTCGCAGTCTTTTAGTCAGAAGATGTGTCTGTGATACAGAACATATGTGATCCATATAATGCTTAAATGTGCCTGTGCGTCAAGGGGATTCAGAGCTTTTCTTCACCGCAGACACTCCTACGTGCCCCAATGTCAGCTTCCTGGCCCGCTGCAGCAACGCCGAGGTGGTTTCCCTGCCGATCGCTTCAAGAACCGCGTACTCGGGGCGGTGACACCGGCGGAGGCGACGTTCGTGCCCGCAGGTCGTGATCTCTCGCAGGGCCGCCATCGGTAGCGGCACGGACGAGAGCGAACGATCCGGCAGTCCCGCCGCCGTGATCGGCTCGTCGGACTTCTCGACGACGGCGAAGCCCGATCGCCGGCAGGGTCGGTCCTAGCCGGCAGGTCCTCGATGCGTCGATCGGCCTCAGCAGCCGCGCGGCATTGCCGACCGAAGCGATCGGATGCGGCCCCTTCGCGCCGCCCATGACCAAAATTGGTTCGGCATAACAGGATTACTTTCGGCCCGGTGGACTTCGTCAGGGCGCGTACGTGAGGTGAATAGCCGGTCCCCGGGGTCTTGACTCGCGGCCTCGAGGCGGCCTAGCGTCTGTGACGCAGACAGAACGTCTGACTAACAGAAGGCTGATTGACAGAAGCTGAAGAGGAGAAATGATGCGGATTCGCCATCTTGGGATCGTCACCGAAGATCTCGAGCGATCGGCCGAGTTCTACGAGAAGGTGTTCGGCTTCAAGCGACTTGGTGACATCAGGACGCCAGGACACTATCCGGGCAAGGCGCTGGACCTTTCCGATGGCGAGGTCAACTATTCGCTGCTGTGCCCCGACGACCGGGTGAAGACCTCGGACTGGACGCAGGGCACGATCGGCCCGAACCACATCGGCGTCGAGATCGAGGACACCGCCGGCGCCGCCGAGGCGCTCAAGGGCTACAACATCGAGATCTACGGCGAGGACAAGGAACAGTGGCCGCCGCGGTTCTTCAAGTTCCGGGACTTGGACGGCGTCGAGGTGGACGTCGCGACCCCCGACCGTAGTTGGAAGTACTGACCGCTCACGAAGCGGTCAGACACCTGTGGCCGGAGCGGATGCCGAATCAGGCACACGCTCCGGCCACGAGTGTTGGCCCAGGGGTCTCAGTCCAGGTCGGTGAGGGCCCTGCGGGCGGCTTCGAGTTCGGCTTCTAGGGCCGCGACCTTGGCGGCCTGCTGGGAGCGCGCCTCGTCGATTACCGCGTCGATCGGGGTGGAGAGGTCTTCGTGCAGTTCCTTGGCCGCGCGGGAGACGGCGGCGGCCGCGACCGCGAGGTCACGGGCCAGGTAGGTGGAGCCCTGCCTGAGCTCGGCGCGCCACTCGCCGTCGGCGGTACCGATGACAGTGAGCGTCAGCTCGAGCGTCTTGGTCTTCTTGCCGGCCGCCTTCTTGGCCGGAGCCCTCTTGGGCTTCTCCTCGGCAGAGAGCTTCAGCGGCGGGCGCGTTGGCCGTCGGCGTATCGCCAGGCGAGGTGCTCTCGACAGAAGGAACCAAGACGTCGGGAGTGTCGAAATCGGTGGGCGGCGCTTCTGTTGGCAGAGTGTCTACAGTCATTGTTGCGGCGATCTCCTTCTGAACATCGCCCGCAGTTGGCGGGCTGGCGCTGACGGCCTATTAGAACACATGTTCGACTTCATCGCCAACATGCCGCCCGCGTCAACTCACCGCCATGGCGTTTGCCGAACGGCACCGTACGGGCCGCTGTCTTCCTTGCAGGCGCGCGGTCAGCTCGACATCTGATGATGTGTCGCAGCTTGATTGGGCCAGCCGTTGGTGATGGACAATCTATACCACAACTACCTCCAACCAACCTGTGAGACATCGGGTCTGGGCGGCGTGCGCGGCGCAATCAAGGCCAGATGTCCGCGAAGGCACCTGATGGCACCGGCTGATGGCCCCGGGAAACGCCGTCGAGCCACCCGTTGATCGGCGCGTTTCGTCGCGTGCGCGACCGAGTTTGCTGCCGGCTGAACGGTGAGCGAAGCGTCGACGAAATTCTGATCCTTGTCACCGATGGCGTGGAGCTGTCGCGCGACGGTCTTCCTCGAGCATCCATCCCCACCGCCCGTCGACTGTCCGCGCGGATGGCAGTGGCCGCTTTCAACCGCAGTCGGGGTTGCTGGCGCCGATCGTCATTTCATGCCGTGCTTCGTCGGCGGCAATGGTCCTCGTCTACCCAGGGGCACGGGTAGCAACTGGGTACTGGCCGCGGCCGCCCGGGCGAGGTATTGGGTGTCAAACCAATGCGAACGTCACCATTTGGCAACAACACCGTGCGGCGTGGCGCGCCGCAGGCGTTTGCTGCTGATAATTGACGAACCCGCACAACGCGGCTTGGGTACGGCATGCGATTCTGCTGCACACCTAAACACGGAATGTATCAGCGCGACTGGAGGATCCGACGTCCATGACGATCTTTGATCGATTCAACATCAGAGTAGTTGCTGCGGGGGTTGGGTTGTGCGGGGTCGCCATGACGTTGAGTCCGGACGTTGCAGCGGCCCCATGGATGACCGGCGGATACGAATGCGTCCAGACGTCGGCGGGCGTCGGTCGGTGCCGCAGCGCCGGGAGCCGCCGGTGCCGCCGGCTGCAGCGCTGCGATCGCTGACATGGCCGGCATTCCGATGGCTTTGCCTGGGCCGGTGCCGGTGGCTGCGCCGGTTCCCGTGGCTGCGCCGGTGCCGGTGGGTGCTCCGCTTCCCGTGGGTGCTCCCGTTCCGGTCGGCGCGCCGGTGCCCGTGGGTGCGCCGGTGGCCGCGCCGCTTCCGGTGGGTGCTCCGATCGTCGACATGGCTGGTGGCTTCGGGGGTAAGGGCGACCCGATTGTTCCGCCGTCACCCGGTGCTCCGGTGTCCGGTCAGCCGATTCCGCCTGGTCCCACGGCTGCCGGGGCGCTGATCCGACTCCGGTCCGTCCGGCGGCCGGTGACGACGGCCGCCGGGCGAACCCTGGATCAGTCGTTCAACCGGAGGACGATGGCATACCCGTCGTGGTCACCGGTGGTATGGGTTGGGTCGTCGGCAGCATTGCTCAGTGGGACGATGCCGACCAACGTCGCGCCGCTGAGAATGAGCCGACTGGCTAGTTCATCGCGAGCCGCGTTGTACGACACCAAGACGTGCGTCGGCAGAAATCCGTTGAGACCGAACTGTTCGCGGCTGACCGCGACAGTCCAGACATACCCCGGTCCGTCCGGAACGGGGGCGGGTCCGAACGCGCGGGCGTGGTCGTCGGGGAGCACAAAGAGGTTGTCGGAGAAGGCTTCCAGCAGTCCTGCGGGCTGTTGACCGAACGTCGTGTCGCCGACGATGCCCTGAAAGCCGGTGCTGTGCACTGCCATGGCCGGGAATCCGGCCCGACTCAAGTCCGCGTTGAGCTTCGCAGTGGACTCCGCGGTGCTGGTCGACCCTGGGTCGAGGATGATGACGTTGATCGGTTCCAACAGTGTCTTACCGCCGATGCGCTCTCCGCCGAAGGTCGAGATCTGACCGTTGGGCTGCAACAGCCACTTGCCGATGTCACCGTAGGGAGTTGAAACCACGTCAGCAGGGCTGGGGACCCCAAGAGTCGTGGATACCGGATTCGTGCCGATCACCGGGTCGGGGGTGCTGACGATGGGGGTGCCCGCCACCGGCAGCCCGAGGGTCATCTCGATGCGACGGACCACCTCGAACACCAGCAAGTGCAACGGATCCGTCGGGGGCACAGCCGGATTCGGGGCGATCAGCGTGTTGACCGTGGAGAACACCTCTGTCAACAGGCCCGTGACGGGGTTGGCAGGCAATGGCGGCGCGACAGGTGTGGCAGCGGCAGGCAGCACGGCCACGGGGGTGGGCGCCACCGCCTGAGTCGCCGCCGCCGTCACGTGCGGTGCCAATGTCGCCGTCGCCGCGGACGCCGACCTGGTCACCGTGAAGTCGCGGAGCACCGTTGATCTGGCTGCCGGATCCGGGGAAGTGGCATCGAGGACGCTGCGCGCCGCGGCCACCGCATCCGCCCGAAGATGGTGCACGAACGGGGCCAACGGGCTCGCCAGCGACGGTGCTGGATCGGACGATGCGGTCGGATCGGCGGAGTGATCCGGCGATGGACTGGAACCGGTACCGGATGGTCCCGGTATCGCGGCTCGGATGTGCGCCGGAGTGCTTGGCGATGTCGCGGACGTCGTCGAACTCGATGTCGCACTCCTCGGCGCCGTGCTCGATTCCGCCGCAGTCGTCGGCTTGGTTCTGCCGCTGCCGAGCGAATGGCGTGGCGCGGTGCTCGAGCCGGTGATGCCCGCTGACGGCCTGCCCGCATTCTTCGGCGATCGCGAGCCGTGGGTGGCATTCGTCGTCTGCGACGACGCGGTCGACGCCGCGATGTGCGATTCGCCGGACTCCTGCGTCGCGTTCGACGGACCGCTCGACGCGCGCTCCGGCGAGGTGCGTGGCCCCGGGCTCGCTGCGGAGCCGGTGCTGCGGCTCGACGCGGAGGGTCCGGTTGAACCGTCTGGGCCGGTGCCATCGGCGTGGGCGACGCCGGATCCGCTCGCCAGAGCTGCGCCGACGCCCAGGGTGATCGCGCCCGCGCCGAGCCAACCACGAGCGACGCGATGTTCCGGCGTGGCGCGGTGCCGCCCCTTCGCCCGTCGGGACTTACCGCCCGCAGCCGTCTTTGCCCGATGCCCACCAGCCACGCCAGCCCCCCGTCGAACTCGATGCCGTCCGAAGGTATATCAGCGTTGCAGCAAAAGTCCAAGACTCCTGCGGGAACGTCGACGGAGAACCGGAGCGGTGCGCCCATCGCCCGACAAACCGGTGTCTAGCCGAAAGTTCGCGGCAATTTTCGTTCGGGGCCGTCAATAGAACGGTCAAGGGACCGTCGATGGGGAACGGTGCCAGCAACTCGGTGGCCTGAGCCACCCACCCCTAGTCGGCGGTGTGGACGATGAGAATGTCGATCCTGGCTTTGCGGGCAACCTCGGCGGGCACCGAGCCGAGGAACCGCCCCGCGACCGAGTCCAGTCCCACGTCGCCGACGACGAGCAGGTCTGCGTTGACCTCCTGGACCAGCTTGACCAACGCGGGGACCGGCGCACCTTCTATCGCGCGCTCCTCGACGTCGGGAGCATGAGCGGCCTTGGCCCGGTCATGCGCCTCCCGCAGGATCGCGTACACGGGCGCGCTGCCGTGCATCTTGTAGCCCTCGCTGCCGAGTGCGTCGGCGGCTCGGGGGTCAGACACCTTGTCGTGCGATGGTGGTCGGGACCAGCCGCCCTTTTCGACCGTCGGCACGTGTGCGCTGGCGACGATCAGTTTGGCATTCGCCTGCGCTGCGACCTCGCCCGCGCGCTCGACAGCGCGCAGCGAGGAGTCGGAACCGTCGGTCCCGACCACCACAGTCCGATAGCCATACATGTCGCCTCCCTAGCGTCCGTCGCGACGACAAAACGTTAGCGCCTGCTGGTCGACCAGGGACCGGATTGGTGGTCCAGGGGCAGAACCGCAGCACCAACGGGGTATTTGGGCCAGACCGGCTCGATGTCGCCGGTCGCTGAATAGTACTGAATAGGCCGGTTCGGGCCGCCCGCAGTCTCTAGAATCGTGCCGATAGCGGCAGGGGAGACGCAATGACCACGGACATCTTCGCGAAGATCGGTGACATCAAGGGCGAATCGCTCGACATCAAGCACAAGGACGAGATCGAGGTGCTCTCGTTCTCCTGGGGTGTCGCGAACGCCGGACCGTCCGGATCGGGCAGCGGATCGGGTGCGGGCAAGGCGACGTTCCAGGAGCTGTCGATCGTTCACGGCATCGACAAGGCAACCCCGGCGCTTCTCAAGGCATGCGCGACGGGCGTGCACATCAAGGACGCGACGATCACCCACCGCAAGGCGGGCAAGGGACAGCAGGAGTTCCTGATCGTCAAGCTGAACGACGTGACGATCACCGCCGTCAACCACGGCGGGTCCGAAGACTCGCCGTACGTCGAATCCGTCCAGCTGAAATTCGCCAAGGTGGACCTCGAATACAAGGCGCAGAAGCCCGACGGATCGCTCGATGAGGGGCAGCACTTCAAATTCGACCTGCAGGGCAACAAGGTCGGATAGCCGTGGAACCGTCAGGGCCGCAGGAGCTGACGGTCGACGAGGCCATCGCGCTGGCCATCCAGCTGCAGAAGCAGCATCACCTGGCCGAGGCGAAATTGATATACGCCGGCGTGCTCGAGGTGGCGCCGCAGCACCAGGACGCCCTGCACTACACCGGCCTGCTTGCGCACCAAGAGGGCCGCACCGATGAAGCCATCGACCTCATCGGGCAGAGCCTGGCACTGAGCCCGAATCAGGCTGACTGGCACAGCAATCTGGGGATCGTTCTTCAATCCGACGGTCGACTCGAGGAGGCGATCGCCGAGTACGAACGCGCCATAACGATCGACCCCGGCCACGCCAACGCGCACAGCAATCTCGGCGTGCTGCTTCGCGCCGCCGGTAGGCCGGAGGAGGCCGAGACTGCCTACCGAACCGCGATCCGACTGTGCCCCGACCATGCGGATGCCTACACGAACCTCGGTATCCTGCTCAACGGCCGCAACCGCGCCAAGGAGGCCTCGGAGTGCTTCTGCAAGGCGATCACCTTGCGCCCGAGGCACCCGGATGCCCGACGGCTACTTGCGTTGGCGCACTGCATGATCGGCGAGGTCGACGAAGCGGTGAAGGTACTCGAGGAGTGGCTCGCCGACGAGCCCGGCGAACCCATCGCGCAACACATGCTCGCCGCCAGCACCGGGGCAGGCGTGCCCCTGCGTGCGTCGAATGCGTTCGTGGAGAAGACCTTCGACGCCTTCGCCGCCAGCTTCGAGGCCAAGCTGCAGAGCCTGGCATACCGCGCGCCGGATCTCGTGGTCGCCACGTTGGCCGACGCCGGTATCTCCGCCGACGGCCGATTGGAGATCCTTGACATCGGCTGCGGGACCGGGCTGTGCGGGCCACTGCTTCGGCCGTACGCGTCGCGACTCGTCGGCGTCGACCTGTCCGCCGGGATGCTCGCCCTCGCCAGGAAGAAGGACGTGTACACCGACCTGCAGCAGTGCGAGTTGACCGAGTTTCTGCGCGCCAGACCCGACGCCTTCGACGTCATGGTCTCGGCCGACACGCTGGTGTACTTCGGTGACCTGCGCGAGTTCTGCGATGCCGCGGCGGGGGCTCTGCGACCGTCGGGGACGCTCGTCTTCACGCTCGAACATGCGATGGGCGAGGCCGACGTGGACTACCGGCTCGAACTACACGGCCGCTACAGCCACAGCCTTGCGTACGTGAAGCGGGTGCTCGCCAAGGCGGGACTGACGGCCGAGGCCGAATCCGCGGAACTCCGCAATGAGGCCGGCGCACCCGTCGCGGGTTTGGTGGTCCGGGCGACGAAGCCGGTCGCGGAACGTCGCTGACGCTCTCGGGTGACATGCTGGCACCGTGGCCACCGTCCTGATACCCATCCCGGACAACGATTTCGACCCGACCGAGGTCGCCGTCAGCTGGCAGGTCCTGACCGCGAATGGGCACACCGTCGTGTTCAGCACCGAAAGCGGCGCGCAGGCGGTCGCCGACGACCTCATGGTCACCGGCCGCGGCCTGGACTTCTGGTCGAAGGTCCCCGGCCTGAACCGGGTGATCGTCGTCGGTCGAATCCTGCGCGCGAATCGCGATGCACGCACCGCATACGGGCGGATGCTGGCGTCACCGGAGTACCGGCAGCCGACCGCCTGGGCCGATGCGGACGTGAAGGACGTGGACGGCCTGTTGCTTCCCGGCGGCCACCGCGCGCGGGGGATGCGCAGCTACCTCGAGAGCGACGTGCTGCACCGGCTCGTCGCCGAAGCCTTCCGCCGCCAGATCCTGGTGGCCGCCATCTGTCACGGAGTGCTGCTGGCCGCGCGAACCGTCGATCCGACGACGGGCCAGTCGGTGCTCTACGGACGCAAGACCACGGCGCTGACGTGGGAACTGGAGCGTCGCGCCTGGCGTTTGGCCCGGGTGACGAGGTTCTGGGATCCCGACTACTACCGCACCTACGTCGAGCAGCCCGACGACCCGGCCGGCTACATGTCCGTGCAGGCGGAGGTGACCCGTGCGCTGAGGAGTCCGGACGACTTCTGCGATGTGACAAGGGGTTCCACGGACTGGCGGATGAAATCGTCGGGAATGGTGCGCGACTCCGTGTCGAATGCGCGGCCGGCATTCGTCGTCGATGACGGCCGCTACGTGTCAGCACGCTGGCCCGGCGACACGCACACGTTCGCGGCGACGGTGTCGGCGAAACTGGCCGGCTAGTTCGACGAGCCGGTCGCGGTGGTGGCGATACCGCCGTCGACGGGGATGATCGTCCCGGTGAGGTAGGCGCCCGCGCGGCTGGCGAGGAACACGGCGATCCCCGCCATGTCGTCGTCGCGTCCGATCCGACCGAGCGGCGACGATGCGGCGATCGAGTCGCCGAAGGCATCGAGCGTCGCTGCCATCATCTTCGATGGGAACGGTCCGGGAGCTACGGCGTTCACCGTGATGTGCTGCGGCCCCAACTCGCGCGCGAGTACCCGAGTCAGCTGGTGCAGCGCGGCCTTGCTGCTGGCGTAGGAGTACACGGGCAACTGACTGACGTGGATGGCATCGATGCTGCCGACGTTGATGATTCGTGACGGGTCGTCGGCGGTGCCGGCCTGCCGGAGCGCGGGCAGCAACGCCTGGACGAGCCAGAAGGGCGACTTGAGGTTGAGGTCGAGCACCTTGTCCCACGCCGAGTCCGGGAAGCTCTCCAGCGGCTCGCCCCACGTCGCGCCCGCGTTGTTGACGAGGATGTTCAGTCCGTCGAAGTCGGCGGTGACGAGGTCGGCGAGGCGAAGGCATTCGTCGTGCCGGGAGAGATCCGCTGGAATGGCCTTCACCTCGCCGAACTCGGACAACTGTTCCTGGGCCTGCGCGCACGCATCGGCCTTGCGTGAGCTGATGACGATGCGCGCGCCCGCCTGAAGCAGACCGCGGGCCATCATCATGCCGATGCCCCTGGTGCCGCCGGTGACCAGCGCGGTCTTGCCGGTCAGATCGAAAAGCTCTGCGTGCGTGGTGGTCTGGCCGTCCGTCATGGGGTCTTCCTTCCATCGCGGTTCGAGCGCAGCTGGGCTCGAGTTCACCAAGAGACTGGCTGCCAGCCTATGCGGCGGCGACAACGTCGTTGACCTCGGTCGACCATCGCCTCGATTTGGCCGCCGTAGATGGTTGCGATTACCCCGACAATCCGCTGAACTGAGATCCTCGACTTCGCTGGGGGGCCTTCGATGATCACTGATCCGTTCGATACCGGACCGACGGGCACGTTCAGGACGCTGTGCCGGAACTATCCCGACGACACCGTTTTCAAGGGTGCCGACGGCTTCCGTTCGCTGTGGGGGCCCATCTTCTATCGCGGCCGTGCGAACGCGACCGCACGCCTGCTCGTCATCGGCCAGGACCCGGCCCAGACCGAGGCGGTCACGCGCCGGTGTCTGTCGGGCCAGGCCGGGCGCCGCGTGCAGGGCTTCGTCGAGAAGCTGGGTTACTCGAAGAGCTACCTGATGATCAACGCGTTTCTCTACGGCATCTACAACCAGAGCATGGCGCTGCCACACCTGAACGATCCCGAGATTCAGGCGTATCGCCACCAGTGGCTGGAGGCGGCGTTCGCACCGGGCAAGATCGAAGCCGTCGTCACCTTCGGCACGCCTGCCTTCAACGCGTGGACGGCGTTCACGGCGACGCCTGCCGGAGCCAGTGCGACCGCCACGCTCCATTTCCACAAGGCACTGCACCCGACGTCTGACAAGCCCGGCGGCCCGATCACGCGGAAGGACCTGCTCGACAACTGGAATGTCGCTCTGCAGTTCTTGCATCCAAAGATCCAGCACCCTGACGTGGCCAAGCCGCTGGTTCCCTACGGGAGCGATTTCACGGCGGCGGAGCTACCGGAGATTCCAAGCCGGGACTTTCCGATGGGCCTCCCAGTCCTGGATGCGCGACACGGATTTCTGGGCATCGCTGCCGCCTACCACTCCGGGTACTCCTGGCACCGAACGAGCCAACATCTCCATCACGGTCCCGTAGGTCGAACTCCGTAGGTGGCAGCGGAATTCCGTGAATTCCAAGCTCAAGCCGACTTGTCGTCGTCGCGTTCGTCGGTGTCCGCGCCGTCGATCGTGGTCAGTCGGGGGCACTCGGTGGCTTCGGTGCGTTGTCCGCCCGTTCTGCGGGCTGAATACATGTTGGATGTCGCCAACGTGACGAGTTCCTCGACGACGTCGTGTGGCGGGAGACCGACGAGGGGACCGAGCGGAGTCGTGATCGCGCCGATGCTCGCGGTGAGCCGAAATGGTGCGGAGCGGACGGTTTGATGCAGCCGGTCGGTGAGCACCGTGGCATCGGAGCCGTTGAACGTGTCGGCGACGAGGAACTCCGATTCGCCGACGTGCGCCAAGATGGCGTCGCGGCGCAGCGTCACGGCAATGCGATGGCCGATCGCGATCCGTGCCCGTTGGCCGCCGGCGACGCCGCTCATCGCGGTCAGTAGTGAGAAGCTGTCGATGCTGACGACGACGATCGCCACGAAGCGGTCATCGTCCCGGTCGCGCGCGGAGACGAGTGTGGCGACGCGGTCCGTGAAGGCGTCACGGGTCAGCAGATCCCGTCAGTGGTTCGAGTTCGCCGTTGTGAAAATCCCGGTTCACCAAGCTGATGACGTTTCGGCAGACGAACACGACGAAGACATTGGTGAGGACGAACAGCGCAATCCCGCAGATGGTGACGAAGGGGTCGACCCCGCCCACTCGAGTGCGCGAGCACCACCAACGTGGCAGCGCCGACAATCCACACGAAGGCCAACACCCGCCCGTCGTGAAACAACGCCGTGAACGCCGACAAGACGATGAACGTGGTGGCGCCCATGAGTCCGAGTAGGGGATGCGCTTCGATCAAGCACGCGACCGCGATGCAGATGCTTCCGATCATCACGCACATCTGCGACTGAAATCGCGTGGGCCAGCCATGCCGGAGCCACACCGTCGCCATGGCCATGGAGCAGATCGACACGGCTGCGGCAAGCAATCGATTCGTCGTCCCTGACGGCCCCAGGCTGCTGAACGTGAGGATCAGGGGCATCGCGCTCAACCCGATCATGCTTGCGGCGATCAGCCGGCAGGTGGACTGCTGAAGTCCTCTGGCGGCCAGGAACGACGTGAGCCAGTAGTAGTGATCCTCGGAGCGAACCCAACTCCGGACCGCAGAAACGAGCGAGGACATGAGATCACCACATTTCAGCTGAGTCGGACCCTCTGGCAAAGTTTGATCAGCGTCAAATTTACACGTCGGAATGTTAGGCGACGAATCTGGCTAATGCTTCAAAATGCTAAACGACGCGCTGCAGCGCGCTTGGCACGCCCAGATCATCGACCGAGGTCCCATTGACCGAAGTCGGTCGCGAGCACCTCGTCCTCGTCCACGTGGATGCCTGCAAGCACGACCCCGGGGTCTGCCGCGGTGACGATTGCCGACTGGTAGAGCACCGCCGCGGGCTCCCGCTCCCCGCGAGACCACGCCCTCGTCTGCCACGCCCATCGGTATCCAGCAGTGCTGGAGTGTCCGATCACGTTGTCGCCGATCGCCCACGCACATGACCGGGAGCCGCCGTAGATGCCGGTGCGGTCCACGCCCAGCACCGAGTTGATACCTCGAAACCATTGAACCGCAAGGGAATTCCAGGTGTTGAGGTCTATGTCCTCATCGATGCTGAAGAAGATCGGCGCCAAGTCCGGACCCCCGGCCGCAGCGTGCAGGCCGAGTGCTGTCTGCGCGTCGGCCACGCCGCCGTCGTACCCACGGGTGAAGTCGGACGGCGTCGGCCAGCCGGGCTTGCCGTACTGGTAGTTGCTCACGACGTGAAGACCCGCCGCGCGGAGCGCATCCGCGTACTCGCGGGTGACGGGCTTGAAGTCGAAGTTTGCGCCAGGCCGGGACTCGGACACGTAGACCACCGCCCCGGCATAGCCTGCCGCCGCGATCTGATCCGGCGCGACCAGGTGCTCCGCGAAATCGACCAGCTTGACGTCGGCGGCTGACGCGATGTGCCCGTCAAGGCCCGCAGCCAAGGCGCCAAGAGACGCGAGGGCCGGCGCGGATGCGACGTATGTGAGGACCTCACGCCGCGAAACGAATCGCCGTTTGCCGTGTTCACTCGGCGCCGGCGAATCCCGCATTGCGCGATGGTACAAAAATCTGCCCCCGTGCGGCCGCCAACACCCGCCTGTCGTTTCGCCGGGTACGCGGGTTTTCCGTCGTAGGCTCTCGAGGTGCGCTTGTCGTGGCCGTTAATTGGCCGCTCGGGGGAGATGCGAACCGTCGAGCGCGCCATCGCGGCGTCGGAGCACTCCGGCATCCTCATTTGCGGATCGGCGGGCGTCGGAAAGAGTCGGATCGCCCGCGAGGCACTGTCGGCCGCCGCGGCACGCGGATGCGACATCCGTTGGACGGCAGGCACGTCCTCGGCACGGGAAATTCCGCTTGGTGCCTTCACCGCATGGGCGCCGTCGGGTGTCACCGACACCGTTCAGCTGCTGCGGGGGGTGATCGAGTCGCTCACCGCCGCGTCTTCGGCCGCCGACGTGATCCTGGGTGTCGACGACGTACATCTGCTCGACGATCTGTCGACCTTCGTCGTGCACCAGATCGTGCAACGGGGCGCGGCACGGGTGGTACTCACCGTCCGAGACGATGCGCCGATTCCCGCCGCCATACAGGATCTGTGGACGGCTGGTCAGTTCGACCGGCTTGACCTAGAACAACTTTCGCTTGACCAGACCACTGAGCTGCTGGCAGCGAGCCTCGGTGGACCGGTGGATGCGGAAGCCGCCCAGCGGCTGTTCACGTTGACTCGCGGGAATGTCCTGTATCTGCGGAACATCGTCGAGCAGGAGGTCGCCGACGGTCGAATTCTCCAAGAGCACGGGTCTTGGCGGTGGGTTGGTGATCCGATCATGCCTCCCGGCCTGGTGGATCTGGTCGAATCGCGCATCGGGGCTCTGCCCTCACCGGTCAGCGACGTGATCGACGTGCTTGCGGTGGGGGAGCCGATCGACCTCGCCACCTTGACGCGGATCACCGACGCGGCCGCAGTCGAGGAGGCCGAGGCCCGCGGTCTCATCACGCTGGAGCCGGCCGGCGGCGGCATCGAGGTACGAGTGGCGCATCCGTTGTACGGGC
Source organism: uncultured Actinomycetota bacterium (assembly GCA_963735245.1). Taxonomy (GTDB): domain Bacteria; phylum Actinomycetota; class Actinomycetes; order Mycobacteriales; family Mycobacteriaceae; genus Mycobacterium. Next base: position 592,891 of record CAVTKI010000005.1, read on the forward strand.
AGGTGCGCCGAAAGCGCGCGGCACGCACCCGGCTCCGACGGCTGCGCGGACTCGTCGCCAAAGAACTCGCAGCGTCGAGCGACCGCGACGACATCCGAATCGTCGTGCGCCGCGCGACGTTGAGTCTCGACTCCGACCTCGCTCCCGACGCCGACCTGCTGGTCAGCGCTGCGTACGGCGCCGTCTGGCTGGCGGACCTGGCCCTTGCCGATCGACTGGCGGAAGCGGCGATCCACGCCGGGTCGGGGGCGGAACCGAACTTCGTTCGGGCGCACGCATTGTCGTGGCTCGGGCGCGGCAGGGAGGCAGAGGCCGTACTCGCCGACATCGACACCGACCAGTTGACCGATCGCGACCGCGCCCGGTTGGCGTTCCTGAGGTCGAGCAACACGCTGTGGGCACTCGGGGACCCGGACCGCGCGAAAGAACTCATCGACGAGGCGTCACGCGACACGCCTGCCCAGGCTCGGGCGTATGTCGACGCCTTCCTCACGGTGTACTGGTTTGCGATGGACCAGCCGGATGCGGCGGTGCAGGCTTCGAAGAACCTTGCCTTGGAGGACCTGCCCGTCGTCGGCGCCGAGATCGCGTGGGCACTCGCCCAGATATCCGCGGATGCCGGGCGCACCACCGACGCCATCGCCGCCGCGGACGCGGGCCACACCGTTGCGACCCGCTCACTCGACGCGCCGCACATGAGGTTCAACATCGCCGACGCGGAGGTCAGCGCACTGCTGCTATCCGGTCGGGTCGCAGACGCGCTCGAGGTGGCCGAGCGCACGCGCCAGCAGGCGGCCAATCTCCCCGGGGCGGCCCAATTGCTGGGTGCCGCCGTGGCAGGTCGGGCAGCGCTCGGTGCCGGCGATCTGGGCGGCGCGGGTGTGCTGCTGGAACAAGCCGCCGAGAGGTTGTTCGCATCGCATCCCCTTGGGTGGGGATACCGCTACACCATTTCCCGCGCGACTGTGCTCGGGATGCGGGGTTCGACCGATGAGGCGGCCGCCGCGCTCGCCGCGCTCGACGAGGTGCAACGCAGATTTCGCCTTCTGGACCACGAGCAGAGCCTGGCCCGGGCGTGGGTGGCCGCGGGCCAGGGTGGGGTCAGCGAGGCAATCCAGGGCCTGGTGTCTGCAGCCGAAAGGGCCTCGGCCAGAGGTCAATTCGCGGCAGAAGTGCTATGCCTTCAGACCGCTGCCCAGTTCGGTGATCGCACCGGTGCCCAACGGTTGCACGAGCTCGAATCGGTGGTCGAAGGGCCCCGAGTAGGCGTGGCCGCACGGTTCGCCGCCGCCCTGCGCGACGGAGAAGCCGCTGAACTATCCTCCGTGTCCGATGAATTCGAGCGGATGGGTGATCTCGTCGCCGCCGTCGATGCGGCAGCCCATGCTGCGCTCGCGTATCGCCGCCAAGACCTCCGGGGATCGGCGTTGGGAGCCTCAGCTCGCGCAGAGGCCCTGGCCGAACGATGCGGGGGAGCCCGTACCCCAGCGCTTCGGCAGGCCAGCGAGCCATTGCCGCTCACCGATCGCGAAGGCGAGATCGTGATGTTGATCGGTGAGGGATTGTCCAACCGCGAAGTCGCCGAGCGTCTGACTGTCTCCGTACGCACCGTCGAAAGCCACATCTACCGGGCCATGTTGAAGACCGGAACCACCAGCCGCGACGAACTCGCCGCGCTGCTGTCGCGCCGTCGGCCGCCAACGGAGTGAACTCACCCCTGACGGCATGCACTCGAGGGCCTGCTAAGTAGCACCGCCGTCACGCGGGCGAGATTGCAGTAGCGCGCTACTGCGCTCGCCGTACCCAATGCGATCGACGATTGACCGGTCACAAACGCCGAAGGAAGAAGGCCGACGTGTCCAAGTTGGTTGCCACACCCGTCGATCCGCAGGTGGTTGATCAAGATCACGAGCATGTCATCGAAGCGGTGCGTCAGCCACCGGTTCTCATCACCGAGCATGAGGTGGCCTATGGCACGGCGGTCGCCTTGTTGCCACGGAGAAAGCACACCCGCAGTGTGTTCGCCGCCATGCGCAGGAGGTTCGGAAGTGCATCCGCGGATGCCCAACCGACACCGCGCCACTATCCACCGCGCTGCGAGTTTCTCGAGCACGCCGAGATGGAACGAGAAATGCGGAGGCTGTGACTGCGCTCCCGCCTACCAATGCCACGTTGCCGCCACTTGCCGCGATCGGTGAATTCGAGGGGGTTCATCGATCGCGGCAAGTGGAAACCGGGGACTAAGTAGCACCGCGGAGGAATCGGCCGAGATTGCAGTGGCGGGCTACTGCGCTCGTCGCCACCGAATGCGAGCGACGATTTTGCAATGACCGCACGACACGCGACCGGCCACGAGTCGGCCAATGGCGATTGAGGAGCGACGGAGTCCCTGCGAGCCGGTCGCGAAGTCAGCGCACGAGCGTCCTGCGGTGATGCCGTGGGTGTTGTCCGCCAGGTCGGTGTCCGCACTGGCCGAGCAGGCGGCCCGGTTGAGACGGTTCGTCGAGCAGCACACCGAACTGGATCCGCGTGACGTGGCGTACTCACTGGCCACCACCGGCGCCTCGTTCGACTACCGAGCGGTTGCGATCGGTGCCGAACGTGACGAGCTGATGAGTGGGTTGGCAGCGATCGCCTCCGGCACGCCTGCACCGAATGTGTTGACCGCAAAGGCTACTGCCACGGGTAAGACACTCTTCGTCTTTCCCGGCCAGGACTCGCAGTGGATGGACATGGCGATCGAATTGCTGGACTCCTCGCCTGCCTTCTCCGATCAGATGCGGCAGTGCGATGCCGCATTCGCCGAGTTCGTCGATTGGTCGCTGCTCGAGGCCGTGCGCGGTGGCCCGGGTTCGCCGGCCCTCGACCGGGTGGACGTGGAGCAGCCCGTGCTGTTTGCGGTCACGGTGTCACTGGCCGCGCAGTGGCGGGCGCTGGGAGTCCAGCCCGACGCCGTCCTCGGCCATTCGCATGGCGAGATCGCGGCCGCCTATGTTGCGGGCGCTCTCTCGTTGCGAGACGCGGTCAAGGTCGTCACGTTGCGTAGCAAGGCAATCAGTGCGATCGCGGGGGCGGGTGGCATGGTCTCGATCACGTGGCCAGCGGAACGGGTCCTCGCGCTCATCGAACCATGGGGTCGATCCCTTTCGGTCGCCGCGCAGACCGGTCGGTCTTCGACCGTCGTCACCGGCAGTACGGAGGCCATATGCGAACTCGTGGCCGAATGCGAGCGAACCGACGTGCCTGCCGCCCGGATTCCCGTCGATTACGCAGCGCATTCGACTCAAGTCGAGGCGTTGCGGGAGCCGTTGCGCGAGTCACTCGCCGGCCTGCTGCCGCGAATCGGCGACATCGTGTTCATCTCCGCGGTCACCGGGGCTGGGCTGGATCCGTCGATTCTCGACGGCGACTACTGGTTCGCCAATCTGCGGCAACCGGTGTTGTTCCAACAGGCTGTGCAGTGGGCGTACGAACACGGCTATCGCACCTTCATCGAGCCCAGCCCGCAACCGGTTCTGACCGTTGCCATCCAGGAGTCACTCGAGGATCACGGCGATGACCACCGCGTGATCGGGACGCTGCGACGTGAAGGCGGTGTGCGGCGGATCTTGCTGTCGGCTGCCGAGGCCCACGTCCACGGGAAGTCCGCCAACTGGACGAGCATGTTCGCCGACACCGGCGCGCGTCGCATCGACTTGCCCACGTACGTCTTCGATCAGAAGCGCCAGTCGATGGACCCCTTGCCCGGGTTCGGCGACGCGAGCAGTCTCGGTGTCACCGGCGTGGATCATCCACTACTCGGAGCGATAGTGGCACAGTCGGATTCGGAGGAATTCTTCCTCGTTGGTCGGCTGTCGCTCATGTCCCATCCTTGGCTGGCTGACCACAAAGTCCACGGGGTCGTGTTGGTTCCTGGGGCGGCGATGGTGGAGCTGGCGCTGCACGCGGGCCACTCTGGGGGGTGCTCACATGTGGACCAGCTCGTGCTGCATGCTCCGCTGATCGTCGGCGAACACAGCGGTGTGGCGGTGCAAGTCGTCGTGGGTGCATGGCGTCAGTCCGGCGATCGTCCGGTCCGGATCTACTCGCGGATCGACCGAGAAGGTGCCGATCGGACATGGACATGCCATGGCGAAGGCGTCCTCTCCCCAACCCCTGACGACACTCTCCACGAGGAGTTCGACCACTGGCCCCCGGAGGGCGCGGAACCGGTCGACGTCGCCGAGGCCTACCTGATGCTGGCCGCGCATGGCTTCGAATACGGGCCGGGATTCCGCGCACTGCGCGGGGTGTGGCGTCGTCGCGCCGAGGTGTTCGTGGAGGCGGAGTTGCCGGAGCAGACGAAGGCGGACGCGAGCCGGTTCGGTCTGCATCCGGTGCTGCTCGACGCGATTCTGCACGGCGTCGGTGTGGCCGGCATCCTCGCGGAATCGGAGCTGATCAGATTGCCGCTCGAGTGGGAAGGCTTCTCGCTCAACGTCATCGGCGCAACCCGGCTTCGAGCCCGGATCACGCTCGTCGGAGACGACACCGTTGCCATCAGTCTCGTCGACGTGTCCGGGACTTCTGTTGGTCGCATCGAATCGCTTGCGTTTCGTGGCGTGTCAGCCGGCCGGTTGCTGACCGGCACTGCCGCCAAGGTCGCTGCACCGCATGAGCGTGCGGGACCGGCGTTGTCGACCTCGGCATCAACCGATTCCGCCAACCGACGGCTTCGCCCTTAAGTACCGCGCCGAAACCCGGCGAAAAGTGCAGTGGTGTGCCACTGCATTGGTCGCATCGGAGTGGAGCGACGATTTCCGTCGTAGAGCCGCGAAATGGGGGAAGGGAACGATCATGGGTTGTGTAAGCATATCGACCGCGTTCGAGCATTGCCCAAAGGACTCGTCATGGCGGTCTTTTCGTTCTCGACTCGCCGCTGGTGGCGCAGTCGCCGGCGCCGGCGTCCTCGCGTTGGGCCTCGTGATAGCGCCGCCGGACTCCAACGGCCCGAGCCCACGAGTGCACGTGGTGCGGCTCGCAAACCTTGCCCTGTCCCCGGCAGCATCTTCGGTTGTCCTACTGGATGAATGGGTCCGCAGTCAGAGCCGGAATGTCGCACCCGTCGCCCCGGTGGTTCCCGCGCCCGTGGACATCTACGAGTGCTGTCACGACTGCTCGAAGCGCGATCGCGGTGAATCCGCCTGCGTTCGACCTGGCGCTCGACCCGGCGACGAACAGTCAGAAGATTAGGGACGCCGCTCTGACTGCCGTTGGTGCGATACTGAAGCCGCTGCTGGGCAACCCCATCACCAGTCCGATCATCGGTCCCATTCTGTTGTTCGGTGGCCTCGGTGTTCTGATCTTGGCGGTAGTGATCATCAGGGTCGTCGACCAAGTCCAGAGGGCGATTTCGGGCCTTGTCGGTTCGTTGCCGGCGCTGCCACTGCTTCGGACAACCAGCGCAACCACCACCGACGTAGAGGCGACTGTCACGCCGACGTTGACGAGCGACCCACAGGTGAGCGATCCAGCGCCCGCCACCCTGACGGTCGAGAAGGAAGGTGTCTCGCCGTCGGTGACCTCGATCGACCCGTCGACTCCGACGAAGCGGCTGCGGTCGACAACGGCCGAGTCGGCGAAGGATCTGACCGAGACCGTCGAGGTGGACGAGGTTCCGAGCGGACTGACGACACTCAGTGCGCCGGAGTCTTCAGCCGATGTCCCCACATCCGAGCCGGCGAAGCCTGCCGTGCGGCGGGCGACGCCTCGGCCCGTGGTGCGCCATTCGCTCGACGGGGGTGAGCAGCTGCGCGATCTGGGGCACCGCCGCAACGGTGGCCACCCGACCACCCGACGCGTCGCCGTCAACGACGAGGCGGCAGGACCATCCTCGGTCACATCATCACCCGCTGCCTCGTCTGCGAAGGGCAGCGGCTCGGCGTCCGGCGACCCGTCGGGGGACGATTCGGCCGATTCGTGACAGCTTGATCCGATTTGGCGCCAGCCCGCGCGGGGTGGGTTGGCGCTAAGTCGCGTCTTCACCCTCGATCATTGCCGCGGCCCAGTCGATGTGTCTTTCGTAGCCGAGCGATTCCGCCATCGCACGATAGCGACTCGCCAAGTCCCGGAAGGCAACGTCGTCGCCGCGGGCCCGGGCCAGAAGTGCGCGCAGCCTCAGCAGCGTGATCTCGCGCATCGCCGAACCCTGGTCGGCTCGCAAGTTCACCAATCGGTCGATCGCCGCCTCGGCTTCGGCCAGGTCGCCGTCGGCGCCACGCTCGAGCAGCGCCTCCACCAGAGCGTCGGTGCCCCACACGGCATACCCGAGCCGTCCCGCCTCGTACAGCTCGTCGACCGCTGCGCGCAGCACCGGTATGGCAGCATCGCGGTCACCGCGCCTGGCCCTCTCCCTGCCGGCGAACAAGTCGGTGGCCGGAACCAGGGAGGGCATGCGTTCGCGCTGCCACTCCCGGGCCCGCACCATCAGCTCCAGCCCGCGGTGACGGTCGGCCGCGGTGTCGCGACACAGCAGCGCGCCACCCAACGAGTACTCGGTGAAGATCAGGGCGATGTCACTGCTGGATCTGTGGGCGGTCTGCACCGCCTCCTCGATCGCGTGCATCGCGGAGTCATCGGCCCGAAGCACCCCGTACACGATCGCCAGACCGTAGGTCCAGGTGACGACGACGCCGAGGGTTGCCGGGTCGCTGTTTCGGGCCATCGCGACGGCGTCGTCGAGGTCTTGGCGCCACCCGGGACGGCCCAGCCACCACCGCGCAACGCCGCGAAACGCCACCGCGACCGCCAGCGGTGATCCCAGACCGAAGCCGGCGCCCTTGGCGGGGTCGCCCCCGGCCAGGTCGATGATGGTCTGCGACCACCGCAAGATCTCACCGAATTCGCCGACACTGAACCAGTTGGTGAACGCGGGGAATGCCAACCCCATGGTCAAGGCGGGATCGCCGATCGATTCGAGCAGCGCCATCTGTTCGGATACCAGCCGCGCGCCCTGCGAACGCCCAGCGAACAGGAGCTCGGTGGCCAGCCCGCTCATGCCGATGGCCAGCGAGACCTCGTCCCCGGCCGCGCTGCACAACTCCCGCAACTCCGCGAAGCGGCCCCGGCCTTCGTGGACTGCTCGGGCATACCAGTCGGTGGCACACAGCATGGTGCGGGGGGCGATCCGCATGGACAATTGGTCGGGGTCGTCCGTGGGGAGCGCGTCGGCGATCCGGCGTGCCCGCTCCCAACTGACCCGGGCGGCGCCGATGTCGCGGTTGGTCGACCAGGCGCCTGCGCGCATGTGCCAGCCGTAGGCGGCGTGCAGTTCGCCGGCGGCCTGCAGATGTTCGGCGATCAGCGCCCCGTTGTCCTCCACCGAGCCCGGCTCGCGCTCTTGGATCGCGGCGGCGAGGCGCCGGTGCCATTCGGCGCGATCGGATTTCAGTTGCGATTCGTAGGCCACCGCGCGGATCAGCGGGTGATGGAAGGCGTACTCGGGACTTGGGGTGAACCGCACCTGATCGATCAGCTCGACACCGAGCAGCTCGTCGAACACCGGATCGAGTCCCAGCGCCGCGAGTAGATCCGCCCCGAAGCGGGCGCCGATCACCGACGCGGCGTTCAACGTTCGTTTGGCCGGGGCGCTCAGCCGGTCGATGCGTGCCTCGATGGCTGCCTGCACGGTGGCCGGAACGCTCACCTCGGCGACATCGGTGCGACAGACGTAGTCGCCGTGTTCGCCCGCCAGCACCCCGCCCTGGACGAACTCGCGGACCATCTCCTCGGCGAAGAACGGGTTCCCGGCGGCGCGGTCGGCGATGATCGCCGTCAATTCGCCGACCGAGGGATCTGACCCCAGCAGCTCGGCCAGCAGGGCTGTCGGTATCCGAATCATCCAGTGGCGCAAGCGCTATCGTCTGAGCGCCGTGCACCCGTGACAGCGCTCCGTCATATTCGGGTCGGGAGGTGATCAGCACCATGCGACGTGGTGCGCGGAATGACGGTGAGGAAGTCGGCAAGCATCGACTCGCTGACCGCATCGATCCAGTGCGCATCCTCGATGATGAACAGCGCCGGTTCGGTGCGCGCCAGCGACGCCGTGTTGATCAGGGCGGTCAGTCGGCGCCTGCGCGCATCCGGGTCGATCTGGGGCAGCGGCACATCGGGGTCGGCGATGCCGAGCAGATCATCGAGCAGCAGCAGATCCTGCGGGTCGACGTCTGGAAGTTGGGCCCGCAGCCGAACCCGGGCGGCTTCCCCGTCGAGGCCGGCCACGCCGGTGCTCGCCCGCAGCAGCCGCGCCACGACCCGGAAGGGAATGTCGCCGGCGTGGGACTCGCAGAAGGTCCAAGACACCTCGACGCCGCGACCGGCCGCCAGCGCCGCGGTCTCCCGCGCCGACCGGCTCTTGCCGATGCCCGGCGGTCCCACCACGTTCACGACACCACCACGGCCACCGATCGTGCGGTCCACCATGGCGTCGAGCGCCGCCATCTCCCAGCGCCGGCCGACCAAGCTCGCCTCGGCGCGCCCGACCCGGTCATCGCGGGGGCCGATCGCCAACAGCTCGGCGCGCGGAGACCGGTTCGTCGGTCCCCTTGATGCGCACCAATTCCGGTTCTGCCAGCTCGTACGACGTGCTCGACCAGCCGCGCGGTCGACTCCGACAGCAACACCCCGCCGGGCGGCGCCACCGATTCCATCCGCTGCGCCATCCCGACCTGCGCCGGTCGCGGTGTAACCCAGCGATCCCGAACCGATGTCACCGGCGATCACCCGACCGGAATTCAGGCCCACCCGCAACAGGAGATGCCACGCCGTCGCGGCGCGCCACCTCGGCCGCCAACCGACTCGCCTCCTCCTGGATGGCCAGTGCGGCAAGGCAGGCCCGAAAAGCGTGATCCTCCAAGGCGACTGGGGCACCGAAGATCGCCATCACCCCGTCGCCGGTGTAGTCCACGGTCCCGCCGTAGCGCTGGGCCACCGCCGCCGAGCGCTCGACGAGCTCGGTCATGATCTCGCGCAACCGCTCCACGTCCAGCGCAGCCGCGATATCGGTCGAGCGCACCACATCGGCGAACAGCACCGTCACCTGTTTGTACTCGGCGGTGTCACCGGAAACCGCAGTTCGGGTACCGCACACGTCGCAGAATTTGGCGTTGTCGCGCAGCCCGGTGCCGCACGATCCGCACGCCACGCCCGCCGTCATCCGAGAACCGCCGATCCAGGGTTGGGACCACCCGATGGCAAGAGTAGGGCGTTCACCAGCATGTTGAAGGGCGAAATTGCGCCGAGGACCCGCTTGTCTGCGCCGACGTCAAGAATCCGCCAAGGTGCCCGAGGCAACCTTTCCGCATCCCGCACGTCTCGCCGACACTCCGCATTGTGTACGCGATTGTCGGTGTGTCGCGTAAACAAGCGTGCGTTCGGCGAACTCATTCAGCCTCGACGGCGCGGCGCGGCGCCGCTTGAGGCCGGCCACGGCAACGCGGGCGGCGACTTCTGGGTGCAAGAGCCGGATGGGCGCATCGATGAGCCCGGCCACTCGAGTGAGCCGGTGCGCGACAAGGGCATCGCTTCGGGAAGCGGCCTGAGCATGTTTGAGGTAGTCGTTGACGAGTCTGACCGGCAACGGCCGTGGCCCTTCGATCTCCGGCAGGCTGAGATCTCCGCCAGTGGCCAACTGCCAGGCATTCCCAATCGGTTTCGCGGTGGCGCGGAAGTATCGCCGTTGAAGGTGATCGGTTCCGTCGAGCAGGCAATCCTGGAGGCACTTGGCCTCGAGTGCGGCGACCGTCATGCCCTGGCCGTAAATGGGATTGAAGCTGCAGATCGCGTCGCCGATGGCCAGCAGACCAGTCGGCCACCGACGCATCTTGTCGTATCGACGCCAGCGAGTGGAGGGCATCCGATGTTGAGCTCCTTCACCAGCGGCCTCGCCGGCCCGCATCGCCTTCACCACATGCGGGGGAGTGAAATCCGCGATGAATGCCAGCATCTCGCTGAACCCGGTGGGCGGTTCCAGGCCTGCCATTCCATACGCGGTGAACATCGAGGTGTCGTTCTCGTTGCTCAGCAATGCCAGGCCGGCTGGGCGCCCCGCGACGGGACCGACGATGACGCCCACCTCGCTCAGTGCTGTCGCTGGGAGCCTCAGTGGCACGCTCGAATACATCAGACGCACGTCGAGGCTCTCCTCGGCGGGCCGCCCATAACCCATGCCGTCCAGAAAGGCAGGTGTGCGGCCACCGCGGCCCATCGCATCGACGACCAGATCCGCTTCGACCGCCCGATCGCTGCCACCGTCTCGTGCGCGGATCAGTGCGCCCGAGACATGCCCATGCGCCGCAATGAGTTCGACGATGTCGTGGCCATCGCAGATCTCGATGTTGGGGGTATCGGAAACACGCCGTCGAACATGACATTCCAAGAGGGGCCTGCTGGGTGACATGAACCGGAAGTCGTCGATGTGACCCGACGGCGGCAAGGGGTGCCCACCGGTGCTTATGTACACCCTGGACAGGTCGCCGTCGAAATATGTTGCGCCATCGGAGATGATTCCGTCGACGAAGCCGGGGAACAGCCCTTCGATGATCGACACACCGCTGCCCCACAACAGGTGGGCATGGCGTCCCTGTGGCACGCCGCGCCGACTGGACGCCGCGGCGGGCAGCACGTCGCGCTCCACCACCAGGACGGTATCGAAGAAGTCGGCGAGCACCCGGGCCGCCAACAGGCCGGCCATGCTGGCACCAAGAACCACGGCACGCTCTCCGCGCATCCACCACCCCCCGGTAGACGGATCAGGCTCACCTGACGCCGACGATGATTATGGAGCATCCAGACTCGGTGCGAGCAGCGATTCGACGGATCGGGGAACGCGTTGGACACCCGACCGCGGGCCCTACGGTCCGGCAAGGCCCATCAGTTCGGTCATGCCGTGGTCGCGTCCCGCGGTGTAGCCGCCGTCCACGGCGATCGCCTGCCCGCTGACGAACGACGCGTCACCCGAGACCAGATATGCCGCGGTGGCGGCGATCTCCTCCGCACGGCCCAGTCGGCGCAGGGCGTGCTCGCGGACCGTCTTCTCGCGGGCATCGGCCATGAAGGGATCGGACAGCACCGATGCCAGCAGCGGCGTATCAACGAAGCCGGGACAGATTGCGTTGCAACGGATCCCGATCGGGCCGTAGTCGATGGCAATGTTCTTGGTCAGCAGCACGACGCCACCCTTCGAGGCGTTGTAGCAGCTGCCGCCCGCAGTGCCCTCGATGCCTTCGACGCTCGCCAGCGTGACGATGGAGCCCCGCTCGCCGGCCACCCGCTCCTGGTCGACCATCCGGACCAATGCTGCCTTGGTCACCAGGAAGGTGCCGGTCAGGTTGATGGTGATGACGCGGTCCCACTCGGCGCGGTCGAGCAGGTGCACCGGGCCGCCGCTGGCCACCCCGGCCGAATGGACCACACCGGTGATGCGACCCGGCGCCGCGGCGAACACCTCTGCGACCGCGTCCTCGTCGGTGACGTCCGCCGTGACGAAGGTGTACCCGCCGGGCCCGTCGGGCATCTCGTTCCCCGGCCCGAGGTCGCAGCCGACGACACCGGCGCCGTCCTCGAGCAGTCGCCGCACCGTCGCGAGCCCGATTCCCGAAGCTGCGCCGGTGACGACCATCGTCATCCCGTCGAAGCGTCCCACTCGAGCCTCCCTGGTATGCGACCGATCTACAGCGGCTGGCAGTCCGGCACGAGACCTGAGAAGTGAACGGCCGGCATGTCGTCGACGGTCACGAAATCGGTTCCGTCGTCCCACGATGTTCCTGGCGTGATCCACGGCGGCACGCCGTCCGGATATGCGATGGTCAGATCGGAATAGAACTGGACGCCCGACGGGCAACCAACAGAGCTCGGCGGCAACGGATTCCACGCATGCACGAGGATGGGATTGGTCAGGCGGCTGCCCTGCGCGCAGTTCGGCTGACACTCGATCGAGCTGTCCGTGCCGCTGCCCTCGGCGCCGTCGACACCCCACGACGTCCAGGTCATGTCCTCCATCACGCCGGTGGTGTTGCAGTTGTAGTCGAACCGCACCGGTCGTTGCTGCGCAGGCTGACTCGGATCGACGCACTTGCCGATGGCGAACACGGTGGTGCCAGCAGGGGGATCCGCGGCGGCCTCGGGCGAGATCCACACCATGACGACCGCAAAGGCGATCACTGACACTGCCAGCGCGCGGGCCACTGAGCCCTCCTTTGCCAGGGGTGGTCGGACACCGGGATGCTAACAGCACGAACGGTCTACGGCAGCCCGCCGGGTAAAGCGCCCCCGGCAGGGCCGGTGAGTTGCCCGACCCGCCGTTTCGCGTTGCACGATCGGGGTACCTTGCTGGTGGCGGTCGATGGGACGGGTGGGGCGATTGATCGCCACGTCGTATTCGGTCGCGCTGGCGAGAGGGATGTTGGGTGCCTGCTGGGGACGCTGAGCAAGGGTCACGTGCCGCGGCCGACACCGCCGTCTTCAGTGCCGATCCCGAGGTCGGTCGCGATCTCGCGGAGGTCGACTGGGCGGCGACCCCGCTCGGCTCGCCCGCGGCGTGGCCGCAGAGCCTGCAGACCGCAGTGAGCATTCTGCTGTCGTCGAGATTCGCCATGTGGATGGCGTGGGGTCCGGAGCTGACCTTCTTCTGCAACGCCGCCTACCGGCGCGACACCCTGGGTGGCAAGTATCCCTGGGCGCTGGGCCGCCCGGCCAGCGAGGTGTGGGCGGAGATCTGGGACGACATCGGCCCGCGAATCGACGGCGTGCTCTCGACCGAGCAGGCCACCTGGGATGCGGCGCTGCTGCTGTTCCTGGAACGGTCCGGCTACCCGGAGGAGTCGTATCACACGTTCTCCTACAGCCCTCTGCGCGATGACGACGGGCAGGTCGTCGGCATTCCTCTGCGTGGTGAGTGAGGACACCGATCGGGTGATCGGCGAACGGCGGATGGCGACGTTGCGGGATCTGGGCTCCGATCCGAGCGTGCTGCCCGACGAGCAGGGGATGCTCGCCTTCGCGGGCCGCCAACTGGGCCGCAACCTGCGCGACCTGCCGTTCACCCTGACCTACCTGTTCGAGGACGGCGGCCGCGCGCGGTTGGCGGCTACGAGCGGCATCGCCGCCGGGCACCCGCATGCGCCCGCGACGCTGACCGCCGAAGGCGTCGGTATGGCCGATCGAGGAGCCGGCGCCGCGGGGCGTCGGTGCTCGTCGAACTCGACGGCGGCGCCTTCACCGGGCTGCCGACGGGGGACTGGCCCGATCCGCCGAAGCAGGCGCTGATCGTGCCGCTCCTGCAGCAGGGCGACGTGCCTCTCGGGTTCATGGTCGCCGCACTGAACCGCTATCGCCGCCTCGACGACGGCTACCGGGGCTTCGTGAACCTGGTCGCCGGACACGTGGCGGCGGAGATCGGCAGCGCGCGGAGTTACCGGGCCCAGCAGCGGCGGGCCGAGGAACTGGCCGAGCTGGATCGCGCCAAGACCACGTTCTTCTCCAACATCAGCCACGAGTTCCGCACCCCGCTCACCTTGATCTTGGGCCCGCTGGCCGAGCTGCGCGGTCGCACCGACGGGGTGGACGAGTCGATGCGATCCGAACTCGAGGTCATTCACCGCAACGGATTACGGCTGGCCAAACTGGTCAACACACTGCTGGACTTCTCCCGCATCGAGGCGGGCCGCATGCAGGCTCACTACGAGTCGGTCGACCTGGCCGCCGTCACCGTCGAGCTGGCCAGCGTCTTCCGCTCGGCCGTCGACCGCGCGGGCCTGAACCTGGTCGTGGACTGTCCACCGCTGGACGAACCCGTCTACCTCGACCACGACATGTGGGAGAAGGTGGTCCTCAACCTGCTGTCCAACGCCTTGAAGTTCACCTTCGACGGCTCCATCACCGTGCGGGTCGCACGCCAGGGCGCCGACGCCGTGGTCACCATCTCCGACACCGGCATCGGGGTGCCTGCCGCGGAGATGCCTCGGTTGTTCGAGCGGTTCCACCGCATCGAGACCGCCCGGGCGCGATCCAACGAGGGCAGCGGTATCGGGCTGGCCCTGGTGAAGGAGCTGGTGGGCCTGCACGGCGGCACCATCACCGCCGACAGCACCGAAGGCGCGGGCACCACCTTCACCATCCGCCTGCCATTCGGCGCTGCGCACCTGCCCGCCGACGCTCTCGACTCGAGCGGGGACAGTCGTGCCGGTTCCGTCAACGCCGACCCGTACGTGCAGGAGGCGCTGCGATGGCTGCCCGCCGACGCTCCATCGGAGACATCTGAAATACCCGACGAGACAACGGCATTCGTCGGCACCGTGACGCCGGCCTCGGTCTCCGGCTCGCCGGCACGCGTGCTGGTCGCCGACGACAACGCCGACATGCGCGAGTACCTGGCCCGCCTTCTGCGTACCGCGGGTTATCACGTCGACCTGGTCACCGACGGCCAGCAGGCGTTGGAGCGGGTCCGCGCCGACCTGCCGGATCTGGTCGTGAGCGACGTGATGATGCCCCGTCTGGACGGCCTCGCGCTGGTCGCAGCGTTGCGCATCGACCCACGCACCGCCGCGGTGCCCGTCCTGCTGTTGTCCGCGCGCGCCGGGCAGGAGGCCTCCATCGAAGGCTTGCAGGCCGGCGCCGACGACTACCTCGTCAAACCGTTTGCCGCAGCGGAACTGCTCGCCCGCGTGCGGGCCAACGTCGAACTGGCACGGCTACGAAACCACCACGCGCGCTGGCGCACCGCACTGGTCGATTCCCTGCAGGAGGCGTTCTTCGTCTGCGACGAGCACGGCGCCGTCATCGAGATCAATGCTGCGTTCACCGACGTCCTCGGCTATGGGGTGGACGGGCTGCCGTACGAACCGATCCAGCCCTGGTGGCCCGACACCGACACCGACCCGGAAGGCCATCAGCGGTTCGCCGACGCCTTCGCCGAGTTGTTGAGCGAAAGCCAGGGCACCAACACCGTTCCGGTCATCCATCGCGACGGGCATCGGATGTGGGTCAGCTCGAGCTTCAACCAGGCGGAGGATCCCGACACCGGACGCCGCGTCATGGTCGGCACCTTCCGCGACGTCACGGCGGAGCACTATGCGGTGCAACGTCAGACTGCGCTGGCGGCACTGAATCAGGTTCTCGCACAAGCGGACACCGTCGACGAGGCGCTGCAGTCCTCGGCCGACGAGCTGCGCAGACTCTGGGACGCACGGCGCGTGCTCGCCCTCACCTTTCCGGTGCAGCGCACGTCGTCCCCGAGCGCGGAGGCCGCCCCACCGGACCTGGTGTGTGCCGGTGAGCCGGTGCAGTGGGCGGAGTTGCCGTCGCGCATTCGCGAAGCGATCGGCGTTCTTCGCGACGGCGACCTGCTCGCCATCGACGCGGACGAGCTCGGGTCGGCGGGAATCGCGCTGCAGCATCCCCGCGGGGTGCTCGTCGTCTGGATGGAGCTGATCGAACGGAGGCGGTTCACCCCCGAGGATCAGACCTTGCTGACGGTGCTCGCCGGCCGACTCGGCCAGGGCCTGCAGCGAGTGCACCAGGTGGACCTGCAGCGGGAAACCGCTCTGGCGCTGCAACATGCGATCCTGGGGCCCGCACGCCTACCCGGTGGTTTCGCGGTGCGGTATCAGCCGGCGTCCCGCCCGCTTCAGGTCGGCGGCGACTGGTACGACGTGGTCGACCTCGACGATGGGCGCATCGCGTTGATCGTGGGCGACTGTGTGGGGCACGGCCTGGCCGCGGCGACGGTGATGGGACAGCTCCGCAGCGCGTGCCGGGCACTCCTGTTGGAACATCCCAGCCCCCGTGCTGCACTCATGGGCCTCGACCGGTTCGCGGCCAGATTGCCGGGGGCGGCATGCACCACCGCCTTCTGCGCGGTGCTCGACACCGACACCGGTGAGCTGATCTACTCCAGTGCCGGCCACCCGCCGCCCATCCTCGTCTACGGCGACCGCACCGCCAGGACACTGGAGGATGGCCGCGACATTCCTCTCGGCGTTCGAACCGACCGGCCCCGCCCCGAGGCCCGCGTGATGCTGCCGCCGCGCGCCACCCTTCTGCTCTACACCGACGGTCTCGTGGAGCGCCGCCGCCAGTCGCTGGACCACGGCATCGGCCGCGCCACCGACCTCGTTCAGGACGGAAGCGCTTCTGCGCTGGACGATCTGGCGAGTGAGATCATGTCTCGCCTGGTGCCCGACGGCGGTTATCAGGACGACGTCGCCCTGCTGCTGTACCGTCAGCCCGCCCCGCTCGAGATGGACTTTCCAGCCGATGCCAGCCACCTCGCCGAAACCCGCACCGCCCTGCGGGGCTGGCTGAGCCGAGCCGGGGTCGATCCCGACCAGATTCAGGACGTTCTCATCGCGGCGGGCGAAGCCGTGGCCAACGCCATCGAGCACGGCCATCGGCACGGTCCCGGTGGAACGGTCACCCTGCGTGCGAGCGCACTCGTCGATCGGGTGCACCTGACCGTCGTCGACACGGGCGCCTGGAAGGTCCCGCAACCCGACGCCGACAACACCCGTGGGCGCGGAGTCATGCTCATGCGCGCCCTCATGCACGACGTCTCCATCCACCCAGCCGCCGCAGGCACCACCGTCCACATGTACGCGAGGATCGGCCGATGACCACACCGCTCACCCTCAACATCGACTACCGCGACGGCGGCACGGTTGCGCTGGTGGCGACCGGGGAAATCGATCTGAGCAACGTCGACACGTTTTCGCAGGCCATCAACGACGCCATCGCAAAGGCTGGCAGCGGTGGAACGGTGACCGTCGACCTCAGCGCCGTCGAATATCTGGACAGTGGGGGCATCAACGTGCTGTTCACCCATGCCGACCACATCCGCGTCATCGTCAAGCCCCTGCTCATCCCGGTCCTCAAGATCAGCGGGCTGTCCGAACTGACCACCGTCGAATCGGCGCCGCCCGCGGCCGGTTGAGATGCGGGGGCGGCGTCGACTATTCGGTGCCGAGGTCCGCGACGGCCAGTTCCACCGTGGGGTAGAGCGCGACCATCTCGTCCAGCTTGATCAGCTGTATCGGTCGACTGGTCGCGGGACCATCGGCCACGACCGCGAACCGGCCGGTCGGGGACATCCTGTCGTGGGTGACGACGAGAGTCTGCAGGCCGACGGAGGCCAGAAAGGTGACGGCGGACAGGTCCAGGATGAGCACGGCCGGACCGGACTCGATGGCCTCGTCGACGGCGGTTTCCAGCATCGGCGCGGTGACGAGATCGATTTCCCCGGCCACCGTCACGATGACCATGCCGTCGCGCTGGGCAATGGAGGTGGAGATCGCATCCGGTTTCGACAAGGCGCATCCTCTGGGCAACGCCACACCGGCGTATGTCTGGTCGGGCATCTGACGCGTCCGACTTCGGTCGCAGCTTAACCCGGCGACCCGGGAAATCAAGGCCGTGCGGCCCGTCGGCTAGCTCGGCGTGTATCGGATCGGCAGGTGTTTGAGTCCGCCGACGAACGTCGTCGCCGTGAATTGCGGCTCGCCGGCAAGCTCAACGGAGCGCAAGCGCGGTAGCAGTTCGGCGAACAGGCTGCTGATCTCGATGCGGGCCAGCGCAGCGCCGAGGCAGAAGTGGACACCGAGACCGAAAGCGAGGTGCCTGTTGGGTTCTCGCGTGATGTCGAATCGAAACGGCTCGTCGAAGACGTCCTCGTCTCGATTTGCCGAAGGGTATGACAGGTAGACGGCGTCGCCGGCGGCGACGGGAACGCCGCGGATCTCGGTGTCGGCAGTCGCGGTCCGCATCATCTCCTTGACCGGAGTGGACCAACGGAGCATCTCCTCGACGGCGGTGGGCATCAGCGACGCGTCATTGCGCAATCGTTCGTGCTCGTCGGGATGTTCGATCAAGGCCAGCAGCCCGCCTGCGATGGCCGACTTGGTGGTGTCGTGGCCTGCGGTGGCGATCAACTGGCAGGAGTTGACCACGTCGGAATCCGACAGATACCGACCGTCGATGCGGGCATTGGCGATCGCCGACGTCAGATCGGCGGTGGGATGGTCGCGTTTCGAGGCGGCCGCCCTGCCGAAGTAGTCGAAGATGTCGCCGACGACGTCGAGCACGTCTTCGGTCGCCGAGCCTCGTTGATGTTCGGGGTCGTCCCTTCCGAACAGTTCATTGGTCAGGCGCTGGATCAACGGATAGTCGTCCTCGGGCAGGCCCAGCAGCGAAAGGATGACGTACCCGGGGTAATTCACCGCGACCTCGGTGACGAAGTCGCACTCCGGCCCGATCTCGAGCATGTGGTCGACGTAGCGTCTGGCGAGTTCATCGACCCGAGCGCTCAACGCGCGCATCGCCTTTGGCCGGAACCAGTCTGCGGCGATCGCCCGCAGCGCCCGGTGGTGCTGGCCATCCATCTGATTCATCGTGCGCATGGCCATGCCGTCGTCGTTCTGCGCGCGCAGGCTTGCGTCGATGGCGATCGTGGTCAGCAACGATCCCTTGCCGTTGATCCACAGGGCATGGTTGCGTTCGATGTCCATGATGTCGGCATGTCTGGTCACCGCCCAGAACGGGCGATAGGGCGCGTGGTCCACCCGGACCACCGGGGCATTCGCACGAAGGTAGGACAGCCCGGCATGCACCCGAGCCTCATCGGTGAACGCCGACGGGTCAGTCAGCAGCCCGACAGCTTCGTCCACGGTGAACGTGCTCAACGCCAATTCCTCACAGAGACCGATCCCATCAACTGTGCTGACCGCAGCGCGGTGGGCGACATCCGAATGTGTCCGCCCGATCGGATGAACGCCAGATCGGTCGAATGCATTCGGGGAGTGCGTGCTCCGGTCGCCGTGGACTCACAGCCCTCTAGCAGGTGCCCAGGCGTTGGCCCGGATTGCGCGGGTCGACCGGATCGGGCACGCACGCTGCATCTGGCCGAAGGTCCTCATCGCGTAGCGCCGGCCCGCCGAACAGGTCATTCCCGAAATGGTGGAAGTGGCGCGCGATTCCGGATTGTCGCCGTTCGCCATCGCCGAGACATTGGTGGCGGTCACGAGTCGAGGCTGGCCGAAGGACGGCGACGAACCGGCAACCGTAGCGGTGCGTCGACGTTGGGGCCGGCTGCTCGGTGCCGACGACGAGCGACCGGGTGGCACCTGAGCGCGGTCCGACCTCACCGCAAAGCCCACCAGACCGGTGGAAGTCGGGCTGATGTGGGTACTCGTTCGGCACCCGCGCCGTCGTGTCCCTAGCTTCGGCGGCGCGGGCCTGGCTGCGGCTCAGTTGGTACGGATGCGGCCAGGGTCAAGACGGGTCACGACGATTTGTCGTCGTCATCCGAATCGTCGTCATCGTCGGTCATCATCGTCATCGTCGTCGTCATCATCCACCATCGGGCCGTTGAGGTTCGTCGGAGTCCTCGAACAGTTGCAGCGCCCTGAGGTTCGCCTCGGCGCGCCGGAACAAGGCTTCATCCTGGCGGTCGTCGTCGAGAAATTCGTCGGCTTTTTCGGCGAGTTCGCGCACCTGCGCAAATCCATCCGGGGCATTGTCCGCGTCGTCGTCCAGGCGGTGCAGGACCCAGAGCCGCGCGCTGGCGGCGGCGGTGTAGCGCGCCGCCAGTTCCTTCTCCTTGCCGTCCTGCTCATCGGCTACGGACAGCCAGTGGCGAATCCGGTCGGCACGCTTGTCACTCATCGTGGTCACCCTTCGTTGGGTCGGCGTCCCAGATCGGCGATCCGGTCTGCGGCGGGACGGGTTGCGACTACCCGGTTACCCGTTTTCGCCGATCGCGCCCACACTCTTGGCTGACAGGCGGGTCCGCGGCTAGGCCGGATGCTGCGTCGGATCCTGAGCGACCCCCGCTTCGCGCAACAGTGCGCGGAGCGTTCGTGCATTGCGCACCGCGTTGCCGCCGCCGTCATTGTTGAAGTAGGCGAGCACGTCCCGGCCCTGTTCGTGCCACTCCCGTACGCGTTGCGCCCACCAGTGCAGGTCATCCGAACCGTAGGAGCCGGCGTAGAGCGCCGCATCGTCCGGGCCGTGGAGCCGCACGTAGACGAGATCGGCCGTGGCCTTCAGCACGCACGGCAGGCCAGCGCCGCTCATGACGACGTAGGCCGCGCCGCGCCGCTCGAGCAGGTCGTAGACGGCGGGGACATCCCACGAGGGATGCCGCAGTTCGAGGGCGACCCGCACGCGCGGGGGCAGACAGCGGAGAAAGTAGTCGAGCCGGTCGTCGTCGCGTTCCTGAGCTGGGTGCAGTTGCACCAGCACTGCCCCGTGATGACCACGAAGGTCATCCCACGCCCTGACGATCCTCTCGACCCACTCCTCGGGCGAACGAAGGCGCCGGGCGTGCGTCAAGCCGCGGGCAGCCTTCACCGACATCGTGAAGCCAACGGGCAGACGGTCGCGCCACCGTTCGAACATGGCGTCGCTGGGCCAGCGGTAGAAGCTGGCGTTGAGTTCCACCGTGTCGAACTCGTCGGCATATCGAGCGAGACGCTCTCCGCTGCCGACTCCCGGCTCGTACAACACGCCCTTCCAATGGTCGTAGGACCATCCCGACGTGCCAATCTGGACCACCACGCCGACCCGCTTACCCGCGGCGGGCATTACTCAAGCGATGCAGCCGCAGGCGTGCCCGTTACGGCTGGACGAACGGCTTCATGAACGCAATCAGGTCGTCCGTCGACGGCGGGGCGTCGTAGATCTTGGTCTGGTCGTCGGTGTCGAAGGTCATCACCGTCGGGCAGGTGTCGTCGGTCCCGTCGAGCTCGGTCGTGCCGAGCACCTTGCCGGTCGTCGCTTCGCGGACCGTCACCGTGTAGGTCGCGGTGTTGAGCGTGACCTTGTCGTTGGTTTCGTGGTCGTCGTGCGTGTAGCCGGTGCATTCCTTGACCGTCTGCTGTGACGTGACGTCGACACAGGCGACCGTGTCGACCTTGGCGTAGGCGTCGGACTTCGTGTCGAACTGAACCATCCAGTCGGTGGGCAACGTGGACGTGTCCTCGTAGAGCTTTCCGTCGTTGGGGGAGAACAGGATTACCTTGTGCGCGGCGCCCGTCGGGACGTACGGCGTGGCCTTCGAGACGGTGGCGCCTTGGCAGACACCTTCGAAGTCGTCGGAGAACAACTTCACCTGCGCGTCGGGTGAGCCGGTGCTGGCCGTGGGAGTGCCGGGTCCAGCAGAGCTGCCACACCCGGCGAGCACGAACACGCCGGCCAGCCCGACGATGGACAGGGCAGTCCACCGGGCGGGCGCATCCGAAGGTGCGGTGAAGGTTCCCATGGTCATCGCGCTGAACTCCAATTCTCGGGTAGTCGTGGTCGCTCGCCGCACCGGACGTGTCCGGTGCGCAACGTAACTAGTGACGGGGGTTACGGGGGCGTGAGATCGCCTCGGTCCCAACCCCGCTGCGGCGGCACGTGTAACCCCCCGCCCTATTGATCACCGTTGCGGATTGCGCACCGCAGAGGGGTGCGCACCACAGAGGGGTGTGGCGCGAATCAGCAGGGTGCGGTGCGCAGCCGCGACGCCCATGAATGGGAAGGACCGGACGATGTCGATTGTCAGGCGAACGATGATGACCACTGCGATGGCGATGGGAGTGCTTGCCGCGGCCGGCATCGGCTCAGTGGGCGAGGCCACGTCACTGCTGGCGCCGCAGCTGACGATCCCCGCGGCGGGGTCGACTCCCGGGGCCGGGGTGTTCGCGACGCCGAACGGTCCCGGCGCGGAGCTGACCCCGCTGTCTGCAACGCCGAGGGTGCCGTGGTCTGCGGCGGCGCCACCCGTCGCCGGAAGCACCGAGATCGTCGGCACGACGGTGCTCGCCGAGCGTCCGAACTCCTTGGCGCCCAACGGCTGAGCGGCTTGCGAGGGTTCGGCTGGGCCCCGTGTGCGTGCTATGCCCCGTAGTTCACCGTGATGGTGCCGGTCGTGCTCACGCCGGTGCCGGGTGGTGGATCCTGCCTCACGACCCTGTTGCGGTCCCGGTCGGACACGGCAGGCACGTCGGGGCCCCGCAACAGTTGCCCCACGAAGCCGAGCCCCTGCAGTTGCGGCAGGAGATCGTCGTAGAACAGTCCGACCAGGGTGGGCATCACGAACTGCTTGCCGTTGGACACCTTGAGGGTGACGGCGGTGTCGACGGACAGGCTGGTCCCGGCAGGCGGATCGGTGGCGACCACCTGACCGACAGGCAGCGGACTGTCCAGATCGGCCACCAGTACGGTCTTGAAGCCCACGGTGTTGAGGTTCGTCGTGGCCTGCGCGACGGTCTGCCCGGACACGTCGGGCACCGGCTTGGCATCCGGGCCTCCGCTGACCATGACGGTGATCTCGTCGGTGATCGAGGCCTTCGAATCGGCTGCGGGCACGGTGCCGATGACGAGGCCCGTCGGCACCGTCGGGTCCGCCGAATTGGTCGGCTTCAGCCGGTCGAAACCGGCGTCGTTCAGCTTGCGCTCGGCGTCGGCGAAGCTCAGGTTGGCCACGTCGGGGATCTCACGCTCGTCGGGACCAGACGACACGTTGACGGTGATCTCGTCGCCCGATCCCACGGCGGCGTTGGCGCCAGGGTCGGTACCGATCACGTGATCGGTCGGGATCGTGGAATCCGGCTTCGGCTGTTGGCGGGTCTTGAATCCGGCTCCCTGCAGCGCGGCGATGGCATCCTGCGACGTCATGCCCGTGACGTCGGGTACCCGCGCGTTGCGGAACCCGGCCACGTTGATCGCGACGGTGACGGCGACGGCCAACACCGCCAGCACGGCGACCGCGACGAGCCACCGGCGGATCGACCTGCCGCGGGTCCCATCGGCCTGCCCAGGCTGCAGGGGGATGGGCTTGGTGGTCGACGTGCGCCCTCCTGCCGTCGTCGCGAGCGAGGGCCGCTCGGCGTCGGTGAACACCTTCGGGGCGTCGGGCGCTTCGCCGCTGTGCACCCGGATCAGGTCGGTGCGCATGTCGGCCGCGGTCTGATAGCGGTTCTCCGGATTCTTGGCCAGCGCCTTGAGCACCACGGCGTCCAGCTCGGGGGCGATGCCCGGGTGCCGCTGCGACGGCGGCACCGGGTCCTTGCGCACGTGCTGGTAGGCCACCGCGACCGGCGAGTCGCCGACGAACGGCGGCTTGCCGGTGAGCAGCTCGTAGAGCACGCAGCCCAGCGAGTAGACGTCGGAGCGGGCGTCGACCGACTCGCCGCGGGCCTGCTCGGGGGACAGGTACTGCGCGGTGCCGATCACCGCGGAGGTCTGGGTGAGCCTGTTGCCGCTGTCGGCCAGGGCGCGGGCGATGCCGAAGTCCATCACCTTCACCGCGCCGGCCTTGCTGATCATGATGTTGGCGGGTTTGACGTCGCGGTGGATGATGCCGTGCTGGTGGCTGAAGTTCAGCGCCTGGCAGGCATCGGCGATGACCTCGATGGCCCGCTTCGGTTCCATCGGGCCGTCGGTGCGCACGATGTCTCGAAGTGTGATGCCCTCGACGTACTCCATCACGATGTAGGGCAGCGGCCCGCTGGGCGTCTCGGCTTCACCGGTGTCGTGCACGGCGACGATCGCGGGGTGGTTCAGCGCGGCTGCGTTCTGCGCCTCGCGGCGGAACCGGAGGTAGAAGCTGGGGTCGCGGGCCAGATCGGCGCGCAGCACCTTGACCGCCACGTTGCGTTGTAGCCGGAGGTCACGGGCGAGGTGGACCTCGGACATGCCGCCGAATCCGAGGATGTCGCCGAGTTCGTAGCGGTCTGACAGGTGCGAAGGGGTGGTCATCGGGGCCATCTGCTCTTGCCGCCGCGAGCGGGGATGCCGCGGCGTCATCACCACGATGACCGATGACCCCCGGCCCGGTCCACTCAGGGCCGGGTGATCGGTGCCGCCAGCGGTCCCGGTCAGGCTGCAGCTAGCACGACTATTCAATTGGCGTTAACCGTGACGACACCAGCCCGCAAGCGCGGCATGCTCGAGATAGCCAGACATGGCGGCCCAGCAAAACCAGGAGTCATCATGACAACGAAGATCAAGTACATCGCGCCGTGGTTTGCGGCAGTGGCCATCGGTTCAGCGATCGCCCTCGCGCCCGCCGCCAGTGCCAGCGTCTCCGCCACGACCTTCGCGCAGAGCAACGTCGTCGCGCATTCGGCCCCAACGCCGACACCGGCGCAGATGCCCGCCGACAGCGGACCCGATCCACTGGTGCCGTACGGCACGGAACCCACCGTCCCGTACCGGCTGGGGTACATCAACCCCAACCATGACGAGGGCAACACCACGAACGGCGAAGTGGACGTGCCGTTCTGATCTGCCGCACCCACCCGTCGCTTGTCATGATGGGTACATGGCCGACCGGGACCGCGACGAATCGGGCAGGCCGCGAAACACCCGTCCGCGCGACGCCCTCGGCCGACCACTACGGCAGGGTAGCCAGGGCGTTCCGCGCATCCCCGACGACCTCGAGCTGACACCGGCGGAAACCCTCGCGTACGCCCAGCGCCTTCTGGATCGGGGTCTGGCGTTCAACGCGCACGAGGTGCTCGAGGCCGCCTGGAAGAACGGGCCGGCCGACGAG
Source organism: uncultured Actinomycetota bacterium (assembly GCA_963735245.1). Lineage (GTDB taxonomy): Bacteria > Actinomycetota > Actinomycetes > Mycobacteriales > Mycobacteriaceae > Mycobacterium. The sequence goes on from CAVTKI010000005.1 coordinate 617,456, forward strand.
AAGCCACTGTGGCAGAGCCTTGCCCAGCTGTTGGTCGGCATCACGCACGTCCAGCGCGGCAACGTCAACGGCGCCATCGCCGTGCTCGGCCGCGCAGCGGTCGGCCTCGACGACGTCGACCGGCCCGCGCCGCACGCCGTCGACGTCGACGGTCTGGTCGGCCACGCGGGCGCATTGATCGACGATCTCGCGGCCGGCGCCGAGATCGCGCCGAGCCGCTTACGTCCCCGTTTGCGGGCCGGCGAAGCCGTCGGGTTCGCAGCGTCGGCCGACGAGTGACCTGCGACACCCACCTTGGGTGGCGAAAGTCGCGCACCGAATCCAGCACGATTCGAGGTTTGGGCTTTATCGTGTCGCTGTGCCTGAGATAGATCGCCGCAATCTGTTCTTCATGACGGGGCTCGGCCTGCTTGCCGCCGCCATCCCCACCCCGGTCGCCGGGGCCGAACCGGCCCCACCGGTCGGGCCGGTTCCCCCGCCCGCCGCGCCGCAGGCCGCGCCCGCGCCGCAGGGCGTGCCCGGGCCGCCGTCCTACCTCTTCCGCGACGAGTTCGACGGCCCGGCGGGCTCGGCACCCGATCGATCCAAGTGGATCGTGGCCACGGAGCGCGAAACCATCAGGAACCCGGTGTTCTGGGACAGGCCCGAGAACATGGGGCAGTACCGCGACGATCGCCAGCACGTCTTCCTGGACGGCAAGTCGAACCTCGTCATCCGCGCGACGCGGAACCCGGACGGCAAGTACGTCAGCGGCAAGTTGAAGGGCACCTGGTGGGGCGGCATCAACACCACCTGGGAGGCGCGGATCAAGTTCGACTGCCTGACCCTCGGCTGCTGGCCCGCGTGGTGGCTGTCCAACGACCATCCCGTGGTCGGCGGCGAGATCGACATGGCCGAGTGGTACGGCAACGCCAATTGGCCGTCGGGCACCACCGTGCACGCCCGCGAGGACGGGACGTCGTTCGCGACGCAGCCCTACCCCGTGGACAGTGCATGGCACACGTGGCGGGTCACGTGGAACGACTCCGGCATGTACTTCTGGCAGGACTACGTGCCCGGTGCCGAGCCGTACTTCACGGTGCCCGCCAACTCCCTCGACGACTGGCCGTTCAACCTTCCCGACTACCGGGTGTTCCCCGTGCTGAACCTCGCCGTTGCCGGCTCGGGCGGCGGCGACCCCGCGGGCGGCACCTATCCGGCCGACATGCTCGTCGACTACGTGCGCGTCTGGTGAGACACCGCCTGCGCGCGTTGTCCGCGTGCAGGCTGGGCCAGGCCGAGGTGGTCGCGCAACGTCGTTCCCTCGTAATCGGTCCGGAACACCCCGCGCTCCTGCAGTAGTGGGACGACGCGGTCGACGAACGGGTCGAGGCCGCCGGGGGTGACGTGGGGGACGAGGATGAATCCGTCGCTGGCGTCGGCCTGGACCAGGTGATTGATCGTCTCGGCCACCGTGCTCGGTGATCCGATGAAGTTCTGCCTGCCGGTGACCTCGACGATGAGCTCGCGGGTGGTCAGCTTCCCTGCGTCGGCCTTGGCGCGCCACTCGTTGGCGGTCGCAATCGGATCGCGGTGCATCCGGACGCTGGCACGTCCACGCGAGATGGTGTTCTCGCCGACGATCGGATCGACGGTCGGCAGGGGGCCGTCGGCGTCGTGGTCGGACAGGTCGCGGTTCCACAGCTGTTCGAGGAACTTGATCGCCGTCTGCGGCGACACCTGCGCCAGGCGCACGTCGTGGGCGATCTCGGCCGCCTCGGCATCCGTGTCACCGAGCACGAACGTCGCGGCGGGCAGGATGAGCAGCTCGTCGTGGCGCCGCCCGTAGGCCGCCAGGCGACCCTTGACGTCGGCATAGAAGGCCTGGCCCGCCTCCAGCGTTCCGTGCCGCGAGAAGATCGCGTCGGATGCGGCCGCGGCGAATTCGCGCCCGTGGTCGGAGTCACCCGCCTGGAAGATCACCGGCCTGCCCTGGGGGCTGCGCGGGACGTTGAACCGACCGCTGATGTCGAAGTGCGCGTTGGCATACGAGAACGCGCCTGCCGTGGGGTCGGACAGGAACACGCCGCGGTCCTTGTCCGCCACGATCTCGTCGCCGCGCCACGAGTCGAAGAGGAGGTGCGTCGCCTCGAGGAAGCTCTCGGCGCGCTCGTAGCGCTGATCTTCGGCCAGGAATCCGCCGCGGCGGAAGTTCTCTCCGGTGAAGGCATCCCACGACGTGACCACGTTCCATGCGGCACGACCTTCGGAGAGATGGTCGAGTGACGCGAACTGCCTGGCGACTTCGTACGGTTCGTTGAACGTCGAGTTGATCGTGCCCGTCAGCCCGAGTCGGTCGGTGACGGCGGCCAGCGCGGCCAGCACCGTGAACGTGTCCGGCCTGCCGACCACGTCGAGGTCGTAGATCTCGCCGCCCTGCTCGCGCAGGCGCAGGCCCTCGGCCAGGAACATGAAGTCGAACTTGCCGCGTTCGGCGGTTTGGGCGAAGTGGACGAACGAGCTGAACTCGATGTGGCTGCCGGAGGCAGGATCGCTCCACACCGTGGTGTTGTTGACGCCGGGGAAGTGCGCGGCGAGGTGAATCTGCTTGACTGGCTTGCTCATACGCGTTCCTAGCTAGCGGGCGGTCGAATAGCGGTTGGCGGGACGCGAGAGGTCGAGCGTGCCCCGCAGGGTGGTGGCCGGGTAGGAGTCGCGGAACGCGCCGCGCCTGCGCAGTTCGGGGACCAGGCCGTCGGTGATCTGACGCAGGTCGTGCGGAAGCGTGGCGGGTCGGAGCCGGAATCCGGCCGCACCTGCCGCGTGCCACTCCTGCAGCAGATCGGCCAGGCCCTCGGGCGTTCCGACGAAAACCTCTGCGTCGCTGAGGTATTCGCGCTCGGCGGCAGCGTCCAGCCGGCTCCGTCGCGCGGCGGCGGCGGTGGCGGTTTCGTCGAGGAAGACCACCAGGTCGGCGAACACCAGGACCGGTGCGGCGCCGGTGGCCCGGTGCGACGCGATCGCGTCGACGATCGCCGTGGTGTCGGGGGCGCTGTGCGGCGTGACGAACCCGACGTCGGCGCTGCTCGCGATCAGGCGGTGGGCGGCCTCTCCGTGGCCGAGCGCGGCGACGATCGGCTGTCCCTGCGGCGGCCTCGGCGTGATGGACGGACCCTTGACGGAGAACCAGGCGCCGTCGAAGTCGATGTAGTGCAGCTTGTTTCGGTCGACGAATCGCCCCGTGGCGACGTCGCGAATCTCCGCGTCGTCCTCCCAGCTGTCCCACAGCCGACGCAGCACTTCGACGTAGTCGGCGGCCTCGGCGAGGAGACCGTTGCCATCGGGGACCTCCCGCCGACCGAAATGGCCTGCCGCATCGGGGCTCGCCGACACCTGCACCCGGATTCCGGCCCGACCGGAGCTGACGTAGTCGAGCGTGGCGATGGCCTTCGACAGATGGAAGGGTTCGGTGTGCGTGGTGATCGCCGTGGGAATGAGCCCGATGTGGCTGGTGACGGGTGCCACCCTGGAGGCGATCAGTACGGCGTCCAGTCGGCCTCGGACGCGGTCGGTTCGCTCGTCCGCCCGCAGCGGGTGTCGAACTGGAGGGTGAGGCCGTCTTCGATGGTGACGAAGTCCAGCAGTCCCCGTTCGGCCTCGCTGACCAGGTCGGTCCAGTATCGGGGGGACGACAGCTCGGCGGGGCGGGCGTCGGGCTCGCGCCAGGAGGCAGGGTGCCAACCCGTGCCGTCGAGCGCGACGGCGAGGTGGATGTGTGTCGAAGGATCCGGGGCAGCTGACACGGACGGTCCTCACTTTCGGTCGCGGTCTCATGCGGCAACGTTGCACCGGGTCCTGGGCATTCCTCGCAGATGTCGCCAGTCGGCCACCTGACCAGTGTCCGACCTGGTGCTGTGCGTCCGCAGAGATGTGCGCACGGTGAGGCGAAGTCCGTCAGAGGACCATGGTCTGATTGCCGTACCGGATCACGCGATCTTCGCAATGCCACAGGACCGCACGCGAGAGCACGGCGCGCTCCACGTCGGCGCCGAGACGCACCAGATCGCTCACGCCGTGACGGTGGTCCACCCGCACGACGTCCTGCTCGATGATCGGTCCGTCATCCAGTTTCTCGGTCACGTAGTGGGCGGTCGCGCCGACCAGTTTGACGCCCCGCTCCTTGGCTCGCCGATAGGGCGCCGCGCCGATGAAGGACGGCAGGAACGAGTGATGAATGTTGATCAGCGGGCAGCCGACGTCGGCAAGGAACTGGGGCGTGATGATCTGCATGTACCGGGCAAGCACCACCAGATCGACGTTGCCGCGTAGCAGCTCGAGTTGACGCCGTTCTGCTTCTGCCCGAATGTCTTTGGTGGCGGGCACGTGCAGAAACGGAACGCCGAACGGACGGACCTGGTCGGCCAGATCGGGGTGGTTGGAGACGACCATCACCACCGACATGTCCAGTTCGCCTCGACGGTTGCGCCAGAGCAGGTCCAGCAGACAGTGGTCGTCCTTCGAGGCCATGATCGCGACTCGCTTGGGTTTGGACGCCTCGGTGAGCCTGAACTCCATGTCGAACCGCACGGCCAGTTGCTCGCGGAAGTCACGCTCCAGCGCGTCGCGCGCGGCGGTCAGCCCCGGGAGATGAAAAATGGTGCGCTGCACGAACGTTCCGCCGGATTGCTCGGTGGAATGCTGGTCCAGAGACACGATGTTGGCACCGGCCGCGGCCAGAAAGGCACTGACGGCCGCCACCAGACCCGGTTTGTCGGGGCAGCGCAACAACAACCGGCCCACGTCCTTGACCGCCAACGGACTCTGCCCGATGTCGGGGTACCGCCCACCGTCAGCCATGACGTCAGCCTTCCTGAAGCGAGTGCTTGCCGTGCCGCAACACCGCGATCGGGCGGCTGCGCAATCACTTGGCGCGAAAGCAGCTCAGTGCCGCTTCGAGGATGACCAGCCGGGTGTCAGTCGTGGTCGCCTCGGTCATGGCGCGAGCGCCGGGTACGTGCTGCCGAGACGCGCCAACTGCGCGGTCGCCGATCCCATGGCGAGTTCGTTGTGCTTGGCCCACAGGAAGTACCGGAACAGGGGATAGGTGATGTCGATGCCGACGCCACCGTGAACCTGCTGCGCGGTGGCGACCACCCGCATGCCTGCCTCGGCAGCCCAGAACTTGGCGATGAGCGCTTCGCGGGTGGCGGGTCGGCCCTCGGCCAGCAGCCACGCGGCGTGCCACGTGGTCCACCGGATCGCCTCCACGTCGATGAACGCGTCGGCCATGCGTTGTTGAACGGCCTGGAAGCTGCCGATCGGGCGGCCGAACTGTTCCCGCTGCCCGGTGTAGGCCGCCGCGATCCGCAGGGCCCGCTCCGTCACGCCCACCTGAACGGCACACAGCGCCACCAGGGCCCGGTCGTGGACCTCCCGCAGCATGGCCACCCCGGTTCCCGGTGTGCCGAGGCGGTCCTCGGCGGACACCACCGCGCCGTCGATGGTGACGTCGGCGTGCGGCTGACCGCCGGTGGTCGCGACGGGCGCCACGTCGACGCCTGCCGCGCGTGCGTCGAGCACGAACAGTCCCACGTCGCCGTCGTCGGTGGCCGCGGAGATCACCATCGCGTCGGCGATCTGTCCGGCGGGCACCAACTCCTTGACCCCGTCGAGTCGCCAGCCCGACCCGTCCCGGCGCGCAGTGGTCGTCGGCGCGGTGACGTCGGAGCGTCCAGGCTCGGTCAGGGCCGCCGTGAGGATCCGGTTTCCGGCGATCACGTCCGGCAGATGTCGTTGGTGCTGTTCGGCACTGCCGTAACGGGCGATGGCGTCGGCGCCGAGCGCCAACGTCGCGTAGGCGGGCACCGGTGCGACGCTCCACCCCACCTCGGCCAGCAGGATGCCCAGCTCGAGGAACCCCCGGCCGCTGCCCCCGACCGATTCGGGCAGCGCGATGCCCAGCAGGTCGGCGTCGGCGAGGCTCCGCCACAACACCGGGTCGTGCCGGACGCCCGCGGTCTCGACTTCGGTGAGGCGATCGGTGGTGGCGCTGCGCGCGAACAGGTCTCGCGCCACCCCGGCGAGCGCCAGCTGGTCTTCGCTGAACGTGAAGTCCATGACGATGTGGTCCCTTGCCTCAGGTCGTGGTGGGTCGGGGTTCGCGCGGCATGCCGAGACCGGCCATGGCGATGATGGTGCGCTGGATCTCGTTCGCACCCCCACCGAAGGTGTTGAGCACCGCGATGCGCATTGCCGATTCCAGCGCGCCACGCAGCGGGGCGTCGCGCCCCGACCGGCAGCCGTTCCGATCGAGGATCTCCATGAGTTCACGCTGCCACGCGCTGGGTGAGTTCGGTGCCGAAGACCTTGGCCGCCGAGGCCTCGCCCATCTCGAGTGCGCCCTTGGACATCGCCGCGTTGACCCGCAGATTGACCAACTTGTACGCGGCGACCTGCGCTTCGACGCGGGCCAGGGCGAGTTGGACCCAGGGCTGATCGATGACCCTGGCCCCGTCCATCTCGGTGGTCGTGGCCCAGCGCAGGGTCTTCTCGAACAGCGGCTCGAGTGCGCCGAGGGTGCCGAGTGCGGCGCGTTCGAAGTTCAGCTGGGTGGTGACGAGCTGCCAGCCGGCGTTCTCGGCGCCGACGAGTGCGCTCGCCGGGACGCGCACGTCGTCATAGAAGGTGTAGTACGTCGATATCCCCGGCATGGTGTGCAGCGGGCGATAGGAGAACCCCGGCGCCGAAGTCGGCACGATGAACAGTGAAATTCCCTCGTGCCGCTTCGCTTCCGGGTCCGTGCGCGCTGCCAGCCACACGTAGTCGGCGTTGCCTGCGCCGCTGGTGAACATCTTCTGCCCGTTGATGACGTACTCGTCGCCGTGTCGCACCGCGGTGGTCCGCAACGCGGCGAGGTCGCTGCCCGCGGACGGTTCCGAGTACCCGATCGCGAACTCCACGGTGCCGTCCAGAATCGCCGGGAGGAACGTCTGCTTCTGCTCTTCGGTACCGAACCGCATCAGGGTCGGCCCGACGGTATTGAGCGTCACCAGGGGGATCGGGGCATTGACCCGCTTCGCCTCCTCGAAGAAGATGTGCTGCTCGATCGCGGAGAAGCCCTGACCACCGAATTCCTTCGGCCAGCCGACGCCGAGCAGATTGGCGGCGGCCAGTGCGCGCACGCACTCCTTGACCGCCGGACCGCCCTCCTCGCGACTGCTGACCGCCGCGGACCGCTCGGGTGTCATCACCGATTCGAGCTGGGCACGGATCTGCTCGCGCAGCTGCTGTTGCTCCGCGGTGTACTCCAGGTGCATCGTTCATCGCCTCACTGCGAGTCGTGCAGCATCGCCTTCGAGGGCGATCGATCCGACGTTCGCGGTGGATATGTCGGACGGTCGAGGTCTACCGTGCGGCGTGTAGCGATGTCAACGGCAATGGATGCCAGCTCGCGGGCGGGGCGCCGTCCGATTGACAGATTACAGTTTGACGGCCTACACATATTACGCGCGAGGCTTCATCTGTCACGCGTGTGACAGCGCAAGCTGGCCCGATGGCAGGTTGCTGATCGAGGGGGACGGTCGACGTGGGCGGTGGGTCGAGTCGTAACCGCGCGCCCGAGCGCTCGACGATCGCGCGCCTCGTCCGGACTCTGTCGGTGCCCATCGTGCTCGGCTGGCTGGCCCTGACGGTCATCACGAACATCGGCCGTGCCACCGCTGGAGACGGTCGGCGAGGCGCACACGGTGTCGATGAACGCCAAGGACGCCCCATCGGCGGTGTCGATGGAGAAGATCGGCAAGACGTTTCAGGAGTTCACCTCCGACAGTGCTGCCATGGTCATCCTGGAGGGCGAGCAGCCGCTCGGCGCCGATGCCCATCACTATTACGACACTCTGATCAAGAAGTTCGAAGCCGACACCACCCACGTCGAGCACATCTCGGACTTCTGGGGCGATCCGCTGACCGCGTCGGGTGCGCAGAGCAACGACGGCAAGTCCGCGTACGTACAGGTCTACCTGCACGGCAACATGGGCGAGACACTGGCCAACGACTCCGTCACGGCGGTCCGCGACATCGTCGACCAGACGCCCGCCCCGCCCGGTGTGAAGGCGTACGTCACCGGCGGCGCGCCGCTGATCTCGGATCAACACTCTGCCGGTGACAAGAGCATCATCATGGTCACGATCATCACGCTGGTGGTGATCGCGGTCATGCTGGTGCTCGTCTTCCGGTCGGTCGTCACCATGATCCTGATCCTGGTGATGGTGTTCATGGAACTCGGCGCCGCGCGCGGCATCGTCGCCGTGCTCGGGTACTACGAGATCATCGGGCTCTCCACGTTCGCGACCAGCCTGCTGACCCTCATGGTGATCGCCGCGGGCACCGACTACGCCATCTTTCTCATCGGTCGCTACCAGGAAGCCCGCGGGGACGATGAGGACCGGGAAACGTCGTACTACACGATGTTCCGCGGCACGGCTCACGTGGTGCTGGGGTCCGGGCTGACCATCGCAGGCGCGATGCTGTGCCTCAGCTTCACGCGGCTGCCGTACTTCCAGACCATGGGAGTGCCCTGTGCCGTCGGCACGTTCGTCGCCGTCCTCGCGGCGCTGACCCTCGGCCCCGCGGTGGTCGTGTTGGGCAGCCGCTTCGGCCGCTTCGAACCGAAGCGCGCCATCCGATCCCGTGGTTGGCGCCGCGTCGGCACGGTCGTGGTCCGGTGGCCTGGCCCGGTTCTCGTCGCGACGATCGCGCTGGCGCTGGTCGGTCTGCTGGCCCTGCCCAGTTACAAGACGAGCTACGACGCCCGCAAGTATCTGCCCGAGGACATTCCGGCCAACGTCGGCTACGAGGTGGCCGACCGGCACTTCAACGCCGCCAGGATGAATCCGGAACTGATGATGATCGAGAGCGATCACGACCTGCGCAACTCGGCGGACTTCCTGGTCATCGACAAGATCGCCAAGGCGATCTTCCACACTCCCGGCATCTCGCGGGTCCAGACGATCACCCGGCCCGACGGCAAGCCGATCAAACACACCACGATCCCGTTCCAGCTCAGCATGCAGAGCACCGGCCAGACGATGAACCGGAAGTACAACCAGGACCGCATGGCCGACATGCTGAAACAGGCCGACGAGATGCAGACGACCATCGACACGATGGAGAAGATGTCGGGCCTGATGCAGCAGATGGCCGGCGTCACGCACGGCATGGTCGTGCAGATCCAGGGGATGACGGTCGACGTCGCGGAGTTGCGTGACCACATCGCGGACTTCGACGACTTCTTCCGGCCCCTGCGCAACTACTTCTATTGGGAGCCACACTGTTTCGACATCCCGGGGTGTTGGGCGATCCGGTCGATCTTCGACGTTCTCGACGGCGTCGACACGCTGACCGACGACATCCAGTCGTTGGTGCCCAGCCTTCAGCGGCTCGACGAGCTCATGCCGCAGTTGGTGTCGCTGATGCCCGAGACGATCCAGACGATGACGTCGATGAAGACCATGATGCTGACGATGTATGCCACCCAGAAGGGCATGCAGGACCAGCAGGCGGCGATGTCGGAGAACTCGAGCGCGATGGGCGACGCGTTCGACGATTCGATGAACGACGACTCGTTCTACGTGCCGCCGGAGATCTTCGACAACGCGGACTTCAAGCGTGGCATGAAGAACTTCATCTCGCCGGACGGCCATTCGGTGCGCTTCATCATCAGCCACGAGGGTGACCCGGCGACCGTCGAGGGCATCTCGCACATCGACGCCATCAAGCAGGCCACCAAGGAAGCCATCAAGGGCACCCCGCTGGAGGGGTCGAGCATCTACCTCGCCGGCACCGCCGCCACCTACAAGGACATGCGGGACGGGTCGTTCTACGACCTGCTGATCGCCGGAATCGCGGCAGTGTCACTGATTTTCATCATCATGTTGATCATCACCCGAAGTGTCATAGCGGCCGCGGTGATCGTCGGCACGGTGCTGCTCTCGCTCGGTGCGTCGTTCGGGCTCTCGGTGCTCCTCTGGCAGCACATCCTCGGCCTCGAACTGCACTGGATGGTGCTCGCGATGTCGGTGATCCTGCTACTGGCGGTGGGTTCCGACTACAACCTGCTGCTGGTGTCCCGGTTCAAGGAGGAGATCCACGGGGGGCTGAAGACCGGCATCGTCCGCTCGATGGCGGGCACCGGGTCGGTGGTGACGTCGGCCGGGCTGGTCTTCGCCGCCACCATGGCGTCCTTCTCGTTCAGCGACCTCAAGGTCATGGGCCAGGTGGGTACGACGATCGCGCTGGGCCTGCTGTTCGACACCCTGATCGTCCGGTCGTTCATGACCCCCGCGATCGCGGCGCTCATGGGCAAGTGGTTCTGGTGGCCGCAGATCGTCAGCTCGCATGCCGCAAGGCACGATCCGCGGCCGACCGAGCCGGAAGCGGCGCCGGTGGCGGCGGACGCCTGACGAAGAGACTCTGGTTGCGCCGCAACGGTTTCTGGTCGGTCAGCCGACTCGAGTCGCCCGCGCGTCGGCGTTCCACCTCGTTCGGCACGATGGGCCGGCGTGCGGACGGCCCACGGGTGATCGCGTTCAGCCTCACCTCGGGCAGGTCGACCGACGGATCGAGGGTGTCCAACCAGGCCACGGTGTCGGCGACATCCGCCGCGCGGATGGCATACATCTCGAACGGCACGTCCTGGAGCATCTCGGTCTCCACGGGGCCGGGAGTGACGATGTGGACGTTGATTCCGTCGCGGTCGACCTCGAGTGCGAGCGCACGGGCGAACGCGTTCATGCCCGCCTTCGACGCCGAGTAGGCGGTCCTGGCGGGCATGGGCTCGTGCGCGGACGACGACGAGACGAAGACGAAGCGCGACCCGGCCACCATGTGTGGCAGGGCCGCGGACGTGACCACGAAGCAGGAGTCCAGATTGGCGGTCATCGTCTCGCGCCACTGGGCGAATGTCTGCTTGCGGGCGTAGGTCCCGCCGAGTACCCCCGCGGCGTGGACCAGCAGGTCGATCTGGCCCGTGGCGGCGACGGCGTCGCAAAAGGATTCGGGGTCGGCCGCATCGGCGACGGCGAACCGTGCGCCGATCTCGTCGGCGGCCGCACGCAATGCGGGCTCGCGCCTGGCGCTGAGCACGACGTCGTAACCCGAGGCGGCCAGTCGGCGGCCACACGCCTTGCCGATGCCGCCGCTGCCGCCGGTGATCAGTGCGGTCCTCATGACGGTCGGGAGGTCTGCGACATGTCGGGCATGGCGGACAGGTCGATGAGCTCGACGCGGACCCCGTCGGGATCCCGGACCACGGCCATCCGCACGCCGGTGTTGACGGGTGTCGGCTCCCCACCGAGTTCTGCGAGCCGGGCCAGCGTCGCGTCCAGATCGACGTTGAACGACAACAGGAACAGCCCGTTCGTCGGCACGCGGGTGTCGAGTGGTCTCGAGTGGCGCGCCGACGAACTCGAGGATTTCGACCACCCCCGCGTCGGGGTAAGTCGGTCGCCGAGGAAGGCTGGATGGTGTCGGAGTCGACGTTGAAGAGCGTTTTCCAATTGCCGGGAACCATGTGCATCATCTGCTCGAGTCCGAGTCCGTCGCGCCAGAACCTCATGCTGGCATCGAAGTCGCGGGTCAGGATCGCCGCGTGGTGCATCCGCATGGACGAAGTCTTCCTCTCGCCGTGGACCCGCACCGAGACCCCGTCCGGCACCCACCTCGACGGGGTAATCTCTAAAATCGTAACATTACAAAGATAGCGTGAAACGATACTTCGACCAGCGACGTTGGTTCCAGCGTAACGACGAAGGAGGGCCGCCGGTGAGCGCGGTGGTGACCGGAGGCGGCTCGGGAATCGGGCGCGCGGTCGTCGGCCTGCTACGCGCGGCGGGCCACGACGCCGTCGCATGGGATCTCCGTGATGGCGACATCGACTGTGACATAAGCGATCCCGATGCGGTTGCGGCCGCGATGCGGATCACGATCGCCGAGCACGGCGCCGCCGACCGGGTGGTGGCCTGTGCGGGCATCGGCGCTTCCGGGTCGCTGCTTGGGCAGCCGATCGGCGACTGGCGCCGCGTACTCGACGTGAACCTGACCGGCACCTGGCTGACCCTGCAGGCCGGTGCGCAGGCGATGGTCGACGCGGGCGTGGCAGGGTCGATCGTCGCGGTGTCGAGCATCAGCGGCACCGTCGCCGACGATCACATGGGCGCGTACTGCGTGTCCAAGGCGGGAGTCGACATGTTGGTCAAGGTCGCCGCCGTGGAGTGGGGCCGCTACGGCATCCGCGTCAACGCGGTGGGGCCGGGGGTGACGCGCACGCCCATGCTGGCGACGCCGGAGCAACTGCCGGGGTGGGTCGAGGCGATCGGCGACCGCACCCCACTGTCGCGCGTCGGCGAGGCGGCCGATGTCGCGGCCGCCATCGTCGCGACCCTCGAACTCGGTTGGGTCACCGGCCAGGTCATCCACGCGGACGGCGGACTTGCACTGCACAGCCCGATAGGCGCCTTCGGACACGGACAGCTGAGGAAGAACTCATGAACACGACCAATTCCCTTGACCCAAAGGGTGACTCGTTCTCGGATGCGGTGACCGCCACGGTCATCCGGTCGGCCATGGAGACGGTGTGCTTCGAGATGGCCACCTACGTCTCGCGAACGGCGACCACGCCGATCCTCAACCAGTCCAACGAGCGCAACGCGACGATCCTCGGTGCGACCGGCAAGCTCGCGGCACTGTCCGTCGGCATCCCGCAGTTCATGCTGTCCTCGACGCTGCCGGTGCGCTTCGCCGTCGAGTTCTTCGACGGTGAGCTGTACCCGGGGGACGTGTTCTGATCGCGAACGACCCGTACCACGGCGGCGGTCATCTGCCCGACTTCAACGTGTTCTCGCCGGTGTTCGACCCCGACGGCGAGCTGCGTGCTGTTCGCGTCGATCCAGTGTCACCACGGCGACACCGGCGGCGCGATGGCCGGTGGTTACAACGTGTTCGCCAAGGACATCTGGAGTGAGGGCGTGCGGTATCCGTGCCTGAAGCTGGTCGACGCGGGCAAGGAGCGCCGCGACGTCGTGTTGATGATGCGCGTCAACAACCGGCTGCCCGGATTCATCGGCGACCTGCGATCTCAGGTCGGCGCGGCGCAGTTCGGCGCGCGGCGGCTGACCGAGATCATCGCCGACTACGGGGTGGAGACCGTGCAGGCGGCCGTCGACTGGTCGATCGCCGACGCCGAGCGTCGCTTCGCCGAGGAGATCAGCCGGTGGCCCGACGGCATCTACACGGCCGACGTCTACGTCGACTCCGACCCGGCGGGCAACCTGGACATCCACGTGCACGTGCGCGATCACCGTGCAGGGTGACCACCTCATCATCGACTTCGACGGCTCGGACACCCGGCCGGACATCAAGGCGTGGTCGACGTTCGGCAACACCCGCGGCAACGTCATCGCGCAGCTGGCCAGCCTCGTCGATCCGTCGATCCCGAAGAACGAGGGCTTCTTCAACTGCATCGACCTGCGCGTGCCCGAGGGCTGCTGCCTGAATCCGACTGAGGGCAAGCCGGTTTCCAGCGGCACGCATCACCCCGGTGTCGAGGTGGGCGACGCCATCGCGATCGCGATGAGCAAGATCCTGCCCGACCGGTGCTGCCCGCAGAGCTACAAGTTCGGCAGCCCGCGGCAGATGTGGGGCGACCGCGATCCGCGCACCGGCAAGTCCTTCTTCGACCACGGCGGCGAGGTCAACGCCGGCTGGGTCAGCGCGGTCAAGGGCACCGACGGCTGGGGCGCCCTGCGCGCGTCCAACGGCAACCTGATCAAGGCCAGCGCCGAGATCAACGAGCAGCTCTTCCCGCACATCCTGCGCGGCCGCAACTACCTCACCGACTCCGGCGGCCCCGGCCAGTGGCGCGGCGGCTGCGGCAGCAACTTCGTCAAGGAGGTCCGCACGCCCGACCTTCGTCAACCAGTACGTCGTGAACCAGAAGCACACCCACCCCGGCATCGCCGGCGGGCACGACGGGTCACCGGACCACTGCATGGTCGGCACCACCGAGGTTGGGGTGCATGCGGTCTCGGCCGAACCGCTGGACACCGGCGAACAGCTCGTCTACGACTTCGGCGGCGGCGGCGGGTGGGGTGACCCGCTGGCCCGCGACCCGCAGGCCGTGCTCGACGACGTCTGGGACGAGTACGTGTCGATCGACGCCGCGCTGCGCGACTACGGCGTCGTCATCACCGGCAGCCTGGAGGAGATGACCCTCGCCGTCGACCTCGAGGCCACCACCCTGGAACGGAAGACCCGCCCATGAGCGACGACGTGTACCGCATCGGGGTCGACGTCGGCGGCACGTTCACCGACTGCGTGCTGCGCCGCCCCGACGGCTCGCTCGTGCTGGAGAAGGCGCCGACCACGCCGCAGGACCAGAGCGAGGGCGTGCTCAGCGGCCTGGAACTGCTCGCCGTCGGCCGAGGGAGTGACGGTCGGCGAACTGCTCGCCCGCACCCGCACGATCGTGCACGGCACCACCACCGGCGACAACACGATGATCCAGATGACCGGAGCGCCAACCGGTCTGATCGTCACCGCGCGGTTTCCGCGACGAGATCGAGTTCCGCCGCTGCTTCAAGGAGGACATCTGGGATCCCAGCCTCCCCGCGCCGAAACCGATCGCGCGGCGCCGTGTCCGGCTGGAGGTCGACGAGCGGCTGACCGCCGAGGGCGAGGTCGACACGGCCGCTCGACGAAGAAGAGGTGCGCAAGGCGACCGCACGGCTGCGCGCCTTCGGCGTCACGTCGATCGCCGTCGTGCTTCCTGCACTCCTACCTCAACCCGGTGCACGAGCTGCGCGCGCGCGAGATCGTGCTCGACGAGTACCCCGACGTCGAGATGGTCTCGCTGTCCCACGAGGTCCTGCCCAAGCCACCGGAGTTCGAGCGGACGTCGACCACGCTGGTGAACGCCTACGTCGGGCCGCCCATCGCCCACTACCTCAACCGTCTGACCACCAAGCTCGCCGACAACGGGCTACGCCCACGAGCTGCTGGTCGCCACCTCCGCCGGTGGCATCGCCACCGCGGACGCCGCCGCCCGCCGCGCCGTTGCGACCATCGGGTCCGGGCCGACGGGCGGTGTCAGCGCCGCTGCCCGCGCGGCCACGCAAGGCCGACCTCGGCGACGTGGTGAGCGTCGACATGGGTGGCACCAGCTACGACGTCTGCCTCATCCGCGACGGCCGACCCGAGCATCAAGATGGACTGGAACTGGTTCCACCGCTACTGCATCGGGCTTCCGATGATCGACATTCCGTCGGTCGGCGCCGGCGGCGGGTCGATCGCCTGGGAAGAGGGCGGCATCCTGCACGTCGGTCCGCAGTCGGCGCAGAGCGAGCCGGGACCGGTCTGCTACCGGCGCGGCGGCACCGAACCCACCGTCACCGACGCCGACCTGGTGCTCGGCCGCCTCGACGCCGAGGGTTTCAACAACGGCCGCATGACGCTCGATCTCGACGGTGCCCGTGCCGCGCTGACGGAACTCGGCGCCCGCGTCGGCCTGAGCACCGAGCAGACCGCGGCGGCAGTGGTGCGTCTGGTCGACGCCCACATGACCGACGCGGTGCGCCGCGTCCTGTCACTGGCGGGAGCCGACCCGCGCAAGCTGTCCCTCGTCGCGTTCGGCGGGATGGGCGGCGTGCACGCGACCACTCAGGCCAGGGCGCTCGGCATGACCAAGGTGCTGATTCCGCGTGCGGCGGCAGGGCTCTCGGCGCTCGGGCTGCTGACGGCCAACCACGTGATCGACGATTCCCGCGGTTACATCGCCCCCTGGGCGGAGGCCGACCGGGCGCACCTGGCGGAGCTGGCCGACGACCTGGAGCGCAGCGCGCGAGACGAGCTGGCGGTGGCCGGCGTCCCCGAGGATCGGACGCGGCTGGAATGGTCACTGCTGCTGGTGTATCCGGGCCAGACGTTCGACGCCGCGATCAGCGTGACCGAGCCGACCGACGTGGAGGGCGCCGTCGCCGAGTTCCACCGCATCAACGCGGAGGCCCGGCTCATCGAGGCGCGTGCCCAGGAACCGATCCTGCGTGGCATCCGCCTCACCGCCGTCGGCGAGGTGGAACGGCTGGCCGACGCCGAGCTGCCGCACGCCACCGGGATCGAGCCGATTGCGCACCGCCGCATGTGGATTGGCGAGAGCTGGCACGACGCGGCACCGGTCTACGCGATGAGCGACGTGCTGCCGGGGGTGCAGGTGTCCGGCCCCGCAGCGATCTCCAGCCCGTTCACCACCGTCATCCTCAGCCCGGGCGAGGTGGCGCGCGTGACGGCCACGGGCGACATGGTGATCGACCTTCCGGTCACGGCGCGGGGGTAGCACGATGACGATGCTGCACCACGCCGCGCTGTGTCCCGCGGACCTCGACGCGTCCCTGCGGTTCTACCGTGACGGCATCGGCCTGACGGTGCTGACCGACTTCACGATGAACGCCGACCTGGAGCCACTTCTCGGACGGCGGACCAGCCATCTGCGGGCGGTCTTCCTCGGCTCACCGGACAGCCCGCAGGGCGGCACGCTGGAGTTGTTGGATCTCGAGCAGCCCGACATCCGGGAGCAGGCGCCCGGGCCCGGCACACCGCATCGGGGCCTGTTCCTGCTGTCGTTCCACGTTCCGGTCGCCGAGGTGTTGAGCCGGCTCGCCGAACTCGGGCTGGGAGGTGAGCCGCGGACCATGAGGTCGCCGCACGGCCTGACCGCATCGGTGGTCGATCCCGACGGCGTCACGGTGGAGTTGCTCGCAGGGCCCGATGTCCCAGTTATCGAGCAGTTGACCAGTCGTGGACCGCGACCAGCTCATCGACCTCACGCGCCGCGCGGTCAAACTCGCCCGCGACGACACCACCGACCTGGCGCCGTCCGAGCACGTCGTCAGCGCCGACGCGTACACCTCGGCCGAACGCCACGAACGGGACCGGGCCATGGTGCTGGCCAGCCCGCAGCTGGTGGGCTACGCGTCCGAGCTGCCGAAGCCCGGGTCCTACTGCACGAAGACGGTGATGAACCGCTCCATCCTGCTGACCAGGACGAAGGACGGCACGGTCAAGGCGTTCGAGAACGTCTGCCTGCACAGGCAGTCCCGAATAGCCGAAGGGTGCGGCACCGCCCGCCGGCTGTCGTGCCCGTATCACGCCTGGACGTACGACCTGGACGGAAATCTGGTTGGCGTGCCAGGGCGGGAGGGCTTCTCTCGAAGCCGGATCGAGTCGGCCAGGCTCGCCGAACTGCCTGCCGCCGAACTGGCCGGGTTCCTCTGGGTGTCGCTCGATCCGGCCGCCGACCTCGACGTGGCCGGCCATCTCGGACCACTGGCCGACGAGCTCGAGTTCTGGGGGATCGGACGATGGGCGCCGCTCGGTGAGAAGGTCCTGGACTGCCCGATCAACTGGAAGCTCGCACTCGACACCTTCGCCGAGAACTACCACTTCGCAACGGTTCACGAGAACACCTTCGCGAAGGTCGCCAGGAGCAACTGCACGGTGTTCGACGCGTTCGGCCCGCACCACCGGTTGATCTTCCCGCTGAACGGCATCCTTGATCTGGACGGAACCCCGGAGGAACGGTGGGAGCCGTTTCACAACCTGGTGGTGATCTACGCGCTGTTCCCGAACATCGTCCTGTCGGTCACCATCGCCAACGGCGAACTCTTCCGGGTGTATCCGAGCGATGCCGTCGGCCGCTCGATCACCGTGCACCAGAACAGCACTCCGCTCGACGTGTCCGATGAATCGGTGGCGGCAGGCGCGGCGGCGGTGTTCGACTACGCGCACTCCACCGTGCGGGACGAGGACTACCGCCTGGCGCAAGGCCTGCAGCAGAACCTCGAGTCCGGCGCGCGGGACCACCTGGTGTTCGGGCGCAACGAACCGGGACTGCAGCACCGGCACCTGGCGTGGGCTCGGGCAGTGGGGGAGAGGGACGGTGACTGCTAGGAGTGTGCTGGCATCGCACACACCGCCGGCCGAGGCACCACGACCGTCGGCATGGCGGTCATCACGATGATTGAGTCGTGAACGGGACCGTCGATGAGCTTGCCGCAGGGGCAGAGTGACCCGCCGCGATGGGTCTACTGCGATTCCGTCGTGGCGGCCGCGGCCTCGAGTCCGAGGCGTGGGCTCCCGTCTTCCACCAAACCGCCAGCGCGGAAGCGATGAGCGCGGCGATTGCCGCAGCGGTGGCAATGAATTCCCAGCCGCGCTGGATCGCGGTCATATCGATCCCGGCTTGGTAGATCATGGTCAGGGCAGTGGTGCCCAAGACCATGCCCAACTGGCGGGCGGTGTTGATCAGTGCGGAACCCGTGCCCCATCGGTGGGAGGGCAAGGCCAGGCCGGTGACAGCAGAAAGGCTGGGAAAGACCAATCCCACTCCGGCTCCGGTGAACAACTGGCCGGGAAGGAAGTCAGTAAGGTAGTCGGGCTCCGGTCCCATCCGGCATAGCCAGATGCACGATGCCGACCACGAATAGGGTGGTTCCAGCCGCGGCAACCGCGCCGACGCCGACCTTGCCGATCAGTCGACCGGCCACCGTCAGCGAGACGATCACCACGACAACGGGACCCGGCGACAGACACAACCCGGCCACGGCCGGTGTATCGCCCCACACGGTCGTGAGGAATATGACGTTGCCCAGCAGCATCGCACCAAACGCCGCGGCGAACAGCACCATCGCGACGCAGCTGGACCACACCGGCACCACGCGGATGGCGGCGAGATCGATTGCCGGCGACGGATGTCGCCGTGACCGCCATACGGCCACTGCCATCGCGCCGGCGGCGCCGACCACCGCGATGATGACCTTCGCAGCGCTCCATCCGGTCTCGGAGAGTTGGATGAGAGCCCACACCAACGCGCCGACGCCGGCCACCAGGCATACGGCACCGAACACATCGGGCACACCGGCACCGACGGGAGTCGTCTTGGTCAGCACCCAAGGGCCGACGGCAAGAGCCAGCAACCCCACCGGCACGTTGACGAAGAATATCCACCGCCAGGACAATTCGACCAACAATCCCCCAACTGGGGGCCCGAGCGCCGCAGCCATCGCACCAACGGCAGACCAGGTGCTGATGGCCACGGCGCGCCGCGATGCGGGTACGGCGGCCATCAACAGCGCAAGCGAACTCGGCATGAGCATCGCGGCGCCGACTGCCTGAACCACGCGTGCGGCGACCAACATGGGAAATGATGTCGAAAGTCCGCAGGCCGCCGACCCGACAGTGAACACCGCCAGACCCCACAGGAACATTCGTCGGTGCCCGTAGCGGTCGCCGAGCCGGCCGGAGGGACTGAGGAAGGCCGCGAAGACGACGACGTAGCCGTTGAGAACCCACGACATCGCACTGAGGTCAGCTCCGTCGAACGCTCGGCGCAGTTCGGGGAAGGCGATGTTGACGATGAACAGGTCCAAGCTAGCCAGAAATGCCGCCACGGACACGACGAACACCGTCGCAGTCGAGCGTGTCCTCGGTTCCTGCGTGGTCGTTTCCACTCCATGCCTCGCGGTTGAGTTCGACGGCCAGTCGACAGGGACGTCACCGGCGCACTACTGAGTAGTCTAGACTATACTCAGGTGGACCACTCGACGGCGGCGTGGGTTCGGGCAGTGGGCGACGGGGTCGGCGGACCCTAGCCGCGGCGCGGCGCGAAGACCGGAGCGAACACGGTGTCGCCCTCGAACGCGTGCTCCTCGAATCGGACTTCGACGGGCATGCCGATGGTGACCGAATCGGGTTCGCAGTCAACGATGTTCGTCGCGACGCGAAGACCCTCCTGCTCGACCAGTTCGACGATCGCGATGACGTACGGCGGTGGCACCGCAGGGTTGAACGGATGGTGGTTGACCGTGTAGGTGAACACGGTGCCGTTCCCGGACACCTCGCGCGTGACGAGTGCGCCGTCGCAGTCGGGGCAGTCCGGTTCGGGCGGCAGCGTCCACCGCGCACACGGCTCGCAGTATGGAACGTGCAGTCGACCGTCCGCGCCGCCGGTCCAGAAGGGCCGATTGTGCTCTGTGCGTTCGGGAATCATCCGCCCCGGCGCGACATCGTCACCTGACATGATGGTCAACCTACCCGTCCGCTATTTTTGCAATGATAGGGGTCACCTCGTGGAATGTTGCCGAGCGGAATGGAGCCGAGTTTGTCGCACTTCGAGAAGGACGCGATCATCAGCGGTGTCGGCATTTCGCACATCGGTCGCCGGACCGGCATTCCCGGCCTGGAACTGACACTGGACGCCGCGCGCGCCGCGATCGCCGATGCCGGCCTGACGCCCGCCGACATCGACGGCATCGCCACGCTCGGCGACACGCCACGACAGCACGTCATCGACGGCGCTGAATCTCGAGGCGGAGAACCGCAGTTCCGGGATCGACACCTCAGGTCTGTACAGCCCGCTGATGTCGGCGTTTCTCGCCGTCTCCGAGGGCCGGTCGCGACACGTCCTGGTGTACCGCACCGTCGCGATGCTCGGCGGCTCGATGATCGACTCGTCGGCCGAGTTGCCCCCGGAGCCCAACGCGCTGACGTCACCGCCAACCGAACCGCGGTCGGCAGGCCGGCGGCGAAGGATCGGCGCCAACGGTGACATCGGTGAGCTGATGGCCGCCCACGCCTACTCGGCGTCGAACTGGGTGGCCATGCACTGCCGCAGGCACATGGAGCTCTACGGCACCACCAAGGAACAGCTCGGTTGGATGGCCATCAACAGCAGACGCAACGCCGCGCTCAACCCGCTTGCCGCGTACCGGGATCCGATCACGATGGACGACTACCTCTGCCGCCCGCCCCATCTCGTCACCGCTCGGCCTCCTCGACTGTGACGTGCCGGTGGACGGCTCGATCGCCGTCGTCGTGTCCCATCGTGACTACGCACCGGACTGCCCGAACTCCGCCGTGAGTGTCGAGGCGATCGGCGGCGCGTACGGCTCGGGCGGCTGGTTCCACCGCGACGACTTCCCGAAGATGGCCTCGGTCGAGGCCGCCGCCCAGATGTGGTCGCGGACGGACCTCACCCCGAAGGATCTGGACGTCGCCGAGCTCTACGACGGCTTCACGTTCCTGACGATCGCGTGGCTGGAGGCGCTCGGCGTGTGCGGTGACGGCGAAGGTGGTCCGTTCGTGGACGGGGCGTCACGCATCGCCCTCGACGGGACGCTGCCGCTGAACACCTATGGCGGGCAGCTTTCCGCGGGCCGCATGCACGGCTACTGGGTGCTGCACGAGGCGTGCCTGCAACTGCGCGGCCAGGCCGGCGAGCGGCAGCTTCGGCGCCGGCCGCAGACGGCCGTGGTCGCCGCGGGCGGTGGCCCCATCGCCGGATGCATGCTGCTCACCCGCTGACGTGCGGTCAGGCGTTGGACAGGGCGAGCGCCAGGTCGTCGACGATCTGGCCCACGGCGGCCGCGGCGTCGACGGGCAGCGTCAGGACGGCCGGTCGCACCTCGGCCTCCAGGTGCTGCAGCGCTGCGTCGCGCCGACCGTCGGCGACCATCGGCCGCAGGGCCGCCACCAGCGCTGCCAGGTCGTCCGAGTCGGGCTGTGCCGCAACGGATGTCGCCAGCACGTCGACGAGCTCCCAGTCCCGGTACAGCGCGAGCGAGCGCTCCCAGATGCCGAATCCGCTGACCGGTTGCCCGCCCATCGTCCCGACGAAGCGGGCCGGGCCCTCCATGTACTCGATCGGCAGCGCGTGCGCAGGCGCGGGCACCAGGGGTGACGCGGTGAGTTCGAGGTCGAGGGTCTTCGACGTCAACGTGTGGCCGTCCGGCATGTACCGCGCGGCGACCGGTGCCCGCATCAGCTGGCGTACCGATTCGGGCCAGCGCACATGGCTCGTGGTGTGAACGTCGATGTCTTCGACGCACTCGGGTTCCCGACCTGCGAAGGTGACCGTGGCACCGGTGAACGGGAGCAGTGCGTTGCCTGCGCGCCTGTCGAACTGCCGCCAACCGACCAGGTCGACGCCGTTGTCCAGGTGGATCGTCCGCCACTCGTGCGAGATCGCCCGCTGATCACCTCCGGTGGCACCGCCACCGGCGGGAAGGAAGAACCACTGGCGATCGACGTGCCCGGACGTCCCCGACACCTCCTCGGTGGTGGCACCCCATGTCAGCGTTCCGGTCATCACCATCCCGGTCTGGAAGTACGAGAACGTCTCCGGCTGCCCGAGGCAGGGGAACCGGCCGTTGTACGTGGAGGCGCCGACGGGCACGGGCGCGCGCGTCGGTGACACGTCCAGCCGAAGCTCCATGTCCGCGCCCGACTGGTCGGTGCCAACCAACACGACGTCGTAGGTGTAGGGCAACAGTTCTCCGTCGGGGCCGCGTCGCGCGATCCACTCGGCCCGGCCCGCCCGGCCGTCGAACGTCATCTCCAGATGGCCGGTGGCCGCCGTCAGCTTCGGGACGGCTCCCGGCTCCATGTTCTTGGGCGGCATGTCGTAGTCGGTGTAGGTGCCGTAGGTGCCGTTGTCGAGGTCGAACAACGCCACGGTGTGGAAGTCCGCGACGATCGAGCCGCCCGGGCGGTTCTTGTTGAATATCGTCAGGAAGGCGAAGTTCCTTCCGGAGGCCGCGGCGGTCAACTCGCCTGCGATGAACCAGGTGTCGGATTGGCAGTGCGGGTGCACCCCCTCCGCGGCGGGGAACGCGTACTCCGGATCGCCCTCGACCAAGTCGAACGGGTAGCGGCGCCACGATGACGGCTGCGGCCCGATGCGGGTGTGCTCCGGACTCGTCGTGTCGGTCACTGCTACCTGCCCTCGGTGAGTGCGCGTCGGCGCCATTTGGCTATTATCGCAAAATTAAACTACTACCATCCGCGTCATCAGATCCAGGCCCGTCCTCGAGTTCAGGCCTGCGGCCGCCTCGAGGAAGGCAGACTCGACCCGTGCAGACCCGACGCCCCGCGGCCACGGTTGCCGAATTGGTTCGCGCTCGCGCCGAGGACGACAACATCGGGCTGATCTTTCGTGATCGGTCCTGGACCTGGCGCGAAGTCGTGGCCGAGGCCGCCGCGCGGGCCGCCTGGATGCGCGCCGAGCTTGACCCGGCACGCCCGCCGCACGTCGGACTGCTGATGCCCAACCTGCCGGAGTACGCGTTCCAGATGTTCGGCGCTGCGCTGGCGGGAGCGTGCATCGTCGGGGTCAACGCCACCCGGCGCGGCGCCGAACTCGCCCGCGACATCGACCACACGTCGTGCCAGTTCGTGGTCGCCGATGCCACCTACGCGGACCTCGTCGACCACCCGGTCCGCGTCGAGGACGAGCCCGTGGGCCGAGCACGCGGGGGCGCCGCTGCCCGACGTCGATCCGCCGTCGTCGGCGCTCCTGTGCCTGCTGCTCACGTCGGGTTCCACCGCCGCCCCGAAGGCCGCGATGTGCAGCCAGGGGCGGATGGCCAGGGCCACGGCGTTCGGCTTCGGCCCCAGGGACACGTTGTACTGCCCGATGCCGCTCTCGCACGGAAACGCCTTGAACGCCGGTCTGTTCCCCGCACTCGCCAGCGGCGCGCGCCTGCTGCTCCGCGACCGGTTCTCGGCGACGGCGTGGCTCGACGACGTCCGCGCGCACGGGGTGAGCTTCACCAACACCGTCGGGCGCGCACTCGGCTACGTCCTGGCGACCCCGCCCGGCCCCCACGATCGTGACCATCGACTGCAGGTGGTGCTGGCCCCGGAGGCATCGCCGCGGGACATGGCGGAGTTCCACGATCGGTTCGGCGTCACCGTGCTCAGCGGTTACGGATCGAGCGAAGGCGGCATCGTCCTCGTTCCCTCGCGCAAGCCCGGATCGCTCGGCACCGCATCGCCAGGGGCCGACATCGCCGTCGTCGACGCGTCGGGCACGGAATGTGAGACGGCGCAGTTCGATTCCGACGGCCGGCTGTGCAACTCGGGGCGCGCGATCGGCGAGTTGGTTCGGCGCAACGCCGACGGCTCCTTCGAGGGGTACTGGAACAACCCGGACGCCGACTCGGACCGACTGCGCGGTGGCTGGTTCTGGTCGGGTGACCTGGCCTACCGCGACGCCGACGACGTGTTCTGGTTCGCGGGCAGGGTGGGGGACTGGCTCCGGGTGGACTCCGAGAACTTCGCGGCGTCACCCGTCGAACGGATCGTCGGTCGGTACGGGCCTGCCGCGGCGGTGGCCGTCGTCGCGGTGCCCGATCCGGTGGCGGGCGACCAGGTCATGGCGGTGCTCGAACTGGCGGCCGACCGGACGTTCGATCCCGCCGGCTTCGCCGAATTCCTGGACGCTGCACCCGATCTCGGCACCAAGTGGACACCCAGATTCGTCCGCGTGACGGCGGCGATCCCCGTCCTCGGCAACGGCAAGATCGACAAGAGACCGTTGCGCCGCGACGCCTGGTTGTGCGATGACGTGGTCTGGTGGCGACAGTCCCGATCGTCGGCCTACACGCCGATGACGAGTGCGGACCGCGAAGGTCTGCGTGAACAGTTCCTCACCCACGACCGGATGGGCGCGTTCCCGTCCGCCGACAACTGATCCCGAGAAGCCCAGGAGGCCCGGTGCCCGTCCACTACGAACTCGGAAAGCGTTCCGACGCACCGAACGTCGTGCTCATCACGCTCGATCGACCAGAGACCAAGAATGCATGCGACCTCGAGCACTTTCACCAGCTGGCGCAGGCGTGGAAGCGCTTCGCCGCCGATGACGACGCGTGGGTGGCCATCTTCACCGGGGTCGGCCGCGCCTTCATGTCGGGTGCCGATCTCAAGACCTACGTCCCCGAGATCACCAAGCTGGCCAAGCAGATTCAGGACGGTACCGCCACCGACGTCGGGGGCTATTCGCTGTCCGACGGCACCGACGCCGTGCTGCGGGGCAGCAAGATCTACAAACCCATCATCGCGGCGGTGAACGGTCCGTGCGTGGCCGGTGGCATGGAGATGCTCGGTGGTGTCGACATCCGGGTGGCCAGTGAGCACGCCACGTTCGGCGTGCTCGAGCCGGCACGGGGACTGTTCGCGGGCGGCGGCACCACCGTGCGGCTGCCCCGGCAGGTGCCGTTCGCCCACGCGATGGAGTTCCTGTTGTGCGCCGACGTCATCGACGCCGGGCGGGCCGCCGACATGGGCTTGCTCAACGCCGTGGTGCCCGAGGACGAGCTGCTGGACGCGGCCTTCTCCTACGCCGCCCGCATCACCAAGAACGCGCCGCTGGCCATTCAGGCCACCAAACGCAGTGTGCTGGAAGGGCTGGCGCTCGACCTGCGCGAGGCCTACCGGAACGAATCACGCATCTCGCGCGAGATCTTCGCGACCGAGGACGCCAAGGAGGGGCCGCGGGCCTTCGCGGAGAAGCGCACACCGCAGTGGTCGGGCCGCTAGGCGAGCAGCCGACCGTTGCGCGAGCAGACGCAAAGACCCCTGCTTCGGGCCGAAACAGGGGTCTTTGCGTCTGCTCGGGCGGGTCTCAGTTGACGATCACCGTGCGGATTCCCCGGCCCTGCGCAAGGTCGGTGAACGCGTCGTTGACGTCGTCCAACCCGATCCGGCGGGTGACCAACCGCTCGAGGGGGAGCCTGCCGCTGCGCCACAGGTCGAGCAGCATCGGGAAGTCCCGCCCCGGCACCACCGAACCGTATTGGCAGCCCACCAACGTCTTTGCGTTCATGAACAGGTCGTAGGCCGACAGAGACACGATCGTCCCCCGGCGCCGCGGCGCCGACCACGCACGTGGTGCCACCGCGCCTGGTGGCCTTGATCGCCGCGTCGATCGTGGCGCTGCGGCCGACCGCCTCGAACACCGTGTCGGCGCCGCGGCGGCCGGTGACCGCGCGGATCTGCTTGGCCACGTCGCCGTCGGCGGGGTCGATCAGGTGGGTGGCACCGAACGACTCGGCGACGTCACGCCGGGCGGCGACGGGGTCGACGGCGATGAGCGTGGCCGCACCCCTGACCGCGGACGCCATCAGCGCCGCCAGACCCACCCCGCCGAGGCCGATCACCGCGACCGCGCTGCCGTGGGCGACCGGGGCCGTGTTGAAGGCCGCTCCCGCGCCGGTGGCGACGCCGCATCCGACCAGTGAGGCGATGTCGAGCGGGATGTCGGGATCGATCGGCACGACCGCGCGGCCGAGGCAGTTCGTCGCGGTGCCGAAGCTCGACACCCCCATCGAGGTGAACAGCGGGGTGCCGCCGACGTCGGTGGCGTAGGGCATCGAATAGCTGTCGGCCACGGCATTGCGGCAGAGATGGAGCTCGCCGTTGGCGCAGAACCAACAGTGCCCGCACGCGGCCGTCCATGCGATGACGACGTGGTCGCCCGGCTTCACGTGGTGCACCTCGGCGCCGACCGCCTCGATCACACCAGCGCCCTCGTGGCCGAGCACGCACGGCGCGCCCGCGGGGAGGACGCCGGTGGCCTGCGACAGGTCCGAGTGGCACACCCCGGACGCGGCGATGCGCACCCGCACCTGGTCGGGGGCGATCGGGGCGAGCTCGATGTCGTCGAGTTCGAGCGGCTTCCCGATCTCGCGCAGGATCGCGGCCCGTTCGGTCACCGTGACATTCTACCAATGTTCGAATACATTTGAACACCGATCGAATCTCCGAAAGAGGTGGATGATCCATGTCGTCCGGCCAGACAACCGAGTCGGCGAAGTCGTATGTCTTCGAACGGTTCTTCATCGACGGTGGCTGGACGTCGCCGTCCACCGGCGAGGCCTTCGACGTGCGGTCGCCACACGACGGGACACCGGTGGGATCGGCGCCCATCGCGTCGGCATCGGACGTCGACCGTGCCGTCGCGGCCGCTCGTCGCGCGTTCGACGACGGGCCGTGGCCGCGGATGTCCGTCGAGGACCGGATGGCCGCCCTGCGCCCGTTCGTCGACGCCTACGGTGCCAACACCGCCGAACTGGCAGCACTCGTCACCTCCGAGATGGGCTCGCCCGCGTCGTTCTCGTTGCCTGCGCACGGGCTCGGCCCGTTCCTGTTGATGCAGCAGACACTGCAGTTCGCGGAGACCTACGCATGGACCGAGCGGCGGGGGACCAGCATGCTGGTCCGCGAGCCGTCGGGGGTGGTCGGAATCATCACGCCGTGGAACGTGCCTCAGGTGACCATGCTCGCAAAGCTGTTGCCCGCGTTGATCGCAGGCTGCACGGTGGTGGTCAAGCCCGCCCCCGAGACCCCACTGGACGCCATGCTGCTCGCGGGGCTGCTGGCCGAGGCCGATCTGCCACCCGGCGTCGTCGCCATCGTGCCGGGAGCCACCGAAGCCGGCCGCCGGCTCGTCGAGCACGCCGGGGTCGACAGGATCGCGTTCACCGGCAGCGCCGACGTGGGCAGGTCGATCGCCGCCACCTGCGGGCAGCGGCTCGCGCGCTGCAGTCTCGAGCTGGGCGGCAAGTCCGCCGCCATCGTCTGCGAGGACGCCTCGCTCGAGAGAACCGTAGCCGGACTGCGCTTTTCGTCGTTCCTCAACAACGGCCAGGCCTGTGTCGCGCAGAGCAGGATACTGGCGCCCAGGTCCCGCTACGACGAAGTGGCTCAGGCGTTGGCCGATGCGGCCGACGGATTCGTGGTCGGCGATCCCCGTGACGCAGCGACCGACATCGGCCCGCTGGTATCGGCGCGCCAGCGCGACCGCGTCCGCGCCTACATCGACGTCGGCGTCGCCGAGGGTGCCACGCTTGCCGCGGGCGGTTCGGAGGCGATCGACGGTCTGCCCGGCGGACAGTACGTGCGGCCCACCGTCTTTCGTGACGTGGACAACTCCATGCGCATCGCACGGGAGGAGATCTTCGGACCCGTGATCGTCGTGATTCCCTACGACGGCGTCGACGACGCCGTCCGCATCGCCAACGACTCCCCGTACGGACTGGGCGGGTCGGTGTGGACGAAGGATCGTCAGGCCGGTCTGGCGATCGCCCGCAGAGTGCGGACCGGCATGTTCGGCATCAACTCGTTCGCACCCGAGTTCGGGGTTCCCTTCGGCGGATTCAAGGCCAGCGGGATCGGTCGCGAGTACGGGCCAGAGGCGTTCGACGAATACGTCGAGATGAAGTCCGTCTACGGGGTGCCGACGTGACCGCGCCTTCGCGCCGGGCGTACGGCGAACTCGACCGCGCTACGGTGCTGGCGTCGTTGCACGACCTGGCCCGCCGCGTCGGGGTGCAACGCGTGACCATGCGCGAGCTCGCCGCGGAGGTGGGCGCCGCGGTGCCGTCGGTCTACTACCACGTACCCGGCAAGCAGGCTGCGCTCGATCTGCTGGCCGAATCCGTGCTGTCCGACATCCCCGAGCCGGGGCCCGGTCCGTGGGACGCCCGACTGATCGAACTGTATTGCCGATCCCGTGAAGTCCTTCTCGGCGTCTCCGGCATCGCCGGGGTGCTTCAGACCAACGGTGACGGTGAGTGCGCTCGCCGACTGGACCGGCTGAGCCGCTCCTTGATCGCACAGTCCGGGCTCACCAAGGCGCTTGCCGGCGCAGCCCATACGGTGTTGTACACCTACCTGCTCGGCTCGGTCAGCCTGGAGGAGGCTCGCCCGCCGACCGCCCCCAAACAGACCGAACGGCAGGCCGCGTCGCGGTTTCGGGCGGGTCTTTCAGTGATCGTCTCGGGAATCCAAGCGTCCGCGGAGGGCCGATGAACATACCGAACCCGGACCCACTCGGCTCCCTGGTGACAGAACACCAGGGCGGTGCCGCAGACCGCGACGCCGCCGCGGTGCTCGACCCCGATACGTACGTGCGGGGCGCCCCGTTCGACGCAATGGCGCGGCTGCGGGCGAACTCCCCGGTGCACCCGGTGAGATTGCCGGGACTGCCGAGGACGTGGCTGCTGACCCGGCATGCCGACGTGCGTCGCGTCAGCCGCGACACCGAGACGTTCAGCAGCATGAAGGGCAACACGCTCATCGAGGTCGAGATGAACGCCAACTCGGCGATGCTGCCAGGGATCGACCCGCCGCGACACGTCCGTATGCGCAAGCTGATCAACCAGGGCTTCACCGTCCGCAACGTCGCGCGTCTCGAGCCGCACATGCGCAAGGTCGCGCGCGACATCGTGGCCGACGTCAGCGAGAAGGGCGAGTTCGACGCCGTCCCCGACATCGCCGCGGAGATGTCGCTGCAGGTGATCGCCGACGTGCTCGGGGTGCCCCCCGAGGACCGCATGGACGTCTTCCGGTGGAGCAACGCGATCGGCAGCCTCGGCATCGAGGATCCCGACTACGCGCCGACACCGCAGGCGCTCGGCGAGGCCGCAGCCGAGATGTTCGCCTACTGCGGCGAACTCGTCGAGCATCGGCGCACGCACGGGCTGACCGATGACATCCTCTCGGCGTTGCTCGCCGCCGAGGTCGACGGCGAGAAGCTCGACCGCGACCAGCTCAACGAGTTCTTCATGCTGCTCGCGATCGCGGGCAACGAGACCACGCGAAACACGCTGAGCCACGGCATCCTCGCGCTCTCCGAGCATCCCGACCAGCGGGCCCTGCTGGCGCGCGAACCGGCGGCGATCCCGCTGGCGGTGGAGGAGTTGCTTCGTTGGTCTTCTCCTGTCATGCACTTCCGCCGCACGGTCACGCGTGACGTCGAGATCGGCGGCCAGCAGATTCCCGAAGGCGACTGGGTGTTGATTCACTACCTGTCCGCGAACCGGGACGAAGACGTATTCGAGCGGGCCGACGAGTTCGACGTCACGCGCAGCGACTCGGGTCATGCCGCGTTCGGCGGTGGCGGCACGCACTTCTGCCTGGGCGCCCAGCTGGCCCGCCTCGAGCTGCGCGTGCTGCTGGAGGAGTTGTACGGAGGCGTTCCCGGGCTCGCGGTGACCGCGGAACCCGACCGCCTGCGGTCGTCGTTCTTCCACGGCATCAAACGGCTGCCCTGCACCACGGGCGCGGCGTAGGTGGGGGCCGCCGACCAGCCTCGCCGGCTCTGCGTCATCGGGGCATCCCAACGCACCGTCCGCGACGGCGACGCCCCAGAACCGCTCGCCGGCTGGGCCGAGCGTGCCCATGAGGCGGCCCTGGTCGCCGGGGTGGAACACGTTCTGCCGCAGATTGATTCGCTGCAGATCGTGTACTGCCACAGTTGGCCGTACGACGATCCGGTCGGACGGCTGGCGGCGGTCCTCGGTGCCTCGCCTGGGCACCGGGTCTACTCGGGTATCGGTGGGACCACCCCGCAGGATCTGGTGAATCGGACGTCGCTGGCGATGCGGCGCGGGGAACTGGACCTCGCGCTGATCTGCAGCGCGGAGGCGCTGGCCACCGTGCGCGCCGCGAAGAAGAACGGCGCCCGGTTGCCGTGGAGTCACCGGAAGTCCACGCCGTTCCCGTGGGAGCCACCGCATCCGGCGGAGATCGCCCACGAGGTGATGCAGGCGTGGGAGACCTTTCCGCTCTGGGACACCGCACGCAGGGCCAGGCTGGGCGCCTCGCTGCGCGACGATGCCGACGAGGCCGCGACCATGATGTCGGCCATGACCGGCGTCGCGGCGACCAACCCGCACGCGTGGCGCCCGACCGTTCTGGACGCCGCGACGGTCGGCACCCCGACCGCCGACAACCGTTACGTCGGTTGGCCGTACACCAAGCACGAGGTGGCGGTGATGGACGTCGACATGTCGGCCGCACTGCTGGTGGCCACCGCGGAGAAGGCCGACGCACTCGGCGTCGCCGAGGAACACCGCCTCTACCTGAGCGGTTGGGCGTACGCCGAGGATCCCGCGAGCATCGCAGAACGCCTGGACATGTCGCGGTCGGCGGCGATGGCCGTGACCAGCAGGCACGCCCTGGCCGCCGCGGGTGTCGGCCTCGACGACATCGATGCGTTCGACCTCTATTCGTGCTTCCCGTCGTCGGTCCGATTGTCTTGTGATGCAATCGGACTCGGGCTCGACGATGCGCGCGGGCTCACGGTCACCGGCGGCCTGCCGTATGCGGGCGGCCCGGCCAGCGCATACCTGATGCACGCCATCGCGGCGACGTTCGACCGGTTCGCCGACAGTCCCGGCCGCGCGTTGCTCACCGGCGTCGGCATGCACATGGCCAAACACGTGGCGGCGGTGTGGTCGAGCACGCCAGGGGATTCTGCGGTCCCGCCGGACCTCACCGCGCTGCAGGCGGAGGTCGACGCCGCGCAGCCGCGCGAGCCGTTGGTGACCACGTGGTCAGGGCCTGCGACGGTGCGTGCCTACACCGTCGCGCACGGCCGCGACGGGGCGCCGGTGCAGGGTCTTCTGGTGCTCGACACGGCCGAGGGGCGCGCGCTGGCCCGAGTGCACGACCAGGATCTGCTCGCCGACGCCGAGTCCAGGGAACTCGTCGGGGCGGACGTCACGGTGAGCACCGACGGCCACCGGAACGTTGCCCGC
The DNA here is from genome assembly GCA_963735245.1 of uncultured Actinomycetota bacterium. Lineage (GTDB taxonomy): Bacteria > Actinomycetota > Actinomycetes > Mycobacteriales > Mycobacteriaceae > Mycobacterium. The sequence goes on from CAVTKI010000005.1 coordinate 648,862, forward strand.
TGGTAGCCGGAAGGCGTTGGGGTCAGCGCGACCGCGACAGCGCCTGCGGGGACATCGCCCGGATCCGCTGATCGGGCATCTCGGGTAGGGCGTGGGTGTGCGCGTCGCCGAGGTGCTTGTAGGCGAGCCTGCGTGCCCGGTCCACGTCGCCCTCCTCGATCGCTTCGGTGAGCTTGATGTGAGCCGCCAGCGCAGCGCGGCGCTTGACCAGCGTCGGGTAGGCGTTCTCGTCCTTGGCCCGGTCGAACCAGTCACCCTCCTGGCCGATCCACAACGCCTCGAGGCTGCCCATCACCGCGACCATGGTCGCGTTCCCGCACCCGCGAGCGATCTGGTGGTGGAACTCGCGCCCGATCTCGGAGAACTTCTCGGGGTCGTCGAGGTTGTCGGCAAGCGCCTCGTTGCTCTGGACCAGCTCGGGCACGAGCGTGGTGACCCGGTCGGGCCGCAGCGCCGCCAACGCGGCGCAGGAGGGTTCGAGCTCGCGCAGTGCCGTGCGGAGATCGGTCACCGGCACCGAGTCGCTCTGCAGGACCAGTCCCAGCATGTAGGCGGCGCTGGCCTTGGCCGGCGCGTGCACGACGGCGCCCCCGCGGTTGCCGCGGCGGACCGAGACCAGTCCTTCGGTCTCCAGGATGCGCAACGCTTCCCGTACGGACACCAGGCTGACGTTGAGTTGTTCGACGAGCTGCTTCTGGCCCGGCAGTAGGTCGCCGTCACGGAGCTTGCCGTCAATGATCTGCTGCCGCAACTCGTCTGCGACGATCTCGGCGGTCCTGCGCGACGACAGTCGACGGTGCGCTTCCGCGCCGATCCCAAGGATGGTCATGTGCTCCCAGCAGCTGACACGACGAGTGCTCCGGCGCTGCCAGCCTTGTGCACTGTTGTACTGATGTGCGATTTTAACACTGATAGAGGCGTCAACACGGTATGGCGCCTGCTGTGACGTCGCCCACCTGACCTCTGCGGATGCGGTCACGGCGGCGCCGGCCCGCGTCAACGCCGCCGTACTCTCCCCGTCGCACATGCCTCCGTCACCTCGCCGCGATCATCGTCGGCTGTTGTGCCCCAGCGGATTCGGTCGTCGATCGCTCGACCTCCAGTGCCGTACCGACGAACATTCGGCTGTTGCTGTTTTTATATAAATAGCTATAGTGACGTCAAAACGATCACGAAGGCCGCGAGGGAGTAACCGGATGACCCTGACGGCGGAACCGACCAGCGCGGCGCTCAACGAGCGGGTCGCGCAACGGGCCGAGTCGCGGATGCTCGTCGACGGTCGCCTGCGCGAGGCGCGCTCCGGCGAGACCTTCGCCAACGTCAGCCCGGCGACCGGCGCCGTGCTCGGCGCGACATCGGCGGCGGGTGCCGAAGACATGGATGCGGCCATCGCCGCGGCCCGGCGGGCCTTCGACGAGACGTCCTGGTCGACGGACAAGGCGTTGCGCAAGCGTTGCCTGTTGCAGCTGCAGGAAGCGCTGGAGAACGAACGCGAGGACCTGCGCGAGGAAATCGTCGCCGAGGTCGGCGCACCGCTGATGACCACCTACATCGCCCAACTCGACTGGCCCCTCTCCGATGCGCTGACCTATCCGGCCGAACTGATCGACGCCTTCGCCTGGGAACGAGAGCTCGGGCCGGGTACCGCCTTCGGCGGCGACAATCTGCGACGGGTGGTCAAGGAAGCCGTCGGGGTGGTCGCCGCCATCGCGCCGTGGAACTATCCGATCGAGATCGTGCTGAACAAGCTCGGGCAGGCGCTGGCCACCGGAAACACCGTGGTGCTCAAGCCCGACCCCAACACGCCGTGGACGTCCACTCGGATCGGCAGGCTGATCGTCGAGCACACCGACATCCCGGCGGGCGTGGTCAACGTGGTGCCCACCCCCGACAACGCGGTCGCCGAGCGACTCGTCACCGACCCGCGGGTGGACATGGTGTCGTTCACGGGATCCACCGACGTCGGACGCCTGATCGCGAGCCGTGGCGCAGAGACGCTCAAGCGGGTCTTCCTCGAACTCGGCGGCAAGTCGGCGATGGTGTTCCTCGACGACGCCGACATCGACGAGACACTGCCGAATACGGCAGGCGTCTGCATGCACGCCGGCCAGGGCTGCGCCGTCAACACCAGGGTTCTGGTGCCCGCCAACGGCTATGACGATTTCGTCGTCAAGCTGACGGGCCTGTTCGAGCTCATCGAACCCGGTGACCCGGCAAGGCCGGAGACGTTCCTCGGGCCGGTCATCAACGCCAGGCAGCGGGATCGGATCCTCGGGTTCGTGGAGCGGGCGCGGGCGTCGGGTGCCGAGATACTCACCGGCGGAACGGTTCCGGACACGCTGGGTCCCGAGTTGGCCAACGGCTTCTACGTGATGCCGACCGTCGTCGCCGGCGTGGACAACTCGCACGAGATCGCCCAGAGCGAGGTGTTCGGCCCTGTGGTGGTCGTGCTGCCGTATCGCGACGAGGACGAAGCCCTGCGGATCGCCAACGACAGTCGGTACGGGCTGTCGGGCACGGTGTTCGCCCGAACGCGGGAGCGTGGGTTGGCCTTCGCGAGCCGGGTGCGGGCCGGTTCGATGAACGTCAACGGCGGCGTGTTCTACGGCGCCGACGCGCCATACGGCGGATACAAGACGAGCGGCATCGGCAGGCAGAACGGGCTCGAGGGTTTCGAACAGCATTTGGAGACCAAGACCGTCGGCTACCGTTGACGGTCAGCCGTGTGGGCACGGACGGAGCCGTTGGGATGCGGAGATGAGCGAGCGCACCGCAGTGTGTTCGGTCGATGAAGCTGCCGCCTGGCTCCATGAGTTGGCCCCGGTCGGCCAGTTCGGCGTCGGGGTGTAATCGTAACCGGCTCGTCGGAGCCGCACGCCCATGGCGATGCCACCGGCTCCCGCCCCGATGATCGCGACGGTGGGCTTGCCCATCAGCCGCCCCTGGCCTCGGTCATCGCCGAGCGGCTCACCTTCGTGGCGGCGGAGCGGGGAATCTCGTCGACGAACTCGACGGTCTTGGGCACCTTGTAGCGGGCGAGGCGGCCCTTGGCGTACCGGATGAGGTCGTCGGCGGTGACGGCGGCTGCGCCGTCGGCGAGCTGTACGACGGCGTGCACGCGTCGGCCCCACTCGGCGTCCTTGAGGCCCAACACCACGACGTCGGCGATGTCGGAGTGCGCGATGAGTGCGTTCTCCACCTCTGCGGGAAAGACATTCGCGCCGCCGCTGACGATCATGTCGGTGCGACGGTCGGCGACGTAGAGGTAGCCGTCCTCGTCCAGACGGCCGAGGTCGCCTGCCGAGCGGAACCCGTCGGGCGTCGGCTCGGGCGGGACGGCGCCTCCCAGGTACCGGTACGCATCGTTCATCGGTGCGCGCAGGTAGATCTCTCCGATCTCGCCGGTGGGCACGGCCGCCCCGTGCTCGTCGAGGATTCGTATCTCGGTCTCGCGGAACCCCCGTCCCACGCTGCCGGGGTGCCGCAGCCACTCGTCGCCCCGCAGGGTGGCCAGGCCGAGATTCTCGGTCATCCCGTAGGCCATGATGACCTGCTCCGGGCTCAACAGGTCGAACCAGCGGTGCAGCAGTTCGGGAGGCATGGCCGCCGCCCCCTGCATGATCCATTCCACGCTCGACAGGTCGCGGTGCCCGGCTCCTGGCACGTCGGCGATGCGGCCCAGCATCGTCGGCGTTGCGGTGAACGTGGTCACGCGGTGCCGCTCGATGACGTCGAGGACCGTTGCGGCGTCGAACTTCTCGAGCACGACCAGCCGGTCACCGCCGAGCAGATACACCAGGGGATTGAAGCCGTTGGTGTGGTACATGGGCCCGGGCACCAGGATCGTCTGCGGCCGTGACACCGGTGCCCAGTGGGCTGCGAACGGCTCGCACTGCTCGGGTGTCCATGCGGCGGGCCGCGTGTTCAAGATGATCTTGGGCATGCCGGTCGAGCCGCTGCTGCATATCCCGTTGACCATGGGCGACACGGCTTGCGGCAGTGGGGCGTCGGCTTCGGCGGCGGCCTCCGCGGCCATTTCCTCGCGGTTGCGCTCGTCGACGACGACCGCCGCCCCGAGCGCATCCAGCAGCCGGGTCCGTTCCCAGTCGGGCAGGTCCCAGCGCATGGGGACGGGGACGGCACCGATCTTCCAGCAGGCCAGCGCAACCAGGATGAGCTCGAGGGAATTGGGGATGGCGATTCCGACCAGGTCGCCAAGGCGAGCTCCGCGCCTGGCCAGAACGCGGGCCCAGCGGTTGGCGCTGCGATCGACCTGATCGAGCGTGAAGCCACGTTCGACGCCGTCGACGGACACCATGGTCAGCGCGAGTGAGTCGGGGTCGGCCATCGCGCGACGACGCAGCTGTTCGCCGAAGGGGATGCCTTCCTCGATGGTCGACAGCGGCGGCGGTGAGACGTCAGACACGAACGCGGCTCCCTTTTACTATAAAAATAGTGAAACGAGCCTCGACGCGTCAAGCATCGCGCCGGCGACCTGCCCTGTCCGCTCGCGAGATCGACGCCACGCAACGATCTACTCGCACTTTTGTTGCGGGACGTCGATTTCGCGTGGCGCCCGGGGCAACCGTTACCGGCGACGTCCCGAGATCACCTGTGCGGGCAGGGCCTGAATCCGTTGGCCGGGATCGTCGGCGACGACGTAGGTCTGGGTATCGCCGACGTGTCGCGACGCGAGTCGCCTGGCCCGTTCCGCGTCGCCTGCCTCGATGGCCTGGGTGAGCTTCACATGGGCGGCGAGGACTGCCCGTCGCTCGGCAAGGGAAGGGTATTCGCCTTGTGCGGCAGTCTGTTCCGCCCACTGCCGCTCATGGCTGGTCCACAGCGCCTCCAGGCTGCCCATCACCACGGCCATCGTGTGATTGCCGCAGCCGCCGGCGATCTCGTGGTGGAACTGCCTGCCGATGTCGGTGAAGCGCGACTCGTCGTCGAGATGTTCTTCTGCCAACGCGTTGAGTTTGACGAGTTCTGGAACCAGCGTGGTCGCGCGGTCCGATCGCTGGGCGGCGAGGGCGGCACAGGACGGCTCCAGCTCCTGCAACGCCAACCCCAGGTCGGTCAGCGGCACGGAGTCGCTCTGCAGAACCAGGCCGAGCATGTAGGCGGCGGAGGACTTCGCGGGGGCGTGCACCACCGCTCCGCCGCGGTTGCCGCGCCGGACGGATACCAGGCCTTCCGTCTCGAGGATCCGCAACGCTTCGCGCAGGGATACCAAACTGACCCTGAATCTTTCGACCAGGACGTCTTGGCGGGGGAGAAGGTCACCGTCGGCGAGCTCGCCGTCGAGAATCTGCCGACGCAGCTCCTCGGCCACGATCTCGGCCGTTCGGCGCGCGGACAGTCTGCGGCGGGCCTCGGGGCCGATTCCGATCGCAGTCATTCGATTCCGGCAGCGAACGTGGAAAGCGACGCGGTGCTGCGCCGCGGGCGCTCGTGTTGACTTTGCAATTTTAACAGTTATAGCGCTATATGGTGCGTCTTCCCCTGGCAATCCGGGCTATGGTGCCGGTCCACCCGGTTGTATATGCTCATGAATGCAAAGATAGCTGCGAAGAGCATGCTCGACGTCACCTCGATCGCGGAATGGTGCGCTGCGGCGCAATACCAGTGCGACAACCGAATTCGAGCTTGGGGACGCCCAGGTCCGCACGACCCGCAGACACGGGGAATTCCCTTCGGCAGTCCACATTTCGACGCCATCTACGAGGCGGCATCCCGCAACGGCCTGCCCGTAGCCACCCACCTGATGGGGCAGACTCCGTTCGAGCTGATTCCGATGTATCCGGTTGGCAATCCCGCGCACTGGCACGATTTCTTCGCCTCCTGGCCCCTGTTGTACGTGTCCCATCTGATGAGCCTGGTCTTCGACGGGGCCTTCGACAGGCATCCCGATCTGCGGATCGTGTTCGTCGAGGGCGGCTTCACCTGGGCGATGCCGGTGATGTGGCGGATGGACCGCATCTGGGAGGCGCGCCGCTCCGACCTCCCGCACGTGAAGCGCCGTCCCTCCGACTACGTCCGCGAACACGTCAGATTCACCACCCAGCCGATCGAGGACGCCGACGTCACGACGTTTCGCGACTACCTCGAGATGATGGACATGCGGGGCAACGCCATGGCGCTCTACGGGCTGCCCGACACCGTCAAGGCGCTCCCAGGCGAGGGCGGCATCTGACTTACGCTGCACCGCAACGACGTTGGCGGATGTTGGGCGATCAGCGATGGGCGAGTTCACTGCGGACGGCGGTCAGTCCGTCGTCCAGTGTGGCGTAGACCGAGAAGACCTCGTCGAGATGGGTCAACGTGATCGGCCTGCTGGTCGCGGGGCCGTCCGCGATGACCGCGAAACACCCCGCCGGTGTGAGATCGCGGTGCGTGGCGGCCAGGATCTTGAGCCCGACCGAGGCCAGGAACGTCACCTCCCTCACGTCGATGACCAGTGCCTTCGGTCTCTGCGCGACGAGTTCGTCGGTGACCTCTTCAAGTGCAGGCGCGGTGGCCAGATCGACCACCCCGCTCACGGTGAGGACCGCGATGTCGCCATGATGCTTGACGGACGTGCTCATCGAATCGGTTGTGGACACCGACCATCCTTCGTGTGTGCCGCGAACACCGGCGAGCGTAACCCGCGGTATCGGATGGCGTTGACAAATCACCTGTTTGGCCTTGTCGGGCAGACTAGTCTCAGCACTGCGAAAAGGTGAGGTGAGCAACGCGCGAGCAGGAGTGGGAGAGCAGATGAGCGATTCACCGAATGATCCCGCCGGTACGGGTGGCCAGGCGGGCGTCGGATCCAGCGAGGGCCTGCTGCCGCAGCTGGTGAAACATCTGCGCCAGAATCGCACGGTGCTGCGCGAGGAGTGGGCCAGAAGGATCACCGAGGCCGAACTCCTCACGGCGATGACACCCGAAGAGCTCTTCTCCGAGGCGACCGCGGTGTACGACAACTACGTCGAGGTGCTCGAGACGGGAAGCGTCGAAGCGCTCCAGGCCTATGCGCGTGATCTCTCCGAACGCATCATCCCGCGGGGTGTGGAGACCGACGAGGTCCTCGGCATCGTGCTGCTGCTCCGCGACGTGCTGGCACGCTCGCTGTTCGAGAAGTACCAGACGGACTTCGACCTGCTCAACCGCGTCCTCGACGCCTACGAGCCGGCAGCCAACCGGATCGCCAACACGGTGGGTGTCAGCTTCGTCCAGGAGCGCGAGCGCATCATCCGCCAGCAGCAGGAGGCCATCCGCGAGCTGTCCACCCCGGTTCTGCAGGTCCGCGAGCAACTGCTGATTCTGCCGATCATCGGCGTCCTCGACAGCCAGCGCGCCCGGCAGGTCACCGAGCAACTGCTGCGCGCCATCCGCGCCAATCGCGCCAAGGTGGTCGTCATCGACATCACCGGTGTGCCGACGATCGACTCGACGGTGGCCAACCACCTGGTCCAGACCGTGGATGCCTCGGGGCTGATGGGTGCCAGCGTCATCATCACGGGACTCTCGTCGGAGATCGCGCTGACCCTGGTGACGATCGGCCTCGACCTGTCGAAGATGAACGCGGTCGGCGACCTGCAGGGCGGCATCGAGGAGGCCGAGCGGCTGCTGGGTTACGAAGTCAGCCGCACCGGCGAGCAGAACGGTTGAGCCGGCACAGGTGCGGTGATTCTGCATGCCAGTACCCATTCTGAAACAGGGCACGATCCTGATCGCCACGGTGCAGGCCGCCCTCACCGACTCCGACACCGAGCGGCTGCGCTACGACCTGATGGAACACGTCAGCCGCTTCCGCGCGCACGGAATCATCGTCGACCTGACGGCCATCGACGTGATGGACTCGTACGCCGCGCGGTCGCTGCGGACCATCGCGCACATGACCCGGCTGCGCGGCGCCGACACCGTGATCGTCGGGCTTCAGCCCGAGGTGGCCTTCGCGATGGTCCAACTGGGACTCGCCTTCGACGGCATGCACACCGCGCTCGACCTCGAGGAGGGGCTGGCGCTGCTGAACCGTCAACTGGATCCGAAGAAGCCGACGATCGGACGTGACGGTGTCGGATGACCCGGACGGCCCGGACGGATTGGTGGTCGACGTCAACAACCCCGACGACATCGTCACGGCCCGCCAGGCGGGCCACCACCTCGCCCGTGACCTGGGCTTCTCGCTGACCGACGTCACCATGATCGCGACCGCGATCTCGGAGGTCGCGCGCAACATCACCAGCTATGCCGGCCGCGGCGCGATCCGGGTCGCGGTCGCCGACCGCGAGGGTCGCCAGGCGCTCGTGGTGCGCGCATCCGACGACGGTCCCGGAATCGCCGACGTGGAGCGTGCGCTGGAAGACGGCTACTCGACGGGCCGCGGCCTCGGCCTCGGGCTGCCAGGAGCCCGTCGTCTGATGGACCGGATGTTCGTCGACTCGGCGCCCGGCCGGGGCACGGTCGTCGAGATGTGGAAGTGGACACCCCGCGACGGGCGCGGCCGATGACCGAGCAGGGAAGGTTCGGGCCCATCGAGTGGGCGGTGGTGTCCCAGCCGATGCCGGGCGAGACCGAATGCGGTGACCGGGCAGTCGCAGTCGACCGCGACGGTGATCTGGCGCTGTTCGGCGTGATCGACGGACTTGGCCACGGCGAAGCGGCCGCCGTCGCGGCCAAGCGGGGCGCCGAGGTGCTCAGCCGTTCGCCCGGCGACCCCCTCGACGTGCTGCTCGGCCGGTGCCACGGCGAGCTGGCGAGCACCAGGGGCGCCGCCATCACGCTGGCTCAGATCGACCTGCGCGCCGACGTGCTGCGCTGGATGGGGGTCGGCAACGTCACGGCGACGCTGGCCGCCAGGTCGCCGAACGGGATGGAGAGCAGATCGTCGGCCCGGCTGCTGGGCGGCATCGTCGGCTACCAACTGCCGGAACTTCCTGCGCCGGAACCGATTACGATCCGGCCAGGACATCTCCTCGTCGTCGCCAGCGACGGAATCGCCGAGGATCACGCCGCGACGATCGACTTCGCCGCATCGGCCGCCGTGACCGCCGAACGGATCCTGAACCAGTACCGAAGGGGCAACGACGACGCGCTGGTGCTGGTCGCCAGGCACCGGGGTTCCCCGTGATGGACGACGCCGGCTTCCACGACCGCTACGCCAACGCACTGCATGCCTACCTGCGCGAGCGCGACGAGGCGAACCTTGCCGCAGGCCACGAACTGGGGCGGCTCGCCCTGCAGAACCAGCTCAGCATGCTCGAGATCATCGAAGGTCACTTCCGGCTGATCGAAGACGTCCCGCCGTCGTCGGTCGGCGATCATTCGGCTGCCCTGCACTTCCTGCTGCAGACGCTCGCCACGTTCGACGTCGCCACCCGCGGATTCGTCGACGGCACAAGGCGTTACGAACTGCAGCGCGCTCGCGCGGAGGACCTCGCCGACCGTGATGCGTTTCGCACCGCCTTGGTGAACTCGCTTCAGGAGGGGTTCTTCGTCGCCGATCGCGAGGGCACCGTCATCGAGATCAACGAGGCCTTCGCGGCGATCACGGGCTACGGGAAGGAGGGCCTGCCGTATCGGTGGCCGCATCCCTGGGTGGCCGATCAATCGGTCGCCGACGAGCATCTCGTTGCGCTGATCGCGACGGGAAGTGCCGCCTACGAGACTCCCATCACGTGCCGTGACGGCCATCAGGCGTGGGTGGCGATCAGCGTCACCGCCGTGACCGCCGTCGCGGCCGATCGCGGAACCTACGTCGGCACGATCCGTGACGTCACGGCCGCAAGGGCGTCGTCGGCCCGCATCGGTGCGGTGCTGCGCCTTGCCACGGCGACGGGCGAGGCGAACAGCGTGGCCGACGTGTTGGCCAAGCTCCTGCAGGAGTGCCGCGACGCCATCGAACTGCGCCGCGTGGTGGCCGTCACCTGGTCGGAGGGCGAGGCCGAACCGGCCGTCCAGATGGCAGGAGAGCCGTCCGCCGCCGACTGGCGGGACCTCGATCCCGACCTGCAGGCCACCCTGCAGAAGGCGCGCGATTGGCCATCGCTCACCGTGCAGCCGGTCTCGTCGGACGATTCCGGGATGTCCCGCGGCATCGTGCTGGCGCTCTCGAACCAGGCGGACGTCACCGTCTGGCTGGAACACGATGGGCCCCGGCGGTTCAGCGCCGACGATCGGCTCCTGCTCACCGCGCTCGTCGGACATCTGAGCGTCGCCGTTCAACGCGTCCAGCAGTTCGAGTCGACACGCGAGGCGTCGCTGACGCTGCAACGCGCCATGCTGCCCCCGACGCGGCCGCTACCCGGCTTCGCGGTCCGCTACGAACCAGCGGTCCGTCCATTGGAGATCGGTGGCGACTGGTATGACGTGCTGCCGGTCGGCGAACACCGGATCGGCATCATCGTCGGAGACTGCGTCGGACGCGGACTGGCTGCCGCCGTGGTCATGGGTCAGCTCCGCAGCTCGGCACGGGCGCTGTTTCTGACCGGAGCCGCACCCGGACGGTTGCTCGAGGAACTCGACTCGGTGGCGGAGCTCATCCCTGACGCGTACTGCGCCACCGCCCTGGTGGCGATCCTCGACACGCGGACCGGCGTGCTGCAGTACAGCAGCGCCGGTCACATGCCCGCCGTGCTGGTCACGCCGGATGCGCCGCCCGCGATGCTGGTGGACGCGGCGTCGGTGCCCCTCGCCGTGCGCGGCGGCGGGGCGCGCCCGCAGGCGCAGAGAACGCTGCCCCCGCACGCGACGCTGATGTTGTTCACCGACGGCCTCGTCGAGCGCAGGGACACCGACATCGACGCAGGCTTGACGCGGGTCGCCGAAGTCCTCGGGCACACCCTGGGTCTGCCCGCCGAGTCCGTGGCCGACACCGTGCTGCACGAGATGGCTCCGCCGCAGGGCTACGACGACGACGTCGCGATCGTGGTGTACCGCGACGTGCACGCACCGTTGCGGATCGAACTACCTGCCGTGCCTGAGCTGTTGAGTGAAGTGCGCCAACGACTTTCGACGTGGCTTCGGGCCGCGGCGGTACCCGATGATCTGGTGAGCGACATCGTGCTCGCCGTCAACGAAGCGGCCACCAACTGCGTCGAGCATGCCTACGTCGGGAGAGCTCCCGGCGACATGCGCGTCGAGGCACATCTCGTCGACCGTGGCATCCGCGTGCGCGTGGTCGACGACGGCAACTGGAAGACACCCTCCGGCGACACCCGGTTGCGTGGCCGTGGGCTGCCCATGATGGACGCGGTCAGCGAGTCCGTGTACGTGGAGTGGGCACCGACCGGGACGGCGGTCGACATGAGATTCGCCGCGCCCGACGCATAGGACGCCGCGGAACCGGGAACACTCGCAGATCACATCGACGGAAGTAGAGGTGCCGAATGAGCGACGGTGACGATTTCAACGCGAACAACATCGCCGAGTTCCGGGCCAATCACGGCAGGGTGGGTGGTCAATTCGAAGGCGCCCCACTGCTGATTCTGCATACGGTGGGCGCGCGCAGCGGTGCGCCGCGCACCAACATCATGATGTATCTCGCCGACGGCGACCGGTACCTGGTGTTCGCCTCCAAGGCGGGCGCCGACACCAACCCGGCGTGGTACTTCAACATGACCGCCAACCCCCGGGTGCGCATCGAGGTCGGCGACGACGTCTTCGACGCCGATGCCACCGAGTTGTCCGGTGCCGAACGCGACGAGAAGTACGCCGAGCAGGCCCGCCGGTATCCGGGGTTCGCCGGTTACGAGAAGAAGACCGACCGCACGATCCCGGTGATCGCGCTGTCACCCGTGCCGTCGCGGGATGAGCGTCGGGGTGTACCGGGCACCCATGCGCTCGCGTCGCGACGACGTTGCACCAGGCCGAACGCTCTCCCGTGCCGCGCCATGCGTGGTGTGCGGGTTCGGCGGAGTCCTTGCAACCGGCGCCTCTCGACGTCGAAGAGGCCGTCACCCGCGCGGCCGCGCGCAGCACGACGTCACGGCTGGCGGCGACGGATCGCACGATTCGCCGACGCGTGAGCCGACGGCTCGTTCGCATGGACGCGCGACGATGACGGGCTGTTCTGGCTGGGTCGACTGCGCGGACCGTGGCAGTACGACGACCGACGCCGAGGCGGCGGCCGTCGACCTGGTGCATGTCCGCGCGTGCGACGTGGTGCGAAACGGCCCGTGCTGCTCGACGAAGCGCCGTCGGCGGTCCTGGCGACCTTCGGCCGTGGCGGGACGGAACTTCCAGCAGATTCACGACCCGGCGAGTCCTCGGCCAGACGGGCAGATCTGGGAATCCCGCGGGACGCGGCGCCAATAAGGTGGGGCGCACCAAACTGACGTCGTTACGGTAAGGGGTTGTGTTGACCAAGGTGATGCAGGGCGTCCGTGTCCTCGAGGTTGCCCAGTTCACGTTCGTGCCCGCCGCAGGGGCGATCCTGGCGGACTGGGGTGCTGACGTCATCAAGGTCGAGCATCCGGTTCGCGGCGACACCCAGCGCGGTTTCATCAACATGGGCGGTTTCCAGATGGACCCCAACCGCCACCCGCTGATCGAGCACCCCAACCGCGGCAAGCGCAGCGTCGGCATCGACGTCTCCACGCCGGATGGCCAGGAAGTGCTCTACGAGATCGCCAAGACCGCCGACGTCTTCCTCACCAACTACATGCCTGCAGCAGCGCCAGAAGAACAAGTTCGACGTCGAACACATCCGCGCGGTGAACCCGGACATCATCTACGCGCGCGGCAGCGCCTACGGCGACAAGGGGCCGGAGCGCGACACCGGCGGATTCGACGGAACCGCCTTCTGGACGCGCAGCGGGGTGGGGCACGCCCTGACCCCCGAGGAGCTGGGCGGCGCTCTCTCGCAGGGCATCCCGGCGTTCGGCGATTCGATCGGCGGCATGAACATCGCAGGCGGCATCTCCGCCGCCCTGTTCCATCGCGAGCGGACCGGCGAGACCAGCGAGATCGACGTGTCGCTGCTGAGCACGGCGTGGTGGGCGGCCGGCGCCAGCGTGACGCAGGGCATGGAGACGGGTGAGACGATGCGCTCCCTGATGCCGAATGCGACCGGCCCGTCGGTGAATCCGTTTCTCGGCAACTACGAGACCTCGGACGGCGGAACCATCAACCTGTGCATCGTCAGCCCCACCGGCTACATCCGCGACGCCTTCGAGCACCTCGGACTCCACGACGCGGCCGACGACCCGCGGTTCTCCGATGTCCTCCCGCTGATCGAGAATGCCGATGCCGCAGCCGAATTGATTGCTCGGGCGATTCGCGCCAAGCCCTTCGACTACTGGCGCGGGCAACTCAAGACCATGAAGGGGCAGTGGGCGCCGTTTCAGAGCCTGGTCGACCTCGGCACCGATGAGCAGGCGATCGCCAACGACATGATCGTCGAGGTCGAGGCAGGCGACGGGGGAGCGCCGTTCAAGGTGGTCCGGGGCCCCATTCAGTTCAATCACGAACCGCTCGAGACGACGCGGGCCCCTCAGGCCTCCGAGCACACCGAGATCGTGCTGATGGAGGTCGGCCTCGACTGGGACCGCATCGAGGCGCTCAAGGATTCCGGGGCGATCGCGTAGGCGTGTCCTGGCCGGCGCGGACGGGTCAGGGCTGCACGCTGGTGGCGACCGCGTCGGCCAACAGGGCAGGATCGTGCGCCGAGACCATGAAGAGGTCGGGCTCGCGGCGCGCGTAGAGCTCGGTGAGCCGGGCGTGGTTGGCCCGCACCCGCTTCGGATCGAAGCCGACCACTCTCTCGAAGATCTTCATGCTGACCGGCACGGGTGACTGCCCGTCCAACGTGCCGCGGTAGTAGAACGCGTCGCCACAGTGCAGAACCCATCGATGTCCGGCATCGACGGCGACGCACGCGTGCCCGCGGGTATGGCCGGGCATCGACACCAACACCAGTCCGGGAGCGATGGTGTCGAGCTCCTTGGCCGCGGCGAACCCCCGCCAGGCCTCGCCGTCCGGGCTCGTGCTCGACGATCTTGGGGCCGTGCGCCCACTGCGCGGCGCGGAAGCGGGCCTTCTCCCGGCGGGTCGGGCGGTCGCATCGCCCCCAATGCCTCGGCCGCGGTCACGTGGATCTGGGCGTCGGGGAAGTCGGCGATGCCGCCGATGTGGTCGACGTCGAAGTGCGTCGCGATGATGTGGCGGACGTCGTCACGACGGAAGCCGAGCGCTTCCACCTGTCGGGCAGCGGTCTCCTCGGCGTCGAAGACCGGCCGGATCAGGTGGCGCGACGGTCCGATCCTGGTCGGGTCGGCGCAGTCCTTCGAGTCCGTACCCGGAGTCGACGAGCACCAGGCCGTTGTCGGTCTCCACCAGCAGCACGTGGCAGATGACGGGCGCGCCGGGAGACCTCATCGTGCCGCAGTTGAGGTGGTGGGTCTTCATCGCACGAGCCTCCCGGTCAGGACTGTCTCCACTTCGACACGGCACGCGTCGAGGTCAACTCCGTCGTCGAGCATCGATTGCAACGCGACGCCCCGCAACATTCCGATGATGACCGTCGCGAGAGCGCGCGGATCGACCGACCCCGCGAACTCACCCGTCGCGACGCCCCGCTCGATGCGGTTGGTCGAGCTCGTCGCGGAACTCGCGATCCGAGGCCAGGACGGCCGACCGGACGTCCGTCGAACCGGCGGCAACGGCGTCCGCCCACAGCACCAACCGCGCACGATTCGCCGGCCTGGGGTGTTCGAGCGCGTGAAAGTAGGCGCGCACCAAGCCCATCGCCTCGTCGAAGGCCGAGTCCGTCGCGCTCGCCGCGAAGACCTCGCGGCGGAAGTCCGTGGACACGGAGTCGACGAGCCGCTGCATCATCGCGCCCTTGGAGCCGAAGTGGTGGGTCGCCAGCCCGCGGCTGTAGCCTGCGCGCTCACCGATGTTGGCGAGCGTCACGCCGGACGGCCCGGTCTCGGCGATCAGTTCCGCGGCGGCGCCGAGCAGGCGCTTCTCGGCTTCGCTGCGGCGTTCCTCCTGCGTGCGGCGAGGTTCCGTCACGACACGCCGGCGAACGCGAGCAGCTCACGACGGCCGATCTGGACGACCAGGCTGGCCGAGTCGAAGTAGATGCGCTCGTTCACGATGCGTTCGCCCTCGAAGAAGAACACCGCGATGATCGGCACCCGGAACGACTTGCCCGTCGGCGGCAACCCGTGGAACTCGCCGAGATTGGTTCCCAGAAGGTCGAATTCGACGATCACCGCGTCATCGGAGACCTGGAAGCGCGAGTTGTCGTGACGTTGGTCGGGGAAGGCCGTCCTGGTGGTGCGGTAGTAACCCATGACGTCACTTGCGCCGTCGAACACCTGCCCCGTTGCCATGATCTCGTAGTGCGGGTGACCGTCGAACGTGGCCAGCGTGCGATCGAACTCGTGCGTCACCTCGGTGTCCATGTGTTCCTTGACGACCGCCAGGCGACGCTGCCGTAGTTCGTCGCTACTCATGACCGATCCCCGTCCCGTCCAATTACTAACTTGTTGACCAACAAGTTAGTGGAGTGTGATCCGATCCGTCAACCACGCGGACTCGGTGCGCGTTCACCTCCTGTTCGCCGGCCGGCGGTACCAACGGGGAGTGACCGAAGCCGAACCGCCAGAGGCCGGGATGGACCATGACGAGCGAGGTTCGACGTTCAACCGCAGGCAGGTCATCGGTGCGGGCGTGGTCTCAGCGGTCGGCGGCGCAGCGCTCGGTGCCGGTGCGTTCGCGTTGATGGGTCCTCGACCGCAAGGCGGCATCGATCCGTGGAGCCGATCCGATTCGGGCAGTGCACCTCCCGTGTCGGGGCTGCATCTGCAGTTCGGCGCCGACGCGGCGACCGAATTCGTGGCGTCCTGGCACACGACCGAAGCGGTCCGCAATCCTCGCGTCCTGCTCGGACACCCCGGCATCCGGGTTCGGGTCGACCACCGTGGCCGACACCAAGGTCTATCGAGATGCCCAATCCGGCAGCGAAGTTCGGGTCAATCACGCTCGGCTGACGGGGCTGACGCCGGACACGGACTACGTGTACGCCGCAGTGCACGACGGCGCAGCGCCCGAACTGGGCACCTTCCGCACGGCCCCGAAGGGTCGTCACCGGATCACCTTCACCAGTTTCGGCGATCAATCGACGCCGGCACTGAACGTCGCACGGGGCGCGATGACCTACGGCAGCGACAGCGGCGGGTCTCCTGCGGCGGGTGACGTGACGACCGGCATCGAGCGCATCGCCCCGCTGTTCAACCTCGTCAACGGCGACCTGTGTTACGCCAACCTCGCCTCCGATCGGGTCAGGACGTGGTCGGCCTGGTTCGACAACAACAGCCGCTCCGCGCGCCACCGGCCGTGGATGCCCGCAGCGGGCAACCACGAGAACGAACGAGGCAACGGACCGGTCGGATACGCCGCCTATCAGACGTACTTCACTGTGCCAGAAGCGGATTCCGATGCCGAGTTGCGCGGGCTCTGGTACTCCTTCACCGCCGGCTCGGTACGAGTCATCAGCCTGAACAACGACGACATCTGCTACCAGGACGGCGGGAACTCGTACGTGCGCGGCTACTCGGGCGGCACGCAGAAGCGCTTCCTGGAGTCGGCGCTCAAGGCGGCGCAGCAGGACCGCGACATCGACTGGGTGGTGGTGTGCATGCACCAGACCGCCGTGTCGACGGCCTACGGCGCCAACGGAGCGGATCTCGGCATTCGGGAGAACTGGTTGCCGCTGTTCGACACCTACGGGGTCGACCTGGTGGTGTGCGGGCACGAGCACCACTACGAACGATCCCATCCCATCAGGGGAACGCAGCCCAACGACACCAGAACCCCGATTCCCGTCGACACCCGACTCGACGTCGTCGACACCACGAAGGGAACGGTGCATCTCGTCATCGGCGGGGGCGGCATGGCGACGTCGACGAACGGCGTGTTGTTTCCCGAGCCACGGTGCCGTGTCCTCACCGGCGTGGGGCCCGCCGACGCCGAACGAGGCGTCAGGCCACCGATCTACGTCGAGGAGGACGCGCCGTGGTCGGCGTTCCGAGACCGGATCAATCCCTACGGTTTCGTCGCCTTCACCGTCGACCCCGGCACCGGACCGGGAGGTCGAACCGCCATCGACGCCACCTACTACGCCGTGAAGGGCCCGTACGGCGAGATCGAGCCCATCGACCGATTCCGCCTCGTCAAGCCTCGGCGGGACTAGCGTTCCGTCGGGATCCGACGCCTCGTCATTACCTCGGGGGTAATCGATTTCATGACGGGATCGAGGCATAGTCGCAGTCGTGTACGACGACTCGCCGACGCCGGCCAATCCACTGACCAACCCACCGATCCTGTTCCTGCACGGCGTGTTCGGCACGCCTTCGCTGCTGGCGCCTTGGACGAATTTCCTCGAGTCCGCCGGACACACCGTGCACGCGCCCGCGTTGCCCGGCCGCGAACCCACCGACGACGCGGTGCTCGCCCGCACCGGCATCGGGGAGTGCTTCGCCGTCGCCCTCGACGCCTACGACCGCATCGGGGAACCGGCCATCGTGATCGGCCACAGCATGGGCGGTCTGCTCGCGCAGAAGATCGCGGCCGCACGGTCACCGCTGGCCGCGGTGCTCCTGGCGCCCGTCCCGCCGGGAGTGCTGTGGCCACGACGGCGGGCACTGCCGCACCTCGTCCCGATCATGCCGAGAATCCTTGCGGGCAAGGCGTTCCTGCCGTCGGCGAGGACGATGCGCGAGGTTCCGCTCAACACCTTGCCCGCCGCCGAGCAGGACGAGCTGATACCGCGGCTGGTCCGCGACTCGGGCCGGGTGTTCCGTGAGCTGTGCACGGGTGCCGCGTCGACGAAGGTGAGGGCGTCCGACGTGACCTGTCCGGTGCTGTGCGTCAGCGCGGGCTCGGATCAGAACGTGGCGCCGTGGATTTCCCGGCGCATCGCGAGGCGCTACGGCGCCGAGCGGCAGGACCATCCGGGCAAGCCGCACTGGATCATCGCCCAGTCCGCGCTCGACGACGTGGCGCCGCCGGTCCTGGAGTGGTTGCGGCGCAGGGTGCTACAGCGCACGCAGGTATCGCCGACTGATCACGCGCTGGGCCAGTGAGGTGACCGGTCCCGCCAATCGACTCCACCAGGTCGCGTGCCGGGAGAACGCCGTCACCTCCGCGTGGACGGCCCCGCTCGCCGGGTCGTAGCGGACGGCGAACAGTTCTTCGCCGGTCTCCGGGTGGCCCGGCAGCGTGCCGTAGGCGAACCCGCGTCGGTCCGGCTCGTCGATCACGTAGACCACCCGGCACGGCGCCCGCAGCGGACCGAGACCGACGAGAACCTCCGACCCGACCGCCGCGACCTCCGTCGTCGCCTCGACCCGCACGCCCGCACCGCGCAGCATGCCCCACCGCATCACCGCGTCGGCGGCGTCGTCGAACCGTTGCCTGCCGTGCCCGATGACGGCGGACGCCTGCAGATGGCCGTAGTTCGCGGGCAGCGTGCCCGCCGTCGCACCCACCTCGGGGTAGGTCAGGGGCATCGCAGTCAGATCGCGCAACTTCACCAGGTGAGCCTGGCATCGCGGTAGTACCTTCGTACAGATGAGCACCCAATCCGTCGCAGCGGCCTCGGGAACCTTCGCCATCGGCGACGATCTGACCGTCAACCGGCTCGGCTTCGGCGCCATGCGCCTGACCGGCAAGGGGATCTGGGGTCCGCCCGCCGACCGCGACGAGTGCGTCCGCGTGCTGCGCCGCGCGGTCGAACTCGGCGTCAACTTCATCGACACCGCCAACTCGTACGGGCCCGACGTCTCCGAGGAGCTGATCCGCGAGGCGCTGCACCCCTACGGCGACGTCGTGATCGCGACCAAGGCCGGCTTCCTGCGCACCGGGCCCGACGTGTGGCAGGAGCTGGGTTATCCGCCCTACCTGCGGCAGGAGTGCGAGATGAGCCTGCGCAGGCTCGGCGTCGACACCATCGACCTGTTCCAGCTGCACCGCATCGACGACAAGTTCCCGCTCGAGGACCAGCTCGGCGAGCTCGTCGCCCTGCAGCAGGAGGGCAAGATCCGCCACATCGGCCTGTCCGAGGTGAACGTCGATCAGCTCCGCGCCGCGCAGAAGACGGCGAACATCGTGTCGGTGCAGAACATGTACAACCTGACCTCGCGCAGCGCCGAACCGGTGCTCGACGCGTGCGAGTCCGACGGCATCGCCTTCATCCCGTGGTTCCCGCTCGCCTCGGGGCCGCTCGCGGCGCCCGGCGGCCCGCTGGAGCGCATCGCCGCCGACCATCACGCCAGCGCGTGGCCAGCTGGCGCTGGCCTGGCTGCTCAAGCGGTCGCCCGTGATGTTGCCGATCCCCGGCACGTCGAAGGTGGCGCACGTCGAGGAGAACGTCGCGGCCGCCGGGATCGAGATATCCGACGAGGAGTTCGACACGCTGAGCAGTGCCGCGTCGAAGAGCTGACAGCGCAGGCAATACGGTGACCGTGTGGTTACCGAGCCTGTTGACGCGCACCCGGGCGGGGGTTTCAACCCGCCGGTTCCGACCACGCACGGTGGACCGGACTACGGGCGATTCGTCGAGGCGGTCCGCACGCTGCAGGACCACGCCCGCGCCGCCGACGCGCCCGACGAGGTGATCACCGAGGCCGCCGACCTCATCGAACGGGTGTCCGCTGCTGTTGGCGCCCTACGACGCCGACGAGTGGCACTCGCCGTCGGGTCGGCGGATGGACCTGCCCAACCGCGGCAACATCATGCAGGTGCCCAGTCGACCTGCACAAGATCGCCGACGACCGGATCGGCGGAACGGCCCGATTCCGCCGGTTCCACCTGGGCCGCAACGGCGCGGTGCACGGCGGGGCGCTGGCACTGCTGTTCGACTCGGTCCTCGGCTACGCCGCCTTCAGGCTCAGCAAGAGCCCCTTCCAGCGCACCGCCTACCTGCACGTCAACTACCGCAAGATCGCTCCGATCGACAAGGAGTTGCAGGTGGACGCCGGCATCGACCGCATCGAGGGCCGCAAGATCTTCGTCGCGGGACGCCTGCTCGACGGCGAGGACGTGCTCGTGCGAGGCCGAGGCGTTGTTCGTCCGACTCAATCCCGGCCAGCCGTGATCGGGCCTCAACCGATGCCCCGGCCGTCCGCGACAAATACGGTGGCGGTGTGACGACCGAGGAACAGCAGCAGGACCGCCCGACCGCAAGCGGCGCTGGGCGCGGTGGCGTGACGCGCTGCGCGACCGCCCGGCCGTCGACTTCACCTACCGTGTCGTCGTCGGGATCGTCGGTCTCGCGGTGCTCGGCGTCGGAATCCTCGCCATCCCGTACCCGGGTCCCGGCTGGGCGATCGTGTTCATCGGCCTGGCGATCCTGGCCACCGAGTTCGACGTGGGCACGCCTGGCGCTCAAGTTCACCCGCGAGCGTTACGACCAGGTGATGGCCTGGTTCAAGCGGCAGGGCCTGTGGGTGCAGGCCCTTGGCGTCGCCTTCACCGCCGCCGTGGTGCTGGGGACACTGTGGCTGTTGGGCGCGCTTGCCTGGGCCGCGGGGCTGGTCGGCCTCGAGCAGTCCTGGCTGAAGAGCCCCGTCGGTCTGGGGTCTTGACCACCCACCCCGATAGCATGGTCGCGTTCAGAACCCCCGAACTTCCCCGTGAAGGAGATCCACCGATGAGCGCCGCCGCCAGCCCCGCCCCAGCAGCCCCGATCCGGGTCGCTGCCGGGACCACCGCCGGGGCGGCGGTTCGCGACGCCGGGCTGCCGAGCCGGGGAGCGCCGGACGCCGTCGTCGTCGTTCGCGACGCCGACGGCCGGCTGCGCGACCTGTCCTGGGTGCCCGACACCGACGCCGAGGTCACCCCCGTCGCCGCCGACACCAGCGACGGCCGCAGCGTGATCCGGCACTCGACGGCGCACGTGCTCGCCCAGGCCGTGCAGGACCTGTTCCCCGACGCGAAGCTGGGCATCGGCCCGCCGATCACCGACGGCTTCTACTACGACTTCGACGTGCCGCGCGCGTTCACGCCGGAGGACCTGGCGGCGCTGGAGAAGCGCATGCGTCAGATCGTCAAGGACGGTCAACTGTTCGACCGCCGGGTCTACGAGTCCAAGGATCAGGCCCGCGAGGAACTGGCCAACGAGCCGTACAAGCTCGAACTCGTCGACGACAAGTCCGGCGACCCCGACGTGATGGAGGTCGGCGGCGACGAGCTGACCGCCTACGACAACCTCAATCCCCGCAGCCGGGAAGGATTTGGGGCGATCTGTGCCGCGGCCCGCACATCCCGACCACCAAGTACATCCCGGCGTTCAAGCTGACCCGGAGTTCGGCCGCCTACTGGCGTGGCGATCAGGAAAACGCCAGCCTGCAGCGCATCTACGGCACGGCGTGGGAGTCGCAGGAAGCGCTCGACCGTCACGTCGAACTGCTCGAGGAGGCGCAGCGGCGCGACCACCGCAAGCTCGGCGTCGAGCTCGACCTGTTCAGCTTCCCCGACGAAATCGGTTCGGGCCTACCGGTTTTCCACCCCAAGGGCGGCATCGTGCGCCGCGAGCTGGAGGACTACTCGCGGCGCAAGCACATCGAGGCGGGCTACGAGTTCGTCAACACCCCGCACATCACCAAGGCGCAGCTGTTCCACACCTCTGGCCACCTGGACTGGTACGCCGACGGGATGTTCCCGCCGATGCACATCGACGCCGAGTTCAACGAGGACGGCACCGTCCGCAAGCCGGGCCAGGACTACTACCTCAAGCCGATGAACTGCCCGATGCACTACCTGATCTTCCGGGCGCGCGGGCGGTCCTACCGCGAACTTCCGTTGCGCGCCTTCGAGTTCGGTGCCGTCTACCGCTACGAGAAGTCCGGCGTGGTGCACGGTTTGACCCGCGTGCGCGGCCTCACCATGGACGACGCGCACATCTTCTGCACCCGTGATCAGATGCGCGACGAACTCACGTCGCTGCTGCGGTTCGTCCTCGACCTGCTCGGCGACTACGGCCTCGACGACTTCTACCTCGAGCTGTCGACGAAGGACCCGAAGAAGTTCGTCGGCTCCGACGAGATCTGGGAAGAGGCCACCAACACGCTGCGCCGAGGTCGCCGCGGCGTCCGGCCTCGAGCTGGTGCCCGATCCCGGCGGCGCCGCGTTCTACGGACCGAAGATCTCGGTGCAGGCGCGCGACGCGCTGGGCCGCAGCTGGCAGATGTCGACCATCCAGCTGGACTTCAACTTCCCCGAGCGGTTCGAGCTCGAGTACACCGCGGCCGACGGCAGCCGCCAGCGCCCGGTGATGATCCACCGCGCGCTGTTCGGGTCGATCGAGCGGTTCTTCGGCATCCTGACCGAGCACTACGCGGGCGCGTTCCCGGCGTGGCTGGCGCCGGTTCAGGTGGTCGGCATCCCGGTCAGCCGACGGGCACGTCGAGTATCTGGAAGACGTTGTCGCGCAACTGAAGGCGCGGGGGATCCGGGCCGAGGTCGACGCCAGCGACGACCGGATGGCCAAGAAGATCGTCAACCAGACCAACCAGAAGGTGCCGTTCATGCTTCTCGCGGGGGACCGCGACGTCGAGGCGGGCGCGGTCAGCTTCCGGTTCGGCGACCGCACCCAGATCAACGGGGTGTCGCGCGACGACGCGGTCGAAGCCATCGCGGAGTGGATCGCCAGGCGCGAGAACGCCGCTCCCACGGCGGAACTGCTCGAGGTGGGCGCCCAGCCGTGACGGACGACGCCACCGAGCACGAGATCGTCGATCACGGAGTCGGCCAGCCCGACCATTTGCAGCGGCTGTGGACGCCGTACCGGATGACCTACATCGCCGAGTCGCCGATGAAGGGTGGCGCCGAGTCCGAACCGTTCACCGACATCCCCACGATGTCCGACGAGGACGGCCTGGTGGTGGCCCGCGGCGAACTCGTCTACGCGGTGCTCAACCTCTACCCGTACAACCCCGGGCACCTGATGGTGGTGCCCTACCGGCGGGTGTCGGAACTCGAGGATCTCACCGTCGAGGAGAGCGCCGAGCTGATGGCGTTCACGCAGAAGGCGATTCGCGTCATCAAGCAGGTGTCGCGGCCGCACGGTTTCAACGTCGGACTGAACCTCGGCAAGTCGGCGGGTGGGTCACTGGCCGAGCATCTGCACCTGCACGTGGTGCCGCGCTGGGGTGGCGACGCCAACTTCATCACCATCGTCGGTGGCTCCAAGATCATTCCGCAGTTGCTGCGCGACACCCGCCAGCTGCTCGCCAAGGCGTGGGAGGAGCAGCCATGAGCGACTTCTACCTGCTGACCCGGGCGGCCTACGCGAAGCTCAGCAGGCCGGTGGCGAAGGCGGCGCTGCGGATGGGGCTGACCCCGGACAGCATCACGATCATCGGCACCGCGGGAACCGTCATCTCGGCGTTGACGCTGTTCCCGATCGGGCAACTCTGGTGGGGCGCCTTCGCGGTGTTCGTCTTCGTCCTCGCCGACATGCTCGACGGGGCGATGGCGCGCGAACGCGGTTTCGGCACCAGGTTCGGCGGGGTGCTGGACGCCACGTGCGACCGGATCGCCGACGGCGCGGTGTTCTGCGGTCTGCTGTGGTGGGCCGCGTTCGGCATGCACAGCACCTCGCTGGTGGTGGCCACGATGATCTGCCTGGTCACCTCGCAGGTGATCTCCTACATCAAGGCCCGCGCCGAGGCCAACGGGCTCAAGGGCGACGGCGGGATCATCGAACGGCCGGAGCGGCTGATCATCGTGCTGGTCGGGGCGGGACTCTCGGGGGTGTCGTTCCTCCACGTGCCCTGGTTGGTCCACGTCGCGATGTGGTTGCTGGCCGTGGCCAGCCTCATCACGCTGGGGCAGCGCCTGCATGCCGTGCGCAGGTCGGCCGGTGCGATGGAGCCCATGGAGAGCACGACGGCGTCACCGCCACCGGCCGGTTCCGCGGACGAGGCGAGCGAAGCGTGAGCACGCCGTCGGCGGGCCTGCCGAGCGTGCGCGGATTCAACATTCCGCTTGCCGGTCAACTGACCGACCTTGGCTACGCCGCAGGCTGGCGGGTGGTGCGCGCCATGCCAGAGTTCGCTGCCCGCAACGCCTTCGAGGCCGGTGCGCTGTACGCGTCCCGCGGCGGCGGCCCGGAACAACTGCGCAAGAACCTGGCCCGCGTGATCGGGGTGCCGCCCGCCGAGGTGCCGGGCAGCCTGATTCGTGCTTCGCTCGCCTCCTACGCCCGATACTGGCGGGAGGCGTTCCGGTTGCCCTCGATGGACCACCAGGTGCTCGCCCGCCGGCTGAACGAGTCGGCAACGGGCGGCGAGCACGTCGCGGCCGCGTTGGATGCCGGCCGCGGTGTCGTGCTGGCCCTTCCGCACAGCGGTAACTGGGACATGGCGGGTGTGTGGCTGACCAACACCTATGGCGCCTTCGCCACCGTCGCCGAGCGGCTCAAGCCCGAATCGTTGTACAAGCGGTTCCTGGACTATCGCGAGAGCCTCGGCTTCGAGGTGCTACCGCTGACCGGTGGAGCGCGGCCACCGTTCGAGGTCCTCGCCGAGCGCCTCCGCGGCAACGGCCTGGTGTGCCTGATGTCCGATCGGGACCTGACGAAGTCGGGTGTGCCGGTCAACCTCTTCGGCGAGCCGACCATGCTGCCCGCGGGGCCCGCCAAGTTGGCGCTGGCCACCGGCGCGGCACTGCTTCCCGTGCATTCCTACTTCGAGCCCGACGTCGCGGTGACCGCGATCGGCGCACCGCTGGACATCTCGTCGGGCGACGTCGGCACCATCACCCAGGCGCTGGCCGACGAGTTCACCACCAACATCGCCGCCCACCCCGCCGACTGGCACATGCTGCAGCCGCAGTGGCTGGCCGACCTGTCCGACGAACGCAGGTCGCGGCTCGCCGGCGGGCGGGATTGATGCCGGCGGGCAGGAAGCCGGGGCGTCCTGATGCGCATCGGGATGGTCTGCCCGTACTCGTTCGACGTGCCAGGCGGCGTCCAGGCACACGTGCTGCAACTCGCCGAGGTGATGCGCAGCTACGGGCACGACGTCAGCGTGCTCGCCCCGTCGTCTCCCGACGCCTCGCTGCCCGACTACGTCGTCTCCGGCGGCAAGGCCGTCCCCATTCCGTACAACGGGTCGGTCGCGCGGCTGCGCTTCGGCCCGGCCACCCACCGCAAGGTGAAGAAGTGGCTCGTCGACGGCGACTTCGACGTACTGCACCTGCACGAGCCCAACGCGCCGAGCCTGTCGATGCTGGCGCTGATGATCGCCGAGGGGCCGATCGTCGCGACGTTTCACACCTCGACCACGAAGTCGTTGACGCTCAGCGTCTTTCAGGGCATCCTGCGGCCCTGGCACGAGAAGATCGTCGGCCGGATCGCGGTGTCCGATCTGGCCAGGCGCTGGCAGATGGAGGCGCTGGGTTCCGACGCCGTCGAGATCCCCAACGGTGTCGACGTGGCATCGTTCGCGTCGGCGCCGAGGCTCGACGGCTACCCGCGGCCCGGCCGGGCGGTGCTGTTCCTCGGCCGCTTCGACGAACCCCGCAAGGGCATGGCGGTCCTGCTCGGCGCGCTGCCTGCGTTGGTCGAGGCGTTTCCCGACGTCGAGGTCCTCGTCGTCGGGCGCGGCGACGAGGAGGAGCTGAAGGAGGAGGCCGGTGACCTCGCCGGGCACCTGCGCTTCCTCGGGCTCGTCGACGACGCCGAGAAGGCATCCGCGATGCGCAGCGTCGACGTGTACTGCGCCCCGAACACGGGCGGCGAGAGTTTCGGCATCGTGCTGGTCGAGGCCATGGCGGCAGGCACTGCCGTGGTGGCCAGCGACCTCGACGCGTTCCGGCGGGTGCTCGAGGACGGCGCGGCGGGCCGATTGGTGCCCGTCGACGACCCGGCCGCGCTCGCCTCGGCGCTGATCGAGACGCTGTCCGACGACGCGGCCCGCGAGAGTTACGTCGAGGCCGCGACCAAGGCGGTGGGGCGCTACGACTGGGCGGTGGTGGCCGGCCAGATCCTGCGGGTGTACGAGACGGTCGCAGGCGCGGGGGCGAAGGTTCGGGTGGCTGGCTCGGCGGGCAGGAGCGAAGCGACCCGGGGTGTCTGGCTCGGCGGGCAGGAGCGAAGCGACCCGGGATGTTAGCTCGGCGAGGAGTACGAGTTGATTACCTGGATCGTGGTGATCGCGCTCGTCATCCTGGCCGTCGTGCTGCTGGTCGGCGGTGTCTGGGCCTTCCAGACCGCGAACCGTCTCGACCGGCTGCACGTCCGCTACGACCTGTCGTGGCAGGCGCTCGACGGGCTGCTGGCGCGCCGCGCCGTGGTGGCAAGGGCGGTGGCGACCGACGCCTACGGCCGGGCCGCCGCGGGCAGGCGGTTGGCCGGGCTCGCCGACGCGGCCGAACGGGCGCCGCGGACCGGGCGGGAGGCGGCCGAGAACGAGCTGTCCGCTGCGCTCGCGCTGGTGGATCCCGCATCGCTGCCGGTGACCTTGGTGGCGGAGCTGGCCGACGCCGAGGCGCGCGTGATGCTGGCCCGTCGCTTCCACAACGACGCCGTCCGCGACACCCTGTCGCTGCGTGAGCGGCCGCTGGTGCGATGGCTGCATCTCGGTGGAACCGCGGCGCTGCCAACCTATTTCGAGATAGCGGATGGAGTGGCGCAGCATTCCCGCGGCCCGGCGAACCCGCGCACCTCGGCGCGCGTCGTGCTGCTCGACGAACTCGGCTGCGTCCTGTTGTTCTGCGGCTCGGATCCGGCCGCCGAACCCACCGCGCCGCGGTGGTGGTTCACCGTCGGCGGCGCCGTGGAACCGGGGGAGGCGCTGCCCGACGCCGCGGTGCGTGAGATCGCGGAGGAGACCGGGCTGCGGGTCAGCGCCGCCGACCTGATCGGTCCGGTGTGGCGGCGCGAGGCCGTGTTCGAGTTCAACGGCTCGGTGATCCGCAGCGTGGAGATGTTCTTCATCTACCGCACCTCGCGGTTCGAGCCGTCGACCAGGGGGCACACCGCGCTGGAACGCAGCACCATCCACGGGCACCGATGGTGTGACGAGGCGGCCATCGCCGAGTTGGCCGAACGGGGCGAGACGGTGTATCCGTTGCAGTTGGCCGAGTTGCTCGCCGAGGCCAACGCGATGGCATCGGGCGGGCAGGCGCGGGATCTGCAGTCCATCCGCTGAGCTGCGGATCTAATCGATTTGGCCCGCCCATTAGACTGGTTCAGTACTTATTTGGAGGAGATAGCAGTGGATTCCGCCGATAACTCGCAGACTGGCACCGCTCGCGTCAAGCGCGGCATGGCCGAGATGCTCAAGGGCGGCGTCATCATGGACGTCGTCACGCCCGAGCAGGCCCGCATCGCCGAGGGCGCAGGAGCCGTCGCGGTCATGGCGCTCGAGCGCGTGCCCGCCGACATTCGCGCGCAGGGCGGGGTGTCGCGGATGAGCGACCCCGACATGATCGAGGGCATCATCTCCGCGGTCACCATCCCCGTCATGGCCAAGGCGCGCATCGGGCACTTCGTCGAGGCGCAGATCCTGCAGAGCCTTGGCGTCGACTACGTCGACGAGTCCGAGGTGCTCACGCCTGCCGATTACGCCAACCACATCGACAAGTGGAAGTTCACCGTGCCGTTCGTGTGCGGTGCCACCAACCTGGGTGAGGCGCTGCGGCGGCTGACCGAGGGTGCGGCGATGATCCGTTCCAAGGGCGAGGCCGGCACGGGTGACGTGTCCAACGCGACCACCCACATGCGCAAGATCGGCGGCGAGATCCGTCGGCTGACCTCGCTGTCGGAGGACGAATTGTTCGTCGCGGCGAAGGAACTGCAGGCACCGTACGAGCTGGTCGTCGAGGTGGCGCGGGCGGGCAAGCTGCCGGTGACGCTGTTCACCGCGGGCGGTATCGCCACGCCGGCCGACGCGGCGATGATGATGCAGCTCGGTGCCGAGGGCGTGTTCGTCGGCTCGGGCATCTTCAAGTCCGGTGACCCGGCGGCGCGCGCCGCCGCGATCGTGAAGGCCACCACCTTCTACGACGACCCCGACGTGCTGGCGAAGGTGTCGCGCGGGCTGGGCGAGGCCATGGTCGGCATCAACGTGGAGGACATCGCACAGCCTCATCGGCTCGCCGAACGCGGCTGGTAAGCCCTCAAGGTGTCGATCGAAGAGATCCTCGATCTCGAGCAGCTCGAGGTCAACATCTATCGAGGTGGCGTCTTCAGCCCGGAATCGGGCTTTCTGCAGCGCACCTTCGGCGGCCACGTGGCAGGTCAGTCGCTGGTGTCGGCGGTCCGCACGGTGGACCCGCGCTACCAGGTGCATTCGTTGCACGGCTACTTCCTGCGGCCGGGCGACGCCAGGGCGCCGACGGTGTACCTGGTCGAACGCCTCCGCGACGGCGGCTCGTTCGCCACGCGCCGGGTGAACGCCGTGCAGCACGGCGAGACGATCTTCTCGATGTCGGCGTCGTTCCAGACCGATCAGAGCGGCATCGAGCACCAGGACACCATGCCTGCCGCGCCGCCGCCGGACGATCTGCCCGGCTTCCGCTCCGGCGGCGCCTTCGACGATGCGGGCTTCGCGCAGTTCGCCGAGTGGGACGTGCGGATCGTGCCGCGCGACGACTTGACCCTGCTGCCGGGCAAGGCCTCACAGCAGCAGGTGTGGTTCCGGCACACCGATCCGCTGCCCGACGACTCGGTGCTGCACATCTGCGCGCTGGCCTACCTGAGCGACCTGACCCTGCTGGGTTCGGCGCAGGTCAATCATCCGGACGAACGCAAGCACCTGATGGTCGCGTCGCTGGATCACGCGATGTGGTTCATGCGGCCGTTCCGCGCCGACGAATGGCTGCTGTACGACCAGTCCTCGCCGTCGGCCTGTGGCGGACGCTCGCTGACGGAGGGCAAGCTGTTCAACCGGTACGGCGAGATGGTCGCGGCGGTGGTGCAGGAGGGTTTGACCCGCTACCAGCGTGACTTCACGCCGCCCGCCAAGTGACGGTGCGCGTCGGAGTCCTTGCGCTGCAAGGCGATACCCGAGAACACCTGGCCGCCCTTGCCGATGCCGGCGCGGAGGCGGTGACGGTGCGCCGCTGCACCGAGCTGGACTCCGTCGACGCCTTGGTGATCCCCGGCGGGGAGTCCACCACGATGAGCCATCTGCTGCGTGAGTTCGATCTGCTCGAGCCGCTGCGGGCGCGGTTGGCCGCAGGCATGCCCGCCTACGGGTCGTGCGCGGGGATGATCCTGCTGGCCACCGAGATCGCCGACGCGGGCGTGCCGGGCCGCGAGGCCGTGCCGCTGGGCGCGATCGACATGACCGTGCGCCGCAACGCCTTTGGGCGGCAGGTCGATTCCTTCGAGGGCGACATCGACTTCGAGGGGCTGGACGGGCCCATGCACGCGGTGTTCATCCGCGCGCCGTGGGTGGAGCGCGTCGGCCCGGACGTCGAGGTCCTCGCCGAGGCTGCGGGGCATCCCGTCGCGGTGCGGCAGGGCCGGATGTTGGCGACGTCGTTTCACCCCGAGATGACCGGCGACCGCCGGGTGCATCGCCTGTTCGTCGCCTCCCTGTAGCGATTCGTGCACCGTAACCCGCGGTGACCGCGGGTTACGGTGCACAAATCGCTATGGGGTGAGGACACCATTCGAAGACCCAGCCGCCTGGTGCGTCGGTCCACATGTCGGTGACCGCGGCACGAACCCGTTCGATGTCCTCGGGCGGGATGCCGAACTTGGCGAACTGCTCGGTCCGGTCGTCGAACATGGCCTGCGCGTCGATGTCGTAGGTGTACATCGCGATCACCGCGCAATCAGGGCGAAGTAGTCCGCGACGCCCGTCGAATCGTCGAGCGCGGTGATCGCGCCGATGTATCCATCGGGACGGACCACCACCCGGCCGCCGTCCTTGAGCCCAAGGCGTTGCGCGAAGAGTCCGCCCGGGTCGGCGATCACGGCGTCGTACCCGCCGACCGGAGTGTCGTCCGAGGTGATCAGCACCTGGGTCTGGCCGGCGGGGCCGGCGGCAGGCGCAGGCCTGCCTGCGGTCACCGTCAAGATGGTGTGGCCGAGATTGTCCGTGCTGCACACCCGCGACAGCTGCTTCTGGACGTCCGGGTCGCTGACATGCGGAACATGCTGTCCAGGAGTCAACTTTCGTGTGCCGAGGAGCTGCCGCCAACACTGCCGGGCTGCCCTTGTAGGCGATGTTGGTCTCCGTGATGTTGCTTGCCATGATGCGCACCGCGGGCGGGATACGTGGCCAACGACCTTGACGACCGCGTTGCGCGCCACTCGCGCAGGCGCCCTTGAGGGTGCCGATCGTCGTCAACGTGCTGGTGAAGTCGATGACGCGCTTGCCGACGGGGTGCCGCTCGGCGTTGTAGCTGTCCAGCAGCGCATCTCCGGCGTCACCCTTGATGACCTCCGCGAGCTTCCAGGCACAGGTTGAACGCGTCCTGCATGCCGGTGTTCATGCCCTGGCCGCCCGCGGGGCTGTGGATGTGGGCAGCGTCGCCCGCGAGAAACACCCGCCCATGGCGGTATTCGGGCACCTGGCCGTGGTGGATCTCGAAGCAGGTCACCCAGTGCGGGGTGGTGATGGTGACGCCGCCGATGCGTTCGTCGACGATCTTCTGCAGCTCCGCCGTGGTTGGGTTCAGGTTCAGCGGGGTGCCAGGGGCGTCGTGGATCTGCGCCAGGAACCGCACGCGTCCACCGAGCATCGGCAACGTGACGACCGGGCCGTCGGAGTCGAAATAGGTGTACATGTTCGTGTTGTCGAAGTGCGGTTCGACCTCCACGTCGCCGAGGATGAACCGCTCACCCTTGAACGAACCCTCGAGCTTGGTGCCGACCAGATGGCGCACGCTGCTGTGGCCGCCGTCGGTGCCGATGACCCACGACGTGTCGACCTGTCTCGCGTAGTTCCGTCGGCATGCTGCAGCACGAGGTGCACGGCGTCGGCATCCTGCGTGCAGCTCGGTCGAGCGTCGAGGCCCGGTCGACGGTCACTCCGAGCGCGGTCAGGTGTTCGGTCAGCACGCGCTCGGTCTCGGTCTGGGCGGTGATGAGGGTGTAGGCAAACGGGCTGTCCACGGTGTCCAGCGGCGCCGCGGAACATCTTCTTCGCCGTTGGCGAACATGTTCATCGCCGTCGACTTCACGCCGGTGGCGATCAGGTCGTCGAGAACGCCCATCCGGTCGAGCATGTCGCAGCTGCGCGCATGGATCGCAATGGCGCGCGACTCGTTGGTCGGCGCGGCCAGCTTGTCGACGATCCGGACGCCGACGCCGCGGCGGGCGAGATCGCAGGCGGCGACCAGGCCGACCGGGCCTGCGCCGACGATGACGACGTCGGGGTTCTTGGTGCTGCTCATGACCTACTCCTGATTTTTCACGTTCCGTTGAGACTAGTTTCACGGTACGATGAAACAAGTCTCAACGCAAGAGGAAATTAACGACGGAGTGAATCTGATGGCCAAGAAGGCGATTCCACCCGGTCCGCGGGACGAGCGCGGAGTGCTGGCTGCGCGAATACTGACCGCGGCGCGCGAGGCGTTCGCCGATACCGGGCTGGCGGGCACGACCATTCGGGCGGTGGCTCGCGAGGCCGACGTCGACCCGGCGCTCGTCTACCACTACTTCGGGTCGAAGGAGGGTCTGCTCGACGCGGCGACCACGCCTCCGCAGCGCTGGCTCGAGAGCGTCGCGAAGACCTGGACGACACCGGTGCCCGACCTCGGCGGCGCACTGCTGCGACTGATGCTCGGCGCCTGGGCCGATGACGAGATCGGTCCCGTCCTGCGCGCGGTGCTGCAGACCGCCGCCCACGATCCGGGCACCCGGGAGAAGCTGCGACGGGTCGTCGAGGGCAGCCTGATGGGCGTATCGCATCTGGGCGCCGACGAACACGACCGCCTGGTCCGCAGCGGGCTGATCTCGTCGCAGATCATGGGGTTGGCGATGATGCGCTACGTCTGGCGGATCGAGCCGGTCGCGTCGATGACCGACGACGAGATCGTCGCCGCCGTCGCGCCCAATCTGCAGCACTACATCGAGGGCGACCTCGTGCGTTAGCACTCACACCGGCGAGGCGTGGCAGCGCTGGTGTTCCACGTAGACTCGTCAGGTTATGAGTGGCGAGCGAGAAGAGGTAGTCAAGCGATGAGCGGCCATTCCAAATGGGCCACCACCAAGCACCAGAAGGCCGTCAAGGACGCGCGCCGCGGCAAGGAGTTCGCCCGGCTGATCAAGAACATCGAGGTCGCCGCGCGCACCGGTGGCGGTGACCCCGGGGGCAACCCGACGTTGTACGACGCCATTCAGAAGGCCAAGAAGACATCGGTGCCCAACGACAACATCGAGCGCGCCCGCAAGCGCGGCGCCGGTGAAGAGGCGGGCGGCGCCGACTGGCAGCCGATCACCTACGAGGGTTACGGACCCAACGGCGTCGCGATCCTCGTCGAATGCCTTACCGACAACCGCAACCGGGCGGCAGGCGAGGTGCGCGTCGCCATGACCCGCAACGGCGGCAACATGGCCGACCCGGGCTCGGTGTCATACATGTTCTCCCGCAAGGGCGTCGTGACCCTCGAGAAGAACGGACTGACCGAGGACGACGTGCTGACGGCCGTGCTCGACGCAGGCGCCGAGGACGTCAACGACCTCGGCGACAGCTTCGAGGTGATCTCCGAGCCCACCGATCTGGTCGCCGTGCGAACCGCCTTGCAGGACGCCGGAATCGACTACGAATCGGCCGAGGCAAGCTTCCAGCCGTCGGTCACCGTGCCCGTCGACCTCGAGGGCGCCCGAAAGGTTCTCAAGCTGATCGACGCCCTCGAGGAGAGTGACGACGTGCAGGACGTCTACAGCAACGTCGACATTCCCGACGACGTGGCAGCCCTCCTCGACGAGGACTGAGCAGGCACTCGCTTCTTAGCGATGTCCGCCGCTGCCGTGGTGGTCGAGGATGACGCAGGTTTCCGAAGTACGGATACTGCTGCTGGTAGTTCACGTAGGGCGGGGTGGCGGTGATCTGGCTGTTGCCGGGTGTCTGGCACTGCGTGCTCGAACTGCTCGTCGTCGTGCAGGTGGGCCCGGTGTTCTCCGCCAGTGCCATCGGGGCAAAGGCGATCGATCCGGCAGCGGCTGTCGCCAACAACGCAGGCGCCAACCAGCTCTTCTTGATGCTCATGGGTGTAGCTCCTAATTAGAAACTGAACGTTTAGTTTCCAATTAATAGAGCGCTGGCCGGTCGCGGATAGTCCCCGCGCCGCGCGAGTCATCAGTCACATCCGGCACATCGTGCGAGGCCCGACACCGCGGCGTCCACGATGGCGTCGGCGGCCGCGTCGTCCAGCGGCGCGTGCCCGGCGACGAGGCGGTAGAGCCCCGGCCCGAAGACCAGATCGATCGCGATTTCGGGGTCGACGTCGGCACGCAGTTCGCCGCGGGCGACGCCGCGGTCCCAGATCGCCCGGCCGATCTTGCGCCGGGACTGCACCAGGTGATCGCGCAGTTCGGCCTGGACCACGGGGTCCAACTGCGCCTCGCCGACGAGCTGGGCGAATACGCGTCCGGTCGGGCTTGCGTAGAAGTGCAGGAGTCCTCGCAGCACGATGCGGAAATCCGTACGGGCCGAACCGGTGTCGGGATCGGCGGACTCGGCGAGCATCTCCGACAGGAAGGCCTCGACCGCGACGGCGTACTTGTTCGGCCACCACTTGTAGATCGTGGCCTTGCTCGCCCCACTGCGGGCGGCAATCTGCTCGGTGGTCATCGCCCGCAGCCCGACCTCGTGCATGAGGTCCCGCGCGGCGCGTACGACGGCGGTTCTGGACTGCTCGCTGCGAGGCCGGCCTGGTCGCCGATCGCCGACGCGGGTCTCGGTCATCGGTCACGGTGAACGGTTGATACTGAACGCATCGTTCAGTATCGGTGACGAGTGGCCATCCTGCAGGCCTTCAACGTCGGAGGAAGCCGCCGATTTCTCGTGCGGTCTGCTCGGGCTGGTCCAGCATGATCAGCACGTTCGCGTCGTCGACGTAGCGCAGCGATCCGTTCGACCAGCTCGGCCGAGCCGGGTCGCATGGTCGTCGGGCATGACCGGGTTGTGGCTCCACAGCACCAGCACGTCGCCGTCGAATGTCGGCCAGCCGCTCGGTCGCCCGCACCAGGTCGGCGTCGACGAACCTGGTGCGGCAGTACTTGATCAGGTCACGGCGGATCCGCTCGTCCTGCAATGCCGGCATCGAACCAGGCGTCCACGATGTGTTGGGGGATCGGCTTCTTGGCCATCATGCCGAACATCAGGTACCGCCTGCGCAGCCAGCCGATGCGGAGTTGGCGCATGGCGAGCGACGACCGTCCACGGTGCTGCGGCTGGCCAGCCAGGTGACCTTGCCGGGAAATCCGGGCGGGAAGTTCTCGAAGGCCTCGGACGGGCAGATCACCATGCGGCCGACGCGCTTGTCGCGGCCGATGTCGGTCAGGAAGAGCGGGCCGCCCCAGTCGGTGACCACCAGGGTGACGTCGGTCAGGTCGAGGGCGTCGAGGAAGTCGGCGACGATGCCGACCATGCCGGGCATCGTCAGGTCGGCGTCCGCGCGCATCGGCACGCGGTGCCCGCCCAACGGCAGCACGGGCAGCAGGTAGCGATGATCCGGCAGGCAGCAGCGGCAGCACCAGGTCCCACTGAGCGTCGTTCATCAACAGGCCGTGCAGCAGCACCACCGGCGGT
This sequence comes from uncultured Actinomycetota bacterium, assembly GCA_963735245.1. Taxonomy (GTDB): domain Bacteria; phylum Actinomycetota; class Actinomycetes; order Mycobacteriales; family Mycobacteriaceae; genus Mycobacterium. Next base: position 683,574 of record CAVTKI010000005.1, read on the forward strand.
CCGTGCGGATCGCCTTCGTCGCGGTACTCGAACGGTGCCCGCGTCGACGTCGACCGACTTCACGCCCAGACCTCCACTAGAACGATCGATTCTAGAACGTATGCTCTAGTCTGTCGGGAGGAGGCGAATTGGCAAGGTCGACCAGAGAATCGATTCTGACCGCGGCGGCGGAACTGATGCGGCGCAAGGGCTACGCCGCCTTCGGCATGAAGGACGTCGTCGCGGCCTCCGGTGCGCCGATCGGCTCGCTGTATCACCACTTTCCCGGCGGCAAGGCTCAGATCGCGCGCGAGGCGCTGATCAACGCGGGCGCGGCCTACGGCTTGCTCATCCCGACGCTCGTCGATCCGTACGACGATCTCGGCGAGGCCATCGAGTCCGTCTTCGACCAGGCCGCGACGGACATGGCCGACACCGGGTTCGCGAACATGTGCCCCGTCGCCAGCGTCGCCGCCGAGGTCGCCGACACGGTCGAGGATCTGCGCGACACCGCCGTCGGCGATCTTCACGGGCTGGCTCGACGGCGGCACCGCGTACTTCGTCGCCCGCGGGCTGCCGGACCGACGCCGCCCGCGACGTGACGTCGCGCTGATCGGCGCGCTCGAGGGAGCGTTCGTCTGGCCCGGACGCTGCGCGACGTCGAACCGTCTGCGCGCCGTCGGGACGCGTGCTCGGCACCGCAGTATCGCGGGTCGACGACCACGCTGGCCCGAGTCGTCGACTCGGTGCGGCAGTGGCGTGTCCCTACCCGGGGCCGTCGCACCGCGCCGGTTAAGGTATCGAACAGCTGTTCGGAATGTTGACGGGCCTGTGAAGGAGACGCTGTGCGCGTGATGGGCGTCGACCCTGGGTTGACGCGTTGTGGACTGTCGGTCATCGAGAGCGGCCGTGGCCGCCAGGTGATCGCGCTCGACGTCGACGTGGTCCGCACGCCGGCCGACCAGCCGCTGCACAAGCGGCTGCTGCTCATCAGCGACGTCGTCGAGCACTGGCTGGACACCCACCATCCGGACGTGCTCGCGATCGAGCGGGTGTTCGCCAACCAGAACGCGAACACCGCGATGGGCACCGCGCAGGCGGGCGGTGTCATCGCGCTCGCCGCCGCCAGGCGTGACATCGACGTGCACTTCCACACGCCCAGTGAGGTGAAGGCCGCCGTCACGGGCAACGGTCGCGCTGACAAGGCGCAAGTCACCGAGATGGTCACCAGAATCCTTGCGCTGCAGACCAAACCGACGCCGGCCGACGCCGCGGACGCGCTCGCGCTGGCCATCTGCCACTGCTGGCGGGCCCCGATGATCGCGCGGATGGCCGCGGCCGAGGCCATGGCCGCCGAACAGCGCCGCACGTACCAGGCCAAGCTCAAGGCGGCGCGATGATCGCCTCGATTCGCGGCGAGGTGCTCGACATCGCCCTCGATCACGCCGTCATCGAGGCGGCCGGTGTCGGCTACAAGGTGTTGACCACCCCGATGACGCTGTCCACGCTGCGGCGCGGCACCGAGGCACGGCTGATCACGGCGATGATCGTGCGCGAGGACTCGATGACGCTGTACGGCTTCGCCGACTCGGACTCGCGCGATCTGTTCAGCACGTTGCTCGGCGTCTCCGGCGTCGGGCCGAAGATCGCGCTCGCGACGCTCGCGGTCTACGACCCGCACGCACTGCGCCAGGCGCTCGCAGACGGCGACGTCACCGCGCTGACCCGGGTGCCGGGCATCGGCAAGCGGGGCGCCGAGCGCATGGTGCTCGAACTGCGTGACAAGATCGGCGCGGTGACGCTCGGCGGCGTCGCGGCGAACGTGTCGGGGCACGCCGTGCGCGTACCGGTCGTGGAAGCCCTTGTCGGACTTGGGTTCGCGGCCAAACAGGCCGAGGAGGCCACCGACAAGGTGCTCGCCGGAGACCCCGACGCCAACACGCAGAGCGCGCTACGCGCTGCGCTGTCCTTGCTGGGGAAGACCTCGTGAGCCGATTCAACGACGACCGGGACGCCGAGGACACCACCGAGCGCGAACTGTCCGCCGCGCTGACGGTCGGCGAGGGTGACGTCGACGCGAGCCTGCGGCCACGGTCGCTCGGGGAGTTCATCGGTCAGGCGCGGGTGCGCGAGCAGCTGCAACTCGTCCTGGAGGGCGCCAAGAATCGCGGTGGCACACCCGATCACATCCTGCTCGCCGGACCACCCGGCCTCGGCAAGACGTCGCTGGCGATGATCATCGCCGCTGAACTGGGAACGTCGCTCCGGGTGACGTCGGGTCCGGCGCTGCGTCCGGGCCGGCGACCTCGCCGCCATGCTCTCCAACCTGGTCGAGGGCGACGTGCTGTTCATCGACGAGATCCACCGCATCGCCCGGCCTGCCGAGGAGATGCTGTACCTCGCGATGGAGGACTTCCGCGTCGACGTCGTCGTCGGCAAGGGGCCGGGGGCGACGTCGATTCCACTCGAGGTGGCGCCGTTCACCCTCGTCGGGGCCACCACCCGGTCCGGTGCGCTGACCGGACCGCTGCGCGACAGGTTCGGCTTCACCGCCCACATGGACTTCTACGAACCCGCCGAACTGGAACGGGTGCTGTTCCGCTCGGCGGGCATCCTCGGCATCGAACTCGGCGCCGAGGCGGGCACCGAGATCGCCCGCCGGTCCAGGGGCACGCCCCGCATCGCCAACCGGCTGCTCCGCCGGGTGCGTGACTACGCCGAGGTGCGTGCCGACGGCGTCATCACCCGCGACATCGCCAAGGCGGCGTTGGAGGTCTACGACGTCGACGAGCTCGGGCCTCGACCGGCTGGACCGCGCCGTGCTCTCGGCGCTGACCCGCAGCTTCGGTGGCGGCCCGGTCGGGGTGTCCACGCTCGCGGTGGCCGTCGGCGAAGAGTCCACGACGGTCGAGGAGGTGTGCGAGCCCTTCCTCGTCCGTGCCGGCATGCTCGCGCGCACCCCGCGTGGCCGGGTGGCCACCGCACAGGCATGGACGCATCTCGGCCTGACGCCGCCCAGCGGCGTCACCGGGCTGGGCCAGTCGGGCCTGTTCGAATAGACGGAGGCGAATGGGAAGCGGCGCAACGAGAATCGGCGCGGCATCAGTACGGTGCTCTGGGTCGGTCTGACGGGATTGCTCTTGCTGGTGATGCCACCGAAGGTACGAGCGGAAGGCGTGGGTGCATAGATGGTCACCGCAGGTTTGATCTTCGCAGGACTGGCGGCGGTGCTGCACGTCTACATCTTCGTGCTGGAATCGCTGCAGTGGACGGCGCCGAGGACACGCGCCACGTTCGGGACCACGCTCGAGGAGGCCGAGGCCACCAAGCTGCTGGCCTTCAACCAGGGCTTCTACAACCTCTTCCTGGCGCTCGTGACGGTGGTGGGCGTCGGGTTCATGATCTCGGGAGGTATCCCGGTCGGCGCGGCCCTGGTCTTCGCCGGGGTGGGCTCGATGTTGGCGGCCGCGGTGGTGCTGCTGGCGTCGTCGCCGGACAAGGCGCGCTCCGCGGTGGTCCAGGGAGCGTTTCCGTTGGTGGCCGTCGTCCTGCTCGCGATCGGGTTGTCGACGTAGGCCTGCTCGGGGCGGCCTGCGACGTAGACCTGATCGCCACCGGCGCGCTTGGCTTGGTACATGGCCCGGTCGGCCGATTCCACCAGATCCTGAACGAGGACTTGCACGCCGGTTGCGGGTACTCGTGCGCAGGGCCGCGGTGGCCACGCCGACGCTGGCGGTCACGTTCCACGTCGTCGCGGCGATCTGGCGACGCAGTCGTTCGGCCATCCCGATCGCGGCCTGCTCGGTGCCGACCACGGCGATGACGAACTCCTCGCCGCCGATCCGGGCGGTGATCGAGTCACTGCGGCGCGTGCGCCGCAGAATGCCGGCGATCTCGATCAACGTCTGGTCGCCAGCGGCGTGCCCCGCGGTGTCGTTGACGCGTTTGAAGGCGTCGAGGTCGACCATCAAGACCGCCAGGACGGCCGAGCCGTTGCCGATCGACTCCGCCGCCAGGGTGCGGACCGATCGGTTGAAGGCGCGGCGGTTCGGCAGTTCGGTCAGCGGATCGGTATCGGACTTGAGCGCGTCGGTACCGAGGATGTGCACCAGCACCTGCGCGGAGAACGGCACCGGCGAGCACGCTTACCAACAGGACCAAGAGTTTGCTCACGGCCATGGCTACACCGACGTTCTCGCTGTTCTGAATCGCCAGAACGGTCGTGGTGCACGTCGCTACCAGCGAGCGTCAATGCCAGATATCGGCTGGTGTGAAAGAACGCGACGTAGCCGGCGAGCGCCGCGAAGGCCGTGGCGCCCTGAATGCCCGCAGCGGGGTGGGTCTGGGCCAGGCACGACGCGGCGATACAGACGTTGGCGCCGATCGCGAACGCCACGGATTGACCACGGGTGGGCCAGCGCGTCAGCCAGAGCCCGGCCATCACCAGACAGCAAGCGATCACCGCAGGCCCGATCACCCGAAACAGCACGTCATCGGTGCCGGGTGCTGATCAGGATGAGCACCGGCACCAGGCCGAGAATGGACGACGATGCCGGCAATCATGTAGCGGGTGAATCGCTGCAGATCATGGGCAGCCAGATACGCCGACAGCCATTGATAATGGTCGGGCTGCCGCCACCACCGGCGAATCCAGTCCACTACGTTGCGCTCACTCTTTGCGTCGTCGGCGCTGGCCGCGGAGATGGTGCGGCCGCACGGTCTGAATTTATCCAAACTCCGTCGCGGCAAACCCCCGACAACCGCATGCTACCGACAGAAAACGCACTTTGCTGGCATTAGCGACATTCGGCAGACGACGAACAGGACTGCTCGCGCACTGCCGGTTAGGCGCCGCCTCCGGATGGGTATGTCTCTGGACGACCGAGGAGGAACGACGTGAACGACATACGCCGATACCCGCGACCGTGTCCGGGGTGGGCGCCTTCGCATGCCACGCAGCCGGGGCGCGGCGAGCGGCTTCCTACTGATCCTGCTTGGACTCTGGGGCGCGGCGGTTCCGTTCGTCGGCCCGTACTTCGAGTTCTCCTTCAGCCCCGGCCAGGACTGGTCGGCGGCGCGAGGCTGGCTGGAGGTGCTGCCAGGGGCGGTGACGGTACTGGGCGGGCTGCTGCTGCTGGTGTCGCGAAACCGCGCGACCGCCATGCTGGGCGGCTGGCTGACGGTCATCGCCGGTGCCTGGTTCGTGGTCGGCCGTGCGTTCGCAGGTCCGCTGGCGCTCGGAGACGTCGGCACGCCCGTCGCGACCAGCGACACCCAGCGCGTCTGGCTCGAACTGTCCTACTTCTACGGTCTCGGCGCGTTGATCGTGTTCCTCGGCGCGCTCGCCCTCGGCAGGCTGTCCGTGCGCACCCGGCGCGACGTGGCCTACGCGCAGCGACCGATCGTCGATCGCGACGTCGACACGGCGCCCGTGATGGCGGAGAGCGCCGACGATGCCCCGCACCGATCGCTGGGTTGGCGCCATCGGCTCGGCACGTTCGGTCGGCGACCAGACGCACGCGCACTGACGTCAGCTCCTGCGTGCCGCCTCCTGGGCGAGTTGCACGCGTGAGGTCAGAGCCAGCTTGTTGTAGACGTGGCGCAGGTGTGACTGCACCGTCCGCGGTGAGACGAAGAGTCTGACGGCGATGTCCTTGTTGGGTATGCCCTCGGCGACGAGGCGGACCACGTCGAGTTCGGTCGGCGTCAGTGATTCCCAGCCGCTCGACGGCCGCTTGCGTTCGCCGCGGCCGCGCTGCGCATAGGCGATCGCCTCCTCTGTCGACAGCGCCGCGCCCTCCGCCCAGGCGGCTTCGAAGTCGTTGTCGCCGAACGCATGACGAACGGCGGAGAGCAGGGTGTCGACGTCGCCGTCGAAGACCACCAGACGGACCGCTGCCATCCGCTGGCGCAACGCGTCCGCCGCGCCGAGCAGCCGGGCGGCCTCGTGGTGGCCGTCCGCCGCGAAGCCAGCTGAGCCAGGCCTTCGAAGGCCTCCGGGACCGCCGAGAGGGCGTCCGTCCTCGCAGCGGCGACGAGCGCCTCGTGCAGATCGGCTTCTGCGGACCGCGATTCGCCGCAGGCGATCTTGACGCGTGCCCGGGCAGTGAGACCGACGGCGGTCCAACAAGCCTCTCGCCATGGACACCGCCGAGTCCACGACGCTGCGTGCGGTCGCGAGCTCACCAGCGCGCGAGCGCCACGTTGACCACCACGTAGGCGTTCACGGCGTTGTACAGATGCGTGATGGTCGGCAGCGCGCGTTCGCAGGCCTGCCATGCCGCCGCGACGTCGCCGCCGGCCAGGTACGCCAACGCGACATTGGGGTGGCACGCACTCTCGAAGTAGTCGCCGATGTCGGGCGCGCCGTCGAGCGCTCTGGAAATCGCGAGGTGAGCGCCGCCGCGTCGCCTTGATACGACAGCACGATCGATTCGGCCATCAGCCCCGTCATTTCGGACAGGAGATCGTGGGTGGCGCGGGCCTCGATCGTCACGCTTCGCGCCTGGGCGAGGGCACCTGCGAGGTCACCCATCGCGGTGAGCGCCCCGCGATGTCAGACCCCGCATTGATGCGCCGTCAATTGATCACCGATGCGTCGCGCGAGGTCGCGTCCCTCGTTCGCCGACAAGACGACGTGCAGGTCGCCGGTCACGAACAGCGCCCGGTACGACTGCCGCTCGAGGATCTGGCTCAGCCGCCACCAATCTCCCAGCGTCGCGCGCCAGCCGAGCCGCCTCGACGAAATACGGCTGCGGCGTCGAGTTCGTAGCAGAACGACGCAGCCCCTCGCCACCAGGGCGCGAATCAAGCAGCGCCCGGTCTCCGCTTTCCCGGGCGATCTCCAACGCGGCTTCGACTTGCCCCACGTCCGGGATGTCGAGTGAGCCATACCAAGAGTCGAGCAGTGCCTTGTCGGCGAGCGCTCTGACGTGGGCCGCAGCCAGGGACGAGGTCGTCTTCGCATCGTCGGCGAGAGCGGTGTCGAGCCACGCCAGGCCTTCGCGAATGCGGCCCTGCACGAGCCACACCGATTGCAGGAACGTGGCGAACTCCAACTCCTTCGAGGTCGTCGTCGTTCTCGCGGCTCCACGTGAACGCGGCGCGGAGGTTGTCGATCTCTGTGCAACGCCTGCGCAAATGCGCTGTTGATGGCCGCTGGTCGCCGGAGCGTCGAGCCGCGCCGCCATCGACCGAGAAATGATCGCGATGGCGCGTGCGCACCTCGTCGGCCTCGCCCGACTCGCCGAGCTTCTCCAGCGCGTACTGGCGGACGGTTTCCAGCATGCCGGTAACGCGTTCGGCCGTCAGCGGTTTTCGGCGACGACGAGTGACTTGTCGACGAGCAGGCTGAGTTGGTCGAGCACCTGGAAGCGCTCGACCTCGGTGGTCACCGGCGACGGCTTGGGCGGCGTCGAGGTCGAAGCCGCCCATGAACGCCGCCAAGCGGCGGAACAGGACGCGCTCGGGTTCGGTGAGCAGGGCGTGCGACCAGTCCACCGAGGCGCGCAAGGTCTGCTGGCGGCGGACCGCGGTGCGAGCGCCGCCGGTGAGCAGGCGGAACCGGTCGTGCAGGCTGTCGACGATCTCGGTCGAGCGAGAGCGCGCGCACCGCGCCGCCGCCAGTTCGATGGCCAGCGGCATGCCGTCGAGGCGGCGGCAGATCTCGGTGACCGTTGCGGCGTTGCTCTCGGTCGACCGCGAAGTCGGGCCGGGCCCGGCGGGCGCGGTCGGTGAACAATTCGACGGCTTCGTCGGCCAGGGACAGCGACGGCACCTGCCAGTTCACCTCGCCGGGGACGATAAGGGGTTCGCGGCTGGTCGTCGAGAATCGTCGACCGCGAGCAGCCGGCAAGCAGGTCGTTGACGAGTGCGGCGCTGGCCTCGAGCAGGTGTTCGCAGTTGTCAGATGACCAGCAGCAGTGACGGTCGCGGACGAAGCGCAAGCAGCGTCTCGGTGATCGATCGACCCGGGTTGGTCGGGCAGCCCGAGCGCGCGGGCGACGGCGAGCGGCACCACGTCGGGATGGGTGATCGGCGCCAGATCGGCGTACCAGATGCCGTCGGGGAACTCGGTCGGTCATCTGGCCGGCGACTTCGATCGCCAGACGGGTCTTGCCGGCCCCACCTGCGCCGGTCAGCGTGACCAGCCTGTTGTCGCCCAGGAGTCGCGGAGCTCGGCGATCTGTGCGACAGCGGCCGACGAAGCTCGTCAGTTGCGCCGGAAGATTGATGAGTGGCAACGGCATTCGACGTCCGCAGCGGCGGGAAGTCGTTGCGCAGGTCGGGATGGCACAGCTGCGCGACACGCGACCGGGCGGGGGAGATCGCGCAGCGTGTGGCGGCCCAGGTCGGTCAGCCAGGCCTCGTCGGGAAGCTGGTCTTCGACCAGGTCCTCGGTAACCCCCGACAGCACCGTCTGACCGCCGTGCGCCAGATCGCGCAGCCGTGCGGTCTTGTTGATCGTCTGCCCCGCGTAGTTGCCTTCGTCGCGCAGTTGCACGTCGCCGGTGTGCACGCCGATCCGCAGCCTGATCGGGGCGAGCTCGGCGCGCTGCAGATCCAGGCGCACGCCACCGCGTCGCCGGCGCGGGCGAAGGCGGCCACGAAGCTGTCGCCCTCGCCCTGCTCGACCGGGCGCACGCCGCCATGCTCGGCGACGAGTTCGTCGACCGTGCGATTGAGCTCGACGATGGCGTTCGTCATCGCGGCGGTCTGGGACTCCCACAGCTGGGTCGAGCCCTCGACGTCGGCAAGCAGCAGCGTCACCGTGCCGGTCGGCAGCAGCTCGGCCATGGTCAACCTCGCTCCACTCGGTCGCGCTCATGCTAACCAGCATCTGGCCTCGACCAGGCACAAAACATCAGCCCAAAGGCGCAATTTGCGCCCCTCGGCGCACGGATCTACGCCCAAGGGCGGATGGTCGTGCTCCGCGCGAACCGCATAGTCGAATGGACCCGACCCGAGCCAGGAGGCCGACATGACCGCCCCACTCCGCCCGCCGCAGATGCCCGAGACAGTTCACGACTCGATGCTTCTGGGTGGCGCCGAACGCTGCGGGCCGTCGTCGTCGAGGCCGTCGGCAGCCGCAGCGACGTGTTGACCGCCATCGCGCGGAGCCATTCGATGCGGCTCGTCTGCGCCGCTCTGGGTGTTCCGCGCAGGGACTGGGGCTTGTTCTCGCGGTGGTCGGAGGACGGCACGGACCCGCGATCGCTGGACCTGCTCGGTGCGTACGTCGACGTCATGATCGCCGAGCGCTGCGGGAAGTCGACCGATGACCTGATCTCGGACCTCGATGACGATCGACGTCGGTGGCAGTGAGCTCACCGCGGACGAACTGCGCACGATCGTGGTCACGCTGGTGACGGGCTAGCCGCGCGAGTCGTCCGGATCGAGCTCGTCGAGCAGGCGCTGCATGGTCGCGCACATGTCGTCGAAGCGCTTGGCGCCAGCGGCAGCCGACCAGCGGTGCTCGATCTCGGCGACGCGATCGCCGGCGTCGCCGAGCAGCGCCTGGCCCCGACCGGTGAGGTCGATGAGTTTGGCGCGGCCGTCGGCGGGATCGGGTCGGCGGGTCAAATAGCCAAGTGCCTCAAGGTCATTGACGAGCTCCGAGGTGGCCGCGAGGCTGAGCTGCGCGCGCGACGCCAGCTCGGTCAGGCGGATTCCGCCCATTCTGATGTTGCCGAAGATCTGATAGTGCGGCTCCCTGATGTCGGGATAGCCCCGCTGCGCGGCGGGCGACGCGAGGTCGTCACGGAACAGCCGCAACAGCCGTACCAGCAACTGGCCGATGGCCAGTCGATCGCCGGGCAGATCGCTTGACTTGGCCATGGGCCTCCGACAATACTACGGTTACCGAAGTTTCGGTTACCGAAGCAAATGGGGGAGGTGTGTGATGGGATCCGAACTCGTCACCACCGACCTCGGTCGGCTCCGTGTCACCGTGACGGGCGCCGGACCGCCAGTCGTGCTGTGGCACAGCCTGTTCGTCGATTCGCGGTCCTGGGGTCCACTGGTCGACGAGCTGGCCCGCAGCCGCACCGTGTATGCGATCGACGGTCCGTCGCACGGTGGGAGTGACGCGGTCCATCGCGACTTCACCTTCGAAGAATGCGTCGCCGCAGCGGAGATGGCCCTGGACCGGCTGGCGCTCACCGAACCCGTGGACTGGGTCGGCAATGCATGGGGCGGCCACGTCGGCATTCGGTTGGCCGGCAGGCAACGACCGCGGGTCCGGACCCTGACCACCATCGGCACACCGGTCGCAGCCTTCACGCTGCGGGAGAAGTGGACGAAGGCGCTGCCCTTGATTCAGCTCTATCGCGTGGCGGGGCCCAACGGCTTCATCCTGTCGCAGCTGTCCGACTCGCTTCTCGGCGCGGAAGCCGTTACGGCTCAGCCAGATCGGGCGGCGACGGTGATGGAGTCGTTCCGCGCGGCCGACCGCGGCGGAATGTTGCACGCGATGCGGTCGATGATGCTGAAACGGACCGGCATCGAAGGGCCTGCTCAGCCACATCGTGGTGCCGACGCTGGTGCTGTCGGTCCGCGACGACGCGATGGGCTGGCGCACCGACGAGGCCCGCAGGACGTGCGCCGTCATCCCGGATTGCCGCGTCGAAGAGGTCGCGGGCGGCGGGCACGTCGCGCCGTTGCTGATCGACCACCGCCGGATATTGGACCTCGTCACCGAGTTCTGGGCCGCGAAAACCGGCCGCGCAGACGGCTAGCCGGTGTACACCATGACGTGCTTGACCCGCGTGTAGTCCTCGAACCCGTACATCGACAGGTCCTTTCCGTGGCCGGAGGACTTGAAACCACCGTGCGGCATCTCGGCGACCAGCGGGATGTGGGTGTTGATCCACACGCAGCCGAAGTCCAGCGCGTTGGACATCCGGATCGCCGTCGAGATGTCCTTGCTCCACACCGATGACGCGAGGGCGAACTCGACCCCGTTCGCCTTCTCCAGCGCGTCGGCCTCGTCGGTGAACGACTGCACCGTGATGACCGGTCCGAAGACCTCGGTCTGGCTCAGCCGATCCTCCTGCTTGAGGCCGCCGATCACGGTCGGCTCGACGTAGAACCCGCTGTCGCCCTGGCGATGTCCACCGATGGCGACCTTCGCGTGATCGGGCACGTCGTCGAAGAACCCGAGGACCCGCTCCATCTGGTTGACGTTGTTCACCGGCGGAACCCAGGCGTCCTCGTCGTCGGCGGGGCGACCGTAGGTGGTCGTCGCGCCCGCGGCCTGCTCGGCCAGCGCGGCAGTGAGTTCGTCCACGATCGACGCGTGCGCCAGCACCCGGGTGGCGGCGGTGCAGTCCTGCCCGGCGTTGAAGTAGCCCGCCGTGGCGATGCCCTCGGCGGCGGCGGCGATGTCGGCGTCACCGAACACGATGACCGGTGCCTTGCCGCCGAGTTCGAGGTGTGTCCTCTTGAGATGGCCGCCCGCGCTGACCGCGACCGCGCGGCCCGCAGCCACCGAGCCGGTGATCGACACCATCTGCGGGATGGGATGGGCCACGACGGCCGCGCCCGTGACCCGATCGCCGGTGACGACGTTGAGGACGCCGGGCGGCAGGTGCTTGGCGGCCAGTTCGGCAAGCATCACCGTCGTCACCGGCGTGGTGTCACTGGGCTTGATCACGACGGTGTTGCCCGCGGCCAGGGCAGGCGCGAACTTCCAGATCGCCATCATCATCGGGTAGTTCCACGGCGCCACCTGCCCGATGACGCCGACCGGTTCGCGGCGGATCCACGAGGTGTGGTTCTCCATGTACTCGCCCGCCGACTTGCCCTCCAGGACCCGCGCCGCACCCGCGAAGAACCTGATCTGGTCGATCATCGGTGGGATCTCTTCGGCCTTGGTCACGTGGTTGGGCTTGCCGGTGTTGCGTCCCTCGGCGGCGACCAGCTCGTCGGCGGCCTTCTCCACCTCGTCGGCGAAGTCGAGCAGCGCCTTCTGCCGGTGCGACGGGGTGGTCCGCTTCCAGTCCTTGAACGCCTCGGCGGCCGCGGAGTACGCGTTGTCGATGTCCTGCTCGTTGGAAATCGGTGCAGTGCCGTAGGTTTCGCCGGTGGACGGATCGACCAGCGGCATCGTCGCGCCGCTCACCGAGTCGACGAGCTGTCCGTCGATGAAGTTCTGCACGGTCGTCACGGATTCGGCTCCTGTCTTCAGAGGTCGGCGAGGACCAGGGCGAGCACGTCGAGGCCCTCTTCGAGAAGCTCGTCGCTGATGGTCAGCGGCGGCAGGAAGCGCAGCACGTTGCCGTAGGTCCCGCAGGACAACACGATGACGCCCGCGGCATGGGCGCCCGCGCACAACGCCTTGGTGAGGTCGGCGTCCGGTTCGGTGGTGCCGGACTTCACCAGCTCGACGGCGATCATCGCGCCGCGGCCACGGACGTCGCCGATGCGGTCGTCGTCGGCCTGCATGCGGCCGAGGCGCTCCTTCATGAACGTCTCGATCTCGCGGGCGCGGGCGACCATCCCGTCGGACTCGATCGTCTCGATGGTGGCCAACGCCGCGGCGCAGGCAATGGGGTTGCCTCCGTAGGTACCGCCGAGGCCGCTGACGTGCGGGGCGTCCATGATCTCGGCGCGCCCCGTGACCGCGGCCAGCGGCAACCCGTCGGCGATGCCCTTGGCGGTGACGATCAGATCGGGGTCGATGCCCTCGTGTTCGCACGCGAACATCGCACCCGTGCGGGCGAATCCGGTCTGGACCTCGTCGGCGATGAACACCACGTCGTTCTTGCGGCACCAGTCGAGCAGGGTCGGCAGGAAGCCCTCGGCGGGCACGATGAAGCCGCCCTCGCCCTGGATCGGTTCGATGATGACGGCCGCCAGGTTGTCGGCACCGACCTGCTTGTCGATCACGCTGAGGGCGCGCTTGGCGGCCAATTCGCCGTCGGTGGCCATTTCCTTGCCGAACTCGGCGTCGCGGAACGGGTAGGACAGGGGAGCGCGGTAGATCTCCGGCGCAAACGGGCCGAAGCCGTGCTTGTAGGGCATCGACTTCGCGGTCAGGGCCATCGTCAGGTTGGTGCGGCCGTGGTAGGCGTGATCGAACGCGACGACCGCCTGCTTCTTGGTGTAGGTGCGGGCGATCTTGATGGCGTTCTCGACGGCCTCCGATCCCGAGTTGAACAGCGCCGACCGCTTCTCACCCTTGACGGGGGTCAGGCGGTTGAGGTGCTCGGCCACCGCGACGTACCCCTCGTAGGGGGTGATCATGAAGCAGGTGTGGGTGAACTCGGCGACCTGCGCGGCGACCGCGTCGACGACCCTCGGGGACGCGTTGCCGATGGTGGTCACCGCGATGCCGGAGCCAAGGTCGATCAGCCGGTTGCCGTCGACGTCCTCGACGATGCCGCCGCCCGCGCGCGCCGCGTAGACGGACATGGTGGTCCCGATGCCTGCGGAGACGGCCGCGAGCTTGCGTTCGATCAGGGCCGCCGATTTGGGGCCGGGGATGGTTGTTGCCAGGTAGCGGCTCTGTTCGAGGGTGCTCACTTCTGACTCCTGCGAGAGTGGCGGCGGTGCGCCGATTGGCGCCGATGCGACGTCACGACGTCGACTCAAAGCGTAGTCGGCGAATACCGGCGCGCGAACGGAAACGTCGGCACGAGACGTGTTCGGCCATGGAATGCGCACTCACGGCGCGGGAAACGTGCGCATTCGGTGGGTCGCGGGGTGGCCCACGGCCCAGCAATTAGTGACGCTAACAGCCGAGACGGCTGGCGGGGGCGGTCGGCCATCGGCCGTCGTAATGGCACACTGGTTGACCAAGAGGCTGCCCGGAGACCGTGTGCCCGGGTGCCGTCAACCGCAAGACCGAAACGAAAGACAGTTCCGATGGACCTCGTCGTCTTCCTCCCGCTGCTCATCATCCTCGGTGCGTTCATGTTCTTCGCGTCGCGCCGCCAGAAGAAGGCCATGCAGGCCACCATCGACCTGCACGAGTCGCTGACCATCGGGGACCGCATCAACACCACGTCAGGCCTCCGGGGCACCATCACCGGCATCTCCGATGACAGCATCGACCTGGAGATCGCGCCCGGCGTGATCACCACGTGGATGAAGCTGGCCGTGCGTGACCGAGTCGCATCCGACGACGACCTCAACGGCGACCACGACGACCTCGACGACGACTACGAAGAGGACGACACCGACACCGGTACTGACCTCGACGAGAACGTCGCAGGTCATCGACTCGCCGGCCGATCCGGACCAGGTCAAGAAAGACTGACGACTGAGGGCTCAGCCCCACCACGTACCCTTTGCGTGCTGCCGTACAGACCCCCTGAGGAGATCCAAGCAACGTGGCATCGTCTTCTGCGCCGGTGCACCCGTACCGCTACCTGACGCTCTTCCTTGTTCTGCTGATCGGCGCTTATCTACTGGTGTTCCTCACCGGTGACAAGCAAGCCAAGCCCAAGCTCGGCATCGATCTGCAGGGCGGAACGCGCGTCACCCTGACCGCACGTACCCCCGACGGCTCGGCGCCCACCCGCGAGGCTCTCATGCAGGCGCAGGAGATCATCAGCTCCCGCGTCAACGGGCTGGGCGTCTCGGGCTCGGAGGTCGTGATCGACGGCCAGAACCTGGTCATCACCGTGCCGGGCAACGACGGCAGCGAGGCCCGCAACCTCGGCCAGACGGCGCGGCTCTACATCCGGCCCGTGATCCACGTGATCCCGGCCCAGGGCGCGCAGCCGCCACCCGGGCAGGCGCCGCCAGGCGCACCCCCTGGCGCGCCGGGAGCACCGCCAGGCGCGCCAGGGACCGGGTGCCCCGGGCGCACCGGGATTGCCGGGCGCCGCCGGGCGCACCGGGCATGCCACCCCTCATCGCGCCCGCCGAGCCGCAGGCGCCGATCACCCCGCCCACTCCTGCCGAACCGCCGGCCGGTCAGCCCGCGCCCGCGGAGCCCGCACCCCAGCCGCGGCCGTACCCGGAGGCGCCCCCGGAGCCGACACCTGCGCCGTCACCGGAACCAGGCGCCCCCGCGCCCGGCGGCCCCGCCCCGGCGCCCGGGGAGCCCCGCGCCGCCGAAGCCCGGCGCGCCGAAGCCCGACCTGGCCCAGCGGATCTCCGACGAGAAGGCGCTGCGCCAGAGCACGGATCAGCAGATCCAGGTGCTGGCGTTGCAGTTCCAGGCCACCCGCTGCGGCGACGAGGACGTGCTGGCGGGCAACGACGACCCCAACCTGCCGCTGGTGACCTGTTCGCAGGACCACACCCAGGTGTATCTGCTGGACAAGTCGATCATCAGCGGTGAGGGGATCTCGAACGCCTCCTCCGGGCTGGACCAACAGCGCGGCGAGTACGTCGTCGACGTGGAGTTCAAGAGCGACGCCGCCAACGTCTGGGCGGACTTCACCGCCGCCAACGTCGGCACCCAGACCGCGTTCGTCCTCGACTCACAGGTGGTCAGCGCCCCGGTGATCAACGAGGCGATTCCGGGCGGGCGCACCCAGATCACCGGGCAGTTCACCGCCGATTCGGCGCGTGAACTGGCGAACGTACTGAAGTACGGTTCGCTACCACTGTCATTCGAGTCGTCGGAGGCCGAAACCGTTTCGGCGACACTGGGTTTGACGTCGCTGCGGGCCGGCCTGATCGCGGGTGCCATCGGGCTGGCTCTGGTGCTGCTGTACTCACTGCTCTATTACCGCGTGCTCGGGCTGTTGACCGCCTTGTCGCTGGTCGCTGTCGGGCGCAATGGTCTTCGCGATCCTGGTGCTGCTCGGCAGATACATCAACTACACGCTCGACCTGGCAGGCATCGCCGGTCTGATCATCGGCATCGGCACCACGGCCGACTCGTTCGTGGTGTTCTTCGAACGCATCAAGGACGAGATACGAGAAGGGACGATCGTTCCGGTCGGCGGTGCCACGCGGCTGGGCGCGCGCCCGCAAGACGATTCTGTCGGGCAACGCGGTCACGCTTGCTGGCCGCCGCGGTGCTCTACATCCTGGCCGTCGGACAGGTCAAGGGCTTCGCGTTCACGCTCGGGCCTGACGACCATCCTCGACGTGGTCGTGGTGTTCCTGGTGACGTGGCCGCTGGTGTACCTGGCGTCGAAGTCGACGACACTGTCCAAGCCGGCGTTCAACGGGCTCGGCGCGGTGCAGCAGATCGCGCGGGAGCGCCGCGCCGCCGCGACTTCGGTGGGAGGGAGGTAGCAACATGGCCAAGCACGAAAAGGACGACGACGATGCCGTCGACGCGGTCGACGACGTCGATGCCGTCGACGCCGACCTCGCCAGCACCGCCGAGGAGCTTGACGCGCGCCCGACGTCCGCCGCGCCGCAGCCACGGCTTCTTCGTCCGGCTCTACACCGGCACCGGTGCGTTCGACGTCATCGGCAAGCGCAAGCTGTGGTTCGCGATCAGCGGCGCTCATCATCGCGATCGCGCATCGCCAGCATCTCGATGCCGTGGCTTCACCTTCGGCATCGACTTCGAGGGCGGCACCAAGGTGTCGTTGCCCGTCGCCGGTGCGCACGGCACAGCGACGACGCAGCAGGTCGAGGACGTCTTCACCAAGACGCTTGGCAAGGCGCCCGAGTCGGTCGTCAGACCGTCGGCACGGCGGTTCGGCGACGGTGCAGATTCGCTCCGAGACGCTGTCGCAACGCCGACAGTCGAGAAGCTGCGCACCGCGCTGTTCGACACGTTCCAGCCCAAGGGCCACGACGGCCAACCCAGCAAGCAGGCGATCAGCGACTCCGCGGTGTCGGAGACGCTGGGGTGGCCAGATCACCAAGAAGGCGCTCATCGCGCTGGTGGTGTTCCTCGTGCTCGTCTGCGATCTACATCGCCGTGCGCTATGAGCGCGTACATGGCGGTCGCAGCGCTGGCCGCCTGGTGTTCGCACCATCGTCAGCACCGCGGGGGTCTACTCGCTGGTCGGGTTCGAGGTCACCCCGAGCCACCGTGATCGGTCTGCTGACGATTCTCGGCTTCTCGCTCTACGACACCGTCATCGTGTTCGACAAGGTCGAGGAGAACACCCACGGCTTCCAGCACACCACCCGGCGCACGTTCGCCGAACAGGCCAACCTGGCGATCAACCAGACGTTCATGCGGTCGATCAACACCAGCCTGATCTCGGTGCTACCGATCATCGCGCTGATCGTGGTCGCCGTGTGGATGCTCGGCGTCGGGACGCTGAAGGACCTGGCGCTGGTCCAGTTGGTCGGCATCTTGATCGGTCACTACTCGTCGATCTTCTTCGCCACGCCGCTGCTGGTGACGCTGCGCGAACGGACCGACATCGTCCGCAACCACACCCGCCGCGTGATGAACCGGCGGCGTGGCGCGGCAGAGAAGACCGGCGGCGAGGTCACGGACACCGCCGACGAGCCCGAGACCGTCGGCGCGTCGGTGGCCACCGCCGTCGCGGCCCCCGACAAGCCTGCGCCCGGGGCGAAGCCGATCCGTCCCACCGGGCGGCCGTCGGGCAAGCGGAGTCCCAGGCGATAAGCCCGATGATCGCTCGGACCCGGCGAGCCGCGATCCTGGCGGCCACGCTGTCGTTGGTAGGCGTGCTCGCCCTGTCCGGGTGTTCGGGAGGCGCAGGCGACGAGATCGACTACGCCGTCGACGGCACGCTCATCACGTACAACACCAACACGGTGGCCGGGGCGGCGTCGGGCGCGCCACAGGCGTTCGCGCGGGTGCTGACCGGCTTCAACTACCACGGCCCTGACGGCCAGGTGGTCGGTGACCGGGACTTCGGCACCGTCGCCGTCGTCGGCCGGGCCCCGCTGGTGCTGGACTACCAGATCAGCGACAACGCGGTGTACTCCGACGGCAAGCCGATCACCTGTGACGACATGGTGCTGGCCTGGGCGGCGCAGTCGGGTCGGTATCCGGCCTTCGACGCGGCCAGCCGCGCCGGCTACGGCGACGTCGCGACGGTCGACTGTGCTCCTGGGCAGAAGAAGGCCAGGGTGACGTTCGCCCAGGACCGCGGGTTCGTCGACTTCGGCCAACTGTTCGCGGCGACGACGATGATGCCGTCGCACGTGATCGCCGACGAGCTCGGCGTCGACGTCACCACGGCCCTGCAGACGGGCGACGGTCCGACGATCGACCGCATCGCGAAGCTGTGGAACACCGCCTGGAACCTCACCCCGGACCTCGACCTCAAGCGGTTCCCGTCGTCGGGGCCCTACAAGCTGGATTCGGTCACCAAGGACGGCGCCGTGGTGCTCGTCGCGAACGACAAGTGGTGGGGCGCGAAGCCGCTCACCGCCAAGGTCGTCGTGTGGCCGCGCGGTGCCGACATCCAGGACCGGGTCAATCAGGGCGCGTTCGACGTCGTCGACATCGCCACCGGATCGTCCGGCACGCTCAACCTGCCCGACGGCTACGTCAGCACCGAGACCCCGTCGGCGGGCATCGAACAGCTCATCTTCGCGTCCGCGGGGCCCCTGGCCGATCCTGCGGCCCGGCGCGCCGTCGCACTGTGCACACCACGCGACCTGATCGCGCGCAACGCCGATGTGCCGATCGCCAACAGCAGGCTCAACCCCGCGGCCGAGGATTCGATCACCGCCGCCGAGAGCTCGCCCGAGGCCGACCAGTTCAACGTCGCCAACCCCGACGCGGCCAGGGCGGCCATCAACGGACAGCCGCTGACCGTGCGGATCGGGTACCAGAGCCCGAACGCGCGGCTCGCCGCGACGGTGGGCACCATCGCCAAGTCGTGCGCCGCCGCAGGCATCACCGTGCAGGACGACGCCTCCGACTCCACGGGCCCGCAGGCGTTGCGCGACAACCAGATCGACGTCCTGGTGGCCAGCACCGGCGGCGCCGCGGGCAGTGGGTCGACCGGGTCGTCGTCGATGGACGCCTACGACCTGCACAGCGGCAACGGCAACAACCTGTCGGGCTACTCCAACGAGCAGGTGGACAGCGTGATCGGCGCGCTGGCGGTGACCGCGGATCCCAAGGACTTGGCGCGGCTGCTCGGGGAGAGCAGTCCCGTGCTGTGGGGTGACCTGCCGACGCTGCCGCTGTACCGCCAGCAGCGAACCTTGCTGACGTCGACCAAGATGTACGCCGTGAGCAGTAACCCGACGCGCTGGGGAGCAGGCTGGAACATGGACCGATGGACGTCGAAGTGACCGGCGTGGGGGATCTCACCGCCGGGCAGCAACGAAGTGATGACGTGGCGGCGGTGATCGCCTCGCTGACCCGCGAGGTCGCCGACTTCCCGGAACCGGGCATCCAGTTCAAGGACCTCACCCCGGTGTGGGCCGACGCGCGGGGACTGGCGACGGTGACCAACGCGCTGGCGGCCCTCGCGGACGGCGCAGATCTGGTGGCGGGCATCGACGCCCGCGGCTTTCTGCTCGGCGCTGCCGTCGCGACCAGGCTGGGGACCGGCGTGCTGGCCGTGCGCAAGGGCGGCAAGCTGCCACCGCCGGTGCACAGCCAGACCTACGACCTCGAGTACGGCACCGCGACGTTGGAGATCCCCGCCGACGGCATCGACATCGCGGGCCGCACCATCGTGATCATCGACGACGTGCTGGCCACCGGCGGGACGGTCGCCGCCGCGGCCCGGTTGCTCGAGGCGGGCGGCGCCAGGGTCATCGCGGCAGGCGTGGTGCTCGAACTGCCTGCGCTCGGCGGGCGCGAACGGCTCCAAGGGCTCCCTGTCACCAGCCTCTACGTGGTGTGAGGGATATCCTCGAAGAGGGATCGACCGGGCAGGAGGTGTTTGCGATGGCCGACGATGCCTTGACGCAGACGCAGCCCATGCCGGTCGTCATGCCCGACCCGGCCCCCGCCGACACCCCGAAGACCACCACCAGCGCGTCGCGGCGGGTGCGGGCGCGGCTGGCGCGGCGCATGACGGCGCAGCGCGGCACGGTGAACCCGGTGCTCGAGCCGCTGATCGCGGTGCACCGCGAGATCTACCCGAAGGCCGACCTCGCGCTCCTGCAGCGGGCCTACGAGGTGGCCGAAGCGCGGCACGCCGACCAGTTGCGCCGATCCGGCGACCCGTACATCACCCATCCGCTGGCGGTGGCCAACATCCTGGCCGAGCTCGGGATGGACACCACCACGCTGGTGGCGGCGCTGCTGCACGACACCGTCGAGGACACCGGCTACACGCTGGACGGGCTGACCGCCGAGTTCGGCAGCGAGGTCGGCCACCTCGTCGACGGCGTGACCAAGCTCGACAAGGTGGTGCTGGGCACCGCCGCCGAGGGCGAGACCATCCGCAAGATGATCATCGCCATGGCCCGCGATCCGCGCGTGCTGGTGATCAAGGTCGCCGACCGGCTGCACAACATGCGCACCATGCGGTTCCTGCCGCCGGAGAAGCAGGCGCGCAAGGCCCGCGAGACGCTGGAAGTCATTGCCCCGCTTGCTCATCGGCTCGGTATGGCGACGGTGAAGTGGGAGCTCGAGGATCTGTCGTTCGCGATCCTGCACCCGAAGAAGTACGAGGAGATCGTGCGCCTGGTGGCCGACCGGGCGCCGTCGCGCGACACCTACCTCGCCAAGGTGCGGGCCGAGATCAACGCCACCCTTTCGGCGTCGAAGATCAACGCCGTCGTGGAGGGCAGGCCCAAGCACTACTGGTCGATCTACCAGAAGATGATCGTCAAGGGCCGCGACTTCGACGACATCCACGACCTGGTCGGCGTGCGGGTGCTGTGCGAGGAGATCCGCGACTGCTACGCGGCCGTCGGCGTGGTGCACTCGCTGTGGCAGCCGATGGCGGGCCGGTTCAAGGACTACATCGCCCAGCCCCGCTACGGGGTGTACCAGTCGCTGCACACCACGGTGGTCGGGCCGGAGGGCAAGCCGCTCGAGGTGCAGATCCGCACCCGCGACATGCACCGCACCGCCGAGTACGGCATCGCGTCGCATTGGCGATACAAGGAGGCCAAGGGCCGCAACGGAGTTCCCGCCGGGCATGCGGCCGCCGAGATCGACGACATGGCCTGGATGCGCCAACTGCTCGACTGGCAGCGGGAGGCCGCCGACCCTGGCGAGTTCCTCGAGTCGCTGCGCTACGACCTTGCCGTGCAGGAGATCTTCGTCTTCACGCCGAAGGGCGACGTGATCACCCTGCCCACCGGGTCGACGCCCGTCGACTTCGCCTACGCCGTGCACACCGAGGTCGGTCACCGCTGCATCGGCGCCAGGGTGAACGGTCGACTGGTGGCGCTGGAGCGCAAGCTCGAGAACGGCGAAGTGGTCGAGGTCTTCACGTCGAAGGCGCACAACGCCGGGCCGTCGCGCGACTGGCAGACGTTCGTGGTGTCGCCGCGCGCCAAGGCCAAGATCCGGCAGTGGTTCGCCAAGGAGCGGCGCGAGGAGGCGCTGGAGTCGGGCAAGGATTCCATCGCCCGCGAGGTCCGCCGTGGCGGACTTCCGTTGCAGCGCTTGATGAATGGCGAGTCGATGGCGGCGCTGGCCCGGGAGCTGCGCTACGCCGACGTGTCCGCCTTGTACACCGCGGTGGGGGAGGGACACGTCTCCGCGCGCCACGTGGTGCAGCGGCTCCTGGCCCAGCTCGGTGGTGACGAGGAGGCCGAGAACGAGATCGCGGAGCGGTCGACGCCCGCCACCATGCCGGTGCGGCAGCGCACCAACGACGACGTCGGTGTCGCCGTTCCCGGCGCGCCCGGCGTGCTGACCAAGCTGGCGAAGTGCTGCACCCCGGTGCCCGGCGACAACATCATGGGCTTCGTCACCCGCGGCGGCGGGGTCAGCGTGCACCGCACGGACTGCACCAACGCCGCTTCGTTGCAACAACAGGCCGAACGCATCATCGAGGTGAAGTGGGCGCCGTCGCCGTCGTCGGTGTTCCTGGTGGCGATCCAGGTCGAGGCGCTCGACCGGCACCGGTTGCTGTCGGACGTCACCCGGGTGCTCGCCGACGAGAAGGTCAACATCCTCTCGGCATCGGTGACCACGTCCAACGACCGGGTGGCGATCAGCCGGTTCACCTTCGAGATGGGCGACCCCAAGCACCTCGGCCACGTACTCAACGTGGTCCGCAACGTCGAGGGCGTGTACGACGTCTACCGGGTGACGTCGGCCGCCTGAGGGACCCTGGTGCTGATGGCACCGACCACCGCCGCCATCAGGCAGGCGATCGCCACCGTCCCGGCGAACCAGGGGAACACCGAGCTCAACGCCCACCGCGTCGCCGCCCAGCCCGCCACGATGGTCGGCACCGTCATCGCCGCGTAGGCGAGCAGGTAGTACGCCGACATGGTCTCGCCGCGCCGATCGGCGGGAACCACGTGCGACAGGTGGCGCAGCGAGCCGCCGAAGCCGAGACCGAACGTCGCGCCGAGCAGTGCGGCGGCCGCGAGCACCAATGGCCAACTGTGCGTGGCCAATACCGGAATCGTGAGCACCAGCGCCAGCGCCATCCCCACGTCGCCCACGAGGGCGGCCCGGCGCGCGGGCATCCGGGTGGCGCACATCTGGGCCAGCGCCGCGGAGAACGCCGTCATGCCGACCACGATGCCGCCGAACACCAGGTTGTGCACGTGGGTCTGCTGGGCGGCCAGCGACGGATAGAGCGAGAGCAGCACGCCGAGCACCGACCACGACGCCATGGCGCCGAGCGCGGCGAACCAGAAGTCACCGCGGATCTCGCGCGGCACGGCAGGCCTGGCGATCCGGATGGGTCCACGCGTGCGGGCGGAGTGCGGCTCGCGCAGGGCGATGACGCCGACGCCGACGACGGCACAGATCACCGCGACGACGGCGTACGGCGTGCGCATCGGATGCGGGGCGTATTGGGCCAGCAGTGCCGAGCCGACGATGGCCACCGTCATCCCGATGTTGAAGCTGACCCCGCTGAGTTGACCGGATCGCACGCCGTGCTCGGGCCGCAGGTCCAGCAGCGCCGCCGCACCCGCAACCACGATCGAGCCGACCGCCGCGCCGTGGATGGCGCGCGCAACCATCAGCAGCGCCATGTTGTCGGCGACGAGGAAGACGCCGAGACCGACGATCATCGCCACCAGCGCGGCCAGCAGGACCGGCTTGCGTCCGATCACGTCGGAGATGCGGCCCGATACCAGCACCGCCCCGAGTGCGGCGACGGCGTAGACGGCGAACACCACGGTGGTGGACAGCGGGGAGAGGTGCCAGGCCTCCTCGTACATGCCGTACAGCGGCGCGGGGAGGCCGGACACACCGAGGGCGACGCCACTGAGGACCAGCAGCAGCGAGTAGGCGCCGCGCTGCGTCTCGCCGGCCAGCCGGTCGGGGGCGACCACAGCCACTAGCCCTCCTGGCCTGGGTAGGTTTGACGAACGTCGTACCGAACTGAGAGTACGCTCGGTTCGATGAACATCAAACCTGCGGTGACGGGGGCCACAGCATGACGCCGCCGCAGCTCGCCGAGATCGCCGTCGGCGGCGTTCAGCAGGTGCTGGCCGCACTCGCCGATCCGGTCCGGCTCGAGATGGTCCGTCGGCTGAGCAACGCCGGTTCGGCGATGCCGTGCGCCCTGCTCTACGACGGAATCAACAAGTCGACCGCGACGCACCACTTCAACATCCTGCGCGACGCGGGCCTCACCGAACGCCTGGTCGTCGACGGGCACACCCACCAGCGACTGCTGACCGACCGCGTCGATGCCGCGATGCCAGGTCTTCTGAATTCCGTTGTGGGAAGGGCGAATCGGGAAGTCGGTTCGACCTAACCGTCGCGCCTGCCGAGGGTCTGCACGGGGGTCGCGCCGGGCCGGGTCCACTGCGGCACCGGACGGCTGGTCTCGCCCCAGGTGGCGTTGCCGTCCGCGTCCGAGCGCCACGACCAGCACGAGTGACGCCCCTCGGGCCAGCCGTCGGGGTTGTCCTCCCACGCCTCGCCGCGGCCGTAGGGCGTCATGTCGAGCAGGCCCATGGACGCGTTGACCGCCTCGTTGCCACGGCCCGTCGTGGCGTAGGTGAGGAACACGCGGTCGCCGTCGCGCAGGTAGCACATGAGGCGACCCATGCTGTCGCCGACCGGCGCCGCCACGTCGCGCACCGAGTACCAGGGCTCGGTGTAGCCCATGAACTCGACGTAGGGGGCCACCTCGTCCCAGCGGCCCGTCGTCAGGACGGCATACGAGACGCCGCGGGCGTTGAGGTAGACGGCGTCCTTGACGTGCCAGGCCGTGGTGGTGCAGCCCTCGCACTGCCCCTGGTGCGGCGCGCCGTCGTGCCACATGTGCTTGTAGACCACCAGCTCGTCGCGGCCTTCGAACAGGTCGAGGAACGGGACGGGGCCGTCGGGCCCGACGACCTCGACGGTCCCGTCGAACTCCACCATCGGCAGCCGGCGGCGGGCCGCGGCGATGGCGTCACCCTCGCGGGTGTGGGCCTTCTCGCGGACCAGCAGCTCGTCGCGGGCGGCCTGCCAGGTGGCCCGGTCGACGATGGGCGGGCGGCCGGGGGTCGTCATGGTGTCCTCCGTGGTGTCTGGGGCCGGGTCGTGTCCAACACCAGAACAGACCGGCGGCCCGGCCGGAACTCATCGCGGTGGCGACCGCCGGGTCCAGGGCGGCGTCAGTTCAGGCGCACCGACTGGATGGTGACGTCCTTGTTGGGCTTGCCGTCGTCGGTGCCGTTCTGAACACCGGCGGCGGCGATCTGGTCCACGGTCGCCAGGCCCGTCTCGTCGACGGAGCCGAACACGGTGTACGTCGGCGGGAGCGTCGAGTCCTGGTAGACCACGAAGAACTGGCTGCCGTTGGTGCCCGATCCGGTGTTGGCCATCGCGAGGGTGCCGCGCGGGTACAGCACGGGTGACGTCAGCGCGGGGTCGGACAGCCGGTACTGGTTCGTCGGGTACTCGTTGGGGAAGCGGTAGCCCGGCCCGCCGGTGCCGAGTCCCGTCGGGTCACCGCACTGCAACACGCCGAGGGTAGGAGACGTCGTCAGCCGGTGGCACGACGTGCCGTCGAAGTAGCCCTGCTGCGCCAGGCTGACGAAGTTGTTCACGGTGCACGGCGATTTCGCGTTGTCGAGTTGCACACCGATCGCACCGTCGTTGGTGTCGATGGTCGCTTCGACCGTGGCGGGCGTGGTCGGCACGCGGCCGGTCCGCGGCGGGGTGTTCGGCTTGCTCGCAGGCTCCGTGGTGGCCGGGTACTGGCAGTTGGACCCCAGCGTGGCCGGCGGCTTGAACGTCGGCAGCGGGATGTCCGACGTCGGCGATCCGGTGGGGCCAGGGTGCTCCAGGTTCGGCCTGAACGGAACGCCGAGCCACGACGTCATCTGCACCGCGAGGACGGCGAACACGATCATGGCCACGACGACGAGCACGGTCAGCACCGTCAGCAGGTAACCGATCACCAGGCCCGCGATCGCCAGCGAACGCCCTTCCTCGCCGGTGCGCTTGATCTGCGACAGCGACATGTGCCCGAACACGATGCCCAGCGGGGCGAAGAGGAACGCGCAGACCAGCGACGCGATCGCCAAGCCGTTCGTGGGCTGCGGCTGGGGATAGCCGTAATAGCCGCCCGCGGGGCCGTAGGGCGGCGGGGCGGGCTCGCCGTACGGCGAGGGCGGGATGGTCACGGCGGGGCGCCGCGTCAGTCCAGCTGGATCGACTTGACCTGCACCGGCAGCTTCGGCTTGCCGTCGGAGCCGCCGCCGTCGACGCCTGCCGCGGCGATCTTGTCCAGGGTGGCCAGGCCCGTCTGGTCGATGGTGCCGAAGGCGGTGTAGTTCGGCGGCAGCTGCGAGTCCTGGTAGACGAGGAAGAACTGGCTGCCATTGGTGCCGGGGCCGGCGTTGGCCATCGCCAGCGTGCCGCGCGGGTAGACCACCGGCTGTTGCAGCGCCGGGTTGTCCGGCTGGTACTGGTTGGTCGGGTACTCGTTGGCGAACTGGTAACCGGGGCCGCCGGTGCCCTGTCCCGTTGGGTCACCGCACTGCAGGACCGCGAGGCCGCCCGTGGTCAGCCGGTGACACGGGGTGTCGTTGAAGTAGCCCTGCTGCGCCAGGTTGGCGAAGCTGTTGACCGTGCACGGCGCCTTCGCGTTGTCCAGCTGCAGGCCGATGTTGCCCTGGTTGGTGCTCATGCTGGCGCTGACCTGCGGCGGGTCGGTCGGCACCTTGCCGGTGCGCGGCGGGTTGACCTTCTTGCTGGCCGCCTCGGCGGCCGGGTACTGGCAGTTCGCGCCGAGGTCGGCTGGGGCGGCGAACGCGGGGAGCTTTCCGTCCGCGGCGGGGGCGGGCGGCGCCGAGGTCGGCGGCGTCGGCGTGTCGGCCGAAGCGGTATTGCTGTTCGACCCCTTGTTGGTGACGACGATGGTGGCCACCACGGCCGCGATCACCAGGATGGCTCCGACCGCCGAGCCGATGATCGTGAAGAGTCGCCGTCGTTTCGCCTGAGCTGCCCTGCGCTCCAGCTGGCGCTCGAGTTTGCGCTTGGCCGTCGCCCGCCGCTGTTCGTTGGTCGGCACCGCCGCAGTCCTCCTCGTAATACGTCGCCGGGACGGCGACCAATGCTCACAGTCGGCACCGAGTGTGCCAGGCATTGCTGAGCGTAGGCGCCGCGACCCACGCGAACAGGAGGTGGGAAACTGGGCGACGTGTTGGTCACGGGGTTTCCGGCGGGGATGTTGCAGTGCAACTGCTACGTCGTTGCGCCGCGGGCCGGAGCCGACGCCATCGTCGTCGATCCGGGCCAGCGGGCCTTCGCGCCCCTGCGGCGGATCCTCGACGAGAACCGGCTGACCCCGGCCGCGGTGCTGCTGACCCACGGCCACATCGACCACATGTGGTCGGCGCAGAAGGTGGCCGACACCTACGGCTGTCCCGTGTACATCCACCCCGAGGACCGGCACATGCTGGTCGACCCCATCAAGGGCTTCGGCCCACGGCTGGCGCAGGTCGCCTTCGGCGCGATGTTCCGCGAACCCCGCCAGCTCGTCGAACTGGACCGCGACGGCGACAAGGTCGAGCTCGGCGGCATCACGGTGACCATCGACCACACCCCCGGGCACACCAGAGGGTCGGTCGTCTTCAGGGTCACCCGGGGTGCGGAGGGACGCCACCCGGGCTCCATGGTCGACGGACCGGGTGAGATCGTCTTCAGCGGTGACACGCTGTTCAAGCAGTCGATCGGCCGCACCGACCTGCCTGGCGGCAGCGGTCGCGACCTGCTCGGCTCGATCCTGACAAAACTGTTGGTGCTCGACGACGACACCGTGGTACTACCTGGGCACGGCCCGAAGACCACGATCGGCGCCGAACGTCGCACCAACCCGTTCCTCGAAGGTCTGTCGTAAGTGAGTGAGTTTCAGGCGCCAAAGGGCGTCCCGGATTACCTACCGCCGGAGTCCGCCCAGTTCGTCGCGGTGCGCGACGGGCTGCTCGAGGCTGCGCGCCTCGCCGGGTACGGCTACGTCGAGCTGCCGATCTTCGAGGACACCGCGCTGTTCGCGCGCGGCGTCGGCGAGTCCACCGACGTCGTCAGCAAGGAGATGTACACCTTCGCCGACCGCGGTGAACGGTCCGTCACGCTTCGGCCGGAGGGCACGGCCGGGGTGATGCGCGCGGTCATCGAGCACGGCATCGACCGTGGACCGTTGCCCGCCAAGCTGGCCTACTCCGGCCCGTTCTTCCGCTACGAACGTCCGCAGGCGGGCCGCTACCGGCAGTTGCAGCAGGTCGGCATCGAGGCCATCGGCGTCGACGACCCGGCGCTGGACGCCGAGGTCATCGCCGTCGCCGACACCGGATTCCGCTCGCTCGGGCTGGACGGCTTCCGGCTCGAGATCACCTCGCTTGGTGACGACACGTGCCGCCCGCAGTATCGGGAGTTGTTGCAGGACTTCCTGTTCAAGCTCGATCTGGACGAGGAGACCCGGAGGCGTGCCGAGCTCAATCCGCTGCGGGTGCTCGACGACAAGCGCGCCCACATCCGCGAGATGACGGCCGATGCGCCGCTGATGCTCGATCACCTCTCCGACGTGGCGAAGCAGCACTTCGACGCCGTGCTCTCGAACCTCGACGCGCTCGGCGTGCGGTACGTGATCAACCCGCGCATGGTGCGCGGGCTGGACTACTACACCAAGACGACGTTCGAGTTCGTGCACGACGGACTCGGGGCGCAGTCGGGGATCGGCGGCGGCGGCCGGTACGACGGGCTGATGCGTCAGCTCGGCGGAAAGGACCTGTCCGGCATCGGTTTCGGGCTGGGCGTCGACCGTACGATGCTGGCGCTGAAGGCCGAGGGCAAGACGGTCGGGGCCACCAGCGCCGTCGACGTGTTCGCGGTGCCGCTCGGCGACGCCGCGAAGCTGGAGCTGGTCAAGGTGGTCGCAGCGCTGCGGGCCAGGGGAGTGCGGGCGGACCTGGCCTACGGCGACCGCGGCCTCAAGGGCGCCATGCGTGCGGCCGACCGGTCGGGTGCGGCGATCGCGCTCGTCGCCGGTGACCGTGACGTCGAGGCAGGCACCGTCGGGGTCAAGAACCTGGCGACCGGCGAGCAGATCGACGTCGCCGCGGACGCCGTGGTGGCCGACGTGCTGTCCCGCCTGGCCTGACCCCGTCCCACACGTCCCGCAGCGCTATCGCGCCGCGGCGAACACCGCCGCCGTCAGAACCGCCTCCAGATCTCCGAGGCCACCGTTGAACGGGTTGCCGCGCTTGAGGGTCCGGACACCGTCCGGTGTCACCGCGACCAGCATCGGGGAACTCGAGGTGAGCTGCGTCCTGCTCTGGAACCGCACCTGCTCCAGCGGCGCCACCACGACGCCGTCGGCGTCGACGTACAGCCGTCGGGCGCGGTCGAACGTCGCCACCGGCCGGTAGCCGTTCAGCGGTCTTGCCCGCGCGCTCCGGATCCGGCCGACGACGCCGAGCGCCGCCCCCGCGAAGCCGAGGCCGACGAGCAGGAAGATCGAGCTGAGCCACCAGGGCAGGGCCGTTCCGCCGGTGGCGGTCAGCGCCAGCGTCGCTGCACCGAATCCACCGAACACCAGGGCCAGGACCCCCAGCACGAACGCAACGGTGGCCAACGGCCCCGTGCCGCGGTCGACGACGACCACCAGCGGCCCCAGCTCCGCGACCGCCACACCACCCACTTCGGCGAGGATCTGCGGTTCCGCGGACGCCGTCATGCCGGGAGTCTGTCATGGCCTCGTGGACCTCGGACGTGGCAGCATCGGCGGACGTGCGGGTACTGGTGCAACGCGTGTCGTCGGCGCGTGTGGTGGTCGACGGTGACGTGGTCGGTGAGATCAGGCCCGATGGGCAGGGGCTGTTGGCGTTCGTCGGGATCACCCACTCCGACGACGGGGACACCGCCCGGCGGATGGCCGAGAAACTCTGGCGGTTGCGGATCCTCGACGGTGAGGCCAGCGCTGCCGACGTCGCTGCCCCGATCCTGGTGGTCAGCCAGTTCACGCTCTACGCCGACACCAGGAAGGGCCGCAGGCCGTCGTGGAACGGCGCCGCACCGGGGCCCGTCGCCGAACCGCTCGTCGAGGGGTTCGCGGCGGCACTGGAAGGACTCGGGGCGACCGTGGGACGGGGCGTGTTCGGCGCCGACATGCGCGTCGAGCTGGTCAACGACGGACCGGTGACCGTGCTGCTGGAGCTGTAGGCCGTCCGGTCGAACGCCCCGAGTGACAGGTGGTGCGCGATGTAACGGTCCGGTACCGTCCGGCGATGTGACTGGCATGCGAAAAGCGACACTCACGGTCGGGGCTGCACTGACGATGGCGGCTGCGGGGCTCATGGCCACGCACGCGACGTCCACTGCCGATCCGGCCGCTCATCAGGTGCGATACACGCTCACGGCGACAGACGGAGCGGATTTCGACCTCTATTATCTGACGGCCCAACCTCCGAGTAAGGCGGCTTATGACGCCGACGCGTACTCGTACCTGAAGAACGACAAGGTGACGCTGGCGCCGGGGGTGCCGTGGGTTTTCGAAACCACGCTCGCGGATCCGCAATGGGCGATCCTGACCGTCAGCAGCACCACCCACGGCGGGCGGGCCGCGCCGAATCCGCACTGTGACATCTCCGTCGACGGTCAGTCGGTCGTGCAGCAGGACGCGCCATACAACCTGCAGTGCAAGATGCCGGGCAGCCCGATCTAACGCCAAGGCATTCCGTTCTCTAAGCTCCCGGCGTGGCCCAACCGAACTCGGTAGCGGCGATCGCGGCGCCCGTCGGTCTCGGCCTGTTCTCGCTCGGGCTGGCCTTCGGCCTCGTCGTGGTGCACGCCGGCCTGCAGTGGTGGTGGGCCACGGTGTTCACCGCCGTGGTGTACGCGGGCTCGCTGGAGTTCCTGCTCGTCGGTCTGGCGACGGCGGCGGTGCCGCTGCTTCAGGTCGCCGCGACGACGCTCATCGTGAACCTGCGACACGTGTTCTACGCGCTGTCCTTCCCGCTGGATCGGGTGAACGGGGCGCTGGCCAAGGTCTACAGCACCTACGCGCTGACCGACGAGGCGTATGCGGTGACGTCCGCCGAGCCGTCGACCTGGACGTCGCGGCGAATTCTTCTGGTGCAGTTGATCTTTCAGATCGCGTGGGTGTCCGGCGCAACGATCGGTGCGCTCGCGGGGTCGGCCCTGCCCATCGAGCGCATCCAGGGTGTCGACTTCGCGCTCACCGCGCTGTTCGTGGTGTTGGCCATCGACGCGTACCGGGTCCGGCCCGTCCCGTCGCTGGCGGCCGGCGCCGCAGTGTGTGCCGTCGTGGCGTGGCTGCTGGTTCCCGGCCAGATGTTGGTGTGGGCGTTCGTCGGGTACACCGCACTCCTGATCGGCCGCCTCGGCATGGCGCGACGGTGGCGCAGAAGTGGCTGACAACGCCCACATCGCCGCGATGGTGCTCGTCAGCGCGGCTGTCACCTGGGCGCTGCGCGCGGTGCCGTTCGCGGTGCTCGCGCCGATGCGCCGCTCCGTGGTGGTGCGCTACCTGAGCCTGCACATGCCGCTCGGCGTCATGGTGATCCTGGCCTTCTACACCGTGCGCAACGTCCCGACCGCGGGTGCATTGCACGGCTGGTCCGCGCTCGCGGGGCTGGTGGTGACGGTCGGCCTGCACCTGTGGCGGCGCAACGCGCTGCTGTCGATCGTCGGCGGCACGCTGACCAACGTCCTGCTGGTCTCCGTACTCTCTTGACACCTTGTCGAACGAATGTTCGAATGAGTCAGGTGCGGTGGGATGGCCAGGGCGTCGGTGTCGACGACGGTGCGCTGCCCGGACTTGAGCGCATCGGTTTCGTGCGGGCGGTGCGCACGCCGCAGTTCGATGGGCTGACCTTCCACGAGGTGCTGTGCAAGTCCGCGCTCAACAAGGTGCCCAATGCGGCCAACCTGCCATTCCGATTCACCGTCAACGGTTTCCGCGGCTGCAGTCACGCCTGCCGGTACTGCTTCGCCAGACCCACCCACGAGTATCTCGACTTCGATTCCGGTGCCGACTTCGACACCCAGGTCGTGGTGAAGACCAACGTCGCCGAGGTGTTGCGCAGGGAGCTGGCCCGGCCGTCGTGGACGCGCGAGACGGTCGCGCTGGGGACCAACACCGATCCCTACCAACGTGCCGAGGGCCGGTATGCCTTGATGCCGGGAATCATTGGCGCGCTGGCGGATTCAGGTACCCCGTTCTCGATCCTCACCAAGGGCACCCTGCTGCGCCGCGACCTTTCGCTGATCACCGCCGCGGCCGGCTCCGTCGAGGCCAGCGTGGCCATCTCGCTCGCGGTCGGCGATCCCGAACTCCATCAACAGGTGGAGCCGGGCACACCGACGCCGCGGGCCAGGCTCGAGCTGATCCGTGCGGTACGCGAGGCCGGCCTGGAGTGCCACGTCATGGTGGCGCCGGTGCTGCCCGCATTGACCGATTCGGTCGAGCACCTCGACGGCCTGCTCGGGCAGATCGCCGCCGCGGGCGCCACCAGTGCGACGGTGTTCGGGCTGCACCTGCGCGGGTCGACGCGCGGCTGGTTCATGGCGTGGCTGGCCCGCACCCATCCCGGATTGGTGGCGACGTATCGCGAGCTGTACCGACGCGGCGCGTACCTTCCGGCGAGCTACCGCGACATGCTGCGCGAGCGTGTCACACCGTTGATCGCCAGGCACGGTCTGCACGGTGACCAACGTTCGTTCCGCGCGGCAGCTGCGCCACCACCCGTCGCCGCGGAGCTGCAGCCGACGTTGTTCTGATCCTCGGGTCAGCACGTCGCGAAATCGCGGCGGTCACAGCCGTGCGCCCCGACGATGAATTCCGCTGCGCGTTCGCCGATGATCACGCAGGGCGCCATGGTGTTTCCGGTCGTGATGCGCGGCATGATGGAGCCGTCGGCGATGCGCAGCTTCTCGACGCCGTAGACCTCGAGGGCACCGTTGACCACCGACATGGCGTCCTGGCCCATCTTCGCCGTCCCGGTTTGGTGCCAGAAGCTGGTGGCGGCGTTGCGGACGAAGGTCTCGAGTTCGCTGTCCGGTGGAGTTGCCCGGCATGACCTCGCGTTTGACGAACGGGCGCAGTGGGGCTGAGTTTCCGATCTCGCGGCAGCGCTCGACGCATGCGATCGCAGCCTTGACGTCGTCGGGATCGGAGAAGGTGTTGGCGTCGATCCGGATCGGGCGATGCTGGATCCGATCCGGTCAGATGCAGGCTGCCGCGACTCTTCGGCTGCGCGAGCGTGCCTCGCAGGGATCCAGCCCGCGTCGGGCAGACCGTATCGCGCCGCATTCTCCGGCGTGGCAATCGGTACCTCCCCTTGGCAGGCGAACATGTCCGGAGAGTGCTGATGTCCCTGGCTATTCCAGAACATGGTGACCTCGGACATGCCGTTGCGGGGTGGCAGGCCGACACGTATTCCCAGACGCAGTCGAACGCGACGTGGTCCTGGAAGTTCCGGCCGACACCTGGAAGATGTTGCAGCACTGGAATTCCGTGTTGCTTGAGCTCCTCTTCGTCGCCGATGCCGGAGAGCATGAGCACCTTCGGTGTGTTGATCGCGCCGAGCGACAACACCACTTCGCGCCTGGCCCCGATGTGGCGGGTGATTCCCTGGTGGACGATTTCGACACCGCTGGCCCGCCGCCCTCGAAGGTGATCCGGTTGACGTGCGCCCCGGTGAGAACGGTCAGGTTCGGCTGGTCGAGGTACGGGAAGACGTACGAGCGGAATACCGACTCGCGTCGGCCGTCGCGGATGCGCAGGTCGACGAGGGCCGCCCCACTCGCGGTCTCCATCGTTGCGCCGTTCGGGTTCTCGAACGTCGGGATGCCGACCGAACGTGCACCGTCCACCGTGGCAGGCGCCAACGGGTTGGGGGATGGGGCGGGTTGCACGAAGACCGGCCCGCCGGTGCCTCGGTAGGCGGGGTCGGCGGCGCCGTGCCAGTCTTCGATGCGGAGATAGGTTGCCAGCACGGAGTCGTAGTTCCAGCCCGGCGTTGGACGTTGCGGATTCCGCTGCGTTGCCGCCAAGGGTGCGCGTCGATCTCGGGTTGGCGGAAGCGGCGGCGGGCGAACCGATCTCACTGAGCCGGTTCGAGGGGGCATTGGACCTCATCGAGGATCCGGATGAGCGCGCCGAAGCGCTCTTCTCCTTCGGGCGGACGCAGTACCAATTCTCGCGTTACGCGGAGGCGGGCGTCACGTTCCGCCGCGGCGCCCAACTCTTCGAAAGTCAAGATGAGCAGGTTCGACGCCGTTTCGAGGGTGTCGCCTTTGGTGCCGACTTCCATCTGAAGCCCCTGCCCGACCTTCCGTCGGGCGCGATGGACGGCGACGGACCGGGCACCCGCGCGATCCTGGCCGTGAAGGCGATCCACGACGCCATGGTCACGCCGCCGGCCCACCGCGCGGCAGATCTTGCCATCCGCGCGCTCGGCGATGGAGCCTTGCTCGCAGAACTGACCGCGGTGAGTCCATGTGTCACTCTCGTCACCCTGGCTCTGTTGTACACGGGTCGGGTGATCGAGGCGCAAGAGGCTGCGGACGCCACCGCCCGCGATGCTCGTGAGCGCGGCGCACAACTCACGTACGCGTCGACATCGACCGTGCGGGCGCAGGTCCTGTACGTTCGCGGCCGTATCACCGAGGCGGCAGCGGACGCGCAGGCGGCATTCGACGTTCTGCAGCAGAGCGGACATGCACACCAGCAGACCGCGCTTGCCGCGCTGGTGCACTGCATGATCGAGCGCGGTGAGCTCAAGGAGGCGGCGGCGATGTTCGCGCGCGAAGATCTGGTCGCGCCGGTCCCGGCCCTGCGTGCCTACGTGTGCCTGGCGCGCGGGCGTCTGCATCTGCGGTGTGGCGACATCGATGAAGCGCGGCGGAATGTCGAGGCGGTGGAGAACGCGCTCTCCGACGTCGACACGGTCAACCCGGCATGGTTGCCGTGGCGCTCGCTCGCGGGGTTGATCGCGCTCGCCTCCGGTGACGGGGCGCGCGCGCATGCCCTGTGCCAGGAGGAAGTGCGACTCGCCCAGCTGTTCGAGGTACCAATACCTT
Source organism: uncultured Actinomycetota bacterium (assembly GCA_963735245.1). Taxonomy (GTDB): domain Bacteria; phylum Actinomycetota; class Actinomycetes; order Mycobacteriales; family Mycobacteriaceae; genus Mycobacterium. Next base: position 718,057 of record CAVTKI010000005.1, read on the forward strand.
TGGGTGTTGCGCTGCAGCGCCGAGCACTCACCGAAAGCGGAAGTCAGGCGCTCGAGACATTCGAGGAGGCGATCGACGTCCTGAAGGCGCACCGAGGCGAAGCTGCACCTCGCCCGTGCGCACTACGGCCTCGGCCGGCGACTTCGGCGGGCCGGTCAACGAGTCGATGCCCGGCGTCACCTGGCGGCGGGCCTCGATCTGGCGTATCGCAGCGGGGCGTCGGGTCTCGAAGCGGAGTTGCGGGACGAGTTGGCGGCGGCAGGGGCTCGACCCCGTCGAACGTCGGTCACCGGCCTCGAGGCGCTCACGCCGACCGAACTCCGGGTGGCGCAACTCGCCTCCGACGGCATGTCCAACCGTGAGATAGCGGAGCAGATGTTCGTGTCGCGAAACACGGTTGCCTGGCACCTGCGCAACATCTATCGCAAGGTCGAGGTCGAATCGCGCGAGGAGCTCAGGCGTCGGATCAACGAGTGAGCCGTCACAACCTGTGCTGCGCGGTGACGAATTCCGCTGCGCGTTCGCCGATGATCACGCAGGGGGCCATGGTGTTTCCGGTCGTGATGCGCGGCATGATGGAACCGTCGGCGATGCGCAGCTTCTCGACGCCGTAGACCTCGAGGGCACCGTTGACCACCGACATCGTGTTCTGGCCCATCTTCGCCGTGCGCGGTCTGGTGCCAGAAGCTGGTGGCGGCGTCGCGGACGAAGGTCTCGAGTTCGCTGCCGGTCGCGTTGCCCGGCATGACCTCGCGTTTGACGAGGGCTCTCGAACGTCGGTATGCCGACCGAGCGTGCACCGTCCACCGTGGCGGGCGCCAACGGGTTGGGGGATGGGGCGAGACCGGCCACCGGTGCCTCGGTAGGCGGGGTCGGCGGCGCCGTGCCAGTCTTCGATGCGGAGATAGGTTGCCAGCACGGAGTCGTAGTTCCACGCCGGATCTCCTGCCTCGGCGGCGAACAGGTCCCAGTCGCTGCGGTGCCCGCGGGCCCAGATCATCAGGTTGATGCTCGATCCGCCGCCCAGTACCTTGCCCATCGAGAACGGAATCGAGCGGTCGTTCACGCGAAAATTCGGTTGGCTCTGAAAGCCCCAATCGCGTTCGGTGCCGATGTTGGCTACCCATTGTCCTGGCTGAGTCACGCTTGGCACGTCGTCATCGCCGCCCGCCTCCACCAGCAAGACGCTGACGTCGGGGTTCTCGGCGAGCCGGCGCGCGACCACCGATCCCGACGAGCCCGCTCCGCAGACGACGAAGTCGTAGTGCGGCTGCAACGCGCCCACCAGCCGCGCCTGGTTGGCGCGCGCCTGCTCGAGGAACTGCAACGGTGCGTCCGAACCGTCGGCATGGGTATCGATCGACATGGTGTGCAGTCCTTCTCGTTGGATGAAATCGTTGCGGCGTAACGCCATTGGCGACCTCATCGACGCTATGGCGCTGCGACACGGACATCACCATCAACGGAGGATGGGGTTAATGAGGAAAGTGATGGGCTTACCCGCTGGTCATGAAGCCCGTTGCGGAGGTGTCGGAGTAACTTGGACGCAGCGGGACTGGAGGGAGAGTGGGCTCGCGGTGTCAGGAGATCCGGAAGAACGTCGTCGGTACGACGGCACCCGCCGCCAGGCGGACGCCGAGGCGCGGCATCGCCGTATCGTGACCGAGGCCACCACGCTGTTCCTGTCGCAGGGATTCGGAGCCACGTCCATCGGGCAGATCGCCTCGGCTGCAGACGTTTCCACGCAAACCGTCTATGCCACCTACGGCTCGAAGGCGGGCGTGCTGGCCCGGGCGATCGACGTCGCACTGGCCGGCGACTGGGACGAGACGAAGGTGATCGATCGCATTCCGACCTTCGATGAGGTCCGCGATGCGTCGGGCGCGGCCCACTTCGTCCAGTACGCCGGCATCATCCGCGCGCTCAACGCACGGGTGGCCCCATTGATTCGGGTGATGGAGCAGTCGGCTTCCACCGATCCCGCGCTCGAGGCGTTGCGTGGCCGTCTCATCGAGTCCATCCAGGCGGATTGCCGCCAGTGGATCGACCAGTTGGGCACCGAGGCGCTCCGGCCGGGCCTGTCCCCGCAGCACGCGGCGTCGGTGATGGCGATGGTCGAATCGCCGTACGTGTACTCGGTGTTCACCACCGATGCCGACTGGACGCCAGACGAGTACGAGAAGTGGCTGGCGCACGCCCTGCCTCACCTGCTGCTTCGGCCCGACCTGTTGATCGGGTAGTCGCCGCACGCGCTATTCGACACGTGTGGAAGGGGGTTGTGCCCGTCGGTACCGTGGCGTACCGTAGCCGGTACTTATTCGTACCGACATGGAGGCACGGCATGGCCGAGGCGACGACCGACCCGGTGCGGCTCCCGCCGGCGCCGCGGATCCCCGCGCTGGCACAGGGCATCGGCTTCGTGACCGCCCGCGACAGGGCGATCGCCGCCGTCGCCCGACGCCACGGCTCGGAGTTCACGCTCAACCTGCCGATCTTCGGGCCGACCGTGGTGGTCAGCGACCCTCGCCTGGTCAAGGAGATCTTCACGATGAGCACCGACCTCATCGGCCGTGCGGGCACGCTCGGCGAGGTCCTCGGCCCCGGCTCGACGTTCAGCCTCGATGGCACCGCGCATCGACAGCGCCGCAAGCTGCTGGTGCCGCCGTTTCACGGCAAGCGGATGCAGGGCTACGAGCACATCATCGAAGAAGAGGTGATGCGCGAGATCGCCACCTGGCCCGAGGGCGAGGACTTCGCGACCCTGCCGTCGATGATGCGGATCACGCTGAACGCCATTCTGCGGGCGGTGTTCGGCGCCGACGGCGCCGCACTGGAGGAGCTGCGCGAGCTCCTGCCGCCGATGGTGCTGCGGGCATCCCGGCTGGCGGTGATGCCGCCTGCGGCGCGGCGTGACTACGGCCCGTGGAGTCCGTGGGGCCGGGTGGAGAAGCTGCGGCGGCGCTACGACGCCGTCATCGCCCGGCTGATCGCCGAGGCCCGTCGGGACCCGGCGTTCTCCGACCGCAACGACGTACTGGCCATGATGCTGCAGGCGCGGTACGAGGACGGCTCGCCGATCTCCGACGACCACGTGGCCGACGAGTTGCTCACCTTGCTCGCGGCGGGACACGAGACCACCGCGACCACGCTGGCGTGGGCTGTCGAGCGGATCCGGCGGCATCCGCGGTTGCTCACCCGGCTCACCGACGAGGTCGACGCGGGTGGGTCCGACCTGCTGCAGGCCACCATATTCGAAGTGCAGCGCACCCGCCCCGTGATCAACGGCACCGCACGCATGACCAGGACGCGGATCAGGTTGGGGGAGTGGGTCATTCCCGAACGGCACGTGATTCTGGTGAGCATCTCGCTGGCGCACGCCGCCGAGGGGAGTTTCGCCGACGCGGGATCGTTCAACCCCGATCGCTTCGTCGGCAACCCGCCGGACACGCACGCCTGGATTCCGTTCGGCGGCGGCGTCCGCCGTTGCATCGGCGCCGCGTTCGCCAACATGGAGATGACGGTGACACTGCGAACCCTGCTGCGGGAGTTCGAGTTCGGCACCACCTACGCCCGCGACGAGCCCGCGCACTCCCGCGGTGTCGCCACCGCACCCGGCCGTGGCGGACGGGCGGTCGTCTACCGTCGCGCACCACGTCACGCTGAGCTCGGTGCCGTGACGCCGCGGCGGAGGTGTCCGCATGACGGACGAAGCGATCGTCGACGTGGGTCGCGGAATCGAGCTGTGCTACGACACGTTCGGTGACGAGGCGGCTCCACCGGTCGTGCTGATCGCCGGGCTGGGACAGCAGAAGCACACCTGGCCGGAGGAGATCGCCGCCAACCTCGCCGAGCGGGGATACCGGGCGATCCGGTTCGACAATCGCGACGTGGGCCGGTCGACGCACATGCGAGCTTTCCGAGGCCGAGACCGTTGGCGATCCTGCGCGGCGGCAGCGACAAGCGCCAGTACCACCTCGGCGACATGGCCCGCGACACCGTCGGTCTGCTGGACGCGCTCGGGTACCGCGACGCGCACTTCGTCGGAGTCTCGATGGGCGGAATGATCGCCCAGACCGTCGCCGCGCATCATCCGGGCCGGGTGCGCACGCTCACCTCGATCATGTCGACCACCGGTGCGCCGCGCATCGGCCGTCCCGCATTGTCGACGTGGTGGCGGATGGCGACCGGGAAACCACCGCGAAACCGTCGCGAGGCGATCGAGGGCGCGGTGCGCACGTTCCGTCACATCTCCTCGCACGGATTTCCGTTCGACGAGGGGTGGGTGCGCGAGAAGGCGGGCATCGCCTGGGATCGCGATCCCACGTCCGACGGTGTCACCCGGCAGCTGGCAGGCATCTTCGCCTCGGGCGACCGGACGGCCGAGCTGCGGCAGATCGACGTGCCGACCCTGGTGATCCACGGCGACCGGGACCGAATGGTCCATCCCACCGGAGGAGCGGCCACGGTGCGGGCGGTCCCCGGTGCGCGGTTGGAGACGATCGCCGGCATGGGTCACGACCTGCCCGCGGGCGCATGGGACCGGATTCTCGACCTGATCACCGACCATCTCGACAATTCAACCGTCACGGCCATCCGGTCGCAGGAGTCACGATGAGCAAGTCAGCGGCACACGTCATCAGCGGCCACACCGTGGTCATCACCGGTGCGGCGTCCGGCATCGGCCGGGCTCTGGCGCAACGGCTTTCAGCCCATGGCTGCCCGGTCGCGATCGCCGACGTCGATGAACGTGGCTTGAAGGAGACCGAGGCGAGCATCAACGGTCCGACGCTGACCAAGCCGCTCGACGTGCGGGATGCGCAGGCGCAGAACGACTTCGCCGAAGAGGTCCGGGACTGGGCGCCCGCACCCCTTGGCGCGGTGTTCAACAACGCAGGCGTCGCCGTGTCGTCCAGCGTGCTCGACACCGTGGTCGAGGACGACCAGTGGTTGTGGGACATCAACTTCCACGGCGTGGTCAACGGCACCCGGGCATTCCTGCCGCTCCTGGTCGCCCAGGATTCCGGCGCCATCGTGAACACGTCGAGCGTCTTCGGTCTGCTCGGCATGCCGAACCAGAGTGCCTACTGCGCGGCGAAGTTCGCGGTCCGCGGTTTCACCGACTCGCTGCGCCAGGAACTCCGCGGCAGCGGTGTCAGGGCCATCAACGTGCACCCGGGCGGCATCAACACCAACATCGTGCGAAACGCGCGATTCCGCAAGGATCCGGACGGCCGCGGCCGCAGCCACGAGCAGATGGTGCACGAATTCGCCGCCATCACCATGACCGAACCGGCGAAGGCGGCCGAGGTCATCCACCGCGGTGTGGAAGCGGGCAAGGCGCGCATCCTGGTCGGACCCGACGCCCACCTGTTCGATACGCTGGCCCGGCTTGCGCCGACCCGCTACTACGACATCTTGAGCCGTGTTGGAGTCACGGCTGCGCGGCAAGCGCGCGCGCCGAAGCGCTACCGGCCGAAGCGACGTCCGCGCGTGAGCTAGTCGCGCTTGCGCTTGACCTGATTGAACGGCACGCCGCGGTCGGCGGCGTACTCGCGCGGGAAGCCGAGGACCCGTTCTCCGATGATGTTGCGCGCGATCTCGTTGGTGCCGCCACCGAGCGACGCCGTCTGGCGGGACAGGAACCGGGTGCCGAAGCGGGACAGCCCCGACCGTCGTCGACGACGCCCGCGCTGCCGACGAGCGCAAGCGCAGTGTCGATCTCGAACTGCGTGTGCTCGGCGTGCGAGATCCGGATGATGGATCCGGCCGCGGGCGGCAGCGAGCCGTCGAGGACGGCGTGGTAGACGTGGTCGACCAGCTGCTCCTGCACGGCGCGCCGCACCAATGCCCGCCCGGCCATCTCCTGGGCCCGCTCGCTGTCGGCCTGCCCCGTCGCCTCGAGCAGTCCCACGTAGTCGAGGGGCTGATCGGTCTCGCCTTCCGCGCCGATGCCACTGGCGAATTCGGATCCACCGCCGACCGCGCGTCGCTCGTGATACATCTGGCGCGAGGCGACCGCCCACCCGTCGTTGACCTCACCGACCACGGCATCGTCACCGAGTTCGAGGTTGTCGAAGAACTCCTCGCAGAACTCGTCACCGCCGTCGACCTGCTTGATCCGCCGCATGGTGATGCCGGGGCTGTTGATGCGGCACCAGGAACATGGTCAGGCCCTCGTGCTTGGGCACCTCCCAATTGGTGCGCGCCAGCAGGAGTCCGTAGTCGGCGGCGAAGGCGCTGGTGCTCCAGGTCTTCGCGCCGTTGACGATCCACTTGTCGCCTCGGCGATCGGCCCGGGTGATGACACCGGCCAGGTCGGATCCGCCGCTGGGCTCCGACAGCAGCTGCACCAGGATCTCGTCCCCGCGCAGGAATGCCGGAATGCGTTGCCGCTTCTGCTCTTCGGTCCCGGTGTCCAGCAGCGTCGCGCCGCAGATCGTGAACGTCGGCGTATTGAGGATGACCGGCATCTCGTAGTCGCGGGATTCGTTGTCGAACGCCTTCTGGTACTCGTAGGGCAGCCCGAGGCCGCCGTACTCACGGGGGAAGCAGATGCCGGCGAAACCGCCGTCGTGCAGCTTGCGCTGCAGTTCGCGGGCGCGTAGCCACGGTTCTTCCTTGCCGCGGTCGGCGGCGGGCGGGTTGGCGGGATCGACCAGCGGCATGTTGTCGGCCAGCCATGCGCGCGCCCGCGTGGCGAACTCGCCGACCGATTCGGCCGTCTCGGTTCGCACCGAGGTGGTGTCGGTCATCGGGCGGACTCCAGCTTCTTCGTCAGAGCGTAGACCCGCAGGTTGTGTTCCTCGGGCGTGCCGAACATGGCGCGGTACAACGTGACTCGGCGCAGGTACAGATGCAGGTCGTGTTCCCAGGTGACGCCGATACCGCCGTGCAACTGAACGCAGTGCTGCACCATCGGAGCGGCGTGTTCGCCCACGTAGGACTTGGCGACGCTGACCGACATGTCGGCGCCCGGTGCGCGAGCCGACACGTCGGCGACCGCAGCCCGCGTCGTTGCCCGGCACGACTCCAGCCAGATCTTCATGTCGGCGTAGCGGTGCTTGAGTGCCTGATAGGAGGCCAGCGGCCGGCCGAACGAGTGCCGGTCCAAGCCCCACTGGACGGTCAGGTCCATCACGGCATCCAGGATGCCGACCACCTCCGCGCACTGCAGGATCTGCGCCACCTGGCTCTGCCGCCCGATCAGCGTCGCGGTCTGATCGGCAGTTCCCACCACTGCCGATCCGTCGACCTCGACACCGTCGAAACTCACTCTGGCATAACGCTTCACCATGTCGATGGACTCGAGTGGCTCGACCGTGACACCCGCCGCGTCGGCGGGCACCAGGAACTGGCGGATCTCGTCGCCGACGCGCGCGACGACGAGGAAGACGGCGCTCTCGGCGCCCGCCTCGACCCGGTCCTTGACTCCGTCGATGCGGAATCCGGTGGCGGTCGGTGTGGCAGTCACCTCCGGTGCCAACGGATCCCACGACTGACCCGGCTCGTAGACCGCCCAGGACGCGACGAGCTCGCCGGCCACCAGCGATTCGATGGTGGCCGAATGCCTTTCGGCATCCTCCGCGTCGACGAGCCCGGCCAGCACGGTGCTCACCGGATGCAGCGGCCCAGGAGCCACCGTCCTGCCGATCTGCTCGGCGATCAGCGCGAGGTCGCCGACTCCGTCCCCGGAGACGCTGCCCCCGCCCAGTTCCTCGGGGACCAGCAGGCTGGCCCAGCCGAGTTCGGCAGCGCGTCGCCACCAGTCGGCGTCGAACGAACTGCCCGCGGCGTGCAGTTCGCGCACCCGGCTCAGCGAGGCTTCCTTCTCCAGGAATGCCTGCGCGGTCGACGCGAACAGCAGACGCTCGGGGGACGCAACCTCCGTCACGGTGCCGGCCTCTCTAGGTCGTGGTGCGCGGTCAGGTCAGGACGAGCGCCGGCACATCGGGCTTGTGCACGATCTTGTTCGGCGACCTTGAACAGGTCGACCATGTTGCCGCCCATGACCTTTCGGACGCCCTCCTCGTCGAGGCCGTGGCGCTCGAGGTCGTCGACCAGGTTGATCGGATCCGAGAGGCCCTCCGGATGCGGCCAGTCCGAGCCGAACATGATGCGGTCGATGCCGCACAGGTCGGCCATCTTCTTGAAGTCGTCCTCCCAGAACGGCGCGACGTACACGCAGCGCTTGAAGGCCTCGATCGGATCCTCGGGGAACCCGTCCGGCATCTTCATGAAGACGTCCTTGAATTGGTAGAACAGGTAGGGAACCCAGGACGCGCCGTTCTCGACCGACAGGATGCGCAGATCCGGGTTGCGGGTCAGCGCACCGTGGCACACCAGCGCCGCCATGGTGTCCTCGATGGGCCGCTTGCCCATCGCGACCATCCGGAACGAGGTCGGTGCGAACGGCTTGAACTCGTCGCCGGGCTCCCAGTCGTTCAGGTACTGGGAGTAGCCGCTGTCCGAGGCGTGCATCGACACCGGGATGCCTGCCTTGACGCAGGCCTGCCAGAACGGGTCGAACTCGGGCACGCCCATGGAGCGGCTGCCGCGGTAACCGGGCACCGGCGCGGGCCGGACCAGGACGGTCTTGGCGCCGCGCTCCAGGCACCACTCGAGTTCTTCGAGGGCGCGGTCGACGTTGCCCAGATTGATGACCGGCGTGGAGAAGATGCGGTCCTCGTAGTTGAACTGCCAGGTCTCGTACATCCACTGGTTCAGCGCGTGCACGATGTCGAGGATCAGGTCGGGGTCGTCCTTCAGCCGCTCCTCGACGAGGCTGGCCAAGGTCGGGAACATCAGCGTGTAGTCGAGGCCGAGACCGTCGAGGACCTCGAGGCGCGCCGCGGGGTTGCGGAAGGCGGGGATGGCCTTCATCGGCTTGCCCATCACCTCGCGGTAGGTCTTGCCGCCGCTGCCGTGCTTGAAGTACTCCTCCTGCGCGCCGGGCCGTGCGACCACCTCGAAGGTCGGGTTGGGGATGTAGTCGCTGACCACGTTGCGGACCATGATCTTGGTGCGCCCGCGAACGTCGATGTAGTCGATGACGCCCTTGCGATGATCCGGCAGGAATTGCGTCAGCGCTTCCTTGGGCTCGTAGAAGTGGTTGTCCGCGTCGAAGACGGGATAGGAAAGCTCGCGTGAAGGCATATCCGGCTCCTGAGAGTGTCATTGTTCCGAAGTGGTAATGACGTTACCACGTCGGGAACGGCGACGACACCACCCCGGCTCGAGGGGCGGTGCGGGCGGTGTCGGCGCAGGTCAGGGCTGGTTGAGCGTCACTTCGCGAGGGTGCGGACGCAGAACGTGAAGATGTGCTCTGCTTCGATGGGCACACCGTTGAGTTCGGCGCCGAGGACGCGCAGCCGCATGGCGCCGAGCACCGTCTGCATGATCAGCGCGGCGGTCGTGTTGACGTCCACGTCGGGTGAGAAGGTGCCTTCGTCGATCCCTCGCTTGATGATGTCGGCGATGAGTACGTGCAGCGGGGACAGCACGCGCGCATATTCGCGCGGCAACGTCTCGGCGAGGTGGTCGTTGTAGAAGGTCAGACCACGATTGATGCTGTCCTGGGTGGACGTGGATGCGGGCGCGCTGATGCGCTCGACCAGGAGTCGCAGCGCCGTCGTCGCGTCAAGGCCGTCCGTGGCCTCACGCCAGTTCAGCGTCGACTCGGCCATGATCTTGTCGATCAGTGCGAGCAGCAACTCGTCCTTGGTGGTGAAGTGCTGGTAGAAGGACCGCAGTGAGGTCTTCGAGCGCTCGACCACCTCGAGCACGGTGAAGTCGGTGCGGCCGGTCTCGCCGAGGATTGCAAGGGCCGATCGCATGAAGCGGCTGGCGCGGGATTCCTCGTCGACCGCGCCCGAGTCCGCTGCTGCCGTCGACCGGTCCGTCGGCTTCGCCATGAGAATGACGTTACCGTTTTTGCAGAGGCTGTGGTGAGCTTGGCGCGACACGTCAATCAGCAGAGAGGTTCGAGCCCCATGACCACGGAATCCGACCAGTTTCAGTGGACCGTCGACGGTCTGGTCGACCTGTTCGACGTGCAACCCGACGGCGCCGACCGGTTCGTCGGCCAGACCGGCATCGTCGGCGCGGACGAGCGTCAGGTGGTGGAGGGCACCCAGGTGCTGGCCCAGGCGATCGTCGCCGCGGCCAAGCGCTTCCCCGAGAAGTCGGTGCGCTCGGTGTACGCGGTGTTCGCGCGGGCCGTTCTGGTCGGGCCACCGGTCGAACTGACCGTCGACGTCGTCGCCGAAGGGCGCACGACCGCCACCGCGGTGGTCACCGCGACGCAGAACGGCAAGCGGTGCATCACCGTCACGGTGTTCACCGACGTCCCCTCCGGCGACGTCATCCGCCACCACCTGCCGCGGCCCGACGTGGCCGCGCCCGCGGACGCCAACCACGCCGAGATGCCGATGGCGGGCCGCGAACTGCGCCTGGTCGACGTCGTCGACGTCAACAGCCCCGACGAGGTCGGGCCGCCCGAGCTGTTCGCCTGGCTGCACTACGACCCGATTCCGGGGCGCGACGATCTGCGCAAGGCGCTGGTGGCGTATTTCACCGGCCACCTTGGCATTTCGACCACCATGCGGGCGCACGAAGGCATCGGTACCAGCCAGGCGCACCTGACCGTGTCCACCGCGCCGATGACGATTTCGGTGAGCTTCCACGAGCCGTTCGCGTGGGACGGCTGGATTCTCTACAGCCACGAGAGCACGCAGGTCGGTGCGGGCATGTCCTACGTGCGCGGCGCCGTGCACACCGAGGCGGGCGAGCTGATCGCATCCTTCGCGCAGGACGCCATGATCCGGCCGTTGCGCACCACCGACACTCCATCGACGCATCGGCGCGGCTGTAGCTCAGATCTTCAGATAGCCCTTGTCCGCGGGGATCTGAGCGGCGGTCACCAGCGATGACCCGTCCCCGGCGAGCCATACGACGATGTCGGAGATCAGGTCCGGCGCGGCCAGCGAGTCCGTCGGCAGCGCGCCGGGCGAGTAGCTGTGGATGTAGTGCGGGTGGTCCTGGAAGATCTTGTACATCGACAGGTCGTTGCCCATCGGGGTGTCGGTGCCGTACGGGTGGACGGAGTTGACCCGAATTCCGAACTCGCCCAACTCAACTGCCAGCGAGTTGGTCAACCCGACGACGCCGAACTTGGTTGCGCAGTAGTGCCCGCAGCCAGGCACCGCCTTGATGCCCGCCGCCGAGCTGATGGTGATGATCGACCCGCCGTTGCCCGCCTCGATCATCGGTGGCACCGCCGCCTTGATGGTGTGCCACAGCCCGGTCAAGTTGGTGTCGAGGGTCTCCTGCCACTGTTCGGCCGAGATCTCCCACAGCCGACCCCAGTTCAGTACGCCCGCGTTGGCGACGACGATGTCGAGCCGGCCGAACTGCTCGATCGCGTCGGCGATCACCCGCTGCTGTCCGGCGGCATCGCGCACGTCGACTTCCCTGGCCAGGATCTTGCGTCCCTCGCCCTCCACCAGGCTGACCGTCTCGGCGAGGTCTTCGGGCGTCGCCGGTTCGTAGCCGTTGCTGGCCGCCACCGGCCCGCAGGCGTCGATCGCAACGACGTCGGCTCCGGCCCGCGCGAGGCGCACGCAGTGCGAACGGCCCTGTCCGCGAGCAGCTCCCGTGACGTAGGCGACGCGTCCGGCCAGTGGGGTGGGGTGTCGGTCATCCGGGTTGCTCCTGCTTTCCGGAATCGCGACCGGGGTCGACGTCCCACGCGTGGTGGACCACGTCGTGCAGGTGGTAGACGGCGATCGACGCCACGGTGAACTCGCTGCCGTTGCTCCGCAGCCCCCGTCGCGACCACGCGCCGTCGGGCACCGCCGCATAGGTGTCGGCGACGGCATCGGCCGCGGCGACGAGTTCGGCGGCGACGGTCCCGGGCCGCTGCGAGGCGTAGTCGTCGGCCAGCGCCGTCTCGTCCTGATCCCAGTTGGGGAACCGGGGCTCGTCCTCGTCGAGCATGAGCCGCACCCGCTGGCGGAAGATCCGGTGTACGTCGCGGACGTGACAGCCGTACTCGAGGACCGACCACGTGCCGGGGCGCGGCCGGGCGCCGACACCCGGACCGGCCAGCCGGGCCGGCCAGGCCGCAGCGTTCCTGCGGACATGTTCGGCGACGTCGGTCGGCCGTACGGAGGAGGCGTCGAAGCCACACTCGGGGCAGGGACTGTCCAGAACCCAGGTCCAGTCCTTGGTGTCGGGTTCGACGTCGTCCGGTGTCATCGGTCGTTCGGTGTCATCGCGGCGCAGGGACGGTGCTCAGCCGAGCGCGCCAGCGGAGAACGTGTCGCACTTCTTCGGATCACCCGTCTGGTATCCGGTGGTGAACCACTTCTGCCGTTCGGCCGACGAGCCGTGCGTCCACGACTCGGGGTTGACGCGGCCCGTCGAGGCCTGCTGGATCCGGTCGTCGCCCACCGAGGACGCCGCCGAAAGGGCGTCGGCGATGTCCTTGTCGGACAACGGCTCCAGGAAGGTCACATCGGTGCCCTCCTGTTTGGTGATCGCGGCGTAGTGCGCCCACACGCCTGCGTAGCAGTCGGCCTGTAGTTCGGTGCGCACGCCGTTGCCCTCGGAGCCGCCCGGCCCCTGCTGTGCCCTGCCGAGCACGCCGAGCAGGTTCTGCACGTGATGGCCGAATTCGTGGGCGACCACGTACTCCTGTGCCAACGGTCCACCGCTGGAACCGAATTGGTCGACGAGCACCTGGAAGAAGGACGTGTCGAAATACGCCGTCTGGTCGACCGGGCAGTAGAACGGGCCGACGTCCGTGGTCGCCGGTCCGCAGCCGGTGCTCACCTGCTGGCTGAACAGACGCACCTTCGGCCGGGTGTAGCCCTTCAGCAGCTGCGACCACACCCCGTCGACCGAGTTGCCCGTCGCGACCACGCGGCATTCCACGACCCGGTTGGCGTCCTCGCCGGTCTTGCACTGGCTCAGGTCGAATCCGGGCGCGTCCACGCCCTGCGAGTCGTACTCGCTGGTGCCGCCCTGGGGGAGCACCGTGCCGGGATCGATGCCGAGGAACAGCGCGACCACGACGATCAGCAACCCGCCGATTCCGCCGCCGATGGCCATGCCACGGCCCCCGCCACCGCCTCCGCCGCTGCTCGACGTGGTGCTCGTGTCGATCTGCATACCCTCGTTGAAGGTCATCACACCGCTCCGTCCGCGTCCGTCGACACTCCGCCTCGAGGCTGGGCGCCAGCCGCGTTCAGCTTCCCACACTACGATTCAGCCGTGGCCGTCGTTGCCGAACTCTCGACCATCGCGCACACCTCCCACGGGCAGCTGCGTGGCACGACGGAGGGCGGCGTCAACGTGTGGCGGGGTGTCGCCTACGCCGAGCAACCAGTCGGCGCGCGCCGGTTCCTCGCCCCCGCGCCGCCGCAACCGTGGACCGGTGTCCGCGACGCCGTCGAACACGGCCCGTTGCCCCCGCAGGGCAGATCGTTCGTCGGTGGCGGACGCGACGATCCGAAGGTCCGCGACGAGGCGTGTCTGACCGTCACCGTGTGGTCGCCGGACCCGACCGGCTCGCTGCCCGTCATGGTGTGGATCCCCGGCGGCGCCTTCGTCTACGGCGCGGGTCAGCTGCAGCTCTACAACGGCTCACGGCTGGCCCGCAACGGCGACGTCGTGGTGGTCAACGTGACCTACCGGCTCGGGGTATTCGGCGGTTTCGAGCTGGGCGATCTGGGCGACGGGTTCGACGACAACCTGTGCCTGCGTGACCAGCTTGCGGCGCTGGCCTGGGTGCGCGACAACATCTCGGCATTCGGCGGTGATCCCGGCCGGGTCACGGTGTTCGGCGAATCAGCCGGTGCCACTTCGGTATTGGCGTTGTTGGCCAGCCCGGCCGCCGACGGTCTGTTCACCCGCGCGATCGCTCAGAGCCCGGCGCTGCCGTTGATCGCAGACCGCGAGACACGCGCCCGTCGAGCCCATCGCTTCGTCGGAACGACTCGGGGTGGGCGTCGACGAGATCAAGACGCTGCCGCAGCGGCCGCTTCGACGCGCCGCGGGTGCGCTGCAGGCCGAGAGTGCCGCCGAGAGCCCTTTTCTGGCCTACGGGCTGACGCACGGGGTCGACCTGCTGCCGCACCATCCGATCGACGCGGCGCGGGCGGGTGCGGTGTCCAAGGTTCCCCTGATCATCGGCACCAATACCGACGAGGCGTCGATGTTCGCGTGGGTCAAGCCGCCGATGCTGCCGACGACGCGGGAGACCATCGACGCCTACTTCGACCGCACGGCCCCCGACGCCAGGGCGCGCGTGTTGGCCGCCTACCCGGACTATCCACGTCGCCGCGCAACGATCTCGGTCGGATCCGACGCCATGTTCTGCGCACCCGCGTGGGCATTCGCCGACGCGTACAGCGCGCACGCCCCGACCTACGTGTACCGGTTCGACCACGCGGCGTGGAGCCTGCGCGTGTTGGGGCTGGGCGCCACCCACGGCAGCGAGATCGTGCACGTCCAGCACAGCTACGCGTCGTATCTGGGCCGCAAGATCCACCCGCTGGGCCGTCGGGTGCAGCCCTCGGTGGGCAGGCGGATGCAGCGCACCTGGCTGAACTTCGCCACCGCCGAGCTGGGGCCCGACTGGCCGCGCTACGACGACCGACAGCGCCGGACCCGCGTCATCCGCTCCAGCCGCGACGACACCGTCGCCGATCCGGACGCCAGGCGGCGCGAGGCCTGGGCCGGTCTGTACTGAGCCAAAGAATCGTTTCAACATTTTGTTGAGACGATTTCAACAGATTGTTGTAGTGTCACGCGCATCACACTTTGGAGGTCTGATGCGATCACCCCTGCTCCACCGCTCTCGGCTCTTGCTGCCGATCGTCGGAGCCCTCGCTGCCGGTATCACTGCTTGTGGAAGCGGGGTCGGCGGTGACAGCGCAGGCCAACCGACCGCCGGTGGCGGCCAGTCGGCGATCCCGGACAACGGCGCGCTCATCGCCGCCATCGAGCCGGACCAGGCACTCACGGCCGCTCTTCCGCCTGCGGTCGCGCAGTCCAAGACCGTGAACGTCGGTTCGAACATCCAGTCGGCGCCCAACAACTTCTACGCAGGCGACGGCAAGACACCGATCGGATACGAGGTCGATCTCGCCAAGGCCGTTGGATCCAAACTCGGCGTCAAGATGGCGTACCAGGACATGGCCTTCGGCTCGCTGATCACCAGCCTGCAGTCCGGCCGCATCGACATGACCATGGCTGCGATGAACGACACCAAGGAGCGTCAGCAGCAGATCGATTTCGTCGACTACTTCTCGTCCGGCATCACGATCATGGTGCAGAAGGGCAACCCGAAGGGCATCACCGGTCCAGACACGTTGTGCGGCAACAATGTTGCCGTAGTGCAGGGCACCAGTCACCAGAAGTTCGCCGCGGCCCAGAGCGACAAATGCGTGCAGGGCGGCAAGCCCGCCATCACCGTGACGGCCACCGACAGCGACACCCAGAATCAGAATCAGCTGCGCACCGGACGGGTCGCGGCGATTCTCAATGATCTGCCCAGCGCCGTGTACATCTCCCGAACCGCGGGCAACGGCAACACATTCGAGGTCGTGCCTGGCCCGCCGATCGAAGGCGGACCGTACGGCATCGGCTTCGCCAAGACCAACGCCGCGCTGCGGGATGCGGTGAACCGGGCGCTGGGCGAGCTGGTGTCCGACGGCACCTACCTCAAGATTCTGCAGAGCTGGGGTGTCGAACAAGGCGCGCTGAAGGAGCCCGCCATCAATGGAGCCTGAGCCTTCCCCCCGTCGCTCCGCTCGCCCTGAGCCGTCCGAGGCCCTGCCGATCGTCCGGCTCCGCCACTGGGGCCGATGGGTCAGCGCGGTCGTCATCATCGCCCTGCTCGCAGCGCTGCTCGTCGCGCTGGCGCAGGCGCAGATCGACTGGGCGTCGGTGCCCGACTTCGTGGTCTACCGCGTGATGATCGTCGGCTTGGTCAACACCGTGGTGCTCGCCGTCATCGCGCAGTCGGTCGCCATCGTGATCGGGACCGTCATCGCGTTGATGCGCCGCAGCGCGAATCCCGTCGCGAATTGGTTTGCCTTGGCCTACATCTGGGTGTTCCGTGGGTTGCCGGTGCTGCTGCAGATCCTCATCTGGTACAACCTGGCGCTGGTCATTCCGACCATTTCCATCCCGCTGCCCTTCGGCGGATATCTACTCGATGAGCCCACCAACGTCCTGGTCAGCGCATTCACCGCGGCGCTGCTCGGGTTGGCCCTCAACGAGAGCGCGTACATGGCCGAGATCGTGCGCGCGGGGCTCAACAGCGTGGACAGCGGGCAGACCGAGGCCGCGAAATCGATTGGTATGGCGCCGGGTCTGACGCTGCGCCGGGTGGTGCTCCCGCAGGCGATGCGGGTGATCATCCCGCCGACCGGCAACGACTTCATCAACATGCTGAAGGGCACCTCGATCGCGTCGGTGATCGGCGTGACAGAGCTGCTGCACGCGTCCAACAACATCTCGTCCCAAAATCTCTTGGTGATGGAAACGCTTTTCGCCGCGGCGATCTGGTACATGGTGGTGGTGACGGTGGCGGGCGTTGGACAGCACTACCTGGAGCGCACGTTCGGCGCCGCCGAGCGCAGCGTTGCCGCGCAGGCCGCCAAGGCGCTGCGGGCCATTCCGCTGACCAGGGGTGCCCGTGTCTGAGCCGCTGCTGCGAGCGATCGGCGTGCGGAAGAGCTACGGGCATACCGAGGTACTGCGGGGGATCGATCTGGAGGTGCGCCGCGGTCAGGTGGTGTGCCTGCTCGGTCCGTCGGGGGCGGGCAAGAGCACATTCCTTCGTTGCCTCAACCATCTCGAGACCATCGACGCCGGCCAGGTGTGGGTGGACGGCAAGCCGATCGGGTTCGACCTGCGCAACGGAAAGCTCTACGAACTCCGGGAGCGCGACGTCGCCAAGCAGCGGCGCGATATCGGCATGGTGTTCCAGCGATTCAACCTCTTCGGTCACCGCACCGCTCTGGAGAACGTCATCGAGGGCCCGATCCGAGTGCTGGGCATCGCTGCCGACATCGCGCGCAAGGACGGACTCGAGTTGCTCGACCGGGTCGGCCTTGCCCAGCGCGGCGACGCCTACCCGGCTCAGTTGTCCGGGGGTCAGCAACAACGCGTGGCGATCGCGCGCTCCCTGGCGATGAAACCCAAACTGATGCTGTTCGACGAGCCGACCTCGGCATTGGACCCCGAACTGGTGGGCGAGGTGCTCTCGGTGATGAACACGTTGGCCCAAGAGGGGATGACGATGGTGGTGGTCACCCACGAGATCGCATTCGCCGCCGAAGCCGCCGACGAAGTGGTCTTCATGGCCGACGGCACCATCGTGGAGAACGGCCCACCCGAGAGCCTTCTCAAGGCACCGAAACACGAACGCACGCGCCAGTTTCTGGCACGGGTGCTCGCGTGAGGCCCATCTCGCCGCGCTACCTGTTGCAGTTCTCGGAGCAGGCGGGCTATCTCGACTTCGCCCGCTTCGGACCACCATCGCATGCCGTCCTGGATGCCACGGCCCGGCTATCGGAGAAGGCGACACACGCGGGGCCGTCCACCGTCGACGAATTGATGAGGGAGGAGACTCGCGCCAAGGCTGCCGCGGCGCGGTTGTGCCGCAGCGACATCGACCACATCGTCCTCCAGCCGAACACCAGCCTCGGGCTGATGCAGGCGGCCTTCAACGCCCCGGGCGGCACTGTGTTGGTGTCGGCAGGGGAGTTCCCGGCCAACACCTACCCCTGGGCCAGGGCCGAGCAGGCCGGGCGACTGACCGTGCGCCGCCTGCCTGCTGGATACGTCACCGCGGACCGGGTCGCCGAAGCCCTCACCGACGACATTTCGATCGTCTCGGTCAGCGCCGTCGACTACCGCACCGGCTACCGCGCCGACCTGGCCGCCTTGCGCGAAATCGTCGGTGACCGAGTGCTGGTGGTCGACGGCATTCAGGGTTTCGGCGTGATCGAGGCACCGTGGGAGGTGGCCGACATCCTCGTCGTGGGCGGGCAGAAATGGCTGCGGGCCGGTTGGGGGACCGGGTTCGCCATGCTGTCGGACCGGTCGCTGGAAAGGATGGAACCGGTGCTGTCGGGCTGGACCGGAGCGCGCGACCCCGGCCTGTTCGACGACGAGATCCATCCCGCTGACAGTACGGCCGCGGCGTGGTCGATATCGAACTTGAGCCCAGTGACCTCCGGAGCGTTCGCCGCGGCGCTGGAATTGGTCGAGGAGGCGGGCGTCGACACGATCGCCGCGCACATCGCGGAGCGGGTCGAGGCGCTCGAAGACGTGCTCCTGTCGGGTGGCGCGCAGATCGTGTCCTCACGCGAGCGGCGGGCCGGGATCCTGGCGTTCACGTTGCCGGAGCATGCGCCCGAGCAGGTGGGTGCCGCCCTGAACGCTGCGGGTATCGCGGCAACCGTTCGGCCCGAACACATTCGACTGTCGCCGCACGCCTCGACGGCACTGGAGGTCACCGAGCAGCTGAGGGCCGCCCTGGTCTCGCTGTCGCAGCCGCGCCGGGCCGACCCCACGCCCAATCCGGCCGCCGTTGGCAACGGTACGCACGAACTGCTTGCTTCGTTGGTGCCGGCGGTGCACGGGCTGGCCGCCATGCTCGGCCCCGGCAACGAGGTGCTGTTGCACGATCTGTCCCGGCTGCCGGACTCGATCGCAGCCATCGCCGGTGATCTCACCAACCGTCCTGTCGGTGGACCGATGACCGACCTGCTGCTGGGGCTCATTCGCCGCGGCACCACACAGGACCTCATCAATTACCGCACCAACAGCCCCGACGGGCGGCCGATCCGTTCATCCACGCTGTTCCTGCGAGACGCCAATGGTGTCGCTATCGGCTGCCTGTGCGTGAACAGTGAACTGCCCGAGACCGCTTCGTCTGAATCCTCGCAACAGGAGGAGAGTTTCCCGCCAGACGTCGATAGCTTGCAACGCTTCCTGGTGGATCGCGCGATCGCCAAGATCGGCGTGCAGCCGGTGAAGATGAAGAAGCATCACAAGGCGGCCGTCGTTCGAGAACTCGACGAAGCGGGCTTCTTCCTCATCAGGGACTCCGTCGATCACGTCGCAGGCCAGTTGGACGTGACGCGCTACACGATCTACAACTACCTCAACGAAATTCGAGGCTGACCGCCTCGGTGGCCCCGCTCGTGGTGTGGGTGCTCTGAGCGGCTACCTGCGATGCAGAGATGCCGCGGAGCCACGTGGAGAAGAAGCGCGGCTTCGCTGAAAGTGCCGTCTTCCAGACGTATTCACCTCAGTTCGTGCTCGTCATGGACTCGCTTACCGAGATGAGGGCAAGATTCGCCGACGTCGGTCCTCGTGCCGGTGCCGGAGGTCGGATTCGCCATCGCCTCGACAGCAACCCGCGGTGCGAGATCGAGCGCGTGAGTGGCGAATCTCATTGCGGCGGTTGACATGTGAGATGTGCAACATCTAGGCTTGCGATCGCATTGAACCGTTTCAATCGGACCGAGGGCTCACGCGCGGCACCCGTGCCGCGTCGCCTTTCGGCGACGTCGAGTTCCGACACGATCGCCCATTGGATCTGGAATTGCCGCATCAACCCCGGCGGTACGTGACGTCTACCGGGGCTCAGCACAGAAATGGAGAGCCTCGATGACGAGCACCACCGAGAAACAGGCCGGTCGCTCGCGAACGGATGACGCCCGAGGCGCGATAAAGCCCATGGTGCCCGGCCTCACCGGTGAACTGATCGCCGAATTCTTGGGCACTTTCATCGTCATTCTGTTCGGCGTCGGAGTGGTCGCGCAGGTGGTCGCCGGCGAGATCGGGGGCCACGACAGCATCGCCTGGTCCTGGGGGCTGGGCGTCACGATGGGCATCTATGTCGCCGCGCGGATCTCCGGCGCCCACCTGAATCCGGCGGTATCCATTGCCCTTGCCGTCTTCTCGGGTTTCAGCTGGAAGAAGGTCGCGCCCTACGTGCTGGCGCAGACCGCGGGCGCCTTCGTGGCGGGCCTTCTGGTGCGATGGAACTACACCGAAGTGATCGCGAAAGTCGATCCGGGCCACACCATCAAGACCCAAGGCATCTTCTCGACCCTGCCGGGCAACGGCACATTGCCAGTCAGCGATCTCGGGGGCCTGCGCGACCAGATCATCGGCACCATGATCCTGGTCTTCGTCATCTTCGCGCTCACCGACCTGCGTAACTCCTCGCCGCTGGCGAACCTGGCACCGGTCGTCATCGGGCTGCTCGTCGTTGCCATAGGCATGGCATGGGGCACCGACGCCGGCTACGCGATCAATCCCGCTCGCGACTTCGGGCCGCGGCTGGCCGCATTCATCACCGGATACGGCGGAACGTTCCGCGACCAGTACGGCGATCTGTACTTCTGGGTTCCCATCGTCGGTCCCATCGTCGGCGGCCTCATCGGTGGCGCCCTTTACGTCTACCTGATCAAGCCCTATCTGCCCGCGCCATCGGAAGCACCCGAACACGTAGAGGGCTAGCAAGTTTCGCCCTCGAACTGCTGAACAAAACCGCCATCTACGAAGGAGAAGTCATGGCCGACTTCGTCGGAGCAATCGACCAGGGCACCACCAGCTCACGATTCATGATCTTCGATCATGGCGGAAACGAGCGCGGCAAACATCAGCTCGAGCACGCCCAGATCCTGCCGCGCGCCGGCTGGGTGGAACACAACCCGGTCGAGATCTGGGAGCGCAGCAGCGCGGTGCTGCAGACGGCGATGAATGCGGCGGGCCTGGCGCCGTCGGACTTCGCCGCGCTGGGTGTCACCAATCAGCGCGAAACCGCGGTCGTGTGGAACCGCAAGACCGGCCGCCCCTACTACAACGCCATCGTGTGGCAGGACACCCGAACCGACCGCATCGCCAGCGCGTTGGACCGGGACGGTCGCGGAGATGTCATCCGCACCAAGGCCGGACTGCCGCCGGCGACGTACTTCTCGGCGGGCAAGGTGCAGTGGATCCTGGAGAACGTCGATGGCGTGCGTGCCGACGCCGAGCGCGGCGACGCCTTGTTCGGCAACACCGACAGTTGGTTGTTGTGGAATCTGACCGGCGGGGTCAATGGGGGCGTCCACATCACCGATGTGACGAACGCCAGCCGCACCATGCTGATGAACCTGGAGACCCTGCAGTGGGATGACGAGCTGCTCGGTTTCTTCGACATTCCCCGTGCGATGCTGCCGGAGATCCGACCGTCATCGGATCCGCGCGGCTACGGCGAACTTCGCCTGCCGAGCGGCGCCGCGGGCATTCCGCTCACCGGCGACCTTGGCGATCAGCAGGCCGCGACCGTCGGGCAGGTCTGCTTCAGCCCCGGCGAGGCCAAGAACACGTACGGCACCGGCAATTTCATGCTGCTCAATACCGGCGAGGAGCTCGTCCGCAGCGCGAATGGACTACTCACGACGGTCTGCTATCAATTCGCGAGCAAGGATGACGGTCCGGCGAAGCCGGTCTACGCGCTGGAGGGCTCGATCGCCGTGACCGGCTCCGCGGTGCAGTGGCTGCGCGATCAGCTCGGCATCATCTCCGGTGCCGCCGAGGTGGAGAGCCTGGCCCGCCAGGTTGACGACAACGGTGGAATGTACTTCGTGCCAGCATTTTCCGGGCTCTTCGCCCCCTACTGGCGCAGTGACGCGCGCGGTGCGATCGTCGGGCTGTCC
The DNA here is from genome assembly GCA_963735245.1 of uncultured Actinomycetota bacterium. GTDB lineage: Bacteria > Actinomycetota > Actinomycetes > Mycobacteriales > Mycobacteriaceae > Mycobacterium. Next base: position 739,791 of record CAVTKI010000005.1, read on the forward strand.
CGATTCAACACCAATGCACATCTCGCCCGAGCCACGCTGGAATCGATCTGCTACCAGAGTCGCGACGTCATCGACGCAATGGCCGCCGACTCCGGGGTGCGACTGGAAGTGCTGAAGGTCGACGGCGGGGTGACAGCCAACGAACTGTGCATGCAGCTGCAAGCCGACATCCTCGGTGTTCCGGTCAGCAGGCCGGTCGTCGCCGAAACCACCGCCCTTGGCGCCGCTTACGCCGCCGGTCTTGCGGTCGGGTTCTGGGCCGATACCGACGAACTGCGCGAGAACTGGAACGAATCCCAGCGCTGGAAGCCGGAGTGGTCCGACGCGCAGCGCGCTGAAGGCCATGCCAGCTGGCGCAAGGCGGTTTCGCGCACCCTGGACTGGGTCGACGTCGACTGATTCACCGTTTCGACTCCGCGGTCAGCCCGGCCCCTCGTCGGCCGCGGCGAGCAGTGGCACCAGGACGTCGCTGATCGGCGTGGCCAGCCCGTGCTCGGCGGCCTTGCGCGTGATGACGCCGTTGCGGACGTCCCACTCCATCGGCCTGCCCTGTTCGCGATCGGTGAGGATCGACGTCGTCACGTCCTCGGGGAGCCCCACGAACAAGCCGATGATCTCGCCGATCACGGCGTCATCGAGGTTCGCGCCTTCGGCCCGCGCCACCGCGAGGCATTCGGCGAGGTAGTCGGCCGCCAGGCGGGCGACGTCGTCGCGGCGGAACATCCCCGACTTGCGGCCGGTCAGCACCATCAGGCCCGCGACGGCGTTGGTCAGCAGCTTGCGCCAGGCCTCGGTGGCGAAATCCGCGACTGCATTCGATGGACAGGCGCGGGCTGCGCAGGGTCTCGGCGAGTCGCTTCGCGGCCGGATCGTCGGGCAGCGTCAACCGCGCCGGGGTGCGTAGCCGGATATGGCCATCGGGGTGCGTCTCGGCGGAGAACCACACGGCGGCGGGCACGACGGTCGAGTCGGGGCAGAAGCGTCCGACGCGCTCGACCTGCTCGACCCCGTTCTGCAGCGCGCACACGACGGTGTTCGCGTCGCAGAGCCGCGCCAGCCACGCCGCCGCGCCCTCGGTCTGGGTGTCCTTGACCGCGAGCAGCACCACGTCGACGGGTCCTTCGAGGTCCCCGGCGTCGGTGTGCACCGGGCCGGGCACGACCACGGGATCGCCGTCGTCCGGCCGCAGCTCGATGGAGTCCCGCGGAGTGCGTCCGCACAGGGTGATGGAGTGTCCGGCCGCGTACGCCAGGGCCGCAACGGTCGAGCCGATGGCGCCGGGACCTACGAGTGCAATGGTGGTGGCCGATTCAGGGTCTTCACGCAAGCGCTCATCCACTGGCGCGAGGTTACCGCCGCAGCCCCACCACTACACTGTGGCAGTCGTCTCGTCAGGTCTTTCCCAGGGAGTTTTCGTGTTGCGCAGTCATGCCGCCGGTTCGTTGCGGTCCACCGACGCTGGCCAGAAGGTGACGTTGGCCGGTTGGGTGGCGCGCCGGCGTGACCACGGCGGCGTCATCTTCATCGACCTCCGAGACTCGTCCGGGGTGGCGCAGGTCGTGTTCCGCGAAGGCCTCGAAGAAGGGCAGTCCTCGAACAGGCACATCGACTGCGCGCCGAGTTCTGCGTGGCCGTCGAGGGCATCGTCGAAACCCGCCCCGAGGGCAACGCCAACGCCGACATCGCCACCGGTGACATCGAGGTCAACGCAACGTCGCTGACGGTGCTCGGCGAGAGCGCGCCACTGCCCTTCCAGCTCGACGAGACGGCGGGGGAGGAGGCCCGGCTGAAGTACCGCTACCTCGACCTTCGCCGCGAAGGACCCGGCAACGCAATCCGGTTGCGCTCCAAGGTGAATGCCGCGGCCCGCGGCGTGCTGGCCGAGCACGACTTCATCGAGATCGAGACGCCGACGCTGACCCGGTCGACCCCGGAGGGCGCCCGCGACTTCCTGGTGCCTGCGCGGCTGCAGCCGGGCTCGTTCTACGCGCTGCCACAGAGTCCGCAGCTGTTCAAGCAGCTGCTGATGGTGGCAGGCATGGAGCGCTACTACCAGATCGCGCGCTGCTACCGCGACGAGGACTTCCGCGCCGACCGCCAGCCCGAGTTCACCCAGCTCGACATGGAGATGAGCTTCGTCGACGCCGATGACGTGATCGCGATCTCCGAGCAGGTCCTCGCGGCGCTGTGGGCGCTCATCGGATACGAGCTGCCGCTGCCGATCCCTCGGATCAGCCATGCCGACGCCATGCGCCGGTTCGGCTCGGACAAGCCCGACCTGAGGTTCGGCCTCGAGCTCGTCGAGTGCACGGAGTACTTCTCCGACACCACGTTTCGGGTGTTCCAGGCGCCGTACGTGGGCGCCGTCGTCATGCCGGGCGGCGCGTCTCAGCCCCGGCGGACGCTGGACGGCTGGCAGGAGTTCGCCAAGCAGCGCGGGCACAAGGGGCTGGCGTACGTGCTGGTCGCCGAGGACGGCACACTCGGCGGACCCGTCGCGAAGAACCTGACCGACGCCGAACGCGACGGCCTGGCCGCTCACGTCGGCGCGAAGCCGGGGGACTGCATCTTCTTCTCGGCGGGTTCGGCCAAGGCGGGGCGTGCCCTGCTCGGCGCCACGCGCATCGAGGTCGCCAAGCGGCTCGACATCATCGATCCCGCGGCGTGGGCGTTCACCTGGGTGGTGGACTGGCCGCTGTTCGAGCCGGCCAACGAGGCCGCCGAAGCAGGCGACGTCGCCGTCGGGTCGGGTGCGTGGACCGCCGTGCACCACGCGTTCACCTCACCGAAGCCGGAGTCCGAGGCCACGTTCGACACGGACCCGGGCAGCGCGCTGGCCAACGCCTACGACATCGTCTGCAACGGCAACGAGATCGGCGGCGGCTCGATCCGCATCCACCGCCGCGACGTCCAGGAACGGGTGTTCGCGATGATGGGCATCGATCACGACGAAGCCCAGGACAAGTTCGGATTCCTGTTGGACGCCTTCACCTTTGGCGCGCCTCCGCACGGCGGCATCGCGTTCGGGTGGGACCGCATCACGGCTCTGCTGGCCGGCACCGACTCCATCCGCGAAGTCATCGCGTTCCCCAAGTCGGGCGGCGGCGTCGACCCGCTCACCGATGCTCCGGCGCCCATCACCGCGCAGCAGCGCAAGGAATCCGGAATCGACGCCAAGCCGAAGAGGTCCGAAGAGTCATGACGGAGATCGACAAGAGCAAGCTCGTCACCGATGCCGCGGCACTCGACGACTTCAACCGGGGCGTCGTCGAGGAGTTTCGGGCCAACGGCGGCAAGGTCGGCGGTTCGTTCGAGGGCGGCAACCTGCTACTGCTGCACACCACGGGCGCCAAGTCGGGCGAGCCGCGGCTGTCGCCGCTGGCCTACCTGACGATCGACGGCAAGATGCTGATCATCGGGGCGTACGCCGGCGCGCCGAAGCATCCGGCCTGGGTGCACAACCTGCGCGCGAACCCGGTGGCGCGCATCGAGGTCGGCACCGAAGCGTACGACGTCGACGTCCGCGAGGTCCCACCCGACGAGCGTGACGCGCTCTACTCCAAGGTGGTCGCGGTCGCGCCGACATTCGCCGACTACCAGTCGAAGACCACGCGCGTGATCCCGCTCTTCGAGCTGACCCGGGTGGAATAGTCGCGTCAGTTCGGCGGCATTGACCAATGCATGACCGAACCGACGGACCTCGCGTATTGGCAGGCGCTCAACAACCCAGTGGTCGATGAATTTCGTGCCAACGAGGGCACGGTGAACGGGTTCAACGGCGCCGACGTGCTGCTGCTCACCACCACGGGCGCCAAGTCGGGGCAGCCTCGGCTGACACCCCTTGCGTACTTCATGATCGACGGCAAGCTGATCATCGTCGGCTCCAAGGGTGGCTTCGACCGTCACCCCGACTGGGTGCACAACCTCCGGGCCAACACACATGCGCACGTCGAGGTGGGGACGACGAACTACGACGTCGTCGTACGGGAACTTGCCGTCCGTCGAACGCGACGAGACCTATCCGAAGGTCGTCGCGCTGCAGCCGGGTTTCGGCGACTACCAGGCCAAGACCAGCCGGGTGATCCCGCTATTCGAGCTCACCCGCGCCTGATCCTCGGCGATTTCGGCGCGAAAGCACACGCTGAGCGCGTGGGGTTTCGGGCAGAGCAACAGAGACAGAACCGAAGCCGGCCCTGCCACGGCAAACACCGTTCGGGGGGTTGAACGCCACTAGCCGCTGTCTCGTAGGGACGCGCGCTCGGCGAGCCCCCTGAAGAGCGTTGGTGGCTTGGCCGGCATCACCGCGCCGGAAACGCGCGGCGATGGTTCGCGGTATTGCCGGTTCGGCTGCAGGCCGGGAGGGGCAATGACCCGCGTTCCGCGCGCCCGCACGTCCGGTCGACCGAAGTCGGGCACGTGTGCGCTCAGGCCAGGAAACTTTGGCTTGACGGGCACCCGCTGCGGATTCTCAGCTGCTGCAAGCCCGTCACCGGGCTGTTGACTGCCCCTCTCGTTGAGGGCGCGGATCGCATTGAACTTCGGCGGCTCCTCCGCACCCGAATCGCCACCCGAATCGCCACCCGAATCGCCACCCGAATCGCCGTAGTAGAGGCCCGTCGGACCCGAGCGCTTACCCGCACCAGGGTTCTCCGGCGAAGACGGCACGTTCGGCCGCCCATACCCGGAACCTCCGCTGCCCGCCGGGGTGCTCGACGACGGGTCGGCCGGAGGCGCCGTGTTGTAGGGCTGGCTGCCGGACGGTTGAGCCGGTAGGGGCGGGGTTCCCAGCATCGTCTCGAGGTGCTGCCGCCAGGCCTGCAGATAGCTGAAGAGCTGCTGCACATAGTCGGGTGCCATGGGCGGTGTCGCGGGTATGCCGGGCGGCGGCGCGGACTGAGGATACGGCGGCATCGCGGGCATGGGCCATGCGCCACCTGGGAGCAACATTGCCTGCGGCACGGGCATCAACGGTTCCAGCACCTGTCGCCACGCCTGGAGGTAGGCGTGCTGCTGCTGGGTGTAGTTCATGGGTGTCGTCATGGTGTGCCTCCGAAAGTCGTTGGAATGGGCGGTGAATCGATGGTGTCCACGGGATGGGGCAAACCCTGCTCGCAGTACGCCGCGTCGAGTATCCGCAGGGCGCGGGTGTCGGCCGGTTCGCGGTTCTCGACGTCGAAGATGTAGCAGTAATCACCAGCAGGCGTCGGCATCCGGACCGGGCTCGATAGGCCCTGGTCGAGAAAGCCGTAGGGAAACAGCCAGGGAAGCGTGGTGTTCTCGCGGCGGTCGACACCGCCTGAACCGACCCACACGTAGTGGTCGAGGATCGCGTTGACGGCGTGACGCGCGGACTCGCATGCCGCTTCCATCGACGTCATGCGGGTGAACGTCCTGGCCCACGTACCAGCGAACACCAGCGAGTTGTGGTGTACCTGGTAGCCGCCGTGGCGGGCCTGCCAGACACCGCGCAACTCCAGATCCTCGAGCCACCACTCTTCGGATGGTGCGTAACTCCACGAGGTCCCGTGCGGGTTCCACGGATCCCCGCCGGGCCGGTTGTCCCAATCCCCGACGATCGGTACGAGGTAAGGAGTTTCGTTGCGAACCACGCGGCCCGTGCCCTGCCCGGGACCGTGGGCCGTACGTAGCCCTCGATCGAGTGCGTACCAGACCGGCCACGGCAGCAGCTCCTCCGGCGCATTGTCGACGTCAGTGGTGAGGGCCGTGACGATCTGGCGCCACACTTCGGCGGCGATCTCGTCGGGGGTGCAGTCGCGGGCGGTCTTTCCGCGTCCTAGTTCGTCGACCAGATGACGTGAGGGCGTGTTGAAGTCCGCGATGTCGACCGACAGCACTGAGACGTGGCCGTCCCGGAGCAGCCGGGGCCTGTTCTCCCAAAAGCCATGTTGATTGATCGACGAGAGCCCCCATTCGGCTCCCGCGTAGTACATGTGTCCGCGGAGCAACTGGAACTCGGTGTCGAAGTAGAACTGGATTCCGGTCATCGTTTGGAACCGATCCCACGGAACTCGCCCGATCTCGTCCATCGCGTAAGGGTTTCGCGTGACCCGTGGGCGTGTCCGCTGGGGCTGCAGCGGACCCTCCGGTGGCGGGGCGGATGTGGTGAAGCCTTCCAGCGCCGGCCACGGTCCCTCCGGTGCCAGAATCACGCAGCGCCGACGTGATCCGTTCTGCCGCAGGTGAATCGACGGCAACGACGGTGTAGTCGGGAGTCAGCCGGGTACCGTCAGTCAACGTAATCTGAACCCCAGGTCTGAGGTGAGCCGGCTGGGTCGGATCGATGCTCGGGGGATCGAGAGTTTCCGCAGCCCCTTGGATGAACCGGACACCGAGTGCGACGAGATGTCGGTACCAGTGATCGAGCCAGGATTCGGTGGTGGGCCCGTTCAGTACCCCGTCCGCTTTGTCGTCGCGACGGTCCATGTTCAGGTACAGCTGGAGGTAGGTGACGATATTCGTGCGCGCATCCCCCCAGTTCGGGTCGAAAGCGACGAGGACCCGGGGCATCTCGCGCAGGAGGGTATCGAAGCTCGGCGAGTAGGTGTACTGGGGATTGCCGTTGTTGTCACGCGCGACGAAGAAATCGTAGGACGACACGTTCTGGAGTTCGCGGGCGCGGCGCAACGGACTGGTGACGAGAAACCTCAGCAATCTGCTCTGGAAGTAGGCGATGTCCTTTGTGGGCAGGCCCAGTTGCGCCAGCTGACCCAAAACGCTGAGAAACTCGCCGAGACTGCGTGGGAACTCGCGGGGGAATACGAGCGACGGTTTGTCGGCCACCGTCGCTCCCTGGGTTACCACCCGCCGGACGTTGTCCATGACGGTGCGCGGAGTCGGCATCCAGGTTGCCGTTCCGCCAGCTCCTTCGGTGCGTTGGTAGACCGGAATCCGCTGGAAGAGGTCCCAGATGTGGAGGTAGTACGCGGGGAAGAAGCGGAAGCCGTGCTCTCCGGCGACCGGCCCGCTGGGGCGGTCGAGGGCTGCCTCGGCGACCAGGGAACGGACGCAGTTCGGCAGGGCTGCCATCGTGGGTGCCCACCGTCGAATACTGTGACGCGGCAAGGCCGCCCAACTTGACGGGCGGGTAGGTGCCGAGCGGCGCTGAGCCCAGCCCGTTGCGTTCGTCCTCCAGGAACTCGTACACCGTAACGTCGAAGCCCCGCTCTGCAAGCTCGTGCGCAGCGGTCAATCCGGCGACCCCTGCTCCCAGAACCGCAACGGTAGGGCGCGGGTTGCACGACGCAGGCGTCGGTATGCAGTGCGTCATGACGGTGACGCCCGCAGTGCGTCCAGCAGGCCCGTCTGAGTCGGAGCACGCACGGCAGCGTGCACGTACGCCCGGAGCGTATCGTGTAAGCGCAGAACGTCGTCCAGCGAACCTCGCACGCCGACGGTGCCGGCTTCGACCGCGTCCTGCAGTCCGACGTTCGCGTCGAGGACGTCGATGACGGTGCCGCGGCTGGTGGTGATCCGGACATGTACCGAAGTGGGCTCGCCGTCGGTGACGACGAGTTGGCGTCCGCCCGTGAGAGAGAACTGTTCGCCGTCGACGTCGAGCGCGACCACGAGCGGTCCGAGCGCGTCCAGTGTCAGCCGATAGCTGTCGGGCACCTCGTCGGCGAGATGTTCGGACCGAACGTCGCAGAAGAGACGAAACCTGTTCAGCCATGGAGAAACTCGAAGACTCCGGCGCCGACGAAGTCGAAACGTTCGCCGCCGATATTTCCCGTGACGTGGGCGGTACCGCTGGTCTCGCACAGCACGGTGGATCGGTCGAGATGGATCTCGCTGGGATGCGCGAGTCGGGCGTAGGACGCGGCGCGAAACTCGGCGTGGACGGTGTCGCCGGCTCGTGCGGCGGCGATCTCCACGCGTTCGGGCACACCTGGCACCTGGCCGTCCACGACGAGTCTCATGGGAGGCGGCAGCGTGCAGTCCGCCTCGCGGGAGAGGGTGCCGTGGCTGTGCGTCGTGACGGCGGCGCGAAGTAGGATCGCGGCGGGCTCATCGCGATGCCAGATGTAGACCGCCTGGGACTGGAAGCGCAATCGCCGCCGATCTGTCATCTGCAGGAACACCATCGACCACGGATCGTCGCGTTCTCGGGGCAGGATGGTGCCCCAGGTCCATCCAAAGTCGTCACCCCACCAGAAGCGCCCCCAGTTGTGGTCGTGATAGGCCAGTTCTTGATCAAATCGGTGTTCTCGTCCACTGATTCGCAGCCATCCATCCGCGCGTAATCGCGGCACGAACAGCCAGCTCATCCGTCCTTCTCCGACCGGCTGATTGTTGACCACGAACGGACGGCTCACTGACGTGAACTCGAGCTCGCCGCGGATGTCGTGATGGGGAAGGTCTATTCGCACCCGGTAGCCATCCGGCAGCACGAGCATCCGGTTGGCGCCGATGGTCAGCTCGCCGAGATCGGCCGACACCTCGAGTGAGGTGGGATCGAATCTCTCGACGGTGCCGGCCCACCGGTCGTCGTGCGCGATGACGATCACCCGCGGGGCCAGATGTGGCTGTCCGGCAGCGGATGTTTCGCTGGTCAGACTGAAGTTGATGAGGATATGGCTGTCCCGCCCGTGGACTACGAAGTGGTGCCATTCCTTGAAGCCGTTTGGGTCTGCCGCGGCCAGCAAGGGCGCGCGGACGAAGTCGCTGCGTGTGAGCACGGCCGTCATCGCAACCACCTCCTGGGTACGGCCGGCGAAGGATCACACGCGACCGGAACAAGATCGACGAGCTGCTCGATCGACTTGCCCAGGCTCGCCACCCCGAGCAGTAGGTGCACGAAATCACCGGCTGGCGGAGCGGAACCGCGGTGGGAGTCCAGCGCCAGCGCGTCGATCAGCTGCGCCAGTGCAGCAACACCCATCAGATAACTGATGAGCGAGCTGCGCTCCGCGAGCGCTGGCCGAGGGTCGGACAGCGTCATGCGAACCCCTCGGGTCTGAATCGAGAGAGGATCGCGTCGTCGAGTCCGTGTGCGACGACAGTGTCGGCAAGTAGAGCCGCCCACGCATCCGGCACGGACCCCGGTGCCGCGGGGCCGTCCAACACGTTGAGACTGACTGTTTCCCAGACCAGCCGAAGGTTCTCGACAGCGGCCGAAGAGGCGAGCGCGTCACGCAATTGCGCTCCGTCGGGCGTCTCGGCGTAGCGATGCCCCTGGGCGACGAGCAGATCGTGAAGGCCGCGTGCGGCCGCGGGATTGCCGAGCACGGTGCGTCGGAGACCGATGAGCAGTTCGTACATCGTTCGCTCGGTGCCGGCATCCTCTGGAGGTTCCGGGACCAGTTGTGGAGCCTGGTGCTCGACGAGATCGAGGATGGCTTCGCGGATTCGCTCCAGTTCGGCGAGCATGGCGACCAGTTCTTCGGGTTTCACCGGGTCCGCCCGTGTACGTAGTCGACGAGTTCAACCAGGGCGTCGCGGTGATGACTGGGCGGCAGCCAGTCGAGATCGGCCAGAACTGCGGCGGCTTCCCGCGCGTGGTGTGCGGCGATGTCGCGGGCGTAAGACAACGATCCGACACGGTGCACGAGCTCGTAGAGCCAGCGGATGTCGTCGAGCGATCTTGGTTTCTCCGTGGCTGTTCGAACGAAGTCGCTCAGCGAGCTGCGGCTCTCCCGAGCTGCGACAGATCGCCTCGCGCGGCGAGCCTGTCGAGGAGCTCTGCTGATCCCGAGGTCGTCGTCCGCCGACGGGCGGCGTTTGGCCATAAAATGCACTCCGCGCGTTCCCGATCGTCCTGCTCGGCGCAGCGCAGAGCATGAAGCAGCATCAACGTGCGCTTGCCCTCCCAGAGGTCGCCGCCGATCTCCTTGCCGTATGCCTCGGGGTCTGCCCGCAGGTTCAGCAGGTCGTCGGTGATCTGAAACGCCGCGCCGAGGTGTCGTCCGAGCGCTTCCAGCGGCGCCAACCGCTCGGGCCCTTCGCCCGCCGCGATCGCGCCGACCTGCAGCGGGGTGATGAAGGAATACCAGCTGGTCTTGAGCTCCACCATCTTCAAGTAGTCCGCGTCGTGGAGCTGCCAGGTGTTCGAACGCACCCAGTCCAGCTCGATGGCCTGACCCTCGACGGTCTGCCGCGTCATGTACGAGACCGCGCGCAAGATACGCAACGCCGGGCCAAGACCGATCCGCTCGACGTTGTCGAGCAGCGGCTGCAAGGACAACGACAGCATGGCATCGCCGACGTTGACGGCTACCGGGATGCCGTGATCGATGTGCAAGGTGGGTTTGCCGCGGCGCCACCAGGATTCGTCCTCGATGTCGTCGTGGATGAGGAATGCATTGTGGTAGAGCTCCAGTGTTGCCGCGGTCGGCAAGATCGCATCGAGGTGACCGCCAAGCCCGAGGCACGTCGCGATGCCGAGAGCGGGCCGCAAGGCCTTGCCGCCGCGACGGGGGTAGTCGAGGATCAGCTCGCGGAGACCGCTGGACGCCTGGTCGGGTCCGTACAGCCGGGTGATCTCGCCGTCGCAGGCGTTCTTGCACAGGGCGAGGTAGTCGTCGAGCGGGTTCGAGGCGGAGTTGTCGTCCGCTCGGGAATGCGTCAACGTCGACGTCATCGCGCGTCAGACCGTTGCCGTGAGAGTGGACCGCGCCACTGGCGTCCTTGACGCGCAGTGCGTAGGCGATACGGACCGCCAGTGCGATTTTGTTGTCGCCGTTCTCGCCGATGACCTCGAGACTCGGTGGCACGCTTACTGCGAGATCGACGGGTTCTTCACCTGGCTGACGCGTCGGCAGCCCCGCCGTGAGGAATGAGCTGACGGCGTCCCAGCAGCATGAACTTGTCGCCTTGTCCGCCGTCGGATTTTCAATCTCGTCGACGCGATGGCAGGGAGTTGACGTTCGCTCCGGTGAGGATCGGCATCCAGACTGGAGTATCCGGCGTTCGATCTTGTTGAGTCTCTTGGAAGGCCACGGTGTTCGCAATCAGGCAGGACGGCGACCGAAACCCGTTGTTCTCCAACAACGCCCGAGCGCAATGATGAGGCTGCTGAGAACCTGGTCGGCGCCCGTGAAGGGGAGTTCCTGCTTATTGGGCATTGGCGGTGTGGAGTTTGGCGAGGACTGCCTTGTCGAAATCGGCCGCGAGTTTGACCGCGTAGATAGTCAATGACGTTGATCAACGGCGCTGGATCGGCGGAAACGGTGATCGCGAGTGTGACGTCGACGCTCTTGGACAAGGGCGCGATCTGTAGAACGGCGGCTGGCGGCGTGACGTTGTCATTGCGGACCTGAGTCTGTCCTGGGTCGCCCGTCAACCAGTGCGGTATGGCCTGCCACGCGATCGACGTGTTCTCGAAGGTCTCGAGGACGGCCTGATTGGCCAAGGCCAATTGCTGAGCACTCAAATACATCTTCAACCCCCCGGTTCGGATGATCTTGAAATCATCGCAGACGTAAACCAAACTAGGGAGCATTTCCGCGCCAACTATTTCTGGTGAAGTACGACTTCTTGGCCCGGCGTCATCTCGCCGCGCGATACCGCGTCGCAATGCGCCAAATGCAGCGGTGCGACGGGATCCTCGGGCAACAGCTCACGGCACCGTTCGAAGGCCCGGCGCGCCCGGTCGACCTCGCCGGTGTCGAACAGCGCGAAAGCCTCGTCGAAGAGGGGCTGGGCGGAGCGCTTCGCAGCGCGGACATCGTCCGGATCCTCGTTGAACACTTCGTAGATCGTGACCGGTCGGCGTCGGTTCACCACCATGACTCGTTCCATCCGCCGGATGTCGAAGGGCTCGATGTCGCCAGCCGAGCCTGTGTTGCGTCGGAGATGAGCAAAGCGGATCCGTAACGCTTATTGGTACTTTCGACGCGCGCGGCCAGGTTCACCGCATCGCCGATGACCGTCAGAACCATCCGGTTCACGCCCCCGACAAGCCCCACTCCTACTCTGCCGGTGTTGATGCCGATCCCGGCCCGCAGCTCGGCAGAACTCGCCGCAGTGCGTTCACGGTTGTGTTCGCGCAGCGAGCGCAGCATGGCCAGTCCCGCTCGGACGGCATCGGCAGCTGACTCGAAGATCGCGACGATCTCGTCTCCGCGCACATCCTGGACCAGCCCGTTGCAACTGATGATCGGGAGTTCCACCGCACGGAGGAATCCCATCGCCAGATTGCTGGCCTCGGAGACGTCCATGTCCTCGATCAACGTGGTGTAGCCGCGGATGTCGGAGATCAGGACCGTCATCTCCCGGTCGACGCGATGTCCGTTGCGGACCCGGCGCAGGTCGTCGATGTCGAGGATCCGCAGCAGCTCGTTCGGCACGAACCGCGATTGCGCATCGATCAGTGATTGCCGGTACTCGTCGGCGTCCTTGAGTCGGGCCTCCAGCTGAAAGTTCGACAGCGGTGCAGCAGCCTGGGTGCACAGGAAGGTCAGCGCCTCTTCGTGGCCGGTGGTGAAGCGCCCGCCAGGGTGGCCGTGTTCGGCATAGACGACGCCAATCAGATTGTCCTGCAGAATTATTGGACTCGCCACGGCGGGGTGGCGTGCTCCGATCGGCGATGTTCGGGGTGTGCCACTGGCAACCGCGTGACCGACGACCTCTGTGTCGTAGGATATTTCGGTCCGCGGCTCGTCGACGGCCGCTACCTGACCGTCGTGGTAGCTGGCCCTGATCCGCAGTTCGTCCGTCGAGCCGGTCAGCAGCAGCACCCGGCCGGCACCGGTCGTGTCCGCGACCGATTGCAGGATGATGTTGTCCAAGTCCTCCTGCGTGCGCGCCCCGGACAGTGCGCGCAGAAGCTGGTGCGCGCCGACGGGGTCGACGCCGGCCGTTCCCGGGTGCACCAGGTCGCGACCAAGCAGCCAGGGGTGCTCCCGCGCGAGCCAATCGGTGCGCACCGACACGCCGAGGCTCAACCACGTTTGGTACGCCGAGTTCAGCATGTGATCACGGAACGTCGTCCGCCCGGTCTCGGCGTAGACGGCGGCGGCCTCCTCGTGGGCACGCGCGCCAATCATCAGCAGCTGGTTGTCCTCGGCCATCTGAACTGCGCGATGCAGATGGCGCTCCGCCTCGTCGTACCTTCCGCGAACCCGTGCCCACGCACCCTGGACGAGAGCATGCGCAGCTCCGTAATTCTCGGGCGAGAGGTCGGCGAGTTCGCGGTGCATGGCCAATGTCTGCCGCACGAAACGTGCGGTGGACCGCTCGCGGGGGGCTTCCTGCATCATGCTCAGGGCGCCGATCATATGGACGAGCGGTGAGATGGCTGTCCCGATCATGCCGACGTCGTGATCCATGGCATCCTGGGTCGCCGCGCGCGCGCCCGCGTGGTCGCCCGACCAGAAATGCAGGCCCTGCTTCATGGTCGCTGCCATGCTGAGGATCACTTCCTCGCCTTCACGCCGGGCGGCAGGCAGCACCTCGCGTTCGTCGTACCCGCTCTCCCCGGCGAGCAGGAACAGGTCGTCAGAGCGCCCCATGAGATTGAGGGCCATCTGCTGCATGGCTTGGCAGAGCCGCTTCGGGACGGGCAGGGATCGAACGTCGGGGATGAGGGACTGTGCGAGCATGTCGATGTCCGCCAGGGGCGTACCCACCCAGAACGTCTGCGACATCAGAGTCGCGGCAAGGAAACCCGCTGTCTCCTGGTCGCCTTGATCGAGTGCCGCCGCGATCGCGTCGCGCAGTGTGCCCAAACCGCTGCGCACGGGGTGGCGCCAGTGCCGGATGAAGCAGAAGTGAATGAAGGTGGTTTCCGGTCGGGTGTCCTGGTATTCCTGCCGGTCCGCGAGGGCCATCCCGGCCTCGCCGAACCGTTGAGCCCCCGCCTGGTCGCCAAGGATGACCAGCAGTAGTCCGTAATTGGCGAGCACGCGCGGGGAGGCCCTGGTATGGCCGTGAGCCAGCGTGAGTTCGAGCTGTTTACGCACCAAGAGGGGAAAGAGATTGGGCCGCACGTTGTAGGATTCGTGAGCGAGCGCCACCAGCATCCGCAGTTTTTCGATGACGAGTTGGTCCTCGCACCTGGGCAGCGCGAGGAGCTTGTCGTTGGTCCACCGGCTCATCGTGAGTCGCATCCGCAACACCGCGTTCGCCATTCGTGGTTTGCCTGCATCAGAAGGCAGCGTCTCACCGAGGTCCCCGAGCGACCCGAGGCCCGCGTCCATCGCCTCCTGTGGGCGGTCCGCGGCGAACAGGCACTTGACGCGCAGGTAGGCCAGTCTGGCGCGGTCGGCCGGCTCGGTCAGATGTGGTGCGGCCTCGTCGAGCAAGGTGAGCAGCAGTGCGGGCTCACTCACCAGCAGCGCCGCATCGGCGGCATCCAGGTGCAGTTCCCGGGTCCGATCGAAATGGGCGGTCCACCGATTGGCGCCGAGCAGTTCCAGTCCGTTCCTGCAGTAGGTCAGCGCCAGCGGGAACGAGGCGTGCGCGCGGGCTCGTCGTGCGGCCCGCTGCAGCAAGTCGGCGAATTCGAGGCGCTCGTCGTCGTCCTCGTCGAGTCGGAGTCCGCCGATCCCGACATGGCGGGCCGCTTCGAACAATCGGTCATCCCCGTGTCGCATCAACCGTCGACCGAGGCGCAGGTGCGTCGCGGTTCGGTCGTCCTCGGACAGGCCGATGCGGGCTGTCTCGGCTACCCGGTCATGGCTGAAGCGGTAGCGGGCGTCGTGGCTGATGGCGTTGGCGATCCGTCGGCCCTCTGTGTCGAGCGCCTCGAGGAGGTGAAGCTCCATACTCGACCACAGTGCGCGCGTCACGACCTCGGCGGGCTGCCCCGATGCTGCCGTAGCGTCGGCCAGATCGAATTCTCCTCCTACACAAGACAATGCACCCAACACGGCCCTCTCGAAGGGGCGAAGTAGGCCAAGGTAGCTGCCGAGGAACTCGGCTTCGGTCGCCGAGACCTCGATCGACGACAGCACCCGCAGATCCCAGCCAGGGCGTCGGCTCTCGCCGACCGGGACGACTGCGCCGTCTCGTTGAGCGCGATGGAAGAGCTGACGGATTTGCAGGGGATTGCCACCGGTCCGGCGATGGAATTCGTCAGCCACCGCCGTCAGTTCAGTTCCCTTGCCTGCCACATCGGCAAGCAGATCCTCGACGTCCTCGCGCATCAACGGGGCGAGTTCGAGGGTGCGCACGTTGGCCTTCGCGAAGCCCGCGGTGTCGGAATCGAATTCGCCGAACCGATGAGCGCCGAGAACCAGGATGTTGCGGGGTGCCACTGTCAGCAGTTCGGACAGCAGCAGCAGCGAATCACGATCGGCCCATTGCAGATCATCGATCGCCAGCACTACCGTCCGGTAGGCGGCCGTGGCCGACAAGAGTTGAATCACGGCACGGTGCAACCGGTGGCGGGCGTCCGCGGCGTCCACGTCAGGTACGGGCGTGGGAACTCCGAGTGACGCGGTCAGGCCTGGAACGAGCTCGGCCAGGACGCCGGACAGCGAGGACGATGCGCTGACGAGGTTGGTCCGCCAGCGATCGCGCTCGGCCGAGCCGGTAGCCTCCATCGCCTGGACCAAGGCGTTGAGCGCGTCACCGACCGCGGTGTACGGCGCCGGCGCGCCGTCACGGCAACGGCCATAGGCGAATATGCAGTTGCGCACGGCCACTTCGGCACCGAACAGTTGCACCACCGTCGACTTGCCCACGCCTGGCGCTCCGCTGAGAAGCACGCAGGTGCCGCCGCTGCGTTCGGCCGCTTCCACCGCGACGCGCAATTCAGCGAGCTCTCGTTGTCGGTCGACCACGCGGCCGTCGAAGTCGAGCAGCGAGGCTGTCACTGTGCCGCGTCCCCCTCCGAACGGACCAAACCACTGATGGTATTGACCGGAGCGTCGATTCGCAGCCGAGATTCGTGCGAGGGCGTGCACAGGCCTACGACGTCGACGTGGGCGAGCTGCCCTCCGACGAAC
This sequence comes from uncultured Actinomycetota bacterium, assembly GCA_963735245.1. Taxonomy (GTDB): domain Bacteria; phylum Actinomycetota; class Actinomycetes; order Mycobacteriales; family Mycobacteriaceae; genus Mycobacterium. The sequence continues at coordinate 755,699 of CAVTKI010000005.1, forward strand.
GCGACGAGCTGTACGCGAAGGTCGTGGCCGTCGCGCCGGGGTTCGGTGAGTACCAAGCGAAGACGAGCCGCGTCATCCCGCTGTTCGAGCTCGCCCGCGCCTAAACCTTTCGCGCCTGAAGATTGCACTCAGGGTCGTGAAGGGCACACCGATCACGACCCTGAGTGCAGTCGCGGCGGTCAGCCGAGCCGTTCGATGATGGTGGCGTTGGCCATTCCGCCGCCCTCACACATCGTCTGCAAGCCGTACCGCCCGCCGCGCTGCTCGAGCGCGTTGACCAGCGTCGTCATGATGCGGGCACCGCTGGCGCCCAACGGGTGACCGATCGCGATGGCCCCGCCGTTGACGTTGGTCTTGGCGAGGTCGGCTCCGGTGTCGCGAGCCCATGCCAGCACCACCGGGGCGAACGCCTCGTTGACCTCGAACAGGTCGATGTCGGCCAGCGTCAGCCCGGCCCTGGCCAGCACCTTCTCGGTGGCGGGGATGACGCCGGTCAGCATGTACAGCGGATCGGAGCCCACCACCGTCATGGTGTGGATGCGTGCCAACGGCCGCAGGCCAAGGCTGCGGGCCACGGCGCCGCTGGTGATCATCACCGCGGCGCTGCCGTCGGACAGCGGCGACGAGTTGCCCGGGGTGATCTCCCAGTTGATCTGCGGGAACCGGGCCGCGTACGCCTCGCTGTAGAACGCGGGCCGCAGACCGGCCAGCGTCTCGACCGTGGTGCCCGGCCGGATGATCTCGTCGGTCGACAGCCCTGCGATCGGGGCCAGCTCGTTGTCGAACAGCCCCTCCTTGGTCGCACGGGCGGCCTTCTCGTGGCTGCTCGCGGAGAACTCGTCGAGTTCGGTGCGCGACAGTCCCCACTTGGCGGCGATCAGCTCTGCGCTGATGCCCTGCGGGACAAGGCCTTCGGAGTAGCGCTCGGCGAACGCCTTGCCGAACGGGTCGCTGCCCGGCAGCACCGACGTGCCCATCGGCACCCGCGACATCGACTCCACGCCTGCCGCGATCACGATGTCGTAGGACCCCGCGAGCACGCCCTGGGCGGCGAAGGAGATCGCCTGCTGGCTGCTTCCGCACTGCCGGTCGATGGTGGTGCCCGGCACGGTCTCCGGGAAGCCGGCGCCGAGCACGGCGTTGCGGGCGATGTTGACCGACTGGTCGCCGACCTGGGTCACGGCGCCCGCGATGACGTCGTCGACCTTGCCGGGATCGATCCCGGTGCGGGCGACGATCTCGCGCAGGCTGTGGGCGAGGAGGTCGGTGGGGAGGACGTCATGCAGCGCGCCGTTGGCCTTGCCCTTGCCGACCGGGGTGCGTACGGCGCCGACGATGACGGCGTCGCGGTCCGAATATTCGGCCATTGGATCCTCCTGGGACTCGACTCTGAGTACTGCCTTCTATACTTAGGACTAACATCTAGATGCAGTAACAACAACCCGGCAATGGAGTGATGTACATGACAGTCCTGCAAGGGCCGCTGGCCGACCGCGACAGTTGGTCGGCGATCGGGCATTGCCCGGTCGAGAAGACGATGGCGCTGGTGGGGACCAGGTCGGCGATGCTGATCATGCGGGAGGCCTTCTACGGCACCACCCGGTTCGACGACTTCGCCCGCCGGGTCGGCGTGACCAAGGCGGCCACGTCGGCACGGTTGTCCGAACTGGTCGAGGTCGGGCTGCTCGAGAAGCGCCCCTACCGCGAGCCCGGTCAGCGCAGTCGCGACGAGTACGTGCTCACCGAGTCGGGCACCGACTTCATGCCGGTGGTGTGGGCGATGTTCGAGTGGGGTCGCAAGCACGTCGACGACACCAGGCTGCGGCTCGCCCATCTGGACTGCGGCGCCGAGGCCACGGTCGAGGTCCGGTGTGCGGAGGGCCACGAAGTGCCCGCCGACGAGTTGGCCGTCCGGCTGGTCAGGCGTTAGCCGCCGCCTCGACGATCAGTTCGGTGAGTTCCGACGGCAGCGAGAAGAACGGCGAGTGGCTGGAGGGCAATCGGCGGACGTTCTTCGCGCGGGCGGCGAAGAACTCCTGCACCCCATCCGGGAAGGCTTGGTCGTTCTCGCACAGCACGTAGGTAGAGGGCACGGTCCGCCAGGCAGCGACCGTCAACGGTTGGGAGCACGCTGCCAGACTCAACGGTCTCAACCGGGCGATCACGCGGTCGGCGTGGTCTGAACGCAGGTCGGCGTACAAGACGTGGCGCGGATCGGCCGGGGTGAGCAGGTCGTCGTCGATGACCCACCACGACGGAACGTCGACGCCCTGCCCCAACAGGGCCTCGCCGACATCGAGTTGAAAGCCCGCCACGTAGACGATGTGCCGGACGTTGGGAAGGGCCGCCCCCTCGCTGACCACGGCTCCGCCGTAGGAATGCGCGACCACCACGACGGGGCCGTCGATCTCCTGGATCGCTGCGCGCACGACCGCGGCATCGTCGTACAGATCGTGCCGAGGCCCGCCACGCTCAGCCGTGCTGGGCAGGTCGACGGTCCGCACCTGCCAGCCCGCCGATTCCAGACCGGGCGCAACCAGCTCCCACGCCCACGACCCGTGCCACGCCCCATGCACCAGCAGAAGGGTCGGTTTGGCGTCCGGGCGCGCAGCAGCCAGCTGAGTATCGTCTCCCATACCGAGAGAGCGTAGGCGAACCGAGCGGACTACGCCCGTTCGGGTTCAGTCGCCGGCTGAATCCGCGAGAAACGCCTTGACGAGGGTTCTCGGGGCCTGCGCCAGCCACGCCTCGGTGACGAGCTCCGTCAGCTCCGGCACGCCGATCTCGGCCAGCCGCACCAACACCATCGGGTATCCGTCGAAGTGCGGGGTGGTGAAGTACACCGTCGGGTCGTCGGCGATCAACGCCGACTTCACGCCCTCGTCGGCCACCCGCGCACCCAGGATGTCGCCGTCGGGGGCGTCGGCGCCGAGTGCCTCGTAGTCCGCCTTGCGCAGCGGGCGTTCCCACACCATCAACTTCTTGCGCACCCGCCAGTCGCGCGGCTTCGGCTCCGCGGTCTCCGGCAGCTCCGCGACGATGCGTGACACGTCACCCCACGTGGCCATGGCCCGATCATGCCGCGCCCGCCAAGCTCAGGCCAGCTGCTCGCGGAACTTCTTGGCCTCGGTCATCAGTTCCTCCACCCGGGCCCGCTCTGCGCGGTTCTCGAAGATGCCGTCCTTCTTGAAGTACGTGCCGACGATGGCGCCGTCGGCGACGTCGAGCTGGGTGGCCACGTTCTCGGCCCGGACACCGGTGTTGACGAACACCGGCACGTCGCCCGCCGCCGACTTCACCACGCGCAGTGCCTCGGCGTCCGTCGGCGCTCCGGCGGTGGCCCCGGAGACGCAGATCGCGTCGGGCAGGGTCGCGAACACCGTGGTGCGCGTGATGGCTGCGAGGTCGCGGGCCGCGAGGTAGGTCGCCGACTCGGGAACGATGTTGAAGAACAGCTTCACGTGCGAGCCTCCGACGCGGGCCCGGTGCCGCGCCACTTCGCCGACGTTGGTGTCCCACAACCCGAAGTCGCTCGCGTAGACCCCGGTGAAGATCTCACGGACGAACTTCGCGCCCGTGGCGACCGCCAGATCGATCGACGCGCGGCCGTCCCACAGCACGTTGACGCCGTAGGGCACGTCGAGCGCGGGAAGCAGTTCGCCGATGATCCTGGCCATCGTGATCGCCGTGATCGGTTCGGTCTTGGTCAGGTACGGCAGGCTGAACTCGTTGGAGATCATCACGCCGTCGACGCCGCCGGACTGCAGGGCGTCGAGTTCCTCGCGTGCGCGGGCCACGACGGCGGCGATACCGCCCGCGCTGTCGTATGCCGGGTCGCCCGGCAGGGCCGCGAGGTGGAGCATGGCGATGACGGGCTTTCGGACGTTGAAGACCTCGTCGAGCCAAGTGGTGGTCACGTCGTTCCTTTCTCAGTTCTTCTGTTGCGCAAGCGGATCGGTGGCTAGTCCATGTATGCGCCGCCGTTGACGGCGAGGGCCTCGCCGGTGATGAAACGGGCATCGGGGGAGAGCAGGAACGCCACCGACCGCGCGACGTCCTCGGGCTGCTCGAGCCGCCGCAGCGGGGTGTCGTCGATCATCATCTGCCGCACGCCGTCGGTGTCGGTACCGCGCAGCCCGGCCTCCCACTCGAGTTCCCTTGACTGCATGGGTGTCTCGACGTACCCGGGACATACGCAGTTGACGGTGATGTCGTGCGCACCGAGTTCGTAGGCCATGGCCTGGGTCAGGCCGACGACGCCGAACTTCGACGCCACGTAGTCCGAGAGGAACGGCACCCGGCCCTGCTTGCCCGCCATCGACGCGGTGTTGACGATCGCGCCCGCCGTGCCACTGCGCACCATGGCGCGGGCGGCGGCCTGCCCACACACGAAGACGCCCTTGAGGTTGACGTCCATGGTCTGGTCGTACCGCTCGATGGGAGCGTCGAGGAAGGAGTGCATGAAGGAGATCCCGGCATTGCTCACCCACGCGTCGAGGCCGAGCCGGTCGGCGACGTCGTAGGCCACCGACGTCGCATCGGCCGGTGAGCTGACGTTCAGCACCGCGGACTCGTGTCCGACACCTGCGCCCGTCGGCAGTGCGGCCGCCACGTCGCGCGCGGCATCACCGTCGATGTCGGTGACGATCACCCGCCATTCGCGTTCGGCGAGCGTCGTCGCGATGGCCCGGCCGATACCGGAGCCCGCCCCGGTGACTACGACTGTCTTGGTCATCTGTGAACTCGGTTCCCATCCGTCTTGGTTCTCATTGGTCTTGTTTCTCATCGGTGGTGCCAACGACTCGTTGGCCGGTCTGGGTGTCGAAGACGTGCACGGCGCCGGGACGGGCCGACACGTCGACCTTGGCGCCCTCGGTGATGCCGGTCAGCCGGGACGCCTCCACGACGCTGGTGAGCTCGGTCCCGCGGGCGTCGATGGTCACGATCGCCCTCGGCCCGAGCAGTTCGATGAGCTTCACCCTCGCGTCGGCGTCCTCGGCGGGGGTCAGCTCCAGATCGTCGGGACGGACACCCGCGGTGACGCGGCCACCGCCGTGCGCCTGCTCGAAGGTCATCGCGAATCCGCTTGGCAGGGTGAAGGTTCGACCCGCGAGCTCGCCTTCGATCAGGTTCATCTTCGGGCTGCCGACGAACGCGGCGACGAAGGTGTCCTTCGGGGTGTCGTACACCTCGAGCGGCGTGCCCTCCTGCGCGGTGCGCCCATCACGCATCACCACCATGCGATCCGACAGCGTCATCGCCTCTTCCTGATCGTGCGTGACGTAGAGGCAGGTGATGCCGAGCCTGCGCTGGATCTGCAGCAGTTCGGTCCTGGTCTCCACTCGCAGTTTGGCGTCGAGGTTGCTCAGTGGCTCGTCGAACAGGAAGACCGACGGTTGCCTGATGATCGCCCTGCCGATCGCGACGCGCTGCTGCTGGCCGCCGCTGAGGTCCTTCGGCTTGCGCCCCAAGAACTTTGCCAAACCCAGGGATTCGGCGATCTCGTCGGCCCGCTTGAGCGCCTCGGCTCGCGGCTGTTTGGTGGCCCGCAGCGGAAAGGCGATGTTCTCCCGCACGGTGAGGTGTGGATAGAGCGCGTAGTTCTGGAAGACCATCGCCACGTCGCGGTCGCGCGGCTGCAGCGCGGTGACGTCGCGCTCGCCGATCGTGATGGTGCCGGAGCTGACGGATTCCAGGCCGGCGAGCATGCGCAGCGACGTCGACTTGCCGCAGCCGGACGGGCCGACGAGGACGGTGAACGACCCGTCGGGCAGCTCGAGGTTGAGGTCGCTGACCACCGACGTCGAGCCGTACGACTTGTTCACGCCTGCAAATCGGACGGTTGCCATGTTCTCCTCGTCACCTGCCTTCTAGAACTTCACCGCGCCACCGCTGATGCCCTGCACCAGCCTGCGCTGAATGAAGAAGCTCGCGATCACGACGGGAACGACGGCGATCAGGATCGCCGCACTCATCGAGCCGATCTGCACACCGCGGAACGTGTTGAACCCGGCGATGGCCACCGGGAGGATGGCGGCCTTGCCCGGCGCCAGGATCAGGCCGTAGAACAGGTCGTTCCACGACAGGGTGAAGCCGAAGATGGCCGAGGCGCCCATCCCGGGCAACACCTGGGGGAGTACCACCAACCGGAACGCCTGGAACCGGGTGAACCCGTCGACCTGGGCCTGCTCCTCGAGGGAGCGCGGCACCGCCTCGAAGAACCCGATCAGGAACCACGTCACCACGGGCAGAACGAAACTCAGGTGCGCGAAGATCACGGGGACCAGGGTGTCGTTGAGCCGCAACGCATATGCCATGGTGAGGAAGGGGAACACCAGCACCGCGGGTGGCAGCACCTGCGCGGCGAGCATGCCGAACCGGGTGGCCGTGCCTCCGGCCCTGAAGCGGGCGATGGCGTAGGCGCCCATGCTGCCGACCACCACGCTGATGCTCACGGTGGTGAGCGCCACGATGGCGCTGCGGCCTGCCGCGGAGAGGATCCCCGACTCCAGCACGTTGCGCCATGCGGCCAGCGTCGGGGCGAACGACAGCAGGAACGGATCGTTCAGCTGCTCGGGACTCTTCAGGCTGGCCAGCGCTATCCACAGCACCGGGAAGAGCACCGAGATGCCCGCGGCCCAGAGCAGGGCCACGCGGCAGATCGTCAGTGCGCCAGAGAGTTCTTCACGACTGCTTGGCCTTCTCCATCCGCCGGAACGCCACCACGATGATCGTCAACACGACGACCAGCACGACGAACGCCATCGACGACGCCGACCCGAGGCGGAAGAACTGAATTCCGGTCTGGTACACGAAGTACTGCAGCGTCTGCGTCTCGGTCCCTGGGCCGCCGCGCGTGGTCGCGAACACGTACTCGAACACCTTCATCGCGTCCAGGCAGCGCAGCAGGATCGCCACCACCAGCACCGGCGCGAGCAACGGCAGCGTGACCCGCCGCAGCACGTACCAGGCGCGCGCGCCGTCGACCCTGGCCGCCTCGAGCGGTTCGCGGGGGATCGACTCCAGCCCGGCGAGCAGGAGCAGCACCATGAACGGCGTCCACTGCCAGACGTCGATGAACGCCAGCGTGAACAGGGCCCGCCCCGGGCCGAAGAAGTCGTAGTCGACGCCGATGGCCTGCAACAGACGGGGGATGGCGCCGATCTGGTCGTTGAGCAGGAAGCGGAAGATCAGGCCAACGGCGATCGGCGTGATGAACATCGGCGCCAAGAGCATCGATCGGGTCAGATCACGTGCCCAGCGCTGCTTCTGCAGTGACAGCGCGATGGCAAGGCCGATCACCAACTCCAGTCCGACGGCCACGACGACGAACGTCGCGGTGGTGCCGAACGCCTGCCAGAAGTCGCCGTCCTGCAGCGTGGCGACGTAGTTGTCGGCGCCGACCAGCCGCGGTGTGCCGTGGCTGGTCAGCTTGTAGTCGGTGATGCTCAGGTAGAAGGCGTAGCCGAGCGGGAAACCGACCACGCCGAGGAAGAGCGCGATCAACGGCGCAACCATGCCATGCTTGAACGTCATTGTGCCCGTGCCCTTTCCGGTCGCGTGGTCGGTTCCCGCCAACTCATCTACGAACTCAGCCCTGGATCTTCTCGGCTGCCGCCTGCGCGGCCGCGAGCGCGTCGTCCACGCTCTTGGTGCCCGCGACGGCCTCGTTGAGCTCCGTGCCGACGGCCTGGATCATCTCCTCGCCGCTTGGGCCCTGGCTCAGCGGCGATGCGTTGCCGAGCATCTGCTCGACCGTCTTGTAGTAGTCGGCGCCGAGCGGGCCGTTCAGCACGGCCGGATCCTGCAGGGTGCTCTGCCGGATCGCGGCGCCACCCTTCTCGGTGCGCTGCACGTCATGCGCCTTGCTGGTGAGCCACGACGCGAACGCCCACGCCGCATCGGATGCGCCGGAGTTGGTCGGGATCGCCCAGCTCCACGAACCCAGAACCTGCTTGCCGCCGGGGATCTCGGCCAGCTTGTACTTGCCGGCCGACGGCCCGGAGCCGGGTGCGTTGAGCGCGGGCAGGTTCCAGTTGTAACTGATCATCGACGCGGCCTGGCCGCTGGACACCGACCGGAACGCCTCGTCGAACGCCCAGTTCAGGCTGTTCGGCGGCGCGGCGGTCTTGTAGGTGTCGATGTAGGCGTTCAGCGCGCGCTTGGCCTCGGGGGTGTTCAGCGTGGGCTTGCCGTCGGGGCCGTAGATCGAACCGCCCGCGGCGAACAACCAGTTGCCCCACTCCTCGAAGATCTTGTAGCCCCGCTGCGGCTGCATCGCGATGCCCGCGCGGTCGCCGACCTTCAACGCCTTCGAGGTGCTGACCAACTCGTCGAGGTTCTTGGGCACCTCGAGCTTGGCCTGCGCCAGGTCGTCGGTGTTGTAGAGGTACCCGAGCGCGTAGTTGTAGAACGGCACGCCGTACTTCACGCCGTCGACGGTGGCGATGTCGGTGAGCGGCTTGAAGAAGTCGGCATCGTCGTAGTCGGGGGTGCTGGCGATCCGAGAGTCCAGCGGCTGCAGGAACTTCGCCTTGGCGAAGTCGACCATCCACGGGTTGTCCACGATGATCAGGTCGTAGGTCGGCGACGACGACTGGAACGACGACACCAGCTTGTCGCGCATCTGGTCGTAGGTCAGCGTCTCGATGTCGACCTTGACGTTCGGGTAGTCCTTGTTGAAGTCGGGCACCATCGCCTTGACGATGTCGGAGTCGGGCACGTTCTCCATGAGGATGCGCACCGTGCCGGAGACGTCCTTGGGGACGGCGCCGGTCCCGGTCGGCGTGGCCTGCTCGGGGCCGCCGCTGCCCGCGCATGCGCTGATGAACAGGGTGAGTGCGGCAAGGACGGCGACCATCGGCCGCCACCTCCGCCATGACGTCGTTTTCATTGCCGTTCTCATTGCCCCACTGTTCCTTTCATTCATTTGGCGGTGATCTCTCGGGTGCGTCTCGCCATCGCGTGGGATATCGGTGCCACGGCGTCGCCGAGCTCCCGCCACGTCCGGTAGGCATCGTCGTAGGTCGATGTCCGCGTGCGATCGGGGACCACGGGCGGGTCCAACGTGATGAATCGCGTGACGTCGGACCAGTCGTCGAGCGCGCCGATTCCGATCGCGGCGATGACGGCCGCACCCAGCGACGCGCCGGGATGACCGCGCACGGGCCGCATCTCGATGCCGAGCACGTCCGCGTGGATCTGCTTCCACAGCGTGGATCGGGAGCCGCCGTTGGTGATCATCACCCGGCTCATCGGGATGCCGATGTCGGCGAAGACCTCCACGTGGTGACGGAAGCCGAACGCAATGCCTTCGAGGACCGAGCGGTACAGGTCGGCGCGGGTGTGCCCGAGGTGCATTCCCGCGAACACACCGCGCAGATCCGGGTCGTGGATGGGGCTCTTCTCGCCGAGGAAGTAGGGCAGGCACAGCACGTCGGCAGGCGCCGATGCCGCCGCCTCGTCGTCCAGCACGGTGAGGTCGTCCCCGCCCGTCATCGTCTGGAACCATCGAATGAGGCTCCCGCTGGTGGCCATGCAGCCGTTCGGCAGCCAGTGCCCGGGCACCGGGTGGGCGTCGAGGTAGAGCCGTTCGTCGACGACCTTGGTGTCGCTGGCGACCAGAATGTCGCCCGCCCCACCGAGTTTCACCAGCGCGTCGCCCGGCTGATTGACACCCGCCGCGAACGCGGACAGGACGTGGTCGGCGCCGCCGACGATCAGGGCGGTGCCTGCCCGCAGGCCCGTGAGCGTGGCCGCCGCCTCACTCAGGTCGCCCGCCCAGGATCCGGGCCGGTAGACCGGCGGCAGGGCGGCGGCGTCGAGCCCGGCGGCGTCGACGACGGGGTCCGCGACGGCACCGTCGATGGTGAACAGACCCGATTCCAGGGCCCAGTTCTGCTCGACGTGGACGTCGGCTCCGAGCGCCATCAGTATCCAGTCGTAGGAACCGACGTAGTGCGCGGTCCTGGCGTACACGTCGGGTTCGTGTTCGCGCAACCACATCGTGGTCGGTGCGACGGACTGCTGGGTCAGCGCCGAACCGGTCATCGCGACCAGGTCGATCCCGTCGAGGGCGGCGGCGAGTTCGCGGACCTCCCGATGGGCTCTCGCGTCGTTCTGAAGGATGGCGCGACGCAAGGGGTTTCCCTGCCGATCCACCGGCACGACCGCAGGCACCATGCCCGACACCGCGACCGCGCCGACGGCATCGCCGCCGATCCCGCTGGTGCTCAACACTTCCCGGATGGATTCGACGACGCCCGCGTACCACTGACCGGTGTCGGCCTCCGCGATACCCGGGCCGGGCGAGTGCAGCGCGGTCTCGCGCGAGGCCTGGGCGACGATGCCGCAGGCCGTGTCGAACAACACGGTCTTGGTGCCGGTGGTGCCGACGTCGATCCCGATGGTGTGCGTGCTCACGGCGACGTCACCTCGCGGCCCGCCGCATCCGTTCGGCTGCCGACGCAGACCACGTCGACGCCCGCGTCGCGCGCGGCGACCAGGGTGGGGTGCTCCGGTTCGCCGTCGGTGACGATCACGTCGATCTGCGCCAGCGCGGTGATGCTGACGAACGTGACCCGGCCGAGCTTGCTCTTGTCGGCGGCCACGATCACCCGGTCGGCGCGCCTGCTCGCGGCGCGCTTCACCCCGCTCTCCGCCTGGTGGTAGTCGGAGATTCCGCGCTCGCCGTCGATGCCTGCCACGCCCATCACGAAGGTGTCGCAGTTGTAGTTGGCCAGGGTCTCCTCGGCGGCCGGACCGATCAGGCTCAGCTCGCCGGGCCGCAACTGGCCGCCGGTGAGCACCACGGCGGTGTCGGTTTCGTCGATCAACTCCAGTGCGGCCAGCACGCTCGGCGTGACGACCGTCAGACCCAGTCGGCGGCCCTTCAACGACCGCGCAACGGCGAGGGCGGTGCTTCCGGAGTCGAGGATCAGGGTTTCGCCGGGGCCGATCAGGTCGGCGACGACGTCGGCGATGTGGCGCTTCTCCTCGGCGGCGTCGGCGACCCGCGTGGCGAACGACGGTTCGGAGTCCTTGCCCTTCAGCGCGATGGCCCCACCGACCACGCGCCGCACGACGCCGCGGGTCTCCAACGCCTCGACGTCCCGCCGGATCGTCATCTCGGACACGTCGAACTCGGCGGCGAGCTCGGCGTAACCGACCTCGCGTTCGATGCCGACGCGCTGCTCGATGCGGTCTCTGCGGGACTTCGCGTCCACCCTCAGATTCCCCGATCGTGTGGAAAATTCACAGATAAGACTCCGTCGTGCTGGGTGTTTGTCCGAGTGATTCGAGCAATAGTGTGAATTTACAACAGCTTGGTGTGGAGTGCCCACATTTGGCGCACTTTTTCTCGGGCACCGCCCGTCCGGCGGCTACTCTGCGCGCGTGCTGCACTTGCGGGTCATCGCTCCGGAGGACCTGCGCGACGACGTGCATCGGCGTGCTGCAGCGCGAGGTCGGGGTCGCGAACGTTTTGCTGTATCCCGGTGCAGCCCTGGACCCGCGAGGCGACGAGATTGCCGCCGACATCGCCCGCGAATGCGCCAACGACGTCATCAAGCACTTGAAGGCGCTGGACGTCCATCACCGCGGCTCGATCAGCCTCGAGGTGCTCGACACCGTGCTCTCCAGCAAGGCGCACAAGGCGGAGGACGACGCGGTAGGCGACCCTGCGGATGCCGTGGTCTGGGATGAACTGATCGGACGCACGCGCGACGAGGCCACCCTCAGCGTCACGTTCGTGCTGTTCCTGACGTTGGCCTGCCTGCTGACCGCGATCGGCGTGGTGACCGACTCGACGGTCACGGTGGTCGGTGCCATGGTGCTCGGCCCGGAGTTCGGTCCGTTGGCGGCGCTGTCCGTCGCGCTGGTGCAGCGCCGGATGGACCTCGCGCGGCGGGCGGCAGTCGCCCTGCTGGTCGGCTTTCCCATCGCGATGGGCGTCACCGCGCTGTGCACGATGGCGGCCGAAGCGCTGGGCTGGCTGACCGTGGACACCGTCCAACACGTGACCGAGGTCGACTTCATCTTCAAGGTCGGCCCGATCTCGTTCGTGGTCGCGCTGCTCGCCGGAGCGGCGGGCATGCTGTCGCTGGTGTCGGCGAAGGCGACCGGACTCGTCGGCGTGTTCATCTCCGTCTACACCGTGACCGCAGCCGGCTTCGCCGTCGTCGCCGCGACGGTCGGAGCATGGGACGTCGCGGCGAAGTCGGTACTTCAGCTCGCGGTGAATCTCGTCGGCATCGTGATCGCCGGCGTCCTCGTCCTGGTGTTGCGCCCAAGGGGCACGCTCGTCCCGCGCGTCGCACAAACCTGAGCCCGCTCGGGCGACGCGCACTGCGTCGGGATGCCCGGTGTGGTGGGATCAAGCCCTATGGGTATCAAGGTGGCGCTGGAGCATCGCACCAGCTACACGTTCGACCGGCTGGTGGAGGTGTATCCCCACGTCGTCCGGCTCCGTCCCGCGCCGCATTCGCGTACCCCCATCGAGGCGTACTCGCTGAACGTCGAACCCGACGACCACTTCGTCAACTGGCAGCAGGACGCGTTCGGCAACTTCCTCGCCCGGCTGGTGTTCCCGACCCGCACCCGCAGCCTGACCATCACCGTCGGCCTGATCGCCGACCTCAAGGTGATCAATCCGTTCGACTTCTTCATCGAGGAGTACGCCGAACGGATCGGCTTCGAGTACCCGAAGGCGCTGGCCGAGGACCTCAAGCCCTACCTGCGGCCCGTCGACGAGGACGACGAGGGATCGGGTCCCGGCGACCTGACCCAGGCCTGGGTGAAGGACTTCTCGGTCGCCCCAGGCACCCGCACCATCGACTTCCTGGTCGCGCTCAACCATGCGGTCAACGCCGACGTCGGCTACAGCGTGCGCATGGAACCCGGCGTGCAGGCTCCCGACTTCACGCTCCGCACCGGTATCGGCTCCTGCCGCGACTCGTCGTGGCTGCTGGTGTCGATCCTGCGCCAGATGGGGCTGGCCGCCCGCTTCGTGTCGGGCTACCTGGTGCAGTTGACGTCGGACGTCGCCGCGCTCGACGGGCCGTCGGGACCGGCCGCCGACTTCACCGACCTGCACGCCTGGGCCGAGGTGTACATCCCCGGTGCGGGCTGGATCGGGATGGACCCGACGTCGGGGCTGTTCGCCGGGGAGGGGCACATTCCCCTGTCCGCGACGCCGCACCCGGCGTCGTCGGCTCCGATCACGGGCGCGACGGAGCCCTGCCAGACCACACTCGACTTCTCCAACGTGGTGACCCGCGTGCACGAGGATCCGCGCGTGACGCTGCCGTACACCGACGCGGCATGGGGCGCGATCCAGTCGCTCGGCGCCAGGATCGACGACCGCCTTGCTGCCGGGGACGTGCGCCTCACCGTCGGCGGCGAGCCGACGTTCGTGTCGATCGACAACCAGGTGGACCCGGAGTGGACCACCGACGCCGACGGGCCGCACAAACGGGAACGGGCCTCCGTGCTGGCGGCCCGGCTCAAGGCGCAGTGGGCGCCACAGGGGCTGGTGCAGCGCAGCCAGGGCAAGTGGTATCCGGGAGAACCGTTGCCGCGCTGGCAGATCGGGCTCTACTGGCGTGCCGACGGGGTACCCCTGTGGTCCAACGAGGCGCTGCTCGCGGACCCCTGGTCGACCGAGCCACAGGCCGGCCCGGCCAGTCCCGACGCGGCGCGCCGTCTGCTGGCGTCCATCGCCGACGGACTGCGGCTGCCCTCGAGCCAGGTGCGGCCGGCCTACGAGGACGCGTTGAGCAGGCTGGCCGCATCGGTGCGCCAGCCCGCAGGCGAACCCGTCGAGACCGGCGACGATCTGGCGGCCGACGCGGCCGACGCCCGCGCCGCACTCATGGACCGGCTGGAGGACCCGGTGACCGAGCCGGCCGCCTACGTGCTGCCATTGCACCGGCGCGACGACGACAGCGGCTGGGCCAGCGCGGACTGGAGACTGCGCCGCGGCCGCATCGTGCTCCTCGAGGGCGATTCGCCTGCCGGCCTTCGGCTCCCGCTCGCATCGGTGAGTTGGGAACCCCCGCGCCCGTCGTTCGACGCCGATCCGTCGACGCGGCGAGGCGCCCTGATGCGCCCCGCGGAACCCGAACCCGACGACGAGGCCGCCCCGATCGAGGACGCCGACGGCGCACCCCCGACGGCCATGGTCGCCGAGGTCCGTGACGGCCTGCTGTACGTATTCCTGCCGCCCACAGAGGAACTCGAGCACTTCATCGACCTCGTGGCGCGCGTCGAGGCGGCCGCCGTCAGGACCGGCTGCCCGCTGGTGGTCGAGGGTTACGGGCCGCCCCCCGACCCGCGCCTGGTGTCGATGTCCGTCACGCCCGACCCCGGCGTCATCGAGGTCAACGTCGCGCCGACGGCCAGCTTCGCCGAGCAGCGACAACAGCTGGAGACGCTGTACGAGCAGGCCCGCCTCTCCCGGTTGTCCACCGAGTCGTTCGACGTCGACGGCACGCACGGCGGCACCGGCGGCGGCAACCACATCACGCTCGGCGGCGTCACCCCGGCGGACTCGCCGATGCTGCGCAGGCCCGACCTGCTGGTGTCGATGCTGACGTACTGGCAGCGTCACCCGGCGCTGTCCTATCTCTTCGCGGGCCGGTTCATCGGCACCACGTCGCAGGCGCCCCGGGTCGACGAGGGCCGCGCGGAGTCACTGTACGAACTGGAGATCGCGTTCGCCGAGATCGCCCGTCTCACAGGTGGTTCCGCCTCATCCGGTCGCTCGCCCAGCCTCCGCCAAGCCGTGGGTCACCGACCGCGCCCTGCGTCATCTGCTCACCGACATCACGGGCAACACCCACCGTGCCGAGTTCTGCATCGACAAGCTCTACAGCCCCGACAGCGCGCGCGGCCGACTGGGCCTGCTCGAGTTGCGTGGCTTCGAGATGCCGCCGCACTTCCAGATGGCAATGGTGCAGTCACTTCTGGTGCGTGCGCTGGTGTCCTGGTTCTGGGACGAGCCGCTGCGGGCGCCGCTGATCCGCCACGGCGCGAACCTGCACGGGCGGTACCTGTTGCCGCACTTCCTGATTCACGACATCGCCGACGTTGCGGCCGACCTGCGAGCGCACGGCGTCGACTTCGACACCAGCTGGCTGGACCCCTTCACCGAGTTCCGGTTCCCGCGCATCGGGACCGCGGTGTTCGACGGTGTCGAGATCGAACTGCGGGGTGCCATCGAACCGTGGAACGTGCTCGGCGAGGAGTCCACCGCCGGCGGCACCGCGAGGTACGTCGACTCGTCGGTGGAGCGCATCCAGATTCGGCTCATCGGAGCCGACCGGCACCGCTACGTCGTCACCGCCAACGGCTACCCGATCCCGCTGCTGGCGACCGACAACCCCGACGTACAGGTCGGCGGGGTGCGCTACCGGGCCTGGCAGCCGCCGAGCGCGCTGCACCCGACCATCACCATCGACGGGCCGCTGCGCTTCGAGCTCGTCGACACCGCCAACGGCGTGTCCCGTGGCGGCTGCACGTACCACGTATCCCATCCCGGCGGAAGGTCTTACGAAGGCCCGCCGGTCAACGCCGTCGAGGCCGAGTCCCGGCGCGGGAGGCGCTTCGAAGCGGCCGGTTTCACGCCGGGCCAGGTCGACATGTCCGACATCCGCGAGAAGCAGGCCCGCCAGTCCACTGATGTGGGCGCGCCGGGGATCTTGGATCTGCGCCGGGTGCGTACCGTTCTGCGTTGATGGTTCTTCGCACTAGCGGCTCACCCGAGCCGACCCCTGCCGTCGGCGGTGCCGGTCGTCGTCTGACCGTCGGCGACGACGTGCTGGCCGGATACCGCTCGGCGCGCGCCCAGGAGACGCTCTTCGACGTCCGGGGCGCGGCCGCGACCGGCTACGACGAGTTCGTCGACGCGGCGGGCAACGTCCGGCCTGCGTGGCAGGAGCTGGCCCAATGCGTGGCCGAACGTGGGCGCGGCGGCCTTGACCAGCTCCGGTCCGTGGTCCGGCGCCTCGTCGACAACGACGGCATCACCTTCGTGCAGGTCGACAGGCACGGTGACGCGGTAACCAACGGCGACGGCACGACGGTGCCCGGCCCATGGCATCTCGACGCACTCCCACTGCTGATCTCCTCATCGGACTGGGACGTCGTGGAGGCGGGTCTGGTCCAGCGCTCCCGATTGTTGGACGCCGTACTGGCCGACCTCTACGGCCCGCGCCGGTCGATCACCAGCGGCGCGTTGCCTGCGCAGCTGGTGTTCGCCCACCCCGGTTACGTCCGGGCGGCCAGGGGCATCGACGTGCCGGGGCGACACCAGCTGTTCCTGCACGGCTGCGACGTCAGCCGCAACGCGTCGGGCGACTTCCTGGTCAACGCCGATTGGACGCAGGCGCCGTCGGGCGCCGGCTACGCGCTCGCCGATCGCCGCGTGGTGGCGCATGCCATCCCCGATCTCTACGAACGCATCGGCCCGCGGCCCGCATCGCCGTGGGCGCAGGCGCTGCGGCTCGCGCTCATCGACGCCGCGCCGGACCTCGCCGAGGAACCCGTCGTGGTGGTCCTGAGTCCGGGCATCCACTCCGAGACCGCATTCGACCAGGCGTACCTGGCGGGCGTGCTGGGCTTCCCGTTGGTGGAGAGCGCCGACCTGGTGGTCCGCGACGGCAAGTTGTGGATGCGCTCGCTGGGCACGCTCAAGCGCGTCGACGTGGTGTTGCGCCGCGTCGACGCCGACTACGCCGACCCGCTGGATCTGCGGGCCGACTCACGGCTCGGCGTCGTCGGGCTGGTCGAGGTGCTGCGTCGCGGTGCGGTCACGGTGGTCAACACGCTGGGCAGCGGCATCCTGGAAAGCCCAGGGCTGCTTCGGTTTCTGCCCGAGCTGGCCGAGCGGCTGCTGGGCGAGACGCCGCTGCTGGCGACCGCGCCGACGTACTGGGGCGGCATCGACGTGGAGCGCTCGCACCTGCTCAGCCATCTGTCGACGTTGTCGATCAAGCCGGTGACCGGAGGCGAGGCGATCATCGGGCCCGCCCTGTCGGCCACGCAGCGCGAGGACCTGACCGCGCGGATCGGCGCAACGCCGTGGCAGTGGGTGGGCCAGGAATTGCCGCAGTTCTCCTCTGCGCCTACGGATCTGCAGCCGGGCGGGTTGTCGGCGGGCAGTGTCGGCATGCGTCTGTTCACCGTCGCGCAGCGCGGTGGATACGCGCCGATGATCGGCGGTCTCGGTTATCTGCTGGCGCCTGGAAACGCCGCCTACAAGATGAATACCGTTGCGGCCAAGGATATCTGGGTTCGCACGCCCACTCGGGTGACGGCCGAGCGAACCCCGACACCTTCGGTGGACCTGCCCGCGATCACGCCGAGCCCCACCCGGGCGGTCAGCTCGCCACGCGTGCTGTCCGACCTGTTCTGGCTCGGCCGCTACGCCGAGCGGGCCGAGAGCATGGCCCGCCTGCTCACCGTCACCCGCGAGCGGTACCACGAATTCCGGTATCGACAGGGAGATGCCGGGCAGCGAGTGCGTGCCGGTGCTGCTGACCGCACTCGGCCGGATCACCGGTACCGATGCGGGAGCCGACGGTGACGACGCCGAGATGGTGGCGATCGCTCCGACGACACTGTGGTCGCTGACGGCCGACCGCCACCGGCCCGGCTCGCTGGCGCAGTCGGTCGAGCGCGTCGGCCTCACCTCACGGGCGGTCCGCGACCAGATGTCGAACGACACCTGGATGGTGCTGGCCGCCGTCGAGCGCGCCGTGCTGCATCCGTCCGGTCTGCCGCCCGAGTCGCAGACCGAGGGGGAGGCGTACCTGGCCGCCGCGCACAGCCAGACGCTGGCGGGCATGTTGGCGCTGTCCGGGGTGGCCGCCGAGTCGATGGTGCAGGACGTCGGCTGGACCGTGATGGACATCGGCAAGCGCATCGAGCGGGGCATCTGGCTGGTGGCGCTGCTCAGCGCCACGCTGACCACCGTACGAAGCCCTGGCGCCGAGCAGACGATCACCGAGTCCGCGCTGGTGGCGTGCGAATCGTCGGTGATCTACCGCAGGCGCACACTGGGCAAGGTGAGCGTGGCCGCGGTGGCGGATCTGGTGCTGTTCGACGAGGAGAACCCCCGGTCGCTGGCCTACCAGTTCGTGCGGTTGCGCACGGACCTCAAGGCGCTGCCCTCGTCGTCGGGATCGTCGCGGCCGGAGCGGCTGATCGACGAGGTCGCCGCGCGGTTGCGCCGGCTCGACCCTGCCGACCTCGAGGCCGTCACGCCGCCGAGGGCAAGCGGGCCGAGCTCGCGGACCTCCTCGACGGCATCCACGCCAACCTCCGGGAACTGTCCGGCCTCATCACCGCGACCCACCTGTCGCTGCCGGGTGGCATGCAACCGCTGTGGGGACCCGACGAACGGCGGGTGATGCCGTGACCGGCTCGGCACCGGCTTTGGCTTTGCCGACGGCCCGACGGTCGGAGTCGGCCGAAGCTACGAGATCACGCACCGCACCGTGTACCGGTACTCCGACGACGTGACGAGTTCCTACGGCCGCGGCTTCCTCACCCCGCGGGACTCGGTCCGGCAACGCTGCCTGTCGCACGAGCTGTTGCATCGAACCCGAGGCCGCCGACAGCTCGACCAGCCGGGACGCCTACGGCAACATCAGCTCGTACTTCCACGTCACCGAACGGCACCGGCGGCTGATCCGTCACCAGCCACTCGGTCGTCGACGTCGACCCGCCCCCCGACGAGCTCTACGCCGGCGGCTCGGCGAAGGCGCCGTGGGAGATCGCCCGGCCGGTCGGTCCGGACGGCGCGCTGGCCGTCGAGTTCACCCTCGATCTGCAGCCCGCTGAGATCACCGAGGACGTACGGGCTTACGCCGCACCGAGTTTCGAACCGGGTCGACCCACTGATCGAGGTGTTGGCGGACCTCAATGCCAGGATCCACTCCGACTTCACGTACCGCTCGGGATCGACGACGGTGTCCACTCAGGTCGGCGAGGTTTTGGCGGCCCGCGAGGGGGTATGTCAGGACTTCGCCCGGCTCGCGATCGCCTGCCTGCGCGCCAACGGTCTGGCCGCCAGCTACGTCTCGGGGTATCTCGCGACCGACCCGCCCCCCGGAAAGGAACGCATGGTCGGCATCGATGCGACGCACGCGTGGGCGTCGGTGTGGACACCGCAGAACCAGTGGCTCGGACTGGATCCGACCAACGACCAGATGATCGACGAGCGCTACGTCGTGGTGGGTTTCGGACGCGACTACGCCGACGTGCCGCCGTTGCGCGGCATCATCTACACCGATTCGGAAAAGAGCGTGATCGACGTGTCCGTCGACGTGGCGCCCTTCGAAGGAGGAATCCTCCGTGCGTGACTTCATCTGTCCCAATTGCGGCCAGCACCTGGCGTTCGAGAACTCGGTCTGCCTGGCCTGCGGCAGCCGGCTGGGTTTCTCCCTGGACGACATGGCCTTCCTCGTCATCGCCTCCGGCGCCGAGAGCGAACACGGCGGCGCCGTCGACGCCAGCGAGTATCAGCTGTGCGCCAATCTGCATGCGGCCGAGTGCAACTGGCTGGTCAGGGTGGCCCCGGTGCGGCGGCTGTGCACCTCGTGTGCGCTGACCCGCACCCGGCCCAACGACGCCGACCGGCAGGCCATGGCGGCGTTCGCGACCGCCGAGCAGGCGAAGCGGCGGCTCATCGTCGAGCTCGTCGACCTGAAGCTTCCCGATCGTCGGGCGCGACGAGGACCCGAACTTCGGCCTGGCGTTCGATCTGCTGTCCAGCCAGAACGAGAAGGTCTTCACCGGCCACGAGAACGGTGTCATCACGCTGGACCTGGCCGAGGGCGACGACGTACACCGCGAGCAGCTGCGCATCGCGATGGCCGAGCCCTACCGCACTCTGCTCGGCCACTTCCGGCACGAGATCGGGCATTACTACTACTACCGGCTCGTCGACACCGCTCCGCAATATCAGCAGAAGGCACGCGAGCTGTTCGGTGACGCCGAGGCCGACTACCAGGCGGCGCTCGCCCGGCACTACAGCGAGGGCGCCCCGCCGGGCTGGGAGAACGACTACGTCTCGTCCTATGCCACGATGCATCCCGCCGAGGACTGGGCCGAGACCTTCGCGCACTATCTGCACATCCGCGACACGCTGGACACCGCCGCCGCATACGGCTTCGCCCCGGCGAACGCGACGTTCGAACGCCGGAACCTGGGGCCCAGCGGATTCGACTCCATCATCGAGATGTGGCTGCCGTTGTCCTGGGCGCTCAACATGGTCAACCGTTCGATGGGCCACGACGACCTCTACCCGTTCGTGTTGCCGACCAAGGTGCTCGACAAGATGCGGTTCATCCACACCGTGATCGACGAGGTGACCTCGGATCCGGTCAAGCTCGCGGTGGCCAGCGGCGAGGCTGGCTAGCGAAGGCGGCCGATCGTCGGGGACCGGCGCCGAGATGTGGGTGAACGTCAATCCCGGCGCATACAGGATCTGGCCCGGCGCTACCAAGCGAGCTTCGAGGCCGTTCCCGACGCCTGAGTTATAGGCGGCAGACTGACCTACTCGCCACTATTGGTGGAGGCCCGGTATTCGAACTGCTGCGACCCTCAAGCCGCTTGGTCGTCGGGCGGCGCGGGTCCGCCGGGCTGATCGGCGTCGTCGTCGCCCACGGGGTCGAACGGTTGCGGTTCGCGGCAGCCGCCATCCCCGATCGGTTCGGGCGGTGGATTCACCTGCGTCGTCGGGTTCGCCGGCGTGGGTTCGTCGGGCTGATCGGCGTCGTCGTTCCCACGGGGTGGAACGGTTCGGTTCGCCGCAGCCGCATCCCCGATCGGTTCGGGCGGTGGGGGTTCACCTGTGTCGTCGTCGCGGTTCGTCGGGCTGATCGGCGTCGTCGTTCCCCACGGGGTCGACGGTTGCGGTTCGCGGCAGCCGCTATCCCGGTCGGTTCGGGCGGTGGGGGTTGAGCTGTGTCGTGTCGGGCGGGTTCGGGTTCGTCGGGTGGGTGCAGGAGTCGTTCGGGTCGGTGGTAGTAGTTGACTCGGGCTTGGCCGGTGTCCAACTGTGGGGGTGGGGTCCATTCGACTTCGCCGCGGGCGTTGATGCTGGTGGTCCAGCCACCGTCCTGGTCGACCATCCGGTTGTCGGGTCCGCAGGCCAGGCCGAGTTCGTCGACGTTGGTGTTGCCGCCGTCGACCCAGTCCCGGGCGGCGTGGTGGACCTGGGCGCCGTAGGCGCCGACCGTGCAGCACGGTTTGGTGCAGCCACCTTCGCGGCCGATCAGCATGATCCGCTGCGCCGGGGAGGCCACCCGTTTGGCGCGGAACAGGTCCAGCGCTGATCCGGTGGCCTCGTCGAACACGGCCAGGTAGTGGTTGGCGTGGGCGGCCAGCCGGATCACGTCGGCGATCGGCATGATGGTGCCCCCGCCGGTGACCCCGACCCCGGCCCGGCTCTCCAGGTCTTGCAGGGTGGTGCGGATGATGATCGACACCGGCAGCCCGTTGAGTTGGCCGAGTTGTCCGCTCATCAGGGCGATCCGCCCGACCGCGATCAGGGCGTCGTGTTGGCGTTGGGCCAGGCTGCGGTGATCGTTGTCGATCTGGGCTTGGGTCGGGGTGCCGCGAGGTGCAGGGTTCGGGATCATCGGGGTTGCACATGCCGGGGGCGGCGTACTTGGCGAAGATCACCTCCAACACCGCCCGCGCTTCGGGGGTCAGTTCCCCGGTGAGGGTGCTGTTGCCGCCGCGCCGTTGCTGGCGGCCGATGGTGATCCCGCGCGTGCGGTGTGCGTTCGGTGTCGTCGGGTGCGGGGCCGTCCTGGTCGAGCAGGAACAGGGTCAGCTCGGCGACGTCGCCGAGTTCCTTGGGTCCGACGCCGGCCGCGGTGCGGACCAGGTCGGCCTCGAACCGCTCCCGGGTGCCCGCGTCGACGAAACCGGGCAGTTTGGTGATCGACTTGCGGATCACCTCGACGTGCTCGGGGGTGATCGCCCGGCGGCCTGGGCGGCCGCGGTCGCCGCGAGCACGGGTTCCAGGGGTTCCCCGGTCAAGGTCCGTCGTGGTCCCAGCAGCGCGGCCTCGGTCAGCCGGCGGTTCGCTTCGCTGCTGGAGATCCGCCACCGGATCCTGAGCACGTCCTTCCAGGACTTGGCGCCCATCTCCTTGGGTGTGGTCTCGGCCTGCAGCCGGGCCAACAACCGGTGACTCTGGGTGGGTAGTTGACAGGTCAGGGTCTGCAACTCGTCGCCGGCGGCGAGCAGTTCGGCCGGGGTCAGTGAGTCGATGTCGCAGGCGGCCAGCGCGTCGTGCGCGGCGCGCATCGCCGCGATCGCTTCCTGCACGACCGTCCCGGACATACTTCGAACATACGTTCGACCACCGACAAAACACGCCGCACTGTGACTACTGAAACCACAGTGACACAAGGGATTACACCCTGTGGATAAACCCACCGCCTGTGGATGAATCAAGCACGCCAAGGCGAATTCTGGTATTGGGTGTCAGCTCGCGCAGGCAGCGTCAGTCCGAGGGCATCAGGTTGCCCTGCCCGTCGGAATCCGAGGCCTGTGCGTCGTGTCTCGCGCTGTGGTGGGCACCGTGTCTGTCGCCCTCGCTGGGCGGCTCGCGGCATCGGGAGGGCAGGGCCCGAAGCAAGTAGCGGGGGCCAAAGTGTGTGGCCTTCAAGGATTTCCTCGCCGGGGTCACGCGCGTAGCCTTGGCGCAAGCGGCCAGGAGGATCACTGATGTCCAGTGCGACGACGGCGAATAGCGTCCAGCTGCTCGCGGATGCGTTGTCGGGACAGGTCCTCGTCCCGGGGGACTCCGGTTACGACGACGCCCGGCGCATCCACAACGGACTGATCGACAAGCATCCCGCGGTGATCGCGCGATGTCTGCACACCGCGGACGTCCTGCGTGCGGTCACTTTCGGCAGAAGCGAAAGGCTCGAGATCTCGGTCCGCGGCGGTGGCCACAACGTCGCCGGCAGGGCGGTCACCGAGGGCGGGCTGATGATCGACCTCTCGCTCATGAAGGGCATCCACGTCGATCCGCCGCGATCCACGGTACGAGCGCAGGCGGGCGTCACCGTCGGCGAGCTCGACCGCACCGCCGCCGCCTTCGGGCTCGCCGTTCCAGGCGGCGTCGTCTCGAGCACAGGGATCGCCGGCCTCACGCTCGGCGGGGGTATCGCGTGGCTGATGGGGATGTACGGGATGGCCGTCGACAACCTGCTGTCCGCCGAGGTGGTGCTCGCGTCGGGCGAGATCGTCACCGCTGGCGAGGACGCCGATCCCGACCTGTTCTGGGCGTTGCGCGGGGGTGGGGGCAACTTCGGCGTCGTGACGTCGTTCGAGTACCGCGCGCACCCGGTGGAGAGCGTCCTGGGCGGGGTGGTGTTGCACCCGCTCGAGGCGGCGCCCCAGCTGTTCTCTTTCTACCGCGAGTTCACCGCCGACCTTCCCGACGAGCTTTCCACGCAGGCCGCCTTCCTACACGCGCCCGATGGATCGGGGACCAAGCTCTGCGGGGTCGCGATCTGCCACGCGGGGGACGACCCCGACCGCGCCGAGGCCGACGTCCGCCCGCTACGCCAGTTCGGCTCACCGGTCGCGGACATGATCCAGCGCATGCCCTACCCCATCGTCAACACGGGGGTCGACTGGCTGTTCCCGGCGGGCGGGCTCAACTACTGGAAGTCGGCGTTCTTCTCGGACCTCTCGGATCCTGGCGTCGAGGTGATGATCAGGGCGTTCGAGCAGGCACCAAACGAGCTGTGCGCACTCGTTGTCGAGGACTTCCACGGCGCGGTCACGCGCGTCGCCCCGACGGCCATGGCCTACCCGCACAGGGAGCCGGGCTACAACCTCCTTTTGATCTCGCAGTGGACCGACCCCGCCGACACCGACGCGGGCATCGCCTGGGCCCGCGAGACCTTCGACTCGCTGTCTCCCTACATGGCCGACCGCTCCTACACGAACTACCTCTCGGCCGACGACTACGACCGCGTCCGGCAGGCCTACGGCCCCAATTACGAGCGGCTCGTCGAGCTCAAGCGGCGCTACGACCCCGACAACCTCTTCCGGCTCAACCACAACATCGACCCGAACGGCCCGACGATGTGACTGTCGAAGCTACAGTGGCACAAGGGGTTACGCCCATGTGCAAGCCCCACGGCCTGTGGATGAATCGAGCACGCCAGGGCGGTACGGCTACGGTGTCAGCCGCGTCGTACGGCAGCGTCAGTCGGAGTGCTTCCGGTTGCCCTGCCCGCCGGACGCCGAGGCCTGTGCGTCGTGCTTGGACGCGCTGTGGCGCGCACCGTGCCGGTCGCCGTCGTCATGCTTCGCGGCCGGCTTGGAGCTGCCCGTGGCGGATGATTGCGCCGACGGAGTGTCGTTGTCGGCCTTGGCGATTCGGTGCAGTGGGGCAGTGACAGCGGCGAGGGCGCGTTTGGTGACCGAGGGCTTGACCGGTGTCGTCGACGATTTCGACTCGGTGGCCGCGGCCAGGTCGACACAGCCGCCGCAGTCGACGTGGCAGTCTTCGGCGCCACTGTCACCGCTGCGGTCACGGCCGGGGAGATCGGGATCGGCTCCGTCAGCGCGTGCCGAACGAAGGCGGCCGACTCGCTGACGGTCGTCGCGACCGACGCGCCCGTTGCCGCGAGCGCAGACCCGATGTTGCCTGTGGCACCCAGAGTCGAGAAGAGTGCGTCCGCTGCCTGAGTGACGCCGAGCAGGAGTCGTTCCGGAGCCTGGAAGGTCAACGACGACACCACCTCGATCACCCGCACCGCGCCCGCCTCCAACGCGTTGTGCACCACTGGGGGCGGCATCGTTCCCGGTGGCTGCTGGAGTCCGCCAAGGAAATTCGTGCGCGCGGCGTTGATGGCGGAAAGGAGGTTGCCCGGCTGCGTGACGGCGGTGGTGCCGATGTCGATGAGCCCGACCACGGCGACCTCCAGCGCGTTTTGGGCGCGCGGCAACACCAGGCCGAGGTCATTGTCGATGATGCCGGTGAGTGCGGCGTTCGCCGCTCCGCTGACCGTGGCGTCGGTGCGGGCGATCGCGTTGAGCAACGGTTGTCCCGATTGGAGCTCTGCGGCGAACGTCACCGGAATGATCGCGAAGCGGAAGGCGGGTTCGACGGCGAGCTGGACGATGAAGGGGCAGATCAGCGAGCAGTTCTGGGCTTGGTTGGCGAGAAATTGGGTGATGAGCGCGCCCGGCGGCGGAATCGCGGCGTTGAGGTGGTCGCCGCCGCGAGTCTGACGTCGCCGACGACGGACGGCACCGAGTGTGGCGCGGCTGGTGGCGCGGCAGACGTCACGGCGAGCGTGCCCGCCGCTGCGACGGCAAAGCCGGTGTTGATGGATGAGCGCAACAGGTCTCGCATGGTCGCTCCTAGATCGTGGTGTAGGTCACACTCTTGTGTCACGATCCCGGCGGCCCACGGGTTCATTCCGGTCGTGTCATCCCGTCGGGACGCTCGTCCGGTCGAGCAGGCTCTCGGCGGTGGCGACCATGGTGTCGGCGACGGGGCGTGGTTGCCAGCCCAGCAGTTCGGTGGCCTTCGCGGTGGACAACCGCTTGGGTTCGCCGAGCAGACCCGCGAGTTCGCGGAGCGCGGGCACCACACGCGCGGCGGTCCGGAACGTCCAGTCGGGTAGCTCCCGGGTCGGGACGCGTCGCGCGGCGGGTCCGAGCCCTGCGCGCAGCATCGTCGCGATCTCCGGCAGGGTGACCGGTTGACCGGACGAGGCGAGGAACCGTTCGCCTGCCGCGCGTGGCTCGGTCAACGCCCGCACGTGCAGGTCGGCGACGTCACGGACGTCCACCACCGCGAACGACGCTCTCGGCAGCACCGGTGGTCTGCCGGCCAGCAGTCCACCGATGATCTGCACCGACGCGGCGACGTCGCTGCCGAGGACGGGCCCGAAGATCCCGACCGGATTGATCACCGTCAGTTCAACGGCATTCGCGGCCGCGAACTCCCAGGCGTCGCGTTCGGCCAGCGTCTTGGACTTCACGTACGGCGATTGCGGCCCGGCCGGGTCGGTCCAGTCGGTCTCGTCATACGGCAGGCCGGAGGGCTTGGGGCTGTAGCCGACGGCAGCGAACGACGACGTCATCACGACGCGCCGGACGTGGGCCTCCGCGGCCGCCCGCAGCACCCGCACCGCGCCCTCTCGCGCGGGCAGGATGACCTCGTTCTCGTCCTTGGGCTGTCTGTTGGGGAACGGTGACGCGACGTGCAGCACGTACTCGCACCCCGAGACCGCCGCGGACCATCCGTCGTCGGCGGTCAGATCGGCGGTGGCGAACTCGAGCCGCCCGGTGTCGGCGCCTGCGCGGTGCAGCGTGGCACGGACGTCGGCCTGCCTGCCCACCGAACGCACCGTGGTGCGCACGCGCTGCCCTTCGGCGAGAAGTCGCAGAATCACGTGTCCCGCAAGGAATCCCGATCCGCCGGTGACCAGAACCGGGCCGCCATGCTCAACCACGGTGCGCTCCTTCGTCGTCGAGCAGCCGTCCGCCGAGCTCGATCACGGTCGGGATGATCTCCTGTTCGGCCGCGGTGTCGCCGCGCTCCCTGGCCGCCCACATCCGCGCCTTGGCGGTGACGTAACGCTCGCGCAGGCGCAGCCGGCTGATCTCGTCGTGGAGCCGCGCGGCATGTGCTTCGAAGAGCGCGCGCTGATCGCCGACGGCTTCGTCGCCGCGCCTGGTGTTGGCCACATAGCTGCGGATGTCGGCGACCGACATTCCACTGCCCCGTAGGCAACTCAGGGACTCGATGGTGGCGACGAGGTCGGCGGGGTAGCGCCGGTGGCCGCTGCTGGCGTCGCGCGGCACCGCGTCGATGAGCCCGATGCGCTCGTAGTACCGCAGCGCCGACTCCGCCAGCCCGGTGCGGCGCGACACCTGCTGAATCGTCAGCTCGGGGGTCACGGTCGTGTCGATGGTCATGACACCACTCTGCCGAACTTGAAGCGCTTCAAGTCAAGGCCCGTTTTGCTCTTGACCTCTGGCAAACCTTCTAGGACCATTCCGCAGCATGACCCGAACACTTGCCATCCGCTTCGGCGCCGCAGTCTTCATCGGCGCGGCCGCGCTGCAGCTCACGGCGTGCGGCTCCTCGACCATCAAACCCGACGGCGCGGCGCAGTCGGTGGTCGATCTGGTGTCCGAGAAGACGGACTTCAAGCCGACCGACGTCAAGTGCCCGGACGGCGTAGAGGCCAAGGTCGGCGGGACGTTCGACTGCACGTTCACCGGACCCGACGGCGATTACCTGGCGCACATGAAGATCGACAAGATCGACGGTGAGCAGGTGCTGTTCGACATCAACACGGAGCTCAAGAAGTAGGGTCAGGCCCCGGCGTCGATGGCGCCGCATTCGGAAACCGTTGTCGCAACAGCCCTTTTCGGCCTGTTCGCGCTCGGGTGCGTCGGTGTTGACGAACACGCCGTCGACACGGCGCCCCGCTCACCGGGTTCGTCCCGCAACGCCTGCGGACAACAGATTGCGTGCGTCGACGTTGCCATCGAGGGCACGTGTGGTGCGGTGCACGATCTGCCACCGACCGTCCCTGCGCTGCAGCCGGAAGTGGTTGACCCCGGCCCGGAACACGCCAAACCCCTTGGCCATCTTCACGAACAACGCCGATTCGCACACCGCGACCGCATCGTCGCCGTCCACGGTGACGACCGCGGGTCCGAGGAAGTGCGAACAGCCCCGCGCGATCATCCCCTGGTGAGCATCCGAGCGCACCATCGCCGCGACGTCGTCCCGGCTGCGCATCGGCCAGTCCTCGACGTCGTAGCCACCGTCGACGGCCCACAGACCCGCGGTGGCATCGGCCTCGCCCGCGTCGACCAGCGGCCCGTACGAGGCGATCATCCGCTCGATCGCGCGTTCGTCCTCGATGCGTCCGAGCCGCCGTTCGAGCTCGGCCAACCTGTCGTCCGTCTCGTCCGTCATCGGTCCACCCCTTCGATGCCGTCGGTGAGTTCGCGTAGCGCCGCGAGTTGGTCGCAGTAGTGGGCGGGGGAGTCCGCGGCGATCGCACAGGTGGCCGCCGTGGCGCCGAGCTCGATCAGCGCCGTCAGTCGCCGCCGCACGTCGTCGGCCGCTCGCGACGGATCCAGTGGGCCACACATCAGGATCACGTCGAAGCCGGCCGGAAGATCAACGGCGGCAAGCATTTTCCCCAACTCGGCGGAACTGAGGCCGAAGGGCATCCAGCCGTCGGCGAGTGCGACCGCGCGGCGCAGGGACCGAAGGGTGCGGCCACCGACCCAGATGGGCACGTGCGGCTGGACCGCGCAGGGCTCGACCACCAACCCGTCGTAGCGGTAGTACTCACCCTCGTACACCGGTCTGGTGGTGGCCATCGACGCGCGCAGTGCCCGGATCGCGTCGTCGGCGCGCCTGCCACGGTCGTCCCACGCCGCGCCGAGGAGTTCGAACTCCTCGGCGAGCGAGCCGACGCCGACGCCGAGCACCAGCCGGCCGCCGCTGATCCGGTCCAGCGTGCCGTAGCGCTTGGCGATCGCGAGGGGATGGTGGTAGCCCAGCACCAACACGTTGGTGGCCAGCCGGATCCGGCTGGTCCGCGCGGCGAGAAACGCCAGCGTCGCCAGTGGATCCCAGTACGTCGTTCCCCGCTGGGCGGCGACGTGTTCGGGCACCACGACGTGTTCGGGACAGGTCAGGAAGTCGAATCCGAGTTCGTCGGCGGCCGCCGCCACACGGGCGATGTCCTCGATGCCCGCATCGCGTTCCCATTCCGACGTCGCTCCGGGTATCTGGATCACCACGGGAGTCGACACACCGATTCGCACGCTTGGGTTATACCTCTTGGCGGGCGCGCATGGCTCGTGCGTCCCGATGATCGGGAGGAGGATGGGGTGATGTACGTCCCCACCCACTTCGCGCCGGCCGACGAGGCGGTGCACGAGCTACTGGCGCAGCCCGGCGCGGCCGACCTCGTCACCGCGGGTTCGGATGGCCTCGAGGCCACGATGCTGCCGTTCCTCTACGACCGCGAGCGCGGGGCTCTCCTCGGTCACTTCGCCCGCAACAACGAGCACTGGCAACGCATCGACGGAGCGCAGGCACTGGTCATCGTCCGCGGCCCGGACTCCTACATCACCCCGACGTGGTACGCCTCCAAGGCCGAGCACGGCAGGGTCGTGCCGACGTGGAACTACGTCGTCGCCCACGTCCATGGCACCGTCACCATCCACGACGACACCGACTGGCTCGCCGACCTCGTCAGGCGTCTGACCGAGCACCACGAGGGTGGGCGTCCGGAGCCGTGGTCGGTCGACGACGCGCCCGAGCGTTACTTCGCGGGGCAGCTCCGCGCGATCGTCGGCGTCGAGGTGGCGATTCAGCGGATCGAGGCCAAGTTCAAACTCAGCCAGAACCGGCCCGACGCCGACATCGACGGCGTGGTCGCCGGGCTGCGGTCGGTCGGCGACGAGCGTGGCGCATCCGCAGTGCAGGCCCATCGGCCCGATCCTCGCCGTTAGCCAGGCCGGAGCGACTGCAGGTAGGCCCTGCCGCGCGGACTCAAGCGGTAACCCACGTCGAGGCTGATGGTCAGGCCGAGGCCCTTGAGCTGGCGCACCCGACGCTTGAACCGGGGCACGTCCAGCCCGACCCGCGCCGCCAGGTCGGGCGCGCGGACCGCCTCGTTGTCGCCGATCATCGTCAGATAGTCGCGCGTCCACGGGGTCGCGACGGCGTCCCAGCGGTCCAACCGTGCGGTGATGGCGGCGACGTCGGCGTCGGTGAGCACGTCGTCGGCGGCCAGCGCGGGACGCTCGTCGGGGGCCATGAAGGACACGGCGATCAGGTAGGTGTGCCCGGCCGGGCGACGGTCCAGCTCGGCCTGCGCCGCCCTGGCGCTCGGATATCCGGCTGCGATCGCCTGAGCCGCGGTGACGCGGTAGCCGCCGGGACGTTCGGTGACCGCGTCGACGCGGATGGTGCCGACCGGAGTGCGCTGCGTGCCACCGGTTTTGGCGCGGGGCGCATCCCAGCGGCGCAGCACCAGCGTGATGGTGCCGTCGGCGATCCCCTCGGCGGTTGCCCGGTTCAGCAGCACGCATTGGATCGTAGGGACAACGGTGTGGCGATGCCCGGAATCGCCCCGATCGTTCCTAGGATCGCGGGCGTGGACGATCGATACGGCTCCGATGTGCTGGCCCGCGACCCGCACGGCTCGCGACGACCCCGCTCAACCGAACGGGTCGCCGAGATCGGTCTGGTGGTCGAGGACGCCCAGACCGGATACGTCGGCGCCGTGGTCGGCATCGAGTACGGCCGGATGCAGCTCGAGGACCGCAACGGCCGTCGGAAGGCCTTCCCGGTCGGTCCCGGCTACCTGATCGACGGGAAGCCCGTGATCCTCAACCCGCCGCGGCGGGCGGCTCCCGCAGCGCCGACCAGGACGGCGTCGGGTTCGGTTGCGGTGGCGGGCGGACGGGCCCGGGTGGCGCTGGCCAGCCGGATCTACGTCGAGGGCCGCCACGACGCCGAACTCGTCGAACAGGTGTGGGGCGACGACCTTCGGGTGGAGGGTGTCGTGGTCGAGTACCTCGGCGGCATCGACGACCTGGCCGCCGTCGTCGCGGAGTTCCAGCCGGCGCCCGGTCGGCGACTCGGGGTGCTCGTCGACCACCTGGTCGCGGGCTCCAAGGAGACGCGCATCGCCGACGCCGTCGCACGCGGACCGGGCGGCGCCGACACGCTGGTCGTCGGCCACCCGTTCATCGACATCTGGCAGGCCGTCAAACCCGCCCGGCTTGGCCTGAAGGCCTGGCCGGTGGTGCCGCGCGGCACGGACTGGAAGCACGGCATCTGCGAGGGCCTCGGCTGGCCGCACGCCGGGCAGGCCGACATCGCCGAGGCGTGGCGGCGGATCCGCGGCAAGGTTCGGGACTGGAACGACCTGGAGCCTGAGCTCATCGGACGGGTCGAGGAGCTCATCGACTTCGTCACGCAACCTGCCGACTGATCCGTGGTAAGCCTAGAGCGTGTCCGACGGGCTATTCGACCTCGGCGACGACCCGTCGCGCGCTGAGCGCGGGTCCGCCGGATCGGTGTCGTCGCCACTGGCGGTGCGGATGCGCCCGGCAGGCCTTGACGAGGTGGTCGGTCAGGACCATCTGCTGCGGCCCAACTCGCCGCTGCGCCGGATGGTCGAGGGTTCGGGGGCGGCCTCGGTCATCCTGTACGGCCCGCCCGGCACCGGCAAGACCACGCTGGCGTCGCTGATCTCGCACGCCACCGGCAGGCGGTTCGAGGCACTGTCGGCACTGTCGGCGGGCGTCAAGGAGGTGCGGGCGGTGATCGACGTCGCCCGCCGCGCCGCCGCGCACGGCGAGCAGACCGTGTTGTTCATCGACGAGGTGCACCGGTTCTCCAAGACCCAGCAGGACGCCCTGCTCGCCGCGGTGGAGAACCGCGTGGTGCTGCTCGTCGCCGCGACCACCGAGAATCCGTCCTTCTCCGTCGTCGCGCCGCTGCTGTCGCGGTCGCTGATCCTGCAACTGCAGCCCCTGACCGCGGAGGCCATCCGCGCCGTGGTCGAGCGCGCCGTCGCCGATCCCCGTGGCCTTGGCGGCGCGGTCGCCGTCGAACCCGATGCCATCGATCTGCTGGTGCGCCTGGCAGCGGGGGATGCCCGCCGCGCGCTCACCGCTCTCGAGGTGGCCGCCGAGGCCACCGATCAGGTGACGGTGGAGACCGTCGAGCAGTCGCTGGACAAGGCGGCCGTGCGCTACGACCGCGACGGCGATCAGCACTACGACGTGATCAGCGCGTTCATCAAGTCGATCCGCGGTTCCGACGTGGACGCCGCCCTGCACTACCTGGCCAGGATGCTGACCGCGGGGGAGGACCCCCGGTTCATCGCACGCCGGCTGATGATCCTGGCCAGCGAGGACATCGGCATGGCGGACCCGACCGCGTTGCCGACGGCGGTCGCGGCGGCTCAGACCGTGCAGCTGATCGGCCTGCCCGAAGCTCAGCTCACGCTGGCACACGCGACGGTGCACCTGGCCTCGGCGCCGAAGTCGAACGCGGTGACGACGGCGCTGGGGGCGGCGATGGCCGACATCAAGGCGGGCAAGGCGGGCATGGTGCCGCCACACCTGCGCGACGGCCACTACTCGGGAGCCGCGGCGCTCGGCAACGCGCAGGGCTACGCA
Organism: uncultured Actinomycetota bacterium; assembly: GCA_963735245.1. Lineage (GTDB taxonomy): Bacteria > Actinomycetota > Actinomycetes > Mycobacteriales > Mycobacteriaceae > Mycobacterium. Next base: position 787,928 of record CAVTKI010000005.1, read on the forward strand.
TATCCGCACGATGACCCCGATGGTGTTGTGCCACAACAGTATCCACCCGACGAAGTGGTAGGCACGGATTACTACCGGCCCACGAACCACGGGGCCGAACGCGACATCGCGGGCAGGTTGGACAAGCTGCGCGCGATCATCCGGCGCAGGCGCGGCTGACGACGAGGAGCTCGATGAAGACCTTCACCGACGACGAGATGAATGCGCTGCTGCCGACGGCCAAGGCCTACAGCGTCGTGATCCTGCGGGCCGGGCCGAACTACGGGTCGGATGGGGCGGCGCCGATCGTGTGGGAGCACGGCAGGCGCAACTTCGGGCTGCGCGACGACGGTCGGCTGGCGGTGGTGTTGCCAGTGCTCGACGACTCGGACGTGTGTGGCATCGGCGTGTTCACCGGGTCGGTCGAGGAGACCTCCGCGGTGATGGCCGACGATCCCGGCGTGCGCGAGGGCGTCTTCACCTTCGAGGTCCACCCCGTGATGGGCTTCCCCGGCGACGCGCTGCCCTGAGCCGGATTTCACCCCTTGACACCCACGCCGACCCCTCCTAGCGTTATAGTCAATCAATTGGTTGATCAAGGTATGGGTTGACAATTGAGAAGTGACGGAGATGCGGAGACCGGGCTCGACCGTGCCTTCCTGGCACTGGCCGACCCGGTCCGGCGGGCCATCGTGGCGCGGTTGTCGCGCGGCCCGGCGACGGTCAACGAGCTGGCCGAGCCGTTCGACATCACGAAGCAGGCGGTGTCCAAGCACATTCAGGTGCTCGAGCAGGCCGGCCTGGTCACCCGGAGTCGGGATGCCCAGCGCAGGCCCGTGCACCTCGACGCGGCGGCACTGGAGCGGCTGACGGCCTGGATCGATCGATACCGGTTGGACGCCGAACGCAACTACCGCCGGCTGGACGGGCTGCTGGCGGCGATGACCTCTGACAAGGGAACGGACAAGGAGAACGAGCAATGACGAACGCACTGAATCTGATCGCGCCGGTGGACACGCTGGCGATGGACTTCACCCGCGACTTCGACGCGCCCGCGTCGGTACTGTTTCGCGCCCACGCCGACCCCGAGATCGTCAAGAAGTGGCTCGGGCCCCGCGGCTACGAGATCTCCGTCGATCGGTGGGACTTCCGCACCGGCGGCGGCTACCGGTATCTGCACACGGGACCCGACGGCGACGAGTACTGGTTCAACGGCGTCTTCCATCGGGTGCGGGAGGGCGAGCTCATCATCCAGACCTTCGAGTTCGAGGGCGCGCCCGACATGGTGAACATCGAGTACATGTGGTTCGAGGATCTCGGTGGTAACCGCAGCCAGTTGCGGGGCCGCTCCATCTGTCCCAATGTCGAGGCCCGCGACGGGCTCCTGTCCTCCGGCATGGAGGGCGGCATGACCGAGGGCTACGAGCGCCTCGACGAGCTGCTCGTCGCCGACTGATGCAGTCGCCTGCATCTGGTTGAAAACGGCGTTGCCGCCGGGAAAATCAGCGTCCTCGACGGTCGTGATGGGGGCACGATGTTCGAGTTCTCAGATCCCGACGGCAACGCCTGGGTGGTGCAGCAGATCAAGGCCCGGGGGGAGGTGCCCCTGCTGCACCAGGTCTAGCGACGGAGCAGCCCCGAGCGACGACGTCCGGTGACGCCGGACACCAGAGCCACACCGAGTGCGGCCACGATGACCTGGACGAGCAGTTCGAGCCAGTCGATGCCGTTGGTGGCGGTGGGGATACCGAGGGCGCGGGCAAGCGACGGTGCCGATGAAGGCGGCCACGATGCCGACCAGGATGGTGACAATGACGGAGATGTGCTGCTTGCCTGGTACGACGAGGCGGCCGAGCACGCCGACCACGATGCCGATCAGGATCGCGGTGATGATGCCGGTGATGGTCATTCTTTCCTCCAGGGTGACGAGTGGTGCAAGAGCAATACCCCTGGCCGAAAGAAATAAACGCGCGCGTCAATCCCCGCTGCTGAGCACGGCCGTCAGGTCATCTCCGGCACCCGGAGATGAGCGAGTGCCAGCTCGTATTCGCCGACGTCCAGGATGTCGGCGCCGAGCTCCCTGGTGCGGGCGTTCCTGAGTTCGCGCGCCTCGTCCTCGTTGCGCTCCATCGCTTCTCGGCTGTCGAACGTCGTCGACGACACCCCACGGCCCGACGCGCGGTTGATCAGCAGGCTGGCGCTGCAGAACCCGGCGAGGTCCTCGAGCGAGGCCAGCACCGACGTCCGGTAGAAGTCCACGGCACGGTCCGCCTGATCCGGAGGGACCCTGATCCACGTCGCGCGCACCCACGCCCCATCGGCCGAACGATGATCGCGGTGCAGAACCCCGATCTCCCAGACTCCAACGGTCGCACCGCCGCCGAAGGCCTCCGCGGCCCGATCGCGTAACGGCCCGGCCCGTTCGGCGCTGGCCCGCTGGGCTTCGTCGGTTTCCCATGCACTGGTGGCGATGCACTCGCCCGATTGGCGGTCGACCAACAGCGACAGGCCGACGTAGCCGGTCATCTGCTGGAGCGCCGGCATCACGCCGTCGCGCACGTAGGCGATTCCGGTGTCGATGGACGACTGCTGCGCACTGATAGTGGTAGTTCGTGCGTACACGATCCACCCCCTGTCGGGGTCGGGGCGGCGCCCCCGTGGCGCCACCGGTCCACGCCTCACTCTCCTCCGCCGCATTTGCCCAGACAATGGCCATTTTCAGGCCTTCTCGAGGGCCATCTCGAGCTCCATCTGGGCGGGCCGTCCGGCTCGGCTCGTAGGCTCGGTTTCATGCACACCGAGGTACTCGACGTCGACAGCGCGCGACGGCGGACCGTTGATCTGACCGGGGCGGTGCGGGCGTTCTGCACCGACCGCGGTGACGGGCTCTGCAACGTGTTCGTTCCGCACGCCACGGCGGGGGTGGCGATCATCGAGACGGGCGCCGGGTCGGATCACGACCTGGTCGACACGCTCGAACGGCTGTTGCCTCGGGACGACCGCTACCAGCACTCGCACGGCTCACCCGGGCACGGCGCCGACCACGTCCTGCCCGCCATCGTGTCGCCGTCGGTCACGGTGCCGGTTCAGGGCGGTGAGCCGCTGCTGGGGACGTGGCAGAGCGTGGTGCTGGTCGACCTGAACCGCGACAATCCGCGTCGCTCGGTGCGGTTGAGCTTCATCAACGCCTGAGTGCACGCTGCGGTCGCGCGGCGGCGGGCACTTACCGCGCCTGTCGGTCGCCCGACCGCCGACCGGTACTGTAATGCGGTCGAAAGAACCCCAGAAACCCTCCATATCAAGAAGGACAGCAGCACGTGCAGACACACGAGATCAGGAAGCGCTTCCTCGATCACTTCGTGACGGCGGGCCACACCGAGGTGCCAAGCGCATCGGTGATCCTCGACGACCCCAACCTGCTGTTCGTCAACGCCGGCATGGTGCAGTTCGTGCCGTACTTCCTCGGCCAGCAGACGCCGCCGTGGAACCGCGCGACCAGCGTGCAGAAGTGCATCCGCACGCCGGACATCGACGAGGTCGGGATCACCACCCGGCACAACACCTTCTTCCAGATGGCGGGCAACTTCTCGTTCGGCGACTACTTCAAGAAGGGCGCCATCGAGTTCGCCTGGACCCTGCTGACCAACCCGCAGGATCAGGGCGGGTACGGGTTCGATCCCGAAAGGCTTTGGGCCACCGTCTATCTCGATGACGACGAGGCCATCGAACTGTGGCAGGAGGTGGCCGGGCTTCCGCTCGAGCGCATCCAGCGTCGCGGCATGGCCGACAACTACTGGTCGATGGGCATCCCCGGCCCGTGCGGGCCGTCGTCGGAGATCTACTACGACCGCGGTCCGGAGTACGGCATCGACGGCGGCCCCGAGGCCAACGAGGACCGCTACATCGAGATCTGGAACCTCGTCTTCATGCAGAACGAGCGCGGCGAGGGCACCTGCAAGGAGAACTTCGAGATCCTCGGGCCGTTGCCGCGCAAGAACATCGACACCGGCATGGGCGTCGAGCGGGTGGCGTGCCTGCTGCAGGACGTCGACAACGTCTACGAGACGGACCTGATGCGGCCGATCATCGACCTGGTCGCCGGCATCGCACCGCGCGGCTACGGCGCAGGCAACCACGAGGACGACGTCCGCTACCGCATCATCGCCGACCACAGCCGCACCGCGGCGATCATCATCGGCGACGGCGTCAGCCCCGGCAACGACGGCCGCGGCTACGTGCTGCGCCGCCTGCTGCGCCGCGTCATCCGGTCGGCCAAGCTGCTCGGCATCGACACCCCGATCGTCGGCGAGCTGATGGCGTGCGTGCGCGACGCGATGGGCCCGTCGTACCCCGAACTGGTCATCCGACTTCGACCGGATCAACCGCATCGCGGTCGCCGAGGAGACCGCGTTCAACCGCACGCTGGCGTCCGGGTCGAAGCTCTTCGAGGACGCCGCGAACGCCACCAGGTCGTCCGGGCGCCACGGTGCTGTCGGGCACCGACGCGTTCACGCTGCACGACACCTACGGCTTCCCGATCGAGCTGACCCTCGAGATGGCCGCCGAGTCGGGGTTGAGCGTCGACGAGGAGGGCTTCCGCGGCCTGATGGCCGAACAGCGCCAGCGCGCGAAGGCCGATGCCGCGGCACGCAAGCACGCCCACGCCGACCTGACCGCCTACCGCGAACTCGTCGACGCGGGCCCGACGGAGTTCACCGGCTTCGACGAACTGACCTCCGAGGCAAGGATTCTCGGGCATCTTCGTCGACGGCAAACGGGTCCCCGTCGTCGCGCACGGCGACGCTGCAGGCAGCCGACCGCATCGAGCTCGTGCTCGACCGCACCCCGCTCTACGCCGAGTCCGGCGGCCAGATCGCCGACATCGGTCGCGTCAGCGGCACCGGCTCCAGCCAGGCCGCGAAGGCCGCCGTCACCGACGTGCAGAAGATCGCCAAGACGCTGTTCGTGCATCGCGTCACCGTCGAGTCCGGCGAGTTCGTCGAGGGTGACACCGTCGTCGCGGCGGTCGATCCGAAGTGGCGGCACGGCGCCACCCAGGGCCACTCCGGCACCCACATGGTGCACGCCGCGCTGCGACAGGTGTTGGGCCCGAACGCGGTTCAGGCCGGCTCGCTGAACCGGCCGGGCTATCTGCGGTTCGACTTCAACTGGCAGGGCGCGCTCAGCGACGATCAGCGAGAGCAGATCGAAGTGGTCACCAACGAGGCCGTCGAGGCCGACTACGCGGTGAACACCTGTACACCAAGCTCGAGAAGGCCAAGGCGATGGGCGCGATGGCGCTGTTCGGCGAGGCCTATCCCGAGGACGTGCGGCTGGTCGAGATCGGCGGCCCGTTCTCGCTCGAGCTGTGCGGTGGTACGCACGTACACAACTCCGCCCAGATCGGTCCGGTCACCATCCTCGGCGAGTCGTCGGTCGGCTCGGGGGTGCGCCGCGTCGAGGCCTACGTCGGCCTCGACTCGTTCAAGTACCTGGCCAAGGAGCGCGCCCTGATGGCGGGGCTGGCGTCGTCGCTCAAGGTGCCGTCGGACGAGGTGCCCGCCCGGGTGGCCAACCTCGTCGAGCGCCTGCGCGCCGCCGAGAAGGAACTCGACCGGGTGCGCCTGGCGAATGCGCGGTCGGCCGCAGCAAACGCCGCCGCAGGCGCCGAGCTGGTGGGTAAGGTCCGTCTGGTGGCACAGCGGATGGCCGGCGGCGTCTCGGCGGCCGACCTCCGCAGCCTCGTCGGCGACATCCGCGGCAAACTCGGATCCGATCCCGCGGTGGTGGCCTTGATCGCCGAGGGCGACGACGACGCGGTGCCATTCGTGGTGGCGGTCAACCCCGCCGCCCAAGATCTCGGCCTTTCGGCCAACGACCTGGTCAAGACGCTCGGCGCGGCGGTCAACGGCCGCGGCGGCGGCAAGGCCGAACTCGCGCAGGGGTCCGGAAGCGGCGCCTCGGGCATCGACGCGGCGCTGGCCGCGTTGCGTGCCGAGGTGAGCCGGAGCCAGCGGAGCTGACTAGCGGCGACCGCCAGACCGCGACCGGCGCCGGGGACCGCCTGAGTCCCGCCGACCCCGGACGCGGCCGACGGCTCGGCATCGACGTCGGAACCGTGCGCATCGGCGTGGCCACCAGCGACCCGGACGGGATCCTCGCCACCCCCGTCGAGACCGTTCGGCGGGACCGGACCGACAAGCACGTGCAAGCGGCTGGCGCGGCTCGTCGACGAACTCGACGTGGTCGAAGTGGTCGTCGGACTGCCGCGCACCCTCGCCGAGCGGATCGGGCCCTCGGCCGTCGACGCGATCGGCGTCGCCGACACACTCGCCGCCCGCATCGCACCGATCCCGGTGCGACTTGCCGACGAACGCCTGACCACGGTGACCGCGCAGCGGTCGCTGCGCGAGGCGGGAATCAAAGCGAAGGGACAGAGGGCGATGATCGATCAGGCCGCCGCGGTCGGCATTCTGCAGACCTGGCTGGACCAGCGGCGTGCCGTTCTGGCCGACCGCGCGGGAGCGGCCGATGCCTGACGACTGGGGACGCGAGCGCTCCCAGCCGGAGTCGGTCGGCAAGCCGCGGCGCAGCATGAGCCGCACCGAACGGGCCCGCGCGAACCGCAACCGCCGCAGACGCCGGAATTTCACCAGATTGGCCGTCGTCGCGCTGATCGTGGTGGTGATCGGCGCGGTGTTCCTCGGCTCCCGGCTGTGGCACGGCCTGTTCGGCGTCGGCGACGACTACGCGGGGGATGGCGGGAACGACGTCGTCATCGAGGTCCACAACGGCGACTCCACGACGGCGATCGGGCAGACCCTGCTCGACCACAAGGTGGTGGCGACCGTGCACGCCTTCGTGACCGCCGCCGCGGGCAATGCCGCGATCTCCGCGATCCAGCCCGGCTTCTACAAGGTGCGCACCGAGATTCCGGCATCGAATGCCGTTGCGCGACTTGCCGATACGCAGAACCGGGTGGGGCGGCTGGTGATCCCCGAAGGCCGTCAGCTCGACGACATCGCCGACGTCAAGACCAACGCCGTCACCCAGGGCATCTTCAGCCTGATCTCCGATGCCACCTGCGTTCAGCTCGACGACACCAAGGACTGCGTCAAGGCCGACGATCTGAAGAAGGCCGCGGGTTCGGCGGATCTGTCGGCGCTGTCCATCCCGGATTGGGCGCTCGATCCGATCAAGGGCCTCGGCAACGACCACCGCCGCATCGAGGGGCTGATCGCACCGGGCACCTGGAACGTCGACCCGTCGGCGTCGGCGCAGGACATCCTGTCCACCTTGATCGCCGCGAGCAGTCGGCAGTACGAGCAGGAGGGACTGCTGGACGCGGGCAAGGCGCCAACCTGTCGCCGTACCAGATCCTGACCGTCGCGTCGCTGGTCCAGCGCGAGGCCAAACCCCAGGACTTCGCCAAGGTCGCACGGGTCATCTTCAACCGGCTCGTCGAACCCGACCACAACCGGCTCGAGTTCGACTCGACGGTGAACTATCCGCTCGACCGCCAGGAGGTGGCCACCACCGACGGCGACCGCGCCAAGGACACGCCGTGGAACACCTATGTGCGCGAAGGGCTTCCGGCGACGCCGATCTGCTCGCCCGGGCAACCGGCGCTGGCGGCCGCGGAGAACCCGGATCCGGGTGACTGGCTGTACTTCGTCACCGTCGACCTGACCAGGGCACCACGTTGTTCACCCGGGACTACCAGCAGCACCTGGCCAACATCGAACTCGCCAGGCGCAACGGGGTCCTCGACAGCGCGCGATGAGCGGCCGCACGCCGCGCGGCGGTGCTCGGGTCGCCGATCGCGCACTCCCGGTCACCGCAGCTGCACCTTGCGGCCTACCGTGCCCTCGGCCTGACCGACTGGACCTACGACCGCATCGAGTGCACCGACACCGAACTGGCCTCGCTGGTCGGCGGTTTCGGCCCCGAGTGGGTGGGGTTGTCGGTGACCATGCCGGGCAAGTTCGCCGCGCTGGCATTCGCCGACGAACGCACGGCCCGTGCCGAACTCGTCGGCTCCGCCAACACGCTGGCTCCGCACCGACACCGGCTGGCGCGCCGACAACACCGACGTCGACGGCGTCACGGGCGCGCTCGGGCAGGCGTTGCGCGACCAGGGGCTCCGAACCGGTCGCGCGGCCGTTTACGGTGCGGGTGGTACCGCACCCGCCGCGCTCGTTCGGCCTCGTCGAGCTCGGTGTCGGGCACGTCTCGGTGGTCGCCCGCAGCCGGCAGCGGGCGGCGCAGCTGCTCCGATTGGGGGAGCGCCTCGGCGTCGAGGTGGAATGGATCGAGCTCGGCACGGCGCCGGCCGGCCTCGACGTCGCGGTCAGCACGGTCCCGGCCGATGCGGCCGCCGAGCACGTCGACACCCTGGCGGGTGTGCCGCTGCTGCTCGACGCGATCTACGAACCGTGGCCGACGCCGTTGGCCGCCGCCGTCGAAGCCGCGGGCGGTCGGGTGATCGGCGGGCTGCGGATGTTGCTGCATCAGGCCTTCAGCCAGGTCGAGCAGTTCACCGGACGCCCGGCGCCGAAAGAGGCGATGAGCGCGGCCCTCGACCGGCGTTAGCCTTCGATGATGGGGGAGCCTTCGACCGCGGCGGCGGGGCTGGCCTGCGCGTGCGTGCTGGCCTGGTTCATCGCGCTGAGCGTCTACGACGTCCGGCAGCGGCGGCTGCCCAACGCGCTGACGCTGCCCGGCGCGGCGGTGGTGCTGGCCGTCGCGGCGATGGCGGGCCGCGGCGTGCCCGCGTGCCGCCGGCGCGGCCGCCCTGACGCTGCTCTACCTCGTCGTGCACCTGGTGGCCCCGGCGGGAATGGGGGCGGGCGACGTCAAGCTCGCGATCGGCGTCGGTGCGCTCACCGGATCGTTCGGCGCCGACGCCTGGGTGCTGGCGGCGCTCGCGGCGCCGCTGCTGACCGCGTTGTCGGCGGTCGTCCTGGCGTTCCGCGGCACGGGCAGCCACCGTGCCGCACGGTCCGTCGATGTGCGTGGCCGCGGCCGCTGCGGTCGCCGTCGTGGCCGGGTAGCCATACGGTGGGCGCACCATGTCCACCCGCAAGTCCACCCGCGCCGCCACCCCGGATGACCTCGACGCGATCGCCGACATCTACGCGCATTACGTCGCCACCAGCGTCGCCACGTTCGAGCTGGTGGCGCCGAGCGCAGACGAATGGCGTCGCCGGTTCGCCGCGATCATCGACGCCGGGCTGCCGTTCCTGGTCACCGAACGCGACGGGGTGATCGCCGGGTACGCGTACTGCGGGCCGTGGAAGACGCGGCCCGCGTACCGGGCGACCGTCGAGGACTCCGTCTACGTCGCGCCGTCCCACATCGGCCAGGGATGTGGCACCGAACTGCTCCGCGACCTCCTCGACGCCTGCGGCGCGGCGGGCATCAGGGAGGTGATCGCGGTGATCGCCGATACCGGCGACCCGGCGTCGGTCGAGTTGCATCGCCGCTTCGGCTTCGTCGACGCCGGAACGCTGACCCGCGTCGGTTTCAAGCACGATCGCTACATCGACACGTTCCTGTTGCAGCGCACTCTGACCTGACCGATTGTTCGGCGGTTTCGGTGGGCAGACCCCGTCGTGGGAAGATGGGACGCGTGTTGCGATGGATCACTGCTGGTGAATCTCACGGTCGCGCCCTGGTGGCCGTGGTCGAGGGCATGGTCGCGGGTGTCGGCGTCACCTCGGAGGACATCGCAGGCGAGCTGAAACGCCGTCGGCTCGGTTACGGGCGTGGTGCCAGGATGAAGTTCGAGGCCGACGAGGTCACCGTGCTGGCCGGGGTCCGACACGGCATCACGCTGGGCGGCCCGATCGCCATCGAGATCGGCAACACCGAGTGGCCGAAGTGGGAGACCGTGATGTCGGCGGATCCCGTGGACTCCGCCGAGCTGGACGTGGCACGCAACGCGCCGCTGACGCGCCCGCGGCCCGGGCACGCCGACTACGCGGGCATGCTGAAGTACGGGTTCGACGACGCGCGGCCGGTGCTCGAGCGCGCCAGTGCCCGCGAGACCGCAGCCCGGGTGGCCGCGGGCACCGTCGCGCGAGCCTTCCTGCGCGCAGGCTCTCGGTGTCGAGGTGCTGTCGCACGTCATCTCGATCGGCGCGTCCAAGCCGTACGACGGCCCGCCGCCGCGGCCGGGCGACCTCGAAGCCATCGACGACAGCCCGGTGCGCGCCTACGACAAGGACGCGGAAGAGGCGATGATCGTCGAGATCGAGGCCGCCAAGAAGGACGGCGACACGCTCGGCGGCATCGTCGAGGTCGTCGTCGACGGGCTGCCGATCGGACTCGGGTCGTTCACCAGCGGTGAGAACCGTCTCGACAGCCAACTCGCAGGCGCCGTGATGGGCATTCAGGCCATCAAGGGCGTCGAGATCGGCGACGGCTTCGAAACCGCCCGCCGCCGCGGCAGCGTCGCCCACGACGAGATCTACCCCGGTCCGGATGGCGTGATGCGCTCCACCAACCGGGCAGGCGGCCTCGAGGGCGGCATGACCAACGGTCAGGCCGCTGCGCGTGCGGGCCGCGATGAAGCCGATCTCGACGGTGCCGCGGGCCCTGGCGACCATCGACATGGCCACCGGCGACGAGGCCGTCGCCATCCACCAGCGCTCCGACGTGTGCGCGGTGCCCGCGGCGGGCGTCGTCGTCGAGACCATGGTCGCGCTGGTGCTGGCGCGCGCGGCGCTGGAGAAGTTCGGCGGCGACTCGCTGGCCGAGACCCGCGCCAACGTCGACGCCTACCTGCGGACGGTCGCTGCTCACCCCGGCGGGCAGGAGCGTAGCGACCGGGGGATCGATGGCGGCGGGCAGGAGCGCAGCGATTCGGCCGAGCAGGCGTCGGGCTGATGGCGCCCAAGGCCGTCCTGGTGGGCATGCCCGGCTCGGGCAAGTCCACGATCGGACGTCGCCTGGCCAAGGCGCTGAACGTACCGCTGCTCGACACCGACGCCAGGATCGTCGAGAGCACCGGACGGACCATCGCCGAGATCTTCGTCGAGGGCGAGCCGGAGTTCCGTCGCATCGAGGCCGACGTGGTGCGCGCGGCCCTGGCCGAGCACGACGGGGTCGTGTCGCTCGGCGGCGGCGCGGTGACCTCCGCCGACGTGCGCGAGGCGCTGGCCGGCCACACCGTGATCTACCTGGAAATCAGTGTGGCCGAAGGCATTCGGCGCACCTCCGGTGGCGCAGGGCGGCCGTTGCTCGCCGGTGACCCCGAGGAGAGATTCCGGACGCTGATGGCCGATCGGGTGCCGCTGTACCGGCAGGTCGCCACCATGCGGATCAACACCAACCGCCGCAACCCCGGTGCCGTGGTGCGCCACATCGTGCATCGTCTCGGCTGTGCCGGGGCCGTGCCCCAACCCGGCCGACGCCGCCGCAGACCCACGTGGCGCAGGTTGCCGACCGTCCTGAACCCCGCCCCAACCACCGAGGCCCCGCCGAGTCCTTCGGCATTGGCCCGCCGAGCGGAAGCGCGCAATGACTGAACCCGTGACCGTCGACGTCCTCGTCGACCGGCCGTACCCGGTGATCATCGGGACCGGACTGCTCGACGACCTGACCCGGGTGCTCGACGGGCGACACAGGGTGGCGATCCTGCATCAGCCCGCCCTCGGCCGCGACCGCCGAGTCGATCCGTAACGCCTTGGCGGACAAGGGTATCGACGCGCACCGGATCGAGATCCCGGACGCCGAGGCGGGCAAGGAGCTGCCCGTCGTCGGCTTCATCTGGGAAGTGTTGGGCCGCATCGGCATCGGCCGCAAGGACGCCGTGATCAGCCTCGGCGGGGGAGCGGCCACCGACGTCGCGGGGTTCGCCGCGGCCACGTGGCTGCGCGGCGTCGACATCGTGCACGTGCCGACCACGCTGCTCGCCATGGTGGACGCCGCGGTGGGCGGGAAGACCGGCATCAACACCGACGCAGGCAAGAACCTGGTCGGCGCCTTCCATCAACCGCTCGCGGTGCTGGTCGACCTCGCCACGCTGGAGACGTTGCCGCGCAACGAGATCGTCGCGGGCATGGCCGAGATCGTGAAGACGGGATTCATCGCGGACCCCGTCATCCTCGACATGATCGAGGCCGACCCCGCCGCCGCGCTCGACCCGACCGGACCGGTGCTGCCCGAGCTGATCCGGCGCTCCGTGGCAGTCAAGGCCGGGGTGGTCGCGGCCGACGAGAGGGAATCCGCAGCTGCGCGAGATCCTCAACTACGGACACACCCTGGCGCACGCGATCGAACGCCGCGAGCGATTCCAGTGGCGGCACGGTGCCGCGGTGTCGGTGGGCCTGGTGTTCGCCGCCGAACTCGGCAGGTTGGCGGGCAGGCTCGACGACGGCACCGCCGCCCGGCACCGGGCCATCCTCACCTCGCTCGGGTTGCCGGTGGAATACGACGCAGACGCGTTCCCGCAGCTGCTCGAGTACATGGCCGGCGACAAGAAGACCCGGGCCGGCGTGCTGCGTTTCGTGGTCCTCGACGGGCTGGCCAAACCGGGTCGCCTCGAGGGCCCCGACCCGGCTCTGGTGGCGGCGGCGTACTCGGAGATCGGGGTTCGATGACGACGGTGAACGTGATCAACGGTCCCAACCTCGGCAGGCTCGGCAAGCGCCAGCCGGAGGTCTACGGCAGCACCACCCACGATGATCTGGTCGCCATCATCGAGGCCGAGGCCGCCGAACTGGGACTGAACGTCGTTGTCCGGCAGACCGATAGCGAAGCCGAGCTGCTGGGCTGGGTGCACGACGCCGCCGACGCGGGGGAGCCGGTCGTGCTCAACGCGGGCGCGTTGACGCACACGTCGGTGGCGCTGCGCGACGCGTGCGCGGAGCTGACGGCACCACTGATCGAGGTGCACATCTCGAACGTGCATGCGCGCGAGGAGTTCCGGCACCACTCGTACCTGAGCGCCGTGGCGACCGGCGTGATCGTCGGTCTCGGCGTGCAGGGATATCTGTTGGCGCTGCGGTACCTCGCCGATCGCGGCTAGGTGCGCTCGGCCTCGGTCGCCGAGCTCTCTGCGCCCACCGCGGCGGTCTGCGGCTCGTCGTCGCGGACGGCCTCGAACACGTCGGTGTCGGCGCGCTCGCCGTCGGCGGGCTGCCGCTGGAACGGCGGGGTCTTGCGGTCGATGAGGTACCGGCCGATCGCAACGCCCGCGATGGCCGCCAGGAACGTCAGCAGCGCGGTGAATGCGGCGAACGTCGTGATCTCGTTGAGCAGTGCCTCGGCGTAGAGGTTGTCGTAGAACAGCGAGATGAACCAGGCCACCAGCCCGCTGACGATGCCTGCGAACAGCCCTGCCAGCAGCCACGTCATCGCGAGGTCGCCACGCCGGTCCGGGTCCGGATTGGCCCTGGCGTCGCCGCGGCCGTCGACGATCCCCCAGATCAACGCCCCGATGGCGTACAAGACCACCAGCGTGACGCTGACCAAGAGGGCCTGGGATTCCCAGGCGTTGATCATCGCGCCCTGCAGCAGCCGGACCACGACCATCAACGCCGCGAACACCAGTCCGCGCAGCAACCACTTACTCATGAGGGCACAGCGTAGCGAGTAGCGTCACCGGCTGTGACGATTTCTCAGCGCCGGGACCGCCTGCGACGCCGATTGGTTGCCGCGGAGTTGGACGCCATGTTGGTAACCGACCTGGTCAACGTGCGCTATCTGTCCGGTTTCACCGGTTCGAATGCCGCCCTGCTGGTCCTCGCCGAACACGAAACGCCGGTGCTGGCCACCGACGGGCGCTACCGGACCCAGGCGGCTCAGCAGTCACCCGATGCCGAGGTCGTCATCGAACGCGCCTGTGGGCCGCACCTGGCGGCACGCGCGGCCGCCTGGAACGTGCGTCGACTGGGCTTCGAGAGTCACGTCGTCACCGTCGACGGCCACTCGATCCTCAAGAAGGCGGCAGGCGAGACTCAGCTGGTCCGGGCGGCGGGAACCGTCGAGGCGCTGCGCGAGATCAAGGACGCCGGCGAGATCGCGTTGCTCCGGCTGGCCTGCGAGGCCGCCGACGCCGCACTCGCCGATCTGGTGGCGGCGGGTGGGTTGCGCCCGGGCCGCACCGAGAAGGACGTCGGCCGCGACCTCGAGTCGCGCATGCTCGACCACGGCGCCGACGGGGTGTCGTTCGAGACCATCGTGGCGGCGGGCCCGAACTCGGCCATCCCGCACCACCGGCCGACGGATGCCGTGCTCGCGGCCGGTGACTTCGTCAAGATCGACTTCGGCGCGCTGGTGGCGGGTTACCACTCCGACATGACCAGGACGTTCGTGCTGTCGCCGGTCGCGCAGTGGCAGCTCGACCTCTACGACCTGGTGGCCACCGCGCAACGGCTCGGCCGCGACGCGCTGGCGCCCGGTGTGTCGCTGCGGGACGTCGACGGTGCATCGCGCCAGTTCATCGACGACGCCGGGTATGCGGAGAACTTCGGACACGGGCTCGGACACGGCGTCGGATTGGAGATCCACGAAGCGCCGGGAATCAGTGCGTCCGCCGCCGGTACACTGCTTTCTGGCTCTACCGTAACCGTGGAGCCCGGTGTCTATCTGCCCGGCCACGGCGGTGTCCGCATCGAGGACACGCTGGTCGTGGGCAGCGAGATTGCACCCACACCCGAATTGCTTACCCGGTTCCCCAAGGAACTGGCCATTCTCTAGGAGTAATACCGACCGTGGCATCGACCGCAGACTTCAAGAACGGACTCGTCCTGCAAATCGACGGGCAACTGTGGCAGATCATCGAGTTTCAGCACGTCAAGCCGGGCAAGGGCCCCGCGTTCGTGCGGACCAAACTCAAGAACATCCTGTCCGGCAAGGTCGTCGACAAGACCTACAACGCCGGCGTCAAGGTGGAGACGGCGACCGTCGACCGCCGCGACGCCACCTATCTGTACCGCGACGGCAGCGACTTCGTGTTCATGGACTCCCAGGACTACGAGCAGCACCCGCTGCCCGAGTCCCTCGTCGGTGACTCGGCGAACTACCTGCTCGAGGGCATGCCGGTGCAGGTCGCGTTCAGCGAGGGCGCGCCGCTCTACCTCGAGCTGCCGGTGACGGTCGAGCTCATCGTGTCCCACACCGATCCCGGCCTGCAGGGCGACCGGTCCAGCGCCGGGCACCAAGCCCGCCACGATGGAGACCGGGGCCCAGATCAACGTGCCGCTGTTCATCAACACCGGTGACAAGCTGAAGGTCGACTCGCGTGACGGAAGTTATCTGGGCCGGGTGAATGCCTGACCGTCGCGGAGACCGTGGCAGGCATCAGGCCCGCAAGCGCGCGGTCGACCTGCTGTTCGAGGCCGAGGCGCGGGGGCTGACCCCTGGCGAGGTGGCCGTGTCGCGCGGCCTGCTGGCGGAGGGCGACTCCGAGGTGTCGCCGCTCAACGCCTACACGGTGACGGTGGCGCGCGGCGTGACCGAACACGCGGCGCACATCGACGACCTGATCTCCGCGCACCTGCAGGGCTGGACGCTGGAGCGGCTGCCCGCCGTCGACCGGGCGATCCTGCGGGTCGCGGTCTGGGAACTGCTGCACGCCGACGACGTCCCCGAGCCGGTGGCCGTCGACGAGGCGGTCGAGCTGGCCAAGAGCCTGTCCACCGACGATTCGCCTGGCTTCGTCAACGGTGTGCTCGGCCAGGTGATGCTGGTGACCCCGCAGATCCGTGCGGCCGCGGCCGCGGTGCGGGCCCCGGACGGGTCCTGATGGCTGCGCCGCAGGACTGGGCGCCGTACACGACCGTGGACGAGGCGGCTCGGGTCTATCTGCGTGACCCCGAACTCGCGCTCGATCAACTCCGCTCGCTGGTGGACTTCCCGGCGATCAAGTCCTTCATCATGTCCCGCGGCGCGACCGAGGAGCACTGGGGTGAGGCGCTCTGGCAGGAGATCGTGCTCACCGACGGACGTCGGCTCATCATGTGGCGCGCCGACGACGAACTGTCGTCCGCCGAGGGGCAGGAGCCACGCCGCACGCTCGACGTGTCGGTGCGGACCATCCTGCTGTCGACCATCACCGACCACATCCTGACCACGGAGTTCGACATCCTCGACGACGGAACCCGGCTGCTTGCCGAGGTGCGGCTGCGGATGTACACGCAACTCTTGACCAGGACGCGGCAGAAGTCGGCCGTCGACACCGACCTGTTCTGCGAGTCGTTCCGCTACACCAAGACCGTCGACAACGGCGGGCTGGCTCAGATGCAGCGGCTGCTGCAGTTCGGCCGGGTGCTGTCGCACTCGATGTGACTCATCGCGGCGATGACCGCCGGGCGACCGTGGCGAGAAGCGCGCTCGACAGCGGAGGGCCTGGTCGTCGAGATCCAATACTCCGGCAGCTCAATCGAATCCGCGAGGCTCAGATGTCGGCGTGCCGCTCGTCGCTGGTCGCGTGCCACGATTCCAGGAACCGCAGGAACGCGGTCGCGCCGGGATCCTGGAGGCCGATGCTGCGCTCCTGGAGCCAGGACGCGCGGCCGCGGCGCGACTGCAGGGGCGTGGTGTCGACGACGGCGCGTTCAGCGCCCGCGATCGCGGCGATCAACCCGGATGCCCCGTCGGACGCTTGGTCGAGCGCGTCGGCGGCAGGCATGATCGTGTCGAGGATCGTCTTGTCCCCGAGTTCGGTCTTGCCGCGTTTCGCGATGTTCTCGCCGGCAGCCCTCACGAACCTGGCGGCGTCGGAAACGGTGATCTCCGTCAGCTCCGTCCAGATCTTGGAGCCGGCAAGCAAGCCACCGGCGACCAAGGCGGCCATCGTCGACGGATTGGCGTTCGCGAACGCCTTGGCGCACTCTCGGGCGATCTCGGCGGGCGTCGCAGATTCGGGCAGCACGGATAGCGCTTCGATCACCGCCTCTGCGCCGAGCGTGACCGTGATCCCGAGGTCCCCGTCGCCGAGGGCCTGGTCCAGATCGCGCAGTTCATCGGCGTAGTTCACCACTTCGGCGAGGCTGCGCCCGATGTGTTCCCTCAACTGGTCGGCTTGCACGCGGTCACACCTCCTGGAAGAACGGCGAGGAAGCCGGCGCCTTCAGCAGCGCCAGCCGGTCCTCGTTGAGAGCGAGCAAAGAGATTGACGCCCCGGCCATTTCGAGGCTGGTGGCATATTCGCCGACGTAGGTCTTGGCGATCTCGACGCCGAGGCCGCTGAGCACCTGATGAACGCGACGGTAGAGGATGTAGAGCTCCTCGAGCGGGGTCGCGCCCAGACCGTTGACCAGGCAGGCCACCCGGTCGCCCGCCTTGAGCTCCAGGTCCGCGACGAGGGCGTCGACGATCCGGTCGGTGATCGCGTCGGCGGTCTCGAGTGCACCGCGGTGGATGCCCGGCTCGCCGTGGATGCCGATGCCGATCTCCATCTCACCATCGGGCAGGTCGAAGCTCGCGGAGCCCGTCGTCGGCAGGATCGTGGGGGACAGGCCGATGCCCATCGTCGCCGTGTGCTCCACGACGTCCTCGGCGACCGCCGCGACCTCGTCCAGACTGTCGCCGCGCTCGGCTGCCGCACCGGCGGCCTTGTAGGCGAACACGATTCCCGCGACACCTCGGCGGTCGGTCTTGCGCTCCTTGGGCTGGCTCGCCACGTCGTCGCGGCCGAGCACCGTGCGGGTCGGAATGTCCTCGAGGTCGGCCAGGTCGGCCGCGAGATCGAAGTTGAAGACGTCGCCGCCGTAGTTGCCGTAGAGATACAACACCCCGGCGCCGCCGCTGACCGCCTTGGTCGCTTCGAAGCACTGCTGAGAACTCGGCGAGCTGAACACGTTTCCGATCGCGACGCCGTCGCACAAGCCCTTGCCCACATAGCCTTTGAACAGGGGCAGATGTCCGGAGCCGCCGCCCGTCACGATCCCGACCTTGCCCGCGACGGGGGCGTCGGCGCGCACCATGATGCGACGGTCGTCGCCGGGTGTCTTCAGCTGGTCGGGGTGGGCGAGCAGGATGCCCTCGACCATCTCGTCGACGAAGTTGCCCGGCTGGTTGAGGATCTTCTTCATGTCTTCCTTCGATCGAACGATGGTGCGGGTGCGGATCAGGACTGGGGCGCGAGCGCGGCGGGTCTCGGCCGTCGTCGGCGGCGGCGCCAGGTGACCTGATCGGCGATCATGACGAGGATCAGGATCACCCCCTGAGCGATCGCGTACTGGTAGGCGGAGAGTCGCAGTGCGGTGAAGCCGCTGGCGACGATCTGCAGTGTGAGAGTGGCCAATACCACGCCGAGCACCGTCGCGAAGCCCCCGGTGGGATTCGTCCCGCCGAGCACGGCGATCACGATGACCAGCAGGACGTAGGACGCTCCGTAGTCGGCGGAAGCGGAGGGGTTGCGGGCGATGAACAGCACGCCTGCCAGGCCGCCGAGGAGTCCGGTGACGAGGTAGGTGCTGGTGAGTACGGAGCGGCTGCGGATGCCCGAGTACACGGCCGCCGTCGGGTTGGACCCCTCGAGCTGGATCTTGAGGCCGATCGGCGTGCGGTTGATCAGCAGCGCGACGAGGACGGCGGCGAGGATGAAAACCAGGAACAGGATGGGGATTCCGGCCACGGTGGCCTGACCGAGGCTGGTGAGGGCAGCGGGCGATCCGTAGAGCGTGCGTCCCCCGGTCCACACGACGGCGATCCCGTTGTAGATCTGCATCGTGCCCAAGGTCGCCAGGATCGGGGTGATTCCGACGTAGGCGACGAGCACGGCGTTGATCACGCCGCCGAGCAGACCCATGCCGAGGCCGGCCAGGATGAGAACGGGCACCAGCTGTTCGGCCAGTGCAGGATTCGAGCCGTGGATCGTCGTGTACAGCGTCGACATGGTGATCGCCGAGAGGTTGGCGATGTTGACCAGCGAGAGGTCGATACCGCCGGTCAGCATCGCCAGCATCATCGCGATGGCGAGCACGCCGACCTCCGGCGCGGACAGCGCGAGATTCTGCAGGTTCAGCGTGCTGAGGAAGACACCGGGTCGCAGCGCGGCGAAGAACACGAACGCCACGACCAGCAGCACCAGCATGCGCCCCGTGCCTCGGCTGACGTGTAGACGTTCGATGAGTTCGGAAGTGCGCGTGCCCAAGTCGTCGTTGAGCTGCCGAAGGCCCGTCATACGGTCATCGCCTCCTGCGTCAGGTCGGGGCCGTCGGCGCTCGGCTGGCGCTTGCGGCGTCGCTTGGCCGACACGGCCTGCACCCCGACGCCGATGACGAGCAGCGTCCCGACGGCGGCGCGCTGCCATGCGCTCGGGACGCCGGCGAGGATCAGGCTGTTGCCGATGACCTGGACCAGCAGCACGCCCAGAATCGTGCCGAGCACCGACCCGCGCCCACCGAAGATCGACGCGCCGCCAAGGACCACCGCGGCGATGATGTCGAGCTCGGAGCCGACGAGATCCTGTGGGCTGGCACTGCGGCCCATGATGATGTAGATCAGTCCGCCGAGCGCCGCGGTCATGCCGACGAGGACGTAGAGCAGGATCTGGGTCCGAACCACCCGGAAGCCGGCGCGACGCGCCGCCTCCACGTCGCCGCCGATCGCGTAGATGGAACGCCCGAACATGGTGCGGTGCAACATCCATGCCATCGCGCAGCACAGCAGCACGGCCGGAATGACCATCACGTGCAGGTAGGCGCGGCCGCTCGCCGTCGCGACCGACATCAGGTTGGTGGTCGACAAACCGGCGATGGCGTGCGGGAGGTCGGCGATGAAGCGCGAGCCGACGAAGGTGAGCAGGGCGCCCTTGAAGATGCCCTGCGTTCCGAGTGTCACGATCAGGGTCGGCAGTCGGAACCGTGCGATGACGACGCCGTTGACGAGGCCGAGCGCCGCGCCGATCGCCAGGGCGAGAAGGACCGCCCCGACGATGCCGGTGCCGAAGCCGCCCGACCCGAAGGCCACCACCGTCGTGTACCCGGCGAAGATCGCGATCGCCGCGAAGGAGACGTCGATCCCGCCGGAGATGATGACGAGCAGCACCCCGAGCGCGAAGATCAGCGGCACGATCGAGCTGCGCACGATCGCGAACAACGTCGATACCGAGAAGAACACCGGGTTGAGCAGCGACATCACGATGATCAGGCCGAGCAGGATCAGGGCGAGGATGCCCTCGTTGTTCGGCCCGCGAAGATTGGGTATCGAGAAGCGTTGCGGCGCCGGATTGTTCACGCCGCCATCCTTTCCAGGATGACGTCGACGTTGATGTCGTCGTTCTCCAGTGTGTGGCTGATCCGGCCCTGCCGGATCACCAGCACCCGGTGACACGCCGCGACGAGCTCGGGAACGTCGTCGGAGATGATGATGATGGAGCGGCCGTCGGCGGCCTCTTCGCGCAGGATCTCGAGGATGTCTTCCTTCGAGCCGACGTCGACGCCGACGGTGGGTCCGTTGAGGATGAGTACCCGCGGCCTGATGGCGAGCCACTTGGCCAGCACGACGCGTTGGGCATTGCCGCCAGAGAGTGAGCGGACCGGGGCCGCGACGCGGGGCGCCTTGATGCGCAGGCGATCGAACAACGCGCGAATGGTCTTGCGGGTCTTGCCGTTGTCCAGGGTGCCCCAGCGTGTTCGGTACTGGTTGAGGGATCCGGCGATGATGTTGTCGCCGATGGCGCGGTCCATGAACAGGCCCTGCGTCAGCCGGTCCTCGGGAACGTAGCCGATACCCGCGGCGATGGCATCTCGGATGGACTCCAGTTTCACCGGCTTTCCGTCGACCGTGACCGTGCCGCTCGTGGCGGGGCGGACGCCGAACAGGGCCTCGGCGATCTCGGTGCGGCCCGAGCCGAGCAGGCCTGTCACGCCGAGGATTTCGCCTTCCCGGACGGAGAAGCTGACGTCTTCGAAGGCGCCGGGGCGGCCGAGCCCCTCGACGTCCAGTACGACCGGAGCTTCCGTCGAGAGCTCGCTGACGAGGCGTTCTTCGCTGACTTCGCGGCCGGTCATGGATTCGCTGATCGACTGCCGGGTGAAGTCGGATGTCGGTCCGGTGACCACCTTGCGGCCCGAGCGCAGGATCGTGACCCGTTGCGCGACGCGCAGGACCTCGTCGAGCTTGTGCGAGACGAACACCAGCCCGACACCGCGAGCCCGTAGCGTCTCGACGAGAGCGAAGAGGCGATCGACCTCGCTGTGCGTGAGCGCGGTGGTGGGTTCGTCCATGATGATGACGCGGGCCTCGTGTACGACGGCCCGGCAGATGGCGGTGAGCTGCCGGTCGGCGACGGGCAACTCCGAGACGTCGGCGTCGAGGTCGAGGTTCAGGCGCAGCTCGTCGACGATGCGCCGTGCCGTCTTCCGCGCACCCGCGGGTGAATAGAGCCTGCGGCGTTCGGCGACGGCGCTGGTAAGGGCGATGTTCTCGGCGACGGTGAGGTTTCCGAACAGCGAGAAGTCTTGGTAGATCACCTGAATGCCGCTGGTGATCGCCGCGGTGGTGTTCATCGAGCGATGCGCGATGCCGTCGATGACGATCTCACCCGTGTCCGGCCGCTCGGCGCCGGAGATGATCTTGATCAGGGTGGACTTACCGCAACCGTTTTCGCCGGCCAGGCAGTGCACTTCGCCGGGATAGAGGTCGAACGAGACGCCGTCCAGGGCGGTGACACCGCCGTAGGTCTTCACGATGTCACGTACCTGGAGCACCGGCGTGCCCGTGTCCGGTGCGCTTGGCGCTGTCATAGAACTCAGAAGTTGTACTGGGACATGGTTTTGGCGTCGGCCTCGAGCGCTGCGTCGCCGACGTAGACGTTGTCGTAGCCGTCGAGTTTGGTCAGCTTCTCATAGCCGGGGATGTTCAGGTTGGTGCCCGCTTCGATCGTCTTGCCTTGCGCGAGCATCATGGCGATCTGCAACTGGGCCTCGCCGGCGAGCGCCGGATCCCAGAAGAAGATCTTGTCGATCGAGCCGTCGGCGAGGTACTTGGACGCCGCGGACGGGATCGAGGTGCCCATCACGCAAATCTGGTTCTGCAGTCCGGCTTCCTGCACGGCACGCGCGATGCCCGGCACGTCGTTGCCCGCCGACCCCTGGAAGCCCTTGATGTCCGGGTACTTCGCCAGGACTTCCTTGGCCTTCTCGTAGGCTGCCTGCTCGTTGTCGGTGCTCTCGATCGGATCCTCGACGCGGGTCATGCCGGGAAACTGGGCGACCTGCATGTCGTGCGCGGCGCCAACCCACTGCATGTGCGTCTTCGCGGTCAGGCCGCCGACGAACTGAACGTATTTGCCCTGCTGGCCCATGCATTGAGCCAGGTTCTGCATGATCTCCTTGCCGTAGGCGGCGTTGTCGAAGGCCTCGATGTCGATGTCGGCGTTCTGGATACCGGTCGCCTCGTGCGAAACGACCTTGATGCCCTGTGCTCGCGCCTGCCCGAGGACGTTCTGGAGCGCCTCCGGCGAGTTCGGCACCACGGTGATGGCGGTGGGGTGCTGGGGGATCAGGTCCTGGATGATCTGGATCTGCTTCTCCGGGCTGGTGTCGTCCCCGCCCTCCTGGCGGGTATCGACACCGGTGCGCTTCGCGAAGTTCTCGTCGCCGACGGCCATGCGGTCGAACCAGGCGATGCCCTTGACCTTGACGACGTTGACCATCGTCATGTCCTTGGGATCCTGGGCGGCGCCGCCCGCTGGGGCGTTGCTGGTGCCCCCAGCGCCTCCGCCGACCGAGCCGCAGCCTGCGATCAGCGTCACGGACAATCCCACCGCACCCAGAAGGGCTACCGGCCTGAGTCGCATTCGTCACTCCTTTGTGAGCTCCCGCATGGATACCGTCAGGTACCCGACTTGCGTGACAGTAAACGTGACCCGCGCAGCAGTCAAGCAATTACCTGCGCGATATCACGCATAATGGTGCGGATTCTGCACGGAATCATGCACACTGGTTTGCTAAGATGATCGGCGGCCGACGCCAACGGCCGCCCCCTGGTGGAGAGGGCCCGGTCCCCATGTCACGTCGCGCGAATATCGCAGTTCGTTTGCAGGAGCGTGGGTTTCAGAGTGTCAATGATCTGGCCCATGCGTTCGGTGTGGACGCTTCGACGATCCGTCGGGACCTCGACAAACTCGAGGCGGAAGGCATCGTGCAACGCACGCACGGCGGTGCCGTGCCCGATCGAGGCGGGCGAACCGCGGGCCGAGGCGGGCGACGGGCGACATCGTGCCGAGATGGCCGCGATCGGCGCAGCGATGGCCGAACGGGTGCTCGAGGGCCAGACCATCCTGCTCGACGCGGGCGAGACGACTCTCGAGGTTGCTCGCCATCTGCGTCAGACACGCCTGACCGTCGTGACCCACGACTTGCGGATCGGGCTCGAGATTGCGACGAAGCCATCGATCAACCTGGTGTTCATCGGGGGCGAGTTGCTGCCTTCGGGCTTCGGGATGTGGGGACCCACATCCGTGCAGCAGGTGGAGAACCTGCGTGTCAACGTGGCCATATTCGGAGCCGACACCGTGATGGACGACGGCCTCTACTCGACCTCGAGCTACGAGATCGAACTCAAGCGCAAGATGCGGTCCATCGCCAGCCAGGCCTTCTTCGTGGCAGACAGTTCCAAGTTCGGCCGCGAAGCGCTCTTCAAGGTCTTCGGCTTCGAGGACTTCACGGCCGGGATCACCGACGCCATGCTCGACCCGATCCGAGCGGCGCAGCTGCCGGTGCCGGTCATCAGGGCCGGGGTGCCTGCCAGGGACACCGGGCGCCGCGAGGGTTTACTCCGACGCACCGGTGACCATGCCGGTCTAATACTCCGGTAGCTCAATCGAATCCGCGGTGGTGAAGAACTTCTTCGCCGCGTAGGCGCGGAATGGCCAGCGCTGCATCCACTTCATCACCAGGGCCGTGATCGCGATGTCGGCCTTCGACATCGGGGCGTACCCGTCGATGCCCGCAGGCAGGTCCTGGCACTTGTCGACGTAGGGCCGCATCACCTCCGCGTACCGCTTCAGCGCGGTGGCGACGCGCTCGGTGCTCAACCCGTCGCCCGCCGGACCCAGCTCTCCGGCCAGCACGTAGGCGCCCACCAACGCCAGGCTGGTGCCCATGCCGGACAGCGGCGACGCGCAGTATCCGGCGTCACCGCACAGCGTCACGCGACCCTCCGACCACGTCTCCATGTGCACCTGGGCGAAGGCGTCGAAGTAGAAGTCGTCGGCTTGCGCTGCCGCACTGATCAATTCGGCGGCGTGCCAGCCGACGCCTGCGAACCTGTCGGCCAGCAGCTTTCGTTGCTGATCGAGATCGCGCCGGTCGTAGGTCAGGGGTTCCGAGCGGAATGCCAGGCCCGCCTTGCCGATTGCCGGATCGTGTGACGGTCGCATCGACGCATTCAGGCCGCCGGGCGCCTGGTGCATCAGGTACCAGCCGTCGAGCCCGGCCGTGTCGGGCGCGGTGAACCAGGCGTGATAGCCGCCAAGGGGTTTGACGAACTGCTCCTCAGGCCCGAAGACCATCCGGCGCACCGCCGAATGCGGTCCGTCGGCACCGACCACCAGGTCCACCGGGAGCGTCGTGCCGTCGGTGAGCGTGACGTGGACGGCGTCGTCGGTCTGTTCGAGTGCGGCGATGCGCGTGTCGAAGCGGTACTCGACGCGGTCCTTGGTGTCCTGGTACAGCACGTCGACGAGGTCGCCGCGCAGGATCTCCAGCTTCGACACCACGCCGTTGCCGTCGAACGCCTCGACCGGCATCTCCGCTCGACGGCTGCCGTCGCCGCGGACCCAGGCGATGCCCCGCTGGCGCATGGAGCGGTCGGCCATCTGGTCGAGCAGGCCCATGCGTTCGACGACGGCACGCCCGGCGCCGCGCAGGTCGACGGTCTGACCCCCAGGGCGGATGCCCGGTGCCACCTCGACCACCACCACGCGGTAGCCGTTGCCTGCCAACCAGTGCGCCAACGCCGGTCCGGCCACGCCCGCACCGCTGATCAGGATCGTCGGCTGAGTCATGTCGCTAAGCGTATGGCATACGCATTCGGCTGGCAACGGCGCCCCGACGTCCGTCCGTCGACGTGGGTTTCGTCACACGAGGCAGTGGGAAGCCTGGTTTCTTCGGGTCGCACGACGTGTGCGCCAGGGCACGACAGGGGCACTGAGGTGAGCAACGAAACGGCAGAACTGGCGCAGGACAGAGCCAACCGGCGGTCTCGGCACGAGCCTCAAACCGCGTCACATCACGATGATCTCGATTGCGGGCGTGATCGGCGCTGGGCTGTTCGTCGGCTCCAAGAACGCCATCAAGGAAGCCGGACCCGCCGTCCTGATCTCATACTTCCTGGCGGGCACCCTGGTGGTCCTGGTGATGCGGATGCTCGGCGAGATGGCGACCGCCAACCCCGACACCGGATCCTTCTCGGTCTACTCCGACCGGGCGCTCGGCCCGTGGGCCGGCTTCTCGGTCGGCTGGCTGTACTGGTGGTTCTGGGTGCTGGTGATCCCCGTCGAGGCGACCGCGGCCGCGGCGATCCTGACCGACCTCATCGGTGGCGCGCAATGGATATGGGCACTGGCCGTCACGCTGCTCCTCACGATCACCAACCTCGCCAGCGTCGGCAACTACGGCGAGTTCGAGTTCTGGTTCGCGCTCATCAAGGTGGTCGCCATCGTGGCGTTCATCGGCATCGGCGTCGCGGCCATCTTCGGCCTGATCCCGGACTCACAGGTCAGCGGGGTGCAGCATCTGTGGGAGCCGGATGGCTTCATGCCCAACGGATTCGGCGCAGTGATCGCAGGCCTGCTGATCACGATGTTCTCCTTCATGGGCACCGAGATCGTCACCATCGCCGCCGCCGAGTCGCCGGACCCGACGAAGGGCATCAGCAAGGCCGTCAACTCGGTGATCTGGCGAATCTCGTTGTTCTACCTCGGTTCCATCTTCGTGATCGTCGCGCTGATGCCCTACGACCAGCTGGCCGACGGCTCGTACCAGACCACGCTGCAGGCCATCGGCATCCCCGGTTCGAAGCTGATCATGGACCTGGTGATCCTGACGGCGGTGGCCTCGTGCCTGAACTCCGCCCTGTACACCGCATCCCGGATGCTCTTCTCGCTCGGCGTGCGCGGGGACGCGCCGCAGGCGGTGCGCAAGATCGCCGGGAACGGCGCGCCGTGGGTGGCGGTGCTGGCGTCGATGGTGGTGGGCTTCGTCGCCGTCGCAGGCAATTATCTGTTGCCGGAGAAGATCTTCGGCTACCTGCTGGCCACCAGCGGCGCGGTGGCGTTGTTCGTCTACCTCGCCATCGCGTCGAGCCAGTTGGTGCTGGGCCGCAGGATGCGCGCGGAGGGGGAGCGGGCGCCGGTGCGGATGTGGCTGTTCCCGTACCTGACCGCCGTGACGATCGCGGGCATCGTCGCGATCCTGGTGCTGATGGCGTTCGATCCCGACCAGCAGCAGGCGATCCTGTTGTCCGCGATCTCGGCGGTGTTCATCGTCGGTGCGGGCGTGGTGGTGCACCGTCGTCGAAGTCACGACCGGCCAAGGGCTGACATCGGCTGAGCCTCTTGCCCAGCGCATAGTCAGTCCACATCGCGGCCCAAGGTCGCGGAGGTTGACTGATGGCATGAACCGCGAGACCGCCGCCGCCACAACCACTGTCGTCATCGTGCTGGACGGTGACACCGATGCCGGGTACCGAACCGCGCGCAAACTCCTCGCCGAGGGGTGCCGGGTTGCGGTTGCCGCCCGCCACCCGGCCGACGTGGTCAGGGTCATGCACGGTTATCCCGCGGAGCAGGTGATGGTCATCGCTGCCGACATCGCCGACCAACGGCAGTGGCGTTGTGTGACCGAGCGGGTCATCGAGAGGTTCGGCCACATCGACACCGTCATGTGCGGCGAGGCCCCGGCACTGCGCGCGTCGGCCTGACCGTCGGTTTACAGGTCGAGCGCCTTGTAGGTGTTCCGCACGAATCGTGGCTGGGCCGACTGCAGCTTGGCCAGCGAGGTATTGCCCGCAACCGCGGCAGCGGCGGCCTCGGCCTCGGGGCTCAGGTCGGGAAGGTTCTGGATGAGGTACAGCATGATCAGATCCGCCGACGGATCGGCCTGCCACCACGTCCCGTACGCGCCCGGCCAGCTGAACGTGCCCAGCCCGCCGGGCCCGTACAGCTGACGTGACTGCGCGGGGTCGGTGACCACCGACAGGTTCAACCCGAATCCGCGCCCGCGCCAGAACGGCATGCCAAGGAACGGGTACTTCTTCTGCTCGTGGGTGAGCCGGTCGGTGCGCATCAGCCGCACGGACTCTTCCGACAGCACCCGAACGCCGTCCGCGGTGCCGTCGCCCAGCAACATGCGGACGAAGGCGAGGTAGTCGTCGGCCGTCGACCACAGTCCGGCCCCGCCCGTGCAGAACGTCGGCAGCGTGATCGGTGCGGGTCCCATCGCGTCGTCCCGCAGCGTGTTGTTCGCGTCGAGCGTGTACATCGTGGCGGCCCGCCTGCGCCCGTCCTGGCTCACCGCGAAGCCGGTGTCGACCATGCCGAGCGGTTCGAAGACACGTTCGGAGAGCACCTCCGAGAGCGGCTTGCCCTCGATCCTCGACAACGCGATGCCGAGCACGTCGGTGGAGTGGCTGTAGGTGAGCCGCTCGCCGGGCTGATGGGCCAGCGGCAGCGCAGCGAGCTCGGCCAGCCAGCGGTCCTGATCCTGGCGGAACATCAGCTTGTCGTAGGCGCGGCTCAGCGGCGGTCCGACCGAGAACCGGTACGCCAGCCCGCTCCGGTGCGTCATCAGGTCGTCGAAGGTGATCGGGCGTCGCAGTGGCACGGTCCGGTCCAGCGGGCCATCGGGATCCGCCATCACCCGCAGCTCGGCGAGCTCGGGCAGGTGCGGAGCCACGGCATCGGTCAGCGCGAACTTGCCCTCCTCGACCAAGGCCATCGCCGCAGCCACGGTCACGGGCTTGCTCATCGACGCGATCCGGAAGACGGTGTCGCGCTGCATCGGTGACCCGGCGTGGACGTCGCGGTGGCCGAGTTCGCCGACCTGCAACACCTTGCCCGCCTGCCACACGAGGGTGACCGCGCCCGCCAGCAGGCCCGCGTCGATCGCCTCGCGGATGGAGGTCTGATTGCCGTCGAGATTCACCCGGCCAGCCTAGTCAGCGCCTCGGCGGTGCAGAATGGGGTGCTACGCTGCCCGACAGTTCGACGTCCTTTAACGATCCGTCCAGAGAGGCGGAGAAGGAGGTCCAGGTCACTCATGGCTGCCCCCAGCCCTGACCGGGAATTGATGTCCGCCGCAGACGTAGGTCGGACCATCTCGCGCATCGCGCACCAGATCATCGAGAAGACGGCACTGGACGGCCCCGACGCGCCGCACGTGGTTCTGCTCGGCATCCCGACCCGTGGCGTCACGCTGGCCGCGCGCCTCGCGCACCACATCACCGAATTCGCCGGGGTCACGGTGCCCGCAGGCGGACTCGACGTCACCCTCTATCGCGACGACCTGAACTTCAAACCGCCCCGACCGCTGGAGGACACGTCGATCCCCGAGGGCGGAATCGACGACGCGGTCGTGGTGCTCGTCGACGACGTGCTGTACTCCGGTCGCACCGTGCGGGCGGCGCTCGACGCGCTGCGCGACGTGGGCAGGCCGCGCGTGGTTCAGCTGGCCGCGCTCGTCGACCGTGGGCACCGCGAACTGCCGTTGCGCGCCGACTACGTGGGCAAGAACGTGCCGACCTCCCGCAACGACAACATCAAGGTTCTGTTGACCGAACACGACGGCCGCGACGGCGTGCTGATCGCGTCGCACGGAGGGCCAAAGAGATGAGCACACGCCACCTGCTCTCGGCAGCCGACCTGACGCGTGACGAGGCGACCGCGATCCTCGACGACGCCGACCGGTTCCGCGAGGCCCTCGTCGGCCGCGAGGTCAAGAAGCTGCCCACGCTGCGCGGCCGCACGGTGATCACGATGTTCTACGAGAACTCCACCAGGACCAGGGTGTCGTTCGAGGTCGCAGGCAAGTGGATGAGCGCCGACGTGATCAACGTCAGCGCCTCGGGGTCATCGGTCGCCAAGGGTGAATCGCTGCGCGACACCGCGCTGACGCTGCGCGCGGCGGGTGCCGACGCGCTGATCATCCGGCACCCGGCTTCCGGTGCGGCGCAACAGCTTGCGGAGTGGACGGCGGAGGACTCGGGGGAGGCATTCCCGGGGGCAGGAGCGGAGCGACTCGGGGGAGGGCCCAGCGTGATCAATGCCGGGGACGGCACGCACGAACATCCCACGCAGGCGCTGCTCGACGCCCTGACCATCCGGCAGCGGCTTGGGTGCGATCGAGGGCAGGCGGGTGGTGATCGTCGGCGACATCCTGCACAGCCGGGTGGCCCGCTCCAACGTCCTGCTGCTGGCGACCCTCGGCGCCGAGGTGGTGCTGGTCGCCCCTCCGACGCTGTTGCCGGTCGGCGTCTCCGGCTGGCCCGTCACGGTGTCGCAGAACCTCGACGCCGAACTGCCCGCGCGCGGATGCCGTGCTGATGTTGCGGGTGCAGGCCGAGCGGATGAACGGCGGCTTCTTCCCGTCCGCCCGCGAGTACTCGGTGCTGTACGGACTCTCGGAGAAACGGCTGGCGAAGTTGTCCGGCGACGCGGTGGTGCTGCACCCCGGTCCGATGCTGCGCGGCATGGAGATCTCGTCGTCGGTCGCCGACTCGTCGCAATCGGCTGTGCTGCAACAGGTTTCCAACGGCGTGCACGTGCGGATGGCGGTGCTCTTCCACTTGCTCGTCGGTGCGGACGCGGAGGTGAACGCATGAGCGCAGATGTCTGGCCCACCGGTGCTCATCCGAGGCGTGCTGCGCTACGGCGAGGGCGACCCCGTCGACGTCCTGATCGACGACGGCCAGATCGCCGACATCGGCCAGGACCTCGCGGTCCCGGACGACGCGGAGGTGGTCGACGCCACCGGGCAGGTGCTGCTTCCGGGTTTCGTCGACCTGCACACCCATCTGCGCGAGCCGGGTCGCGAATACGCCGAGGACATCGAAACAGGTTCTGCGGCAGCGGCACTCGGCGGATACACCGCGGTGTTCGCGATGGCCAACACCGACCCGGTCGCCGACAGCGCGGTGGTCACCGATCACGTCTGGCACCGCGGTCAACAGGTGGGGCTGGTCGACGTCCACCCCGTCGGCGCCGTCACCGTGGGACTGCAAGGCGCTCAACTCACCGAGATGGGCCTGATGGCCGCCGGGGTGGGGCGGGTCCGGATGTTCTCCGACGACGGGATCTGCGTCGACGATCCGCTGGTGATGCGCCGCGCCCTGGAGTACGCCACCGGTCTCGGCGTGCTGATCGCGCAGCACGCCGAGGAGCCACGCCTGACCGTCGGTGCCGTCGCGCACGAGGGACCCAACGCCGCGCGGCTGGGCCTTTCGGGTTGGCCGCGCGCCGCGGAGGAGTCGATCGTCGCACGCGATGCGCTGCTGGCCCGCGATGCCGGGGCCCGCGTGCACATCTGCCACGCGTCGACCGAGGGCACGGTCGAGATCGTCAGATGGGCCAAGGAGCAAGGCATCTCGATCACCGCCGAGGTCACCCCACACCACCTCCTGCTGGATGATTCGCGGTTGGCCGGCTACGACGGCCGCAACCGGGTGACGCCGCCGCTGCGCGAGGCCGCGCGACGCGCAGGCGCTTCGCCAGGCGCTGGCCGACGGTGTGATCGACTGCGTCGCCACCGACCATGCACCGCACGCCGAACACGAGAAGATGTGCGAGTTCGCCGCGGCCCGCCCCGGCATGCTCGGACTGCAGACGGCACTGTCGGTGGTGGTCGAGACGATGCTGCGGCCCGGCCTGTTCACGTGGCGCGACGTCGCGCGGGTGATGAGTGAGGCGCCTGCCCGCATCGTCGGGTTGCCGGATCAGGGCCGCCCGTTGGAGATCGGTGAGCCCGCCAACCTGACCGTCGTGGACCCCGATGCCACGTGGACGGTCTCCGGCGCCGAGCTCGCCAGCCGGTCGGACAACACCCCGTACGAGTCGATGACGCTGCCCGCGACGGTGACGTTGACGATGCTGCGCGGCAAGGTCACCGCGCGCGACGGAAAGAGTCCGGCAGCGCCAGGGGGTTCAGCACGGTGAACACTCCGACGCTCATCGCGTCGCTGATCATGGCGGCGCTGCTGGTGCTGCTGATCGCCTTCTTCATCCGCCAGATGATGCGCGGCTGGCTGCACCGCGCCCAGCGGCAGGCCGAGCTGATCGGCAGGCTGCCACCGTTGCCGGACAACGTCGGGCCCGCCATCATCCCGGCCACCAAGGGACTCTACGTCGGCAGCACCATCGCGCCCAGCTGGCAGGACCGTGTCGCGGTCGGCGACCTGGGCTTCCGGAGCAAGGCGACAATCACCCGCTACCCGGAGGGAATCATGTTGCAGCGCAGCGGCGCCAGCCCGATCTGGATCCCCGATGAGGCGATCACCGCGATCCGCACCGAACGCGGCATCGCGGGCAAGGCCCTGACGCACGAGGGCGTCCTCGCCATCAGGTGGCGGCTGCCGTCGGGGACTGAGATAGACACCGGGTTCCGCGGCGACGACCGCCGCGAACTCGCGAAATGGGTCGAGGAGGACGCGGCGTGATGGTCGGCGACAAGCGAAGCGGCACGCGCTCCGGCACGGCGGTCCTGGTACTCGAGGACGGGCGGGTGTTCATGGGCGCCCCGTTCGGCGCGATCGGGCAGACCCTGGGTGAGGCGGTGTTCTCCACCGGGATGTCCGGCTACCAGGAGACATTGACCGATCCGAGTTACCACGGGCAGATCGTCGTTGCGACCGCACCGCAGATCGGCAACACCGGCTGGAACCACGAGGACGCCGAGAGCCGCGGCGACAAGATCTGGGTCGCGGGCTATGCCGTGCGTGACCCGTCGCCGCGGGCGTCCAACTGGCGGGCCACCGGCACGCTCGAAGACGAACTGGTCCGCCAAGACATCGTCGGCATTTCGGGCATCGACACCCGCGCCGTGGTGCGGCACCTGCGCACGGCGGGTTCGATGAAGGCGGGCGTGTTCTCCGGTGATGCGCTCGCGCCGACCGACGAACTGCTCGACCGCGTCAACGGCCAGCGCTCGATGCTCGGTGCCGACCTCGCGGGCGAGGTGAGCACCGACGACACGTACGTCGTGGAAGCCGATGGCGCACGCCGATTCACGGTCGCTGCCCTTGACCTCGGAATCAAGACCAACAGCCCGCGCAACTTCGCGCGGCGCGGCATCCGAAGCCACGTGATGCCGTCGTCGGCGACGTTCGCCGAGATCGCCGACCTGAAGCCGGACGGGGTGTTCCTGTCCAACGGACCGGGCGACCCGGCGACCGCGGACCACGTGGTCGGGGTGACGCAGGAGGTGCTCGCCGCAGGCATCCCGTTGTTCGGCATCTGCTTCGGAAACCAGATCCTCGGCCGGGCGCTGGGACGGTCGACCTACAAGATGGTGTTCGGCCACCGCGGCATCAACATGCCGGTGATGGACCACGTCCACCGGCCGGGTCGCCGTCACCGCGCAGAACCACGGGTTCGCGCTCGAGGGCGAGGCGGGCGAGGAGTTCGACACCCCGTTCGGCCGCGGACCGTGGTCAGCCACACCTGCGCCAACGACGGGGTCGTCGAGGGCATCAAACTGCGTTGACGGAAGGGCGTTCTCGGTGCAGTACCACCCGGAGGCCGCCGCGGGACCGCACGACGCCAACTACCTGTTCGACCAGTTCGTCGACCTCATGCTGAGGTAGGCAGGGGAGGCAACCGCTGATGCCACGTCGCACAGACCTCAACCACGTGCTGGTCATCGGCTCGGGACCGATCGTGATCGGCCAGGCCTGCGAGTTCGACTACTCCGGCACCCAGGCCTGCCGCGTGCTGCGCGCCGAGGGGCTTCAGGTCAGCCTGGTCAACTCCAACCCGGCGACCATCATGACCGACCCCGAGTACGCCGACAACACCTACGTCGAGCCGATCACCGCGGCGTTCGTCGAGAAGGTCATCGCCCAGCAGGCCGAGCGCGGCAACAAGATCGACGCGGTGCTGGCCACCCTCGGTGGCCAGACCGCGCTCAACACCGCCGTCGCACTGTACGAGAGCGGCGTGCTGGAGAAGTACGGCGTCGAGATGATCGGCGCCGACTTCGACGCCATCCAGCGCGGCGAGGACCGGCAGAAGTTCAAGGACATCGTCGCCAAGGTCGGCGGCGAGTCGGCGAAGTCGCGGGTGTGCTTCACGATGGACGAGGTCCGCGAGACCGTCGAAGAACTCGGCCTGCCCGTCGTGGTCCGGCCGTCGTTCACGATGGGTCGGTCTCGGCTCCGGCATGGCGCACTCGGCCGAGGACGTCGAACGGATGGCAGGCGACGGGCTGGCCGCGTCGCCGAGCGGCCAACGTGCTGATCGAGGAATCCATCTACGGCTGGAAGGAATTCGAGCTCGAGCTGATGCGCGACGACCACGACAACGTGGTGGTGGTCTGCTCGATCGAGAACTTCGATCCGATGGGCGTGCACACCGGCGACTCGGTCACCGTCGCACCCGCGATGACGCTGACCGACCGCGAGTACCAGACCATGCGCGACCTGGGCATCGCGATCCTGCGCGAGGTCGGCGTCGACACCGGCGGCTGCAACATCCAGTTCGCGATCGACCCGGCCGACGGCCGGCTCGTCGTCATCGAGATGAACCCGCGGGTGTCGCGGTCGAGCGCACTGGCGTCCAAGGCCACCGGCTTCCCGATCGCGAAGATCGCCGCCAAGCTGGCCATCGGCTACACCCTCGACGAGATCGTCAACGACATCACCAAGGAGACGCCCGGCCTGTTTCGAGCCGACGCTGGACTACGTCGTGGTCAAGGCGCCGCGGTTCGCGTTCGAGAAGTTCCCTGGCGCCGATCCCGACGCTGACCACCACGATGAAGTCGGTCGGCGAGGCGATGTCGTTGGGCCGCAACTTCATCGAGGCGCTCGGCAAGGTGATGCGGTCGCTGGAGACCGGGCGCGCAGGGTTCTGGACGGGCGCCGACCCGGACCTCACGGTCGACGAACTGCTCGAGGGGCTGCGCACGCCCACCGACGGACGCCTCTACGACATCGAGCTGGCGTTGCGGCTCGGCGCCAGCGTCGAACGGGTCGCCGAGGCCTCGGGTGTCGACCCCTGGTTCGTCGAGCAGATCGCGTGCCTGGTGGTGCTGCGGGAGGAGCTGCAAAGCGCCCCGGTGCTCGACGAGGACCTGCTGCGGCGCTCCAAGCACAACGGCCTGTCGGACCGTCAGATCGCGGCGCTGCGGCCGGAACTCGCCGGCGAGGTGGGCGTGCGCTCGTTGCGGCAGCGGCTCGGCATCCATCCGGTGTACAAGACCGTCGACACCTGCGCGGCCGAGTTCGAGGCCAGGACGCCCTATCACTACAGCAGCTACGAGCTCGATCCCGTCGCCGAGACCGAGGTGGCGCCGCAGACCGAGAAGCCCAAGGTGCTGATCCTCGGGTCTGGTCCGAACCGGATCGGCCAGGGCATCGAGTTCGACTACAGCTGCGTGCACGCCGCGACGACGTTGAGCGAGGCGGGGTTCGAAACCGTCATGATCAACTGCAACCCCGAGACGGTGTCCACCGACTACGACACCGCCGACCGGCTCTACTTCGAACCGCTCACCTTCGAGGACGTGCTCGAGGTCTACTACGCCGAGTCCGCTTCTGGCGCGGGCGGCCCCGGTGTGGTCGGCGTGATCGTGCAGCTCGGTGGGCAGACGCCGCTCGGCCTGGCCCAGAAGCTCGCCGACGCAGGCGTTCCGATCGTCGGCACCAGCCCGAAGGCGATCGACCTGGCGGAGGACCGCGGCGAGTTCGGCGAGGTACTCCGGAACGCCGGCCTGCCCGCGCCGCGCTTCGGCATGGCCACCAGCTTCGAGCAGGCCCGCCGCATCGCCGCCGACATCGGCTACCCGGTGCTGGTCCGGCCGTCGTACGTGCTCGGTGGCCGCGGCATGGAGATCGTCTACGACGACGAGACCCTGCGCGGCTACATCACCCGCGCCACCGAACTGTCGCCCGAGCATCCCGTGCTCGTCGACCGGTTCCTCGAGGACGCCATCGAGATCGACGTCGACGCGCTGTGCGACGGCAGCGAGGTCTACATCGGCGGGGTGATGGAGCACATCGAGGAGGCGGGCATCCACTCCGGCGACTCGGCGTGTGCGCTGCCGCCGGTGACCCTGGGCCGCCAGGACATCGAGTCCGTGCGGCACGCCACCGAGGCGATCGCGCACGGCATCGGCGTCGTCGGCCTGCTGAACGTGCAGTATGCGCTGAAGGACGACGTGCTCTACGTGCTGGAGGCCAACCCGCGGGCCAGCCGGACGGTGCCCTTCGTGTCGAAGGCCACCGCGATCCCGCTGGCGAAGGCGTGCGCACGGATCATGTTGGGCGCCACGATCGCCCAGCTCCGCGAGGAAGGTGTGCTGCTCAAGAGCGGCGACGGGGCCAGCGTGTCGCCGAACGCCCCGATCGCGGTCAAGGAGGCGGTGCTGCCGTTCAACCGGTTCCGCAAGGCCGACGGCTCGCAGGTGGACTCGCTTCTCGGGCCCGAGATGAAGTCGACCGGTGAGGTGATGGGCATCGACCGCGACTTCGGCACCGCGTTCGCCAAGAGCCAGACCGCCGCCTACGGCTCGCTGCCCGCCCACGGCACGGTGTTCGTCTCGGTGGCCAACCGCGACAAGCGGTCACTGGTGTTCCCGGTCAAGCGGCTGGCCGATCTGGGGTTCCGGGTGCTGGCCACCGAGGGCACCGCCGAGATGTTGCGCCGCAACGGCATTCCGTGCGACGTCGTGCGCAAGCACTTCGAGGAGCCGGGTGGGGGCCGTCCCGCGATGTCGGCCGTCGAGGCCATCCGCGCCGGTGAGGTGGACATGGTGATCAACACGCCGTACGGCAACTCGGGCCCACGCATCGACGGTTACGAGATCCGGTCGGCCGCCGTCGCGATGAACATCCCCTGCGTCACGACGGTGCAGGGCGCGTCGGCGGCGGTGCAGGGCATCGAGGCGGGCATCCGCGGCGACATCGGCGTGCTGTCGCTGCAGGAGCTGCACAGCCAGCTCGGCGCGTCGAAGTGAGCGGCGTTCGGGGCGCGGCTGGCCGCGGCGATGGCGGACGCGGGGCCGCTGTGCCTCGGCATCGACCCGCACCCCGAACTGCTGACGGCATGGGGGCTGTCCACCGATGCCGCCGGGCTGAGCGCGTTCTGTGACATCTGCGTCGACGCCTTTGCGGGATTCGCGGTCGTCAAGCCGCAGGTGGCGTTCTTCGAAAGTCACGGCGCGGCGGGCTATCTGGTTCTCGAGCGCACGATCGCCGGGTTGCGTGAAGCCGGGGTGTTGGTGCTGGCCGACGCCAAGCGGGGCGACATCGGCAGCACGATGGCCGCGTATGCGACGGCATGGGCGGGTGACTCGCCGCTGGCCTGCGACGCCGTGACCGCGTCGCCGTACCTCGGCTTCGGCTCGTTGCGGCCCTTGCTCGACACCGCCGCATCGCACGGCCGCGGCGTGTTCGTGCTGGCCGCCACGTCGAACCCGGAGGGGGCGAGCGTGCAGCTGCGCGACGGTGGACGGCCGCACCGTCGCTCAGTCGGTCGTCGACGACGTCGGCGCCGAGAACCGTTCGTCCGGAACGGGTTCCGTCGGCGTCGTGGTCGGTGCGACGCTGTCCGACGTGCCCGATCTCGGTGCGCTCGGCGGCCCGGTGCTGGTGCCGGGGGTCGGCGCGCAGGGTGGTCGCCCCGACGCGCTGCGCGGCCTGGGTGGTGCGGCCACGGGGACGGTGCTGCCCGCGGTATCCCGCGAGGTGCTGCGGGCAGGCCCCGACGTGGCGGCGCTGCGGGCGGCGGGGGAGCGGATGCGCGACGCCGTCGCGTACCTGTCCCGCTAGACGCAGCGGCGGGCCACCGAGAATCGGTGACCCGCCGCGTCGTCTGCGGATGGCTTACAGCGGAATCCACATCGGACCGAACCAGAAGCCCCAGCCTTGGCCGTTGCCCGCAGGCACCGGGTAGACCTGCTGGCCATTCCAGTTGAATGGCTGGTGGTCCTGCCGGCCCTGGTCGATGCCGCGGTGGTTCCAGTCGACGGGTCCCGGCCCGCCGGGTCCATTCCAGTTGTTGTTGTTCCCTGGCCCGCGGTTGTCGCCAGGACCCTGGTTCCAGTGCTGATCCTGCCCACATGGCGGCCTACCAGGCGCGTTGCATTGCTGGCCGGGATCGGCACTCGCCGTACTCAGGCCCATGCCGAACAGTCCGGCAACGCCGATTCCGGCAGCCATCGTCGACGCGCACAGGACTCGCTTCAAGGTCATCAGTGTCTCCGTTCCTCGTACGTGCGACGCGAATTCGTCTCACCGCAAAGACGCTATGAGGCGGAGTTGGGTTTGCTCTGTGGCCGCGACTAGGCACGCGCTGTGGATCTGGTAACGGATCGAAAACCGTTTGCTTTCAGGATGATTTGGGTCATCTGCGGTCGAACGAGGACCAGAGGACGCCGGCATTGGCTCGTCGTGCGATCCATCCGGGTCCCGACCAGGGCCTGCAGGCACCATCGTGGGCCACCTGGGCCGCCCGGTCGGTCGTCAAGGCCCACCAGGGCCGTCGCGGGGCCCGCCTGGTCCGCCGCGGACCGCCGTGGCCCCGGCCAGTTGTCTCCCTGGGGTGCGAAACCCCTGATCAACCCCGACCGCCGCACGCTAGGCAAGCAGGCTGTGCGGCAGCTTTTTGTCGCGTATGTGGGACCTACGTGACTGCTGTAACGGAAGTGACGGATGTGGCGTTGCACACGTGCGCGCAGAGCGTCCCGACACGCCCGACACGCCGTGACCAGCGAAAATTTCTCAGCGATGGGCTCCATCACGCCCCTTGGAGACGCCCTCGCGACCGCTGGCCGGGCCGCCAGGTCGGGTCGATTTGGCCAAAACCCTTGATATGCAGGCACATCGATGCGCGTCGGGGCGGATCTGGCTCCGGCGCGCGCCGCGGGCGCCGGGCCGTGACTTCGGAGCGTGCGCCCTACACGCTGCGCTTTTGACGCCATAACCGGGGGGTGGGGTTAGCTTTCGTCAGCCAGCGTGGGTACGGTCGTCGTCGCTGGCTGGTTCTCTTACCAGTCAAGACAAAGAAGATGACGGCGATGAGACGGAGGAAACCGTGGCCCTTCCCCAGTTGACCGACGAACAGCGCGCGGCAGCGTTGGAGAAGGCTGCTGCCGCACGTCGAGCGCGAGCTGAACTCAAAGATCGGCTCAAGCGCGGCGGCACCAACCTCAAGCAGGTCCTGAAGGACGCCGAGAGCGACGAGGTCTTGGGCAAGATGAAGGTCTCCGCGCTGCTGGAGGCGTTGCCGAAGGTTGGCAAGGTCAAGGCGCAGGAAATCATGACCGAGCTCGAGATCGCCCCGACCCGCCGCCTGCGCGGCCTCGGCGATCGTCAGCGCAAGGCACTGTTGGAAAAGTTCGACTTCACCGCGGACTAGCCCGACCAGTGAAAGCCGGCCGAGCGGCCGGACAGCGATGAGCCGTGTTCTGGTGCTGTCCGGCCCCTCCGCCGTCGGGAAGTCGACGGTCGTGCGGTGCTTGCGCGACCATGTCCCCGACCTGCACTTCAGCGTTTCCGCCACCACCAGGGCGCCCCGCCCTGGCGAGGTGGACGGCGTCGACTACTCGTTCGTCACGGCGGAGAAGTTCCAGCAGCTGATCGACGACGGCGAGCTGCTCGAGTGGGCCGAGATCCACGGTGGCCTGCACCGTTCAGGCACCCCGGCCGAGCCGGTCCGGACGGCGTCACGCGCTGGATTCCCGGTCCTCATCGAGGTCGATCTCGCCGGCGCGCGGTCCGTGAAGGCTGCCATGCCCGAGGCGATCAGCGTCTTCCTCGCCCCGCCCAGCTGGGATGCACTCGAGGCCCGCCTCGTCGGTCGCGGGACCGAGAGCCCCGAGGTGATGGCCCGTCGGCTCGACACCGCGAGGGCCGAACTCGCAGGCTCAAGACACCTTCGACAAGGTGGTCGTCAACAGCCAATTGGAGTCGGCGTGCGCGGAATTGGTATCCTTGCTGGTGGGCCGTTAATCGTTCGTCCACCGAGTGGGCGCCAATCCGATCCGACGGCCTGCTAGCCCTCAAGTGAAAACGCCAGGAGATTTCTTCGTGACAACCCCTGTCGAGAGCCCCGACTCCGACGCCGCCAACGCCTACGACACGCCGCTGGGCATCACCAACCCGCCCATCGACGAGTTGCTCGACCGCGCGTCGAGCAAGTACGCGCTTGGTCATCTACGCCGCCAAGCGCGCGCGCCAGATCAACGACTACTACAACCAGCTCGGCGACGGAATCCTCGAGTACGTCGGCCCGCTGGTCGAGCCGGGCCTGCAGGAGAAGCCGTTGTCCATCGCGCTGCGCGAAATCCACGCCGACCTGCTCGAACACACCGAGGGCGAGCACTAGGTAGGCCGGCGATGAGCCTCTCGGGCGAAGAGCAGAGCATCCGTTGAGCCTGCCGGCCGAAGAGCGGAAATGACGGACCGCAAGCGGGTCGTGGTCGGTGTCGCCGGAGGCATCGCCGCCTACAAGGCGTGCTCGGTCGTCCGACAGCTGACCGAGGCCGGGCACTCCGTCCGCGTGGTTCCGACCGAGTCGGCACTGAAGTTCGTCGGCGCCGCCACCTTCGAGGCGTTGTCGGGGCAACCCGTCCGCACCGGGGTGTTCGAGGACGTCAACGAGGTCCCGCACG
The DNA here is from genome assembly GCA_963735245.1 of uncultured Actinomycetota bacterium. GTDB lineage: Bacteria > Actinomycetota > Actinomycetes > Mycobacteriales > Mycobacteriaceae > Mycobacterium. The sequence continues at coordinate 827,692 of CAVTKI010000005.1, forward strand.
TCCGCATCGGCCAGTATGCCGACCTCGTCGTCGTCGCACCGGCCACCGCCGACCTGCTGGCCCGCGCCGTCGCGGGCCGCGGTGACGACCTGCTGACCGCGACGCTCCTCACCGCTCGCTGTCCGGTGCTGTTCGCGCCGGCCATGCACACGGAGATGTGGTTCCACCCCGCGACGGTCGACAACGTCGCCACCCTGCGTCGTCGCGGTGCGGTGGTGCTCGAGCCGGCGTCGGGCAGGCTCACCGGCGCCGACACCGGCGCGGGCCGCCTTCCCGAGCCCGAGGAGATCACCACGTTCGCGCAGCTGCTGCTGGACCGCCCCGACGCCCTGCCGCACGACCTGGCAGGCGTGAAGGTGCTCGTCACGGCGGGCGGCACGCGCGAACCCATCGACCCGGTGCGCTTCATCGGCAACCGCAGCTCGGGCAAGCAGGGATATGCGATGGCCCGGGTCGCCGCACAGCGCGGCGCGGAGGTGACGTTGATCGCAGGCAATACCGCGGGACTGGTCGATCCGGCGGGGGTCGAGGTCGTTCACATCGGTTCGGCCGGCCAACTGCGCGACGCGGTGTCCAAGCACGCTCCCGACGCCAACGTGCTGGTGATGGCCGCGGCCGTCGCCGACTTCCGGCCCACCCACGTCGCCACCACCAAGATCAAGAAGTCCGCGGACGCCTCCGCCGACGCCCCCACGATCGACCTGACCCGCACCGACGACGTACTGGCGGGAACGGTCCGGGCGCGGACCGACGGGCAGCTGCCCAACATGCGCGCGATCGTCGGATTCGCCGCGGAGACCGGCGACGCGAACGGCGACGTGCTGTTCCACGCCAGGGCGAAACTCAAGCGCAAGGCGTGCGATCTCCTGGTCGTCAACGCCGTCGGCGAAGGCCGTGCGTTCGAGGTGGACAACAACGACGGGTGGCTGTTGGGGGCCGACGGCAACGAGGTCGCACTGGAGCACGGGTCGAAGACGTTGATGGCCAGCCGTATCGTGGACGCGATCGCGGCCTTCCTTGGCAACCGCGAAGGGTGACGCGTCGCACGCGACACGCTGCGTGTAAGGGTTGCCGCGGGCGAGGGGACACGCTTGGCTGCATCGGGACACAGATATAATTCGCATAACTAAGTTTTCGTGAAGGGATGACATCGTGAGCAAAGGTCGGCTGTTTACCAGTGAGTCGGTAACCGAGGGACACCCCGACAAGATCTGTGACGCCATCAGCGACTCGGTGCTCGATGCGCTGCTCACGCAGGATCCCAAGTCCCGGGTGGCGGTCGAGACCCTCGTCACCACCGGGCAGGTGCACGTCGTCGGTGAGGTGACCACGACGGCCAAGGAGGCCTTCGCCGACATCCCGAAGACCGTGCGCGAGCGCATCCTCGAGATCGGCTACGACTCGTCGGACAAGGGCTTCGACGGCGAGACGTGCGGCGTCAACATCGGCATCGGCGCGCAGTCGCCCGACATCGCCCAGGGCGTCGACACCGCGCACGAGGCGCGCGTCGAGGGCGCAGGCGACCCGCTGGACGCGCAGGGCGCAGGCGACCAGGGCCTGATGTTCGGTTACGCCATCAAGGACACCCCCGAGCTCATGCCCCTGCCGATCGCGCTTGGCGCACCGGCTGGCGCGCCGGCTGACCGAGGTCCGCAAGAGACGGCGTGCTGGACTATCTGAGGCCCGACGGCAAGACCCAGGTCACCGTCCAGTACGACGGCAACACCCCGATCCGGCTCGACACCGTCGTGCTGTCGACCCAGCACGCCGCCGACATCGACCTGGAGAACACCCTGACGCCCGACATCCGGGAGAAGGTCGTCAACACCGTCCTGGCGGATCTGAACCACGACACCATGGACACCTCCGACTACCGGCTGCTGGTCAACCCGACCGGCAAGTTCGTCCTCGGTGGGCCGATGGGTGACGCCGGCCTGACCGGCCGCAAGATCATCGTCGACACCTACGGCGGCTGGGCCCGTCACGGTGGCGGCGCCTTCTCCGGCAAGGATCCGTCCAAGGTGGACCGTTCGGCCGCGTACGCGATGCGCTGGGTGGCCAAGAACGTCGTCGCCGCCGGGCTGGCGGAGCGCGTCGAGGTCCAGGTGGCCTACGCGATCGGCAAGGCCGCCCCCGTCGGCCTGTTCGTCGAGACGTTCGGCAGCGAGACCGTCGACCCCGCCCGCATCGAGAAGGCCATCACGTCGGTGTTCGACCTGCGCCCCGGTGCGATCGTCCGCGACCTGGACCTGCTGCGCCCGATCTACGCCGCGACCGCCGCGTACGGCCACTTCGGCCGCACCGACGTCGACCTGCCGTGGGAGCGGACGGACAAGGTCGAGGAGCTCAAGGCTTCCGTCTAGTCCTCCGCTAGCTCCCGCGAGCAGCACGCAAACGCTCCCGACACGCCGAGTGTCGGGAGCTTTTGCGTCTGTTCGCGCGAAGGGTGGGCGATTCGAGCAGGATGATGATCATGGAACACCTGACCTTCGTGCCGACGGTCGACGAGCTGGCCTACACCTTCGGCGGGGCCCCGGCGATCCGGCGCATCAAGCCCGGCACCGTTCTCACGCTGTGGACCGAGGATGCCTACGGCGGCCGGATCACCAGCAAGGACGACGTCGCCACCGTTGCCCTTGACACCGAGGACCTCAATCCGCAGACCGGTCCGTTCTGGATCGAGGGCGCCGAGCCCGGCGACACGCTGGCCATCCATCTGGTCGACCTGACGCCCGCCAGGACATGGGGCGCGTCCACGATCATCCCGTTCTTCGGCGGCCTCACCAGCATCCCGGCCAGTCCCACGCTGCAGGCCGCGCTGCCCGAACGCACCTGGATCTACGAATACGATCGCGCCACCGACACGGTCGGATTCTCGGCGCAGGGCAGCAACTTCGAGGTCAGCCTGCCCGCCAACCCCATGCTCGGCACGGTCGGCGTGGCCCCCTCCCACCGCGAGGTCCGCAGCTCGTTGGTGCCCCACGCGTTCGGCGGCAACATGGACACCCCCGAAATGGCCGCCGGCGCAACGTGTTACCTGCGGGTGAACGTCGACGGCGCACTGTTCTCGCTGGGCGACGGCCACTACCGGCAGGGCGAGGGCGAATCGTGTGGCACGGCCGTCGAGGGGGCCATGAACGTGACGGCGATCGTCGATCTGATCAAGGGCGGCGGGCCGGCGTGGCCCAGGCTCGAAAGCGACACCCACCTGATGTGCATCGGTTCCGGCAGGCCGCTCGAGGAGGCCTGGCGGACCGGTCAGGTCGAGATGATCGGGTGGATGGGGGAGCTCTACGGACTCGATCAGCTCGACGCCTACCAGTTGCTGTCCCAGATCTCCGAGGTTCCGATCGCCAACGTGGTGGACACCAACTACAGCGCCGTGACCAAGATCGACAAGCGGTTGTTGCCCAAGGTGCAGGCCTACGGCGGAATCCATGATGAAATGCGTAGTGCCGCACGTTCGTTCGGCACCATCTCGTACTGACGATGCACTGACGAGAACGGAGACGAGATGGAACTCGGACTGACTGGCAAGCGGTTTCTGGTCACGGGAGGCACGCGCGGGATCGGCAGGGCGGTGGTCGACGGCCTGCTCGCCGAAGGCGCCGACGTCGCGTTCTGCGCCCGCAGCTCGGCCGAGTGGTCGCCGCGGCCCAGGCGGAGCTGTCCGCAGACGGCAGCCATCGCGATCGGCACCGCGGTGGACGTCGGCGACGCTACGGCGCTTGAAGATTGGGTGACGCACAGCGCCGACCGCGCTCGGCGGCATCGACGGCGTCGTCGCCAACGTCAGTGCGCTTGCATTCCCGACAATGCGGAGAACTGGCGCACCAGCTTCGACGTCGACCTGATGGGCACGATCGGTCTGGTCGAGGCCGCGCTGCCGCATCTGCTGGCCACCGGAGTCGGGTTCGATCGTCACCATCTCGAGCGTGTCCGGCCGCGAGATCGACTCTTCGCAGGGACCTACGGCACGTGAAGGCCGCGATCATCCACTACACCCAGGGGCTGGCCTATCAACCTCGCGGGCAAGGGCGTGCGGGCCAACACCGTGAGCCCCGGCAATACCTACTTTCCCGGCGGGGTGTGGCCGTCGATCGAGGAGAACGACCCCGAACTGTTCAAGACCGCGCTGGGTCTCAATCCGACCGGCCGGATGGCGACGCCCGGGAGATCGCCAATGCCGTTGGTTCCTGAGCAGCTTCGGCGGCCAGCTTCATCACCGGCACCAACCTGGTGGTCGACGGCGCCCTGACCCGCGGCGTGCAGTTCTGAGGCAGCTGCTGAATTCGTAGTCCTGGATCGGAACTGCGGCTGCGCCAGTAGGCCTCGGCGGTGGTGGTCGGCCGCAGCGGCACGTCGCCGTTCTGATCGAAGTAGTAGCTGTTGGCCAGCCTGCAGCTGTCCTGCCAGAAGACCTGGCGGTGCCGCTTGCGCATCATCTCGGCGAAGAAGCGGTCGTTGGCCGCCTGGGACACCTCGATCCGCGTCGCGGCCTCCTGAAGCCTGTTTGAGGCACCGGACGATGTGGTGCGTCTGCGTCTCGATCAGGGCGAAGTACGACGAGCCGACGTAGCCGTACGGGCCCGCCACGGTGAAGAAGTTGGGGAAGCCGGGGACGCTGACGCCCTCGTAGGCCTGCAGGCGATGGTTCTGCGACCAGAACCGGGACAGGCTCTGCCCGCCGGCCCCGTCACGGGAAAGGTCGGAACGCTGTCGACGTCCATCACCTTGAAGCCGGTGGCGAGGATCAGCACGTCGACGTCGCGGGTGGCCCCGTCGGTGGTCGCCACGCCGGACCCGGTGACCTTGTCGATGGGTTCGGTCACCAGCTCGACGTTGTCGCGGTTGTAGGTCGACAGGTACGTGTTGTGGAATCCCGGGCGCTTGCACCCGACCGCGTAGCGCGGCGTGAGCTTGTCGCGCACTCGGGGTCGTGGACCTCGCGCTTCAGATAGGCCCTGCCCATCCGCTCGGCCCGATCGGCCAGCGGAAACACCGAGTAGTACTGGGCGGAGATCGTGAAGGTCACGTCGTCGTGGCCGCGCGCCAAGCTGTCGATCCAGCCGAAGCACAGCGCAATCTCGACCGCCTCGCCGTACGACAGCGGCACCTCGCCCGCGCTCTTGTTGAAGAGGCGCAACCACACCTCGGCGGCCGTGTCGTGGTTGACCTCCAGCCAGCGTTCCCACTCTGCGGGGGAGCCGGCATCGAATACGACGCGCTCGGAATCCGCCATGCTCACCCGTGCAGCGCGGCTCGCAGCGCTGCGAGCCCGCGGTCGACGGCGTCGGTGGCAGCGGGGACGATGCCCGCGTAGCCGATGTACCCGTGCACCAGGCCGGTGGCGTTGTGCACCTCGACGGGAACCCCGGCCGCCGCCAGCAGTTCGGCGTAGCGCAGGCCGTCGTCGCGCAGCGGGTCGTGGCCTGCGACCGCGATGTATGCGGGCGGCAGCCCCGTCAAGTCCTCGGCCCGCGCGGGCACCAGCGTCGACGGCGGATTCCTCAGATCCGTGCCGCGGGCGTACCACCGGGAGACCTCGGCGACGGCGTCGATGGCCAGAATCGGGGCGTCGGCGTTCTCGGCTGAACGACGGCAGCGACGTGTCCCAGGTCGTCGCCGGATACCACAGCAGCTGAAAGGCGACCGGCGGTCCGCCGGAGTCGCGTGCCACCTGCGCGATCACCGCCGCGAGATTGCCGCCGGCGGAATCACCCGCGACCGCAAGCCGTTTCGGGTCGGCACCGAGTTCCTCACCGTGCGCGGCAACCCATTGCGTCGCCGCCCACACGTCGTCGACGGCTGCCGGGTACGGGTGCTCGGGCGCCAAGCGATAGTCGATCGACACGACGAGAGCGCCCGCACCGACGGCGTGGTTGCGTGCCTCCCCGTCGTAGGAGTCCAGGTCGCCGACCACCCATCCGCCGCCGTGGAAGAACATCACGACGGGCGGTGCGGTCTCGGTCTCCGGCGGCCAGTACAACCGGATGGGGAGCGGGCCCGCGGGACCGTCGATCGTGCGGTCCTCGACGCGCAGTTCGGGATGCACGGCCCGGCGCGGCAGGTCGCGGAACCGTTGCCGGGCCGCGTCGGGGCCTCCCTCGGTTGTCAACTGGAACGGCACCGCTTCCAGTACCTTCTGCAGGATGGCGTCGAGAGGTGCGGGGCTGACGGCTGGCTCGTCGGCGACTGACATGACCCCACCGTATCCGCGGCGCCGAACCCGACTCCTCTGGGTTGCGGCCGCCGTCGTCGGCGCCGGTTACGGCGCATTCCTCGTCGTGACGGCGGCACGCCTGCCGTCGGGCGCCGAGCTCACCGGCCAGTTCGTCGGCCAGCCCGCGGTGAAGGCCGCCGCGGCCGTGCTGCTGGCGATCGCCGCGCTCGGTCATCCGATCGGTCGGGAACGGCGCTGGCTCGTCGCGGCCCTCGCGTTCTCGGCAGCGGGGGACTTCCTGCTCGCAATGCCCTGGTGGGAGCCGTCATTCGTGCTGGGTCTCGGCGCGTTCCTGGTCGCCCACCTGTGCTTCCTGGCCGCACTGATCCCGCTGGTCGGCCCCAGCATGCCGCGGTTGGCCGCCGCGGCGGTGCTCGTCGTCGCGTGCGTCGCGCTGCTGCTCTGGTTCTGGCCGCGGCTCGTCGCCGAGGGCATGGCCGTGCCGGTCACGCTCTACATGGCGGTGCTTGCCGCGATGGTCTGCGCTGCGCTGCTGGCTCGGCTGCCGACGCCGTGGACCGCACTCGGTGCGCTGTGCTTCGCGGTGTCCGACGGGATGATCGGGATCGGCAAGTTCGTGCTGCAGTCGCGAGGCGCTCGCGGTGCCGATCTGGTGGGCCTATGCCACGTCGCTGTTGTTGATCACCGCGGGATTCTTCTTCGGTCGTGCGTCTGAGCCGTCTGCTACATCTTCTTAAGTGTCGACCACCCGTCAGCAGGCTGAGCACGAACCCGTCGCGCGGGTGCTGCCGATGCTGTCCGTGCCGCACCTGGACCGGGAGTTCGACTACCTCGTCGCGGCCGAGCAGTCCGATGACGCGCAGCCCGGGGTGCGCGTGCGGGTGCGCTTCCACGGCCGTCTCGTCGACGCGTTCATTCTCGAAAGGCGTTCGGACACCGACCATGTCGGCAAGCTCGGCTGGCTGGACCGGGTGGTGTCCGACGAGCCGGTGCTGACCGCCGAGGTGCGTCGCCTCGTCGACGCCGTCGCCGCGCGGTATGCGGGGACGCGTGCCGACGTGCTGCGGCTGGCGGTTCCTCCGCGGCACGCGAAGGTCGAGAAGCAGCCGGTGCCCGAGATGCCCGTGCCTTCGCTCACCGCCGTCGACGCAACGGCGTGGTCGTCGTACGGGGGCGGCGAACGGTTTCTCGGCGCACTCGGCGAGGGGCGCGCCGCCCGCGCGGTCTGGCAGGCGCTACCCGGCGAGCCGTGGGCCGATCGGTTGGCGGAGGCCGCGGCGATGGTGGTGAACTCCGGTCGCGGCGCGCTCGTGATCGTGCCGGACCAGCGCGACGTCGACACCCTGCAGGCCGCCGCGGCACGGCACGTCGACGAGGCAACGGTCGTCGCCTTGTCGGCCGGGCTCGGCCCCGCCGAGCGCTACCGCCGGTGGCTGGCGGTGCTGCGCGGACGCGCGCGGCTCGTGATCGGCACCAGGAGTGCCGTCTTCGCGCCGGTCGCCGACCTCGGTCTGGTGATGGTGTGGGACGACGGCGACGACACCCTCGCCGAGCCGAGGTCGCCGTACCCGCATGCGCGTGAGGTGGCCATGCTGCGGGCCCATCAGATGCGCTGCGCGGCGCTCATCGGCGGGTACGCCCGCACCGCCGAGGGTCAGGCGCTGGTGCGCTCCGCGTGGGCGCACGATCTGGTGGCCCCGCGATCGGTGGTGCGGGCCCGTACCCCGCGCGTCATCGCGATCGACGACAGTGGCTTCACGCAGGAACGCGACGCCGCCGCCCGCACCGCGCGACTGCCGACGATGTCGCTCGATGCCGCGCGGGCCGCACTGCAGGCGCAGCGGCCGGTGCTCGTCCAGGTGCCGCGCAGGGGTTACGTGCCCGCGCTGGCGTGCGGCCGCTGCCGCACCATCGCCCGGTGCAGGCATTGCACGGGCCCGATGTCGCTACCCGAGCGCGACCACTCCGGGGCGGTCTGCCGGTGGTGTGGCAGGACCGAGCCGACCCTGCGCTGCGTGCGGTGTGGATCCGAGGCCGTCCGCGCGGTCGTCGTGGGAGCCCGCCGCACCGCCGAGGAACTCGGCCGCGCGTTTCCCGGCACCACCGTGATCACCTCCGGCGGCGACGCGGTCGTCGGATCGGTGCCCGACGCCCCGGCGCTCGTGGTCGCGACCCCTGGCGCCGAGCCCGGTCGCCGAAGGCGGCTACGGGGCGGCGCTGCTGCTCGACGGCTGGGCGCTGCTCGGCAGGCAGGACCTGCGGGCGGGCGAGGACGCGCTGCGTCGGTGGATGGCGGCCGCCGCGCTGGTCAGGCATCGCGGCGACGGCGGCGTCGTCGCGATCGTCGCCGAGTCGGTCATCCCGACGGTGCAGGCGCTCATCCGGTGGGATCCGGTGGCGCACGCCGAATCAGAACTCGACGCACGGGCCGAGGTCGGGCTGCCGCCCGCCGCGCACATGGCCGCCGTCGACGGGCCGCCCGATGCGACCGCCGCACTCCTGGAGGCCGCCGACCTGCCGGACGGCGCCGAGGTGCTCGGACCCGTCGAACTGCCGCCGGGCGCGCGCCGTCCTGCGGGTGGCGCGCCGGTCACGGGCGCCGGTGATGCGGATGCTGGTGCGCGTGCCTCGGCGATCGGGGCCTGGCGCTGGCGGCGGCGTTGCGCAGGGCCACCGGCGTGCTGAGTGCGCGCCACGATCAGCAGCCCGTTCGTGTGCAGATCGACCCGTTGCACATAGGGTAGGGCGGACCTAGACGACGCAGGGGTTTCCCACGCCTGCGCCGAGCCGAGCGCGGGAGGTGGCATGCGGCGGGTATTCGGGTGGTTGTTCCTGCTTGGCCTCGTCGCCGTTGGACTGTTGTGGCCGTTGGCCTTCAACGGCGGATCGACCGCAGCGCCGGCCACCGACCCCGTGGTGATCACCAACTACCAGGCCGACTTCACCGTCGCCGAGGACGGCACGCTCGACGCGGTGGAGACCATCACCGGTGAATTCCCGTCCGGGCGGCACGGCATCTTCCGGTACTGGGACGTGGCCAACCAGAACAGCCCGCGGGTACGGCAGAAACCCGAGATCACCTCGATCCTGCTCGACGGCGAACCCGCGCCCTACCAGCTGCTCTGGGAGGACGGCGAACGGTTCCGGGTGGCCAAGATCGGCGACCCGGACAGCACGCTGTCGGCGGGCACCCACGTCTACGAGCTGCGCTACGCCATCCCCGGCGTGCTCGACCCCGGAACCACCGGCGAGAACCGGCAATTCGCCACCACCAAGGGCGAACCCAACTCCACGTCGGCGTTCTTCTGGAACGTGATCGCGCCGTCCTGGAACAACGTGATCCAGCGGGTGCACGTCCGGGCGACCCTGCCCGCCGACGTCACCGGCGCGCAGTGTTCGGTCGGCTTCGGCGTCGGCACCGCCTGCGCGGATCTGACCGTCGACGGCAACACCGTCGAGTTCACCACCGGGGGACTGAACCCCCGCACGCCGGTCACCTTGCGCGCGGGCGTCGACGTGCCGACGCCGCCGCGCATCAGCCTGCCGTGGTCGTACGGGTGGGACCGCATCCTCGGTCAGTCGGTCACCGGCGCGGCCTGGGTGCTCGGCTTGTCCGTGGTCGCCGGGCTGGTTGGCTTCCTCTGGTACCGCACCACCGTCGAACCGCCACCCGGCTTCCCGGTCCAGTACGCGCCCCCGCCAGGACTGGGACCGGTTCAGACCGAGTACATCCGCACCGAGAGCGTGCCCCGAAACGGCCTGACCGCCACGCTGTTCTATCTCGGCCGAACGCGGCCTGGTCGAACTCAAGCAGGTCGGCGACAAGGAGTGGAACGTGCACGGCAAGGCTCCCGGCCGGGCGTGGGCCGACGTCGACCCGGTCAGCATCGCCGTCGGATCGGCGCTGAAGGTCATGTCACCGGGCAGCGAGTTCGAGGCCGAGAAGACGGTGACGGCGGGCAAGAAGCTCAACAAGGCCAAGACCGACATGGCGGCGGCCGTTCGGAAGTGGGCGATCGACGACGGCCTGCTGGTCAAACGCAAGAGGGAACTCTGGGTCCGCACGGCCAACGCGCTCGCCGCGATCCTCATGGTCTGCGGCTTCTTCCGCTGGGGGTTCCCGTTCACCATGTGGGGTCTGCCGTTCGCGGTGTTCTTCGCCGCTACGGTGCGGTCGTGGGCGGACGGCGTCGGCACCCGCCGGACGCCGGAGGGTCGCCAATTGTGGTCGCAGGCGGGCGGATTCCACCGTCTGCTGTCCACCGACTCGGCGGAGACCCGGTTCGACTTCGGCGCCCGCAAGGACCTGTACAGCGCCTACGTGCCGTTCGCGGTCGCGGCGGGTTCGGCGGCCCTGTGGGCGAAGAAGTATCGGGACACGACGGGTGACGTTGCGCCACAACCGGGTTGGTACAACTCGTCGACCACCACCGGCGTCGGCTTCGCGGGACACTCGGGCGGACCGAATTTCGACAGTTTCGAATCGGCGTTGTCGTCGTCGATCGGCGCATACACCGCGTCGCAGTCCTCGTCGTCCTCGTCCGGAGGCGGCGGAGGGTTCAGCGGCGGTGGGGGCGGCGGTGGCGGTGGAGGAGGAGGCGGCTCGTGGTGAGTTCCCTGCTGATCCTGGCACTGGTCGTGCTGGTGTTGGTGCTCATCGGCTTCGTGGTGGGCTACAACAAGATTCGGTCCGCCGACGTCCGGGTGTCCGAGGCGCTGTCCGGCATCGACGTGGAGCTGACGCGTCGAGCCTCGTTGATCCCGAGCCTGGTGCACACCGTGTCGACCTTCGCGTCCCACGAAAAGGGCATCCTCGATCACGTGACCGACGCCCGCGCGGCGCTCACCTCGGCCACCGGTGGGAAGTCGGTGGCGCAACGCAGCGCCGCCGAGCGGGAACTCGACACCGCGCTCGGTCAGGTGCTCGCGCTCGGGCAGAGTTACCCCCAGCTCAACTCGTCCGCCAACTTCCTCAACCTGCAGGACAACCTCGCCGACACCGAGAACAAGCTGGCCTTCGCCAGGCAGTACTACAACGACGCGGTGGCCACCCTGAACCGGACCGTCAGCACGATTCCCTGGATGTTCGTCGCGCCGCTGGCGGGGGTGTCGGAGCGCGAGTACTACCAGATCCCGAAGTAGTCATGCGGATCGTCTTCGCCGGTACCCCCGAACCCGCCCTGCCGTCGTTGCGCAGGCTCATCGACTCGCCGCGTCACGACGTGGTCGCCGTGCTGACCCGGCCCGACGCAGCGTCGGGCCGCAGGGGCAAGCCGCGGCCGTCACCGGTCGCCGAACTCGCACTCGAACACGCGATCCCGGTGCTGCGGCCCGAGCGGCCCAACGGCGACGAGTTCGTCGGCGAACTCGCCGATCTGGCACCCGACTGCTGCGCGGTGGTGGCCTACGGGGCGCTCCTGCGTGACGGCCTGCTCGCCGTGCCCCGGATCGGCTGGATCAACCTGCACTTCTCGCTGCTGCCCGCATGGCGGGGCGCCGCGCCGGTGCAGGCCGCCATCGCCGCCGGAGACGCGGTGACGGGCGCGACGACGTTCCTGATCGAGCCCAGCCTGGACTCGGGACCGGTGTTCGGGGTGGTCACCGAGACGATCCGCCCGACCGACACCGCAGGCGACCTGCTCGGGCGGCTGTCGGATTCCGGTGCCGCACTGCTGGAGACGACGCTGGACGGCATCGCCGACGGAACGCTCGCGGCGGTGCCTCAACCGTCCGAGGGGATCACCGTCGCGCCCAAGATCACCGTCGAGGAGGCCCGAGTGCGCTGGGATCTGCCTGCCCACGTGGTGGATCGGCGCATCCGTGCCGTCACCCCGAACCCTGGCGCATGGACATTGATCGGGGACCTGCGGGTCAAGGTCGGACCCGTGACCGTGTTGGATCGAGACGCGGCGGCCGATCGAGACCCGTTGCCGCCCGGCGTGATTCACGTCGAACGGGCAGGCGTCCTGGTCGGCACCGCGTCGCAGCCCGTGCTGCTCGGCCGGATACAGCCGCCGGGCAAGAAGGAGATGCAGGCCGCCGATTGGGCCCGCGGCGCCCGTCTCGACGAGAACGCACACGCCGAATGAACCGACCGAACCAGCGCAGGCCCCGCCGCAAACCCCTCGATCCGGCCCGTCAGGCCGCATTCGACGTACTGCGCGCCGTGTCCGCGCGCGACGCGTACGCCAACCTGGCGTTGCCCGCGCATGCTGCGCGAGCGCGAGATCACCGGACGCGACGCCGCATTCGCCACCGAGCTGACCTACGGCACCTGCCGCGCCATCGGTCTGCTCGACGCCGTCATCGCCAGCGCGGCGAACCGGCCCGCCGATCAGATCGACCCGGTCTTGCTCGACCTGCTGCGGCTCGGCGCCTATCAACTGCTGCGGATGCGGGTCGACGCCCACGCCGCGGTGGATACCACCGTCGAGCAGGCCGCCATCGAATTCGACACGGCGCGTGCGGGTTTCGTCAACGGCGTGCTGCGCAACATCTCCAAGCGCGACGAGGCGTCGTGGGTCGCGGAACTGGCGCCACCGGCGGACACCGACCCGGTCGGGCACATCGCGTTCGCGCACGCGCACCCGCGATGGATCGCGCAGGCGTTCGCCGACGCACTCGGTGCGGACGCGGGCCAGCTGGGCGCGCTGCTTGGCCAACGACGACGAGCGGCCGGAGGTCCACCTGGCCGCGCGGCCAGGCGCGCTGACCGCCGACGAGCTGGCCGAGGCGGTGCATGGCACTCTCGGTCGCTACTCGCCCTACGCGGTCTACCTTCACGGCGGCGATCCCGGTCAGCTCGACGCGGTCCGCGACGGGCTGGCACTGGTCCAGGACGAAGGCAGCCAGTTGGTGGCCAGGGCGCTGACCATGGCGCCCGTCGACGACGACGCGGGGCGGTGGCTGGACCTGTGTTCCGGCCCTGGCGGCAAGACCGCGCTGCTGGCCGCGATCGGTGCCGCGTCGGGTGCGCGGGTGACCGCCGTCGAACCGACCCCGCACCGCGCCGAACTGGTCGAGCGGAACACCGCGGGACTCGACGTGGAGGTGCTTCGGGTCGACGGCCGCGAGTCCGGACTGCCCGCCGCATCGTTCGACCGCGTGCTCGTCGACGCACCGTGCACGGGGCTCGGCGCGTTGCGGCGCAGACCGGAGGCGCGCTGGCGTCGCCAGCCGGGTGATGTCGCCGCGCTGACGAAGCTGCAACGCGAACTGCTGGCCTCGGCCATCGCGCTGACCCGTCCCGGCGGCGTCGTGCTGTACGCCACGTGTTCACCGCATCTGGCCGAGACCGTCGGCGTGGTCGCCGACGCGCTGCGCCGCAGCCCGTGACCGCCATCGACGCCCGGCCGCTGTTCGACCCCGGCCTGGACACGATGGCGGGACTCGGTGACGGCCCGAACGTGCAGCTGTGGCCGCACCGGCACGGCACGGATGCGATGTTCGCGGCCGCCCTTCGAGTGACGGGATGAGTCCACCTAAGCTGACCGCCATGGCAGCACCCCTGATCGCGCCGTCGATCCTGGCCGCCGACTTCGCCCGGCTGGCCGACGAGACCGCAGCCGTGGCAGGCGCCGACTGGCTGCACGTCGACGTGATGGACAACCACTTCGTGCCGAATCTCACGCTCGGTCTGCCGGTGGTCGAGAGCCTGCTCAAGGTCACCGACATCCCGATGGACTGTCACCTGATGATCGACGACCCGGGTCGCTGGGCGCCGCCGTACGCGGAGGCCGGCGCCTACAACGTCACGTTCCACGCCGAGGCGACCGACGATCCCCGCGGCGTCGCCCGCGACATCCGGGCCGCGGGGGCCAAGGCGGGGTTGTCGGTCAAGCCGGGCACCCCGATCGAGCCGTACCTGGAGATCCTGCGGGACTTCGACACGCTGCTGATCATGTCGGTCGAGCCGGGATTCGGCGGGCAGAAGTTCATCCCCGAGGTGCTCATCAAGGTCGAGGCCGTGCGCAGGCTCGTCGATGCGGGTGAGCTGACCGATCGTGGTGGAGATCGACGGCGGCATCAACGCCGACACCATCGAAGCCGCCGCCGAGGCCGGCGTGGACTGCTTCGTCGCCGGCTCTGCCGTCTTCGGCGCGGCCGACCCGGCCGCCGCCGTCGAGGCATTGCGCAGGCAGGCCGCCGCGGCGTCCGACCACCTGGCGCCGTGAACGTCGAAGCCGCGATGCGGCTGGCCATCGAGCTGTCGGATCAGGTCAAGGGCACCACGTATCCCAATCCGCCGGTGGGTGCGGTGATCCTGGACCGCGACGGCGAGATCGCAGGCGTCGGGGCCACGGAGCCGCCGGGTGGACCGCACGCCGAGGTGGTGGCGCTGCGACGGGCGGGGGAGCGGGCCAGGGGTGGCACGGCCGTCGTCACGTTGGAGCCGTGCAATCACCACGGACGCACGCCGCCCTGCGTCGATGCCCTTGTCGCCGCCGGTGTTTCGGCCGTCTCACATGCCGTCGCCGACCCGAATCCCGTCGCGGCCGGCGGTTCCGAGCGGCTGGCCGAGGCGGGGATCGAGGTGACGCGCGGAGTACTCGCCGACGACGTGGCAGGCGGCCCGCTGCGCGAGTGGCTGCACAAGCAGCGCACCGGAAAGCCGCACATCACATGGAAGTTCGCCACCAGCGTCGACGGCCGCAGCGCGGCCGCAGACGGCAGCAGCCAGTGGATCACCGGCGAAGCGGCACGGGCGGACGTGCACCGGCGGCGCGGCGTCGCCGACGCGATCGTGGTCGGTACCGGGACCGTCTTCGCTGACGATCCCACGCTCACCGCGCGACTGCCCGACGGCAGCATCGCCGACCGGCAACCGTTGCGCGTGGTGGTCGGCAAACGGGAAATATCCTCGGAGGCAAGGGTTTTGAATGAGGATTCGCGGACGATGGTGATCCGGACCCGCGACCCGCTCGAGGTCGTCCGGTCGCTGTCGGACCGGATCGACGTGATCGTGGAGGGCGGTCCGACATTGGCAGGCGCATTCCTGCGGGCGGGTGTGATTGATCGCATCCTGGCCTACGTCGCCCCGATACTGCTGGGTGGGCCGATCGCCGCCGTCGACGACGTCGGCGTGCTGAGCATCGCTCAGGCGCAGCGGTGGCGGTTCGACGGCATCGAGCGGGTGGGCCCCGACCTGCGGCTCAGCCTGGTGCCTTCCTGAGGCCCGGAATTCGGCCCCATTTGCTGAGGCCTGGAATTCCTTTGTCGCCCAATGTGACTCACGTCACCGCGTCATCCTCCGTTGGGTGACTCGTTATCAGTTCGAGATCAGGGCGGCGCGTCGGGCACCGATCTTGACCCGGTGCGCCCGTAGACTCGTAAGTGAGCTCGGGCCGTACCGGCCCAAGCCCATACCGCCCATATCGCGTCCTCAACGTCGACGTTCGCACGGGCAGCCACGAACAAAGGACGATGAGCATGACTGCATTGCAGGACTGGCTCAGCTTTCGCCCGGTCGATCAGAGCGCAATCAAGGAAATGGTGTGCCGACCGCTGCGCGCGGTGCTGAGCACGCCCGACGCCGCCGAGCGCGGCGAGCTGAAGATGCTGCAGCCCGGCCGCGAGCGCTGCTGAGGCGCTAGCCTCCTGCCGAGACTTCCTCGGCCACCGAGTCGGTGTCGTCGGCGTGTTCGCCCCTGCCGCTGATCAACAGACCGAGCAGGGCGCCCACCACGCAGACGGCCGCGGTGATCCCGAAGATCTCGCCGTACTGCAGCGCGAATGCTTCGACGGATGCCTTCTGCACGCGAGCGGCTCCGGCAGCCAGTGCGCCGACGGGGTTCTCGGTTCTCGGTGGTGCCGGTTGTGCGGCCAGTCGCTCCTGCAGGATCTGGTTGAACCGGTACAGGCCCCACGCCGACAGTGCGGCGACCCCGACCAGCATGCCGGTCATGCGCGCGACCACCACCGCCGACGAGGCGATGCCGTGCTGAGCCGGGGGGACCACCCGTAGCGCAGCCGAGGTCAGCGGGCCGATCACCAGGCCGAGCCCGAGCCCGGCCAACGCCAGGTCGGTGTCCATCGTGGGCAGGGTGAACAGGCCGAAGAAGTGGTGCCGGGCGGCCAGCAGGTCCACCGGCCAGTGCGATATCAGCCAGTACGCGTACGCGGCGATCAGCAGACCGATGAAGGTGATGATCCGATCACCGACCCGGGTCGCCAGCCACCCGCCGAGGAGTGCGCCGATGGGCAGCGCGACCAGGAACCGCATCAGCAGGAACGCGGCCTCGTTCTGGCTCAGCGACAACACGCCCTGCCCGAACAGTTCCACGTTGACCAGCGTGACCATCAGCGCGGCGCCCGCGGCGAACGAGGCGCCGAGGGCGCACAGGAACGGCCGGAAGTGCACGCCCGTCGGTTCGATCAGCTTGGTGCGCGCGAACCGCTCCCACGCGAAGAACGCCACGGCCGCCACCGCGGCTCCGGCCAGCAGCCACCCGCCGCCACTGGGCAGCACGTGCTTTCCGTCGGGTGCCGGGTTGTAGAGACCGAACACGACCAGGATGAGCGTGATCGCGAGCAGCACCCCGCCGACGACGTCGATCTTCTCCGGCGGCCCGCCCTTCTCCCGCGACGGCAGGCTGAACTGGATCATCACCATCGCGAGCAGGGCCAACGGCACGTTGATCCAGAACACGTCGCGCCAGGTGTTCAGCGCCCACACCACCGCGATGCCGTAGAGCGGGCCGAGCACGCTGCCCAGTTCCTGCGCGGCGCCGATACCGCCGAGCACGGCGGCGCGGTTGCGTTGCGCCCACAGGTCGGCGGCCAGGGCCAGGGTGACGGGAAGTATCGCGCCGCTGGCCGTGCCCTGGATGATGCGGCCGATCACCAGGATGGTCAGATCGGAGGACAGCGCGGTGACGACGGAACCGATGGCGAACCCCGTCAGGCTGACCTGAATCAGCAGCTTGCGGCCGAACCGGTCGGACGCGCGACCCAGCAGGGGCATCGCCGCGATGTAGCCGACCAGATAGCCGGTGATGATCGGCGCCACCCGCTGGATCTGATTCACCGGGATGCCGATCCCGGCAGGCGGTTCCGCCATGATGTCGCGGATCACCGTGACCACGACGTAGGTGTCGAGTGCCCCGAGCAGGACCGCCAGGCCTCCGGCGGTGATGGCGAGCCGCCGGTTGGTCCCCGACCGCGCCTGCGGTGCGTGCGCCATCACACCGCGGGCTTGGTGACGGTGACCGACTTACCCCAGTCCGACATCGTCATCTGCACGCTGTTGCCGGGGGTCGGCTCCAGCTTTGCCTGCACCAGTTCGTGATCGCCGTCCTCCTGCACCCAGGCCGTCGCCGGGCACCGGGCCGGTCGCGCCGATCTGCGGGGAGATCTTGTTGACGGCGTCGGCACTGACGGTGCCCGTAATCTTCACCGTGTCAACGCCGTTCACGGTCTCGCGGCCGTCGGTCTTCGGATCGGCGAAGTTGGCCAACACGTTGGCCAGGCCCTTGTCGGGGGACAGGATCGCCGAGACGTCGTAGATGTCGGCGGCCGGTCCGAAGTCCTGCCAGCTGTTCGGCGTGATCGCTCCGTAGAGGTTGCCGTCGGCGACGACGAAGTCGACGCCCTCGAGCTTCTGGCCCAGGAACACGATGTCGGCCTTGCCCTGCGCTGCCACCGCCGGTTTGTTGGTGAGGTCGCCCGTCAGCGACGCGATCGGCAGTTCCTTGATCTCGCCGTTCACGGTGAGTTGCAGGTGCACGCTCTGCTTGGCCGTGGTGGTGGCGTTGGACTCCTTCAGCAATGTCGCCGCGTCGGGCAGCGCGGCGTCGGCCTTCTTGTCCGAGGACGAGCATCCGGAGGTCAGGGCGGCGGCGAAGAGGAGAGCGGCGAGCAGGGAAACGAGCACGGCAATGCGGGGGCGCGTCTGCATGTCTGCATCGTAGTGGGTGGGTGCGTGTGGACCCGTTGCGCGGGCAAGGGGTAGAAGTGGAACCGTGGCCTCCTGTGAGCAAGAGCACAGCAATCCGGCGATGGCTTCTGAGCTGGACTTTCGTCCGGTGTCGATCAGCTCGGGTGACGGCGCTGAGCTCGTCGCGGCGATGATCGACGAGATGCGCCGGCTGTACTGTGACGTCGGCGACGGCCTGGACCTCGACTCGCCGAACATGCCCAAGGCGGGGCCCGCAGAGCTGAGCCCACCGGGCGGGGTGTACCTGGTCGGCTATCGCGACGGAGTCGCCGTCTGCGGCGGCGGGATCAAGCGCCTTCCGGACGGCGGATGCGAGATCAAGCGGATGTACGTGGTGCCCGCCGCCCGCAGGCAGGGGTTGGCCCGGGTACTTCTACACGCGCTCGAGAACGCAGCGCGGGGGCTGGGCTACGAGATCGCGCGGCTGGACACCGGACCACGTCAACCGCACGCCAAGGGGCTCTACGAAGCCGAGGGCTATGTCGCGGTCGACAACTTCAATGGCAACCCGGTTGCGACGTTCTTCGGGGAGAAGCGCCTGTAGGTTGGCCCCATGTTCACCGGCATCGTCGAAGAATTGGGTGAGGTCGTCGGCAAGGAGGACCTGACCGACGCCGCACGGTTCGCGATCCGCGGTCCGCTCGTCACCACCGACGCGGGCCACGGCGACTCGATATCGGTCAACGGGGTGTGCCTGACCGTGGTCGAGGTGTTGCCCGACGGGGCGTTCACCGCCGACGTGATGGCCGAGACGCTCAACCGGTCGAGCCTGCGCGGCGTCGACGTCGGCAGCCGGGTCAACCTCGAACGCGCAGCGGCGCTCAACAGCCGGCTCGGTGGCCACATCGTGCAGGGACACGTGGACGGCACCGGCCACGTCATCGCCCGCACGCCGTCCGAGCACTGGGAGGTGGTGCGGATCGCACTGCCGACCGCGCTGGCCCGGTACGTCGTCGAGAAGGGTTCGATCACCGTCGACGGAGTGTCGTTGACGGTCTCCGGGCTGGGCCAGGACTGGTTCGAGGTGTCGCTGATTCCCACCACGCTGTCGCTGACGACGCTGGGCCGCGCCGCGGTCGGGACGCCCGTCAACCTCGAGGTGGACGTCATCGCCAAGTACGTCGAGCGGCTGCTCGAGCAGAAGAACGCATCCGGCGAAGCGCCAGGTGTTTGACGTCACCTCGGTTCGACGCCCACTCGTCTTCAGCCACAATGGATCCCATGACCTACAGCTTCGACGACACCCGCCTGCACGATCCTGAGTACCGCGGCTTCGCGAGTGACAACTATGCAGGGATCCACCCCGAGGTGCTGGCCGCCATCGCGGCAGCCAACCAGGGGCACCAGGTCGCGTACGGCGGGGACCTCTATACGGCGCGCCTGCAGGAGGTGATGGCCGAGCACTTCGGAGCGGGCGTCGAGGCGTTCCCCGTCTTCAACGGCACCGGCGCGAACGTACTGAGCCTGCAGTCGATGCTGCCGCGCTGGGGCGCCGTGATCTGCACGCAGACCGCGCACATCCACACCGACGAGAACGCCGCCCCCGAGCGCGTTGCGGGGCTGAAGCTGCTGACGGTTCCGACGCCCGACGGCAAGCTCACGCCCGAACTCATCGACCGGGAGGCATGGGGTTGGGGCGACGAGCACCGGGCGCAACCGCTCGCGGTGTCGATCACGCAGACCACCGAACTGGGCACCGCGTACACCGCCGCCGAGGTGCGGGCCATCGCCGACCACGCGCACGAGCGCGGGATGACGCTGCACATGGACGGCGCCAGGGTCGCGAACGCGGCGGCCCACCTCGGCGCGGGGCTCCGCGAGTTCACCACGGACGCGGGTGTCGATCTGCTGTCGTTCGGGGGGACGAAGAACGGCCTGATGTTCGGCGAGGCCGTGGTGGTGCTGAACCCCGATCGGCGTCGGAAGGCCTGACGTACCTGCGCAAGCTCAACATGCAGCTCGCGAGCAAGATGCGCTTCGTCTCCGCCCAGCTGATCGCCATCCTGACCGATGACCTCTACGTGCGTTCCGCGGGCCATGCGAACGCGATGGCCACCCGCCTGCGCGCGGCGGTGGAGGGCTTGCCCGGCCTGACGATCACGCAGAAGACGCAGTCGAACGCCGTGTTCGCGATCCTTCCGCCCGAGGTCGCCGACAGGCTCCGCGAGACGCTTCCGGTTCTACGACTGGGACCCGGCGACGGGTGAGGTGCGCTGGATGTGCGCCTTCGACACGACCGAGGCCGACGTCGACGCGTTCGCCGCCGCGCTACGCGAGGAACTCGCGCTGGTCGGGAGCGGGCAATAACCATCGCAGTCTCGTGGTTCATACTTGAGGGATTGAACGATGGTCCCGCGCCGGGACCGGCAAGGGTGGCATAGATGACGAGGCTTGATTCCGTCGAACGGGCGCTGGCCGACATCGCGGCCGGCAAGGCCGTCGTCGTCATCGACGACGAGGACCGCGAGAACGAAGGCGACCTGATCTTCGCCGCCGAGATGGCTACGCCCGAGCTCGTCGCCTTCATGGTCCGTTACACGTCCGGCTACCTCTGTGTGCCCCTCGACGGCGACATCTGCGACCGCCTCGGACTGCTGCCGATGTACGCGGTCAACCAGGACAAGCACGGCACCGCCTACACCGTCACCGTCGACGCGAGGCGTGGTGTCGGAACCGGCATCTCGGCCTCCGACCGGGCCACCACCATGCGCCTGCTGGCCGACCCGGCGGCAACGGCCGACGAGTTCACCAAGCCCGGTCACGTCGTGCCGCTGCGCGCCAAGGACGGTGGCGTTCTCCGCAGGCCCGGGCACACCGAGGCCGCCGTCGACCTGGCGCGGCTGGCCGGTCTGCAGCCTGCCGGTGCGATCTGCGAGATCGTCAGCCAGAAGGACGAAGGCGCGATGGCGCAGACCGACGAGCTGCGCGTCTTCGCCGACGAACACGATCTGGCGCTCATCTCGATCGCCGACCTCATCGAGTGGCGCCGCAAGCACGAACGACACATCGAGCGCATCGCCGAGGCCCGCATCCCCACCCGCTACGGCGAGTTCCGCGCGGTCGGCTACACCAGCATCTACGAGGACGTCGAGCACGTCGCACTGGTCCGCGGTGACATCTCCGGGCCCGAGAGCGACGGCCACGACGTGCTGGTCCGGGTGCACTCCGAATGCCTGACCGGTGACGTGTTCGGCTCCCGCCGCTGTGATTGCGGACCCCAGCTGGACGCCGCGATGGCCATGATCGCGCGCGAAGGCCGTGGCGTCGTGCTCTACATGCGTGGGCACGAGGGTCGCGGCATCGGCCTGATGCACAAGCTGCAGGCCTATCAACTGCAGGACGCAGGCGACGACACCGTCGACGCCAACCTCAAGCTGGGTCTGCCCGCAGACGCCAGGGATTACGGCATCGGTGCCCAGATCCTGGTCGATCTGGGCATCCGGTCGATGCGGTTGCTGACCAACAACCCCGCCAAGCGCGTCGGCCTCGACGGCTACGGGCTGCACATCATCGAGCGGGTACCGCTGCCGGTGCGCGCCAACGCCGAGAACATCCGCTACCTGATGACCAAACGCGACCGGATGGGCCACGATCTGAGCGGCCTCGACGACTACGACGAGTCGGTCAAGATGGACGGCTACGACGAAGCCGTCTATCTGCTCGGCGATCGCCTGCCGCCGACGGCCACCGATCCCGGCGGGACGCCGTGAGCGGCGGCGCCGGTGTGCCGGACCTGCCCCGGGTCGACGCGTCCGGACTGAGCCTGGCCATCGTGGCCAGTACGTGGCACGAGCAGATCTGCGATGCGCTGCTGGAGGGTGCGCTGCGTGTGGCCAAGGACAGCGGCGTCGCCGAGCCGAAAGTGGTGCGGGTGCTCGGCGCCATCGAGATTCCGGTCGTGGCACAGGCTTTGGCCGTTGGTCACGATGCGGTGGTGGCGCTGGGTGTGGTGATCCGCGGGCAGACACCGCATTTCGACTACGTGTGCGACGCGGTCACCCAGGGTCTGACGCGGGTGTCGCTGGATTCGTCGACACCGGTCGCCAACGGCGTGCTGACCACCAACGACGAGAAGCAGGCACTCGACCGCGCCGGCTTGCCCGGATCGACCGAGGACAAGGGTGCTCAGGCCGCCGCGGCCGCGTTGTCCACCGCGCTGACGTTGCGTGATCTTCGCGCCCGCTCGTGACGGCTCCTGCAGGCCTGGGACCTCGAGGTCCGACCGCACCTCACGCCGTATTTCGCCTACGGCGCCGCCTTCCTGATCGCAGCGGCGCACATCGCGGTGGGTTTTCTGCTGAAGATCGGCTCGACCGGGGTGATCTTCCAGACCGCCGACCAGGTGGCCATGGGCTTGCTCGGTGTGATCATCGCGGGCCTGGTGCTGTTGTTCGCCAGGCCGAGGCTGCGTGTCGGCGCTGCCGGGATTGCCGTACGGAATCTGTTGACCTACAAGCTGATTCCGTGGTCTGCCGTCGTCGACGTCTCGTTCCCGCAGGGCGCGCGGTGGGCGCGCGTGGATCTGCCCGACTACGAGTACGTGCCTGCCATGGCGATCCAGGCCATCGACAAGGACCGGGCCGTGGACGCGATGGACCAGGTGCGCGAACTCATGCTCCGCTACCGCCCCGACGTCAGCCCACGCTCAACGACATCGTGAGTTCGTCGGCGACGCCTGGGGCCTTTCCGTTGATCTTGGCCACGCCGAAGCCGAGACGCTCGTATACCCCGCGGGCGGCGGCGTTCTCCGTGCCGACCCGCAGCGTGACCGTGCGGACCCGCTGACCGCGGGCCCAGTCGATGGCGGCGGTCACCAATGCGCCCGCCAGGTCGTGACCGCGCGCGGCCGGTTCCACCCACAGCGAGTAGAGGTAGACGGTTTCGGCGCTCTCGCGTTGTGCGCCGATGAGGCCGGCCAGACGGTCGTCGACCACCACGGCGAACTGCGTGTGGGCGCGCAGCCTGCGCCGCCACTGTGCCGCGGTGAACGAGGCCTCCTGCCGGTACTGGGGATCGTCCGAACCGAGGGTGTCCGCGAGCGCACGTAACCGCAGGCCGGCGAACGCCCGCCAATCCGACTCGTTCAATTGGGTGACCCGTGAGGCACTCATGCGGCGTCGAACGGCTCCGTTCGTCGAGTACGGTAGAATTCGCTGTCTGTGACCGATTTTCGCATGTCGACGACGCTGGCGTTGCCGCCCACGTCGGCACACCGGACACACGAAATCGATACTCCGCTCATCCCGGCGACGCAAGTCATGATCGCGGTTGGGCTCGCACCCCACGATCACGGTCCCGATGGTCGCAGGCGTGGCACCCGACGCGGACGGCATCTGGAGCTTTCTGCAGGAACCGGCCGACTTCTTCGACGTCCCGATGCCGGATCTGGATGTTCTGCGCGCCGCGCTCAACCGATTCGCCGTCGCGACCGGTGCACGCGACCGCGCATTGATCGCCGCGACCATCACACTCGTGGAGATCGCAGGCCTGCCGGACTTCGTCGTCACCGGCAGGGTGGTCGATCGGGTTCGCGCGACGGGGGTGCGGGTGCTTGGCTGCGATGCCGCCCTGCACGGCCCTGGCAACACCGATCCGGTCTGGCTGCGGATGGCGGCGCGCACGACGAGCCGCGGCCCGGTCGATCAGATCCGGCGGTGGTTGAACGCCGCCGGTTACGCCGACGCCGTCCCTGCGGAAACCTGCGCGGGCCCACTCCTCGGCGCACTGGTCTTCGAAACCGCGGGCACACTGGTGGGCATCGACAACCCCGAACCGACGTCCATCGTCGACCAACTCGAAGGCAGCGGCGTGACGACCGGGATCCGCCGGGTCGACGAACGTCCCGCAGTCGCCGACCGTGCGTGGTGGATCTCGCCGGAATTCGAGACACACCCGGTGGTGAGCATCGACGACGCGTCCTACGACGTCGCCGCGGAGCCGTGGCCCCCGTTCCTGGAGCCGCGATGAACGGCCGGTTCGACCCGAAGGCGTACCGGGCGCTGACGATCGACGGGTTCGACGTCACCGACGGCGCGTTCGCCGCGCACTACACGTTGCGCGGGTTCGACCCCTCCGACGACGTGTCCTTCACGGAGCACGTCGACTTCGGCACCGCGCTCCCCAAGCCGCCTGACGACCGGCTGCTGCGACTGCTCGTGCTCACCTGCGTGCCGAGCTACTACAAGGCCGCAGCCCCGCCACGCATCGAAATCGCCTTTCCGACTTATGAGTTCGAGCGTGCCTACCTCCGCGAACTCATCGCGGGTGGACTCGGCGAGTTCGCCTACCGCAATGACCTGCCCGGCGCGCTCGCACCCGACGTCACGGGACCGCAGGCCCCCGCGGCCTCCGGAGCCGTCGGGGACGACGGTTGGGATGCCGCCCGCACCCCGCTGGTACCCGTCGGCGGCGGCAAGGACTCGGTGGTGACCATCGAGGCCCTCAAGCGTCACGGTCTGCGCCCGATGTTGTTCAGCGTCAACAAGTTCGACCCCATCGATCGCTGCATCGAGGTCAGCGGTCTCGACAGCACACGGGTGACCCGGTCCATCGACCGTCGGCTCATCGAGATCAACGGTGAAGGCGCCTACAACGGGCACGTGCCCGTCACGGCGATCAACAGCGTGATCGGCTTGATCGTCGCCGACGCCGGCGGGCTCGGACCCGTCGTCCTGTCCAACGAGCGGTCCTCCAACGTCGGCAACGTCGACTGGATGGGCAGGGACATCAACCATCAGTGGTCCAAGAGCATCACGTACGAGACCCTGCTGCGGAACACGCTGTCGCACTACGGGATGAACCCGGACCGGTACTTCTCGCTGCTGCGCGGCCTGTCCGAATCCGAGATCGCCGACCGGTTCCGCTCCTGCCCGGAGTACTTCCGGGTCTTCATCAGCTGCAATCGGCCGTTCGCGATCGACGCCGGACGCCGGGGCGCGTCGTGGTGCGGGCATTGCCCGAAGTGCCTGTTCGTCTTCGTGCTCATGGGCCCACGGCTCGGCCGTTCCGAAGTGGAGGCGATCTTCGGCCACAACCTGTTCGCCGACAACGACAATCGGCCGGGGTTCGAGGACATCGTCGGGTTGGGCGTGCACAAGCCCTTCGAGTGCGTCGGCGAGTACTACGAGGCCGCCGAGTCGCTGCTGTCGGTTCTCGACGGCGACGACTGGCGGGGCCTGCCACTGGTCGAGGAGTTCCGGACCCGGCGCGGCGAACTGGAGCTGGTCGCCACCACCTGTGCCGACTCGGGTCCCGCCGTCCACTACGTGCCTGCGCGGTATGCGGCGACCCTGGATGACCACGATGGCGCCGTCAAAGCCTGAGCTGGCCGGCCAGGTCGTCGGGATCTGGGGTTTCGGCCGCGAAGGCGTCTCCATGGCGAGGACCGCGGCGGCCGCGGGTGCGGCGCGCATCGAGGCCGTCGACGATGTGGGTCGGGGCCGCCTCGAGGTGCCGGGGGACATCGCGGGCGTCACCGTGTATCGAGGTGCCGAGCACCTGAATCGCTTGCGCGACTGCGACATCGTGTTCATCAGTCCCGGGGTGCCGTGGCGCCAACCCGTCTTCGCCGAACTGCGGGCGTCCGGCCCGCGCATCTCCAGCGCGGCCGACTGGTTCGTCGCCCGCCACGGGGCGCAGACCATCGGCGTCACCGGCACCAAGGGCAAGAGCACCACCGCGTCGTTCCTTGGTCACCTGCTCGGCACCCTTGGCGTCAACGCGTTGGTGGCAGGCAACATCGGAACCCCGCTGTCGGATCTCGCACCGGAGCCCGATGCGGTGGTCGTGGCGGAGTTGTCGAGCCAACAGGCGGCGCTGCTGACCACGTCGCCTGCGGTGGCCGTCGTGACGAATCTCTACGAGGACCACCTGGATTGGCACGGTGGTACCGATCCGTACTACCTCGCGAAGGCCAACGTCTTCCGCAACGGCTCCCGGTCGTTGGTGTCCACGCCCGACGCCATCGCGGCGTTGCGGCGGGTCGGGGTGACGTCGTTCCCGCCGTCCGTGCGGCTCGTCGAACCGGCGACGGTGCGCAGGCCGGGTGGCACGTCCGTGATGGCCTACGAGCACAACGCGGTGAACGGCGCTCTCGCCGTGCTGGCCGCCGAGGAGATGCTCGGCCGACCGGTCTCCGCAGAGGCGGCCGACGCCGCGGTCGAGACGTTCGCGGGCCTGCCGCACCGGTTGCAGACCGTGCGGACCACCGGGCGGACCAGATGGATCGACGACACGCTGGCCACGACGGGGGAGAGCGTGGTCGCCGCCCTCGCGGCGATGCGTCCCGACGAGCACGTCGCGCTGATCGTGGGGGGCATGGACCGGGGGCTGAAGTACGACCAGCTCGATGCGTACCTGTGCAGCGGCGCTCGACGTGTGTCGCTGATCCAGGCGCCGAGCAACGGCGCCACGATCGGGCGTGACTATGCCTGCGCGCACCCGTCGGATACGCAGGTCGTCGGCAGTCTCGGCGAGGCGGTCCGGGTGGCGGCCGCGCTGCCCGACCTCGACGTGGTGCTGCTCTCACCAGGTGCCCCCAGTTACGACCTGTTCGTGAACTACGAGGCGAAGGCCGCCGCATTCTGCGGCCTCATCGACGGCCTGGGGTAACGCCACACCTGCCGGTTCGCCTCGGCTGTCGCCGTGCCAACTAACCTGGAGTCCGTGCCCGATCCAGCGACGTACCGGCCGGCTCCGGGATCCATCCCCGTCGAGCCCGGCGTCTACCGGTTCCGGGATCCGCACGGCCGGGTGATCTACGTCGGCAAGGCCAAGAGCCTGCGCAGCAGGCTGAACTCGTACTTCGCCGACATCTACGGACTTGCGCCGCGCACCCGGCAGATGGTCACCACGGCGGCCAGCGTCGAGTGGACGGTGGTCAGCACCGAGGTCGAGGCGCTGCAGCTCGAGTACAACTGGATCAAGGAATTCGATCCGCGGTTCAACATCCGCTACCGCGACGACAAGTCCTATCCGGTCCTGGCGGTCACCCTCAACGAGGAGTACCCCCGGCTCTTCGTCTACCGCGGACCGCGTCGCAAGGGGGTGCGCTACTTCGGTCCGTACTCACACGCCTGGGCCATCCGTGAGACCCTCGATCTCCTGACCAGAGTGTTCCCCGCGCGGACCTGTTCGGCGGGTGTGTTCAAGCGGCACAACCAGATTGGCCGGCCCTGCCTGCTCGGCTACATCGACAAGTGCTCCGCGCCGTGTGTCGGCAGGGTCAGCGCCGAGGAGCATCGCAAGATCGTGGAGGACTTCTGCGACTTCCTGGCCGGCAAGACCGACCGCCTGGTCCGCCAGATGGAACAGCAGATGAACGCCGCCTCCGAACAACTCGACTTCGAGCGGGCCGCCCGGCTGCGCGACGACGTCGGTGCGCTGAAGCGTGCGTTGGAGAAGCAGACCGTGGTGTTCGGTGACGGCACCGACGCCGACGTGGTGGCGTTCGCCGACGACGATCTCGAGGCGGCCGTACAGGTGTTCCACGTGCGCGGCGGGCGGGTCCGTGGCCAGCGTGGCTGGGTCGTCGAGAAGCCCGGTGAGCCGGGCGAATCCGCGCAGGAGCTGCTCGTCGAGCAGTTCCTCACCCAGTTCTACGGTGACCAGGCCGAACTGGGGGGCACCGGCGACGAGACAACCAATCTGGTGCCACGCCAGGTGCTGGTCCCGGTGCTGCCCGGCAATGCCGAGGAGCTGGAGATCTGGCTGTCCGGGTTGCGCGGATCGCGAGTTCAGTTGCGGGTGCCGCATCGCGGCGACAAGCGCGCGCTCGCCGAGACGGTGCACCGCAACGCCAAGGACTCGCTGGCTCAACACAAACTCAAGCGCGCGGGTGACTTCAACGCGAGATCGGCTGCGCTGCAGAACATCCAGGAGTTCCTCGGTCTCGCCGACGCGCCCTTGCGCATCGAGTGCGTGGACATCAGCCACGTTCAGGGCACCGACGTGGTGGCGTCCCTGGTGGTGTTCGAGGACGGCTTGCCGCGCAAGTCGGACTATCGGCACTACGCCATCCGTGAGGCCGCGGGTGACGGCCGGTCCGACGACGTCGCGTCCATCGCCGAGGTGACCAGGCGGCGCTTCCTCCGGCACGTCGCCGACGCGGACCGGCCGATGGTCGCGGAGGGCAGGTCGCGACGGTTCGCGTATCCGCCGAACCTGTTCGTCGTCGACGGCGGCGCACCGCAGGTCAATGCCGCCGCGGCGGTGCTCGACGAACTCGGCGTCACCGACGTCGCGGTGATCGGCCTGGCGAAGCGGCTGGAGGAGGTGTGGGTGCCGGCCGAACCCGATCCGGTGATCATGCCGCGCACCAGCGAAGGCCTCTATCTCCTGCAGCGGGTCCGCGACGAGGCGCACCGGTTCGCGATCAGCTACCACCGCAGCAAGCGGTCCAAGCGGATGACGGCGTCGGCGCTCGACTCCGTCCGGGGGTTGGGTGAGCACCGGCGCAAGGCCCTGGTTACGCACTTCGGCTCGCTGGCCCGGTTGAAGCAGGCCAGCGTCGAGGAGATCACCTCGGTGCCGGGCATCGGCGCGGCCACGGCAAAGGCGGTACTCGAGGCGCTGGGCGTGCCAGCCGATTCGGGCGCGCCCGCCCCCGCAATCGACGATGATCGAACCAGGGCATCGGGATGACGGGGCGGGGTATGACGGGCAGCGGGAAGCCAGCGGCGGATCGCGCATGACCGAGGAGCTGCGGGACGGCGGGGTTGCAGGTCGTACGGAGGGCGGCATCGACGTCGTCCTGGTCACCGGCCTGTCCGGAGCGGGACGGGGCACGGCCGCCAAGGTGCTCGAGGATCTGGGCTGGTACGTCGCGGACAACCTGCCGCCCGAGCTGATCGCCCAGATGGTCGACCTGGGTCTGGCGGCGGGCTCGCGGATCACCCAACTGGCGGTGGTGATGGACGTCCGCTCGCGCGGTTTCACCGGAGATCTGGAGTGGGTCCGCAACGACTTGGCCACCAGGCAGATCACCCCGCGGGTGGTGTTTCTCGAGGCGTCCGACGAGATCCTGGTGCGTCGGTACGAACAGAATCGGCGCAGTCATCCGTTGCAGGGCAATCAAACTCTCGCCGAGGGCATCACCGCCGAACGGGCGATGCTGGCGCAGGTGCGGGCGACCGCAGACCTGGTGATCGACACGTCGGCTCTGTCGGTGCCCGCGCTGAGGGCTAGCATCGAGAGGGCCTTCGGCAGCGAGACCGTGGCGCATACCAACATCACCGTCGAGTCGTTCGGATACAAGTACGGTCTGCCGATGGACGCCGACACCGTGATGGACGTACGGTTCCTGCCCAACCCGCACTGGGTGGACGAACTGCGCCCGCTGACGGGTCAGCACGCCCCGGTGCGCGATTACGTGCTGGGGCAACCGGGCGCAGCGGAGTTCCTGGACACCTACCATCGACTGCTGAACGTCGTGATCGACGGCTACCGTCGGGAGGGAAAGCGATACATGACCGTCGCCATCGGGTGCACGGGTGGCAAGCATCGCAGCGTGGCCATCGCGGAGGCACTGGCCGCGCGTCTGGAGGGCGGCGATCAGCTGACGGTGCGGGTGTTGCACCGGGACCTGGGCCGCGAATGAGCGCTCGGATCGTTGCGCTCGGCGGTGGGCACGGGCTGTACGCGACCTTGTCGGCGGCCCGCAGGCTGACCCCGCACGTGACCGCCGTGGTGACCGTCGCCGACGACGGCGGGTCGTCGGGGCGGTTGCGCAGCGAACTCGACGTCGTCCCACCCGGTGATCTGCGAATGGCGTTGGCGGCGTTGGCCTCCGACAGCCCGCACGGCCAGCTGTGGGGGACCATCATGCAGCACAGGTTCGGGGGCAGCGGGGCGCTCGCAGGCCACCCGATCGGCAATCTCCTGCTCGCGGGCCTCAACGAGGTGCTCGCCGATCCGGTCGCAGCGCTCGACGAGCTGGGCCGCGTGCTCGGCCTCAAGGGCCGCGTGTTGCCGATGTGCCCCATCGCGCTTCAGATCGAGGCCGACGTCGGCGGGCTGGAGTCCGATCCGCGGATGAGCCGCGTCATCCGCGGGCAGGTGGCCGTCGCCACCACGGTGGGGAAGGTGCGGCGGGTGCGGCTGTTGCCGAGCAATCCACCGGCAACGCGGCAGGCCATCGACGCGATCATGGCGGCCGATCTGGTGGTGCTCGGGCCGGGGTCGTGGTTCACCAGTGTCATCCCTCACGTTCTGGTTCCACAGCTGAAGGAGGCGTTGCAGGCCACCGCGGCGCGGCGGGCGCTGGTGCTCAATCTGGTGGCAGAGCCCGGCGAGACCGCGGGATTCTCCGCGGAACGTCACATCCACGTCATTGCTCAGCATGCACCGGGCTTCACCGTGCATGACATCGTGGTCGACGCGGCCGGGGTGCCCGGCGAACGCGAGCGCGAACAACTCAGGCGCACGGCGGCCATCCTCAATGCGCAAGTCGAGTTTGCTGACGTGTCCAGACCTGGTACACCATTACATGACCCAGCGAGATTGGCGGCGGCCTTGGAGCGTGTCCGCCTACGCGGCAGCGCACCCGTGCCGCCGACGGTTCCCACCGCTGCCGTGAGGTCGGTCGACGAGAGGTGACGTTTTCGTGGCGATGACAGCTGAGGTCAAGGACGAGCTGAGCCGACTGGTGGTCAATTCCGTGAGTGCCCGCCGCGCCGAGGTGGCGTCCCTGCTGCGCTTCGCCGGCGGACTGCACATCGTGGCGGGCCGGGTCGTGGTCGAGGCAGAGGTCGACCTTGGCATCATCGCGCGGCGGTTGCGCAAGGACATCCACGACCTGTACGGCTACAACGCCGTCGTGCACGTGCTGTCGGCGAGCGGCATCCGCAAGAGCACCCGGTACCTGGTGCGGGTGGCGCAGGACGGTGAGGCGCTCGCGCGACAGACCGGCCTGCTCGATCTGCGCGGTCGTCCGGTGCGCGGATTGCCGGCCCAGGTGGTCGGCGGCAACGTCGGCGATGCCGAAGCCGCTTGGCGGGGAGCGTTTTTGGCGCACGGTTCGTTGACCGAGCCGGGTCGTTCGTCGGCGCTCGAGGTCAGTTGCCCCGGCCCCGAGGCGGCGCTTGCGCTGGTCGGTGCCGCGCGACGGTTGGGGGTCAGCGCCAAGGCACGCGAGGTGCGGGGCAGTGACCGCGTGGTGGTACGTGACGGCGAGGCCATCGGTGCGCTGCTCACCAGGATGGGCGCGCAGGACACCCGGTTGACCTGGGAAGAGCGCCGGATGCGGCGCGAGGTCCGGGCCACCGCCAACCGGCTGGCGAACTTCGACGACGCGAACCTGCGTCGTTCGGCGAGGGCGGCGGTCGCCGCCGCCGCCAGGGTCGAGCGCGCGCTGGACATCCTCGGCGACACCGTGCCCGATCACCTCTCCGCGGCGGGCAGGCTACGCGTCGAGCACCGGCAGGCCTCTCTGGAGGAGTTGGGCCGGCTCGCGGAACCGCCGATGACGAAAGATGCAGTGGCGGGCCGTATTCGGCGGCTGTTGTCGATGGCCGATCGCAAGGCCAAGCAGGACGGAATCCCGGACACCGAGTCGGCGGTCACACCGGATCTGCTCGAGGACGCCTAGCCCCGACTGCGATCGGGGCGCGACCGTCGAGGCAATCTGAGGAAAACGGGATCTACCCCGTGTTTTGTGCCATTCTGTGCGGGTGTCCGCGGGGGTGCCGCCTTCGGGAGTGGTGACGTTTCTCTTCACCGACATCGAGGGGTCGACCCGTCGGTGGGAGGCCGACGCCGACGCGATGCGGGCGGCGCTGGCCGCGCACGACGAGGTGTTGCGCACGGCGATCGAGGCGCACGACGGTTTCGTTGTTCAGCCACACCGGTGACGGCGTCGCGGCCGCGTTCGCGTCGCCGAGGTCCGCCGTCGACGCCGCCGTGGCCGCGCAGCGGCAACTGAAATTGCCGGTGCGGATGGGGATCGCGACCGGCGAAGCGGAACTGCGAGGCGAGGACTACTTCGGGACGGTGCTCAACCGCGCGGCACGGGTGATGGCCGCAGGCCACGGCGGTCAGATCCTGGTCGCCGACTCGACGGCGGGTCTGCTCGGTGGCGTGACGCTGGTCAATCTGGGCGCGCGGCGATTACGCGACGTCGCGAGTCCGATCACGGTGTTTCAACTCCAGGCACCGGGACTGCGGACCGAGTTTGCGCCCTTGCGGACACTCGACCCGACGCCGGGGAACCTGCGGCCACCGGGCACCAGCCTGGTCGGCCGCGAGGCCGAGGTCGTCGAGATCGCCTCGACGGTGCGATCCCGTCGGCTGGTCACTCTGACCGGAGTGGGCGGGGTCGGCAAGACGCGCCTTGCGTTGGAGATCGCCCTGCGGCTGGCACACGAATATCCCGACGGGGTTTGGGTTTTCGAGCTGTCCGCGGTCACCGATCCGGCGGCGGTGCCTGACGCGGTGGCTGCGGTACTTGGCATCGTCCAACAATCCGGAAAGAGCGTGAGCGAGTCGGTGGCGGCCGCGCTGGAGGGCCGCGTCCGGTTGTTGGTGTTCGACAACTGCGAACACGTCCTGGACGCCGTCGCCGATCTGATGGCGGACGTCCTTGCCCAGTCGACCTCCGTGAAGATGATCGCCACCAGCCGTGAGGGACTCGGAGTCGCCGACGAACAAGTCTGGCCGGTGCGGTCGCTCGACGTCGAGACGGCGGCGGACCTCTTCGCCGATCGCGCCCACGACGTCGCGCCGCACGTCACGTTGGATCAGGCGGCGGTGGTGGATATCTGCGGCCGTCTCGACGGCATTCCGTTGGCCATCGAGTTGGCGGCATCACGGATGGCGTCGATGACGGCAGGCGAGGTGCGCGATCGACTCGATGACCGATTCAAGCTTCTGGTCGGGTCTCGGCGGGGATTGGAGCGTCACCAAACGTTGCGCCATGCGGTGGCATGGTCTTACGAGCTTCTCGATGACGCAGAGAAGGCACTGTTGTATCGGTGTTCGGTGTTTGCGAGCGGATTCGATCTCCGAAGTGCCTGCGCGGTAGCGGGTTCCGATGACATCGATGACATCGATGATTACGCCGTCCTCGATCTCCTCGACGCGCTGGTCCGCAAGTCGCTGCTCGTCGCCGATCGGCGCTCGGGGCGAACCAGGTTTTCGATGCTCGAGACGATTCGCCAGTTCGCCGAAGATGAACTCGTCGGATCCGGTGCTGCAGAGCAGGTTCGGGCCGCGCATGCCCACCACTTCGCTCGTCGTGAAACCGACGTCATGACGCTGTGGGACAGCCCTCGTCAGCGTGAAGCGTACGACTGGTTCGGTGTCGAGCTGGCCAACCTTCGCACCGCCTTTCGGTGGGCCGCGGACCAGAGTGACCTCGATGCGGCAGCCGCGATCGCCGGCTACGCGGG
The DNA here is from genome assembly GCA_963735245.1 of uncultured Actinomycetota bacterium. Classification (GTDB taxonomy): domain Bacteria; phylum Actinomycetota; class Actinomycetes; order Mycobacteriales; family Mycobacteriaceae; genus Mycobacterium. The sequence goes on from CAVTKI010000005.1 coordinate 861,194, forward strand.
ACTCCTCGGCTACCTCGTCGAGAACTACGAACCGATCGCCTGGGCGCAGGAACTCATCGACCCTGCCCACGACGTCGACCACCCAAGGCTCGCGCTCCTGTACGTGATTGCGTCACTCTCCTATATATCGGGCCGAATCGAAGCGGCGGTGCGCTACAGCGACGCAGGCCGGCCGGTTCTCGACAGTGATCGCGCAGCGGTGCCCTACGGCATCCGGGCCATGCTCGGCGGGACGTACATGTACGTCGGCCAGAACGAGCGGACGATCGACTGGTGCCACGCAGAGTTGGCGCGTGGTGGCGACACCCACGCGTGCGCAAGGACAGGTGCTGGTGATCGCACTCTCCGTGGCCGGGCGTCGCGACGAGGCGATGGCGATGGCGGACGGCCTGACCGAGGCAGCAGAGGCTACCGACAACCCATGGTCGATCTCGTACTCACTGCTGGCCTTCGGCCTTGCGTGCCGAGGACCCCGGGTCCAGCGCGGCCTGGACGCCCTTCGCCGCGGTCTGATGATCGCCCAGGACAGCGGCAACCGCGGAAACGAATCGCATCTGCTGAGCGTATTGGGCCGGTTGGAGGCCGAACACGGCGAACCGCTGGCGGCGCTCGACCACCTCACGCGGGCGATCCGCAACTACCACGACTCAGGCAACCCCTCCAACATGGGCGGACCCTTGGCGATCTTCGCCGCACTTCTCGACCGGATCGGGCACTACGAACCCGCCGCCGTCATCGCCGACTACGGGCTCAGTCCGCTCACGTATCGGGCCGCCATGCTCACCACTTCGCTAGTCGAGAAACCGACGTCATGACGCTGTGGGACAACCCTCGTCAGCGGGAAGCGTACGAATGGTTCGGTGTCGAGCTGGCCAACCTTCGCTCCGCCTTTCGGTGGGCCGCGACCAGAGTGACCTCGACGCGGCGGCCGCGATCGGCGGCTACGCGGGACTTCTCGGCTACCTCGTCGAGAACTACGAACCGATCGCCTGGGCGCGTATCGCGATATGGGCTCAGTCGCGCCGAAGCGTTTCCCGAAATCCAGACCGCAATCGCCCACCTTCGCGGGGTCCTCGGCGAGGAGGCCTATGAAGCGTTCGCCCGAAGGGGCGAGGCGATGACCGCCACCGAAATGGCCGCCTACGCGTACGACCAGATCGACCAGGCCCGGACCACACTGCAGCAACTACGGTGAATCCGTGAAGACGCTCAGAGTCGGTGCGGCCTTTCCGGACCCGCCATTCAACGGCGTTGGGGACGGCGGCCTCGACGTCGATCTGATCAACGCGATCGCCGGCGTGATGGGTGTGTCGGTCCAACTCGTCGCGTACGACGGACCGGACTTCGACGGCATCTTCGACGAGCTCGGCTCGGGTGGCTACGACTGCGTCGTCTCGGGCACCACCGTCACCCCGGACCGGGAGCGGATGGCCGCGTTCGCGCCGCCGTATCTCGTCTCCGGTCAGTCGCTCGCCGTCGACACCGAACGCTTTCCGACGGTCAGGTCCGTCGACGACCTGGTCGGGCTGACGATCGGTGTCCAGCAGGGCAACACCAGCCAGCCGATCGCCGAGCGCCTCGTCGCGCACGGCAAGGCCAAGGCGGTCCGGGTCTACCGCTACGGCGACATCCGGACCGCGCTGACCGACCTGACCACCGGCGGCTGCGACGCGTTCATGAAGCTGGCGCCGGTGCTCACCGAACTCGTCGGCCCCGTGGCCGGGGTCGAGGTGGTGCAACGGAACCTCTCCCGGGAGAACATCGCGATCGCGGTCGCCACAGGCGCGGACGCGCTGCTGCAGCGGATGGCGACGGCGCAAGCCGAACTCGAGGACGACGGCACACTGCAGCGTCTCCGGCGCAAGTGGCTCGGCAATCCCTACATCGACCAGAGCCTGGCCGCCCACTGACCAGCCTTCGCACGGAGACCCTCGCACCACTAGGCTGGTTCCGGGCAATTCACAGAAATCCCGAGATCGAAGGAGAACAGACAAGTGACGGTTCGGGTAGGCGTTAACGGCTTCGGTCGAATCGGGCGCAACTTCTTCAGGGCCCTGGATGCACAGAAGGCGCTCGGCAACAACACCGACATCGAGATCGTCGCGGTCAACGACCTCACCGACAACGCGACGCTGGCGCACCTGCTGAAGTTCGACTCGATCCTGGGCCGGCTGCCCTACGACGTCAGCCTGGAGGGCGACGACATCATCGTCGTCGGCGACACCAAGATCAAGGCGCTGGAGGTCAAGGCCGGTCCGGCGGAACTGCCGTGGGGTGACCTCGGGGTCGACGTCGTCGTCGAGTCCACCGGCATCTTCACCAACGCCGCCAAGGCCAAGGGCCACCTGGACGCGGGCGCCAAGAAGGTCGTCATCTCCGCGCCTGCCACCGACCCGGACATCACCATCGTGATCGGCGTGAACGACGACAAGTACGACGGCAGCCAGAACATCATCTCCAACGCGTCGTGCACCACGAACTGCCTCGGCCCGCTGGCCAAGGTGCTCAACGACGAGTTCGGCATCGTCAAGGGCCTGATGACCACGATCCACGCGTACACGCAGGATCAGAACCTGCAGGACGGCCCGCACAGCGACCTGCGTCGCGCCCGTGCCGCCGCGCTGAACATCGTGCCGACCTCGACGGGCGCCGCCAAGGCCATCGGCCTGGTGCTGCCCGAGCTCAAGGGCAAGCTCGACGGCTACGCACTGCGGGTGCCGATCCCCACGGGCTCCGTGCACCGACCTGACGGTCGAGCTGGCCAAGTCCGGCACCGCCGACGGAGATCAACGCCGCCTTCAAGGCCGCCGCCGAGGGCAAGCTGAAGGGCATCCTGAAGTACTACGACGCGCCGATCGTGTCCAGCGACATCGTCACCGACCCGCACAGCTCGATCTTCGACTCGGGCCTGACCAAGGTGATCGACAACCAGGCCAAGGTCGTGTCGTGGTACGACAACGAGTGGGGCTACTCCAACCGCCTCGTCGACCTGGTCGCGCTGGTCGGCAAGTCGCTCTGACCGCGAAGCGATGGCGATCAAATCACTCGAGGATCTGCTGGCCGAAGGCGTCGAGGGTCGGGGCGTGCTGGTGCGCTCCGACCTGAACGTCCCGCTCGACGACGAGGGCGACATCACCGACCCCGGCCGCATCCTCGCGTCGGTGCCGACGCTGAAGGCGCTGTCGGACGCGGGCGCCAAGGTCGTCGTCACCGCGCACCTCGGCAGGCCCAAGGATGGACCGGACCCGAAGTTCTCGCTGGCTCCCGTCGCGGCCGCCCTCGGCGACGAACTGGGCAGGCACGTCCAGCTGGCCGGTGACGTCGTCGGCTCCGACGCGCTCGCCCGCGCCGAGGGCCTGACCGACGGTGACGTGCTGCTGCTGGAGAACATCCGCTTCGACCCGCGCGAGACCAGCAAGGACGACGCCGAGCGGCTGGCGCTGGCCAAGGCGTTGGCCGAACTCGTCAGCGGCGCCGACGGATCTCCTGGCGCGTTCGTGTCCGACGGCTTCGGTGTGGTGCACCGCAAGCAGGCCTCGGTGTACGACGTCGCGACGCTGCTTCCGCACTACGCGGGCACGCTGGTGGCCACCGAGGTCAAGGTGCTCGAGCAGCTGACCAGCTCCACCGAGCGGCCGTACGCGGTGGTGCTCGGCGGCTCGAAGGTGTCCGACAAGCTGGCCGTCATCGAGAACCTGGCGACCAAGGCCGACAGCATCGTCATCGGTGGTGGCATGTGCTACACGTTCCTTGCTGCGCAAGGTCTTTCGGTCGGCACGTCGCTGCTGCCAGCCGGAGATGATCGACACCTGCAAGAAACTTCTCGAGGACTACGGCGACGTCATCCACCTGCCGGTGGACATCGTCGTCACCGAGGCGTTCTCCGCAGACTCGCCACCCGAGACCGTGGCCGCGGACAAGATTCCCGACGACAAGATGGGTCTCGACATCGGCCCCGAGTCGGTGAAGCGGTTCACCGCGCTGCTGTCGAACGCCAAGACCGTCTTCTGGAACGGGCCGATGGGGGTGTTCGAGTTCCCGGCGTTCGCGGCGGGCACCAAGGGCGTCGCCGAGGCGGTCATCGCCGCGACCGTCAAAGGGCGCGTTCAGCGTCGTCGGCGGCGGCGATTCGGCGGCGGCGGTGCGCCAGCTCGGCCTGCCCGACGACGGCTTCTCGCACATTTCGACCGGTGGCGGGGCCTCGCTGGAATACCTTGAGGGCAAGACGCTGCCTGGTATCTCGATTCTCGAAACTGCCTGAACTCAAGCAGTCCTGATCGCTCTTCGCCCGAGAGGCTCATCGCCGTGCCCCGTAAACCGCTGATCGCCGGCAACTGGAAGATGAACCTCAATCACTTCGAGGCCATCGCCCTGGTGCAGAAGATCGCCTTCTCGTTGCCCGAGAAGTACTTCGCAAAGGTCGACGTCACGGTCATTCCGCCGTTCACCGATCTGCGCAGCGTCCAGACGCTGGTCGACGGCGACAAGCTGAAGCTGACCTACGGCGCGCAGGACGTGAGCCAGCACGATTCGGGTGCCTACACCGGTGAGATCAGTGGCGCCTTCCTGGCCAAGCTCGGCTGCACCTTCGCGGTGGTGGGGCACTCGGAGCGCAGGACCTACCACCACGAGGACGATGCGTTGGTGGCCGCCAAGGCCGCCGCGGCGCTGAAGCACGGACTCGTGCCCATCGTGTGCATCGGCGAAGGCCTCGAGATCCGCGAGGCAGGCAATCACGTCACGCACTGCACCGAACAGCTGAAGGGCTCTCTGGCCGGCCTCACCGCCGAGCAGATCGCCACCGTCGTCATCGCGTACGAACCCGTGTGGGCGATCGGCACCGGCCGGGTGGCCAGCGCCGCCGACGCGCAGGAGGTGTGCGCCGCCATCCGCGAGCAGCTGGCCGGGCTCTCCTCTGCGGAGATCGCGTCTGGCGTGCGGGTGCTCTACGGCGGATCGGTCAACGCGAAGAACGTCGGTGAGATCGTGGCGCAGGAGGACGTCGACGGCGCGCTGGTCGGCGGCGCGTCGCTGGACGCCGAGCAGTTCGCGATCCTGTCGGCGATCGCCGCAGGCGGGCCCCTTCCCTGACCCCGGAGACCTGATCGCCGCTGGTATTGGGTAGTCTGGCGGCCATGGTTTTCGCTCTGCAGATCACTCTCGTCGTCACCAGTCTGTTGGTGGTGTTGCTGGTGTTGCTGCACCGCGCCAAGGGTGGCGGCCTGTCGACGCTGTTCGGCGGTGGCGTTCAGTCCAGTCTCTCGGGGTCGACCGTGGTCGAGAAGAACCTGGACCGGTTGACCTACTTCGTCGTCGGCATCTGGGTGGTGTCGATCATCGGCGTCGCGCTGCAGATCAAGTACGGCGCCTGACCGCCGCGACATCTCGAGGGAAGCGATGAGCTGGCCCCAGCAGCCCCAGCCCCGCAAGGGCAGCCGCAGTACTCACAGCGTCCGCAATACCCGCAGCAGCCCCATTACCCGCAGCCGCCGCAGTACGCGCCGCCGCCTCAACCGCAGTACGGCTACTACCAGCAGCCGCGCGAGGGCATCGTCGTCACCACTGCCGTACATGCCGCTGTCGTGGATGTTCGCCATGGTCAAGCCGAAGATCTTCGTGAACGGCAGGGAGATGCCGACCGACGGGCTGGGGTCGCACCGTGGTGCCCGCCCCGCCCGGCCAGTATCACGTGCACGTCCACACGCCGTACTTCCTGCCCAGCCGGGTCGGGTCCGCCGACCACGCCATCGTCGTCCAGCCGGGCCAGTGGGTGGAACTCGAGTACAAGGTGCCGGTCTGGACCTTCAGCCCCGGCTCGCTCGGGCCGCCGCCGCAGACCTACAACGGGCAGACGGCCATGATGATCGTCTCGATCGTGGCGGTGGTGCTGGTCTTCGCCGCGATGTTGGCGCTGGCCGTCACCGCCTAAACCGTTGTGGCGCTGGCCGATTGTGCGGTTCGATACGCGTTCAGCGGCGCGTCGCGGATGACACCGCACGTTCGAGCGTGCGGGTCGTCGTGGCCACGGCGACCCTGCCTCGCCGAGTGCCAGGAACCACTCAGGACCGATCCCTACGATCAGCTCAGTGACCAGGTTCGTGCTCGGCCTTTTCCGTGCTGGCGCCTTCGCCGCGACTCTTCTGTGCGTGAGTGGCGGTGTGGCCATGGCCGATCCGCTGCCCGTCGCCGACGTGACCCAGTCCGCCGATACCGATGACGGCTGGCATCTGAGCGCCGCGCTCACCAGAATGACCATCAACTCGGTGCCCAACATGGCCGCGACGGCGTTCACCAGAGAGGGCTTCGTCACGGGCAAGGCCGCGGCGACCATCGACGGCAACGGGGCGGTCGCGGTCAACTCGGGGACGCTGGTGGTGGGTCTGCAGCTGGGTTGTCAGATCGACCTCAGTGAGGGCGGGAGCGTCGGAGGGGACGCAGACATCGGGATCAGCCCAACCTTGGCGGCGGCGATCCGCTGAGCGACATCGGCCCCTTCGGGGAACTGGACGGCGACGTGTCGATCAACCTGCTGCCCGGGACCATCACCAACGTGGGACTTGGCAAGAAGGCGCTCAAGGGGCGCACCGGCGAGATCGTCGTGCACGACGCGCACGTCAAGGTGGACGCGTGCGGCGGTGCGGTCTCCATCCGCTTCTTCGCCTCGGTGATGATCGACACGGACAAGTCCGACGACAGTGTGAACGCCTACGGGGACATCCTCTCGCTGTGAGCGCGTCGCCGAGGTACTCGAGAAACGGCAGCGTGCGCCGCCGGTGGCTGGTCGCCGCGGTCGTCTCGGCCTGGTTCGTCGCGGGGTGGGGCATCGTGGCGCCGACCGGCATCGCCTACGCCGATTGCACGGGCGCCGGTGACTTCGGAGCGAGCTCGGGTTGCGCGCCTCCCGGCGACACCTCGGGGTCGGGCGGCGGCGAGAGCTGGCCGCCGACGTCCGTGGATTGGCCACCGTCACAAAGCTCCGACTCGGACTCCGGTGGCGGCGACGCGAGGCGCAGGCGGCGACAGCATGTCGACGCCCATCGTGATGCCCGACGGACAGCAGGCGCCGCCCGCCAAACACTCGGAGTCGAAGAGCACGTCCACGCCGCCAACGCCGATCGTCCCGGTCGGTGCGCCGTCCGAAGTGAAGACGCCGGACACGATCGTGACGGCCTCGGGGTCGACTCCCTAGCACGGAAGGTCCCGTCTCGTGCAGAACCCTCGCCATGCGCCGCGTTCCCGGGACGTCGATACTGGACGCATGGCCGAGGCATCCGACACCGCGCTTGCACCCATCGGCTCCGTTCGCCGCACGGAGGTGGGTCGCGAGGCCACCGAACCGATGCGGGAGGACATCCGCCTGCTGGGCTCCATCCTCGGCGACACGGTGCGCGAGCAGAACGGCGCCGAGGTCTTCGACCTGGTGGAGCGCGCACGCGTCGGGTCATTCCAGGTACGTCGCTCCGAGATCGACCGCGCCGAGCTCGCGGGCCTCTTCGACGGCATCGACGCCCGCCAGGCCCTTCCGGTGATCCGCGCGTTCACGCACTTCGCACTGCTGGCCAACGTCGCCGAGGACATCCACCGGGAACGGCGCCGCGCGGTTCACGTCGCGGCAGGTGAACCGCCGCAGCGCAGTAGCCTCGCCGCCACGTATCTGATGCTCGAGTCCGCCAAGCTGGATTCGGCGACGGTGGCCGACGCCCTGAAGGGCGCCCTGGTGTCGCCGGTGATCACCGCGCATCCCACCGAGACGCGTCGACGGACGGTGTTCGACGCCCAGCACCGGATCACCGAGCTGATGCGGCTCCGCATGCACGGCCGAACGCGCACCGACGACGGTCGCAGCATCGAGCTCGAGTTGCGCCGCAACATCTTGACGCTGTGGCAGACGGCGCTGGTCCGGTTGTCCCGGTTGAAGATTCAGGACGAGATCGAGACGGGTCTGCGTTACTACTCGGCCGCGTTCATCGAGGTGATCCCGCAGGTGAACGCCGAGGTGCGCACCGCGCTGCAGGCGAGATGGCCGGACGCCCACGTCCTGGAGCAGCCCATTCTGCGTCCGGGCTCCTGGATCGGCGGAGACCGCGACGGCAACCCGAACGTCACGGCCGACGTCGTGCGGCTCGCGACCGGCAGCGCCTCGTACACGGCGCTGGCCCACTACTTCGTCGAGCTCACCGCGCTCGAGCAGGAGCTGTCGATGTCGGTGCGCCTGGTGCGCATCAGCGACGAGCTCCGCGCTCTCGCCGACACCTGCGCCGAGCCCGCCCGCGCAGACGAGCCGTATCGCCGGGCGCTGCGGGTGATCCACGGTCGCTTGACGGCAACCGCGACACAGATCCTGGACCGGCAACCCGAGTACGAGCTCGACCTCGGCATGGAGCGTTACGAGACGCCAGGCGAGTTCCTGGCCGACCTCGACGTCGTCGACGCGTCGCTGCGCGACAACGGCAGCGCGGTACTGGCCGACGACCGGCTCGCGCGGCTGCGGGAAGCCGTGCACGTGTTCGGGTTTCACCTGTCCGGCCTGGATCTGCGGCAGAACTCCGACGTGCACGAAGAGGTGATCGCCGAGCTGCTGGCCTGGGCGGGCGTGCACCCCGACTACCGGTCGCTGTCGGAACCGGACCGCGTGGAGTTGCTGGCCGCCGAGTTGGCCACCAAGCGGCCTCTGGTGCGGCCTGGCGCAGAGTTGTCGGAGTTGGCTCGCAAGGAACTCGACATCACCGCCGCCGCGGCAAGGGCCGTTCGCGTGTTCGGTCCGGATGCGGTGCCGAACTACATCATCTCGATGTGCCAGTCGGTGTCGGACATGCTCGAGGCCGCGATCTTCCTGAAGGAAGCCGGCCTGCTGGACGCGTCGGGTACGGGATCGATGTCGCCGCCGGGGCGGCTCCGGATCGCCGTACAGCCCCGTCGGCGTCGTGCCGCTCTTCGAGACCATCGACGACCTGCAGCGGGGGTCGTCGATCCTCGAAGCGGTGCTCGACATTCCGCTGTACAGGGCGCTGGTGCACGCCCGTGGCGAGCAGCAGGAGGTCATGCTCGGCTACTCGGATTCGAACAAGGACGGTGGCTACCTCGCCGCCAACTGGGCGCTCTACCGCGCCGAGCTCGATCTGGTGGAGTCGGCGCGCAAGACCGGAATTCGGTTGCGGCTCTTCCACGGTCGCGGCGGCACCGTGGGCCGTGGCGGCGGCCCGAGCTACGACGCCATCCTGGCGCAGCCGCCGGGCGCGGTGAAGGGCTCGCTGCGGATCACCGAGCAGGGCGAGGTGATCGCCGCCAAGTACGCCGAACCGACCATCGCGCATCGCAACCTGGAGACCCTGCTTGCCGCGACGCTGGAGTCGACGCTGCTCGACGTCGAGGGACTGGGCGACGACGCCGGGCCCGCGTACGAGGTGCTCGACGATCTGGCGGCGCGAGCCCAGCGGGCGTACTCGGAACTGGTGCACGAGACACCGGGTTTCGTGGAGTACTTCAAGGCGTCCACACCGGTCAGCGAGATCGGCGCACTGAACATCGGTAGCAGGCCCGCCTCCCGCAAGCCCACCACGGCGATCTCGGATCTGCGCGCCATCCCGTGGGTGCTGGCCTGGAGCCAGTCGCGCGTGATGCTTCCCGGCTGGTACGGGACGGGCTCCGCGTTCGAGGACTTCGTCGCCGACGGCCAGGAGGGCGACGCCCGGCTGGAGGTGCTGCAGGACCTCTACCGGAAGTGGCCGTTCTTCCGGTCCGTGCTGTCCAACATGGCCCAGGTTCTGGCCAAGGCGGACATGGGGCTGGCCGCGCGGTACTCGGAACTCGTCGAGGACGAAGCGTTGCGGCACAGGGTCTTCGACAAGATCGTGGCCGAACACGACCGGACCATCAAGATGCTGCGGCTGATCACGGGTCAGGACGACCTGCTGGCCGACAACCCGGCTCTGGCCCGGTCGGTGTTCAACCGCTTCCCGTATCTGGAGCCGCTGAATCACCTGCAGGTCGAACTGCTGCGGCGGTTCCGGTCCGGTGACGAGGACGATTTGGTGAAACGCGGCATCCTGCTGACCATGAGCGGGCTGGCTACCGCGCTGCGCAACAGCGGATAACACTGCGCTCGCCCTCGCGCTGATTTGATGGCGCCAGAACGTCATTCATCCCGCCAGACGGATGCGGGGACCGGCGCCGGCCCGGCGAGCTCGTTGACAATCGCGGGCATCGGTGTAATGTCCGGCTCGGACTTGCTGAAAACGTCATTTTCACTTTTCGGGGCCGTGGCGCCGATGGAGACGGAGTGCGCGTGACCGATGGGCCGAATCCGACGGCGTGGAAGAACCCCATGGCGTGGCTGCCCCATTCCATCGCGGAGGCGGCGCTGTCGGGCGATCCGAGCCACGACGTCGAGATGTCGGCGGCATGGGCTCATCTGCTGGAGCGGTTGACGGCGGCCGAGCAGCTCGTGGTGTCCACGCCGGTCAACCGGAACCGGGTCGACTACGCGTCCGGCATGCGTCACCTGATGGTGCTGCTCGCGGTCGGGATCGACATGGCCCTGCGCGTCGATCCCGATCCGGTGCTCGCGGTCAACCGCGCCAGGCATGGACGACATCGTCACCTGGGGCCTGGAGTGCCCGGACTGCGTGTACATGAACGCCACCCTGCGGGCGGGCGAGACCTATCGACTGTTCGGCAATCGGGGCACCGCCCGGTACGTGGGCCTGCAGACCATGGACGGGATGGCCGCGACCACGCAACGTCCTCGTCGACGACCTCGACGTCGACTCCGATGGGAACTTCGAGGCGATCCTGTCAGCCGACGAGCAGAAGGGGAACTGGCTCAAGCTGGCAGGCGATCATCCGACGCTGACGGTCCGAAACTTCCTCTACGACTGGGACACCGAGCAACTCGCGTCGCTGCAGATCGAGCGCGTCGGTGACGAGGTCGAGCCGACGGATCGCTCGGTCGAGCTCGACGTCTCGGTCTCGCGTCAGCTGCATGCGGTGGGGGAGTTCGTCTACGACAACCTGAAGTTCTTCCTCGACTTCGGCGCGATGCCTCAGGCCAACGACTTCGTGCCGCCGATGGACATGTCCTCGATGGGTGCGGCAGCCGAGAACCGACCCGTCATCGGCCGATTCGAGCTGCGAGCCCGACGAGGCGCTGATCCTCGAGTTCGAACCGCCGAAGGGCGTCTACTGGAGCATCTCGCTCGGCAATCCGTGGCTGGAGACGATCCACTACGGGCGCCACCAGTCCAGCCTCAACGGTCACCAGGCGGTGGTCGATCCCGACGGATTGGTGCGCTTCGTGCTCTGCTCGCAGGACCCGGGCGTGGCGAACTGGCTCGACACCGCCGGGCACAGCAACGGCGCGATGCTCCTGCGTTGCGTGCGAACCGAGACCGCGCCCGTCCCGCGGGTACGCGTCGTGAAGCTCGACGAGGTGCGCTCGGCGTTGCCCGCCGAAACCACGATGACCACGCCGCAACAGCGAGCCGCGGTCATCGACGCGCGCCGCCGCGCCGTACACGAAAGGTTCTACCGATGAGCTTCTCCGCTGACGAACTCGAGGAAGGCGCCCGCGCCGCAACGGGTCTCGACGACTTCGGTTCGTCCTACTACCGCGAGGGCCTCGAGCGCACCGTCGACGCGTTGAACGACGAAGCCGACCTCAACGAGCTCGGCAGGGTGATCCAGCACGCCACCATCAGCAACGCGCTGATCCAGCGGCTCAAGATCGTCGACACCTACAAGCAGCACCCCGAGATCGCCGACGAGGTCGTCGACGGTCCGGTGGTCATCCTCGGGCTGCCCCGCACCGGCACAACGGCTTTGGGGCAACTGGTGGCCAACGATCCACAGTTCCGGTCGCTGCGCACCTGGGAATCGCAGGCGCCGACGCCCCCGCCGGAGGCCGCCACGCAGTACACCGATCCGCGGATCGCGCAGGCCGCCGAGGGCATCGCGATGATCGACAGCATGTTCCCGGACTTCCAGGCCATGAACAGTTCGGAGCCCGAGGCGGCAACCGAATGCCAGGACCTGATGGGCATGAGCTTCCGGACCTATCACTTCGACGGCGTGGTCCGGGTGCCCAGCTACATCGAGTGGCTGATGGACACCGACATGCGCGAGACCTACGAATACCACCAGCAGGTGCTCAAACTGCTGCAGTGGCACTGCAAGCCGAACCTGTGGCACCTGCGCACCCCGGTGCACATGTTCGCCCTCGACGCCTTCGTCGAGGTGTACCCGAACGCCAAATTCCTGTGGAGCCATCGCGATCCGGCGAAGGTGCTGGGATCGGTGTGCAGCCTGATCGCCTACATCCGCAGCTGGAGCAGCGACCGACGGACGCGCACGAACTCGGCGCCGAGCAGCTGGCGTGGTGGGCCAAGGGGATCGGGCGTGCGATGGACTTCCGCAAGAAGTTCGGCGACGACCGCTTCGTCGACGTCTCGTTCGCGGACCTGCAGACCGACTCGGTCAAGACGGTGGCCGACAGCTACGAGCAGCTCGGTCTCGAGTTCAGCGACGCAGCCCGCGCGAAGGTGCAGGAGTGGGCGGACGGGCACCGAGCCCGGCCAACGTGGCACTCACACCTACGAATTGGCCGACTATCGGCCTGACCGGAGGAACAGGTGCGGGAGCGCTTCAGCGAGTACCTCGCCACGTACGACGCGACGGCCTGATGGACGAGCCTGATGGACAGACGACGCCCCGGTCCGGTCGCAAGGCTCGATCCCGACCCCCGGGTGCGCAAGTGCCATCGTGGCGGCCGCGGCGAAGACTCGTCCGCGAGGAGGGCGTGCGCGGGCTGAGCGTCGCCCAGGTGCTGAGCCGCGCGCGGATTGGGCACGCGCGCGTTCTACCGGCACTTCGACTCCAAGGATCAACTGGTGTCGGCGGTGTTCCTGGACATGGCGCGCGCCGAGACGCGCCGGCTGCGGAAGCGGATGGCCGCCCGCGCCGACCCGGTGGACGGCGGTGGTCGCGTGGATCGACGGCCGGCTGGACCTCGCGTTCAGCGATCGAGGTCAAGTCCGATCTGCGGCAGATGTCCCTGGAGGCGCAGTCGCAGATGTTCGCGGCGCCCGAGGTGATCGGTGCCGCCTATGCCGAGATCCTGACCCCGCTCGTCGAACAACTCGAGCGCGGCAGCGCAGCTCGGCCGGTTCACCGACATCGATCCCGACCGCGAACGCCCTGTCCATCCAGGGCGCGCTGTGGGCCAGCGTCGAAAGGCAGTGGGCCACCGGCGATTGCGATCGTGCCGAGGTGCGCCGGACACATCCTGCAGTTCTGTCTTCGCGGGCTCGGCGTCGACCAGGCGTCCATCGCGGAGGTCCTCACCGAGGGCACCACCCACCTCGCCGCAACGCGGCTCGACCGATAGCGGGAGAATCATGGATCTCGGCCTGGATGGCTCGGCGGCCGTCGTCACCGGTGGCAGCAAGGGCATGGGCCTGGCGATCGCCGAAACGCTTGCGGCCGAGGGCGCCCGCGTCGCGGTGATGGCCAGGGGCCAGGACGCACTCGACGCGGCCGTTGACTCGCTGCTGCGCCGCCGGTGCGCCGGACGCCGTCGGCATCAGCGTCGACATGACCGACGCGGATTCCATCGCCGCAGGCTTCGCGGCGGTACCGGATCGGTGGGGCGAGCTCAACAGCCTCGTCCACACCATCGGGCCGGGCGACGGCTACTTCGAGGAGATGGACGACGGGCAGTGGGACGCCGCGTTCGCCTTGGGCACCATGTCGGGGGTGCGGTCGATCCGTGCCGCGTTGCCGATGCTGCGCGCCGCCGCGTGGGCCCGCATCGTGACGCTGTCGGCGCATTCGATCCAGCGCCAGAACCCGCGCATCGTCGCCTACACGGCATCGAAGGCGGCGTTGAGCAGCGTCACCAAGAACCTGTCGAAAAGCCTTGCCAAGGACGGCATTCTGGTCAACTGCGTGTGCCCCGGCACGATCGTCACGGCGAGCTTCACCGAGAACCTGAAGGACATCCTGGCCGCCGACGGACTGGACGCGACCAACCCCGTCGACGTGATGACGTGGATCGACCGACAACTTCCATCAGCCCTGCGATCTCGGCCGGGCCGGACTGCCGGAGGAGATCGCCTCCATCACGACCTATCTGGCGTCGCGGCGCAACGGTTACGTCACCGGCGCCACCGTCAACGTCGACGGGGGATCGGACTTCGTCTGACGGGACCCGCTGCGTCAGCTCGCGCCGAGCACGTACTCGCCGGTTTCGGGATGGTGATGCCAGCCGGAGGACGCCTGCGTCCCGCCGTCCACGTGGATGGTCTGCCCGGTGATGTAGTTGGACAGGTCCGAGGCGAGGAAGACTGCGGCGCCTGCCATCTCGTCGACGTGACCGGCGCGTCCCATCGGCACCATGGACTTGGCGCGATCGTCGGTGCCGGGCGGTGAGATCGCCCTGATGCCTTCGGTCATGGTCAGGTCGGGCGCGAGCGCGTTGACCCGGATGCCGTGCGGGGCGAGTTCGAGTGCCGCGGTCTTGGTGTAGTTGATGACTCCGGCCTTGGCCGCCGCGTAGGTCGCGTACCCGGGTGCGGCGCGGACACCTTCGATCGACGTGATGCTGATGATGCTGCCGGTCAGCTTCCGCTCGACGATGCCCCTGGCGACCCGTTGGGTGCACAGGTACACGTGGCGCAGATTCGCCTTGTACAGAGCGTCCCAACCGTTTTCACTGGTCTCCAGGATCGACGAGTGGAACACGCCGCCCGCGTTGTTCACCAGGATCGTCACCGGGCCGAGCTCGGCGACCGTCTGCGCCAGCGCGGCGTCGACCTGGGCGCTGTCGCGCACGTCGGTCGTGATGCCGAGCGCGCCGACCTCGTCGCGGCCGACGCGCACGTCCCGGGGTCGCGTTCCCAGATCGCCACACGGGCGCCGAACGCGGCCAGGCCCGCGGCGATGCCGCGACCGATACCCGCACCGCCGCCGGTCACCACCGCGACGCGGTCGGTGAGCAGTACGTCTGAGGGGGCTATGGACATGGGCCGAATATAGGCGCTATGTTACGAATCATTACAAGTATTGTTTGATTCGTAACGTCTGAGCATGGAAGGAGTGAGACATGGCCGAGGCACGTCTTCGTCACCGGCGGCACCGGACACACGGGTGCCAACGTCTGCGAACAGTTGATCGAGCGCGGGGACGCCGTGCGGGCGCTGGTCCGGAGTCCCTCCGATGCCGAGGCGTTGACGGCGATCGGCGTTGACGTCGTCCAGGGCGACATCGCCGATCGCCGATGACGTCGCTGCGTGCGTCGAAGGGTTGCGATGCGGCGATTCACTGTGCGGCACTGCTCGGCGGCGCCAGCCAGGATCTGGCGGACTTCCACGCCGTCAACACGGTCGGCACGACGAACGTGCTCGACGCCGCGAAGGCGCACGGCATGCGTCGGGTCGTCGCACTGAGCACCGCGACCTTCATCGATCTCACCACCGACGCTCGCCTTCGAGGACGCACCGGTGCTCGACGATCCGCCCGACGATCCCTACACGGTCACCAAACTGGCCGCCTTTCGCGAAGCGCACGCCCGCGCCGAAGCGGGTCAGGACGTGCTGACCTGTCACCCCGGGGCGATCTACGGCCCCGGCCTGGTCGTCGCAGCGGGCGCTGCACCGCACCAGCTTCAACCGGGTGCTGCTCGCGGGCATGCGCGGCCGCCTGGCGGCCTACCTGTCGTTTCCGGTGACCTGGGTGGCCGCGCGCGACGTCGCGGGGGGCTCGATCGCCGCGCTGGACCGTGGGGTGGCGGGCGAGCGCTACCTGCTGATCGGACGGCCCGAGGACACGATCAGCACGGCCGCCGGCATGCAACCGCGCGTGCGAGATCGCCGGAGTCGACCATCGTGTCGAGGATCTCGACTACCGCTCCGATCCCGAGGCGTTGACGGCGGCGTTCGGGCCGACGCTGATGGCGATCGCCGCGGCCGCGGCCAGCGACGTACGCAGCCCAGAGGCCGGCGGACAACCCGACCAGCCGCAGGCTCGGCTACGCCCCGATGAGCCTGGATGACGGACTCGGACTGCTCATTCCGTGGCTGCGTGGCCTCGGCCGGCTCTGAGAGGATCACCGGCGCCATGTCCAGTGTGGAACCCGACCTGGTGGCATCGGCGAGTCCGAGCCTGCCCGACCGCATCCTCGATGCGGCTCAGCGTCTCGTCCTGCAGACCGGCGCGCGCAGGCTGTCGCTGACGGAGGTGGCGAAGTTGGCAGGCGTGGCGCGGCCAACGCTGTACCGCTACTTCGCATCCAAGGACGAGTTGATCGACGCGCTGGGCAAGCGCGAATACCGCCGGTTCAACGCCGCGATGTCGGCGGCGTTGTCCGGCAGGTCGGGCGTCGAACGACTGGAGGCGGCGATCGACCTGGTGGTGGCGTTCCTGCGAGTGCAGCCACCAAGCCATCTGGTCGACCTCGAACCCGGTTTCGTCAATGAGCAGATGGCAAGGGTGCTGCCGATGGTTACGGCGGCATTCATGACGGCCGGTGCGCCGCGTGACCTCGCAGGTGCACTCGCCCGAACGGCGTTGAGTCACTACATCTTCCCGGATCCCGACCGCACCACCGCGCGCCGCCACATCCGGGCCGCGGCCGGGCTGCCCGCCGGCTGACGGCTCACGTCAACAACCCGACCACCATGTCGGTGGGCATGACGTCGCCGAACGTGCTGTACACCGCGCACAGTGCGGCGTTGTGGTCGGCGTCGGTGTCGGCGGCGTTGGCATCCGTCACCATGACGACGCGGTAGTTGAGCATCATGCCGTCGCGCGCGGTCGATTCGCAGCAGACGTCCGTCAGGCATCCGGTGATCAGCAGCGTGTCGATCCCGCGTTCCCGGAGGAAGGCGTCGAGATCGCTGGAACCTTGGACGAGTGCGGAGAACTTGGTCTTCTCGATCACGGGCTCTCCGTCGACGACGTCGAGTTCCTTCCAGATCCGATGTCCCTCCGTACCCTTCACCAGCGCGTTGCTGCGGCGGTCGCCGTTCTCTTGGGTGGACAACCGGTAGTAGCGATCAGGTCGACTGCCGGGATCGTAGGTCGGTGAACACCGTGCCCGGCGTCGCGGCCGCCAGTCGTTGAGTTCACCCGGTGCGACGATCTCCACGAACGCCACGCCGGGCAATGTCGATGTCGTGCATGCGGTCGGTCAGTCGTCCTCCGCCTCGCTTGTCCGGTCGACGCACGCGAACGTAGTCGACCGGACACCGGCCCGGCCGAGCGCGCCACGCCGCCGATCTGGGCGGGCACCGGCCGCGGGTATTCGGTCCAGCCGGGCGTCATCTGGTAGCGGCCGAGCAGGCGGGTCATCGCCGCGGTCATCGCGGCCAGCGAAAACGGTTGGGCGGGGCAGGAATGCCTGCCGTGTCCGAACGCAGTCACCAGCATCGGCGAGGCCAGGTCACGTTGATCGGCCAGCCGGTGGCGATGCCATCGATCGGGGTCCCACCGGTCGAGGCCGGCCGCCGCCGACGTGTTGAGCAGCGGTAGCAGCGTGGCGATCGTCCAGCCCGGTGGCACGTCGACGACGCCGTCACCGGTGTCGAAGGCGACCGGCGCCAGCACGGCGCGCGCCATGATCGAGCGCTGCGCCAGCCGCGTGCTCTCCAGCGCGCACCGCCCCGCAAGGTCGCGGTCACCCGCGATGACCAGACGGAGCTGCTCGGGATGCAGCAGCAGATCGACGACCGCCCAGCCGAGCGCGGCCATGAGGTTCGACATCGAGGCGATGTGAATCAGGGCGACGTCCATCGCGATGCCGCGCCCGCGCACGTCCTCCGGTTCCGATGCCCATGCCGCGACGATCCGACCGAACAGGTCGTCGGCGTCGGTGCCCGTCGAATCATGCTGTCGCACAGAGTCTTCGACGACTTCGGCGACGTCGTCCAGTGCCGCACGTTCGGCGCGCTTGTCCGAGGCGGCCACGGCCGCCATCGCGTCGGGGTGGACGAATGCGTCGGAGCCGTCGAGCACGTCGAACGCCCGCACCAGTCGTTCGAAGGCCTCCCCGTCGGCGCAGCCGGGGCCCGCCCACGACGCCAGCCCCATGCGGTGGCCGAGCCGCCGGGTCAGGGCGAACACGTCGACCGAGCCGTGCTCGCCCAACTCGGCCTCGGTGGCGTCGAGCGCATGCTCGAGATTGACCAGGTAGGACGAGACGTCGTCGCGGCGGAACAACGAACCCGGCAGCGTGCGCCTGCCGCCGAACAGTTCGTCGGGCAGCTTGCGCCGCAGCATCAGGTAGTCCGCGACACCCTTGCTCGCGGTCTCCTCCGGCAGCGCGTAGAACGATTCGACGCCCTTCGGCGAGAACGTGAAGAGGTAGTCGTTGCCGCCGCTGCGCAGCACGAAGGTGTCGCCGCACGTGGCGCGTGCCATGGCGATGGCGGCAACGGCGTCGTCGACCGGCACGTCCCAGGGCAGGCCGACGCCGTCGGCGAGCGGGAGGACGTCGAGGGGCGCCCGCACTAGGCCGGATCTCTCAGAGGCCGGTGCTCTTGCGGACCGCGTTGACCGCGCCGCGGACGGCATTCTCCGTCGCGGACCACGGGGCCATCACGGATTCGCCGAGGCCCACGATGCGTTCGACGCGGTCCACGATGGCCTCGAGCCGTTCGACCACGCCGATCAGCCGCGGCGCCAGTTCGTCGATGCGGGTGATGGTGTCGTTGAACCGGACCAGGGTGGCGTCCAGGCCGCTGGTCGAATTGTTGAGGTCGGTCAGCGTCTCGCCGAGGTCGGTCGAGCAGGGTGTCCACCTGCTCGACGGTGACGTCGGCGTTCAGCGCGGCCTGCGTCAGCGTCTTGATGCGCTGCGCGCCCGGTGCCGGGGCGACGCCCGGCCAACCCCTTTGTCTGCCATGGACGTCAGTATGCGACGGCTAGAGCTTTGCCGCGGCGGCTTCGTCGAGGAGCCACACCGTGGCCTCGCGTCCGACCGCCCCGGCCGCAGGCACGTCGTCGGCGGCAGCGCCGCCCACCGCGGCTGCCACCGCGTCGGACTTCTCCGCTCCTGCGACCACCAGCCACACCTCGCGTGACCGGTGCACCGCGGGCAGCGTCAACGTGATGCGCTGCGGCGGCGGCTTGGGGGAGTCGGTGACGCCGACGACCAGCCGTTCCGTCTCCCGGGTGGCGGCGGTGTGCGGGAAGAGCGAATTGACGTGCCCTTCGCCGCCCATGCCGAGCAGGTGCACGTCGAAATCCGGAGTGGGAGAGCCCTCGTCGGCGTTGGCGGCCAGCACCTGCTCGTAGGCCAGCGCGGCGGCATCGATGTCGTCGCCGAACTCGCCGTCGCTGGCGGGCATCGCATGCACGTTGGCCGCCGGGATGTCGATGTGGTCCAGCAGCGCCTCGCGCGCCTGCTTGTCGTTGCGCTCGTCGTCGGCCGCGGGCACGTAGCGGTCGTCGCCCCAGAACAGGTGAACCTTGGACCAGTCGATCTGCGCACCGTGTTCGCCGACGTGCTTGAGCAGCTTGACGCCGGTGCCGCCGCCGGTGAGCACGACGTAGGCGACCCCGCGTGCGTCGATCGCGCCGGTGATGGCACCGACCAGGCGGTCACCCGCCGCGGCCACCAGCGCGTCCGCGTCGGCGTACTTCTCGATCACGGTGTCAGACATATTCGACCTTGTCGATGCCCTTCAGCGCCTCCAAGTAGATCTCGTCGGCGTCGAGCCTGCGCATGTCCTCGGCCAGGCATTCCCGAGTTTCCCTGCGCGCCAACGGAAGCTTGGCTTCCGGCGTGGCGGTGCGAGCCAGCGTGGCGGTCACGCCCTCCTGCGGCCTGCTCAGCGTGATGGTCTCGCTTGCGCGGACCAACTCGACCTTCAGCTTGCCGACCGCGCGTTGCACCGGGCCGTCGACCCGGCTCGCCAGCCAGCCCGCCAGGATGTCCAGTGCCGGCTCCTCCTTGCGGCCCGAAACCAGCGCCGACTGGATCGGTTCGTGTGGCCCCTGATCCAGCGCCGAGGTGAGCATCGCCCGCCAGTAGGTGATCCGGCTCCACGCCAGATCGGTGTCGCCGGGGGTGTAACCCTCCAGCCTGCTCTTGATGCACGCCAACGGGTCGTCGCCGTAGGTGGCATCGGTGATCCGGCGGATGGCCAACTGCCCCAACGGGTCCTGAGCCGGCACCCGGGGCGCGAGGTCCGGCCACCAGGCCACGACCGGGGTGTCGGGCAGCAGGAACGGCGTCACGACGCTGCTGGCCTGCTCGGCCAGCGGTCCGGACAGCTTGAGCACCACGACCTCGCCGGCGCCCGCGTCGTGCCCGACCCGGATCTGGGCGTCCAGCTTGGCATCGGCGGCATCGCGGTCCACGGCGAAGACCACGATCACCCGGCAGGGATGCTCGCGGCTGGCGGCGTTGGCCGCCTCGATGGACTCCTCGAGGATGGCCTCGCTGTCGGGCGCGATCACCAGGGTGAGCACCCTGGCCATCGTGAACGCGCCACCCTCTTCGCGCAGGCCGTCCAGCTTCTTGTTGACCGCAGTGGTGGTGGTGGCTTCGAGATCGACGATCATCAGCTGTCCTCGGCTCTTCGCGCAAGCGCTCATCACGGTCGCCGCCATTCCCGGCCGGTCCGCTGCAGCATCTCGAACGCCGAATCCGGCCCCCAACCGCCCGACTCGTACGGATCGGGTTTGCCATGAGACGCCCAGTGCTCGAGCGCGGGATCGAGGATCTCCCAGGACAATTCGACCTCCTGGTTCACCGGGAACAACGACGGCTCGCCGAGCAGCACGTCGAGGATCAGTCGTTCGTAGGCTTCGGGGGAGTCCTCGGCGAACGCCGAACCGTAGGAGAAGTCCATGTTGACGTCGCGGACCTCCATGGCGTGGCCCGGCACCTTGGAGCCGAAGCGGAGCGTGATGCCCTCGTCGGGTTGCACCCGGATCACCAATGCGTTCTTGCCGAGTTCGTCGGTCATGGTCGCGTCGAACGGCAGGTGCGGAGCGCGCTTGAACACCAGGGCGATCTCGGTGACCCTGCGGCCCAGGCGTTTTCCGGTGCGCAGGTAGAACGGCACCCCCGCCCAGCGCCGGGTGTCGACCTCGAGCGTGATGGCGGCGAAGGTCTCGGTGGTGGACGTCTTGGAGAAACCCTCCTCGTCGAGCAGCCCGACCACCTTCTCGCCACCCTGCCAGCCCGCCGTGTACTGACCGCGGGAGGTGTTCTCGTCCAACGGTTCCGCCAGCCGGGTGGCCGACAGCACCTTGATCTTCTCGGCCTGCAGTTCGGCGGGGCTGAAGCTGACCGGCTCCTCCATCGCGGTCAACGCGAGCAGCTGCGTCAGGTGGTTCTGGATGACGTCACGCGCGGCGCCGACACCGTCGTAGTAGCCGCCGCGCCCGCCGAGGCCGATGTCCTCGGCCATGGTGATCTGGACGTGGTCGACGTAGTGCGCGTTCCAGATCGGGTCGAACAACTGGTTGGCGAACCGCAGCGCCAGGATGTTCTGCACCGTCTCCTTGCCCAGGTAGTGGTCGATGCGGAACACCGACGACTCGGGGAAGACGCTGTTGACCACCTTGTTGAGCGAGCGCGGCACTGTCGAGATCGTGGCCGAACGGCTTCTCGATGACGACGCGGCTCCACCGGTCACCGTCCGGCCGGGCCAGCCCCGACTTGGACAGCTGTTCGCAGCACCGTCGGGAAGGCCTTCGGCGGAATCGACAGGTAGAAGGCGTGATTGCCGCCGGTGCCGCGTTCGGCGTCCAGCTTCGCCAGCGTCTCGGCGAGCCTGCCGAAGGCCGCCGTCGTCGTCGAACGTGCCCTGGACGAAGCGGATGCCCTCGCTGAGCCGGTCCCAGACCTCCTGGCGGAAGGGCGTGCGGGCGTGCGCCTGCACGGCCTCGAGCACCAGGTTGCCGAAGTCCTCGTCGGCCCAGTCCCGCCGGGCGAACCCGATCAGCGAGAACGTCGGCGGCAGCAGACCGCGGTTGGCCAGGTCGTAGATCGCGGGCATCAACTTCTTGGTGGCCAGATCCCCGGTGACGCCGAAGATGACCACCGCACACGGACCCGCGATGCGGGGCAAGCGCTTGTCGCGCTTGTCGCGCAGCGGGTTCTGCCAGGCGTCTGCAGGCCCTGCGCTGCTCATTTGGCGGCGGAGTCCAACTGACCCTGGGTGGCCTCGAGCAGTTCGTGCCACGCCTTCTCGAACTTCTCGACACCCTCGTTCTCCAGAACCAGGAACACGTCGGTGAGGTCGATCCCGATCGCCTCCAGCGCGTCGAACACGGCCTGCGCCGCGTCGGACGTACCCGAGACCGTGTCACCGGTGATCACGCCGTGATCGGCGACGGCTTCCAGCGTCTTCTCCGGCATGGTGTTGACGGTGTTCGGCGCAACCAGCTCGGTGACGTACAGCGTGTCGGAGTACTCCGGGTTCTTCACGCCGGTCGACGCCCACAGCGGGCGCTGCACGCGCGCGCCGTCGGACTTGAGCGCCTCGTACTGCGCTCCGCCGACGAAGACGTCCTCGTAGGCCTCGTATGCCAGCCGGGCGTTCGCGACGCCCGCCTGCCCACGCAGCGCCAACGCCTCCTCGGTGCCGATCTTCTCCAGCCGGGCGTCGATCTCGGTGTCGACGCGGGACACGAAGAACGACGCGACGGAGTGGATGTTGCGACAGGTCGTGGCCGGCGTCCTTGGCCTTCTCCAGACCGGCGAGGTACGCGTCCATGACGGCCTCGTGCCGCTCGACGGAGAAGATCAGCGTGACGTTGACCGAGATGCCCTCGGCGATCACGGCGGTGATCGCGGGCAGGCCCGCCTCGGTGGCCGGAATCTTGATCAGCAGGTTCGGCCGGTCGACGATCTTCCACAGCTCGATGGCCTGCAGGATGGTCTTGTCGGTGTCGTGGGCGAGCCGCGGGTCGACCTCGATCGACACCCGGCCGTCGACGCCGCCGGAGGCCTCGTAGGCCTTGGCCAGCACGTCGCAGGCGTTGCGGACGTCGTCGGTGGTGACGGTGCGGATGGTCGCGTCGACGTCGGCGCCGCGCTCGGCGAGCTCCTTGACCTGGGCGTCGTAGGCGGTGCCCTTCGACAGCGCGGCCTGGAAGATCGACGGGTTGGTGGTGACGCCGACGATGCTGCGGGTGTCGATGAGGTTCTGCAGGTTGCCGGTCTGCAGGCGCTCGCGGGACAGGTCGTCGAGCCATACGGATACGCCCGCGGCACTCAGCGCCGCGAGATTCGGGTTCTGAGTCATTGGTGCTCCTCGTGTTCGTCAGTTGTCCATCGAACGTTCCGCGGCGGCCACCACGGCCTCCGCGGTGAAACCGAACTCACGGAACAAGGTCTTGTCGTCCGCCGATTCGCCGTAGTGCTCGATCGAGATGATCTCGCCGGTGTCGCCGACCAGCTTGTGCCAGCTCTGCGCGACGGCCGCCTCGACCGCGACGCGGGCCGACACCTCGGGCGGCAGCACGCTGTCGCGGTACTCCTTGGGCTGGCTCTCGAACCACTCGACACACGGCATCGAGACGACGTAGGCGGTGATGTCCTTCTCCGCCAACAACTTCTTCGCCTCCACCGCCAACTGCAGTTCCGACCCGGTGCCGATGATGATGACGTCGGCATCGTCGGCGGGGTTGCCGCCGCCGAGCACGTAGCCACCCTTGGCGACACCTTCGCCGCTGGTGCCCTCGAGCACCGGGATGCCCTGCCGGGTCAGGATGAAACCGACCGGTCCACTGCCCGCGCCGCGCGCGACGATCGTCTTCCACGCGTAGGCCGTCTCGTTCGGGTCGCCGGGCCGCACCACGGACAGGTTCGGGATGGCCCGCAACGCGGCGAGGTGCTCGATCGGCTGGTGGGTGGGCCCGTCCTCGCCCAGCCCGATGGAGTCGTGGGTCCAGACGTAGATGGTGTCGATGTCCATCAGCGAGGCGAGCCGCACCGCGCCGCGCATGTAGTCGGAGAACTGCAGGAACGTGCCGCCGAAGGCGCGGGTCGGTCCGTGCAGCACGATGCCGGACAGGATCGAGCCCATGGCGTGCTCGCGGATGCCGAAGTGCAGCACGCGGCCGTACCAGTCCGCGGTGAAGTCCGTCGGTCGAGATCGACGGCGGACCGAACGACTTCACGCCCTCGATGGTGGTGTTGTTGCTGCCGGCCAGGTCGGCCGAGCCGCCCCACAGTTCGGGCAGCTTGGGCGCCACGTCGTTGAGCACCTTGCCGAAGGCGGCGCGGGTGGCCAGCGGCTTGGAGCCGGGCTCCCAGTAGGTGATGTCGGCGTCCCAGCCGTCGGGCAGTTCCTGCGCCAGCAGCCGGTCCAGCAGCTTCTTGCGCTCGGGTTCGCGCTCGGCCCACGCGTCGAACTCGGGCTGCCACTTCTCGTGGGCCTCCCTGCCGCGGTCGACCAGCTTGCGGGTGTGCTCGATGACCTCGTCGCGCACCTCGAACTTCTTGTCGGGGTCGAAGCCGAGCACCCTCTTGGTGGCGGCCACTTCCTCGTCGCCGAGCGCCGAGCCGTGCACTCCGCCGGTGTTCATCTTGGTGGGTGCGGGATAGCCGATGATCGTGCGGACCGAGATGAACGACGGCTTGTCGGTGACGGCCCTGGCGGCCTCGATGGCCTCCTCGATGCCGACGACGTTCTCGCCGCCCTCGACCTCCTGGACGTGCCAGCCGTACGCGCGGTAGCGGGCCGGGACGTCCTCGGACAGCGCGATGTTGGTGTCGTGCTCGATCGAGATCTGGTTGTGGTCGTAGAACACGATCAGGTTGCCGAGCTGCTGGGTGCCTGCCAGCGAGGACGCCTCGCTGGTGACGCCCTCCTCCATGTCACCGTCGGAGGCGATCACGTAGATGAAGTGGTCGAACGGGCTGGTGCCCGGCGCGGCATCGGGGTCGAACAGGCCGCGCTCGTAGCGCGACGCCATCGCCATGCCGACCGCGGAGGCCAGACCCTGGCCCAGCGGGCCCGGTGGTGATCTCGACGCCCTTGGTGTGGCGGAACTCCGGGTGGCCCGGCGTCTTGGACTTCCACGTGCGCAGCGACTCGATGTCGTTGAGCTCGAGGCCGAAGCCGCCGAGGTACAGCTGGATGTACAGCGTGAGGCTGCTGTGCCCGCAGGACAGCACGAAGCGGTCGCGGCCGAGCCAGTGCACGTCGCTGGGATCGTGGCGCATCTGACGCTGAAACAGCGTGTACGCCAACGGCGCCAGGCTCATCGCCGTGCCGGGGTGGCCGTTGCCGACCTTCTGCACGGCATCGGCCGCCAGCACGCGGACGGTGTCGACGGCGACCGAGTCGACGTCGGCCCAGTCGTCCGGGTGGTTGGGGCGGGTGAGGGCGGAGATCTCTTCCACTGTGGTCACGAATTAACCCCTCGGGTCGGCAAGACGGTTCTTCAATACCCTAGTGCGGAACGAGGCGGCGGTGCAGGCCGCGTCACCCAAGTTGGTCGGGCGTTCACATGAACCGACCCTGCATTGTTCGGAAGCGGCCGACTGCGGTCTACCATCGTCTGTAGTAGAAGCTGCGCGCTGCCGCGAAAACACCGAGGAGTCAACTGCGTGAGCATTCGCGAGCGCCGTTTTTTCCATCAGGCGCCTGGCCGCACCCGCACCACGCTTCTGGCGTATGTGGCACTGACCAAACCCCGTGTGATCGAGCTGCTGCTCGTCACCGCGATCCCGGCGATGCTGCTGGCGCATCGCGGCTCGGTCGAGCCGCTGCTCATCCTCAACACCCTGGTCGGCGGCCTGCTGGCCGCGGCGGGCGCCAACACGCTGAACTGCGTCGCCGACGCCGACATCGACAAGGTGATGAAGCGCACGGCGAAGAGGCCGCTGGCGCGCGCGACGGTGCCCACCCGGCATGCGCTGATCTTCGGCCTGGTGCTGTCCGTCGGGTCGTTCTTCTGGCTGTGGCTGACCACCAACCTGCTGTCGGGTGTGTTGGCCATCGTCACGATCTTGTTCTACGTCTTCGTCTACACGCTGCTGCTCAAGCGCCGCACGTCGCAGAACGTGGTGTGGGGCGGGGCGGCGGGGTGCATGCCGGTGATGATCGGGTGGTCCGCGGTGACGGGGACCATCCAGTGGCCCGCGCTGGTGATGTTCGCGGTCATCTTCTTCTGGACGCCGCCGCACACCTGGGCGCTGGCGATGCGCTACAAGGACGACTACAAGGCGGCAGGCGTGCCGATGCTGCCGACGGTGGCCACCGAGCTGCAGGTCACCAGGCAGATCCTGATGTACACCTGGCTGACCGTGGTGACCACGCTGGCGCTGGCGCTGGCCACCGGCTGGCTGTACGCGGCGGTCGCGCTGCTCGCAGGCGCGTGGTTCCTGGTGATGGCCCACCAGCTGTATTCCGGGGTCAAGCGCGGCGAGCCGGTGAAGCCGCTGCGGCTCTTCCTGCAGTCGAACAACTATCTGGCCGTCGTGTTCTGCGCGCTTGGCCGTGGACTCGGCGCTGGCGCTGCCCACCGTGTTCGGCCGTTAGCCCGCACGCACTAGCTCGCGTCCCAGCCTCCGCGACGGCCGTCCTTGGTCTGGCTACGACGCTTCTTGCCCGCGATCCGGCGCTCCTTCGAGCCCCTGGTCGGCTTGGTCGGCAGGCGTATCGGGGGAGGCGCGGTGGCCGCGTCGCGAAGCAGGCGAGCCATGCGCTCGCGGGCGGCGGCGCGGTTCTGGAGTTGCGCGCGATGCTCACTCGCCGTGACCCTGAGCACGCCGTCGGAGAGGCGACCCCCCAGTCGACGGAGCATTCGGGGGCGCAACCACTCGGGCACCGCCGGCGAACGGGCCACGTCGAACGACAGCTCGACCCGGCTGTCGGCCGTGTTCACTCCCTGCCCGCCAGGGCCGGAGGACCTGGAGAAGCGTTCACTCAGGTCGGACGCGGGCACCACCAGGTCCCGCGACACGATCAGGTCCCCCGGCATGCCTCAGGGCACCAGCACCACGGAGCCGACCGTCTTGCGGCCCTGCAGGTCGCGGTGGGCGTCGCCGGCGTCGGCCAGCGGGTACCGGTTGCTCACCGTGATCTCGATGGTGCCCTTGGCGATCGCGTCGAGCAGTTCGCCGGCACGCCAGCCGAACTCATCGGGCGTGCGGGTGTAGTGGACCAGGGTCGGTCGGGTCAGGAAGAGCGATCCTGCGGCGTTGAGCCGCTGCGGGTCCACCGGCGGCACCGGCCCGCTGGCCGCGCCGAACAGGGCAAGCGTGCCGCGCAGCGCGAGGCTGGCCAGGCTGGCGTCGAACGTCGATGCGCCCACCCCGTCGTACACCGCGGCCACCCCGTCGCCGCCGGTGAGTTCCCGGATCTTGGCGCCGAACTCGGCCGGGTCGTCGGGATAGTCGAGCACCTCGACGGCGCCTGCCTTGCGGGAGAGTTCGCCCTTCTCACGCGTCGACACCGTCGTGATGACCTTCACCGCCATGCTGGTGGCCCACTGCGTCAGGATCAGGCCGACCCCGCCCGCGCCGGCGTGCACCAGGACGGTGTCACCCTGTTGCACGGGATAGGTGGACTTGATCAGGTAGTGGGCGGTCATGCCCTTCAGCAGGGCCGACGCGGCCACTTCCGCGGGCACGCCGTCGGGCACGTAGGCCACGAAATCGGCCGGAGCCAGACAGAACTCGGCGTAGGCGCCATCGGCGTCGCGCGGTGACCACCCGGTCGCCGACGCTGAGCGCCGCGACGTCGTCACCGACCGCGGCGATGGTGCCGCACACCTCGGTGCCGACGACGAACGGGAGCTCGCGCGGGTACTGACCCGACCGGAAGTAGGTGTCGATGAAGTTGACGCCTATCGCGTCCGCCTTGATCAGCACCTGGCCGGGGCCGGGGGAGGGCTGCGGCCTCTCGACGTAGTTCAGGACTTCGGGCCCGCCGGTTTCGGCGACTTCGATGGCGTACATGCCACCTATCATTCCAAGGTGAAACTCGCCCGGCCCGATGTTCGTCATCCCCACATCGTCCTTGCAGGTTGCCGCGCTCTCGTCGAGGGCGACGGCGACGACGACGGGCTGGTGCCGGCGCTGCGTTCGCGCGGTCTGCACGCCCGCTGGCTGTCCTGGGACGATCCCGAGACCGAGCGCGCCGACGTCGTCATCCTGCGCGCCACGTGGGACTACATCGACCGGCTCGACGAGTTCCTCGCCTGGACGCAGACGCGTCCCGAATGTCCTGAACGCGCCCGACGTGGTGGCGTGGAACACCGACAAGCGCTACCTGGCCGACCTTGCCGCGGCGGGCGTGCCGACGGTGCCGAGCCAGTTCTTCGCGCCGGGCGAAGCGGTGGCGTCGTTCGATGGCGAGGTGGTCGTCAAACCGGCGGTCGGTGCGGGATCGGTTGGCGCCCAACGGTTCACCGACCCCGACGCGGCGCGCGAACACGCCGCGAAGCTGCAGTCCGATGGGCGCACCGCGCTGGTGCAGCCCTACGACGCCCGCATCGCGGACGGCGAGACGGCGCTGGTGTTCGTCGCGGGCCGCCAGTCCCACGCGTTCACCAAGGGGCCGATCCTTCCGCCGCCGGGAGGCGGGCCCGCGTTCGACGCCTCGGGCACGTACGCCGAGGAGTCGCTGCGTCCCGCCGAGCCGGATTTCGAACTGTGGGACGTCGGCCACGCCGCGCTGGCGGCCGCGGCCAACCACCTCGGCATCACGCCGTCGGAGTTCCTCTACGCCCGTGTCGACGTCATCGGTGACTCGCGGGATCCGCGGCTGCTGGAGTTGGAGTTGGTCGAGCCGTCGCTGGGCTGGCGTCAGCTCGGCGAGGCCGACCGCGCCAGGCAACAGCGCGAGTTCGCCATCGGCGTCGAGTCAGCTCTGGACCGGCTCGGGCTCGGCCCGTTCTCGCATCGACGCCCATAGCGCCGCGGTGGCTGCCGTGCAGGCGGCCGCCCCGGCGACGTGCACGGCGACCAGGGCGGCGGGCACGCCGGTGAAGAACTGCACCGTGCCCACCAGTCCCTGCGCGCACACCAGCGCGAGCAGCACCGTCCAGCGCAGCCGCACCGGCCGCGGCGCGGAGACCGCAAGCAGCCCGAAGCCGAGGCCGACGACGAGGGCCAGGTAGGCCACCAACAGCGTCGAGTGCAGGTGCACCAGCGTGGTGATCTCCACCTGGAGGCGCGGCACCGGCTGTTCGACGCTCTTGTCGCCCGCGTGCGGCCCCGCGCCGGTCACCAGCGTTCCGGTGACGAGCACCGCCGACAGCGTCACCGCGGTCAGCGCGGCCGACCAGCGCATGGGCTTCGGCACGCGCAACGTGGCGACGCCGTCGATCGGGTTCGCCGACCTTCACGTACAGCAGCACCGAGAGCCAGACCATCGTCATCGACGCCAGCAGGTGGATCGCGACGGTCCACCACAGCAGACCGGTCAGCACCGTGATGCCGCCGATCACGGCCTGCACGATCGTCGAGGCGGGCATCAGCCACGCGTAGACCAGCACCTCGCGGCGTCTGCGGGCGCGCGTCAGCGTCAGCACCGCGAGCGCCGCGGTGAGCACGACCAGGAACGTGATCATCCGGTTGCCGAACTCGACGGCCTGGTGGATCACCGGCACCTCGGCGACCGGGACCGGGGTGAAGCTGCCGGGGAAGCACTGCGGCCAGGTGGGGCAGCCGAGCCCGGACGCGGTGACACGGACGATGGCACCGGTGACGGCGATGCCGCCCTGGGTCAGGACGACGGCGAGGGCCACCAGCCGTTGCGTCCGCAGGCTCGGCATCGGCAGCACGTCAACGAGCCGCAGCAAGAACCTTCCGACGGGCACCGACCGATCGTAGAGCAGCGATAACTACAACCTGTAGTAGGGCTGGCGGGCGCTGCGGGCGCCTCGAGTCAGGTGAAGCGGAACCACCGCAGCGCGCCAAGCGCCGCGACCCCACCCCACGCCGCCAGCACCGCGATGCCGAACCAGTCCACCGACGGCGTCATCGCCTGCGTCAACGCCTCGGTCAGGGCGCCGGACGGCGTCAGCCTGGCCACCAGCTGCACGCCGTGCGAGACCATGCCGCCGCCGAGCGTCAGTGCGCCGAGCCCGGCGAAGACGAACCACAGCAGGTTGGCGACGGCGAGCACGATCTCGGCGCGCAGCGTGCCGCCAAGCAGCAGGCCCAGCGCGGCGAAGCCCGCGGTGCCGAGCGCGATGATCACCGCACCCAGGGCCAGCCCGGCGATCGCCGGGCGCCAACCCAGCGCAAAGCCGATGGCGCCCAACAGAATCGACTGCAGGAACACCACGGTGACCACGGCAAGCGACTTGCCCGCGATGATCCCCCAGACCGGGAGCGCGGTCGCGCCAAGTCGCTTCAGTGCGCCGTACCGCCGGTCGAAGGCGACCGCGATGGCCTGGCCGGTGAACGCCGTCGAGATGACGGCGAGCGCCATGATCGCCGGGACGAACGTGGCCGCCCGGTTGTGCCCGAACGAGCCGAGCGGGAGCAACGTCATGCCGACCAGCAGCGTGATCGGGATGAACATCGTCAGCAGCAGCTGTTCGCCGTTGCGCAGCAACAGCTTCAGCTCGAGGCCGAACTGCGCGGCCAGCATCTTCGGCACCGTCGCCGGTCGTGGGTCCGGGGCGAACGTGCCGGGGGCGAAGCGATTCGTCATAGTTCTCGGTTCCTCGCGCAAGCGCTCGTCACGGCCGCAGCTCCCGTCCCGTCAGATCCAGGAACACGTCCTCGAGGCTGCGTTGCTCGACCCGCATGTCGGTGGCCAGCACGTTCAGCCGCGCGCACCACGCGGTGACGGTGGCAAGCACCTGCGGGTCGACGTGGCCCTCGACCAGGTATTCACCCGGCATCGTCTCGATGGCCTTGTAGTTCTCCGGCAGCGCCGAAATCAGAAGCGAGAGATCGAGTTTCGGTGGCGCCGAGAAGCGCAGCTGATTCTCCGCGCCGCGCCCCATGAG
The DNA here is from genome assembly GCA_963735245.1 of uncultured Actinomycetota bacterium. GTDB lineage: Bacteria > Actinomycetota > Actinomycetes > Mycobacteriales > Mycobacteriaceae > Mycobacterium. The sequence continues at coordinate 892,124 of CAVTKI010000005.1, forward strand.
CTCGGCCGGAGTGCCGGTGGCCACCGCGACGCCGTGGTCGATGATCACCAACCGGTCGGCCAGCTGCTCGGCCTCGGTCAGCTGGTGGGTGGTCAGGACCACGGTGACGCCGTCGCGGCGCAACCCGTCGATCATCTCCCACACGACGATCCTGGCGTGCGCGTCCATGCCGGCCGTCGGCTCGTCGAGGAATACCAGCTCGGGCCTGCCGACGACCGCGCACGCCAGCGCGAGCCGCTGCTGCTGCCCGCCGGAGAGGCGTCGGTAGGTGGTGCGGGCGGACTCCGTCAGGCCCAGCGTGTCCATCAGCCACGCCGGGTCGAGCGGATTGGCCGAGTACGAGGCGACCAGACCGAGCATCTCGCCCGCCCGCGCCGCCGGATAGCCTCCGCCGCCCTGCAGCATCACGCCGATCCGTTCGCGCAGCCGGGCGTTGTCGGCGACGGGGTCGAGGCCCAGGATCTCGATGGTGCCTGCGTCGGGCCGGATGAACCCCTCGCACATCTCCACGGTGGTGGTCTTGCCCGCGCCGTTGGGCCCGAGCAGCGCAAGGATCTCCGCTCGCCGCACCTCGAGGTCGAGCCCGTCGACGGCGGTCGTCGACCCGTACCGCTTGCTCACCCCGCGCAACAGCACGGGGGTGTCGGAACGGGAGGTCACGGGAACTCAGCGTAGGCGTCCGGCTTGGTGGCCGGTGTCGATGGTGGTTGCGGCGGCCCCGTGCCGTTCGTCTCGGGGAACGGGCGCCATGGCAGCCGTGAGTAGGTGATCCCGATCAGGATGGCCACGATCACGGTGCTCGCCAGCGTCGCGTCGACGATCTGGAACAGGGCGAACCGGTCGCCGTTGGCCGTCGGCCCGAATATGCCCACGATCAGCGTGATCGCGATGGTCGTGCCGCGGAATCCGGGTCGGCTGGCCCACGCGGCCAGCGGGATGATCGCCCACAGCAGGTACCAGGGCTGCACCACCGGGAACAGCAGCACGGTCGCGCCGAGCGCGACGCCGAGGCCGCCGACGGGGTGCAATCGGCCGCGCATCACGGCCAGCAGTAGGTAGGAGACGAGAATTGCGATGATGATCACACCCATGGCGCGGGTCAGGCCCAGCACCGCGGTGGTGTGGTCGCCGAGCCCGAGCAGGATGCCCACCTGACCGGTGCCGAGGGCCAGCAACGTCGGCGGCGACATCCACGACCGCACCACGTTCGCCGTGCCCAGCGTGAACAGCCAGCCGAAGCCGAGGCCGCTGGCCCAGCCGACCAGCGCGATCACCACCACCGACACCGCGGTGAGCGAACCGCCTGCGATGAGGAAGGCCTTGAAGGTGCCGCCCCACCGGCATGCCAGCGCCATCGCCACGAAGCCGATGGCCAGCAGCGACGGCAGTTTCACCTGCGACGACAGGGCGATCAGCACGGTGCCGGCGAGCAGCATCGCCATCGGCCTCCAGCAGCAGCCACTCGTCGCGGTGCCGAGGCCACTGCACCGGCCGCGGGATGCAGCGGCCCCGCGGCGTCCACCCCTCGCAGGGCGAACTCGGTTCCGGCCAGCATCAGCCCGAGCATCAGGGCCTCGTTGTGGATCCCCGCGACGAGGTGCATGAAGAGCAGCGGGTTGCACGGGCCGAGCCACAGCGCGCTGACCTCGGCGACCCCGCACCGGCGCGCCAGACGCGGTGTCGCCCAGACGATCAACCCGACTCCGAGCAGCACGATCAGCCGGTGGAACAGCACCGCGGCGACGATGTTGTCGCCGGTGACGGTCGAGATGCCGCGACCGATCCAGAGGAACAACGGGCCGTACGGCGCGGGCGTCTCACGCCACAGGCTCGGCACCGACAGCGTGAACACGTGGTCGAGACCGAGCCCTGGCGCGGGTCCGACGCGGTACGGGTCGAGCCCGATGCGGGCGATCTGGCTCTGCGCCAGATAGGAGTAGACGTCCTTGCTGTACATCGGCGGCGCGATCAGCAGGGGAAGCGCCCACAGCAGCAGCGTGCGGTCCAGCTGACTGCGCGACATGCGCCTGCTGCCCAGCGCGAAGCGGCCCAGCATCAGCCATGCCAGCGCCATCATCACCGCACCGGTCGTGGTCATCGTGAGCGAGACGGTCTGGATGCGGGACGGCAGGTTGAGCAGCCGCACGCCGAAAGTGGGATCCTGGACGACGGGACGGGCGCCCGCCCCGAGCGCTCCGATCGCCATCAGGACGGTGCCCGTGGCGCCGAATACGCGGGTGCGCCGCAGCGCAGCAACCTCGGCGGCGATGAGTGGTGAGCCCACGGTCGACTCGTCGGCGTGCCAGCGGGCGACGGCCGAGCTGAGGGACCGTAGGCGGGCGGCCATCAGAGCAGCGTAGCCGCGGCCATCTCGGCGTCGTAGCGGCCGATGTGTAAGGCTTGCCTTGCTAGCACCGTTTGCCGAATTCCGTCACAATGGTGTTGTGAAATTAACTTCGGAGGCTTCGCATGCGGCTGCTGCCGCGCCGAGCTCCGATGGTCACACCCGGCGCGCGATCGTTCAGTTGCTGCTGGAGGGTCCGATCACAGCCGGTCAGATCGGTGAAAGGCTCGGAATCTCCGCAGCGGGCGTGCGTCGACATCTCGATGCGCTCATCGACGCGGGTGACGCCGAGTCGAACGCCGCGGCCGTCTGGGAGCACAACGGCCGCGGCCGGCCCGCCAAGCGATACCGACTCACGGCAGGCGGGCGCGCCAAGCTCGACCACACCTACGACGATCTGGCCGTGGCGGCCATGCGGCAGCTGCGTGAGATCGGCGGCGACCAGGCCATCCGCACGTTCGCCCGCAGGCGCATCGACACCATCCTGTCCGGCGTCGACGATGCCGCGGACGGCGACGTCAAGGGCGCCGCGGACCGCGTCGCCTCCGCGCTGACCGACGCGGGTTACGCCACCACCACCACGCCGGTGACCGGGCCGGTCGACGGCGTGCAGATCTGCCAGCACCACTGCCCGGTGTCGCACGCCGCTGCGGAGTTTCCGGAGTTGTGCGAGGCCGAACGCGAGGCCTTCGCCGAGATCCTGGGTACTCACGTCCAGCGACTGGCGACCATCGTCAACGGCGATTGCGCGTGTACCACCCACGTCCCCGTCTCAGCCGACAAGCAGCCCACCATTCGGCGCACAGCCCGCGCCGAGACGATCACGACCCAACAAGGAGCGTCGACATGACGACCACACCGGAGACGCAGCTGACCCAAGAGGAGACCATCGCCACTCTTGGCAATTACGGCTACGGCTGGTCTGACTCCGACGTGGCGGGCGCCAGCGCACAGCGCGGGCTGAGCGAGGCCGTGGTGCGCGACATCTCGTCGAAGAAGAGCGAGCCCGAGTGGATGCTCGACGTCCGGCTCAAGGCGCTGCGCACCTTCGACAAGAAGCCGATGCCGAACTGGGGCTCCAACCTCGAGGGCATCCACTTCGACAACATCAAGTACTTCGTGCGCTCCAGCGAGAAGCAGGCCGCGACGTGGGACGACCTGCCCGCCGACATCAAGAACACCTACGACAGGCTCGGCATCCCCGAGGCCGAGAAGCAGCGACTGGTGTCCGGTGTGGCTGCGCAGTACGAGTCCGAGGTCGTCTACCACTCGATCCGCGAGGACCTCGAGGCGCAGGGCGTCATCTTCCTGGACACCGACACCGCGCTGAAGCAGCACCCGGAGCTGTTCAGGCAGTACTTCGGCACCGTGATCCCGGCGGGCGACAACAAGTTCTCCGCGCTGAACACCGCGGTGTGGTCCGGCGGGTCGTTCATCTACGTGCCGAAGGGCGTGCACGTCGACATCCCGCTGCAGGCCTACTTCCGGATCAACACCGAGAACATGGGCCAGTTCGAGCGGACGCTGATCATCGTCGACGAGGGTGCCTACGTGCACTACGTCGAGGGTTGCACCGCGCCGATCTACAAGTCGGACTCGCTGCACTCCGCGGTCGTCGAGATCATCGTCAAGCCGGGTGGGCGCTGCCGGTACACGACCATCCAGAACTGGTCGAACAACGTCTACAACCTGGTCACCAAGCGGGCGCGGGCCGAGGCGGGCGCCACCATGGAGTGGGTCGACGGCAACATCGGCTCCAAGGTCACCATGAAGTACCCGGCCGTCTGGATGACCGGCGAGCACGCCAAGGGCGAGGTGCTCTCGGTGGCGTTCGCAGGCGAGGGCCAGCACCAGGACACCGGCGCCAAGATGCTGCACCTGGCGCCCAACACGTCGAGCAACATCGTCTCGAAGTCGGTGGCCCGCGGCGGTGGCCGCGCGTCCTACCGCGGTCTGGTGCAGGTCAACAAGGGTGCCCACGGATCGCGCTCGAGCGTGAAATGCGATGCGCTGCTGGTCGATGCGATCAGCCGCAGCGACACCTACCCGTACGTCGACATCCGCGAGGACGACGTCACGATGGGCCACGAGGCGACGGTGTCGAAGGTCAGCGAGGATCAGCTGTTCTATCTGATGAGCCGCGGCATGACCGAGGACGAGGCCATGGCCATGGTGGTGCGCGGCTTCGTCGAGCCCATCGCCAAGGAACTGCCGATGGAGTACGCGCTCGAGCTCAACCGGCTCATCGAACTGCAGATGGAGGGCGCGGTCGGATGACCCCGCAGAATTTGACGGAATCGCTGGAGGGCCGGACCAAGGGCGAGCTGTTCACGTCGTTCGACGTCGACGCCTTCGAGGTGCCCGGCGGTCGTGACGAACTGTGGCGGTTCACCCCGCTCAAGCGACTGCGCGGCCTGCACGACGGTTCCGCACCGGCGACCGGAAGCGCACTCATCGAGGTCAGCGAGCGGCCGGGCGTGACGGTGGAAACCGTTCGCCGCGGCGACGAGCGGCTCGGCCAGGCGGGTGTTCCCGCCGATCGCGTTGCGGCGCAGGCATTCTCGTCGTTCAACCAGGCCACCATCGTCACCGTGACGCGAGGTGCCACGCCTGGGGAGCCGATCGAGATCGCGCTGAACGGACCCGGCGAGGGTGCGACGGCCTACGGCCACCTGCAGATCCGGGTCGAGGAACTCGCCGAGGCCGTCGTCGTCATCGACCAGCGCGGCAGCGGAACCTACGCCGACAACGTCGAGTTCCTCGTCGGCGACGCCGCGCGACTGACCGTGGTGTCGATCGCCGACTGGGCCGACGACACCGTGTACGTCAGCAGCCATCACGCGACGCTCGGCAAGGACGCGGTGCTGCGGCACGTCGCGGTCACGCTCGGCGGGGACGTGGTGCGGACCTGACCGCACGGACGCGGTTCGAGGCGCAGGGCGGCGACGCCGAGATGCTCGGCCTGTACTTCGCCGACGACGGACAGCACTTCGAGTCGCGGCTGCTGATCGACCACGCGCAGCCCAACTGCAGCTCCAACGTGCTGTACAAGGGTGCGCTGCAAGGGGATCCGGACTCCAAGCGCCCCGATGCGCACACCGTCTGGGTCGGCGACGTGCTGATCCGCGCGGCGGCCACCGGCACCGACACCTACGAGGCGAACCGCAACCTGGTGCTCACCGACGGCGCACGCGCCGACTCGGTGCCCAACCTCGAGATCGAGACGGGCGAGATCGCACGGCGCCGGACACGCCAGCGCCACGGGACGTTTCGACGACGAGCAGTTGTTCTACCTGCGTGCCCGCGGCATCCCGGAAGATCAGGCCCGCCGGCTGGTGGTGCGCGGCTTCTTCGGCGAGATCATCGCCAAGATCGCGGTGCCGGACATGCGCGAACGCCTCACCGACGCAATCGAACACGAACTAGCGATCACCGAATCGAGAATCAACTAATCATGACCACACTTGAAGTCAAGGACCTGCACGTCTCCGTCACCTCGACCGACGAGGGTCGACATCCCGATCCTCAAGGGCGTCAACCTCACCGTGAAGTCGGGGGAGACCCACGCGGTGATGGGTCCCAACGGCTCCGGCAAGTCCACGCTGTCGTACGCGATCGCCGGGCACCCGAAGTACATCGTCACGTCCGGCTCGATCACCCTCGACGGTGCGAACGTCCTGGACGATGAGCATCGACGAGCGTGCCCGCGCCGGCCTGTTCCTCGCCATGCAGTACCCGATCGAGGTGCCTGGCGTGTCGATGTCGAACTTCCTGCGGACGGCCGCGACGGCGGTCCGCGGCGAGGCTCCCAAGCTGCGGCACTGGGTCAAGGAGGTCAAGGCCGCGATGAGCGACCTCGACATCGACCCCGCCTTCTCCGAACGCAGTGTCAACGAGGGCTTCTCGGGTGGCGAGAAGAAGCGCCACGAGATCCTGCAGCTCGGCCTGCTGAAGCCGAAGATCGCGATCCTCGACGAGACCGACTCCGGCCTGGACGTCGACGCGTTGCGCGTCGTCAGCGAGGGCGTCAACCGCTACGCCGAGGCCGAGCACGGCGGCGTCCTGCTGATCACCCACTACACCCGCATCCTGCGCTACATCCAGCCGCAGTTCGTGCACGTGTTCTTCGGCGGCCGGATCATCCAGTCCGGCGGTCCGGAGCTGGCCGACGAGCTCGAAGAGAACGGCTACGAGCGCTTCACGCAGGCCGCGGCCAGCGGAGGCCTGACGTGACGGCCTCGGTACGGACATTGGATCCCGCTGAGGTGGCCAGGATCCGCGCGGACTTCCCGATCCTGAGCCGGGTGATGCGCGGTGGAAATCAGTTGGCGTACCTGGATTCCGGTGCGACGTCGCAGCAGCCGCTGCAGGTGCTCGACGCCGAGCGGGCGTTCTTGACCACCTCGAACGGGGCCGTGCACCGTGGCGCGCATCAGCTGATGGAGGAGTCCACCGACGCCTACGAGCAGGGGCGCGACGACATCGCGGCCTTCGTCGGCGCCGACGCCGACGAGCTGGTCTTCACCAAGAACGCCACCGAGTCGATCAACCTGGTGTCGTATGCGCTGGGCGACAACCGCTTCGAGCGTGCGGTCGGCCCCGGCGACGTCATCGTCACCACCGAACTCGAGCACCACGCCAACCTGATCCCGTGGCAGGAACTCGCTCGTCGCACCGGCGCCACGCTGCGCTGGTACGGCGTCACCGACGACGGCCGCATCGACCTCGACTCGCTCCAACTGGACGAGCGGGTCAAGGTCGTGGCGTTCAGTCATCACTCGAACGTGACGGGTGCCGTGGCGCCGGTCGCCGAGTTGGTGTCGCGGGCCAGGGCCGTCGGTGCGCTGACGCTGCTCGACGCCTGCCAGTCGGTGCCGCACCAGCCCGTCGACTTCCACGCTCTCGACGTCGACTATCGCCGCCTTCTCCGGCCACAAGATGTTGGGCCCCACCGGTATCGGCGTGCTCTACGGCAGGCGCGCAGTTGCTCGATGCGATGCCGCCCTTCCTCACCGGCGGCTCGATGATCGAGACCGTGACGATGGAGGCCACCACCTACGCGCCGGCGCCGCAGCGGTTCGAGGCGGGCACGCCGATGACGTCTCAGGTCGTCGGATTGGCCGCCGCCGCACGGTATCTGACCGACATCGGGATGGACGCCGTCGAGGCGCACGAGGACGAACTCGTCGGCGCGGCTCTGGCGGGACTGTCGTCGATCGAGGGGGTCCGCATCATCGGGCCCACCGTCGCTCGAGCACCGCGGCTCGCCGGTGAGCTTCGTCGTCGACGGGATTCACGCACACGACGTCGGGCAGGTGCTCGACGACGACGGCGTGGCAGTCCGCGTCGGTCACCACTGCGCGTGGCCGCTGCACCGCAGGTTCGGCATCGCCGCGACCGCACGGGCGTCGTTCGCGGTGTACAACACGCTCGACGAGGTCGACCGTCTGGTCTCCGGGGTGCGCCGCGCGATCGACTTCTTCGGACGGGATTGAGCGCGCCGTGCGGATGGAGCAGATGTACCAGGAAGTCATCCTGGACCACTACAAGCACCCGCACCACCGCGGCCTGCGGGAGCCGTTCGGCGCCGAGGTGCATCACGTCAACCCGACCTGCGGGGACGAAGTGACGCTGCGGGTCGCGCTGTCGGCCGACGGTGAGCACGTCACCGACGTCTCCTACGACGGCCAGGGCTGTTCGATCAGCCAGGCGGCGACGTCGGTGCTCACCGACCAGGTGATCGGCCAGACGGTGGGCGACGCGCTCAAGACGGTCGCGGCGTTCACCGAGATGGTCTCCTCGCGCGGCAACGTCGAGGGGGACGAGGACGTGCTCGGCGACGGCATCGCGTTCGCCGGGGTGGCCAAGTACCCGGCCAGGGTGAAGTGTGCGCTACTGGGATGGATGGCGTTCAAGGACGCCGTTGCGCAAGCGTCCCACCGTGACGACGACTCCGATGGAGGAATGCGATGAGCGAGACCGCAGGCAACGAGACCGCAGAGCAATCCGGAGATGATCGCCGACCTCGAGGAGGCGATGCGTGACGTCGTCGACCCCGAACTCGGCATCAACGTCGTCGACCTCGGCCTGGTCTACGGACTGAACGTCGACAAGGAGGGCCCCGACGCGGTGGCGCTGATCGACATGACGCTGACGTCGGCGGCGTGCCCGCTGACCGACGTCATCGAAGATCAGTCACGCACCGCGCTGGTCGGTGCGGGCCTGGTGCAAGGACATCAAGATCAACTGGGTGTGGAACCCGCCGTGGGGCCCGGACAAGATCACCGAGGACGGCCGCGAGCAACTGCGGGCGCTCGGCTTCACCGTCTAACCACCGTGACGGCGCCCGCCGCCACACTGGCCGTTGTCGGCTGGGCGCAGGTTGACCGCCGTCGCGGCTAGATTGCCACTGCCGTCCTTGGTGCCGCGCGCCATCAGGCACTGGCCGGCCGCGATCGCCGAGGTATCCGCGGTGCTGCGCTTGGCGTAGCGGGTGCCGGACGTGACGGTCACGGTGACCTGGCTGTTGTCCGCCGCGGTGAGAACGATCGACGACCCGTTGACCGACGCCACCGTTCCGCCGACCCCGTGCCCGCGCGGCCCGGCTTGCCCACATCGACCATTGCCTGCCTGCGTGACGAGCACGGCCGCGGCAGTGACCGGGGACTGGCCGCCGCTGCCCTTGGTGGGATGGACCGCGACGCACTCACCGGCGACGACGTCGGTGAGCTGCGCCGCGCTGAGTTGGGTGACGCGTGTCGACGGGGTGACGTCGACGGTGGCGGGTCCCTTCGGCCCGGTCACCATCACCGTGCCACCCGATACCGAATCGACGAGGCCGAACGCTCTGTCCTTGCCTGCTGCCGCGGGGGCGGACGCCTGTGCCGTCGGCGACGAACTGGGGGCGCTCGACGAGCTGCCGGCCGTCGGCTTGGCGGCGCTGCTGGACGATGCCGACGGCGTACTCGACGAACCACAGGCGGCGAGCGAGGCCGCTGCGAAAACCGCGATGGTGGCTGCCGCACACCGGGACACACGCGAGGAGATGACCATGCGTTCACGCTCCGTGCGCGGACTGTTGCTGCGCTTTGACGAGGATGTGAGGTCGCTATGGGAACGGGTGACCTAGGGTGGCGCGGATGGAGAGTGAGGCATTCATCAGCACCCGTCGACAGCTGCGCGGCCTCGCCGAGAGTTTGATCGGCGGACCCCAGCACCGCGCAGCGGGCACCATCCGACTGGCCGTGCGCCCCGACGGCTTCGTCGGCGTCGCGCTGCCGCTCGCCGTGCGCGGCACCGAGTTCACCTGGCAGGACGGCAGTGCCGCACTGGCGGGCACTCCGGGAGCACTTGCCGAGGCGGCGGGTGTCGACTACGGCCCACCGGAGGGCGTCTACGAGATCGTCGACCCGTTGCCCGCCGACGCCGTGCTGGACATCGACCCCGGTGCCGTCGAGCTCATCGATCGAAGTCTGTACGCCGGCGGATACGCGCTGAAACAGGTTCTGCCGGAATCACATCCGGTTCTGTGGCCGGAGCACTTCGACGTCGCGGTCACCGAGGACGAGGTCAACTACGGGGTATCGGCCGGCGACTCGTATCACGACACCCCGTACGCGTACGTAGGACCGTGGACGCCTCGCACCGGCGCCTTCTGGAACGCGCCGTTCGGGGCGGTGTTCTCGCTGGACCCGACCCACGACGTCGACCAACTGGCGGTGGACGCGGCCGCGTTCTTCCAGCAGGGACGGAATCTGAGCAGGCAGTGCACGGCGTTGAAGGCATTCCATGGCGTACGACGAGCGCGTGACCGAACTGTTCCAGCCCATGCGGCTGCGGTCGTTGACGTTGCGCAACCGGTTCGCGATGGCACCCATGACGCGGCGGGCGTCGCCGGGCGGGATACCCGGCGCGGACGTCGCCGAGTACTACGCGCGCCGCGCGGCAGGCGGCGTCGGCCTGATCATCACCGAGGGCGTCCGGTTGGCCGGAGCCCGAAGCGGGCTGGCCGAGTGGCATCCCCACCCTTGCGGGTGACGACGTACTGGCCGGATGGCAGGCGGTCACCAGGGCGGTGCACGGCCACGGTGGCGCGATCGCCGCGCAGTTGTGGCATCAGGGCGCCGAGCGGGGCGACGCCGACGGGATCGTCCCGGTCAGCCCGTCGGGAGTGAACAGCCTCGGGGAGCCCAAGGGGCGGGCACTGCGCACCGACGAGTTGGCCGGCGTGGCCGGGTCCTTCGCGGCGGCCGCCCGCAACGCTCGCGACGTCGGGTTCGACGCCGTCGAACTGCACGGCGCGCACGGCTACCTGCTCGACGAATTCCTTTGGGCGAGAACGAATCTGCGCACCGACGGCTACGGCGGCGACCTCACCGCGCGCACCAGGTTCCCCGCCGAGGTGGTCGCCGCGGTGCGCGCGGCCGTCGGTCCGGACTTCCCGATCATCTTCCGGTTCTCGCAGTGGAAGCAGACCGACTACGCCGCGTCGATCGCCGGCGATCCGGCCGAGTTGCAGGAACTGCTGGCACCTCTGGTGGACGCGGGCGTCGACATGTTCCACCCGTCCACGCGCAGGCACCACGAGTCCGGCCTATCCGGACGCCGATCCGGAACTCAGTCTGTCGGGGTGGACGAAGAAGGTCACCGGAGCACCGGTGATCGCGGTCGGCTCGGTGGGCCTGGAGACGGAGTTCACCCCGGGCCGGCCAGGGCGGCCGCATTCCGCCTGCGCCGGTCGACCGTCTGCTCGATCAGTACGGGTCCGGCGAGTTCGACGTCGTCGCCATCGGACGGGCCCTGCTCGCCGATCCGACCTGGGTGAACCGGCTGCGCGATGGTTCGCTCGACGGGTTCAATGGGTATGACGCCGAGACCGCGCTGGCTCAGTTGAGCTGACCACATGCTGGGAACAAGCAGGTAAACCACGATGTTAGGAGAGGTGTGAGTACCCAAGACATCACCGCTGAAAAGTTCAATGCCACCGTCACCGACAACGAGATCGTGCTGGTGGATTTCTGGGCGTCCTGGTGCGGGCCGTGTAAGGCGTTCGCGCCGACCTTCGCCGCATCGTCGGAGAAGCACCCCGACGTGGTGCACGCCAAGGTGGACACCGAGGCCGAGCAGGGCCTCGCGGCGGCCGCGGAAATCCAGGCGATCCCGACCCTGATGGCCTTCAAGAAGGGCCACATGGTCTTCCGGCACTCGGGAATGCTGCCCGCCGACCAGCTCGACGACATCATCGGCAAGATCAAGGAGTTCGACATCGACGCAGCGATGTCGCAGCAGGAGACCGCCGAGCAGGTGTAAACGGCGGATTCGCTCGCGGCACGCGATAGCGTGCACTCTCGTGAGCGAGCCGCAGAACTCCCGGGACCCGCTGGTCCTCGTCGAACACCCAAGGCCCAACGTGGCGTTGGTCACGTTGAACCGTCCCGAGCGGATGAATTCGATGGCGTTCGACGTCATGGTGCCGCTCAAGAAGGTGCTCGACGAGCTGACCCACGACAACGACACCCGCGTCGTGGTGCTGACGGGTGCCGGCCGCGGGTTCTCCTCCGGCGCCGACCACAAGTCGGCAGGGTCCGTGCCGCACGTGGACGGCCTCACCCGGCCGACCTTCGCGCTGCGGTCGATGGAGGTGCTCGACGACGTGATCCTGGCGCTGCGCAAGCTGCACCAGCCCGTCATCGCGGCGGTCAACGGGGCGGCCATCGGCGGCGGGTTGTGCCTGGCCCTGGCCGCGGACGTCCGGATCGCGGCGGCTGGTGCGTACTTCAGGGCGGCGGGCATCAACAACGGGCTGACGGCCAGCGAGCTCGGCCTGTCCTATCTGCTGCCGAAGGCGATCGGGACGTCGCGTGCCTTCGAGGCGATGCTGACCGGCCGCGACATCGACGCGCAGGAGGCCGAACGCATCGGTCTGGTGTCGCGCACCGTGCCCGACGACGACCTGCTCGACACCTGTTACGAGATGGCCGAGCGGATGGCGGCGTTCTCGCGGCCGGGTATCGAGTTGACCAAGCGCACACTGTGGAGTGGACTGGACGCCGGTAGCCTGGAAGCTCACATGCAGGCCGAGGGCCTGGGTCAGCTCTTCGTTCGCCTACTCACCGCCAACTTCGAGGAAGCGGTTGCCGCGCGCGCCGAGAAGCGGCCCGCGGTCTTCACCGACGACAAGTAACCGGACGGCAAGCGACGCGACGACAAGAACAAGGAGAAGCAGCGTGATCACCGCAACGGACCTGGAGGTCCGCGCAGGCGCGCGCACGCTGCTGTCCATCGACGGCCCCGCTCTGCGCATCCAACCCGGAGATCGCATCGGCCTGGTCGGACGCAACGGTGCAGGCAAGACCACCACGATGCGCATCCTCGCCGGCGAAGGCGAGCCGTACGCGGGCACCGTCACGCGCACCGGCGAAATCGGTTACCTGCCACAGGATCCCAAGGAGGGCGACCTCGAGGTGCTGGCCCGTGACCGGGTGCTGTCGGCCCGCGGCCTCGATACGTTGCTCGCCGACCTGGAGAAGCAGCAGGCGATTGATGGCCGAGGTGGCCGACGACGCCGCCCGCGACAAGGCCATCCGCCGCTACGGACAGCTCGAGGAGCGCTTCGCCGCCCTCGGTGGGTACGCCGCCGAGAGCGAGGCGGGCCGCATCTGCGCAAGCCTGGGGCTGCCCGAACGCGTCCTCACCCAGCAGTTGCGCACCCTCTCCGGTGGCCAGCGACGCCGCGTCGAACTGGCCAGGATCCTGTTCGCCGCGTCCGACACCGGCTCGGGAACCGACACCACCCTGCTGCTCGACGAGCCGACCAACCACCTCGACGCCGACTCGCTCGGCTGGTTGCGCGACTTCCTCAAGACCTACACCGGCGGACTCGTCGTCATCAGCCACAACGTGGAGCTGTTGGCCGACGTGGTCAACCGGGTCTGGTTCCTGGATGCGGTGCGCGGTGAGGCCGACGTCTACAACATGACCTGGCAGAAGTACCTCGACGCCCGCGCCACCGATGAACAGCGGCGCAGGCGCGAACGCGCCAATGCCGAGCGCAAGGCGGGCGCGCTGCGCACTCAGGCCGCCAAGATGGGCGCCAAGGCCACCAAAGCCGTTGCCGCCCAGAACATGTTGCGGCGTGCCGACCGGATGATGGCCGCGCTGGACGATGAGCGGGTTGCCGACAAGGTCGCCAGGATCAAGTTCCCCAGCCCCGCGCAGTGCGGCAAAACGCCACTGGTGGCCAAGGGCCTGACGAAGATGTACGGGTCGCTCGAGGTGTTCAGCGGGGTCGATCTGGCCATCGACCGGGGTTCGCGCGTGGTGATCCTCGGCCTGAACGGCGCGGGTAAGACCACGCTGCTGCGCCTGCTCGCCAGCGCCGAAGTCCGCCGATGCCGGTGCGCTGGAACCTGGGCACGGTCTCAAGGTCGGGTACTTCGCCCAGGAACACGACACGCTCGACGACCGGGCCACGGTGTGGGAGAACATCCGGCACGCCGCCCCCGACACCGGGGAGCAGGACCTACGAGGTCTGCTCGGTGCGTTCATGTTCCGGGGTCCTCAGCTCGACCAATTCGCGGGCACCCTGTCCGGCGGTGAGAAGACCCGCCTGGCGCTGGCGGGGTTGGTGGCCTCGACGGCCAATGTGCTGCTGCTCGACGAGCCGACCAACAACCTCGATCCCGCCTCGCGCGAACAGGTGCTCGACGCGCTGCGCAGCTACGCCGGCGCGGTGGTGTTGGTGACGCACGACCCTGGGGCGGCGGAAGCGCTGGACCCGCAGCGGGTGGTGTTGCTGCCCGGACGGCACCGAGGACCACTGGTCGCAGGATTACCTCGACCTCATCGAACTGGCCTGAGGCCAAGCGCCTGCATCTGCAGCACCTGCCAGCAATTTCGCACCACCCGGATTGAACGACTTCCAACGTGGGTAACAGAGGGAGGTCGGCTGAACGTCGGGGATGCGGAAAGTGGGGAGATGCGCGATGCAGGATTTGAACAAGAACCGGGACCAAGTGCTCACAGAGCTGCGCAGCGCCTATGAGAGTGGCGCAAGCATCCGCTCGCTGGTGGCAGAGACGGGGCGCTCGTACGGTTCCGTTCACAGCATGCTGCGCGAATCCGGCACCACCATGCGCAGCCGCGGCGGGCCGAACCACCGCAACAACAACCGGTCCTAGCTACTGCTGGCGCACCGACGCCTCGACCAGATCCAGTACGGCACTGAGCTCGTTCGGGATCGTCGCCGGACGCCAGTCGGGCGACCAGTCCGTCGAGGACGAGATCCAGATAGGTGTGCAGCACCGCGCTCGGGACGTCGTCACGCAGCCGGCCTGCTTGCTTCTGCTGCGCTGAGTCGCTCGGTGGTGGCAGCGGACAATTCGGCTGACCGCTCGGCCCAACCCTGGTGGAACACCGGGTCGTTGCGGAGCTTGCGGGCGATCTCCAGCCGGGTGGTCAACCAGTCGAACTGCTCGGGTGCGGCCAACAGGTTGCGCATCACCTGGATCAGGCCCTCGCGCGACGCCACGTCCGCCATCCGCTCCGCGTCCTCGCGGGCCAGCTCGAAGAACAGGGTGTCCTTGTCGCGGAAGTGATGGAAGATGGCGCCGCGCGACAGCCCGATGGTGTGTTCGAGCCGCCGCACGGTCGCCTTCTCATAGCCGTACTCCGCGAAACACCTTCGTGCGCCGTCGAGAATCTGGCGACGGCGGGCAGCCAGATGGTCCTCGGTCACACGGGGCATGTGGTCAGTTCGACTTCAGCATGTTGCGCAGGACGAACTGAAGGATGCCGCCGTTGCGGTAGTAGTCGGCCTCACCAGGGGTGTCGATGCGCACCACCGCGTCGAACTCGACCTTCGACCCGTCGCCCTTGGTAGCGGTGACGTGCACGGTCTTCGGCGTCTTGCCCTCGTTGAGGTCGGTGATGCCCGCGATGTCGTACGTCTCGGTGCCATCGAGCTTCAGCGACGCCCACGACTCGCCCTCCGGGAACTGCAGCGGGATGACGCCCATGCCGATCAGGTTCGACCGGTGGATCCGCTCGAAGGACTCGGTGATGACCGCCTTCACGCCGAGCAGGCGACGTGCCCTTGGCCGCCCAGTCGCGGGACGACCCCGAGCCGTACTCCTTGCCGCCC
This sequence comes from uncultured Actinomycetota bacterium, assembly GCA_963735245.1. Lineage (GTDB taxonomy): Bacteria > Actinomycetota > Actinomycetes > Mycobacteriales > Mycobacteriaceae > Mycobacterium. The sequence continues at coordinate 907,609 of CAVTKI010000005.1, forward strand.
AGCACGACCAGCGGAATGTCCTGGGCCGCATAGTTCTGCGCCGCGTCGTAGATGAACGACTGCGGTGCGTCATCCTTGGTGAAGTCGCGGGTGTAGCCGCCCGAGACGTCGTCGAGCAGCTGGTTGCGCAACCGGATGTTGGCGAACGTGCCGCGAACCATCACCTCGTGGTTGCCGCGCCGCGACCCGAAGGAGTTGTAGTCCTTGCGCTCGACGCCGTGCTCCTCCAGGTACTCCGCGGCGGGCGTACCCGACTTGATGTTGCCCGCCGGTGAGATGTGGTCGGTGGTGACCGAATCGCCAAGCAGTGCCAGCACCCGAGCACCGCTGATGTCCGTGACGGGCTGCCGGCTCCGCGGGCATGCCCTCGAAGTACGGCGGCTTGCGGACGTACGTCGACTTCGGATCCCAGTCGAACGTCTTGCCCTCCGGGGTGGGCAGGTTCCGCCAGCGCTCGTCGCCCTTGAACACGTCGGCGTAGTTGTCGGAGAACATCTCCTGGTTGATCGACGACGCGATCACGTCGGAGATCTCCTTCTGCGTCGGCCAGATGTCCTTCAGGAAGACGTCGTTGCCGTCGGTGTCCTGGCCGAGCGGATCGGTCGCGAAGTCGAAGTCCATGGTGCCCGCGATCGCGTAGGCGATGACCAGGGGCGGTGAGGCGAGGTAGTTCATCTTGACGTCGGGGGAGATGCGGCCCTCGAAGTTGCGGTTGCCCGACAGCACGGCGGTCACCGACAGGTCGTTGTCGTTGACGGCGGCCGAGATCGCGTCGGGCAGCGGACCGGTGTTGCCGATGCACGTGGTGCAGCCGTAGCCGACCAGGAAGAAGCCCAGCTTCTCCAGGTACGGCCAGACGTCGGCCTTGTTGTAGTAGTCGTTGACCACCTGCGAGCCGGGCGCCATCGACGTCTTGACCCACGGCTTCGTGGTCAGGCCCTTCTCGACGGCCTTCTTGGCGAGCAGCGCCGCGCCCAGCATCACCGACGGGTTCGACGTGTTGGTGCACGAGGTGATGGCCGCGACCACGACCGCGCCATGGTCGAGCACGAACTCGCCCTGCTCGTCGGACTTGACGTTGATGGGCTTGCTCGGCCGGCCCTCGGCGCCCGCGGCAGCGGACTGCACGTCGATGGCATCGTCGTCGGCGAACGACAGCGACACCGAATCGCTGGCGGGGAAGGACTCGTCGACGGCCTCGTCCAGCTTGGTGCACTGGGCGGGCATGTTCTCCTCGACGTAGTTGTGGATGTCCTTGCGGAACGCCGACTTGGCGTCGGTGAGCGAGATGCGGTCCTGCGGGCGCTTGGGCCCGGCGATCGACGGCACCACGTCGGCCAGGTCGAGTTCGAGGTACTCGGAGAACGTCGGCTCCTTCTCCGGGTCGTGCCACATGCCCTGCGCCTTGGCGTAGGCCTCGACCAGCGCGAGCTGATCCTCGTCGCGGCCGGTGAGCCGCAGGTAGTCGATCGTCACGTCGTCGATCGGGAAAATGGCTGCGGTGGAGCCGAATTCGGGGCTCATGTTGCCAAGGGTGGCGCGGTTGGCCAGAGGCATCTCGGCGATGCCGGCGCCGTAGAACTCGACGAACTTGCCGACCACGCCGTGCTTGCGCAGCATCTCGGTGACGGTGAGCACCACGTCGGTGGCGGTCACGCCCGGCTGGATCTCGCCGGTGAGCTTGAAGCCGACGACGCGGGGGATGAGCATGGAAACGGGCTGCCCCAGCATCGCGGCCTCGGCCTCGATGCCGCCGACGCCCCAGCCCAGGACGCCAAGGCCGTTGACCATCGTGGTGTGGCTGTCGGTGCCGACGCAGCTGTCGGGGTACGCCACGCCGTCGCGTGTCATCACCGTGCGCGCCAGGTACTCGATGTTCACCTGGTGCACGATGCCCGTGCCGGGCGGGACCACCTTGAAGTCGTCGAAAGCGCCTTGGCCCCAACGCAGGAACTGGTAGCGCTCACCGTTGCGGGAGTACTCGATGTCGACGTTGCGCTCGAACGCGTCACGCTTGCCGAACACGTCGACGATCACGGAGTGGTCGATGACCAGTTCTGCGGGCGCAAGGGGGTTGACCTTCTCCTCGTCGCCGCCGAGTTCCCCGACCGCCTCGCGCATGGTGGCGAGGTCGACGATGCAGGGCACGCCGGTGAAGTCCTGCATGATCACCCGGGCGGGGGTGAACTGGATTTCGATGCTCGGCTCGGCCTCGGGGTCCCAGTTCGCGATCGCCTCGATGTGGTCCTTGGTGATGTTTGCGCCGTCTTCGGTTCGCAGCAGATTCTCGGCCAGCACCTTGAGGCTGTAGGGGAGCTTGTCGTTACCGGCTACCGCGTCGAGGCGGTAGATCTGGTAGCTGGCATCCCCGACCTTCAACGTGTCGCGGGCTCCGAATGAATTAACGGAATCCTTGCTGCTCACATCAACTCCCGGTTTAGTTGTCGCCGCGACGGGCTGGTCGAGGCGGTCATGATTCTAACAGTACGCTTGTCCTGTAAGCCATCACGGGGCAGTCCCAGTCTTGTCCTGATGCGCGCGTGCTGCCAGTCCCCAGACTAGGAAGCGGCGTACGGTGCCCCCTGTGACCGGACCCGCTCGTCATACCCTTCCTGCCGGAGTACATCCCGCCAGACGTGGACATGAACGCGGTCAACGCTGCCGTCGATGCCGACGGGGTCAGCGCTCCAGGCGCCGACGTCGCCGCACTCAAGCAGGTGGTCGCCGACGCGCGTGCCCAAGGCATCGATCTGAAGATCGTGGTGATCCCCACCAACCCGCCCATCGACACGCCCCTGCGCGACATCGCCACCGAGGTCGGCTCGCTGCATCCCGATTCGACGGTGCTGGCGATCAGCCCATGGTTCGCAGGCACGTACAGCCGGCACTTCGACCGGGTCACGTTGGAGGCGGGTCAGGACGTGGCGAAGACCGGCAATCCCGTGCAGTCGTCGAAGAATTTCGTCAGTGAGTTGACGACGTCACATTTCGCGTGGACGCCATTTACGATCGTGCTCGTACTCGGCGTCGCGCTGGCCGCCGTCGGCACCCGCATGCTGCAGGTTCGGGCCAGACGGCCGGTCGCCGACGAGGTGCCCGCGACACCCGCCGATTGACGCGGAAATCGCCCGCTGCAATTTTCAAGATCACCATTCGGTAACGCTCATTCAATTACAACTTTGTAATTCGTTGGGGGCGTTTCTTTAGCGCTTGATGTGACGTACGGTGCAAAAGGTGCCTGTTGTTGCAGTTGTGCTTCATGTGACTCGTGTGACACAGAATCCGGCGATCGCACCCGTGCGTTCGCGTCGAGCCCGAGGAGACCAGAAGCCAATGAGTCGCATTACTCGCGCCTCTGCGTCGCGGCTGTGCGGCCGAATCGGAGTGGTGTCACTCGCATTCGGCGTCGTTGCCGCAGCCGTGTTCGTCCCAGGTACGGGGCGGGCCGTCGCCGAACCCGTCAGCCCGGACGGAATCGCGACGCTCGTCACCGCGGTCGCCAACGCCAACCAGAAGCTGCAGGATCTCGGCGCGGCCATCCAGACTCAGCAGGAAAGCGTGAACAAGGCGCTCGTCGACGTCCAGACCGCGCGCGATGCCGCCGCTGCCGCCCAGCAGGAGGTCACCGCCAGCCAGGCGGGTCTGACCGACGCCAACGCCGCGATCGCCGCGGCGCAGAAGCGGTTCGACGGGTTCGCCGCCTCGACCTACATGAACGGACCGTCGGCCTCCTACGTCACGGCAACCGACCCCGCCGACATCATCGACACCGCGGCGACCGGTCAGGCGCTGTCCGTCAGCAGCCAGCAGGTCATCACCAACCTGCAGCGGGCCCGCACCGAGCAGGTCAACCGCGAGTCCGCTGCGCGGCTGGCCAAGCAGAAGGCCGACCAGGCGGTGGTCGACGCGCAGACCAGCCAGGACTCGGCCGTGACGGCACTGACCCAGGCGCAGCAGACCTTCGGCAGCCAGAAGACCGAACTCGACCAGCTCACCGCCGAACGGTCGGCGGCGCAGGCCAAACTCGACCAGGCCCGGCTGCAGTGGTCGGCGCCCGCGGGCAGAGCGGTGCCGCAGGCCGTGCCCGCTGCTGCGCCCGCCGCGCGCGCCCGCACCCGCCGCCGCCGATGCCTCGGCCAACTGGGACCGCGACCCGGCCGCCGCAGCGCCCGGCAACTCGAAGTGGGACACCGGGTGGGATCCCACGCTGCCCGCCATCCCCAGTGCGTTCGTCAGCGGTGACCCGATCGCGATCATCAACCAGGTGCTCGGCATCGCGACCACCTCGGCGCAGGCCACCCAGCAGATGGGCCGCAGCTTCCTGCAGAAGCTCGGGATCCTGCCGACGCCAAGCGGTTACACCAACGGCGCGATCCCGCGGGTCTACGGCAGGCAGGCCTCGGAGTACGTGATCCGGCGCGCGGGCTCCCAGATGGGCGTGCCCTACTCGTGGGGTGGCGGCAATGCCGTCGGACCGAGTCGCGGCATCGACTCCGGTTCTGGCACAACTGGTTTCGACTGCTCGGGTCTGATCCTCTACGCCTTCGCCGGCGTCGGCATCAAGCTGCCGCACTACTCCGGCGCGCAGTACGACATGGGCCGCAAGATCCCGGCATCGCAGATGCGAAGGGGCGACGTGATCTTCTACGGCCCCGGCGGAAGTCAGCACGTGACGCTCTACCTCGGCAACGGCCAGATGCTGGAAGCGCCCTACACCGGCTCGACCGTCAAGATCTCACCCGTGCGGACCAGCGGCATGACGCCGTACGTAATCCGCTACATCGAATACTGATGGTGGTTGTCTTGCTCCTCAAGCTCTTTCGCCGTGCGACGGTGCTCGCCCCACTGCTGTGCGCGCTCGTCGTGATGATCGGTGCCGCGGCGCCCGCCGCGGCCGACCCAGACGCCGGAGCGTGGGACCCCACGCTGCCGAAGATCGTGAGTTCCGGTGCGCCCGGTGACCCCGTCGCGCTCGCGAACGCGTCGTTCCAGGCGAGCCAGATCGCGCTGCAGACCACCAAGAGTCTTGGCCAGCAGTTCCTGTCCAGCCTCGGACTCGGCGGCAGCTCCGCGGCTTCCCGGGCGGCCGGGTTCGTGGCCCCCAGGCAATCGAGTACGTGATCCGCCGCGGCGGCTCGCAGATGGGTGTGCCGTACTCCTGGGGTGGCGGCGCGCTCAACGGCCCAAGCGCCGGCGTCGACTACGACGCAGGCAAGATCGGCTACGACTGCTCGGGCCTGACCCGGTACGCCTTCGCGGGCGTCGGCGTGCAGATCCCGAAGTACTCCGGGGACCAGTACAACAGCGGCAGGCCGATCGCGCCGTCGCAAGCCAAGCGCGGCGACCTGATCTTCTACGGCCCCGGCGGAAGCCAGCACGTCGCGATCTTCCTCGGCGGCGGCAAGATGCTCGAGGCCTCCGGCAGCGCCGGACGGGTGACCGTCAGCCCGGTGCGAACCGCGGGCATGTCGCCGCACCTGGTCCGGTTCATCGAGTCCTGATCGAAACCGGCTTCCGGACCTGCGACGTCGACGGATTCCGAACTGCCTGGAATAGTTGACGAAGGACGCCCCCCAAGTGGCGGTGGCGCCACGTTGACCAGCGTGTCTCGAAGAGCACTATGTGGGAGGAAACTGAATGACGTCACCGAGTGGGCCGCCGCAGGGCGCCGGAGGTTTCCCCGGCCAGGGCCCGACGCAGGGCTTTGCTCCCGGCCCTCAGCAGCCCCCGAACGGCGGTCTGCAGGGTGAGGTGCACACGTTGGAGCGCGCGATCTTCGAGGTGAAGCGCATCATCGTCGGCCAGGACCTGCTCGTCGAGCGGATGCTGGTCGGCCTGCTCGCCAAGGGCCACGTGCTGCTCGAGGGCGTGCCCGGCGTGGCCAAGACCCTGGCGGTGGAGACGTTCGCCAAGGTGGTCGGCGGCACCTTCGCCCGCATCCAGTTCACCCCCGACCTGGTGCCCACCGACATCGTCGGCACCCGGATCTACCGGGTGGGCAAGGAGGAGTTCGACATCGAGGTCGGCCCCGTGATGGTCAACTTCCTGCTCGCCGACGAGATCAACCGGGCGCCCGCCAAGGTGCAGTCGGCGCTTCTCGAGGTCATGGCCGAGCGCAAGGTCTCCATCGGCGGCAAGACCTTCCCGCTGCCCAACCCGTTCCTCGTCATGGCCACGCAGAACCCCATCGAGCAGGAGGGCGTCTACGCCCTGCCCGAGGCGCAGCGCGACCGCTTCCTGTTCAAGCTGAACATCGACTACCCGACGCCCGAGGAAGAGCGCGAGATCATCTACCGGATGGGCGTCACCCCGCCCACCCCGAAGCAGATCCTCAACCCCGGCGACCTGCTGCGGTTGCAGGACGTTGCGGCCAACAACTTCGTCCACCACGCGCTGGTCGACTACGTGGTCCGCGTCGTCACGGCCACCCGCGAGCCGGACAAGTTCGGCATGCCCGACGCCAAGGCGTGGATCGCCTACGGCGCCTCGCCGCGCGCGTCGCTCGGCATCATCGCCGCCTCGCGGGCGTTGGCGTTGATCCGGGGCCGCGACTACGTGATCCCGCAGGACGTCGTCGAGGTGATCCCCGACGTGCTGCGGCACCGCCTGGTCCTCACCTATGACGCGCTGGCCGACGAGATCTCCGCCGAGACGGTGATCAACCGGATCCTGCAGACGGTCGGGCTGCCTCAGGTCAACGCCATTCCGCAGCAAGGCCATTCGGTGGCGCCCGCCATGCCCGGCGGCGGCGGCGGCCAGCGGTCGGTGACTCCCTCTTCTGGGGGCGCAAAGGGCCGTGTCGATCTGCCGTCCCTGCAGCGCGGCGAGATTCGCGACCCCGCCCTTTCGGCGGCGCTGCGCAAGCTCGAGCTGACGGTGCGCCGCAAGCTCGACGGCGTGCTGCACGGTGACCACCAGGGGCTGATGCCGGGGCCGGGATCCGAGCCGGGTGAGTCGCGCATCTACCAGCCGGGTGACGACGTGCGCCGGATGGACTGGTCGGTGACCGCCCGGACCACCCACCCGCACGTGCGGCAGATGATCGCCGACCGCGAACTCGAGACCTGGCTGGTGGTCGACGTGTCGGCCAGCCTGGACTTCGGCACCGCGGGCTGCGAGAAGCGCGACCTCGCCGTGGCGGCCGCCGCGTCCATCGCGTTCCTCAACAGCGGTGGCGGCAACCGGCTCGGCGCCATCATCACCAACGGTGACGTCACCAGACGCGTGCCCGCCCTGTCGGGTCGCATGCACGAGCAGGAGTTGCTGCGGGCCATCGCCACCACGCCGAAGGCGCCCGTCGGCGTGCGCGGCGACCTCAGCGAAGCCATCGACGCGCTGCGCCGTCCAGAGCGGCGGCGCGGCATGGCGGTCATCATCAGTGACTTCCTCGGCCCGATCAACTGGATGCGGCCACTGCGCGCCATCGCCGGACGGCACGAGGTGCTCGGCATCGAGATCATCGATCCGCGCGACGTCGAACTACCGGACGTCGGCGACGTGATCCTGCAGGACACCGAGTCCGGGGTCACCCGCGAGTTCACCATCGACGCGCAGTTGCGCGACGACTTCGCCAAGGCCGCCGGCGCGCACCGCGCCGAGGTGGCCCGGACCCTGCGCCGCTGCGGAGCGCCGCTGCTGACGCTGCGCACCGACAGGGACTGGATCGCCGACGTGGTGAGGTTCGTCGCTGCCAATCGCCGCCGCGGTGCGCTTTCGGCGGGCCGATGAACCTGAAATGACCAGTTGCACATGACTTTACCGCTGCTCGGTCCGATGACGTTGTCGGGCTTCGAACACGCCTGGTACTTCCTGTTCCTGCTCGTCGTGCTCGCAGTCGTCGGCCTCTACGTCGTCGTGCAGTTCGCCAAGCAGAAGCGGATGCTGCGCTTCGCCAACATGGAACTGCTCGAGAGCGTCGCGCCCAAGCGGCCCACCCGGTGGCGGCACCTGCCCGCGATCCTGTTGGTGGTGTCGCTGACGCTGTTGACGGTCGCGATGGCCGGACCCACCAACGACGTCCGCATTCCGCGCAACCGCGCGGTGGTGATGCTGGTGATCGACGTGTCGCAGTCGATGCGGGCCACCGACGTTGCGCCGAGCCGGCTGGCCGCCGCGCAGGAGGCGGCCAAGCAGTTCGCCGACCAACTCACGCCAGGCATCAACCTCGGCCTGATCGCCTATGCGGGCACCGCGACCGTGCTGACCTCGCCGACCACCAACCGCGACCGCCACCAAGGCCGCCATCGACAAGCTGCAGCTGGCCGACCGCACCGCGACCGGTGAGGGCATCTTCACCGCGCTGCAGGCCATCGCCACGGTCGGCGCCGTGATCGGCGGCGGTGACGAGCCGCCGCCCGCCCGCATCGTGCTTGATGTCCGACGGCAAGGAGACCGTGCCGTCGAACCCGGACAACCCGAAGGGTGCGTACACCGCGGCGCGCACCGCCAAGGATCAGGGCGTGCCGATCTCCACCGTCTCGTTCGGCACCCCGTACGGCTACGTCGAGATCAACGACCAGCGCCAGCCGGTGCCCGTCGACGACGAGATGCTCAAGAAGATCGCCGAGCTGTCCGGCGGCAACGCCTACTCCGCGTCCAGCCTGGAGCAGCTCAAGGAGGTCTTCACCACGCTGCAGCAGCAGATCGGCTACGAGACCACCAAGGGCGACGCCAGCGCGGGCTGGCTGAGGCTCGGTGCGCTGGTTCTTGCGCTTGCGGCGCTTGCGGCGCTGTTGCTCAACCGTCGCCTTCCCGGCTGACGCTTCGCAGAATTCCCGGGTCGCTTCGCTCCTGCCCTCCGGCAGCCGATTTCGGCCTCGACCGGCGCGAGACGATAGGTTGGCGGGCATGCCCGAATTCGTATCGCGCTCCGTGCTGGTCACCGGCGGCAACCGCGGCATCGGTCTGGCCATCGCCCAGCGACTGGCCGCCGACGGTCACAAGGTGGCCGTCACGCACCGTGGCTCGGGCGCACCGGACGGACTGTTCGGCGTCGAGTGCGACGTCACCGACAACGAGGCCGTCGACCGCGCCTTCACGGAGGTCGAGGAGCACCAGGGTGCGGTCGAGGTGCTGGTGTCCAACGCAGGCATCTCCGCGGACGCGTTCCTCATGCGGATGACCGAGGAGAGATTCGAGAAGGTCATCAACGCCAACCTCACCGGCGCGTTCCGGGTGGCACAGCGGGCATCGCGCAGCATGCAGCGCAAGCGGTTCGGCCGGATGATCTTCGTCGGTTCGGTCTCGGGCACCTGGGGTATCGGCAACCAGGCCAACTACGCGGCCTCCAAGGCCGGTCTGATCGGCATGGCCCGCTCGATCGCCAGGGAGCTGTCGAAGGCCGGGGTCACCGCCAACGTGGTGGCGCCCGGCTACATCGACACCGAGATGACCCGCGCGCTGGATGAGCGGATTCAGGCGGGGGCACTGGACTTCATCCCGGCGAAGCGGGTCGGCACCGCCGACGAGGTCGCCGGGGTGGTCAGCTTCCTGGCGTCCGAGGACGCCAGCTACGTCTCGGGTGCGGTGATCCCGGTCGACGGCGGCATGGGCATGGGCCACTAGACACGGCCCCTAGAAAGGACTGGTTATGGCAGGGCTACTCGAAGGCAAGCGCATCCTCGTCACGGGGATCATCACCGACTCATCGATCGCGTTCCACATCGCCAAGGTCGCGCAGGAGGCCGGCGCCGAACTGGTGCTGACCGGGTTCGACCGGATGCGCCTGATCCAGCGGATCACCGACCGGCTGCCCAAGCCGGCGCCGCTGCTCGAGCTCGACGTGCAGAACGAGGAGCACCTGGCCACGTTGGCCGACCGGGTGACCGAGGTGATCGGCGAGGGCAACAAGCTCGACGGTGTCGTGCACTCGATCGGCTTCATGCCGCAGACGGGCATGGGCATCAACCCGTTCTTCGACGCGCCGTACGAGGACGTCGCCAAGGGCATCCACATCTCCGCGTACTCCTACGCCTCGCTGGCCAAGGCCGTGCTGCCGATCATGAACTCGGGCGGCGGAATCGTCGGCATGGACTTCGACCCGACGCGCGCGATGCCCGCGTACAACTGGATGACGGTGGCCAAGAGCGCGCTCGAGTCGGTCAACCGGTTCGTCGCCCGTGAGGCCGGTCCGTACGGTGTGCGGTCCAATCTGGTTGCCGCAGGCCCGATCCGGACGCTGGCGATGAGCGCCATCGTCGGCGGTGCGCTCGGTGCCGAGGCCGGCGATCAGATGAAGCTGCTGGAAGAGGGCTGGGACCAGCGCGCGCCCATCGGCTGGAACATGAAGGATCCGACGCCGGTGGCAAAGACGGTGTGCGCCTTGATGTCCGAGTGGCTGCCCGCCACCACCGGCACGATCGTCTACGCCGACGGCGGCGCCAGCACGCAGTTGCTCTGATAGGAATCCGTGGACCCCGAATGGACGTAGACGCGATCCTGCTGCTGTCCTTCGGTGGCCCCGAGGGGCCGGAGCAGGTGCGGCCGTTCCTGGAGAACGTCACGCGTGGCCGCAACATCCCGCCCGAACGCCTCGACGACGTCGCCGAGCACTACCAGCACTTCGGTGGGGTCTCGCCGATCAACGGCATCAACCGCGCGCTGATCGAGGCGTTGCGGGCCGAACTCGGGCACCGCGGCGCGGACCTGCCGGTCTACTTCGGCAACCGCAACTGGGAGCCGTACGTCGAAGACACCGTTACCCAGATGCGGGACAACGGCATTCGCCGGGCGGCGGTGTTCGCCACGTCTGCCTGGGGCGGGTATTCGAGCTGCACGCAGTACGGCGAGGACATCGCCCGTGGCCGCGCGGCGGCAGGGGAGCGGGCGCCCGAGCTGGTCAAGCTGCGCCAGTACTTCGACCACCCGCTCTTCGTCGAGATGTTCGCGGACGGGATCGCTGCCGCGGCGGCGTCGTTGCCCGACGAGCTCCGCGCCGGAGCCCGGCTGGTGTTCACGGCGCATTCGGTGCCGATCGCGGCCGACGAGCGCCACGGACCACGGCTCTACAGCAGGCAGGTGGCCTACGCGACGCGGCTGGTGGCCGCTGCGGCCGGGTACGACGACTACGACCAGGTGTGGCAGTCGCGGTCCGGTCCGCCCCGCATACCGTGGTTGGAACCCGATGTCGGCGACCACCTTTCGGCGCTCGCCGCCGCTGGTACCCGTGCGGTGATCGTCTGCCCGATCGGCTTCGTCGCCGACCACATCGAGGTGGTGTGGGATCTCGACCACGAGCTGCGCATCCAGGCCGAGGAAGCCGGGGTGGCGTTCGCAAGGGCGGCCACGCCCAATGCCGACCCGCGCTTCGCGCGGCTGGCCGCCGACCTCGTCGACGAACTTCGCCTCGGCGCCGAACCGGCCCGGCTCGCGGGTCCCGACCCCGTTCCCGGCTGCGGATACGTCGTCGATGGTCAGCCGTGTACGTCCTCGCCGCACTGTGTCATCGCGGGCGCACCGCCCGAGAACGGCTGAAAAGAGCCGCACGGACACCCCTGGATGCCGTGCTAGCGTCGGTTTGCCGGCGCCGTGAGTCAGGGGGTAGTGCGGAGTGCAGCCAGGTTACGGGGATGGTTCCCCCATGATCCGCTTCCTGACTATCTACAACCGGGTTTCGCTCCTCGCGGTGCCGAGGAGCCGCCACCGAAGAGCAGGCTGCCATGGATCGTCGGGGCCGTTGCGGTGGTGCTGATCGTCGTTGCGGTGGCTGCCGTGCTGACTCTGGTGTGACTACGGCCGCCAGGCCGAGTGCAGGATCGCGCCGAGCGCGGCGATCCGTCGCCCTGCGCACCACGCCGTTCAGCGGTCGCAGTGCGTCGTTGGCGATCTGCATCTCCGACGACGATTGCAGCCCGATGGGCATCAGCCCGGAGCTGACCGCGATGATCGCGTCGACGTGGGCGGCGTTCTCCAGCACCCGCACCGCACGCTCGGGAGCGTGCTCGGGCAGTTGATGCAGCCGCCCCGCCTCGAGCACCTGCTCGACGAGTCCGCGCGGATCGGCGACATCGGCACCGGTCATCCCGGCGCGCAACGTGCCGAGCGCGTCGGCGGCCGCACGCACCGCCGACCGCAGTTCGTACTCGGCCTCGCCGAGGTCGATGTGTTCGCCGACCGGCGTGGCCGACAGCGAGTACACCGTCCAGGACAGAGCGCGGATCTCCGGGTCGTAGTCGGAGTCGTCATCGGTGTCGGCGTAGGCATCGTCGTACTCGAAGTCGGGAACCAGTCCCACCGCATCCGAACCCGTGCGCGACACGATGATCGCCTCACCGGCGGCGACGGCGTCGGTCTGAAACTGGGTGCCCGCTGTCAGTCCCCGGACGTCACCCGGCACCGGCAAGACCACCGAGATGGCGGGCTCGCCGGTGGCGGGACCCGCCGCGGTCCGCATGGTCTGCAGCAGCGACACCGCCCCGGCGTCGGTGAGGTCGGGCCACGGCAGCCCGGTGCGGCCGGCCGCCACCGAGTCGTAGGCGGTGACGGAATGCCTTGGTGCCCACAGTGACAACGCATCCAGAACGTCGTCCGGCGCGGCGAGGCCTGCGAGCCAGGCATTGGCCCACATCGAAAGCGAAACACTTGGACACCACATGATGACTCGCAGTGTAGTTGTTGACGGCTCCGCAAGGCGCGCACGCGATAGGCTGCGATCATGCCCGTTTGGTTGCTCTGGCTGGTCGCAGCGGTGGCGCTGGCCGGAGCCGAGGCGCTGACCGGTGACCTCTTCCTGCTGATGCTCGGCGGTGGCGCGCTGGCGGCCGTCGGGTCGAGCCTGGTGTTCGACAACTACGTGATCGACGGAGTCGTCTTTCTCGTCGTCTCGCTCCTACTGCTGGTGCTGGTGCGGCCCGCGCTGCGGCGCCGGTTCGCCGCAGGCACCGGCCTGCCGGAGCCGATGAAGGCACTGGAGGGCAAGAGCGCGCTGGTGCTGGACCGGGTGGCGCGCCACGAGGGCCAGGTGAAACTGGACGGCGAGGTCTGGACGGCACGCCCGCTCAACGACGACGATGTCTTCGAAGCGGGCGACCATGTCACGATCATGCGCATCGACGGCGCAACCGCGGTCGTCTTCAAGACCATTTGAGTTTGGGGAGGATTCGTCATGGAAGGTGCCGTTGCCGGTTTGGTCCTGGTGGCCGTGCTGGTGCTGTTCGCCATCATCGTGGTCGCCAAGTCGGTCAAGGTGATCCCGCAGGCCGAGGCCGCGGTGATCGAGCGGCTCGGCCGCTACAGCAAGACCGTGTCCGGTCAACTGACGCTGTTGCTGCCGTTCGTCGACAAGATCCGGGCCAGGGTCGACCTCCGTGAGCGGGTGGTGTCGTTTCCGCCGCAGCCGGTGATCACCGAGGACAACCTGACCGTGAACATCGACACCGTCGTGTACTTCCAGGTGACCAACCCGCAGGCCGCCGTCTACCAGATCAGCAACTACATCGTCGGCGTCGAGCAGCTGACCACCACCACGCTGCGCAACGTGGTCGGCGGCATGACGCTGGAGCAGGCGCTGACGTCCCGCGACCAGATCAACGGCCAGCTCCGTGGTGTGCTCGACGAGGCCACCGGCCGATGGGGGCTGCGCGTCGCGCGTGTCGAACTCCGCAGCATCGACCCGCCGCCGTCGATCCAGGACTCGATGGAGAAGCAGATGCGCGCCGACCGCGAGAAGCGCGCCATGATCCTGACCGCCGAGGGCAACCGGGAGGCGTCGATCAAGCAGGCGGAAGGCCAGAAGCAGGCCCAGATCCTCTCGGCCGAGGGCGCCAAGCAGGCGGCCATCCTGGCGGCCGAGGCCGATCGCCAGTCCCGCATGCTGCGCGCCCAGGGTGAACGTGCCGCCCAGTACCTGCAGGCGCAGGGCCAGGCGAAGGCCATCGAGAAGACGTTCGCCGCGATCAAGGCGGGCAGGCCCACCCCGGAGATGCTGGCCTACCAGTATCTGCAGACGTTGCCACTGATGGCCAAGGGCGAGGCGAACAAGGTCTGGATCGTGCCGAGTGACTTCGGCGCCGCGCTGCAGGGCTTCACCAAGATGCTCGGAGCCCCTGGCGAGGACGGGGTGTTCCGCTACACCCCGTCGCCCGTCGACGTCGATCTGCCGAAGCCGGAAGACGATTCCGCCGAGGTGGCCGAGTGGTTCAACACGAAGACCGATCCGGAGATCGCGCAGGCGGTCGCCGCAGGCGGTGGCCGAGGCGCGCACCCCGGTACAGGGAATGGTCGATCCGCCGCCGCAGTACGCGCCGCTGTCACAGCAGGCTCAGCCGCCGATGACGGACTACAGACCAGCCGCCGCCGCGGCACGGCGCACCCGGTCAGTGAGCGCGCTGACGTGGCCACGCGGACCTACGCGGTCCTGGCGGCCGTGCAGGCGGGTGACGCCATCGCCTGTGCCGTGCCCGATCCCACCGATCAAGAAGGTCCTCGACGACGTGGCGCTCGCCGAGGAACTTCGCCCCGTACTGCCGGTGGTGAAGGGCGCCGCCGCGGTCGGTTTGCTTTCGGTGTACCGGTTCCCGCGGCTGGCCCGGTTGACGACGCTCATGATGACCGTCTACTTCGTGCTCGCCGTGTCGTTCCACCTCAGGGCACGGGACTGGAGTCCCGCGCTGCTGGCGGCCGCGTCATTCCTTGGTCTGTACGCCGCGATGACCGTGAAGGGGCCGTCGGTCAGGGCGTGACGGCCGGCTCCGCATCCGCCTGCTCGGAGGTGTGCTGCCGGTGGTGCTTGCGGTGGGTGCGGATCTCGTAGACCAATCCGGCGACCCCGAGGGACGCCGTGCACAGCGACACCAGAAACTGCAGCGGATTGATGTTTCCGGTGAGCGCGTCGCCGAGGATGACGACGGCGGCGGTGCCCGGCAGCAGGCCGACGGCCGACGCAAGCGTGTAGGGCACCACCCGGACGGCCGAGGCGCCCGCCGCGTAGTTGAGCACCGAGAACGGCACGACCGGAATCATGCGCATGGACAGGATCGCCGGCCAGCCGCGCGCCCGCAGTCGCGCATCGAGCACGTCGACCCGGGGATGCTTCACCAGCCGGCTGAGCTGCCATCCGGATGCCCGTACCAGGAACAGGGCGATGAGCGCGCTGATCGTGCTGGCCACCACGGCGAGCGAAACCCCGAGCAGCGGCCCGAACAGCAGTCCGGCCGCCAGCGTGAAGGCGGTCCTCGGGAAGGGGAAGACGGTGATCACGATGTGGGCGGCCAGAAAGGCCAGCGGGAACCACGGTCCCACCGAGGTCGCCCAGTCGCGGAGTTGCACCGCGGAGGGCAACGGCACCCACACGGCCACTGCGACGAGAATCACAATCGCGGTCGCCATCATCACGATCCGTCGACGCGGCAGTTGCGCCGCCGTCGCGGCGATCGCGGCGCATACTGCGCGCAACGTGCTGACGACGGGCTTCACGTCTGCCAAGACTACGGGGGATTGCTGGTCGGCTCATCCCGCGGTGGCCGCGAGTCGCGCGCCCGGCGGTCAGGCGCGTGATAACGATCATTTAGCCTGATGGCCTGGTGGTAAGTCACACGTTGCGACAACAGGAGATGCCGGTGTCCGTACAGGAGTCCAGTGCCAGTCTCGAGTCGGATCGCGCGCGGTGGCGCTCCGCCGTGGCGGGTGTGCTGGCGAAGGGCGGCCGGAAGGACCCCGCGGACCTGGGCGCCGAGCCCGACCGGCTCCTCGACTCACCGACGTACGACGGGTTCCCGATCCGCCCGCTCTACACGGCGCTCGACGCGCTGCCCGAGCCGCCGCTGCCCGGCCAGTGGCCCTACGTCCGGGGCAGCGACGCGCTGCGCGACGTGAAGTCGGGCTGGAAGGTCGCCGAATCGTTCCCGGTCCCCGGACAGTCCTCGGTGGCCGACGGCAACGGTTCGGTGCTGGCCGCGCTGACGGAGGGCACCAGTGCGCTGGTGCTGCGGGTGGGGACCGGCGCCGTCGCCGCAGCAGAGCTCGACCGGATGCTCGAAGGCGTCTTCCTGGAACTGGTGCCGGTGATCCTCGACGTCCGGGACGGGGGAGCCGACTACGTCGTGGCCGCCGACGCCGTGCTGGCACTGGTCACCGACCTCGACGACGACCGGCGCGCGAGGCTGTCGGTCGATCTGGGTGCCGACCCGCTCACCGCACACCTCGGCGGCCGCCCCGCGCCATCGCTCGACGAGGTCGCTGCGACCGCGGTCAAGGCGGCCGGGTACGACGGCGGGGTACGGGCCGTGACCGTCGACGGTCCCGCGTTCCACGATCTCGGCGCGAGCGCGTCGTGGGAACTCGCAGGGGCCGTCGCCGCCGGTGTGAGCTACCTGCGGATACTCGGCGAGAACGGGGTGTCGGTCGCCGATGCGCTGCGCCAGTTGAGCTTCCGCTTCGCGGCCGACGACGACCAGTTCATGACGATCGCCAAGCTCAGGGCCGCGCGCCAACTGTGGGCCCGCGTCGCCGAGGTGCTGGGTGAACCCCTGGCCGGGGCCGCCACGGTGCACGCCGTGACGTCGGCTGCGATGATGGCCCAGCGTGACCCCTGGGTGAACATGCTGCGCACCACGCTCGCCGCATTCGCAGCGGGCGTCGGGGGAGCGGACACCGTGTTGGTGCAACCGTTCGACACCGCCATTCCCGGTGGATTGCCCGGCACCGCAGCGAGTTTCGCGCGCCGGATGGCTCGAAACACCCAGCTGTTGCTCCTGGAGGAATCACACGTCGGCCGCGTCCTCGATCCGGCAGGTGGGTCGTGGCACGTGGAGGACCTGACTCGCCGCCTCGCGGAGGAGGCATGGAAGCACTTCCAGGACATCGAGTCCCGCGGCGGCTTCGTCGAAGCCCGCGACCACGTGGTTGCCGAGATCGACCGGATCCGCGAGCGCCGCGGCGACGACATCGCCCACCGGCGCACTGCCCTCACGGGCGTCAACGAGTACCCCAACCTCGCCGAGGCACCGCTTCCCGCCCGCGAAGACGGCTCCGGCGTGGCACGGTACGCGGCCGGGTTCGAGGCGTTGCGGGACCGGTCCGACGCCCATCTCGCGGCGACGGGCGCGCGGCCGAGGGCCGCTGCTGCTCCCGGTCGGGCCACTGGCCGAGCACAACGTCCGCACCACGTTCGCCGCGAACCTGCTGGCGTCCGGCGGCGTCGAGACGGTGAACCCGGGCACCGTGGCGGCCCAGGACGTCGCCGCTGCCGTTTCCGCGGCGGGGCACCCGGCGGCGGCCGTGCTGTGCGGCACCGACGCGCGCTACGGCACGGAAGCCGCCGGCATCGTGGAAGCCGCACGCGCCGCAGGGGTTTCGCACGTCTACCTGGCCGGCGCGGAAAGCGCTCTGGAAGGTTCGTCCGCCGACGCGGCGCACCGCCCCGACGACTATCTGACCGCGAAGATCGACGCCATCGCGACGCTGTCGACCCTTCTCACCCGATTGGGGGCATGAGATGACTGCCGTGACACCCGTGATCGCCAGTTTCGCCGACGTGCCACTGGATGGCGGACCGACCGGCGCGCCCGCCTCGCAGGCCACGGTGGACGAGCACGTCGCCGCGGCCGCCGCCGCGCACGGCTACACCCCCGACCAGTTGAACTGGGGCACGCCGGAGGGCATCGACGTCCGGCCCGTCTACGTCGGCGCCGACCGTGACGCCGTGGTCGCCGCGGGTTACCCGGTGGACAGCTTCCCCGGTGAGCCGCCGTTCATCCGCGGGCCGTACCCGACGATGTACGTCAACCAGCCGTGGACCATCCGCCAGTACGCCGGCTTCTCCACCGCCGCGGAGTCCAACGCGTTCTACCGCCGCAACCTGGCCGCGGGCCAGAAGGGTCTTTCGGTGGCGTTCGACCTGGCCACCCACCGCGGCTACGACTCCGATCACCCACGCGTGCAGGGCGACGTCGGAATGGCCGGGGTGGCAATCGATTCGATTCTGGACATGCGGCAGCTGTTCGACGGCATCGACCTGTCGGCGGTGTCGGTGTCGATGACGATGAACGGTGCCGTGCTCCCGATCCTGGCGCTGTACGTGGCTGCCGCCGAGGAGCAGGGGGTGCCGCCGGAGAAGCTCGCGGGGACCATCCAGAACGACATCCTCAAGGAGTTCATGGTCCGCAACACCTATATCTATCCGCCCGAGGCGTCGATGCGGATCATCTCCGACATCTTCGGCTACACCAGCGTGAAGATGCCGAAGTACAACTCGATCTCGATCTCCGGCTATCACATCCAGGAAGCCGGGGCCACAGCCGATCTGGAGCTGGGCTACACGCTGGCCGACGGCGTCGAGTACCTCAAGGCCGGGTTGGCGGCCGGCCTGGACATCGACAAGTTCGCGCCGCGCCTGTCGTTCTTCTGGGGCATCGGCATGAACTTCTTCATGGAGGTGGCCAAGCTACGCGCGGGCCGGTTGCTGTGGAGCGAGCTCGTCGCACAGTTCGAGCCCAAGAGCGACAAGTCATTGTCGTTGCGGACCCACTCGCAGACCTCGGGGTGGTCACTGACCGCACAGGACCCGTTCAACAACGTCGCCAGAACCTGCATCGAAGCCATGGCGGCCACCCAGGGGCACACCCAGTCGCTGCACACCAACGCCCTCGACGAGGCGCTGGCGCTGCCCGACCGACTTCTCGGCGCGCATCGCGCGCAACACCCAGTTGGTGCTCCAGCAGGAGTCCGGCACCACCCGGCCCATCGACCCGTGGGGCGGCTCGTACTACGTGGAGTGGCTGACCTACCAGCTCGCCGAGAAGGCGCGGGCGCACATCCGCGAGGTCGCCGAACACGGCGGGATGGCGCAGGCGATCGGTGACGGCATCCCGAAGCTGCGGATCGAGGAGGCCGCCGCGCGCACCCAGGCGCGCATCGACTCGGGTGCGCAGACGGTGATCGGGGTCAACAAGTACCAGGTCGACGAGCGACCACGAGATCGAGGTGCTCAAGGTCGAGAACAGCCGCGTCAGGGCCGAGCAGATCGCGAAGCTCGAGCAGCTGCGTGCCGATCGCGATCCGGCGGCGGTCGAGGCGGCGCTGGCCGAACTGACCAGGGCGGCAGCGCGCTTCCGGGCTGGCGGGCGAGGACGGGCTCGGCAACAACCTGCTCGCGCTGGCGATCGCCGCCGCGCGGGCCAAGGCGACGGTCGGGGAGATCTCCGACGCGCTGGAAAGGGTGTGGGGACGCCATCAGGCCGAGATCCGCACCATCTCCGGCGTCTACCGGGATGAGGTGGGGAAGGTCAGCAACCTCGGTGCTGCAACCGAACTGGTCGAGAAGTTCGCCGAGGCCGACGGCCGTAGGCCGCGCATCCTGGTCGCCAAGATGGGGCAGGACGGCCACGACCGCGGCCAGAAGGTGATCGCCACCGCCTTCGCCGACATCGGCTTCGACGTGGACGTGGGCTCGCTGTTCTCCACGCCCGACGAGGTCGCCCGCCAGGCCGCCGACAACGACGTCCACGTCGTCGGGGTGTCGTCGCTGGCGGCCGGTCACCTGACCTTGGTTCCCGCGCTGCGGGATGCGCTCGCCGAGGCCGGTCGGCCCGACATCATGGTCGTGGTCGGCGGCGTGATCCCGCCCGGCGACTTCGACGAGTTGTACGCCGCGGGCGCCACCGCGATCTTCCCGCCCGGCACGGTGATCGCCGACGCAGCCATCGGCCTGTTGGAGAAGTTGGCCGAGCGTCTCGGCTACGACCTCGCCTAGATGGCCGCCTCCTCGATCGCCGAGCTGGCGGCGGCCGTCCGCGACGGTGACCGCGCAGCGCTCCCGAGGGCCATCACCTTGGTCGAGTCGACGCGCGCCGATCACCGGGATCAGGCGCAGCAGCTGCTGTTGGAGCTGATGTCAGGACCCGGCGGCGCGTCGGAGGCCGGAGGCCGACCAACCGCACTGCACGTCGGCATCACCGGGGTCCCGGGCGTCGGCAAGTCGACGGCCATCGAGGCGCTCGGGATGTACCTCATCGAGCAGGGCCACCGGGTCGCGGTGCTGGCGGTCGACCCGTCGTCCACCAGGACGGGCGGCTCCATCCTCGGCGACAAGACCCGCATGGCGCGCCTGGCCGTGCACCCCGACGCCTACATCCGCCCCTCGCCGACCTCGGGCACGCTTGGCGGCGTCGCCAGGGCGACTCGCGAGACCATCGTTCTGCTCGAGGCGGCGGGCTACGACGTCATCCTGGTCGAAACGGTGGGGGTGGGCCAGTCCGAGGTCGCCGTCGCCAACATGGTCGACACGTTCGTCTTCCTGACGCTGGCGCGTACGGGCGACCAGCTCCAGGGGATCAAGAAGGGCGTGCTGGAGCTGGCCGACGTGGTGGTGGTCAACAAGGCCGACGGTGCGCACGAGGTCGAGGCGAAGTCCGCTGCCCGGGAGCTGGCCGGGGCGATTCGCCTGATCTATCCACGCGAAACGCTATGGCGCCCGCCGGTTCTCACGATGAGTGCGCTGCACGGCGATGGCCTGACCAAGCTGTGGGATACCGTGCTCGAGCATCGCCGGGTGCTCACTGAGGCCGGCGAGTTCGAGGCGAAAAGACGTGCGCAGCAGGTTGATTGGACCTGGTCGATGGTTCGTGACACGGTGTTGGACCGCATCCTGTCGCACCCCGACGTGCGCCGGATCCGGGCGGACGTGGAACGTCGGGTGCGCGATGGCGAACTGACTCCGGCGCTCGCTGCGCAGGAGATCCTCGCCGCCGCCGAGCGCTAGTCGATGGCTCGAACGGTAGGGAAACACCCGATTCCTCGCGGGTGCGTCTTCCCTAACGTCGTCTCGGTGAAGGCTCGTGCCATTTCGTCTCGCCGCGCCGTGGTGATGCGGCGTCTGGCGGGCGCGGTCGGTGCCGGGGCGCTGCTCACGGGAGCACTGCTGACCGACGCCGAGCCGCTGCCGGTCACCTACGCCGACCCAGGGCCCAAAACCGACGGAGACGACTGCGCTGCAGGCGCCGCCGCGACGCCTGACTGTGTGGGCTGACCTCTGCTTACTAACAGATTCATAACGGTTGTCTAGTTAGCCGCGGTTCCAGGTAAATTGGATGCATTGTGACCTCTTCGGCTAGGGAGCGCAGCGTCGCGCTCCCACACGGCGTGCAAGGCGCTGCGGACCCCGGGTTCGCCTGCGCCGTGCGCGCGTTCGCCCAGCTCTTCCCCGGCCGTAGGTTCGGCGGCGGGGCCCTGGCCGTCTACCTCGACGGGCTTCCGGTCGTTGACGTGTGGACCGGCTGGTCGGATCGCCGAGGCACCAGGCACTGGACCGCGGACACCGGCGCCATGGTCTTCTCGGCGACCAAGGGGATGGCGTCGACCGTCATCCACCGGCTGGCCGACCGCGGGCTGATCGACTACGACGCTGCGGTGGCCGACTACTGGCCCGCATTCGCGGCCAATGGGAAGTCGGCCGTCACCGTCCGCGACCTGATGCGGCACCGGGCCGGATTGTCGCAGCTCAACCGCACCACCGGGGCCGAGCTGATGGACCACCTCCTGATGGAGGAGCGGATGGCGGCCGCCCCGATGGGCTGGATGCAGGGGAGACCCGCCTATCACGCGCTCACCTACGGCTGGCTGATGGCAGGCCTGGCCCGTGCCGTCACCGGGCAGGGCATGCGGGAGCTGATCCGCACCGAGCTGGCCGAGCCGCTCAACACCGACGGCTTCCACCTCGGTCGGCCTCCTGTTGGCGCGCCGACGCAGCCTGCGCAGATCATCGGGCCGCAGAGCAGGCTGCAGAACCCGATCTTCAACCTGATCGCGCCCCACCTGGCCGGGTGGAAGTTCTCGGGTGGGTTCGGCTCGATGTACTTCCCTGGCATGAAGGCCACGGTGCAGGGTGACACCCCGCTGCTGGACACCGAGCTCCCGGCAGCCAACGGCGTGGCCACCGCTCGGGCGCTGGCACGCATGTACGGCGCCATCGCCAACGGAGGCACGATCGACGGCAGCCAGTTCCTGTCGGCCGAACTCGTCGCCGGGCTGGCCAGCCCGCCGAGCCTGTTCCCCGACGGCAGCATCTTCATGCCGATGTCGTTCAACCTCGGCTACCACGGCCTGCCGCTGCCCGGCATCATGCCCGGG
Organism: uncultured Actinomycetota bacterium; assembly: GCA_963735245.1. Lineage (GTDB taxonomy): Bacteria > Actinomycetota > Actinomycetes > Mycobacteriales > Mycobacteriaceae > Mycobacterium. The sequence goes on from CAVTKI010000005.1 coordinate 929,671, forward strand.
TTCGGGCACGTGGGCCTCGGCGGCTCGCTGGGGTGGGCGGACCCGGCCTCCGGCCTGGCGTTCGGGTTCGTGCACAACCGCCTGCTGACCCCGCTCGTGGTCGGCGATCAGGCCGGGTTCGTAGCGACCGCAGCCTTGATCCGAAGGGGCGTCACACAGGCCCGCAGGCAGGGCTTCGCGCCGGTCACCGAGTTCGGCTCGCCGTTCGCCGAGCGGGCCACAGCGACCGGCTAGGGCAGTGCGACGTCCGTCACTCTGCAAACTTTCTGCGCCGGGCGGACGTTCAATCTAATGATCGCGGCCGTGCTATGCGGGTCGCGTCCGGCCGCGGGCTGATCGATGTCGGACAACATTCGTTGTCTGCTTGAAGTGCTTGCGGCACAGGAAGTTTCATACGAAGAACCGGGCCAGAACGCGAGTTGGCACCGGATGTGCCTGCAGACGCTGTCATGTTTTTGCCAGGGCGACGGCCCCCCGGTGACATCGTTATCACGCGTACGATTGCCCAGCTACCGCTACGCGAAGACGACACGAGCCCGTAACGTCGCCATCTCTGCAACTTGATGTTGATCAGTGACCTCGACGACTCCGAGCAAAACGCCGATTGCCTGCGCTAATCGTTGATTCCGACCCAAATTAGACGATCGGTATGTTTATCGACTAAGTTTGCCAACGCTGCCAGTGGTCAATGTAATTGACACATGATTTGTTTGCTGCATTCGTTCGTGGCGAAAGTCAAACCATGGTTGTCGTCCGTCGCTATGATTTACCAGCAACGTCAATTTTGGACGTTTGTGCAGGACAGGGCCCTAAACGGGCCGAGCAGACGAACTGGCGGTAGCCGGTGTAATCTCCCCGCCGAGGAATGTTGATTCTTGAACGGGTGGAAACGGATTTGCCGAAACTGTCGTACTAGGGTGCAGTGCGGCCGATAGGCTCCGACTCACTAAAGGCGAATATCAACAGGAATCGGGGACGCACCGGCCGCCGCGCAGCGACGTGTCGGATTTGACATTTGAAGCACTACCGGGTCGGGGCCTGGATACCTTCTTGGAAGGGGTTGAAGTACGTGGTAGACACACCGGTCTCCCCAGTCGCCGTCATCGGCATGGGATGCCGACTGCCTGGGGGTATCGACTCGCCGGCAGGGCTATGGGAAGCGCTGCTTCGCGGCGACGACACGATCACAACGGTTCCGTTGGATCGATGGGACGCCGAGGAGTACTTCGATCCCGAGCCAGGTGTGCCTGGACGTTCGGTCTCCAAGTGGGGTGCCTTCCTCGACGACATCGCCGGGTTCGACGCCGAGTTCTTCGGCATCAGCGAGCGGGAAGCCGCCGCCACCGACCCCCAGCACCGTCTGCTCCTCGAAACCGCATGGGAAGCCCTCGAGCACGCGGGCGTCGACCCGGCCACCCTGGCCAAGTCGCTCACCGGTGTGTTCATGGGCTTGACCGGTTGCGACTACGAACTGCTGGCCGCCGACGCCGGCGTGATCGACGGCCCTTACGGCTACACCGGCAACAACTTCAGCATGGCGTCCGGCCGCATCTCCTACGCACTCGGCGCACATGGCCCCGCATACACGGTCGACTCGGCCTGCTCGTCGAGTCTGCTCGCAGTGCACATGGCATGTGGCAGCCTGCGTTCCGGCGAGAGCGACCTCGCGCTGGCCGGCGGTGTCTCGATCATGCTCGAACCGCGCAAGATGTCCTCCGGGTCTGCGCAGGGCATGCTGTCGCCCACGGGTCACTGCCACGCCTTCGACGTGAACGCCGACGGTTTCGTGTCCGGTGAGGCGTCCGTGGTGCTGCTGCTGAAGCGTCTGGAAGACGCCAAGGCCGACGGGGACCGAATCCTCGCCGTCGTCCGCGGCACCGCCGCGAACCAGGACGGCCACACCGTCAACATCGCCACCCCGTCGCGGGACGCGCAGGTCGCCGTCTACGAGGCCGCCCTGGCCGCCAGTGGTGTCGACCCCGCCACGGTCGGCATGGTCGAGGCCCACGGCACCGGCACACCCATCGGCGATCCCATCGAGTTCTCAAGCCTCGCCACCGTCTACGGCACCGAGGGCCCGTGCGCACTGGGTTCGGCGAAGACCAACTTCGGCCACGGCCAGTCCGCGTCGGGTGCTCTCGGGATGATGAAGGCCATCCTCTCGCTGCAGCATGCGACGGTGCCGAAGAACCTGCACTTCACCGCCCTGCCCGAAGAGATGACCAAGATCGAGACCAATCTCTTCGTGCCGGAAGAGGCGACGCCGTGGCCGACCAACGGCCACCATCCCCGTCGTGCGGCGGTCTCGTCGTACGGCTTCTCGGGCACCAACGTGCACGCCGTTCTCGAGCAGGCGCCCGTCGACCAGGTCGACGAGCCCCGCAAGACCGACGTCACCGGCGCACGGCTGTTTCCGCTGTCCGCCACGTCGGTGGAGGAACTGCGCCGCACCGCGGGCCGCCTGGCCGACTGGGTCGAGGGTCTCGCCGACACCGATGACGCCGCGTCGTTGTCGGATCTGGCCTACACGCTGGCGCGTCGACGCGCGCACCGGATGGTCCGCACGGTCGTCATGGCCGACACCCGCGAAGAGCTGGTCGCCGCCTTGCGCGAGGTAGCCGACGGCGAGGTGCCCTACGAGCCCGCGGTCGCCAAGGGCGAGCACGGCCCGGTGTGGGTGTTCTCGGGTCAGGGCTCCCAATGGGCGGCGATGGGCGCCGACCTCTTGGCTAACGAGCCGGCGTTCGCCGCCAGGGTGGCAGAACTCGAGCCGTTGATCGCGGCGGAGTCTGGATTCTCGGTCACCGAGGCGATGTCGTCGCCGGAAACCGTGACCGGTATCGACCGCGTGCAACCCACCGTGTTCGCCGTCCAGGTCGCACTGGCCGCGACGATGTCGTCCTATGGCGTGGTGCCGGGAGCGGTCATCGGCCACTCGATGGGTGAGGTCGCCGCTTCCGTGGTCGCCGGGGCGCTGTCGCTTCACGACGGCGTCAAGGTCATCTGCCGTCGGTCGCGCCTGATGGCGACGATCGCCGGTTCCGGCGCAATGGCATCGGTGGAGCTCCCCGCGCAGCAGGTGATCTCGGAGCTCGCCGCCCGCGGCGTGAACGACGTCGTGCTCTCGGTGGTCGCCTCGCCGCAGTCGACCGTCGTCGGCGGGGTCAAGGACTCCGTCCGTGCGCTTGTCGAGGAATGGGAGGCGCGCGGGGTGATGGCACGCGAGGTGGCGGTCGACGTCGCATCGCATTCACCGCAGGTCGACCCGATCCTCGACGAGCTGGCCGAGGTGCTCGACGACATCTCACCGATGGAACCGACGGTCCCGTACTACTCGGCGACGCTGTACGACCCGCGCGATCCCGCCGAGTTCGACGCCGACTACTGGGTGGACAACCTCCGGCACGCGGTCCGGTTCGCCGCGGCCGTCCAGGCGGCGCTCGAAGACGGCTTCCGCGTGTTCGGCGAACTCTCGCCGCACCCCCTGCTCACCCATGCCGTCGACCAGAACGCCAGCAGCCTCGACATCAGGCTGGCGGCGCTGGCGAGCATGCGCCGCGAGCAGGAGATGCCGCACGGTATGCGCGGATTCGTCGCAGACATGCACAGTGCAGGCGCCGCACTCGATTTCAGCGTCCTGTGGCCGGACGGGGCACTGGTCGACGCGCCGTTGCCCACGTGGACCCATCCCCGGTTGATCCTGACCCGTGAAGGGCAGGAGCAGGGCGCCTCCACGCTGGCGGTTCACCCGCTGCTCGGCGCACACGTCCGGCTGCCCGAGGTGCCGGAGCGGCACGTGTGGCAGTCCGACGTCGGCACCGATGCCCAGCCGTGGCTGGCCGATCACCAGGTCCACGGGGTGGCCGCGCTGCCGGGCGCCGCCTACTGCGAAATGGCGCTGGCGGCCGCACGGGCAGTGCTCGGCGATGCCTGCGAGGCCCGTGACATCGCCTTCGAGGAAATGCTTCTGCTCGAAGAGGAGACACCGGTGGCCGCCGTCGCAGCGGTGACACCGGACGGCAACGCCGACTTCGTGGTCAAGACCCACCGCGAGGGCGAGGAGGTCCGCAGGGCCACCGCCGTCCTGCGCACGGTCGACGTCGCGGACGAGCCGACCGCCTACGACGTGTCCGAACTGCTGGCCGCACACCCCGTGCAGGTCGAAGGCGCGGAGATGAAGGACTGGTACGACGCCCGCGGTATCCAGTACGGACCCGCGTTCACCGGTCTTGCGACAGCTCACACCACCGAGGGGCCGGGCGGATCCGTGCTCGCGGAAGTGGCGCTGCCGGGGTCGATCCGATCCCAGCAGGGCGCCTACGCGGTGCACCCCGCACTCTTGGACGCCTGCTTCCAGGCAGTCGGTGCACACCCCGATCTGCACGCCGACACGAGCGGCGCACTGATGTTGCCGTTGGGCGTGGCGCGTCTGCGTGCGCACGCCTCGACCCGCAACGCGCACTACTGCTACGTGCGTTTGACCAGTGCCAGCGCGGCGGCGGTCGAGGCCGACATCGAGGTGCTCGACGAGCAGGGCGCGGTCCTGCTGTCGGTGACCGGCCTGCGTCTGGGCACCGGTGTGTCCGAGGCGGGACGACGCGACCGCACGCTGAACGAGCGACTGCTCACCATCGACTGGCGGCAGCAGGAGCCGCCCGCCGCGGACGACTCCGTCGAGCCGGGCTCGTGGCTGGTGGTCAGCACGTCGGACGGGTCCGACATGCTCGCGGCGGAACTGGGCGAAGCGCTGAAGCTCAAGGAAGCTCAGGTCGCCGCTCTGGTGTGGCCGCTACACGCGGACCACGCAGCCAACGCAGAGCGCCTCCGTGCGCAGCTGACCGCCTCCGCGTTCAGCGGCGTCGTCGTCGTCACCGCGCCACGTGATGGCGAGTCCGATGCCGAGTCCTCCGTGGCGGGCGCCGAACAGGTCCGACACCTCGTCCGCATCGCGCGTGAGCTGCCGGAGATCCCGGGCGAACCGCCGCGGTTGTACGTGGTGACGCGCGACGCCCAGACGGTGTGTGCGGGTGACGTCGCCAACCTGGAGCATGGCGGCCTGCGCGGTCTGATGCGGGTCATCGGGATGGAGCATCCTGGCCTGGCTGCCACCCAGATCGACGTCGACGGGTCGGCCGATGCCGGCCTGGTGGCGGCGCAACTGCTGGCTCGTTCCGACGAGGACGAGACCGCGTGGCGAAACGGCACGTGGTACACCGCCCGGCTCAACCTGACCCCGCTTCAGCCCGAGGAGCGACGGTCCATCGTCGTCAGCCCCGAGCACGACGGCATGCGCCTGCAGGTTCGCGCGCCCGGCGACCTCCAGTCCGCCGAGCTGGCCGCCTACACCCGTGTCCCACCCGGACCCGGTGAGATCGAGGTGTCGGTCTCGGCGTCGCAACCTGAACTTCGCCGACGTCCTCGTCGCGTTCGGTCGGTACCCGAGTTTCGAGGGCAGGCTGCCACAGCTCGGTGCGGACTTCGCCGGAGTCGTCACCGCGGTCGGTGAGGGCGTCACCGGCCACCAGGTCGGTGACCGGGTCGCCGGAATCTCCACCACTGGCGCATGGTGCACGTTCGTCACGTGTGACGCCGGCCTTGCGGTCAAGATCCCCGACGGCAGTGCCCGAGGCACAGGCGGCCGCCGTGCCGAGCGCGCACGCCACCGCCTGGTACGGCCTTCACGATCTGGCCGACATGGACGAGGGCGACAAGGTGCTGATCCACTCCGCCACCGGTGGCGTCGGTCAGGCCGCGGTCGCCATGGCGAAGGCGGCGGCGCCGAGATCTTCGCCACCGCGGGCAGCGCGGAGAAGCGAGAAATGTTGCACGCCATGGGAATCGAGCACGTCTACGATTCGCGCAGCACGGAGTTCGCCGAACTGATCCGCAAGGACACCGACGGCTACGGCGTCGACGTCGTGCTCAACTCGCTGCCAGGGGCGGCCCAACAAGCTGGCCTGGAACTGCTGGCCGCCAGGCGGCCGGTTCGTGGAGATCGGCAAGCGGGACATCTACGGCGACACCAAGATGGGGCTGTTCCCGTTCCGTCGCAACCTGTCGTTCTACGCCGTCGACCTCGCCCTGCTGACGATGACCAAACCGGCCAAGTTGCGACGTCTGCTGAACACGATCTATCAGCAGATCGTCGACGGTGTGTTGCCGTTACCGGAGATCGACGCACTACCCGCTGGCCGAGGCCGCGACCGCGATCCGGGTGATGGCTGCCGCCGAGCACACGGGCAAGTTGGTGCTCGACGTCCCGCACACCGGTGAGTACACGGTGGTGCAGCCGCCCGAACAGACTCCGGCCTTCCGGTCGGACGGTTCGTACGTCATCACCGGCGGTCTGGGCGGACTCGGGCTGTTCCTGGCCGAGAAGATGGCCGCTGCCGGCTGTGGTCGGATCGTCCTCAACGGTCGGTCTGCTCCGAAAGCCGATGCGCTGGAAGCCATCGAGCGCCTTCGGGACGGCGGTACCGAGGTCGAGGTGGTCCTCGGTGACATCGCCGAGATCCAGACCGCGGCCCGTCTGGTGGCAGGCGCCACCGCGACGGGACTTGCCCTGCGCGGCGTGTTGCACGCGGCCGCCGTGGTGGAGGACGCCACGCTGGCCAACATCACCGACGAGCTCGTCGAACGTGACTGGGCACCGAAGGTGTACGGCGCATGGCACCTGCACGAGGCAACGAAAGACCTCGAGCTGGACTGGTTCTGCTCGTTCTCGTCGGCTGCGGCCATGGTTGGCTCGCCCGGCCAGGGGGCGTACGCCGCGGCCAACAGCTGGCTGGACGCGTTCACGCATTGGCGCCGTGCGCAGGGTCTGCCTGCCAACGCCGTCGCGTGGGGTGCGTGGGCCGAGATCGGGCGCGGTCAGGGAATGGCCGAGGACACCTCAATGGCCATTGCGCCGGACGACGGTGCCCATGCGTTCGACGTGCTGGCGCGGGTCAACCGCGGCTACACTGGCTACGCGCCGATTGCGGGGACGCCGTGGTTGTCTGCATTTGCGCAAACCAGCCGCTTCGCCGAGGCGTTCAAGTCCATGGGCCAAAGCCGTTCCGGCACCAGCCAATTCCTGACCGAGCTGAGGGAGCTGCCGACCGAGGAGTGGCCGGCACGGGTCCGGCGGCTCATCTCGGAGCAGATCGGCCTGATCCTGCGCCGGGCGGTCGACCCGGACCGCCCACTGTCGGAGTACGGGCTCGACTCGTTGGGCAACCTGGAACTCCGCACCCGCGTCGAGAAGGAGACGGGAGTGCGGATCACGGCAACGGACATCACCACGATTCGTGGGTTGGCCGATGCCGTGTGCGAGAAGTTGGAGCCGGCAGAGGTGGCTGCCTGATGTCCGGCGGGGTCGCGGTGACGTTGTCCCGTAGTGAAGAGGAGTGAGCTGTGCTTGCAGGGCTTTTTGAAATCGTCCGAATCGACGAGTGGGATCCGGGAACGGGTTCGGTCGTGTCCTGGCATGGCTCACCGGCCTCGCGGGCGAAGGCGATCGAAGCTCCTGTGAGCACCGTGCCCGCCAGTTACATGCAGGCGCAGCACATTCGGGGCTTCCACGAGTTCGCCGAACGAGGGCTGGACTACTCGCGGCTGGTGATCGTGTCCTGGGATGAACCCGGGCAGTGCGACCTTCGCGCGATGAGCTACGTGATCAACGCCCACCTTCGGCGCCACGACACCTACCGGAGCTGGTTCGAGTACAAGGACGATGGCCGCATCGTCCGTCGGACCATGCAGAATCCGAACGACGTCAAGCTCGCGCCCACGAAACACGGTCAGATGTCCGCCGAGGACTTCCAGGCGCTGATCCTGTCCACGCCGAAGACCAATGAATGGGACTGCTTCAGTTTCGGCATCATCCAGTACGACGACCACTACACGGTCTACGCGATCGTCGACCACCTCCACACCGACCCGGTGCTCATTGGAATGCTCGCCGTCGAGATCCATCGGACCTACGACATGCTGCGGGAAGGCGGTGCCCCGCCTGCACTTCCACAGCCGATCGGTTACGACGACTTCTGCGTGCGGCAGCACCAGCGCACCTCCGCGCTGACGGCGGAGTCACCCGAGGTGCGCAGGTGGGTGGACTTCGCGGGCAGCAACGACGGCACGCTGCCCGAGTTCGCGCTGCCGCTGGGCGACCCCGAAACGCACATGCGGTGGCGACATCATGGTGGTCCAGTTGCTCAACGGTGAACAGACCGCGCGTTTCGAGAATGCCTGCATCGCGGCGGGTTCACGATTCGTCGGAGGCGTGTTCGCGGCGGCGGCGGTCGCGCAGTACCGATTGACCGGCGTCGACACGTACTACGGCATGACACCGAAGGACATGCGCACCATGCCCGAGGAGTACGTCACGAACGGGTGGTTCACCGGGATGATTCCGGTCGAAGTGCCGGTGACGGGCGGCTCGTTCGCTCAGACGGTGCGCGCGGCGCAGAAGTCCTTCGACGGAAACACCGATCTGGCGACGGTGCCCTTCGATCGGGTGCTCGAGTTGGTGCCGCGACTGCACCGGTCGCATCGGGGGTTCCCGATGCTGGCCTACCTCGATGCCGGACTTCCGCCCCTGTCCGCCGTCGTCGCGGGCCAGCTCGGTGGCATCAACGCACGCACGTACTGCGACGGGTTGAGCCCGGCCCACATCTGCATGTGGGTGGGACGCGTCCACGACGAAGTCTCGTTGACGGTGTTCTTCCCGGACAATCCCATCGCACGGGAGTCCGTCACCCGCTACGTGGAGGCGATGCAGGAGGTCTACGCTGGCGTCGCCGACGGCCGTGAGGTGGTCGTGACGTCCATGCGTGAGACGGCTTGATTCTTAGCACGGAGGGCCGATGAGGTTCACCCTGGCGGTACACGGAACCCGCGGCGACGTGGAACCCTGTGCTGCGGTCGGGCGGGAACTGTTGCGCCGTGGGCACGAGGTACGGATGGCGGTGCCGCCCAACCTCATCGGATTCGTAGCGTCCGCGGGGGTCCCAGGCGCGGTGGCGTACGGGCCGGATTCCCAGAAGCAGTTGGACGCCGATTTCTTCCGCGACTTCTGGAAGGTTCAGAACCCGGTGACCCTCGTCCGCAAGGGCATGGAGTACATCACCGAGGGCTGGGCGGAGATGAGCGCCACGCTCGTCTCGCTCACCGACGGAGCCGATCTGATCCTGACGGGCACCACCTACCAGGAGGTGGTGGCCAACGTCGCCGAGTACCGGGGCATTCCGTTGGCCGCACTGCACTACTTCCCGGCCAGGGTGAACAGCAGCGCCGTGCCGATTCCGGCGCCGTCCACCGTGATCCGCTCGGTGTGGACGGCCGCGGAGTGGCTGCACTGGCGGATGATGAAGAACGCCGAGGATGCGCAGCGACGCGAACTCGGCCTGCCCAAGGCAACGGTGCGGTGCGCGCGTCGGATCGTCGAGGGCGGCGCCCTCGAGATCCAGGCCTACGACCGGCTGTTCTTCCCCGGTCTGGCCGAGGAGTGGGGCGGGACGAGGCCGTTCGTCGGCGCGCTGACGATGGAACTGCCGACGTCGACGGACGACGAGGTGGCATCGTGGATCGCCGCGGGCACGCCTCCGATCTACTTCGGCTTCGGCAGCATGCCGGTCGAATCGCCTGCGGAGGCGATCGCCATGATCGACGCGGTGTGCGCGCAGATGGGGGAGCGTGCGCTGATCTCCGCGGGGGTCTGGGATTCCGATGAGATCGGCGAAGCCGCGTACGGCGAGCACGTCAGGCTGGTGGGAGCGGTCAATCACGCCGCGGTCTTCCCGGCCTGCCGGGCCGTCGTGCACCATGGCGGCGCGGGTACCACGGCGGCGGGCATGCGCGCCGCCGTGCCGACCCTGATCCTGTGGGTCGGGGCCGATCAGCCGGTGTGGGCCACCCAGGTGAAGCGGCTGAAAGTGGGCATCTCCCGGCGTTTCTCGAGTACCACCCGGGACCGGCTGCTCGCCGACCTGCGGACGGTGCTCGAACCTCGCTTCACCGCTCGCGCACGCGAGGTCGCAACGCAGCTGACCAAGTCCGAGGCCAGCGTCGAGGCGGCGGCGGACCTCCTCGAGGAGAAGGTCGGCGTCGTCGCCGGGCAGTGACCTGCCATGAGAAGCAAGTTCAAGGACGTCTTCGCCGAGGGTGGGTTCCCCGCCCTGGGTCGGATCGATCGTCCGGCACCCGCTGCTGGTGATCGTTGCCTGGCTGACACTGGCGATCGCCTTGTTCCTGCTGATGCCGCCGCTTGCCCGAGGTGGCCGCGAAGAACCCGCCGCCGTTCCTTCCGGCCGACTCCCCGTCCTGCAGGCGACCACCCAGATGAAGGACGCCTTCCACGAGGCCAGTTCGGGCAACCTCGCCGTCGTCATCCTCAGCGACGAGAAGGGGTTGAGCCCCGCCGACGAGGAGCGTCTATCGCACGCTGGTGACGAAGCTGCGCGCGGACACCGACAACGTGCGTTCGACACAGGACTTCGTGCACATCCCGGAACTGCGACAGGTCATGACCAGCACAGGACAACAAGGCCTGGAAGCTACCGGTCAACCTCGGCGGCGTGATGGGCACCGGGGACGGGCAGCGGGCGTATCGGACGTGGTCAAGATCGTCAAGGAGACGACGGCGAACACCACGCTCACCGCCAACGTCATCGGGCCCGCCGCAACGCTCGACGATCTCACCAAGATCGGTGCGGAAGATCAGCACATCATCGAGATCGCGACCGTGTTGATGGTGCTGACGATTCTGCATGGTCGTCTATCGCAACGTGATCGCGATGCTGCTGCCGCTGGCCACGATCGGGGTTTCCCTGGTGGTGGCACAACAGGTGGTGGCCGCGCTCGGCTCGATGCGGACATCCCTCTGATCGGACCGCAGACCCTGGTGCTGATGACCGGGATGATGCTCGGCGCGGGAACCGACTACGCCGTCTTCCTGTTCAGTCGTTACCACGAATGCGTGCGGACGGGCATGGCGTCCGACGACGCCCTGGTGGCCGCGCTCGGAACCATCGGCGAGGTGATCGCCGGTTCGGCGGGAACGGTCGCCATCACCTTCTTCGGGTCTCGATCTTCACCGTCTGGGCATCTTCTCAGACGATCGGTCCGGCGTTGACCGTCACCATCGCCGTCGGCTTCTTGGCGTGCGATCACCATGCTGCCCGCACTCATCGTGCTGGCCGGCCGCCGTGGCTGGATCAAGCCCCGCAGGGACATGACCGGCCGATTCTGGCGTCGGTCCGGCGTCCAGATCGCGCGCAGACCCAAGATTCACCTCGCCGTCAGCCTCGTCATTCTGGTGGCGCTGGCCAGCTGCACCCTGCTGGTCCACTACAACTACGACGATCGCAAGACCCTGCCGGCCGACACGCCGAGCAACCGCGGCTACGCGGCCATGGATGCCCACTTCCCGGTCGCGGGCACATTGCAGCAGTTCATCCTCGTCCATTCGCCGACAGCAGACCTGCGGTCCCCGAAGTCGCTGGCCGATCTGGAGCAGATGGCCCAGCGGGTGAGCCAGCTGCCCGGCATCAGCCTGGTGCGCGGCATCACGCGACCGACCGGTGAGATGCTCGAGCAGGCCAGGACCACCTACCAGGCCGGCCAGGTCGGCGACAAGCTGCTCGATGCGTCCACGCAGATCTCAGCCGGTGACACGGACCTGTCCCGGTTGAGCGGGGGAGCCCACGAGCTCGCCGACGTCCTCGGCGGCGTCAAGGGGCAGGTGGTCAATGCGATGGGTTCGGTGCGGGGATTGGTGACCGCACTCGGGGACATGGAGAAGCAGTACGGCGGGGACAAGACGCTCAAGGACATCGACGTCACTGCCACGCTGGTGGCGAACATGCAGTCGCTCGGCACCGAACTGGATCAGAACATGGCACGGATCACGGGCGTCTACTCGTGGGCGGCCCCGATCGTCACCGCGCTCAACGCAAGTCCGATGTGCAACATCGATCCGGAGTGCATCAAGTCACGCGACGACCTGAATCGCGTCGTCACGGCCTATCAGGACGGATCGCTGGGCAAGCTGTCCGATCTCGGACGTCAACTCAAGGTGACGCAGGACGGCCAGACGCTCGACCAGACGCTTCGTGCCGTCGGCAAGAGCCTCGACGAGGCGGTCGATTCGGCGCGCAAGCTGGGTATCGCCGATGCGGCCAGCATCCAGCAGAAGCTGAACAGCGTGCAGAAGGGCGCGACCCAGCTCGCCGATGCCAGTCAGCAGCTGGCCGAGGGTGTGCAGCAGCTCGTCGACAAGACCAGGGAGATGGGCGGCGGCTTGGATCAGGCGTCCGCGTTCCTGCTGGCGATGAAGCGCGACGCGGCGAACCCTCCGATGTCGGGGTTCTACATCCCGGCCGAGATCCTGACCCAGGCCGAGTTCAAGAAGGCCGCAACGCTTTTCATCTCCGCCGACGGTCACACCGCCCGGTACGCGGTACAGACCGCACTCGATCCGTTCGGCACGGCCGCGATGGATCAGGTCAAGCAGATCATCAACACCGCCGAGAGCGCCAGGCCGAACACCACGTTGGCGGACGCGACCATCTCGATGGTCGGATTCTCGGCGGTGCAGAACGAGATCAGGAGCTACTACAACAGCGACGTCGAGCTGATCATCGTCGATCACGCTGATCGTGGTGTTCATCATCCTGGTGGCGCTGCTGCGGGCCATCGTGGCGCCGATCTATCTGGTGGCATCCGTCATCCTGTCCTACGTGTCAGCGGTCGGCATCGGGGTTCTCTTCTTCCAATTCATTCTCGGCCAACAACTTTCGTGGAACGTGCCGGGCATGGCGTTCCTCGTTCTGGTGGCCGTCGGCGCGGACTACAACCTGCTGCTCATCTCCCGGATCCGCGACGAATCGCAACGGGGGATCAGATCGGGCGTGATCAAGACCGTCGGCGCCACGGGTGGCGTGATCACCTCCGCCGGGCTGATCTTCTGCGGCGTCGATGTTCGGCCTGACGTTCAGCAGCATCAGCAACATCGTCCAGGTCGGTTTCATCATCGGCGTCGGACTGCTGCTGGACACCTTCCTGGTGCGGACCATCACGGTGCCCGCGATGGCGGTTCTGGTCGGCAAGGCGAACTGGTGGCCGTCGAAGGGACCCGCCGCGAACGCCGCGGAGAAGAAACCGGCCCCGGCTGCGGCCTCCGACGACGACGACGAAACCAAAGAACTCGTCCCCGCGGGAACGACGCTTCGCGCCGACAGCGACTTTGCGGACGTGACGTGACCGACTTCATCGAGAACGGAGCCCGAACCGGCATGAAGATCAGTGTGATCGGCACGGGTTACCTTGGCGCCGTGCATGCCGCCTGCATGGCACGCCTTGGCCACGAGGTGTGCGCCTACGACACGGATGCGGCGAAGATCGAGAAGTTGTCGGCGGGGAGTTCACCGTTCTACGAGCCGGGTTTCGACGAACTGCTGGCCGACGTCCTCGGTTCCGGTCAGCTCAGGTTCACCAGCCGGGCCGACGAGGCGGTGTCCGATGCCGCCGTGCACTTCGTCTGCGTCGGCACTCCCCAGATGGCGGGATCCAACGCGGCCGACGTCCGGTACGTCGACAGTGCGGTCAAGACCATCGCGGCCAACGCGAAACGCGACGGGCTGATCGTGGGAAAGTCGACGGTGCCCGTGGGCACCGCGCAGCGGCTGGTGTCGGAGCTTGCCGCGAACCACCCCGCGGGTCCGCATCTGGAACTGGCGTGGAGCCCGGAATTCCTTCGTGAGGGCAAGGCGATCGCGGACACGCTGCGACCGGATCGGCTGGTCTTCGGTGTGACCTCCGAGCGCGCGGAGAACGCGCTGCTCGAGGTCTATCGTTCGATCATCGACGGCGGAACCCCCTACCTGACGGCTGATCTCGCCACCGCCGAGATGGTCAAGGTCGCCTCGAACTCCTTTCTGGCCACCAAGATCTCGTTCATCAACGCCATCGCCGAGGTGTGCGAGGCCGTGGGTGCCGACGTCGTGAAGCTCGCCGACGCACTGGGGTACGACGACCGGATCGGTCGCCGATTCCTCAACGCGGGCCTGGGTTTCGGCGGCGGCTGTCTGCCGAAGGACATCCGGGCCTTCAGCGCCAGGGCGGGCGAGCTCGGCGTCGGCGAGTCGCTCCGATTCCTGCACGAGGTGGACAAGGTCAACATCCGCAGGCGCGAGAAGGCAGTTGCCGTCGCCTGCGCACTCGTCGACGGCGACTTCCTCGGCAAGAGCATCGCCGTCCTCGGCGCCGCCTTCAAGCCGGACAGCGACGACGTCCGCGACTCTCCTGCGTTGAACGTCGCCGCCGCAATGCATCTCAAGGGCGCCGACGTGCGCGTCCACGATCCGAAGGCCGTGGAGAACGCCAAGGCGAGGTTTCCCACGCTCACCTACACCGCCGTCGCCGAGGACGCCTGCCGCGACGTCGATCTGGTGGTTCTGGCCACGGAGTGGCAGCAGTACCTCGACATCGACCCCGTATCGTTCCGGTCGATCGTGCGGTTGCCGCGTCTGCTGGACACCCGGAACGCACTCGACCACGAACAGTGGTCCGCCGCGGGATGGGACGTGCACGCCTTGGGCCGCGGCACGTTGATGCCGGATCTGCAGAACCACCAGGCCGACGCTTCATTACACCGATGACGAGGGAGAAGGAACAGCCGTGATGGGCGAGCAGAGGTCAGTCGTTGCAGCGATTCCCAACTACAACATGGGCCATCACCTGCGCAAATTGTTGCCGCAGGTGCTGCGGCAGGGATATGACCGGGTGTTCGTGCTCGACGACGGCTCGACCGACGACAGCGTGGACGTCATCGGCGAATTCGGCGACGACGTCACGATGGTCCGGACCCCGAAGAATCGCGGTTGCACGTTCAATCGCAACCAGATCATCGACCACGTGGGCGACGACGAACTGATCCACTTCATCGACGCGGACATGGACCTGGGTACGTCGGACATCGCCGCGGTGGCCAGAGATCTGGCCGCGCGGTACGCCGGCAGTGGCGTCGGGGCGATCGGGGGCTTGGTGAGTCGCACCGACGGCAGTCAAGAGCCCTACAACTACGGGCCGGTGTTCTCCCTGAAGACCAATCTCACCGCGCTACCGCCCCTCATCGACCGGGTGAGGGAGCGGCCACGAACGGCTCGCGCTCTCGAGTACCTTTCGACACCCGTGATGAAGGACTGGCCGAACGTGCTGAAGAGGCCCGCACCCGCATCGGCGTACTGGTTGCACGAGGGCAATCTCCTGATTCACTCGGGCGTCTACCGCTCGATCGGCGGCTACGACGTGAAGCTACGGAATCACGGGGCACAGGACCTGGCGATCCGATTGGCTCAGAAGGGCGTTCGACGTCAGTTCGATCCGAGCATTCAGGTCATCCACCACTACATCGACGTTCGTGGGCGCAAGCGCAAGCGGCAGCAGTTCGATTCGCTGCGCTACCTCGTGCGCAAGCACGGGTTCGTGAGATTTCTGACCGCCGGCTGACGGCGGGTCGGTCGGCCGCGTCAGGCGGGAATGGGCTCCCACTGGCGAATCGCCCGATCGAATTCGTGATCACTGACGGGCTTCGGCTCGGTGATCACCGCCATGCGTCCGACGAATGTCATTCGCGCGTAGTTATCGAGCACGTGGTACTCGGACCTGTCGGTGTAGTCATCCACCAAAATGGTCCAGTCGTGTTGGTCGGAGAGCATTCTCAGCGCCTTGAGCGCGCAGGCAACGCGAAAGCGGCCGTCGACGAGAACCAAATCGGGTAGCGCGTCGACGCACGTTTCGGGTGGGTCGGAGTAGCGCCGAAATAATTCCAGGCGCGTATCGTCGACGTCGCCGACCGGCTTTCCCCACTTTCCGATCGGGCCGATGTCGGAGAACCGCAGCACCTGATTCGACTGAGCACATCCGGCGTCGATGATCTTGCGTCGCAACGCATCAAGCCAGTTCCGATCGGAGTCGACGCCAACGAGGTCGATGCCGAACTTGGCAGCCCAGAGCGTCGACGCACCGGTCCCGAACTCGAGATAGCGGTCGGCACGAGCCAGCATCTTCAAGAAATGGGCGGTAGTGATGTCGCTATCCAGGTGAGGCATTTCCGGTATGTCTGGCCGTCCGAATCGTAAACGCCTCACGGTCGGGAGATTAATCGGTCGTCCACACGCGCACAATCCAAGAGTGGGGCGAAATACACGTACGTATTCTCGATTTCGAAAACTGTGATTTACGTTTTTCGGTAATTGACGAGAATGGCGGGACCGTACAGCGCATATTCACGGATTTGCCGTAAACCGCGTTGAACGACAACGCCGAGGACGAAGCCCGCTGCGGCGTCGCGAGGCGGGTTGCAGGTCGGCGGTGGAGGCAAGCCGTGGTCGCGCTCACCGTGACGGTGCACGGCCGGCGGCCCACGTGACGATCGTGACCAACGTCACGCGGCGAGTTGGACGAGCCGACCCGGGCTGCAGGGCACCGAGCCGCGCTACACCCTCACCTTGGGTCGGCGGGGACGGGTCCGGTCGTGCGGCGACGTCGAGCCACGCATGGCTCGCCGCACTTGAAATTTGGTCATTGGCCGTGATGTTCTCCCGGCACGAGCCGTTGCCGATCACGATGGGACATGCTTTGGTTCGCGCCCGGGAGTCACCTGGTCATGCGCCCAGATCCAACGCCGAGGCCGTTGGGGGAGATGTTTTAGAGGCACACTGTGCTCAACTACCAGGCTTCGTTCTGGCGGGGAAAGGGCGGCGCAGAACCTATGAGGCTGAGGGTGGATCGCCGCGGCGGGGAGGGGACAAGATAGGACCCGACAAGCTGAGCTAACGCCGGAAGGCGTAGATCTCTCCGCCCAAGGGAATTAGCGGAACGACCCCCGCGGGCGCGCGAACTCCGTTCCCATACCCGAGCTTGGACAACCGTTCCAGGATCAAACGACGCTTCTCAAGGCTGTTCCCGTATGCATTCGACGTGATGAAGTAAACCGCACGGTAGGCGTTCGAGGGAAGAACCGGAAAATCCGCCAGGAGATCGTCTTGCATTGCGGCATATATCTTTGTTTCCGCATTTGCGTGCCAGAGCACGGTCGGAAGGATACCGATCCGATCTGAATCGATGATCAACGCATCCGCGTCTTTGATGGCGAGAATCGGCTCCTGTTCAGGACGGTGCACCACGAACAAGGCAGTAGCCGCTACCGCACAGACCAGCAGTAGTGGAGTGAGTGCGACGACAATCCCATGCGTGATTGCATCTCTCTGGGTCTCGGCCGCTTGCGCCACCGCAACGAAGAGGAATGGCGTGACAAAATGCAAGTACTGAAGGCCGATGGCGTGGACTGGGCTTATGCAGAACACGTACATCGCCGCAATTGCTGACCATGAGGTGATTGCTACGAAAATCGGTAGATGCCCCACGGAGATCATGGCGTCGAGCGTGTGCGCCCTGGCTTTGTACGCGCGTAGCGCGATTCGTAGGGCGAGATAGGCGCCGATCGCGCCTAGCGCGAGGTTCAACGCATTGAGCAAACCGTAGAGCGGGTGATGCCAGTCGCCAAGACCGTATGGCAGGGGGTGGGACCAATCAAGAGGATTGAAGATTTGAAGTAATGCCCCGCCCGTTGCGACTGTCCGTTGCAGGAATCCACCAACGGTGAATTTCTGTGCCTGATCGTTCGCCTGCAAGACAGACTCCATAAAGCCTTGATCAGCCAGCAGAAACGTCAACACGGACGCTGAGGTCGCTATCAGCAGTTGTTTGATCTCACTGTATGCGCGGCGTTTACGTAGGATTGCACCGGCGAACAGAAGCGTGAACGCTGCGGGGATCGGAAATTGGTAATGGGTCAAAAAGCCCGCCGCCAAAACGACGCCCAGTCCGAATACATATCGTGCTTGGCCCCTCTTGAGCCACAGAATCACCAAGAGCAACAACACTGCGGTCAAAAATGATAAGAACGCGTATTGACGTACTACTCCGCCTGCCGTTCGTGAGGGGAGGCACAGCATCCAGGCAAGGGATGCGGTAAAACTGAAAAAGCTCGAAACGGACATCAGCCTGCAGCTGATGTAGATCACGACCGCCGACGCCACGAGCAAGATTAGATTTAGGGCCAGTCCACCCATGATTGACACGCCAAATGCGCAGAACCAGAGGTGGAGCAGCCAGAAATACAGGGGAGGATGTATGTCGTACTGAACCAGATCGTTACTAATCTGATCAAGGCACCCAAAGGAGCGCAGTTGCCAATACTGTTGCCATTCAGATGCGCTCACCCATTGCCCACTAGGGACAAATTGTCTGTAATGACCCTGATTGCAGGTAGCGGCGATGACGCTGATTACATCGTCGTGATCGATGAGCGTAACCGCTGCGATTTTTGGCAGAAATATCGCAATTCCCAAGCCGACGAGAACAAAAATAAGCACATAATCTGCCTTCATATGCCGCACGGCATATGGTAGTTGACGCAGCGCCATCATGTTATCGGTTCCGCCCCCGCTAGCTGCATTCCGACGAATACGTCGGGCATCGATTAGCATGCCACAACGTCTTTGGCGCATGACACTAGCCGAGGTAAACCGACTCGTCTAGACACCGTATCGGTGACGTGCTCGGGGCTACGCTTAGAAACGGACCAATCGTATGAACTGATCAGTCGTCGATTTCCGTGGCGGGGGGTGGCAGCCGTCGAGGGCGCCGTGGCCGCAAACTCGACGTGCCGTGGAATCGTATCCGGCGGGCGGAGTTGTGTAGTTTTCGGGATCCGCAGGCGACGCTTTTGACCTGTTTGACGAGCCGGTCCTAGCCCTTGGTGCCGGCGTTGGTGGTGCCGGTAGTGATGGAGGCGTTGATTTCGGGCCACCGCGTGTCGATGGCGATGGCCAAGGTGAGTAATTCGGGATCTGTGAGTCGGACATCAGGCGACGAATCGGTGCCAGTGGGGGTGAGGTGGGCATCGCCGCCGACCTGCGCGGTCGAGAGCAGGGTGCGCGGTTCTTCCTTGGCGATCCAGGCGGACAGGATCTGGGCACTGGGATCCTCGGCGGTGACGCTGTTCCACGTCTTCGCAAAGGTATGGTCCGACAGGCGCTCCCGTGGCGCGTAGCAGCCGGCGCTCTCGGGCCGCAAACAGCAGGCGGCAACTCAGACTTCATGCTGATTGCCCGGCCAAAATCGAAGAGCCAGTTTGTTGAGTCAACGGCAGCCGAAAACTGATCAGCCTCGGCAAGAGATGGCCATATCGCATTTCGTCTGCCTCATTCAACGGCCCGGCGCCACTAAATGTCTGGTATTGGACAGCAACGGACGGCCATTGGACATGTGGTTTCTCCGCACGCGTCTGTGGCGGCGTGGAGCACCGAGTCCGGGCAGATCTCGCGGCCCCCGCGGGGTCATCCGCGGTGAAAGCTCCGATCACCACGTCGCCTGTGCTGGACGAAGCAATACCTGCGCAACCCGTACCGCCATATCCATGGAGACGGGTCAAGTCGTGCTCCACGTGATGTCACTGCAAGGGCTACGCGCCGGTGACCCCGCGATACCTGTGCACGGCCAGCGGGCCGAAGACCATGGCGACGGCCACCGCCCATGCCACCATCGTCATCAGCGAGCCGAAGTAGGGGCCGCCCTGTGACAGCTGCTTCATGACGTCGATCGTCGGCGACATCGGTTGGTAGTGCACGAGTGTGCGCAGCCAACCGGGAAACAGCTCCATCGGCGCGACACCGGCGTTGCCGAACACCAACGCCACCGAGCCCATGCCCAGCCAGGTGAACATCGTGGCGCCACCAGAGTGCAGTGCCACCGAGATGACGATGGTCGCGAAGACGACGACGATCAGGACCGGCACCAGAAGAAACGGCCCGATCATCGTCCAACTTTGGAAGCGCAGCCCGAACGCGACACCCACCAACGTGATCAGGACGCTTCCGAGGAACGTCCGCGCCGCTTCGGCGATGAGCCGGCCGGCCAATGCGCTGGCCCGGTGCACGGGAAGCGTCCAGAAGCGAGCCAGCAGACCAGAGTCGCGCTCCTGCGGGATGGTCAGGGCAGCCCCGAGCGCGCCGAACATGCCGCCGGCGACGGCGCACACCGGCACCAGTCCATACAGGCTGTTGGCACCCGTGAGCTTCATCATCGATTGGCTGACCAGAGAGGTGGTAGGTGATCAGCAGAAAGGTCGGAAACAGGATGCCCTGGATGGGTACGACGGGGTGGCGTCGCCACCGGGTGAGCTGTCGACCTGCGAACACGAGGCTCTCCACGACGAACGACGTGCGCCGCCGGGGACTCAGGTGCGGCGGCCGTCACCGGACGTGCCTCTGCATCCGCAGCGCGACGTATCCGAACGCGGCGATCAGGCCGACGCACCACAGCAGGCTGATCGCGAGATTGCCCGATGCGACGTGGCCCTCGGTGAACGCGCGCAGCGTCTGCGTCACCTGCGATACCGGCTGATAGCGAACGAAGCCCTGCACCCAACGTGGAAAGGATTCGACGGGCGCCATTCCACTGGACAGCAGGACCAGAAGCAGTTGCGGGATGAGAAGCAGCTGACTGGAGGCATCGGTCTGCTTGACCCGGGTGCCCATGGCATCGGCACCGAGCGACAGCGCCAACGTCAGTCCCAGGGTGAGCACGACGAACGCGACCACGTATCCGAGTCCGGCGTTCACGCGGAAGCCGAACGCGAAGCCGATCCCTGCCGCCGCTATGACGACGATCAGACCGCGCAGCAGGCAGTAGGTCATCCGCGCGATCAGTGGCGCCGCAAGAGGGATGGGCAGCGTACGCATCCGAGTGCCGAACCCGGTCGACTGATCTCGGGCGGCGCGGTCGGCAGTGGCCAGCGCACCCAACAGAATGGCCTGGACGACCACGGCTGGAAGCACGTACTGCGCGTAGCTCATGCCACCCGTGTCGATCAGGTGTTGAAGCGCCAAGTTGAAGCCGACGAACGTCCCCACCGGTACCAGCACGGCCAGGAGCAGGTCGCGATCGCGGATGGTGCCGAGAAGCACGCGCTCGATGAGCGCCGTCAAGCCCGTCATCCGACTGCGGACGAACTGACCGCGGCGCCTGGAGAAGAGCTCAAATGCAGGAACACCTCATCGAGGGATGGTTTGCGCAACGAGATGTCGATCAACTCGACGCCGAGTCGCTCGACGCGGCGCAGCACTTCGGTCAAGGTTGCGGCGCCATCGGGGGCAGGCACCGAGACCGTGTTCTCCCTGGTGTTCTTCTCGACTTCGCCGAGGTCGGCCAGGGCGAGGGCGACCCGGGGGAGATCCGCGACGTTCACCGGGGTGAGCTGACAGAAGCCGGACCCGACGAGGCGTTTCAGGTCGTCGGAAGTCCCGGACGCGATGACCCGTCCTGCGTCGAGGATCACGATCGAGTCGCTCAGCACGTCAGCTTCTTCGAGGTACTGCGTCGTGAGCAGCACCGTGACGTCCTGGGACGCCAACGAGGCGACGAGCGACCACACGTCGCGACGGCTGCGGGGGTCCAGCCCGGTCGTTGGCTCGTCGAGGAACAGCACCTTCGGTGGGATCACCAGAGCAGCGGCGATGTCGACTCTGCGCCGCATGCCGCCCGAGTAGTCCGTCACTGGTCGGTTGGCCGCCTTGACGAGGTCGAACTGCTCGATCAACTCGTCGGCTCTGCTTCTGGCCTGCTTGCGCTTCATGCCCCGCAGTCGACTGAACAGGATCAAGTTCTCGCGTCCGGTCAGCAAGGGGTCCAGCGCAGCGTCCTGACCGGTGACACCGATACTGGCCCGCACCTCGGCGGGGTTGCGGACGACGTCGAAGCCCGCCACGATGGCCTGTCCGGAGCTGGGTCTGATCAACGTGGACAAGATCTTGATCGCCGTCGTCTTACCGGCACCGTTATGGCCGAGCAAGGCGCAGATCGACCCGGTGGGAACGCTGAAGCTCACGCCCTGCAGCGCAGGAACTTGTCCGCTGAACGTCTTCGCCAGGTTGTGTAGCTCGATCACGGGTTGCCTCTGGTGGAAAGTTGATCGTCAATCACGTTGGATCCCAACAGTTTCACGACATGGAGGTCATGGCGGGTTAGCTTGGCCCCGACTGCCTCCAGCCCTTCGTCCAGCCGGGCGAACTGAGCCTTGCGGTAGTAATCGGCGCAGGACGAGCGTCGGATCTTGCCGCTGGTGGTGATCGGGATCGCTCCGCGTGGCACCAACACCAGGTCGGCCGGCGTGATGCCGTGCGCGGTCGAGATCGCGGACGTGACATCGCGTTTGACTTCCTGCAGCTTCTCCAGGATCTCGTCCTCGGTATCGCCGCGCTTCTTGACCTCGATGATCGCGACCAGGTGTTCGGTCCTGTCGTCCTGCACCGAGATCGCCGCGACGCGGCCGCCGGTGACCTCCGTGATCGTGGCCTCGATGTCGTCGGGATAGTGGTTGCGGCCCCGCACGATCAGGAGATCCTTGATGCGGCCGACGACGAAGAGTTCGTCCTCGAAGATGAAGCCGAGGTCACCGGTGCGCAGCCAGGCTTCGTCCGAGTCGGCTCCCGATGGCCCGACGATCCGGCCGTTGAAGGTCTGCTCGGTCTGCTCGGGCTTCTCCCAGTAACCCAGGCAGACGTGCTCGCCGTGCAGCCAGATCTCACCGATCCGCCCCTGGCCGCATTCGGTCCGCGCGTCGGGATCGACGATCCGCACCTCGGAGGGTTCTGGAACCCCATAGCTGACCAACGGTGTGCCGCCATCGGCGCACGGATGCGCCCGTCCCTCCGACAGTCCGTCGAGGTCGAAGTTGACGGTCTTGGGCGCGTCGGGTTCGCGCGTCGCGACGAACAGCGTGGCCTCGGCCAGCCCGTAGCTCGGCTTGATCACCTTGCTTTGCAGGCCGAATCGGCTGAACCGCTGGATGAAGCGCTTGAGCGTGGCTTCGTGAACGCGTTCGGCGCCGCTGACCAACCCAACGACGCCGCTCAGGTCGAGGCCCTCCATGTCCTCATCCGTGGTGCGGGCGGCCGCCAGTTCGAACGCGAAGTTCGGCCCTGCCGTGAGCGCATGGTGGCTCTTGGCCAGCAGCTGAATCCAGCGGGCCGGCCGGGCGAGGAACGACAGCGGCGTGGTGTTCACCGTCTGCCATCCGCCGAGGATGGGGGCGCACACGCCGAGGAACAGCCCCATGTCGTGGTAGAACGGCAGCCACGACACGGCCGTCGTCCCAGGCGGTGCGACCTTCCCGTACTCGGGGAACAAGTCGCGCATGACCTGTTCGAAGTTGGCCGAAAGATTCCGGTAGGTCACCATCACACCGGCCGGTGTCCTGGTGGAACCCGACGTGTATTGCAGATACGCGGTGGTGGGCCGAGGCTCCTCGCGCCGAATGGCGCGGTGGCGTCCGTCCAGGTCCAGCTTGTCCACCTCGATCATGGCGGGGGTGGGCCGGCCGGCCTGCGGCTCGACGTAGGGCGCCACCAGGGGGGAGATCGACGAGGTGGTGAGCACGACGGTCGGTGCCGCGTCCCGCAATACCGCGGAGACGCGCTCGTCGTGGGCTCCGACCATCGGAGTCGACAGCGGAACGGCGATGAGCCCGGCTTCCAGCGAGCCGAGGAAGGCGACGAGATAGTCGACGTTCTGCGGCGCGATGATGACGGCGCGGTCGCCGGTCTTGGCGACGGTGCTCATCTCGCGTGCGAAGTTCGTCGTCCTGCGGTACAGCTGAGCCCACGTCAGGCTGGTGGAGACCCCATCCCAGTCCTGCTCGTAGTCGACGAACGTGAACGCCGTGTCATTCGGCTGCAAACTTGCTCGTTCACGCAGGATCGCGGGAATCGACGAGTCGGGCATCGGTTGGCCCCTTCAACGGATGTGCGGGAAAACAGTAGGTCGAGCTTATGGAATGAGATCACGAGACACGGGGTCATGGCGAAATGACACATGTTTTTTGACGCTCGGGAAAACGTTGACGCGGCTCATCTGCGCTGAAGATGGCGAGAGCAGCAAAGTAGTTGTGCTTCACCAGAATTCGACATATGACCGAGATAAGCCCGAGCAAGAAGGCAGATCTCCGTCGAAAGACGGTTGCCAGACGTCGATCTGGTTCACCCGTGAGTCGATGTTCGGCCGCCTCGTTGGCTACCAAGGCGATTCGGAACTCACCGGCGTCGATGACCCGCTACCGTCGGTGGGCGTGACCACGTCTCTGGTGGACCGGGCGCGCGAGATCGCCGACGAGATTCTGTTCCCCGCCGCCCTCGATGTCGATGCGTCCAGGGAAATCCCGGACGGTCATTGGCGCTCGCTTGCCGAGGCAGGCCTCTATGGCATCGCGGCGCCCGCCGAACTCGGTGGTCCGGGTCTCGAGCTCGCGGACCTCACCGCGATCCTCGAGATCGTGGCCGGCGGATGCCTTGCCACCGCCTTCACCTGGGTACAGCACCACGGCGTGCTGGCGGCTCTGTCGGCGTCGCCGAACACGGCATTGCGCGACGGACCTGGTGCCCGCGCTGGTGGCCGGCCGCACCAGGGGTGGTGTCGCCTTCGCCGGCGCCGTGCCCGTGCCGCCCAGGATGAGGGCCGAACGGGTCGCCGACGGCTGGCGGTTGTCCGGTCACGCCCCATTCGTCAGCGGCTGGGGCATCATCGACGTGCTGCAGGTCTCCGCGGGCGACGTCGACTCGGGTGACATCGTGTCGGGCATCGTCCCGGCGGGACCGGCTCCGGGGATCACCCGGGTGACCCCCCAGCCCTTGTTCGTCGCCGACGCCACCAGGACCGTCGCCGTGGACGTCGACGGCCTCGTCATTCCCGACGAGCGCGTGGTCAGTCGCGTCAGCCGCGCTGACTTCATGGCCAACCAGAACTTCGGGTCCCGGCTCAACGGAACGATGCCGATCGGAGTCGTCCGGCGCTGCGCGGCGCTGCTGGACGACGCAGGCCGCACCGACGAAGCCAGGGCGATACGCGACGACGCCGATGCCGTCAGAGGCAGGCTCGACGCCGGACTCGGCGATTCGGCCCGATTGCTCGAGGCTCGCGCCGATGGGGCCGGGCTGGCGGTGCGGGCGGCCGCATGCCTCGTCGCCAACGACGGCGGAACGGCGCTGCTGACGTCGTCGCCCGCGCAGTTGCTCGCCCGCTACGCGTTGTTCACCCTCGTCGCTGCGAGTCGTCCCGAACTGAAGCAGTCTCTGGTGCGGCGGTTCTCCCGTCCGAGCGGATGAGCTTCACCTCGACGATGGCGCTGTCGGGCCACAGGTTCTTGGCGGTGACCCTGCGCAGTTTCTCGCGGAGGGCAAGGTCGTGATCCACGTTCTTCACGCCAGGCACCTTGAGCAGAGGCACCAGGTTGTACTGCCAGCCGTAGCGCCGGTGCAGCTCGCGGTCGGCCGACTCGGCGGCTTCGCCGTCGAGGATCGACGCGGTGCCGCCGACGGTGGCCGGGTCATCGGCGTAGCGGCCGCGGTAGTCACACGGCCACAACTCGACGCGGGGGTCGGCGGTGATCCTGCGGGTCTTCGGACCGATCTTGGTTCGGAAGACCAGGGTGTCGCCGTCCAGGTGGAACCAGATCGGGGTGTCGACGGCGCTTCCGTCGCGGCGACGTGTGCGCAGTTGGGCGTAACGAGACGATGCGAGCTTGTCGAGGAGGAGGGTGTCGTCGGTCATGACCAGATTCAACGACTTCGAGTCGACTTGAAGTCAAGTCGTGACGAGGACGAGGATGGGAACGTGGACGTGGACGTGCGATTGTCGATCGGCGAGGTGGCCAGGCGTTCCGGGGTGGCGGCCACCACGCTGCGGTACTACGAGGATTCGGGTCTCCTGCGCCCACCGAACAGGGTGGGCGGGCGCCGGCGCTACGACCAGTCCGTGGTGACGAGGCTCGAGGTCATCGCATGCTGCAAGGCGGCGGGCTTCAGCCTCGACGAGATCCGGGTGCTACTGACCGACGCCGATCCCGGACGTCCGGCGAGCCGATCGCTTGCCGAGGCCAAGCTGCTGGACATCGATGCTCAGATGGCCACCCTGCGACGGGCGAGGGAGATCATCGAATGGGCGATGAACTGCCCGTGCACCTCGGTCGACGCGTGCGACTGCGGCACTCAGGCGGTCAGTGGCTCGCCTTGCTGAACCACTTCGTCTTGATCCGCCACGAGTGAGCCGAGGTGAGGGCGAAGCCCGCGCCGCACATGCAGGCGAAGGTCCACACCAGGGTGCCGCCCTCGATGGACTGGAGGGACGGGACGAGGCTGGTGATGATGCGGACCACGCACGCCATGATTCCGCTGAAGGACGCGATCAGGTAGACGTTGGCGACCTTTCGCGAACGCGGGTCCTTCCGTAGCACCATCAGCGCGCGCGAACCGTATCCAAGCAGGTAGATCAGGGTGCCGCAGAGCAGCAGCCAGTACGCGCTCAACCAGAAGTCGGTGGGCACCTCGAAGAAGTCCGGCCGGTAGATCCGCGCCCCGTTGCCCAACGTGAAGGTGGCCAGGAGCAGCGGAATGCACAGCGTGGCCGGAAGCTCGACGTACTGCTTGAACGTCTTCTGCATGGCGTGGTCGTCCTGCAGCCGCCCAAGGGCGTTGTAGACGACCGCGGACGCGGCGACGACGTAGAGATCGTGGCCGATGTAGTCCTCGAGATTCCACTTGCCGGTCAGCGCGTGCAGCCAGTGCCCCAGGGTCTCCGAGGCGAGGGGTGACATCAGCAGCACGGCCACGCCCTGCAACGCGATGTTGAGGGTGGCAGCAACTTCCCACCGGCAGGACCAGGTAACGCGCCGGATCCACAAGCTCCACGCAATGCATGCCGTGGTGATCGTGATCAGGACTGTCAGTGCCATGGGGTCTCGCCTTTGTGCTGAATTGCCGTCAGCAAATACTACTGCTAAAGCGGAGGTGCGTCGGGTCGCGGCGTGAGTTCGGACAACTTGGGCCGCCGAACGGTGCGCACGTCGGTCTTGGTGTCGGTCGCGGTGGCGACACTGAGCGGTGCCGACTCGAGATAGCTCCAGACCTCTTCACGGCTCATCAGTCCGAACCGAACCTGCAGGTCGGGATAGCTGAGGGTGAACCGGTCCGCAATGTGCCGCAGTTCCTCTGCGTTCGGGATAGTCGGCTTCCTTGATTCGCCTGTAGTACGTACTACTGGACGTGCCAAGGGCGTCGTAGATGGCCTTGGCGTCGACGTCTCCGTCGAGCAGGTAATCGAGCAGGGCTTTGAGCTGCCTGCCGTTCTCGTCGGTGCGCGGCACAGCTACCACCATAGCTGTACTTCCCGAGATTGGGCAGTAGCAACCGTAAAGAGGAATGTCACCCGATAATTGACACTGCCGTCACAGTTTTGGTAGAGGTCTCCCATTTTTGGGACAGTGCTGTAACCTTCACAACATGAACTGCGCAAACTTGCAGATGACCGATTACGACACCGTCAGCCGGCCCGAGGCCGATGACGTCGCCGTGCTGTCCGCACCGCTGTCGGACGTTCTGACCCAGGAACTCGACGGTGCGAGCGTGGCTCTCGGAGTAACGGCCGAAGACGTCCTTCTCGCCGCACTGGGCCGGGCGATCGAGCGGACCATCGGCGAGGGCGCCGTCGCCGTCGACGTGCCAGGGCACGGCCGCTCCATGCACCCGGTGCAGCTGTCCTGCGTCGGCCCGCGCCGCGCACACGCCACCGAACTGCTGGCAGGCGTTCATCACTCGGCCGTGTCGCGGCGACGCATCGTGCACGGCGTGCCGGACGACCCGCACGCACAACCGCTGTCCGACATCCTGTTCGCGTACGGCGACGCCGAGCCGGCGCAGCTGGGACACGTACTCGAGTTGCGCGCACACCGCCGCGGCGGCGTCGTCGTCCTCGACTGGTGGTACGACACGCGCAGCTTCGAGCCGTACACCATCGAGGAGCTCGCCGAGCAGCTCCCGTTCACGCTCATCGAGTTGACCTCGGAGGCCACGGCGCCCGCGCTTGCCGCCGCCGAGTTGGCGATGGCGCATTAGCCTCGGGAAACCCCGAACCCCTAGAATCGACGCACAGGCACCGATCCGGCCATCACCGGGGAGCCTTCGGAAGAACGGCCCACCGGATTCGCCGACCGGGCCAAGTAGAACCGAACGGTTGGGTCCGTCAACGCCCTGACAACGAGCGGCGCACTTTCCCGGGGCGAGCGAAGCGACGGGGACAGGATCAGTGCGCAAGCGGGGTGGTACCGCGGCGCTCGCGCACACGCGCGACGTCGTCCCCGTGCCTGAACGAAGCTGGGCTTCCGAGCGCCAGCGACATTTGGCACAGGAGACGACACGCAGTGACTGCCTATCCGAAGCCGGCCGCCGGAGCGCCGAACTTCCCGCAGCTCGAGACCGAGGTGCTGGACTACTGGGACGCCGACGGCACCTTCCGCGCCAGCATCGACCGGCGTGACGACGCGCCGGAGTACGTGTTCTACGACGGCCCGCCGTTCGCCAACGGTCTCCCGCACTACGGACACCTGCTCACCGGCTACGTCAAGGACATCGTGCCGCGCTACCGCACCATGCGCGGCTACAAGGTGGAGCGGCGGTTTGGCTGGGACACGCACGGCCTGCCCGCCGAACTCGAGGTGCAGCGCCAGCTCGGCATCGCCGAGAAGAGCCAGATCGAAGAGCTGGGCATCGACAAGTTCAACGAGGCCTGCCGCGCATCGGTGCTGAAGTACACCGAGGAATGGCGGGCCTACGTCACTCGCCAGGCCCGGTGGGTCGACTTCGACAATGACTACAAGACGCTCGATCCCAGTTTCATGGAATCGGTGATCTGGGCCTTCAAACGGCTGTGGGACAAGGGCCTGGCCTACGAGGGCTACCGCGTGCTGCCGTACTGCTGGAACGACGAGACCCCCTTGTCCAGCCACGAGCTGCGGATGGACGACGACGTCTACCAGAGCCGTCAGGATCCCGCGCTGACCGTGGGACTCGAGGTGACCGAGGGTGTCGTCGCGGGCGCATACCTGCTCGTCTGGACGACGACGCCGTGGACGCTGCCGTCGAACCAGGGAGTGGCCGTCAATCCGGACGTCACCTATGTCGAGGTGCGCGGCACCGACGGGCGGCGTTACCTGCTGGCCCAGGCGCGGGTGGCGGCGTACGCCCGCGAACTGGGGGACGAACCCGAGGTGCTGTCCACCCACTCGGGCGCCGAGCTGCTCGGTATGCGCTATCTGCCGCCGTTCCCGTACTTCATGGATTCGCCCAACGCCTTTCGGGTGCTGCCCGCCGACTACGTCAGCACCGAGGACGGCACCGGCCTGGTGCACCTGTCGCCCGCCTACGGCGAGGACGACAAGGCGGCCACCGACCTGGTTGGCATCGAACCGGTCACGCCGGTCGACGCCAAGGGGCGTTTCGACGCGACCGTGCCCGACTACGCCGGCCAGCACGTGTTCGACGCCAACCCGCAGATCATCCGCGATCTGAAGAACGGCACCGGCCCGGCGGCCGCCAACGGCGCGGTGCTGCTGCGCCACGAGACCTACGAGCACTCCTACCCGCACTGCTGGCGCTGCCGGAATCCGCTGATCTACCGGGCGGTGTCGTCGTGGTTCATCAAGGTCACCGAATTCCGGGACCGCATGGTGGAGCTCAACCAGGAGATCACCTGGTATCCCGAGCACGTCAAGGACGGTCAGTTCGGCAAGTGGCTCTCCGGGGCGCGGGACTGGTCGATCTCGCGAAACCGGTACTGGGGCAGCCCAATTCCGGTGTGGAAGTCCGACGATCCGGCCCATCCGCGCATCGACGTGTATGGCAGCCTCGACGAACTCGAGCGCGACTTCGGCGTCCGCCCGGACGATCTGCACCGGCCCTACATCGACGAGCTGACCCGGCCGAACCCCGACGATCCGTCCGGGAAGTCGACCATGCGGCGCATCCCCGACGTGTTCGACGTCTGGTTCGACTCGGGGTCGATGCCCTACGCCCAGGTGCACTACCCGTTCGAGAACGTGGACTGGTTCGATCACCACAATCCCGCGGACTTCATCGTCGAGTACATCGGCCAGACCCGTGGCTGGTTCTACCTGCTGCACGTGCTCGCGACGGCGCTGTTCGACCGGCCGGCCTTCAAGACCGTTGTCGCGCACGGCATCGTGCTCGGAAACGACGGCCAGAAGATGAGCAAGTCGCTG
This sequence comes from uncultured Actinomycetota bacterium, assembly GCA_963735245.1. GTDB lineage: Bacteria > Actinomycetota > Actinomycetes > Mycobacteriales > Mycobacteriaceae > Mycobacterium. The sequence continues at coordinate 959,822 of CAVTKI010000005.1, forward strand.
CGCAACTATCCCGACGTCAGTGAGGTGTTCGACCGCGACGGATCCGACGCGATGCGCTGGTTCCTGATGGCGTCACCGATCCTGCGCGGCGGGAACCTGGTCGTCACCGAGCAGGGCATCCGCGAGGGCGTCCGGCAGGTTCTGCTGCCGTTCTGGAATGCGTACAGCTTCCTGGCGCTCTATGCGCCGAAAGTCGGTACCTGGCGCACCGATTCGACACATGTGCTGGACCGCTACATCCTGGCGAAGCTCGCCGCGCTGCGCGACGACCTGACCGCGACGATGGACGCCTGCGACATCTCCGGCGCCTGCGAGCAGCTGCGGCAGTTCACCGAAGCGTTGACGAACTGGTATGTGCGCCGGTCGCGTTCGCGGTTCTGGGAAGAGGACCGGGACGCGATCGACACCCTGCACACCGTGTTGGAGGTCACGGCCCGGCTGGCCGCCCCGCTGCTGCCGTTGGCCACCGAGGTCATCTGGCGCGGCCTGACCGGTGAGCGCTCCGTGCACCTGACCGACTGGCCGAGTGAGGGCGAGGTGCCCGCGGATCCGGATCTGGTGGCCGCGATGGACCAGGTGCGGGAAGTCGCCTCGGTCGGGTCGTCGCTACGCAAGGCGAAGAAGCTGCGGGTCCGCCTGCCATTGCCGAAACTGACTGTCGCCGTTGAAGATCCGGCACGGCTGGCGCCGTTCACCGACCTCATCGCCGACGAGCTCAACGTCAAGGCCGTCGAGCTCACCGACGACATCGACGCCTACGGCCGGTTCGAGCTGACCGTGAACGCCCGCGCGGCGGGACCACGGCTCGGCAAGGCCGTCCAGGACGCGATCAAGGCCGTCAAGGCGGGGCAGGGCGTCGTCAACCCCGACGGCACCCTGACGGCAGGCGACGTCGTCCTGACCGCCGAGGAGTACAGCTCCAAACTCGTGGCCGCAGACCCCGAGTTCACGGCCGCACTACCGGACGGTGCAGGCCTGGTGGTGCTCGACGGCGCCGTCACCCCGGAGCTCGAAGCCGAAGGTTGGGCCAAGGACCGCATCCGCGAGCTTCAGGACCTGCGCAAGTCGACCGGTCTCGACGTGTCGGACCGAATCAGCGTCGTGATGTCGGTACCTGCCGAACGCGCCGAGTGGGCGAAGGCCCACGGCGACCTCATCGCCGGGGAGATCCTGGCCACGAGTTTCGAGTTCGGCGACGCGCAGGCAGGCGCCGAGATCGGGGACGGCGTCCGCGTATCGATCGCGAAGGCGTGAGCGGCCCGCTCACTGCGCGGAGACCCGCGCCGACTGGTCGCCGAACGTGACGGTGTCTCCGCGGCGCAGCTGGCGTCCACGGCGGGTTTCGGTGTCGCCGTTGACCGTGACCTCGCCCGCGGCGATCGCCGCCTTGGCATCCGAGCCGTTGTCGATCAGATCCGCGAGCTTCAGGAACTGGCCGAGGCGGATGGACTCATCCCTGATCGACACGTCGCGGACGGGTTGCGCCATGCGCGTCAGGGTATCTGCATAGCATCGGCAGTCGTGGAACGCTGGGTCCTGCACTTCGACATGGACGCGTTCTTCGCGTCCGTCGAACAGCTGACCCGCCCCACCCTGCGGGGGCGGCCCGTACTCGTCGGCGGTCTCGGTGGCCGCGGCGTCGTCGCGGGCGCCAGCTACGAGGCGCGGGTGTTCGGCGCCAGGTCGGCCATGCCGATGCACCAGGCCCGCAGGCTGGTCGGCGCGGCAGCGGTGGTGCTGCCGCCGCGCGGCGTGGTCTACGGGGTGGCCAGCGGCCGGGTGCTCGACACCGTGCGGGCGTTGGTGCCGATCCTCGAACAGCTTTCGTTCGACGAGGCGTTCGGCGAGCCGGTCGAACTCGCCGGTGCGCCCGCCGCCGACGTCGAACGGTTCTGCGAGCATCTGCGCGCCAGGGTGCGGGCCGAGACCGGACTCGTGGCGTCGGTCGGGGCCGGCTCGGGCAAGCAGATCGCCAAGATCGCCTCCGGTCTGGCCAAGCCGGACGGCATTCGGGTGGTCCGCCGCGACCAGGAGCGCACGCTGCTCGACGGGCTGCCGGTGCGCAGGCTGTGGGGGATCGGGCCGGTCGCCGACGAGAAGCTGCACCGGCTGGGCATCGACACGGTCGGTGCGTTCGCCGCGCTCAGCGACGCCGAGGTCGCCGACGTCCTCGGCGGCACCGTCGGGCCCGCGCTGCACCGGCTGGCCAAGGGCATCGACGACCGCCCCGTCGCGGAGCGCGCTGGCGCCAAGCAGATCAGTGCCGAGTCGACCTTCGCCGAGGACCTGACCACGCTCGACCAACTGCGCGACGCCACCGGGCCGATCGGCGAGCACGCACACCAGCGCCTCGAGCGCGACGGGCGCGGCGCCCGCACCGTGACCGTCAAGCTCAAGAAGTCCGACATGAGCACGCTCACCAGATCCGCGACGCTGCCGTACGCCACGACCGACGCCACGACGCTGATCGGTACCGCCCGCCGACTGCTGCTCGACCCCGTCGAGATCGGCCCGGTGCGGCTGCTTGGCGTGGGCTTCTCCGGCCTCTCCGACGTCCAGCAGGAGTCGCTGTTCCCGGATCTCGACCAGGCCTTCGAGGCGTCCGACGCTCCAGCCGTTGCGCCAACGCCGAGGGCGGAACAGCCGACGGCGACGTGGCGGGTCGGCGACGACGTCACCCACACCGAGCACGGCCACGGCTGGGTTCAGGGTGCAGGCCACGGCGTGATGACGGTGCGGTTCGAGACCCGCGGCAGCGGTCCGGGGCCGGTGCACACCCTGCCCGACGACACGCCCGACGTGCGCCGGGCCAACCCCGTCGACAGCCTGGACTGGCCGGACTACGTCAAGAACCTGACCGAAGAGGCCTAGCCCCACGCCGTGAAGACGTCGGCGACGGAGGCGCCCGCGGCCAGCGCCGCCATCAGCAGGACGCGCGCCTGCGGTGGACGCAGCCGCGGCACCACCACCGCACCGGCATCCACCAGCGCCCGGCCCGGCCCGTAACCCGGCCTGACGTGTCCGCCGGGCACCCGCGTCGACAACGCGACCGTCACGCCGTCGCGGCAGTGCCGTCGCACGCCGTCGACGACGGCGGCGCCCGCGTTCCCCGACCCGACGGCCTCCAACACCACACCCCGCGCCCCGGCCGCCACACAGGCATCGAGCGCAACCGCGTCGCTGCCCGCGTAGGCGGCCACGATGTCGACCCGTGGCGCCGAGGCGGCCGACAGCGCGCCGAGGTAGGCGCGCCCATCCGGCGTTGCGGCGAGTTCGGCGCCGGTGAAGCCCATCAGGCCGCCGCCCGCGACCTTGTGCATGCCCAGCGGTCGCAGCACCCGTCCACCGAAGCTCACCAGCACGCCATGGCCCCTCGCCGTCGGGCTCGCCGCGAGGGCGAGCGCGTCGCGCAGGTTCTGCGGCCCGTCGGCGTCCGGGGCATCGGCGCTGCGCATCGCACCGGTCAGCACGACGGGGACGTCACCGCCGTAGGTCAGCTCCAGCCACAGGGCGGTCTCCTCCATCGCGTCGGTGCCGTGCGTGATCACCACGCCGTCGGCGCCCGATGCGACCGCCGCCGCGACGGCAGCGCCGACGGCGTCCCAGTCCGCGGGCGTCAACTCGGAGCTGTCCATGGAGAACAGGTCGACGACGTCGACATCGGCGATGCCGAGGCCGGCGGACAGGTCGCTTCCGGTGCGGGTTGGCCGCGCGACGCCGTCGTCGTCCATGCTGGTGGCGATGGTGCCGCCGGTGGTGATCATCACGACGCGGCTCATGCGGCGATTGTTCACCATCGCCCCTTTGGAATGATGTGGGAGTGACTGATGAATCAACGGGCTCGGCCGAGCCAGTGACCGCCGACGGGGATACCCCACCGCGGTCCACGCGGCGTCGCCTCCGCCTGCTGCTTTCGGTCGCCGCCGTCGTACTCGCGCTGGACGTCGTGACCAAGGTGCTTGCGGTCAGACTGCTCACCCCGGGACAGCCGGTGTCCATCATCGGCGACACCGTGACGTGGACCCTGGTGCGCAACTCCGGCGCCGCGTTCTCGATGGCCACCGGCTACACCTGGGTGCTGACGTTGGTCGCCACCGGAGTGGTGATCGGCATCGCCTGGATGGGACGGCGGCTGGTCTCACCGTGGTGGGCGCTCGGGCTCGGCATGATCCTCGGCGGTGCGCTCGGCAATCTGATGGACCGCTTCTTCCGCTCGCCGGGCCCGCTGCGCGGCCACGTCGTCGACTTCCTGTCCATCGGCTGGTGGCCGGTGTTCAACGTCGCAGACCCGGCGGTGGTGGGCGGCGCGATCCTGCTGGTGGGGTTGTCGCTGTTCGGCTACGACTTCGATACCGCCGGGAGGCGCCGGCCGGACGGCGCTGCCGAGTTGGGGGTGCTGCAGCCGGACGCCGCAACGGACGAGGCAGGCAGGCCCAAGCCCGGCGACGCGGCCGAACCGTCCTGATGACCACCCGTTCGATGCCAGTCCCCGAGGGGCTGGCGGGGATGCGCGTCGATGCCGGGCTGGCCAGGCTGCTCGGGCTGTCGCGCACCGCCGCGGCGGCACTGGCCGAAGCGGGCGGCGTCGAGTTGGACGGTGCCCAGGCAGGCAAGTCCGACCGCCTGGCCGCGGGTGCGTGGCTCGAGGTCAGCCTTCCGGAAGCGCCTGCACCACTTGACAATCCGCCGGTCGACATCGAGGGCATGACGATCCTGTACTCCGATGACGACATCGTCGCCGTCGACAAGCCCGCGGGTGTCGCCGCGCACGCCTCGGTCGGGTGGACCGGGCCCACGGTGCTCGGCGGACTGGCCGCGGCAGGGTTCCGCATCACCACGTCGGGTGTGCCCGAACGCAAGGGCATCGTGTCGCGCCTCGACGTCGGCACGTCGGGCGTCATGGTGGTGGCGATCTCCGAGCGCGCGTACACCGTGCTCAAGCGCGCCTTCAAGGAGCGCACGGTCGAGAAGCGTTATCACGCGCTGGTCCAGGGACATCCGGATCCGTCCAGCGGCACCATCGACGCACCGATCGGACGGCACCGCGGCAACGACTGGAAGTTCGCCGTCACCGAGCAGGGGCGGCACAGCGTCACGCACTACGACACCGTTGAGGCGTTCGTCGCCGCCAGCCTGCTCGACGTCCATCTGGAAACCGGTCGCACACACCAGATCCGGGTGCACTTCTCGGCCCTGCACCACCCGTGCTGCGGCGACCTGACCTATGGTGCCGATCCGACGTTGGCGAAGCGGCTCGGACTGGAACGGCAATGGCTGCACGCGCGTTCGCTGGCGTTCGCGCATCCTGCCGATGGACGGCGCATCGAGATCACCAGCCCTTACCCGGCGGACCTGCAGCACGCGCTCGACGTGCTGCGCCACCACGACTCGTGAGCGGCGACGCGGAACCGCGCCCCCGCCGGTCGGGCGTGTTGTTCGGCGTCGGCGCCTACGTCTGGTGGGGCCTGTGTCCCGGGTTCTTCCCGTTGCTGCTGCCCGCCGGATCGCTCGAGGTGCTGGCCCACCGCATCGTGTGGAGCGCGGTGTGCCTGTTCGTCGTGCTCCTGGTGGCGCGCCGGCTCGGGGACCTGCGCAGGCTCAGCGGGCGGACCTGGCTGTTGCTGTTGGTTGCGTCGGTGCTGATCTCGATCAACTGGGGGATCTACATCTGGGCCGCGACGCACGGCCACGTCGTCGACGCAGCGTTGGGTTACTTCATCAACCCGTTGGTCACCGTCGCACTCGGTGTGCTCGTCTTTCGTGAGCGCATCAGGCGCTTTCAGCTGATCGCCCTGGTGCTCGCGGTGGTCGCGGTGGTGATCCTCACCGTGGAGGTGGGCGCGCCGCCGTACGTCGCCGTCGGGCTCGCCCTGTCGTTCGCCTTCTACGGGGTGGTCAAGAAGGTCGTGGTGGCGGATCCGCGCGTCAGCGTCGCCGTCGAGACGCTCCTTGCCCTGCCGCTGGCGGGCGGATACCTGATCGTGCTGGCGGTGCTCGGGCAGGGGCATTTCATCGACTACGGGGCTGGGCACTCGGTGCTCCTGATGTTGGCGGGTCCGGTGACGGCCGTGCCGCTGCTGCTCTTCGCCGCCGCGGCGCAGCGGCTCCCGCTGGTCACCATGGGCCTGCTGTTCTACCTCAACCCCGCCCTCCAGATGGCGTGGGGCGTGCTCGTCAGCCACGAGCCGATGCCGGTGGGCCGGTGGATCGGGTTCGCGATGATCTGGGTGGCGCTGGCGGTGATGACGATCGACGGGTTGCGGAAGAAACCCGCGGATCCGATCGCGGCCGGTGTCGATCTGGCCGCACCCGAATCGTCATCACGGTGACAGGCTCGACCAAGACGTCGGGCACCGATCACGAGCGACGAGGACGAATCATGCGTTACTGCCTGCTCATGCACTATCAGGAGGGATCCTTCGATCGGTCTGACCGAGGAGGACATGGCGCCTGCGATGGCGGCGTTCGCGGCCTACGCCGACGATCTCTCGGCCGCGGGGGTGCTGATCACCACCGAAGTGCTCGACACCGTCGACGCCACCACGACCGTCACCGCGCGCAACGGCGCACCCGAGGTCCAGGACGGGCCGTTCGCCGACACCAAGGAGAAGCTCGGCGGCATCTTCGTCATCGACGTGCCGAACCTGGACGAGGCGCTGAAGTGGGCGCAGCGCAACCCGGCCAACGGATGGGGATCCGTCGAGATCCGCCCGGTGGCCAGGACCTACGCGCCGGGCGAGGGTGGTACCACCCCTGAACGCCCTGACCGAGGTCGTTCGGCAGTCGTATGGCCGGCTGTTGGCGCTCCTGGCCGCCCCCGGGCGCGACATCGCGGCCGCAGAGGACGCGTTGGCCGATGCCGTGGAGCGGGCGTTGACCCGCTGGCCGCTGGACGGCGTCCCGGACAACCCGGAGGCCTGGTTGCTGGTCGTCGCGCGCAACCGGCTCCGCGACACGTGGAAGTCGGCGGCCAGCAGGACCAGCGTTCCGCTCGACGAAACGGATTGGGGTAGTGAGCAATTCGGTGCCGACCAAGGCGACCTCGAGTCCCCGACGACTCCGGCATCCCCGACCGCAGACTCGAGCTGATGCTGGTGTGTGCCCATCCGGCCATCGCGGCGTCCATCCGGACGCCACTGATGCTGCAGGTGGTGCTCGGCGTGGACGCGGCGGCCATCGCGGCGGCGTTCGCGGTCGAGCCCGCGACCATGGCGCAGCGCCTGGTCCGCGCGAAGAAGCGCATCAGGGCCACCGGGCATCCCGTTCGAGATGCCCGAACGCGAGCAGCTCGCCGAGCGACTGCCCGCGGTCCTGGAGGCCGTGTACGGGGCGTACGCCATCGACTGGCAGCTGGTGCCGCAGGGCTCTGCGGTCGAATCCCTGTCCGCCGAGTCCGTGCACCTGGCACTGCGTTCTCGCCGACCTGCTCCCCGACGAGCCCGAGGTGCTCGGCCTGGCGGCGCTGGTGTGCCTGTCGGAGGCCCGTCGGCCCGCCCGGCGCGCCGAGGACGGATGCATCGTGCCGCTCGAGGAGCAGGACACCGACCGCTGGGATCGCACCATGATCGACCGCGGCGAGGCGCTGCTGACGCGCGCGCACGCCCACGGCCGGCCCGGCCGATTCCAGTACGAGGCGGCGATACAGTCCGCCCACTGCAGCCGTGCCACGCGCGGGCCGGTGGACGACCGAGACGCTGCGCACCCTGCATCGCGCGCTGGTGCGGACGGCCGCCGTCGCTGGGCGCCGAGGTAGCCCTCGCGGCACTCGACGGCGAGATCGACGGTCCTGCGGCGGGGTTGCGCGCCCTCGATGCCGTGACCGACCCCGCCGTCGAACGGTTCCAGCCTGCGTTGGCGGTGCGGGCGCATCTGCTTGCGCAGGCGGGACGCTTCGACGAGGCGGCCCGCAGCTATCGGCGCGCGATCGACGCGACGTCGGATCCCGGCGTCGTCGAATACCTCGAGCGACGTTTGCGGGCGGTGGCGGGTTGACCCGCCTTGCAGCTATGCAATACGGTTTGCCAGGCGAGGGCATCCCTCCTCGCTGGTGAGGTCGGGATCATGCCGCAACTCGATGGTCAGTCGCTCCCGGCGGCGCGCCGCCGCGGTAGGCCCGTCGGGTCCGATTCGGCCGAAACCCGCAACACCATCCTGCGGGCCGCCCGCCAGGTCATCAACGAGCGCGGATACCACGCGGCGACCTTCCAGGCGATCGCGATGGCCGCAGGCCTGAGCCGTCCCACGCTGCACTATTACTTCGCCTCACGGGAAGAGATCTACGGCATGCTCGTCGCCGACGCATCCGGCGTGATCGCCGATTGCATTGGTGAAGCCAAACGTAAGGACACGTTCCTCGAGCAATTGGCCGCCCTGATCGCTGCGATGCACGAGGCCGACGTCCGCGACCGCTCGCTGATCGCCTTCCTGGTGAGCGCCCGCCTCGAGGCCACTCGCAACCCCGAGCTGGAGGTTGGCCTCGGCAACGCGCTGCGCAGCTTCCTGCAGTGGTCGCTGTGCGCCGCGAAGTCGCGCGGTGAGCTTGCTGCCGATACGGCGGTGGTGCCGATCGCCGACATGCTGCACGCGATGCTGTGGGGGTTGGGCTTCCACGCCGGGTTCGTCGACAGTCAGACCGACCTGAGATCGATAGCCAAGCAACTCAACGGACTCTTCTCAAACGGCTTGCTGGGTCCCGAATCCGTCGCCGCGGGCCACCGCGAGGCCCTGCAGAGCGCCACCGCCGCGCCGTAGGCCTGCCAGAAAACTTCGTGACACGCCGCGAAACGGATTCCCGACACGCCCGGGGGTGTCGGTTCGCGGTCCTAGACTGACGGGCCTATGGACAGTTCGTCGGCTCTTCGCGCGAGCGCTCATCGCAGCGACTCCTTCGTGCATCTGCACAATCACACCGAGTACTCGATGCTGGACGGTGCTGCGAAGGTCACGCCGATGCTCGCCGAGGCGCAACGCCTGGAGATGCCCGCGATCGGGATGACCGACCACGGCAACATGTTCGGGGCCAGCGAGTTCTACAACGCGGCAACCGATGTGGGCATCAAACCGATCATCGGCGTCGAGGCCTACATCGCGCCTGCCTCGCGATTCGACACCAAGCGCATCCTGTGGGGTGATCCCAGCCAGAAGTCCGACGACGTCTCGGGTAGCGGGTCCTACACGCACATGACCATGGTCGCCGAGAACGCGACGGGCCTGCGCAATCTGTTCAAGCTGTCGTCGCTGGCCTCCTTCGAGGGCCAACTGGGCAAGTGGTCGCGGATGGACGCCGAGATCATCGCCGAGAACGCCGAGGGCATCATCGCCACCACGGGCTGCCCGTCGGGTGAGGTGCAGACCCGGCTGAGGCTCGGCCACGACCGCGAGGCCCTGGAATCGGCGGCGAAGTGGCGGGAGATCTTCGGCAAGGAGAACTACTTCCTGGAGTTGATGGACCACGGGTTGTCCATCGAGCGCCGGGTGCGCGAGGGTCTGCTGGAGGTCGGCCGCAAGCTCGGCATCCCGCCGCTGGCCACCAACGACTGCCACTACGTCACCCGCGAGGCCTCGCACAACCACGAGGCGCTGCTGTGCATGCAGACCGGCAAGACGCTCTCGGATCCGAACCGGTTCAAGTTCGACGGTGACGGCTACTACCTGAAGTCGGCCGCCGACATGCGTGCGCTGTGGGACGACAGGTCCCGGGCGCCTGCGACTCGACGCTGCTGATCGCCGAGCGGGTGCAGTCCTACGCCGAGGTGTGGTCGCCCAAGGACCGGATGCCGATCTTCCCGGTGCCCGGAGGGCCACGACCAGGCGTCCTGGTTGCGCCGCGAGGTCGACGCCGGGCTGGCGCGCCGCTTCCCGTCGGGCGTGCCGCAGCGAGTACGTGGACCGCGCCGAGTACGAGAGCAAGGTCATCTGCGACAAGGGCTACCCGTCCTACTTCCTGATCGTCGCCGACCTCATCGACTACGCCCGCTCGGTCGACATCCGGGTCGGCCCCGGCCGCGGCTCGGCGGCCGGGTCGCTGGTGGCGTACGCGCTCGGCATCACCAACATCGACCCGATCCCGTACGGGCTGCTGTTCGAACGGTTCCTCAACCCCGAACGCGTGTCGATGCCCGACATCGACATCGACTTCGACGACCGCCGTCGCGGCGAGATGCTGCGCTACGCGGCGAACAAGTGGGGCAGCGACCGGGTGGCGCAGGTCATCACCTTCGGCACCATCAAGACCAAAGCGGCACTGAAGGATTCGGCGCGGGTGCACTACGGCCAGCCCGGCTTCGCCATCGCCGACCGCATCACCAAGGCGCTCCCGCCGCCGATCATGGCCAAGGACATTCCGCTCTCGGGCATCACCGACCCGAACCACGAGCGGTACAAGGAGGCCGTCGAGGTCCGCAACCTGCTCGACACCGACCCGGACGTGCGCACCATCTACGAGACCGCGCGCGGGTTGGAGGGCCTGGTCCGCAACGCGGGCGTGCACGCGTGCGCGGTGATCATGAGCTCCGAGCCGCTCATCGAGCGATCCCGCTGTGGAAGCGGCCGCAGGACGGCGCCATCATCACCGGCTGGGACTATCCGTCGTGCGAGGCCATCGGCCTGCTCAAGATGGACTTCCTCGGCCTGCGGAACCTGACGATCATCGGCGACGCGATCGAGAACATCAAGGCCAACCGCGGCATCGACCTGGATCTCGACGCGCTGCCGCTCGACGACCCGGCCACCTACGAACTGCTGGGTCGCGGTGACACCCTCGGCGTGTTCCAACTCGACGGCGGCCCGATGCGGGATCTGCTGCGCCGGATGCAGCCCACCGAGTTCGAGGACGTCGTCGCGGTCATCGCGCTGTACCGGCCGGGGCCCATGGGCATGAACGCCCACAACGACTACGCCGACCGCAAGAACGGCCGGCAGGCCATCAAGCCGATCCACCCGGAGTTGGCGGAGCCCCTGGAGGAGATCCTCGCCGAGACCTACGGCCTGATCGTCTACCAGGAGCAGATCATGCGCATCGCGCAGAAGGTGGCCAGCTACTCGCTGGCCCGAGCCGACATCCTGCGCAAGGCGATGGGCAAGAAGAAGCGTGAGGTGCTCGAGAAGGAGTTCGAGGGCTTCTCCGAGGGCATGAAGACCAACGGCTTCTCCGCGCCGGCCGTCAAGGCGTTGTGGGACACCGTGCTTCCCTTCGCGGACTACGCGTTCAACAAATCACACGCCGCGGGCTACGGGCTGGTGTCGTACTGGACGGCCTACCTCAAGGCCAACTACCCGGGCGAGTACATGGCAGGCCTGCTGACGTCCGTCGGCGACGACAAGGACAAGGCGGCGGTCTATCTGGCCGACTGCCGCAGGCTGGGCATCACCGTGCTGCCGCCCGACGTCAACGAGTCGGTGCTGAACTTCGCGTCGGTGGGCGCCGACATCAGATTCGGACTTGGCGCCGTGCGGAACGTCGGGACGAATGTCGTTGCCTCGCTGATCAATACGCGCACCGAGAAGGGCAAGTACACCGACTTCTCCGACTATCTGAACAAGGTCGACATCACCGCGTGCAACAAGAAGGTGACGGAGTCGCTGATCAAGGCGGGCGGCGTTCGACTCGCTCGGGCATCCCCGCAAGGGACTGTTCCTGATCCACACCGATGCCGTGGACTCGGTGCTCGGCACCAAGAAGGCCGAGGCGATGGGGCAGTTCGACCTGTTCGGTGGCGCGGACACCGCTGCGGACGCGGTCTTCACCATCAAGGTGCCCGACGAGGAGTGGGAGGACAAGCACAAGCTGGCACTCGAGCGGGAGATGCTCGGCCTGTACGTCTCGGGCCATCCGCTCAACGGCGTCGCGCATCTGCTGGCCACCCAGGTGGACACCCAGATCCCGGCCATCCTCGACGGCGACGTCGCCAACGACTCGCAGGTCCGGGTCGGCGGCATCCTGGCCTCGGTGAACCGCCGGGTGAACAAGAACGGGATGCCCTGGGCCTCAGCGCAATTGGAGGACCTCACCGGTGGCATCGAGGTGATGTTCTTCCCGCACACGTACTCCACGTTCGGCGCCGAGATCGCCGACGACGCGGTGGTTCTGGTCGGCGGCAAGGTGAACATCCGCGACGACCGGGTCTCGCTGATCGCCAACGAGCTCGTCGTGCCGGACTTCTCGAGCGCCCAGGTGGACCGGCCGCTTGCGGTCAGCCTGCCGACGCGGCAGTGCACCATCGAGAAGGTCAGTGCGCTCAAGCAGGTGCTCGCCAACCATCCCGGCACCGCGCAGGTGCATCTGCGGCTGATGAGCGGGGAGCGGATCACCACTCTGGAACTCGACCAGTCGCTGCGCGTGACGCACGTCGTCGGCGTTGATGGGCGACCTGAAGGCACTGCTGGGCCCCGGTTGCCTCGGTTGACCTGACGGGGTCAGCCCAAAACGTTTACGGCCCTGTGCGATCACCAGCGCCAACGTGGTCAGCGAGACCATGGCCTGCACGGACATCATGGCCTTGGCCCAGCGCGCCATCGGCATGGTGTCGGTGGGGGAGAACGCCACCACGTTCGTGATGCTGACGTAGAGGTAGTCGGCGAACTCGGGCCGCCAGTCCGGTGGTGCCAGCTCGCGTTCCGTCATCTGCGGGAACATGAAGTCCGGGTATGGCCTGGCGCCTTCGCGGCGCGCGAACGGGCCACCGCGGTCCAGCTCCCAGTACCAGATGCCGAAGACGATCACGTTGGTGACGAAGATGGCGCCGCCGCTGCCCAGCAGCACCGCGGCCTTGTTGCTGACCTCGCCGGCGAGGATGCGAATGTCCAGGACGAGCGCTGACAGCGTGTTGTCGATGGTGATCGCCGCCAGCAGCACGTAGCTGGCCCACTTGCCGAACGTCGTCGGCCGCGAGAGACGCAATGGGTTCAGGCCAACCAGAACCACGACGAGCAGGAGCTCGAGAGCGATGAGCGGCCAGCGTGGCACCACGGTGTAGCTCTTGGGAATGGCCAACTGCAGCGCGATCGCGACGATCAACGCCGAGAGCACGGGCAGCCTGCTCTCCGGATCGCCGGGGCGCAACCACGACGGCACGTGGTGTTCTGCGCCGGACGCCAAACGCTCGGCCCGGCTCACGAACGCCTCGACGGGTTTCGGGAGATCGGGGGTATCGGCCATACGACTCAGTGTGTGGGCCACCATGGGGGAATGGATGACGACACGACCGACAACGCATCTTCGCCCGTCGCTCCGCTCGCCCGATCACGGCACATCAGCGTGTGGATCGACGCCGACCCCAAGGCCGTCTACGCCTTCGCGGCGGATCGCACCGAACTGCCACGCTGGGCGGCCGGTCTGGCCGATCCGACGCTGTCGGACGCGGAGGTCGAGTTCGCCCCACCCAATGAATTCGGCGTGGTCGACCACGTGGTCCGGCTGCCGTCCGGTGACGCGGTGTACAACCCGATGCGGGTGATTCCGGCCGGTGCGGGAGACGCGGGCTGCGAAGTGGTGTTCACGCTGCGCCGGCGGCCCGGCGTCACCGATGAGGAGTTCGAGGCCGACGCCGCAGCGGTGGCCGCGGACCTGGCGACCCTGCGCGGACTGCTCGAGGGCTAATCGCCCGAAGAGTGGAAGATGCCGAGCCCCAGCCACACGACGGTGGCCGCGGCCGAGCCCGCCACCACGGCAGGGCCAAGGCTGGCGGTGGCCACCCCGACGACCACCAGCACGAGCATCCCGACGGCCAGCGCGATCAGCTTGTACAGCGGCCACGGGACGCCGGCGATCCGCACGTCAGCGCCGGACGTGACGAGTTTGACGCTGGGGGCCGTCATACCTTTGACGATAGCTCGTATCCAAGAGTTCGGGCAACCGAAACGCCGGATCAGGTGCGTCTTGGCGGCATAAACTGATCGGCATGCCTCTCACCGGAGAATACGAACCAAGCACGTCTGATTGGGCCCGCGAGAACGCCGAGCAGTACATGGCGTCCGGCGGATCCGAAGGCACCGAGCTCAAGGGCCGTCCCGTCATCCTGCTGACCACCATCGGCGCCAAGACCGGCAAGATCCGCAAGACCCCGCTCATGCGTGTGGAACACGGCGGCGAGTATGCGGTCGTGGCGTCGCTCGGCGGCGCTCCGAAGAACCCGGTCTGGTACTACAACATCAAGGCCAACCCCCAGGTCGAGCTGCAGGACGGCACCGAGACCAAGGACTACGAAGCGCGCGAGGTGTTCGGCGACGAAAAGGCGCAGTGGTGGGAGCGCGCCATCGCCACCTGGCCCGACTACGCCGAGTACCAGACCAAGACCGACCGGCAGATCCCGGTGTTCGTGCTCAGCCCCGTCGGCTAAACCCGTTTTCGCGCCCAGCCGTCCAAGTGGCACCATTGACCGGTGTCCGCTGAGCTGAGCCAGAGTCCCCGCACGTCGCCGCTGACCGCGGCAGACATCGACGAGGCCGCTCAGCGAATTTCCGGTCTGGTCGCGACCAGCCCGCTGCAGCTCAGCGAGCGGTTGTCGGCGATCACCGGCGCGCAGGTCTACCTCAAGCGCGAGGACCTGCAGGCCGTGCGCTCCTACAAGCTGCGTGGCGCCTACAACCTGCTCATGCAGCTGACGCCGCAGGAGAAGGACGCCGGGGTGGTCTGCTCGTCGGCGGGCAACCACGCCCAGGGCTTCGCGCTCGCCTGCCGTTCGATGGGCATCCACGGGCGGGTCTACGTACCGGCCAAGACGCCGAAGCAGAAGCGCGACCGCATCCGCTATCACGGCGGCGAGTTCATCGAACTGATCGTCGGCGGCAAGACCTACGACGTCGCGGCGGCCGCGGCGCTCGAGGACGTCGTGCGCACCGGCGCCACCCTGGTGCCGCCGTACGACGACCTGCGCACCATGGCCGGGCAGGGCACCATCGCCGTCGAGCTGCTCGACCAGCTCGACGTCGAACCCGACCTGGTCATCGTTCCGGTCGGCGGCGGCGGGTGCATCAGCGGCATCACCACGTACCTCGCCGAACGCACCACCAGTACCGCGGTGCTCGGGGTCGAGCCCGCGGGTGCGGCCGCGATGGTCGCCGCATTGGCCAACGGCGCAGCCGGTGATCCTCGACCACGTCGACCAGTTCGTCGACGGCGCGGCGGTGGCGAAGGCCGGGGCACTGCCGTACGCCGCACTGGCCGCCGCAGGCGACATGGTGTCGATCACCACGGTCGACGAGGGCGCCGTGTGCACCGCGATGCTCGATCTCTATCAGAACGAGGGCATCATCGCCGAGCCCGCGGGCGCGCTGTCGGTGGCGGGCCTGCTCGAAGCCGACGTCACGCCGGGAACGACGGTGGTGTGTCTCATCTCGGGCGGCAACAACGACGTCTCGCGGTACAACGAGGTGCTCGAACGCTCGCTGGTGCACCTCGGGCTGAAGCACTACTTCCTGGTGGACTTCCCCCAGGAGCCGGGCGCGCTGCGCCGCTTCCTCGACGAGGTGCTCGGCCCGAACGACGACATCACGCTCTTCGAGTACGTCAAGCGCAACAACCGGGAGACGGGGGAGGCGCTGGTCGGCGTCGAACTCGGCTCGGCCGCCGACTTCGACGGCCTTCTGGAGCGCATGCGCGCGTCCGACATTCACGTCGAGGTGCTCGAGCCGGATTCGGCCGCGTACCGCTACTTGACCTGAGTCACGCCGCCCGGCTTTCCGGTTCGATCAGGATCACCGCCTCGTCGTTGGCGCGGAAGATGGGCTCGATCGGCACACCGAAACGTTGCGCCGCGTCGACGAGGGCATCAGCCCATCGACGGTCGGCGTTGGAAGCCCGTCGACCGCACGTGCTCGGCCGCGACACGGCCATCGATCGCCTGCCGACTGTCGACGCACTTGGCTGATCACCTTGGCAACCGCCGGTCGGGACCGACGAACGCGAACCACAGCAGGCGCTCGCCGAAGCCGAGCTCGCCCATCAGCGCACGCCAACGCTGGCGCAGGTCAGCGGTGAGCCGATGGGGTCGGTGGCCGATTCGATGGGTGGGATCGGCAGAATTCCTTGGTCATGCCGAATGATCGGCGAATCCGGCGGTCGCGCAATCAGTTGTGCACAGCCGCGCCGGCTGTGGATGGCGGGTTGACACCCCGCAGGATCGCAAACGAATGGCCGGGCAACACCGTGGCTTCGCCAACCGTCGGCTGCTCCCAGGCCAACACGACCTCGCCGCCGACGGGTACCGTGACGGGTTCGGTGCCGAGATTGCACGCGATGGCGAATGCCCCGCGCCGCAACACGATCCAGCGCTGTTCCTCGTCGTAGTCCACGCCGAGGTGGTCCAGCCACGGGTCGGCGAAGTCGGGCTCGTCATGCCGCAGCGCGATCAGCGCGCGATAGACGTCGCGCAGCCGCGCGTGCTGTGCGGCGCCGACCTCGTCCCACACCAGCTTCGATCGCTCGAAGGTCTGCGGGTCCTGCGGATCGGGCACCTCGTCGGCGTCCCACCCGTGCTCGGCGAACTCGGCCTTGCGTCCCTCGGCGGTGGCCCGCGCAAGATCCGGCTCGGGGTGGCTGCTGAAGAACTGGAACGGGCTCGACGAGCCCCACTCCTCACCCATGAAGAGCATTGCGGTGTAAGGCGATCCGAGCGCCAGTGCGGCCTTGACCGCGAGCTGGCCGAAGTCCAGGTTCTGCGACGGCCGGTCGCCGATCGCGCGGTTGCCCACCTGATCGTGGGTCAGGGTGTAGGCCAGTAGTCGGGTGGCCGGGATGGTCGCGGTGTCCAGGGGGCGGCCGTGCCGCCTGCGCCGGAACGACGAGTAGGTGCCCGCGTGGAAGTAGCCGTGCTTGAGCGTGCTCGCCAGGGCCGCCAGGGTGCCGAAATCGGCGTAGTAGCCCTGGCGTTCGCCCGACACGGCGGTGTGGATGGCGTGGTGGATGTCGTCGTCCCACTGCGCGGTCATGCCGAGTCCGCCGCGGTCGCGTGGCGTGATCAGCCGCGGATCGTTGCGGTCGCTCTCGGCGATCAGGGACAGTGGACGCCCCAATGTGCTCTGCCAGTGCGTCGGTTTCGGCCGACAGCTCCTCGAGGATGTTCACGGCGGTGGTGTCGACCAGGGCGTGCACGGCGTCGAGGCGGAGTCCGTCGGCGTGGAAGTCGCGCATCCACCGCAGCGCGCATTCGATGATGTAGGCGCGCACCTCGTCGGAACCGGCGTCGGCGATGTTGATCGACTCACCCCAGGGATTGCTGCCCGACGACATGTACGGGCCGAACCGCGGCAGGTAGTTGCCCGACGGGCCGAGGTGGTTGAACACCGCGTCGATCAACACGCCGAGCCCGCGGGCGTGGCAGGCGTCGACCAGCCGCACCAGGCCGTCGGGACCGCCGTATGGTTCGTGCACCGCGTACCACAGCACGCCGTCGTAACCCCAGCCGTGCGTGCCGCTGAACGCGTTGACCGGCATGAGTTCGACGAGGTCGACGCCGAGCTCGACCAGGTAGTCGAGCTTGTCGATCGCGGAGTCGAAAGTGCCTGTCGGAGTGAAGGTGCCGACGTGCAGCTCGTAGATCACCGCGCCCTCGGCGGAGCGGCCGGGCCAGCCGGCGTCGGTCCAGGTCGCTGCGGACGCGTCCCACAGCTGCGACGGCTCGTGCACGCCGTCGGGCTGGCGCGGCGACCGGGGGTCGGGCAGCACCTTGTCGTCGTCGTCGAGGACGAAGCCGTACCGGGCGTCGGGGCGTGCGTCGACGACGACGCGCCACCAGCCGTCGTCCGACCGCGTCATCGCGTGTCGGGCGCCGTCGACGTTCGAGTCGCACCCGTTCGGGCAGCGGTGCCCAGACCGCGAATTCGTGGTCAGCCACGCGTGTTCTCCAGGAGCGCGACCGGAAGGTCGGCGTACAGGTCCGCGACGTCGATCCGGCCTTCGAACCGGCGTCCCGTCAGCCGATCGGTCCAGGTGCCGTCGGGCAGCTGCAACGCCGTGTCGCCCCAACCGGTTTCGTCGAGTCGGACGGTCCATCGGCTCACCGCCACCAGCACGTCGTCCCCGCGCAGGAACGCGACGACGTGCTCGCGCGCCGGTCCGGTGGCCAGCACCGGTCGGTAACCGCCGGACAGGAACGTGTCGGGTCGCTCACGGCGCAGCCGTAGCGCGGCGGTGACGACCCGCAGCTTGGGATGCTCCATCGTGCGCAGCGCCTCGCGGTGCAGTTCGTAGTCGACCGGCCGCCGGTTGTCGGGGTCGACGAGGCTGTCCTCCCAGAGTTCGGTGCCCTGATAGACGTCGGGCACTCCTGGCGCGGTGAGCTGGATCAGCTTCTGGCCAAGCGCATCACTGCGGCCGTACGCGTCGAGCCGGGCCACCAGAGAGGTCAACTCGGTGGCCACCGGCCCGTCGATCACCTCGTCGAGCCAGCCGTGCACGGCCGACTCGAACTCGTGGTCGGGATCGTTCCACGTGGTGTGGGCGCCTGCCTCGCGGATCGCCTTCTCGGTGTAGGCGTGCAGGCGCTCGCGGAGCTCATCGGTGACGACACCGTCGACCGGCCACACACCGAACACGTTCTGCCACAGGAACAGTGCCGGTCGCGGCATCGGGCGGCGGGACGCGCAGCATCCACTGGCCCACCAGCTCGCCCCACAGCGACGGCACCTGCGACAGCACGCCGATGCGGGCGCGGACGTCTTCGCCGCGCTTGGTGTCGTGGGTCGACAACGTCGTCATCGTCGACGGCCACAGCCGTGCCCGACCGGCGGTGCGGTCGTGGAACTCCGCGGCGCCGACGCCGAACCACTCGGGCTCGCCACCCACCTCGTTGAGCGACACCAGCCGCGCGTCGCGGTAGAAGAGGCAGTCCTCCATCGACTTGGCGGTGGCAGCGCCGCACAGCTGTTGCAGCCGAACCGCCACCTCCGTGCTGGTGGTCGCGGCCGTGGCGACGATCGCCAGCGCTGGCGCGAGTTGCGGTGCGTCGTCCGCGGTTTCGGCCAGCGCCACCGGCAGCACCGATGCCAACGACGGGTAGTCCGAGCGGTACACGCCGATGTGGCTGAGCAACGCCGCGACCGCGGCGCCCAGGTCGGGGTGGTCGTCTCCGGTGGCCGCGACGATGGCCCGACACAGCCGACCCGACTCGCTGTGCAACGTGTCGGTCACGGCCTCGACCTTGAGTGCGCGGGCGAGCTACCGGGTTCCTGGCGTAGTCGGCGCCGGCGGAATCGACGAGCTCGGTCAGGGCCTGCCTGCCGGTGGGATCGACGAACAGGCCGCCGATCTCGCGCAGCGCGTCGTAGCCGGTGGTGCCTGCGACGGGCAGCGTCGGCTCCAACGATTCGTCGACCGCGAGGATCTTCTCGATCACGATCCACGAGTCCGGCCCGATGAGTTCGCGCAGCCACGCGAGGTAGCCCGCCGGATTCGGACAGGCCATCCGGATGATCGATGCGCACGCCGTCGACGAGTCCCTCGGTGAACCAGCGCTTGACCTCGACGTGCGTGGCGTCGAACACGGCGCGGTCCTCCTGGCGCAGCCCGGCCAGCGAGGTGATCGAGAAGAACCGCCGGTAGCCGCACACGTTGTGGCGCCATCCGACCAGCCGGTAGTGCTGGCGGTCGTGCACCTGCGACCCGCTGCCGGAACCGGTGCCCGGCGCGATGGGCCACGTCCCTGGTCGCCCAGGCGCAGCACGTCGCCGTCGACGGTCAGGGCGTCGACGTCGTCGTCGGAACCGAGGACGGGCAAGACGATTCGGCCATCCGGGTCCAGCGTCCAGTCGATGTCGAAGTACGTCGCGTACGCGGGATTCGCGGCCGTGCGTCAGCACGTCCCACCACCACGGGTTCTGCCGCGGGTCGTCGACGCCGACGTGGTTGGGCACGATGTCGACGATCGATGCCGAGCCCACGCGCCCGTGCGGCCCGCGGACAGCCGGGCCAGCCCGTCGGCGCCGCCGAGGTCGGCGGACACCGTCGGTGGGGTCGATGACGTCGTAGCCGTGCGTCGAGCCCTCGGCCGCGGTCAGGATCGGCGACAGGTACAGGTGACTGATCCCGAGCTCGTCGAGATAGTCGAGCAGGTTCTCCGCGTCGGCGAAGGTGAACCGGTCACCGCGCATCTGCAGCCGGTAGGTGCTGACGACCGGTGAAATCGGAGGGGCCATGCGGTCAGGCCGTCTTGCGCAGCACGACGAGCGACCGTGCCTGCAGCGTGATCTTGTCGCCCGCTTGACCACGACGAGGCTGGTGTCGCCGGTCGGGTCGGCGGTGTCCAGTGCGGCCGTCCACTGCTCGGCGTACCAGTCGGCCGGGATCACGAAGTCCAGGCCTTGTCGAAGGCGTTGAAGCACAACAGGAACGAGTCGTCGACGACGCGCTCTCCGCGGGCGTTCGGTTCGGGGATCGCCTCGCCGTTGAGGAAGACCGCGATGCTCTTGCCGAATGCGGCACCCCAGTCCTCGGGGGTCATCTCCTGTGCCGGCGGGCGTCAGCCAGGCGATGTCGCGGACCTGCTCGCCGGTGCGGATCGGCTTGCCGTCGAAGAAGCGGCGGCGACGGAACACCGGGATGCGCCTTGCGCAGCGCGACGGCCTTCGCTGGTGAACTCGAGGAGGTCGGCGTTCTTCTCGCACAGCGACCAGTCCATCCAGGACAGCTCGGAGTCCTGGCAGTAGACGTTGTTGTTGCCCTGCTGGCGTGCGGCCGATCTCGTCGCCGTGGCTGATCATCGGCGTGCCCTGGCTGACAACATCAGCGTGGCGAGCACGTTGCGCATCTGGCTGGCCGCGCAGCGCCAGGATCGTCGGGTCGTCGGTGGGTCCCTCGACGCCGCAGTTCCACGACCGGTTGTGGCTCTCGCCGTCGCGGTTGTCCTCGCCGTTGGCCTGCGTTGTGCTTCTCGTTGTAGGACACCAGGTCGTTGAGCGTGAAGCCGTCGTGGGCGGTGACGAAGTTGATGCTGGCGCCGGGCCGCCGGCCCGTCGCCTCGTAGAGGTCCGACGACCCGGTCAGCCGGGACGCGAATTCACCGAGGGTTGCGGGTTCTCCCCGCCAGTAGTCACGCACAGTGTCGCGATACTTCCCGTTCCACTCGGTCCACAAACCGGGGAAGTTGCCGACCTGGTAGCCGCCCTCGCCGACGTCCCACGGTTCGGCGATCAACTTGACCTGGCTGACCACCGGATCCTGCTGGACCAGATCGAAGAACGCGCTCAGCCGGTCGACGTCGTAGAACTCACGGGCCAGCGTGGACGCCAGGTCGAAGCGGAACCCGTCGACGTGCATCTCGAGCACCCAGTACCGCAGCGAGTCCATGATCAGCTGCAGGGTGTGCGGGTGCCGCGCGTTGAGGCTGTTGCCGGTTCCGGTGAAGTCCTTGTAGAGCTTCAGATCGCCGTCGAGCAGCCGGTAGTAGGCGGCGTTGTCGATGCCGCGGAAGTTGATCGTCGGGCCGAGGTGGTTGCCCTCGGCGGTGTGGTTGTAGACCACGTCGAGGATCACCTCGATGCCCGCCTCGTGGAACGACCGCACCATGGTCTTGAACTCGGCGACCGCGCCGCCGGCGTTCTGGTTGGCGGCGTACTGGTAGTGCGGGGCGAAGAACCCGAAGGTGTTGTAGCCCCAGTAGTTTCGCAGTCCCAGATCGAGCAGCCGGTGATCGTGCAGGAACTGGTGCACCGGCATCAGCTCGATCGCGGTCACGTTGAGCGACTTGAGGTGCTCGATGATCACCGGATGGCTCAGCCCGGCATAGGTGCCGCGTTGTTCCTCGGGGATGCCGGGATGTGTCTGCGTCATGCCCTTGACGTGGGCCTCGTAGATGACCGTCTCGTGGTACGGCGTCTTGGGCGAGCGGTCCGACGCCCAGTTGAAGAACGGGTTGATCACGACGCTGGTCATGGTGTGCCCGAGCGAGTCGATCATCGGCGGGGTTCCGCCCGAGGCGAGGTCCGCCGCGCTCAGGTCGTAGGAGTACAGCGCCTGGCTGAAGTCGAAGTCGCCGTGGAACGACTTGCCGTACGGGTCGAGCAGTAGCTTGCTCGGATCGCAGCGGTGACCGGCCGCCGGGTCCCACGGCCCGTAGACGCGGAAGCCGTAGCGCTGGCCGGGCGTGACGGTGGGCAGGTAGGCGTGCCAGACGTAGCCGTCGACCTCGTCGAGGGTGATGCGTTCCTCGGTGCCGTCCTTGGCGATCAGGCACAGTTCGACCTTCTCGGCGACCTCGGAGAACAGCGAGAAGTTGGTGCCCGCACCGTCGTAGGTGGCGCCGAGCGGATAGGCCGTACCCGGCCAGATGGTGGTGACCACCGTCACCACCAGCCGGTCGCTGCAGCGATCTGACGGCCGAGTTCGTTGGTCATGGTGCGCATGTAGGTCGCGGAGATGTGATGAGAATCGTGGTACAGCAACACATTTCCCTCCACGGCACGGCAGAAGTCGTCGCGGCACACCGCGTCACTCATGTCGAGCGGTTTCAGCATCGGGAACTGCGCGACGAAATCCAGCGTCGGATTGTGGTCGGACAGTACCTTGGAGCGCTTGATGCCGCAGGAGACGGCGTCGCCGCCCTTGGCCAGACAGTCGGAGGGGAAGAACGGCTTTCCGTCGCGCACCAGCCACGGGGTGTCGCGCATGGCGAGCACCGGAATGTTGGCGTCGGCGAACGTCCTGCCAGATGCCGATGTAGGTGCCCGGCATCACGTCGCCGTGCTTGATGTTCCACGGCCGGGTCGAGGTGGTGAACACGTAGTCCGGGTGGTCGGCGATGAGCTCGGCTCATCACCTTCTGGTTCCAGTCGTGGCACTTGGGGTACGGCCGGTTGTCGCCCATCACCAGCGGCACCTGCTCGGTGGTCAGCGGGCAGCCCATCTTCAGGTACGTCATGACCTTGAAGTGGTGCAGCCTGCCGAGCAGGTCGAGCGCGGTGATCCAGTGTTCGGCGTGCGAGCCGCCGGCCAGTGCGATGGTGCGGGTGGCGGACTCGTCGCCGTACGTGCAGGTGATGACGTCGACGTCGTCGAAGTCGCTGATGCAGCCGTCGGTGGTGGTCTCCGGCAGGTCGTCCTTGGCCTCGAGCACCGTCGGCCGCATCGGCAGCTTCGGCACCTTGGCGTGGTTGATCAGGGCGCGTGCACCCGGGTAGTCGCGCGACGAGAGGCCGGACAGTTCCTTGCCGTTGGCCCGCTGGATCGTCACGTGCTCGCGCCAGGTGAACGACGTGGCGGTGAGCGTCACGCCGAGCAGCGTCACCACCGAACCCAGCACGATGGTGGGGCGCCGCAGCCGCGTCCAGATCGGCGTCGAGATCGGCGTCAGTAGGCGTGAGATCGGCACGGTGACGACGGGCTTCGCGCGGCCGCGCGGCGGGCTTGCCGCGGACGACGCGGTGTAGCGCAGCGGCTCCTCGACGTAGCGGGTGGTCAGCCACGCCAGCACACCGGCGACGAGCAGGATCCCCGCGCCGTCGAGGAACGTCGCCTCGGGGTGGCCGCTGTAGGCCAGCCAGAAGATCAGCAGCGGCCAGTGCCACAGGTACAGCGAGTAGGCCATCGCGCCCAGCGACACGAACGGTGCGGTGGCCAGCAGCCGGTTGGGGGCGGGCAGTCGGCCGTCGAGATGCGACAGGTGCGGGTCGGCCACCCGGTTGGCGGCGCTGAGGATGAACAGCATCGTCGCGCCGACGGGCACCAGCGCCCACGGCCCGGGGAACTCCTTGACGCCGTCGATGAGCGCACCGCACGACAGGATCGCCGCCAGCGCCACGACGGCGACCGTCGTCCGCAGCCACATCGGCCACCGGACGTACGGCACCAGCGCGCCGACGAGCGCGCCGAGCAGCAGCTCCCAGGCGCGGGCGAAGCTGTTGTAGTAGGCGGTCGCCTGATCGGCGTCGTGGGCGAAGATCGCGTAGACGAACGACGCGATCGTCAGCGCGCTCAGCAGCACGATCAGCGCCACCCTGGTATGCCTGCCCAGCCGACGGCGCAACAGGTACGCGAAGCCGAAGATCAGGGCGAGGAACGCGATGTAGAACTGGCCCTGCACCGACATCGACCAGATGTGCTGCAGCGGGCTGACCGCCTCGCCCGCGCGCAGGTAGTCCGACGCGGTGTTGGCCAGTTCCCAGTTCTGGTAGTAGCCGAGGCTGGCCAGGCTCTGATCGGCGAACGTCTCCCAGCGGGTCTCCGGCTGGATCAGGATGGTCAGCACCGCGGAGGCGGCGAGCACGACGACGAGCGCGGGCAGCAGCCGCCGGACCAGCCGCATCACCTCGGGCCCCGGCGACAGCGATGCGCCCGGCGTCAGCGCGGCGCGCAACAGACGGCCGCCGAAGAAGAATCCCGACAGGGCCAGGAAGACGTCGACGCCACCCGAGACCCGGCCGAACCAGATGTGGAACATCGCGACGAGCGCGATCGCGATGCCGCGCAGGCCGTCGAGGTCGTGCCGGTAGAAACCCGACTTCCGGGTACCCATCACCGCGCGGGGGGATGAACCGGTATCGGGCGACGCCGACCGGGATGGGGCGAGGGTCATCATGGTCGACGGTCAATCTACCTAACGCGGGGCGTTGTGGTCGTTTTGCGATGAGCGCTCGTCCGAAGACAAGATGTCTCCGTGCCTGCGTTGACCCCCGCCGAGATCAGTGCGATCGACGCCGCCCACGTCTGGCACCCCTACAGCACGATCGGCGCCGAGGCCTTGGCCCCGGTCGTCGCCGTCGGCGCGCACGGCGCCTGGCTCACGGTGATCGACCCCGCCGATGCCGACGGCGGTCCCGTCGAGGTGCTCGACGCGATGAGCTCGTGGTGGACGGCGATCCACGGCCACGGCCACCCGACGCTGGACGCCGCGATCACCGCGCAACTCGCAACGATGAACCACGTCATGTTCGGCGGGCTGACGCACGAACCCGCGGCCCGGCTGGCCCAGCTGCTGGTGCAGATCACGCCGGACGGTCTGGACACGGTGTTCTTCAGCGACTCCGGATCGGTGTCCGTCGAGGTGGCGGTGAAGATGGCGCTGCAGTACCAGCGCAGCCTGGGCCGCGGCGGCAAGCACCGGTTGATGACGTGGCGCGGCGGATATCACGGCGACACGTTCACCCCGATGAGCGTGTGCGACCCCGACGGCGGGATGCACTCGTTGTGGACGGACGTGCTGGCCCACCAGGTGTTCGCCCCGCAGGTGCCGCATGACTACGACCCGGCCTACAGCGCCGCGTTCGAGCGACAGCTGGCCGAACACGCCGACGAACTCGCCGCCGTCATCGTCGAGCCGGTGGTGCAGGGCGCGGGCGGCATGCGCTTCCACGATCCGCGGTATCTGTCCGACCTGCGGACCATCTGCACCCGGCACGACGTGCTGCTGATCTTCGACGAGATCGCCACCGGCTTCGGCCGCACCGGTGCGCTGTTCGCCGCCGACCACGCCGGCGTCAGCCCCGACATCATGTGCGTCGGCAAGGCGCTGACCGGCGGGTACCTGACGCTGGCCGCCACGCTGTGCAGCGCCGAGATCGCAGCCACCATCAGCACCGGCGAGCCGGGTGCGCTGATGCACGGCCCCACCTTCATGGCCAATGCGCTGGCGTGTGCGGTGTCGGTGGCGTCGGTCGAACTCCTGCTCGGCCAGGACTGGCAGACGCTGCGTGCGCGCCGTCGAGACCGGCCTGCTCGACGGGCTGGCGCCTGCGCGCTCGCTGCCCGGCGTCGCCGACGTCCGGGTGCTCGGCGCCATCGGGGTGATCGAGATGGATCGGCCGGTCGACATGGCGGTCGCGACGGCGACCGCGCTGCGACACCGGGTGTGGCTGCGCCCGTTCCGCAACCTCGTCTACGCGATGCCGCCGTACGTCTGTACGCCCGAGGAGCTCGGCCAGATCACCTCGGCGATGGTCGCCGTCGCCCGTGCATTAACCTGAACGGTGTTCAATAGTCGGCTCGCCGACGGTTCAAGTCCGACGAGGGAGCACGGGTGACACGCGTAGGTCTTTCGCCGCTGGCCTGGCTCGACGAGGTCGAGCAGCAGCGTCGCGCCGCCGGGTTGCGGCGGTCGCTGCGCACCAGGGCCGCCGTCGGCACCGAACTCGACCTGGCCTCCAACGACTACCTGGGCCTGTCCCAGCATCCCGACGTGATCGAGGGCGGGGTCGAGGCACTGCGCACCTGGGGTGCGGGGTCGACCGGCTCGCGGCTGGTCACCGGCAACACCGAACTGCACGAGGACTTCGAGTCGGCGCTGGCCGACTTCGTCGGCGCCGAGTCCGCACTGGTCTTCTCGTCGGGCTACACCGCGAACCTCGGGGCCGTCGTCGCGCTGTCGGGAGCGGGATCGCTGCTGGTGTCCGACGCACTGACGCACGCCTCACTGGTCGACGCCTGCCGGCTGTCCCGGGCCCGCGTCGTGGTCACGCCGCATCGCGACGTCGACGCCGTCGAGGCCGCCCTGAGCGCCCGCGACGAGGACCGTGCGGTGGTCGTGACCGATTCGGTGTTCAGCGCCGACGGCGTGATGGCGCCGCTGCGGGCGCTGCACGACGTGTGCCGCAGGCACGGTGCGCTGCTCATCGTCGACGAGGCGCACGGCCTCGGTGTCCGTGGCGATGGCGGCCGTGGGCTGCTGCACGAGGTCGGTCTTGCCGGTGCGCCCGACGTGGTGATGACGACGACGCTGTCCAAGGCGCTGGGCAGCCAGGGCGGCGTGGTGCTGGGTCCGGCGGCGGTGCGCAGCCACCTGATCGACGCGGCGCGGCCCTTCATCTTCGACACCGGGCTGGCGCCCGCGGCCGTCGGCGCAGCGGGAGCCGCTCTTCGGGTGTTGGCCGCCGAGCCGTGGCGGGCGGACGTGGTGCTTCGGCATGCGGCGACGCTCGCCGGAATGTCGGGCGTCGCCGAGACGCCGGACTCGGCGGTGGTCTCGGTGATCCTCGGCGAGCCCGAGGTAGCGCTGGCGGCGGCTACCGGCTGTCTCGATCGGGGGGTCAGGGTGGGCTGCTTCCGGCCGCCGACCGTGCCCGCGGGGACGTCGCGGTTGCGGCTCACCGCCCGTGCCTCACTGGACGACGAGGATCTGGCCCTGGCGCGGACGCGTGCTGGCGGAAGTCTGGCAGCGGCTCGCCAGTGACCGTTCTCGTCATCACCGGCACCGACACCGGAGTCGGCAAGACCATCGCCACCGCCGCGCTCGCCTGCCACGCGAGGCTGGCCGGCCTCGACGTCGCGGTGTGCAAGCCCGTGCAGACCGGCTCGGCCGACGGCGATGACGATCTCGCCGAGGTGGCCCGCCTCTCGGGCGTCCGCGAGCTGGCTCCCGGATGGCGCTATCCCGAGCCGTTGGCCCCGGTGGCCGCCGCGCAGCGGGCGTCGCTGCCGTTGCCCACGCGCGCCGAACTCGGTGATCTCGTCCGTGGCATCGACCGGCCGGGCAGGCTCACCCTGGTCGAGGGGGCAGGCGGCGTGCTGGTGGAACTCGGCGCCGACGGGGTGACGCTTCGTGACCTGGCCGTGGATCTCGGAGCGGCCGTCGTCGTGGTCGTCGCGCCCGGCCTCGGCACGCTCAACCACACCGCGCTGACGGTGGAATCGCTTGCCGCACGAGGTGTTCCATGCGCAGGTCTGATCATCGGTAGGTGGCCGGTGGATCCGGGCACGGCCGAGACCTTCAACCGAACCGCGCTGGAGAGCATCGCCGACGTCCGCGCGGTGCTGCCGACCGGAGCCGGATCGCTTCGGCCCGCGGAGTTCGAGGCGCTGAGCGCTTCGGCATTCGACCCGGGCTGGGTCGCGACGAGAATCTGATGGTCCACTCCGTCGAGCTGATCTTCGATCCGGATACCGAGACGGCCGTCCGGCAGATCTGGGCGGCGCTCGCCGAGGCGGGGCTGCCGAGTCAGGCGCGCCACCGTTCGCCGACCAATCGCCCGCACGCCACGCTGGCGGTCTCCGAGTGGATCGACCCGCAGGTGGACGCCGGGCTCTCGGCGACGACGCGCCTGCTGCCGCTGGACTGTCGGCTCGGCGCACCGATGCTGTTCGGGCGCACGGCATTTACCCTGGTGCGCCTCGTCGTGCCGTCGGCCGAACTGCTGGCATCTGCACGAATCCGTCGACGCGATCTGCCTCCCCACATGACGCCGGGGCCCTTGCCCCATTCGCGGCCGGGGCAGTGGACCCCACACGTCACGCTGTGCAGGCGCCTCGCACCGGCTGACGTCGCGACGGCGATCGAGGTGATCGGGGTGTCCGACGTGGTCGGTGCGTTCGCGGGGTTGCGCCGATGGGACGGCGACGCCAGGGTCGAGCACCCGATCAGCTGACGGATTACGGGACGGTGCGCGCGCCGAGTGGCGCAGGACAAGCTGGCCGATGCGCTTTCACTGCGCCGCATGTCCCGCGATCAGCGAGGCACGGCCGTGGCGCTACGACATTGGGACGGCAACAACCGTGTGGAGTACGTGATCTCTCCGTAGGTTTCCCCGATGTTTGCGGCTTCTGACCGCCGCATGCTGGCTAGCATGAGCGGACCTGACCCACGCGCGGACACGTTGAACTGGAGCGACCTGGGCTTGAACGGACTGCCGACCGGCACGGTGACGTTGCTGCTCGCCGATGTCGAAGGATCGACTCGGCTGTGGGAGACCGGGCCCGACGAGATGACGGATGCGGTCGCTCGGCTCGACCGCGCTCTGGCCGACCTGGTGGCGTTCCACAACGGCGTGCGACCTGTCGAACAGGGCGAGGGCGACAGCTTTGTGGTGGCGTTCGCCCGCGCCAGCGACGCGGTCGCGTGCGCGCTGGAACTGCAGCAGGCACCACTTGCTCCGATTCGGCTGCGGATCGGCTTGCATACCGGCGAGGTGAGGCTCCGCGACGAGGGCAATTACATCGGCCAGACGATCAATCGAACCGCGCGACTGCGCGATCTCGCGCACGGTGGCCAGACCGTCCTTTCGGGCGTCACCGAGGAGTTGGTGTTCGATCAGCTCCCCGTGGGTGCGTGGCTCACCGATCTGGGCACACATCAGCTTCGCGACGTGGCGCGCCCGGAGCGGGTGGCGCAGCTGTGCCACCCCGACCTTCGCAACGAGTTCCCGCCGCTGCGAGTGGCCAAAGCGACGGCGCCGCAGCGACTGCCCGCGCAATTCACGAGTTTCATCGGACGCGAAGCCCAGATGGCTGAGGTGCGCCAGCTTCTCGAGGAGCACCGCCTTGTCACACTCACTGGTGATGGCGGGGCAGGCAAGACGCGTCTCGCCATCGAGGTGGCGGGTCACATCACGCGACGAGTTCGGCGACGGCGTCGTGGTATGTCGACCTGGCTCCGATCACGCATCCCGATCTCGTGCCGCTCACGGTGGCGCGAGCGCTCGGGCTGCCCGATCAGCCGGGCAGTTCGGCCGTGGACACGCTCGTGCGATTCGTCAACGACCGCGCGATGTTGGTCGTGCTGGACAACTGCGAGCATCTTGCCGACGCGTGCGCAACGATCGCAGCCGCACTGCTCGGCGCGTGTCCCGCGGTGACACTGCTGACGACGAGCCGCGAACCGATCAGGGCTGCGGGCGAGGTCACGTGGCAGGTGCCGTCACTGTCGCTGGACGACGAAGCGATCGAGCTTTTCGTCGATCGGGCGCGACAGATCAGGCCAGACTTCGTCGTCACCGACGACAACGCGACCACGGTCGCGGAGATATGCCTGCGCCTGGACGGAATGCCGCTGGCGATAGAACTCGCGGCGGCGCGCATCCGCGCGTTGTCACTGGTTGAGATCGTCGACAGTCTCCACGACCGTTTCCGCTTGCTGACGGGTGGTGCTCGCACTGCGGTGCGGCGCCAGCAGACGTTGCGTGCCTCGGTGGACTGGTCACACGCGCTGTTGACCGAACCCGAGCAGGTTCTCTTTCGTCGGCTGGCGGTGTTCCTCGGCGGCTTCGACCTCGACGCCGCACAGGCGGTCGCAGGCGGCGATGACGTCGAGCGATATCAGGTTCTCGACATGCTGACGCTGTTGATCGACAAGTCGCTCGTCGTGGCCGAAGAGAGTCGGGGCCGGACACGCTACCGCCTGCTGGAGACGGTGCGGCAGTACGCGCTCGAAAAGCTCGGCGAGTCAAGGGAAGCCGACGATGTCCGCGCCCGCCACCGCGACTATTACACATCGAAGGCAACCGAGTTCGACACTCCGGCACTGACCGGCCAGGAACAGTTGCTCGATCGACTTGAACTGGAGATCGACAACCTACGCGCTGCGTTCGCGTGGAGTACGCGAGAGTGGCGAAATCGAGTCGGCGTTGCGGCTCGCCTCGTCACTGCAGCCGCTGTGGCTGACGCGAGGCCGAGTGCTGGAGGGCCTGGCCTGGCTGAATACCGTCCTTGCGGAACGAATGGACGGTGGCGCGGACATGTCGGCACCGCACATCCGAGCGCTTGCGGACAAAACACTCCTATTGGCCTCCGTCGGTTGGACCGAGAGCTTCGAGGAAGCCGAAGAGGCCTTGGCCGCGGCTCGCGAACTCGGCGACCCAGCGCTGCTGTTGAGGGCGCTAGTGGCGCGCGGGTCCATCGCGACGTACGACGCGGAGGCGATGAAGCCTTACTTCGCCGAGGCGGCCGGTCTCGCCCGAGAACTCGGCGATACACTGGAGGTTGTGCCAAATCCTCCACTGGCAGGCCGTGGCTGCCCTGATCGCAGGCGACCCCGTCACCACGATCAATGCCTCCCAAGAGGGGCTTGGCCTCGCTGATGCCATCGGTGATCGATTCGGCTCGCGTTCGTGCCGCGTGTGGATCGCGAACGCACGAACCTACCTCGGCGATCTCTCCGGAGCAGTGGCCCTGTTCCGAGAGGCGATCGACGAGGCGTCCGCAGCTCACGACGTGTTGATGCAAATCATCGGTCTCATGGGAGAAGGCCACGCGCTGGCCTTGAGTGGTGACGTCCGCGGTGCCAGAGCGGATGCCGATCAGGCCCTGGAATGCTCCGCACGGCTTGGTGACTACTACGATCCCGTCTGCCATGGCCAGGTTGCCATCGCCTGTCTGGCAGACGGTGATGCCCAAGCGGCACGGGACGCGAGTAAAGCAGCGGAGCGCGACGGTCCATGGCAACCCATGACGACTGGACTCTTCATCGGGTACGCCGCCCTGAGCGGGTTGAAGTGCGGCGATTCGTCTGCCGCCCAACGGCTGGCCGACGAAGCCGTGTCGATGAGCAAAGGGGTGTATCTGTCGTTGGCGCGGGCGACGCGTTCGCGCGTGCAGTATCAGACCGGAGAAGTCGAACAGGCCGAACGCGACGCCTACGACGCGCTCGCGCTGGCCGCCGATGGTCGGGCTCACGTACTCATCGCGGATGTTCTCGAACTGCTCGCAAAGTTGGCCTCGGATGCCGACGGCCATCACCAAGCGGTTCGGCTGCTGGGAGCCGCCGATGCTGCACGCACTCACATGGGGTCGGTTCGCTTCAAAATCCTCGACGAGGACCATGCCGCGTGTGTTGCCTTGCTACGAGATGCACTTGGCGAGAAGAAGTTCGGCGAAGCATGGGCCGAGGGTGCCGCGATGTCCATCGAGGATGCGATCGCTTACGCACAGCGTGGCCGCGGTGAACGAAAGAGGCCGGCCAGCGGCTGGGCATCGCTGACTCCCGCAGAGCTTGACGTGGTGCGCCTCGTGGGTGAAGGCCTGGCCAACAAGGCTGTCGCTGCAAGGCTTTTCGTCTCACCGCGGACGGTCGAGTCCCATCTCACGCACGCTTACACCAAGCTTGGGCTTTCCTCGAGGGTTCAGCTCGCGCAAGAAGCTGCCCGCCGAGCAGGAGTCGATTAGGGGACAGTCTCCGAAACGCTCTTCGGCACGCACATCCGCCAGCCGTCGATCACCAGTTCGCGGAGTTCCTCGAGCGCGATCGCGTCGAGGCGAACCTCGATCCAGTTGTATCGCATGTCCGATGTGCCCGGCAGCATGAACTTGTCGGGCTCGGCAGCCACCATCGCGGCCCGCTCCTCCTTGGGGAAGGCGACGCCCATCTCCGTTTCGTCCCGTGAGAACGCGACGAAGACCAACTGCCCCACCCGGAACTTGATGCGATCGCGGACCACGACCTCGTAGGCCCTCGGCAAGGTCGAGGTTATTCGTCGCACGTCGTCGACGGTGATCACGTCGGTGACGTTAGTCGCGGCGTCCGACGAGCTGGGTGACGCCGATGCCGTTGACGAGCAGATCGACTCCGAAGCGAAACCGCGCGTTGGCGTCGTCGGCGAGCACCGACTGTGCCTCGGGAAGGTCGGCACCCGCCGCGTCCCACTGCAGCCGCGACTGTTCGTCGGCGGTGAAGCCGAGCACGTAGTAGACCAGCGTGCGGGCGGCGAGTTCGGCGTTCGGCGGGTCGATCCCCGCTGCGGCCGCTGCGTCGGTCAGCCAGGTCAGGATCTCGGCGATGCGCTCGGACTTCCCGGCCGCGAAGCTGGCCGACACCAGTTCGGCGCCGTCGGTGGACGACAGCAGGGCATTGCGCAGCGCCGTGCAGACCGAGACCACGCGGCGCGACCACGGCGCCTCGTCGACGGCGCCGGCCGCCGGCTCCAGGATGCGGTCGGCGACAGCGCCGAGCAGTGCCTGCTTGTCGGCGAAGTGCCAGTAGAGCGCGCCGGGGCTGACGTTGAGCTCGCGGGCGAGTCTGCGCATGGTCAGATCGGCGATGCCGTAGTCGTCGAGGAGCTGGGTGGCCTTGTCGACCACATCGCGTCGGTGCAGCTGCACCCCTGTAGCCTAAACACCGTTCAAGTTCTTCGGTGCAGGAGGTATGCGGAGTGTCGCAGCAGGCCCCAGAGGTCGCAGATGTGTTGGGTCTGGCCCGCGAGCAGGTGCTCGAACGCGGTCAGGGGCTCGACCAGGACCAGATCCTGCAGGTGCTGCAGCTGCCCGACGATCAGCTCGAGGAACTGCTCGCACTGGCCCACGAGGTCCGGATGCGCTGGTGCGGCCCGGAAGTCGAGGTCGAGGGCATCATCAGCCTGAAGACCGGCGGCTGCCCCGAGGACTGCCACTTCTGCTCGCAGTCCGGCCTGTTCGCCTCGCCGGTGCGCAGTGCCTGGCTCGACATCCCCAGCCTCGTCGAGGCCGCCAAGCAGACCGCGAAGTCCGGCGCCACCGAGTTCTGCATCGTGGCCGCGGTGCGTGGCCCCGACGAGCGGCTGCTGGCACAGGTCGCCGCGGGCATCGAGGCCATCCGCAACGAGGTCGACATCCAGATCGCCTGCTCGTTGGGCATGCTCACCAAGGAGCAGGTGGAACGGCTGTCGGCGATGGGCGTTCATCGCTACAACCACAACCTGGAGACGGCGCGCTCGTTCTTCACCAACGTGGTCACCACCCACACGTGGGAGGAGCGCTGGGAGACGCTGTCCATGGTCCGCGAGGCGGGCATGGAGGTGTGCTGCGGCGGCATCCTCGGCATGGGCGAGACGCTCGAGCAGCGCGCCGAGTTCGCCGCCAACCTGGCCGAACTGGATCCGCACGAGGTGCCGCTGAACTTCCTCAACCCGCGGCCCGGCACGCCGTTCGGCGACCTCGAGGTGCTGCCCGCGGCGGAGGCGCTCAAGGCCGTCGCCGCCTTCCGGTTGGCGTTGCCGCGCACCATGTTGCGGTTCGCGGGCGGCCGGGAGATCACCCTCGGCGATCTCGGCGCCAAGCAGGGCATCCTCGGTGGCATCAACGCCGTCATCGTCGGCAACTACCTGACCACGCTGGGCCGCCCCGCCGAAGCCGATCTCGAGTTGCTCAACGATCTGCAGATGCCCATCAAGGCGCTGAACGCGACCATCTAGTGGCACCGACGTTCAACGTCTACACCGGCGAACCCGCGGGCGGCGAGGTTCCGGCGGCCGCCCGGCTCGGACTCGAGCCGCCGCGATTCTGCGCGGAGTGCGGCCGCAGGATGATCGTCCAGGTCCGCCCGGACGGCTGGGAGGCGAAGTGCTCCCGGCATGGGGTGCAGGACTCCAAGGACCAGGAGCAGAGGCGATGAGCCTCTCGGGCGAAGAGCAGAGTGCACCGATGAGCCTCTCGGGCGAAGAGCAGAATGCACCCATGACCGTGTCTGACATAGAGCTCGACGTCGTCGCCGCGCCGCGCGTTTCGCGCCGGGCCGCCGTGGTCCGCGTCGTGGTGGGCCTGGTGGCGGCGGGAGTCGTCGTCGGCGCGGTGTGGGCGTGGCTGGCGCCGCCGATCCACGCCGTCGTCGCGTTGACCCGCGACGGTGACCGGGTGCGTGGCTCCCTTGGCGACGAATCGGATCACCTGTTCCTCGGCGCCTTCCTGATGGCAGGGCTGCTTGGCGCCGTCGCAGTGGTCGCCGCCACCCTGGCGTGGCAGTGGCGCGCACACCGGGGACCGGTCATGGTCGGCGCGTTGGCCGTCGGCGCCATGGCCGCCGCCGGTGTTGCGACGGGAGTCGGTGCGGCGCTGGTGCGGTGGCGCTACGGCGTCGATCGACGTCGCGACGGCTCCGGTGACGCCCGAACACCGCGTGCACTACGTCATCGAGGCGCCTGCGGTGTTCTTCGGGCACACGCCATTTCAGATCGCCACGACGATCCTGTTGCCCGCGGGGGTGGCCGCGCTCGTCTACGCGCTGTGCACGCTCGCCACGAAGCGCGACGATCTGGGGGCCTGGCCGCCCGTCACTGATCCAGTGCCGACAGCGGTTGGCGGTCCACCCGTCGACCCGTCACCACCTTCGCAGTGATCAGGCCGAGCCGGATCATGCCCCGGTAGGTGGAGGGGTTCAGCAGCGTCGGCCACGCCGTGCGCACGCGATGATCGGACAGCGGGCGCCCGGCGAACCGGTCCCGCAGCCAGCGCAGCGTCATCGGGGCGGACAGCGGATGCAGCAGCATGTGCTCGCCGAACGTGTCGCGGTGATAGGTGACGTGTGCGCCGCCGCTTGCGTAGGTCTCGGTCAGTTCGTCGATGTCGTCGACGGACACGATCCGGTCGTGCACCGCCTGGACGATCAGCACCGGTGGCGTGGGCACCGTCGTGCCGAGCTTGATGCTCTCGAAGACGTGCCGCACCTCGGGCGTGTCGAGGATCTGCTGCAGCGGCCAGTCGACGAGATCGTCCATGTCCTTGCCGATCATCCGCAGCACCGCGTGTGCGGTGGTCATCTTCTCGATGCGCTCCAGGGTCTTCTTGCCTTCGGGCGTGGCGTGCTCGGCGATGATGCGGTCGAGGCCCGGATACACGTGGGACAGCGCGGCGACCACCATCGCGGGCAGCCCGGAGTAGAAGCTGCCGTTGAGCCGCTCGAACGCGTGCCCGAGATCGGCGACCGGTGAGCCGAGCACGGCGCCGACGACGTTGAGTTCGGGCGCGTAGTCGGCGTACATCTCGGCCGCCCACGCGGTCGCGAGACCGCCGCCGGAGTAGCCCCACAGTCCGACGGGCGCCTCCTCGGACAGGCCGAGCCGGTCGAAGCTCAGGGCGGCGCGCAGGCCGTCGAGGATGTGGTAGCCCGGTTCGCGCGGGGCGCCCCACGTGCCGTCCGTCCCCTCGTGGTCGGGCACGGAGACCGCCCATCCCTCGGCGAGTGCGGCCGCGACCAGCAGGAATTCGATCTGCGCCAGCGATCCGACCGCCTTCGCGCCCCGCCGCATCGCATACGACGGGAAGCACCGTCCGGCGACCGCATCGATCGCGCACTGGTACGACAGGATCGGACACGGCCGGTTGACGTCGCGCTCGGCCGGGACCACCACCGTGGTGACAGCGGCGGCGGGGTGGCCGTTCATGTCCGTGGACCGGTACAGCAGCTGTGTCGCCGTGACCTTCTGCGGGATCAGCCCGAGAAACGCCAGCTTCACGTCACGGGAGCGGAGCACCGTGCCCGGCGTGGAGTGCTGGAAGCCGTCCGGTGGTGTGTAGAACGGATCCTGCGCCGGAAGGAGCGGTCGAACCTTGGCCTCGAGGTCCTGGTGAGGTACGTGGCCAATCCACTCGGCACCTGTCGCTTCGGCCGCGTTGCCAGAATCCATCCGGACATCATCTCTTACGGATATCTTAAAAACCAACACCGGGGGGTCGCGTCACGTCGGCGGCCGCAGAGCAGCGAACTCGTCGGTGACCCGGTACTGCGACTCGGTGAAGCGGTACTGCGCGGCGGGTCGGCCGCCGCTGCGACCGGATTTTGCCGTCGTTCCGGTGGGGGTGATCACGCCGCGCCGGACCAGCACGCGTTGCAGGTTCGTGGCGTCGACCTGATAGCCGAGCGCGGCCCCGTAGACGTCGCGCAGCGTGGAGAGCACGAATTCCTTTGGCGCCAGCGCGAATCCGATGTTCGTGTAGGAGAGTTTGGCCACCAGGCGGGCATGGGCGTTGGTGATCATGGTCCTGTGGTCGAACGCCATGGGCGGCAGCGCGTTCACCGGATGCCAGCGGGTGTCCGGCGGCAGGACCGGGGTGGCGGGGGAGGGCACCAGGCCGAGGAAGGTCGACGCGATGGTGCGGGAGTCCGGCACCCGGGCGGGATCGGAGAACACCGCGAGTTGCTCCAGATGGGTCAACTCGCGCAGGTCGACCTTCTCGGCGAGTTGACGTCGAACTGAACTCGTCATGTCCTCGTCGTGACGCAGCTGACCGCCGGGCAGGGACCACGTGCCGCGTTGCGGATCCATCGCGCGCTCCCACAGCAGCACGCTGAGCTGCGGGTTTCGCGTCGCAAGCTGCCGAACCTGGAAGACGACGGCAAGCACTTCGTGGGCAGTGCTAGTATTGGGCATGTTTTCGATCATAAGTCGAAAACCTATCCGGATCAAAGGAGACGGCCATGACGGTGTTGGACCGCACCGCGGAGTCACTCGGCGGCTGGGCTGCCCAGATCACGAACGGCCCCGGTGGTTACGGCGGCGTCGTCGCCGACGAGGAGTGGGCGGCCGAGGTGCGCAAGCTGGCCGAGCAGCGCAATGCGACGCTGCTCGCGCACAACTACCAGCTGCCCGCCATCCAGGACATCGCCGACCACGTCGGTGACTCGCTGGCGCTGTCGCGGATCGCCGCCGAGGCGCCCGAGGACACCATCGTGTTCTGCGGCGTGCACTTCATGGCCGAGACCGCCAAGATCCTGAGCCCCGAGAAGACGGTCCTGATCCCGGACCAGCGGGCGGGCTGCTCGCTGGCCGACTCGATCACCGCCGACGAACTGCGCGCGTGGAAGGACGAGTATCCGGACGCCGTCGTCGTGTCCTACGTCAACACCACGGCCGCGGTGAAGGCGCTCACCGACGTCTGCTGCACGTCGTCCAACGCCGTCGAGGTCGTCGCGTCGATCCCCGAGGACCGCGAGGTGCTGTTCTGCCCGGACCAGTTCCTCGGCGCGCACGTCCGCCGGGTCACCGGCCGCAAGAACGTGCACGTGTGGGCGGGCGAATGCCACGTGCACGCCGGGATCAACGGCGACGAACTCGCCGATCAGGCCCGCACCCACCCGGATGCCGAACTGTTCGTGCACCCCGAATGTGGTTGTGCCACTTCGGCGTTGTACCTGGCCGGCGAGGGCGCGTTCCCCGACGACCGGGTGAAGATCCTGTCCACCGGCGGCATGTTCGACGCCGCGCGCGAGACGCGGGCGCGGCAGGTGCTGGTCGCCACCGAGGTGGGCATGCTGCACCAATTGCGCAAGGCCGCACCGGAAGTCGACTTCCGCGCCGTCAACGACCGGGCGTCGTGCAAGTACATGAAGATGATCACGCCCGCGGCACTGCTGCGCTGCCTCGTCGAAGGCGCCGACGAGGTGCACGTCGACGCCGAGACGGCAGGCCTGGCTCGCGCGAGCGTGCAGCGGATGATCGAGATCGGCCAGCCCGGCGGTGGGGAATGATCACCCGGGCGGCCGGCGCGTCATGCGGCGGCACCGGCTACTGGCAACAGCGGGCCGACGTCGTCGTCGTCGGCACCGGCGTGGCCGGTCTGGTCGCCGCACTCGCCGCGCACCGCCGCGGTCGCCGGGTCGTCGTGCTCAGCAAGGCGTCGCAGAAGACGCGCGACGTTCTACGCGCAGGGGGGCATCGCCGTCGTCCTGCCCGAAACCGACGACTCCATCGAGGCGCACGTCGCCGACACGCTGGCCGCCGGCGCGGGGCTGTGCGACCCGGAGGCGGTCACCTCGATCGTCGCCGACGGGTACGCGCGCGGTCGCCGAACTGGTCAACGACGGAGCGCGTTTCGACGAGTCGGCGCCGGGCGAATGGTCACTGACCCGCGAGGGCGGCCATTCCCGCCGCCGGATCATCCACGCAGGCGGCGACGCGACCGGCGCGGAGGTCCAGCGGGCACTGGACCGGGCCGCCGCGACGCTCGACATCCGGCGCAATCACGTTGCGCTGCAAGTGCTGCAGCACGACGGTGCGGTAACCGGAGTGTTGGTGCGCAACGACGACGGACTCGGCATGGTGCACGCGCCGTCGGTGATCCTGGCGACCGGCGGCCTCGGCCACCTCTACTCGGCGACCACCAACCCGGAGGGCTCGACCGGTGACGGCATCGCGCTGGCGCTGTGGGCGGGCGTCGCGGTCAGCGACATCGAGTTCATCCAGTTCCATCCGACGATGCTCTTCGACGGCCACGCGGGCGGCAGGCGCCCGCTGATCACCGAGGCGATCCGCGGCGAGGGGGCGGTTCTGGTCGACGCCCGCGGGGATTCGGTGACCGCGGGCGTTCATCCGATGGGAGACCTCGCGCCGCGCGACGTGGTGGCCGCGGCCATCGACGCGCGACTGACCGATACCGGTGATCAGTGCGTCTATCTCGACGCGCGGGCTCTCGACGGCTTCGCCCGCCGCTTTCCCGACGGTGACCGCGGCGTGCCTGGCGGCAGGGATCGATCCGACCCGGCAACTGATTCCGGTGGTTCCAGGGGCGCACTACAGCTGCGGCGGCGTCGTCACCGACGTGCACGGGCGCACGGAGCTGTCCGGGTTGTTCGCGGCGGGGGAGGTGGCGCGCACGGGCATGCACGGCGCGAACCGGCTCGCCTCCAACAGCCTGCTCGAAGGTCTGGTGGTGGGCAGTCGCGCGGGTGCCGCCGCCGCTCGGCACGCGGTCGACGCGGGTATCGCGCACTGCGGTGAACCCGACCCCGTCGAGCGGGTCGCCCTGCCCCGCAACGACTTACAGCACGCCATGAGTCGCAACGCGTCCGTGGTGCGCGATGCCGACGGACTCCGGCGCATCGCCGATCTGCTCGCGCACCGCGCCCGTGCGGGCGCTGCGGGATCGCACGGCGCTGGAGGACACCGCGCTGACGGCGACGGCGGTGGCCGTCGTCGCGGCGGCGCTGGAGCGAACCGAATCGCGCGGTTGCCATCACCGGTCCGACTACCCGGACACCGATCCCGCGATGGCGGTCAGCACCGTCACCCGCCCGGCAGTGGTGTGCGGGTGATGGGCCTCTCCGACGAGGCCCTGGCCGAGGCCAGGGCGACGATCACCCGTGCGCTCGACGAAGATCTGCGCTACGGGCCGGACGTGACCACCATGGCCACGGTGCCCGCCGACACGATCACGAAGGCGGCGATGGTCACCCGGGAACCGGGCGTGGCCGCCGGGGTGGACCTCGCGCTGCTGGTGCTCGACGAGGTGCTCGGCGCGGACGGCTACCGCGTCACCGGTCGGGTCGAGGACGGCGCCCGCCTGGACGCCGGTGACGCGCTGTTGACGGTCGAAGCCGATACCCGGGGACTGCTGACGGCCGAGCGGACGATGCTCAACCTGGTGTGCCACCTCAGCGGCATCGCCACGGAGACCGCGCGCTGGGTGGCCGCGGTGGAGGGCACCCACGCCAAGATCCGCGACACGCGCAAGACGCTGCCCGGTCTGCGGGCGCTGCAGAAGTACGCCGTGCGGGTCGGCGGCGGGGTCAACCATCGGATGGGTCTCGGCGACGCCGCGCTGATCAAGGACAACCACGTCGCCGCGGCGGGAGGTGTGGTCGAGGCGCTGCGTGCGGTGCGGGCCGCCGCGCCGGATCTACCGTGCGAGGTCGAGGTCGACTCACTCGAGGAGCTCGACGAGGTTCTGGCGGAAGGACGTCGAACTCGTTCTGCTGGACAACTTTCCGGTGTGGCAGACGCAGATCGCCGTGCAGCGCCGCGATGCGCAGGGCGCCGGCAACGCTGCTGGAGTCCTCGGGCGGCCTGTCGCTCGAAACGGCCGCCGAGTACGCGGGCACCGGTGTCGACTTCCTTGCGGTCGGCGCGCTCACCCATTCGGTGCGCGTCCTCGACATCGGCCTGGACGTCTAGGCGCGCGGAATCTGTTTGCCACGCGCGCCTAGGATCAGCTCATGTCGTCGAGCGAAACGCCCGCCAACCGTCATTCCGTTGATTCGCCCGATCGGCCCCGAAGGGGTGGGGTGGTCGCCGTCATCGCCTTGATCCTCGCCATCGCGGCGCTCGGTTTGGCGGCGTGGGCGGCGTTCCGGCCCGCCCCTGCCCCGGCGGCTGCGGTGCTACACGGCGACCCAGCAAGCCGACGCGAAGACCGCCGTATGCAGGCATCTGACCTGGTGAGACGCGGCGTCTCGCTGAACACCAACCTGCCGGTCCCTGGCGGCGATGCCGACGTCACCGGCTCGCTCGCGGTGGCGGCGAACGCCCGCCTCTCGCTGTCCGGCGGTGGGCGCTACCTCCTGGACCGGATCGATCCGGCGACCCCGACCGAACTGGCCGCGTCGGCCCGTCAGTTTGCGAACACCCTGATGGACATCGGGGCCGCCTCCATTGCCGGCGCGCAGAACACCGATCCCGACCAAGCGGCACGACTTAGCGACGCCGACGCGGCCAACGTGAAGATCGTCGAAGCCTGCAAGTAGCCGACGACCCGATCGTCAGCCCTGCGCGTCGGCAGGATCTGGTCGAGCAGCGTGCGCGCCGCGACCTTGGCCGCGTCGAGCGCGGCGCGGTCGCCGGCGATGCGGGACAGGATCAGCGCGCCCTCGATCAGGGCGATGACCGCCTGCGCGGTCTGGCCTGGCGCGAGTCGCGCGGACCATCCGTCGGCGGTGAGCCGCTCGGCGACGGCGGTGCACCATCCCGTCGAACGCGCGCGCCGAGCGCGGCGCGCACGACGGGGCTGGCGTGGACGGACTCGGTGGCGATCGGTTCGATCGGGCAGCCGTCGCGCTGATCGCCCGCCAGCCCGTCGGCCAGCAGGTCGATCCAGCGGCACGACGATGTCGGCGGGCGCCGCGTCCGGAGGCGAGGAACGTGCGGAGCAGGCGCGTGATGTCCGCCGCCGACGCCGTCGACGACGGCGGCGGCGAGCTCGGCCTTTCCGTCGGGAAAGTGGTGGTAGAGCGAGCCCGCCTTGACGTCGGCGGCCTCCAGGATCTGGTTGACGCCGGTCGCGGCGTAGCCCTGGCGGCGGAACAGCAGGGCCGCGCTCTCGACGAGGGCGGCGCGACTGCGGTCTGGGCGGGGCATCCGAACTACTTGACAATACTAGAAAGATCGCTCAAGAATACTTGAACGACCACCAAAGAAGGACGGCGCCGATGCGGCAGCTGATGCTCGACGGACCCGACGCGTGCAGTTGGCGGGACGCGCCGGACCCGACGATCGCCGGCACCGGGCCAGGCGTTGGTGCGCCCGCTGGCGGTCGCGTGCTGCGACCTCGACGTGTGCGGTGTCGCAGGGTCGGCTGCCGATGGCGCCGGCCACGCGCGTCGGGCACGAGGGCGTGGCCGAGGTGGTCGACGGTCGGCGACGACGTCACCAGCGTCCGGGTCGGCGACCGGGTCATCGTGCCGTTCCAGATCAACTGCGGCACCTGCACCGCCTGCCGGCGCGGCGTCACCGGGTTCGTGCGCGTCACTGCCGCTGATGGCGATGTACGGCATGGCGCCGATCGCCGGCCTCGACGGCGGCGGCTTCATGGCCG
This sequence comes from uncultured Actinomycetota bacterium, assembly GCA_963735245.1. GTDB lineage: Bacteria > Actinomycetota > Actinomycetes > Mycobacteriales > Mycobacteriaceae > Mycobacterium. The sequence continues at coordinate 1,001,724 of CAVTKI010000005.1, forward strand.
ACCTGGTGTCTGGTGCCGTACGCCGACGCGATGCTGGTGCCGCTGCCCGACGGCGTCGACCCGGTGGCCGTCGCCTCGATGTCGGACAACATCCCCGACGGCTGGCGCACGGTCGGGCCGTATCGGCGCACGACTCGCCGCGCTCGACGCCGGCGATCGCCGCGTGCTCGTCATCGGGCAGGCTGTCGATCGGGCTCTACGCGGCGGCCTTCGCGTCGGCGCTCGGCGCGCACGTCGACTACGTCGACACCGACCCGGAGCGCCTGGCCGTCGCCGAGAAGCTGGGCGCGGCCGTCCACGACCGGCCCAAGCCCGACAGGTCCTGGGATCCGTACCCGGTCACCGTGCACACCACGGCCGACCCCGAGCTGCTGTCGGCGACGCTGCGCGCCACGTGGCCGGACGGCGTGTGCACCGACACCGGCATCTACCTCCAGCCGGTCGAGCTGCCCGCTGCTGGCGATGTACACCAGGGGCGTGCGGTTCGTCACCGGCCGGGTCAACGCGCGGACGGTGATCCCCGAGATCCTCGAATTGCTCTCGACGACAAGTGATCTCGGTCCCGTGGTCGAGCGCGTCGTGCCGTGGGAGGACGCCGACGCGGCATGGCCGACGATGACCGGCAAGACGGTGTTCACGCGTAACGAGTAGACCTCACACCGTCGCGGCGCGGCGCACCAACGACAACACCAGGGCGGCAGTGGCGAACAGGCCCGAGAACATCCTGTTGACGACGGTCTGCTGACGCGGGGTGTGCATCCAGCGCACCAGACGCACCGCCAGCCCGGTGTACAGCCCCATCACGACGAGGTCGACGGCCACCATGGTCGCGCCGATCGCCAGGTACTGGGGCAGCAGCGGCGCCGTCGGCACCACGAACTGCGGCAACACCGCCAGGAAGAACACCAGCCCCTTCGGGTTGGTCGCGTTGACCAGAAAGCCACGCACGACGAGCGCGGTCCGGCCACCGTCGGCGGAGGTGTCGAGTTGGTCGCGGAGGTCCCGCGTGGTGGTCCGCCATTGCCGTACGGCGAGGTACAGGAGGTAGGCCACGCCCACCCACTTGACGACGTTGAACGCCACGATCGAGCTGGTCACGATCGCGCCGAGGCCCAGCGCGACCAGCGTGAGTTGAAGCATCAGGCCGATCTCGAGGCCCAGGATGCTCCAGTAACCCGCGGCGCACGCCGTGCGCGAGGCCGGTCGCCATCGACTGGATCGCCCCCGCCCCCGGTGAGACGGCGATCAGGATCGCCGCTCCGACGAACGTCAGCCACACTTCCCACGCCATGACCGGAAGTCTGACAGTTGGCTGGGCGTCAGCTCAAACGGATTTCAGGAGATGTCGGCGACGAACGTGCCCTGCCGCTTGGCGAGCATCCGCGCCACCCGGGGCAGCGCGGGGTCGACCGTGCCGACGGGCAGCACGCGGGGGTTCACCAGGTGCAGGTCCTTGCGGCCGACGTGGATGTCCGCCTCGCCCGCCGCGAGCACGTTCTTCACCCAGTTGGTCTTGCCGTGGACCAACCCGATCGCCAACACGCTGCCCTTGCGGTAGGCGCTGACGATGGTCTCGTAGTCCTTGCCCGAGCTCCGGCCCCGGTGCTTGATCACCGCGAACCCCGGCAGGCGCTTCGACAGCGGCCGCAGCATCGGGTTGACGTACTTGATCTGCACGCGCTCCAGCCACACCGGGAACAGCATGGGCACGCCGGGGGCGTTGTTTGGGTGAGATTCCCGTGACGTTGACGCGGACATGGCGGCTCCCGTTATCGATTTGTGCTGCTCTGGGACAATAGACGGCGTGAGTGCCTCGAAGATGTCCCGCATCGACCTACGGGGCGATTCGCTGTCCGCGGCGCGGCTGCGTGCCGTCCTGCCCCGCGGCGGCGTTGACGTCGATTCCGTCCTGCCGACGGTCAAGCCGATCGTCGACGCCGTCGCCGAACGCGGCGCCGTCGCCGCCCTGGAGTACGGCGAGACGTTCGACGGCGTGCGGCCCGACGACGGTCCGGGTGCCCGCCGCCCGTCTGGCCGAGGCGCTCGCCGAGCTCGATCCGGCGGTGCGCGTCGCGCTGGAGGTGGCGATCGATCGCACCCGCGCCGTACACGCCGACCAGCGGCGCACCGACACCACCACCACGCTGGCTCCGGGCGCCACGGTCACCGAACGCTGGGTGCCCGTCGAACGCGTCGGCCTCTACGTGCCGGGCGGCAACGCCGTCTACCCGTCGAGCGTCGTGATGAACGTCGTGCCCGCGCAGACGGCCGGGGTGGACTCGCTGGTGATCGCCAGCCCGCCGCAGGCACAGCCGGGTCCCTTCGATGGCCTGCCGCACCCGACCATCCTGGCCGCCGCCGCACTGCTCGGCGTCGACGAGGTCTGGGCCGTCGGCGGCGCGCAGGCGGTGGCGCTGCTGGCGTACGGCGGCACCGACACCGACGGAACCGAACTCGCCCCGGTCGACATGATCACCGGCCCCGGCAACATCTACGTCACCGCGGCCAAGCGGATCTGCCGGTCGCAGGTCGGCATCGACGCCGAGGCCGGCCCCACCGAGATCGCGATCCTCGCCGATCACTCCGCCGACCCGGTGCACGTCGCCGCCGATCTCATCAGCCAGGCCGAGCACGACGAGATGGCTGCCAGCGTGCTCGTCACCACCAGCGAGCGCGCTGGCCGATGCCACCGACGCCGAGCTGGCCGCCCAACTGCTGACCACCGTGCACCGCGAGCGGGTGACCGCCGCGCTGACCGGCAGGCAGTCCGCGATCGTGCTGGTCGACGACATCGAGGCAGGCATCAGGACCGTCAACGCCTACGCCGCCGAACATCTCGAGATTCAGACCAACGACGCCGCCGCCGTCGCGGGCCGCATCCGCTCCGCCGGTGCGATCTTCGTCGGGGCGTGGTCGCCGGTGAGCCTCGGCGACTATTGCGCGGGCTCGAATCACGTGCTGCCCACCGCGGGGTGTGCGCGGCATTCCAGCGGGCTGTCCGTGCAGACGTTCCTGCGCGGGATCCACGTCGTGGACTACACCGAGGCGGCGCTCAAGGACGTGTCCGGCTACGTGATCACCCTGGCGCAGGCCGAGAACCTGCCCGCGCACGGTGAGGCGGTACGCCGGAGGTTCGAACGGTGAGCACTGGCGGAATCACGCGCCGAGTCACTCTCGACGACCTGCCGCTGCGGGACAACCTGCGGGGCAAGTCGCCCTACGGCGCGCCGCAGCTCGTCGGTTCCGGTGCGGCTCAACACCAACGAGAACCCGCACCCGCCGACGCAGGCGCTGGTCGACGACGTCGCGGCATCGGTGCGTGACGCGGCATCCGACCTGCACCGCTACCCCGACCGCGACGCCGTGGCCCTGCGGGCCGATCTGGCCGCCTACCTGACCACCCAGACCGGTGTTGCCCTGGCCACCGAGAACCTTTGGGCGGCAAACGGTTCCAACGAGATTCTGCAGCAGCTGCTGCAGGCGTTCGGCGGCCCGGGCCGCAGCGCCATCGGGTTCGTTCCGTCCTACTCGATGCACCCCATCATCTCGGACGGCACGCAGACCGACTGGCTGGAGGCCAGCCGGGCCGAGGACTTCGGTCTCGACGTCGCCGCCGCCGTGACGGCGATCACCGAACGCCGGCCCGACGTCGTGTTCCTCGCCAGCCCCAACAACCCTTCGGGACAGAGCGTTTCGCTCGAGGACCTGCGCGCGCCTGCTCGACGTCGCGCCCGGCATCGTGATCGTCGACGAGGCCTACGGCGAGTTCTCGTCGCAACCGAGCGCGGTGCGACTGGTCGCCGAGTACCCCACCAAGCTCGTCGTGACCAGGACCATGAGCAAGGCCTTCGCCTTCGCCGGTGGCCGACTCGGATATCTGGTGGCCGATCCGGCCGTCATCGACGCGCTGCTGCTCGTCCGGCTGCCCTACCACCTGTCCGTGCTCACGCAGGCCGCGGCACGCGCCGCGCTGCGCCACGCCGACGACACGCTCGGCAGCGTCGCCGTCCTCATCGCCGAGCGCAACCGGGTGACGGAAACGTTGACGGACATGGGTTTCCGGGTCATCCCCAGCGACGCCAACTTCGTGCTGTTCGGTGAGTTCGCCGACGCGCCCGCCGCGTGGCGCCGCTACCTCGATGCGGGTGTGCTGATCCGCGACGTCGGGATACCCGGCTTCCTCCGCGCCACCACCGGCCTGGTCGACGAGAACGACGCACTGCTCGACGTCAGCGGCCGCCTGATCGAAACCACCCAGTACCTTCGAGGAGCATCGTGACCCGCCGCGCCCGCGTCGAACGCAAGACCAAGGAATCCGACATCGTCGTCGAACTCGATCTGGACGGCACCGGTCAGGTCGACATCAGCACCGGCGTGCCGTTCTTCGACCACATGCTGACGGCGCTCGGCAGCCACGCGAGCTTCGACCTGACGGTGCACGCCAAGGGCGACGTCGAGATCGAGGCGCACCACACGGTGGAGGACACCGCGATCGTGTTGGGCCAGGCGCTGGGTGAGGCGCTCGGCGACAAGAAGGGCATCCGCCGCTTCGGCGACGCGTTCATCCCGATGGACGAGACGCTGGCACACGCCGCCGTCGACGTGTCGGGCCGGCCCTACTGCGTGCACACCGGCGAGCCGGATCACATGCTGCACAGCACCATTGCCGGTAGCGAGGTGCCGTACCACACGGTCATCAACCGGCACGTCTTCGAGTCGCTGGCGATGAACGCCCGGATCGCGCTGCACGTGCGCACGCTCTACGGCCGCGACCCGCACCACATCACCGAGGCCCAGTACAAGGCGGTGGCCCGCGCACTGCGTCAGGCCGTCGAGCCCGATCCGCGGGTGTCCGGCGTGCCGTCCACCAAAGGCACCCTGTGACCAAGAAGTCCCTGGTTGTCCTCGATTACGGGTCGGGCAACCTTCGTTCGGCTCAGCGTGCGCTGGAACGGGTCGGGGCGACCGTCGAGGTCACCTCGGACCCCGCCGCCGCGGCGGCCGCCGACGGTCTGGTGGTGCCGGGGGTCGGCGCCTACGAGGCGTGCATGGCGGGGCTGCGCGGCATCGGCGGTGAGAAGATCATCGCCGATCGGCTGGCAGCGGGCAGGCCCGTGCTCGGCATCTGCGTCGGCATGCAGATCCTGTTCGCCCGCGGCGTCGAGTTCGGCGTCGAGACGAAGGGCTGTGCGCAATGGCCCGGCTCCGTCGTGCATCTGGACGCGCCGGTGATTCCGCACATGGGTTGGAACGTCGTGGCCGCCGCGCCGGGAAGCTCGCTGTTCAAGGGGTTGGACGCCGACACCCGGTTCTACTTCGTGCACTCCTACGCCGCACAGCGATGGGAGGGTGACGACGACGCCCTGCTCACCTGGGCGACGCACCACGTGCCGTTCCTGGCCGCCGTCGAGGACGGTCCGTTGGCCGCCACACAGTTTCATCCGGAGAAGAGTGGCGACGCGGGCGCGGCGCTGCTGAGCAATTGGGTCGAGGGGCTCTGACTGATCGTGAGTGACGTGCCAGCCGATAAGAGATTGATACTTCTGCCCGCCGTCGACGTGGTCGAGGGCAAGGCCGTGCGCCTGGTGCAAGGGCAGGCGGGCAGCGAAACCGATTACGGGTCCGCGGTGGACGCCGCCCTGCAGTGGCAGCGCGACGGCGCCGAGTGGATCCACCTGGTCGACCTCGATGCGGCGTTCGGTCGCGGCTCCAACCGTGAACTGCTCGCCGAGGTCATCGGCAAGTTGGATGTCGCCGTCGAGCTGTCCGGCGGCATCCGCGACGACGATTCGTTGACGGCGGCGCTGTCCGCCGGGTGCGCCAGGGTCAACCTGGGCACCGCCGCGCTGGAGAACCCGCAGTGGTGCGCCAGGGTGATCGCCGAGCACGGCGACAAGGTCGCCGTCGGGCTCGACGTCAAGATCGACCCGTCCGTGTCGGGGGCGCGTACCGGCTCCGCGGCCGGGGCTGGGAGACCGACGGCGGAGACCTGTGGGCTGTGCTGGAACGCCTTGACCGCGAAGGGTGTTCACGTTTCGTCGTGACCGACGTCACCAAGGACGGCACGCTGAACGGGCCGAATCTCGACCTGCTCGCCGAGGTCGCCGACCGCACGGGCGCGCCCGTGATCGCCTCCGGCGGCGTCTCCAGCCTCGACGATCTGCGGGCCATCGCCACGCTGACCGACCGGGGCGTGGAGGGGGCGATCGTCGGCAAGGCCCTCTATGCCGGGCGGTTCACGCTGCCCGAGGCGCTCGCCGCGGTCAGTCGGTAGGCGCGATGGCCCTCGACGATGCCGACCTCGACGCATTGGTGACCATGGCCTCGGCGATCCTCGACGATGCGGCCAAGCCGTTCATCGCCGGGCACCGCGCCGAGTCGGCGGTGCGGAAGAAGGGCAACGACTTCGCCACCGAAGTCGATCTCGCGATCGAACGACAGGTCGTCGCTGCGCTGGAATCCGCGACCGGGATCGGCGTACACGGTGAGGAGTTCGGCGGCGCCCCGCTCGACTCACACCTGGTGTGGGTGCTCGACCCGATCGACGGCACGTTCAACTACGCGGCCGGACTGCCGACCGCGGCGATCCTGCTCGGTCTGCTGCGCGACGGGGAGCCGGTGGCGGGCCTGACCTGGCTGCCGTTCACCGATCAGCGCTACACCGCGGTGTCGGGAAAGCCCCTGTACGTCAACGGCATCGAGCAGCCCGCCCTGAAGGACGCGGATCTGTGCGACTCCATCGTCGGCATCGGCACGTTCAACATCGACTCGCGGGGCGAGTTCCCGGGGCGCTACCGGCTGGGCACGTTGGAACGCTTGAGCCGCAAGTGCTCTCGGACCAGGATGCACGGTGCCACCGGGGTCGACATGGCCTATGCCGCGGCCGGTGTGCTCGGCGCCGCCATCAGCTTCGGCCACCACGTCTGGGACCATGCCGCAGGGGTTGCGCTGGTCCGGTCCGCGGGCGGCATCGTGACCGACCTCGCCGGCCAGCGGTGGACGCCCGCGTCGCGCTCGGCGCTGGCGGGCGTGCCGAGCGTGCACGCCGAGATCCTCGAGATCGTCCTGTCGGTCGGCGCACCCGAGGACTACCGATGAACCATCACGAAGGTGTCGCGGTCCGGGTGATTCCGTGCCTGGACGTCGATGACGGCCGGGTGGTCAAGGGCGTCAACTTCGAAAACCTGCGTGATGCGGGCGATCCGGTCGAACTCGCCGCGGTCTATGACGCGGAGGGCGCCGACGAGCTGACGTTCCTGGACGTCACGGCGTCGTCGTCGGGCCGGGCCACGATGCTCGACGTGGTGCGGCGCACGGCCGAGCAGGTCTTCATCCCGCTCACGGTCGGCGGCGGCGTGCGGTCGATCGCCGACGTCGACACCCTGCTGCGGGCAGGTGCCGACAAGGTGTCGGTGAACACCGCGGCCATCGCCCGCCCGGAGCTGCTGGCCGAGCTGTCCCGTCAGTTCGGCTCGCAGTGCATCGTGCTCTCCGTCGACGCCAGGACCGTTCCGGCGGGGTCGGCGCCGACGCCGTCCGGCTGGGAGGTCACCACGCACGGTGGCCGTCGCGGCACGGGGATCGACGCCGTCGAATGGGCCGCCCGCGGAGCCGAACTCGGCGTCGGTGAGATCCTGCTGAACTCGATGGACGCCGACGGCACCAAGGCGGGATTCGACCTCGACATGCTGCGCGCGGTGCGGGCGGCGGTGACCGTCCCCGTCATCGCCAGCGGCGGTGCGGGCGGGGTGGACGACTTCGCCCCCGCGGTCGAAGCCGGAGCCGATGCGGTGCTGGCCGCCAGCGTCTTCCACTTCGGGGAGCTCACCATCGGCCAGGTGAAGGCCGCGATGGCGGCGGAAGGGATCGTGGTGCGGTGACGCTCTTGGATTCCTCGATCGCGACCCGGCTCAAGCGGGACGCGAACGGCTTGTTCGTCGCCGTCGCCCAGGAACGCGGCACCGGCCAGGTGCTGATGGTGGCGTGGATGGACGACGAGGCGCTGGCCCGCACCCTCGCGACCCGCAAGGGCACCTACTACTCGCGCTCGCGCGGCGAGTACTGGGTGAAGGGCGAGACGTCGGGGCACACGCAGTACGTGCACTCGGTGCGGCTGGACTGCGACGGCGACACCGTGCTCCTCGAGGTCGATCAGGTGGGCGCCGCCTGCCACACGGGCGACGCACACCTGCTTCGACGCCGACGAGCTCCTCGCGCCGGAGAGCTAGACCTCAGATGCGGGAGGCCTTGGCCCGCGCCGACCATCGGCCGTCCTGGTAGCCGACCTGAACGGGGTGGGAGAACGCGGTCGTGACGTTGTCGGTGGTGACGACGTCGCGGGCAGGCCCGAATGCCACGGTGCGGCCCTCGGCGATCAGCAGTGCGTGCGTGGTGGTGGTCGGGAGTTCCTCGAGATGGTGCGTGACCAGAATCGACGCCACGTCGGGGTGGGTGTCGTCGAGCGAGTCCATCGTCTCCAGCAGCTGCTCACGAGCGGCCACGTCCAGCCCGGTGGTGGGCTCGTCGAGCAGCAGCAGCCGCGGATCCGAGATCAGCGCCCGGGCAATGAGACTGCGGCCGCGCTCGCCCTGCGACAGCGTCGCCCACTGGGCGTCGGCCCTGAGGGTCAGTCCGACCGACGCGATCATCTCCTCCGCGCGATCGAGCTCGTCGCGGGCTGGGCGTCCAGCGCATCGGGAGGTCGTTCGTCGCGGTGATGCCGGTCAGGACGACTTCGCGCACCGTGAGCGAATCTTGAAGCCGGTGACGGGGATTCACGTGCCCGATGGAGTGGCGCAGCCGCGCCAGGTCGACCCGGCCCATCTGCTCGCCGAGCACGTGGACCGTGCCCGACGTCGGAAACGTCACGGCGGCACAGAAACCCAGCAGCGTGCTCTTGCCTGCGCCGTTGGGGCCGAGCAGCGCCCAGTGCTCGCCCGCGTTCACGGTGAGTGAGATGCCATCGATGATCTGTTTACCGTCTCGGCGGAACGTCACGTCCGCCAGTTCCAGCACGACTGTCATGTGGTCGCCCCTACGCCGACTGACGTTGGCGCAGTACCTCCAGCGCCTTGTCGGCGTGGGTGTCCATGCTGAACTCGCTGGCGATCACGTCGAGCACCGTGCGATCGGTGTCGATGACGAACGTGGTGCGCTTGACGGGCATCAACTTGCCCAGCAGCCCGCGCTTGACGCCGAACTGCGTCGCGACCACGCCCTCGGCGTCGGACAGCAGCGGGTAGTCGAACTTCTGCGTGTCGGCGAACTTGGCCTGCTTGGCGACGGCGTCGGTCGCTGATGCCGACCCGGCTGGCCCCGACCGCGGCGAACTCGCGAGGCGAGGTCGCGGAAGTGGCAGGCCTCCTTGGTGCAGCCCGGCGTCATGGCGGCTGGGTAGAAGAACAGCACGATCGGTCCGTCGGACGAGCAGGCTCGTCAGACTCCGTACGCGTGCCCGTCTGGTCGGGCAGTTCGAACTCGCTGACGCGGTCACCACGTTTCATGGCAGTCACGCTACGCCCGTCGCCTTGGACCGGTCTGGGAGGATTGACCAGTGCAAGGACATTCCCCGGTCGCTTCGCTTTCCCCCGCCGGACCCACCGCCAACCTCGCCATCACCACGTCGCGCGAGGACTTCCGGGCGCTGGCCGCCGAGCACCGCGTGGTGCCGGTGACTCGCAAGGTGCTCGCCGACAGCGAGACGCCGCTGTCGGCGTACCGCAAGCTGGCCGCCAACCGACCCGGCACGTTCCTGCTGGAATCCGCGGAGAACGGCCGGTCCTGGTCGCGATGGTCGTTCATCGGTGCGGGGGCGCCGTCGGCGCTGACGGTGCGCGACGGTGAGGCGGTCTGGCTGGGCGTCGACGCCGCAGGACGCGCCGAGCGGTGGTGACCCGCTGGAGGCGCTGCGCACCACGCTGGACCTGCTGGCGACCGCGGCGCATGCCCGGGCTTGCCGCCGCTGTCCAGCGGGCTGGTCGGGTTCTTCGCCTACGACCTGGTGCGGCGCCTGGAGCGGCTGCCCGAACTGGCGGTCGACGACCTGGAGCTGCCCGACATGTTGCTGCTGCTGGCCACCGACGTGGCTGCGGTCGACCACCACGAGGGCACCATCACGCTGATCGCCAACGCGGTGAACTGGAACGGCACCGACGAGCGGGTCGACGGGGCCTACGACGACGCCGTCGCGCGGCTCGACGTGATGACCGCCGCACTGAGCAGCCGCTGGCGATCGACGGTCGCCACGTTCAGCCGGCCCGAAGCCGATGCACCGCTCGCAGCGCACCGTCGAGGAGTACACGCGATCGTCGACAGGCTCGTCGGCGACATCGAGGCGGGCGAGGCATTCCAGGTGGTGCCCTCGCAGCGTTTCGAGATGGACACCGACGCCGACCCGCTCGACGTGTACCGGATGCTGCGGGTGACCAATCCCAGCCCGTACATGTATCTGCTCAACGTGCCGAATGACGCTGGCGAACTTGACTTCTCGATCGTCGGGTCCAGCCCGGAGGCATTGGTGACCGTGCAGGACGGCAAGGCCACGACGCACCCGATCGCCGGGACCCGGTGGCGCGGCGCGACCGAGGAGGAGGACGTGCTGCTCGAGAAGGAGCTGCTGTCCGACGAGAAGGAACGCGCCGAGCATCTGATGCTGGTCGACCTGGGCCGCAACGACCTGGGCCGGGTCTGCGTGCCCGGCACGGTGCGCGTCGAGGACTACAGCCACATCGAGCGCTACAGCCACGTCATGCACCTGGTGTCGACGGTGACGGGCCAACTGGCCGAGGGCAGGACCGCGCTGGACGCCGTCACCGCCTGCTTCCCGGCGGGCACGCTGTCGGGGGCGCCGAAGGTGCGGGCGATGGAGCTCATCGAGGAGGTCGAGAAGACCCGGCGCGGTCTGTACGGCGGCGTGCTCGGCTACCTCGACTTCGCCGGCAACGCCGACTTCGCGATCGCCATCCGCACCGCGCTGATGCGCGACGGCACGGCCTACGTGCAGGCCGGCGGCGGTGTGGTGGCCGACTCCAACGGCCCCTACGAGTACAACGAGGCGGCCAACAAGGCGCGCGCGGTGCTCAATGCGATCGCCGCGGCCGAGACGCTGACCGGACCGTGATGCCCATGACGCGCGTCGCCCAGCTTCTGCTGGTGCTCGCCGCCCTGGCGCTGTGGATCGGCTCGCGGCTGCCGTGGGTCGAGGTGTCGTCCTTCGACGGGCTTGGGCCAGCCCAAGGACGACCACGCTGTCGGGTGCGGCGTGGTCGACGGCGCTGATCCCGCTGGCGCTGCTGGTGCTTGCCGCGGCCGTGGCCGCGCTGGCGGTGCGCGGCTGGCCCCTGCGCCTGCTCGCAGTGCTGGTTGCGGCGGCCAGTGCGGGCATGGGGTACCTGGCGATCGGACTGTGGGTGATCCGCGACATCGCGGCGCGCGCCGCCGAGCTCGCACAGGTGCCCGTTGCCGCGCTGGTCGGCACGCAGCGGCAGTACTGGGGCGCCGTGCTGACGCTCGTCGCCGCGGTGTGCGCGTTGGCCGGTGCGGTGCTGCTGGTCCGGGCTGCCGCGACGCCGAAGTCGGGGACCGAGAAATACGCCGCACCAGCGGCGCGGCGGGCGGCGGCGCGGGAGGACGAAACGGAGGACGGGATGTCCGAACGGATGATCTGGGACGCCCTCGACGAGGGCCGCGACCCGACCGGTCCGGACAACGAGGGTCGGTGACAACGAGTGCGGTGCTGGCGGCTACCCTTCGATACAGACAATCCGGGATCGCCCGGACGCTCAGGTACGGCCCGGAAGGACACCGACGGCTCATGAGTTCGGCCACCGTGCTCGACTCCATCATCGAGGGAGTCCGCGCCGACGTTGCCGCTCGCGAGGCCGCGCTGAGCCTCGCCGAGGTCAAGGCGAAGGCCAAGGACGCCGCCGCCACCGCTCGACGTGCTGGCTGCACTGCGCGAGCCCGGCATCGGCGTCATCGCCGAGGTCAAGCGGGCCAGCCCTTCACGTGGTGAGCTGGCGACGATCTCCGATCCGGCGAAGCTCGCCAGTGCCTACGAGGACGGCGGGGCACGGGTCATCAGCGTGCTCACCGAGGAGCGCCGCTTCAACGGGTCGCTCGACGATCTCGACGCGGTCCGCGCGGCGGTGTCGATTCCGGTGCTGCGCAAGGACTTCATCGTCGGGCCCTACCAGATCCACGAGGCGCGGGCGCACGGCGCCGACATGCTGCTGCTGATCGTCGCCGCGCTCGAGCAGTCGGCGCTGGTGTCGATGATCGACCGCACCGAGTCGCTGGGCATGACCGCGCTCGTCGAGGTGCACACCGAGGACGAGGCGGACCGCGCGCTGCAGGCCGGGGCGCGCGTGATCGGGGTCAACGCACGCGATCTCAAGACCCTGAAGGTCGATCGCGACTGCTTCGCGCGGATCGCGCCCGGGCTGCCGTCGAACGTCATCCGGATCGCCGAATCCGGTGTCCGCGGCACTGCCGATCTGCTCGCCTACGCCGGTGCGGGCGCCGACGCCGTGCTGGTCGGTGAGGGACTGGTGACCAGCGGTGATCCGCGAAGCGCCGTCGCCGATCTGGTCACCGCAGGCACGCACCCGTCCTGCCCGAAACCCTCCCGCTGAGATAGTGGCCGATCTCGCCGGCCCCAAGCTGCCGCGTTCGAGCGCAGCCGTCGCCGAACCCACCGATCCACGACCCGGACGCCAAGGGGCACTTCGGCGCCTACGGCGGGCGACTGGTCCCCGAGGCGCTGATGGCCGTGATCGAGGAGGTCACCGCCGCCTACGAGAAGGCCAGGTCCGACCAGACCTTCCTCGACGAGCTGGATCGTCTCCAGCGCCACTACACCGGGCGGCCGTCACCGTTGTACGAGGCCACCCGGCTCAGTGAGCACGCCGGCGGAGCGCGGCTCTTCCTCAAGCGAGAAGACCTGAACCACACCGGTTCTCACAAGATCAACAACGTGCTCGGTCAGGCGCTGCTGGCCAAGCAGATGGGCAAGACCCGGGTGATCGCCGAGACGGGCGCGGGTCAGCACGGGGTGGCGACCGCAACCGCGTGCGCGCTGCTCGGCCTGGACTGCGTGATCTACATGGGCGCCGTCGACACCGCCCGCCAGGCGCTCAACGTGGCCCGGATGCGGCTGCTCGGCGCCGAGGTGGTGTCCGTCGAGTCGGGTTCCAAGACGCTCAAGGACGCCATCAACGAGACGTTCCGGGACTGGGTCGCCAACGCCGACGACACGTACTACTGCTTCGGCACCGCGGCCGGACCGCATCCCTTCCCGACCATGGTGCGCGACTTTCAGCGGGTGATCGGGCTGGAGGCGCGGGCGCAGATTCAGGAGCAGGCGCATCGCCTGCCCGACGCGGTGACCGCGTGCGTCGGCGGCGGATCCAACGCGATCGGCATCTTCCACGCGTTCATCGACGACCCGGGCGTCCGGCTGGTCGGTTACGAGGCCGCGGGCGACGGCGTCGAGACCGGCCGCCACGCCGCCACGTTCACCGGTGGCTCGCCAGGCGCGTTCCAGGGTTCGTTCTCCTACCTGCTGCAGGACGAGGACGGGCAGACCATCGAATCCCATTCGATCTCAGCGGGTTTGGACTATCCAGGCGTCGGGCCCGAGCACGCCTACCTCAAGGATCTCGGTCGCGCCGAATACCGCCCGATCACCGACACCGAGGCGATGGATGCGTTCTCGCTGTTGTGCCGGACCGAGGGCATCATCCCGGCCATCGAGTCCGCGCACGCGGTGGCGGGTGCGCTCAAGCTGGGCGTCGAACTCGGTGCCGGTTCGATCATCCTGGTGAACCTGTCCGGCCGGGGCGACAAGGACGTCGAGACCGCGGCGAAGTGGTTCGGCCTGCTCGACGCCGAGGGGGCGCCAGCAATGACGGCCAGCAGATTGTCGGGTCTGTTCGAGACGTGCCGGGCCGAGAACCGTTCGGCGCTGATCGGCTACCTGCCAACCGGATATCCCGACGTCCCGACGTCGATCTCGGCGATGACGGCCCTGGTCGAATCCGGTTGCGACATCGTCGAAGTCGGTGTCGCGTACTCGGATCCCGGAATGGACGGACCGACCATCGCGGCGGCCACCGAGGTGGCCCTGCGCGGCGGCGTGCGGGTGCGCGACACGTTGACCGCCGTCGAGGCGATCAGCAAGGCCGGTGGCCGCGCGGTGGTCATGACGTACTGGAACCCCGTGCTGCGCTGGGGAGTCGACGCCTTCGCCCGCGATCTGGCCTCGGCGGGTGGCCTCGGCCTGATCACCCCGGACCTGATTCCCGACGAGGCCGACGAGTGGTTCGCGGTGTCCGACGCGCACGGGCTGGACCGGATCTTCCTGGTCGCACCGTCGTCGACCCCCGAGCGGCTTGCGACCACGGTCGCGGCGTCACGCGGATTCGTCTACGCCGCGTCGACGATGGGTGTGACCGGTGCCCGCGACGCGGTGTCCAACGCCGCGCCCGAGTTGGTCGCACGCGTCAAGGCGGTGTCCGACATTCCGGTCGGCGTCGGGCTCGGAGTGCGTTCGCGCGAGCAGGCGGCGCAGATCGGTGCCTACGCCGACGGTGTGATCGTCGGATCCGCGCTGGTGTCTGCGTTGGCCGAGGGCCTCCCCGCGGTGCGGGCCCTGACCGAAGAACTGGCCGACGGCGTGCGACAGAGGATCACAGCGTGACGGCATCGGTACTGGCCTACATCCCGAGCCCGTCCCAGGGCGTCTGGCATCTGGGCCCCGTGCCGCTCCGGGCCTACGCGCTCTGCATCATCGTCGGGATCGTCGCGGCACTGCTCATCGGTGACCGGCGCTGGGCGGCACGCGGCGGCGAGCGCGGCGTCATCTACGACATCGCATTGTGGGCGGTGCCCTTCGGGCTGATCGGCGGCCGGCTGTATCACGTCATGACCGACTGGCGAACGTACTTCGGCGACGACGGCGCGGGATTCGTTGCGGCGCTTCAAGATCTGGGACGGTGGCCTCGGAATCTGGGGAGCGGTCGCACTCGGTGGCGTCGGCGCGTGGATCGGCTGTCGGCAACGCGGCATCCCGCTGCCTGCCTTCGGCGACGCGATCGCGCCCGGAATCGTGCTGGCTCAGGCGATCGGCCGGCTCGGCAACTACTTCAACCAGGAGCTCTACGGGCGGCCGACGACGCTGCCGTGGGGTCTGGAGATCTTCGAGCGACGCAACACGGCGGGTGCGCTCGACTCGCTCAACGGTGTCTCGACCGGTCAGCTCGTCGAGGTCGTGCATCCGACGTTCCTGTACGAACTGCTCTGGAACGTCCTCGTCTTCGCGGTGCTGATCTGGGTCGACCGGCGCTTCAAGATCGGCCACGGCCGGCTGTTCGCGCTGTACGTCGCGGCGTACTGCGTCGGCCGGTTCTGGGTCGAGTTGATGCGTAGCGACATGGCCACGCACATCGCGGGAATCCGGGTCAACACGTTCACGTCGACGTTCGTCTTCATCGCCGCGGTGGTCTACATCATGGTCGCGCCGAAGGGTCGCGAGGATCCCGCGACGCTGCGGGGCAACGCCGTCGACGACGAGGACTCTCCGGTCGACGAGTTGGGCGAGGATTTGGTCGCGGTCGCGGCCACCAGTGGTGTGGTCGCCGCAGCGAAGGTGGCGGGCGACGAGGACAAGCCCGCGACCGGGCGGGCGTCTGGCGGTCAGGACGCCGTGGAGTCGGAGGCGGCGGCTGACGCCGAGGTGGCCGGATGGCGGTGGCCGAGGACGCCGCCGAGGCGGAGGCTGACTCTGAGGCCGCGGAGGCTGTCGAGGCCGATGACCCGAAGCCGAGGCCGAGGTCGAAGCTCGAGGCCGACGCGGACGTCGAACCTGAGGCTGAGGCCGAGGTCGAGGGCGAACCTGAATCCGGATCCGAAGCCGAGCCCGAGGCCGAGGCCGAGGCCGAGGCCGAGGCCGAGCCTGAGGCTGAGGTCGAACCTGAAGTCGAGGCCGAGGCTGAGTCCGGTCGAGGCTGAGGCTGCCGAGGCCGAAGCCGAGACTGAGGCCGAGGCCGAGGCGGAACCTGAAGCCGAAGCTGACGCCGAAGCCGAGGCCGAGGTCGAGCCCGAGGACGGCTTGGGTTCGGTCGAGGGCGATGAGGTCGCCGAGGCCCAGGACGATGCGCCGGAGGTGCTCGCGGCGGCGGTGGAGGGAACTGCAGCGGCTGAAGCCTTGACTGCCGAGGCCGACGGACCGAGGCCGCCGAGGTCGAACCCGAGGCTGAGGCGAGCGCTGACGTCGAGCCGAGGCCTGAGGCAGCCGAACCTGAAGCCGAACCCGAGGCCGAGGTCGAGGCGAACCCGAGGCAGACGGCCTGAGGTGCTCGGGCCGGTCGAGGGCGATCGAGCTCGCCGAGGCCCAGGACGATGGCGCCGGAGGTGCTCGCGGCGGCGGTAGAGGGAACTGCAGCGGCCGAAGCCTTGGCTGCCGAGCCCGAGGTGGAGGCCGTCGGTGGGGAAGCCGTGGCGTCGGAGGCGGCCGCGGAGGCCGAGGATCTGACCGAGCAGGTCGCGACGGCGCCGTCGGAGGACATCGCGGAGGCAGAGGCGTTCGCTGCTGCGGGTGCTGCTGCTGACGCCGAGCCGGAAGCGGGTCTGGGTTCGGTCGAGGGCGATGAGGCCGTCGAGGCGGAGACGGCTGCGCCCGAGGTGCACGAGGCCGCGGTCGATGCCGCCGAGGACGCGGAGGCGTTGGCCGAGGACGTCGCCGCGGAGGCAGAACAAGACGCCGAACCCGAGCCAGAAGCCGAGGCCGAGCCGGAACCCGAGTCGCGGCCGACGATGCCGAGGAGGTGGCCGCGGAGGCCGCGTCTGCTGAGCCCGAAGCCGAAGCCGAACCCGAACCGCCAGAGTCGGAAGCTGAGGCAGCCGAACCCGAGGACGGGTTGGGTTCGGTCGAGGGTGATGAGGTTGCCGAGGCGCAGGAGGACGCGGCCGAGGTGCACGAGGCGGCCGCCGAAGGTGCCGGCGAGGCCGAGGCCTTGGCCGAGGATGTCGCCGCGGAGGCGGAGCTGCCGAACCCGAACCCGAACCCGAGGACGGGTCGGGTTCGGTCGAGGGTGATGAGGTTGCCGAGGCGCAGGAGGACGCGGCCGAGGTGCAGGAGACGGCCGCCGAAGACGCCGACGAGGCCGAAGACGTTGCCGCCCAGCCCAAGACGGCCGAACCCAAGACCCCCGCCGCTGCGCCAGTCGCCACCCAGCGCGAGCCAGAATCGCGTCGCAAACGATGGTGGCAACGCCGCGGTTAGCGGTTCGGAACAGATCTGATCGGATACGTCGCCGGGCTCGGACCCATCGCTGCGGACCCGCTTCGAGAGTTCAAGAAGCATGCGCGCATCAGGCCCATGGCGATATCGATCGACGTGCCCGCCGAACCCGGATAACGACCGTCTCGGGCGCTGAGCGAGTTTGTCCGGTTACGGGACCTGTCCGCACGATGTGACCCAGACTGGAACAACGCCATCAAAGCCCGTATCGGAGGCGTTCCATACGAAGGGATCACCGCCCGCCGGAGAGGACAGGACACTATGACTTCCTTGGAGCTGACCAGCGATGGGACGGCAGAATTCAGTGAGGGCGATGTCTACTTCATCGGTAACGCCACCACATTGATCCGTTGCGGCGGGCTGACCGATCCTGACCGATCCCGCGTTCCTGCACAAGGGCGAGCACGTCGATCTGGGTCATGGCATCTGGGCCCGGCGCGAGGTGGAGCCGGCGTGCCAGATCGCCGACCTGCCACCGATCGATCTGATCATCTTGTCGCACTACCACGGCGATCACTTCGATGACGTCGCCGCCCGAGAGCTCGACAAGAACCTGCCCATCGTCTCGACGGCCGACGCGGTGGACAAGCTCAGCGCTCTCGGCTTCGAGCGGGGCCACGCCCTCGACACCTGGGAATCACTCGAAGTGACACAAGGGTGATGCGACGCTGACGATCACCGCGATGCCGGGCAAGCACTCCGCCGAGGAGGCGGTCAACGAGCTGCTCATGCCGGTCAATGGCCACCTGCTCGACTTCAGCCGCGGCGGCGATCAGCTCTACCGGCTCTACATCACCGGGGACACCATGCTCGTCGACAGCCTGGAGGACATCCCGCGCCGCTATCCCGACATCGACCTCGGCCTGATCCACACGGGTGGCACGACGTTCCTGGTCACCGTGGTCACGATGACGGGCGAGCAAGGAGTCAGGGCCGTCGAGATCACCAAACCTCGCACCGCCATCCCGATCCACTACAACGACTTCTCGGTATTCCGGTCGGGGCTCGACGACTTCAAGAAGGCCGCTCAGGCCTCGACCACGAGCACGGAGTTCGTCTACCTCGCTCACGGCGATACCTACACGTTCAAACTCAACGTGTGAACATCGCTCTCTGACACGTCGAGTCGGGGATCTGCGGCGGCAACCTCAACCCTTCTGACGGTCGTCTCGTTCTGGCATGCTGAACGCCATGACGGAACCGCAGTTCGGGGGCAGGGAAGACTGGACGTCATCTGCGCCTCCGCCGCCCCCGCAGCCACCGGGCTACCCACCGCAGCCACCCGGCTACCCGCCGCCCCAGTACGCCGCCGCCGCCACCGGTCGGCGCGTACTACGACCCGTCGGCGCCCTATGGTCGGCATCCGCAGACCGGCGAGCCACTCTCGGAGAAATCCAAGGTGGTCGGGGGCCTGCTCCAGCTGATCGGGCTGTTCGGCTTGGTGGGCATCGGCCGGATCTACCTGGGCTACACCGGACTGGGCATCGCTCAGCTTCTGATCGGCCTCGTCACGTGTGGGATCGGCGCGGTCATCTGGGGCATCATCGACGCCATCCTCATCCTCTCCGACAAGGTGCGCGACCCGCAGGGCCGTCCGCTCCGCGATGGAACCTAACGTCACGACCGACAGCCGGGGTCGGCTGTACGGCGCACTCGGCACGGGTGCGTTGCTGGCCGGTGGGCTCGCCTATGTCGGACTCGGTGACCCGCATCGGCAGGGATTCCTGTTCCCCGGATGCCCCTTCAAGTTGCTGACCGGCTGGAACTGCCCGGCGTGCGGCGGACTTCGCATGACCCACGACCTCCTGCACGGTGAGCTCGGTGCCGCGGTGGTCGACAACGTGTTCCTGCTCGTCGGGCTTCCGCTGCTGGTGGCATGGCTTCTGGTCCGGTGGCGCCGCGGTCAACGGCTGCTGCCGATGCCGGCCGTGGTGGTGATCGGCGTCGCCGCGCTCGCGTGGACCGTGGTGCGCAACTGGCCCGGGTTTCCGCTGGTCCCGACACTCATCGGCGGGTAGCGCCGCACCTGCGCTGATACACTCGCTCTTCGGGCCGGTGTAGTCCCGGGAAGATTGTTTCCGGACTGCGGAGGTACACCCAATGCTGTTTTCGGCATTGCCAGATGCGCAGGGTCTGTACGACCCCGAGCACGAGTCGGACTCGTGCGGCGTTGCCATGATCGCCGACATCCAGGGCCGCTGTTCCCACGCCATCGTTGCCGATGGACTGACGGCGCTGGAGCACCTCGAACATCGCGGCGCCGCCGGTGCCGAACCCAACAGTGGTGACGGCGCGGGCATTCTGCTTCAACTCCCGGTTGATCTGCTGCGCGAGGTCGTCGACTTCGAACTGCCGCCGCCGACCGCCGACGGCGAGAACACCTTCGCGGCCGGAATCTGCTTCCTGCCAAGCGATCCCGTCGCGCGCACGGACGCTCGCGAGGCCGTCGAGGCGATCGCCCGCGAAGAGGGTCTCGACGTGCTCGGCTGGCGTGAGGTGCCCATCGACCCCGACGGCGCCGAGATCGGCATGACGGCGCTCGGCTGCATGCCCCACATGACCCAATTGTTCGTCGCCGCACCGGAACACAACGGTCACCGGCCCGGTGGAATCGACCTCGATCGCCGGGTGTACCCGCTGCGCAAGCGCGCCGAGTCGGGCCCAGAAGAAGTACAGGTGTACTTCCCGTCGCTGTCCAGCCGGACCATGGCCTACAAGGGCATGCTCACGACGTTGCAACTGCCGCGGTTCTTCCCGGATCTGCGGGACGAACGGTGCCGGAGTGCCATCGCCATCGTGCACAGTCGCTTCTCGACCAACACGTTCCCGTCCTGGCCGCTGGCGCATCCGTTCCGCTTCGTCGCACACAACGGCGAGATCAACACCGTGCGCGGCAACCGCAACCGGATGCACGCCCGCGAGGCGATGCTGGCGAGCGCACGCATCCCCGGCGACCTGAGCCGGCTGTCGCCGGTGTGTACGCAAGGGTCGTCGGACTCGATGTCCTTCGACCAGGTTCTCGAACTGTTGCACCTCGGTGGTCGCAGTCTGCCGCACGCCGTGCTGATGATGATTCCCGAGGCGTGGGAGAACAACACCACGATGGACCCGGCCCGCCGGGCGTTCTGGCAGTTCCACGCCTCGCTGATGGAGCCGTGGGACGGTCCTGCCTGCGTGACCTTCACCGACGGCACGGTCGTCGGAGCGGTCTTGGACCGCAACGGATTACGGCCGGGACGCTGGTGGCGCACCATCGACGACAGGATCATCCTGGCCAGCGAGAGCGGCGTGCTGGACGTGCCGTCGGCCGAGATCGTGGCGAAGGGCCGGCTGGAGCCCGGCAAGATGTTCCTCATCGACACCGCCGCTGGCCGCATCGTGTCCGACGACGAGATCAAGGACCAGCTGGCCGAGGCCGAGCCGTACGGCGAATGGCTGCATTCCGGCCTTCTCGACCTGAAGACGCTGCCGGACCGGGTCCGCGTCCAGCCCAACCACGAGTCGGTGGTGCGCAGGCAGATCTCCTTCGGCTACACCGAGGAGGAGCTCCGCATCCTGCTCACCCCGATGGCTGCTTCCGGTGCGGAGCCGTTGGGCTCCATGGGAACCGACACCCCGGCGGCGGTGCTGTCGCAGCGGTCGCGTCTGCTCTACGACTACTTCGTCGAACTCTTCGCCCAGGTGACCAACCCGCCTCTGGACGCCATCCGCGAAGCCGTCGTCACCTCGATGGCGCGGGTGATGGGACCCGAGCACAACCTGCTCGAACCGTCCGCCGCGTCGTGCCGCCAGATCGTGCTCGGCTGGCCGGTGCTCGACAACGACGAGCTGAACAAGATCGTCCACATCAACGACGACGGCGAGCAGCCCGGACTCAAGACGACGGTGCTGCGGGCGCTCTACGACGTCGAACGTGGCGGCGAGGGGCTTGCCGACGCGCTGGAGGACCTGCGCAGCCGCGCCTGCGACGCGATCGCGAAGGGCTCCCGCACGCTGGTCATCTCGGACCGGGACTCCGATCACACCAAGGCGCCGATCCCGTCGCTGCTGGCGGTGTCCGCGGTGCACCACCATCTGGTCCGCACCAAGGAGCGCACCACCGTCGCGCTGGTGGTGGAGAGCGGCGACGCCCGCGAGGTGCACCACATCGCGATGCTGATCGGTTTCGGCGCCGCCGCCGTCAACCCGTATCTCGCGTTCGAGTCCATCGAGGACCTGGTCCGCGAGGGCGAGCTGACGGGCATCGACCCATCGGCCGCGGTGCGCAACTACCTCAAGGCGCTCGGCAAGGGCGTCATGAAGGTGATGAGCAAGATGGGCATCTCGACCGTCGCCTCGTACACGGCCGCCCAGGCGTTCGAGGCGATCGGGCTCGACCGCGACGTCGTCGACGAGTACTTCGCAGGCACGCCAACCCAACTCGGCGGCGTCGGTCTGGACGTGCTGGCCGAGGAGGTCAAGCTCCGGCATCGCCGCGCCTATCCGGAGAACCCGACCGAGCGCGTGCACCGCCGGCTCGAGGTCGGCGGCGAATACGCGTTCCGTCGCGAGGGCGAGCTGCACCTGTTCACCCCGGAAGTGGTCTTCCTGCTCCAACATGCGACGCGGACCGGCCGCCACGACGTCTTCCAGCAGTACTCCGACGAAGTGAACCGGCTCACCAGGGACGGCGGCACGTTGCGCGGACTGTTCGAGTTGAAGACCGGTGTCCGCGCTCCCGTGCCGCTGGAGGAGGTGGAATCGGTCGAGGCCATCCTCACCCGGTTCAACACCGGCGCGATGAGCTACGGCTCCATCTCCGCCGAGGCCCACGAGACCATGGCGATCGCCATGAACAGGCTCGGCGGCCGCTCCAACTCGGGCGAGGGCGGCGAGGACGCCGACCGGCTCTACGACCCGCGCCGCCGCAGCGCGGTCAAGCAGGTCGCGTCGGGACGGTTCGGGGTCACCAGCGACTACCTGGTCAACGCCACCGACATCCAGATCAAGATGGCCCAGGGCGCCAAACCGGGTGAGGGCGGCCAGCTTCCGGGCTACAAGGTGTATCCGAACATCGCCAAGACGCGGCACTCCACCCCGGGGGTTGGCCTGATCTCGCCACCCCCGCACCACGACATCTACTCGATCGAGGATCTCGCACAGCTGATCCACGATCTGAAGAACGCCAATTCGCAGGCCCGCATCCACGTCAAGTTGGTCAGCTCGGTCGGGGTCGGGACGGTCGCGGCGGGCGTGTCCAAGGCACACGCCGACGTGGTGCTGATCTCGGGCTACGACGGTGGCACCGGCGCGGCGCCGTTGACGTCGCTGAAGCACGCGGGCGCACCGTGGGAGATCGGCCTCGCCGACACCCAGCAGACGTTGGTGCTCAACGGGCTGCGCGACCGGATCACCGTGCAGTGCGACGGCGGCATGCGCACCGCACGCGATGTCATCGTCGCGGCGTTGCTCGGCGCCGAGGAGTACGGCTTCGCCACGGCTCCACTGGTGGTGTCGGGCTGCATCATGATGCGCGTGTGTCACCTCGACACGTGTCCGGTCGGGGTGGCGACCCAGAACCCGGAACTGCGCGCCCGATTCAACGGCAAGCCGGAGTTCGTGGAGAACTTCTTCCGGTTCATCGCCGAGGACGTGCGGAAGTACCTCGCGGAGTTGGGCTTCCGAAGCATCGACGAAGCGGTCGGGCACGTCGACGTGCTCGACACCGCACCGGGCGTAGCCCACTGGAAGAGTCGCGGGCTGGACCTGACGCCCATCTTCGCGATTCCGACGGACGCGCACGGCAAGCAGCTGACCCAGCGGCGCCGACTGCGCGACCAGGACCACGCGCTTGAGCACGCCCTCGACCAGACGATCATCGCGCTGGCCGAGGGAGCGCTCGAGGATGCCCACCCGGTGCGGCTGGAACTTCCCGTGCGCAACGTGAACCGCACCGTCGGAACGCTGCTCGGCTCCGAGGTCACCCGCCGGTACGGCGCCCAGGGACTGCCCGACGACACCATCCACGTCACCCTGACGGGATCGGCGGGCCAGTCGATCGGTGCGTTCCTGCCGCCAGGCGTCACGCTGGAACTGATCGGCGATGCCAACGACTATGTCGGCAAGGGACTCTCGGGTGGCCGGGTGATCGTCCGGCCGCAGGACGACGTGCTGTTCCTGCCCGAGGACAACGTGATCGCGGGCAACACCCTGGTCTTCGGGGCGACGTCCGGCGAGGTGTTCCTGCGAGGACGGGTGGGCGAACGGTTCTGTGCGCGCAACTCCGGGGCACTGGCGGTCGTGGAGGGCGTCGGCGACCACGCCTGCGAGTACATGACCGGCGGCCGCGTCGTGGTGCTGGGCAAGACCGGCCGCAACATGGCCGCAGGCATGTCGGGCGGCATCGCCTTCGTGCTCGGCCTCGACCCGGCCATGGTCAATCCCGAAATGGTCGAGCTGCAGCGGCTCGAACCCGAGGACCTGGTGTGGTTGCACGACGTCGTGGCGCGGCACTCCAACCTGACCGGCAGCACGCTGGCCAAGTCGGTGCTGTCCGACTGGCCAAGGCGCAGCGCCCAATTCACCAAGATCATGCCCACCGACTACCAGCGGGTCATGCAGGCCACCCGGATGGCGAAGGCCGAGGGCCGCGACGTGGACACCGCGATCATGGAGGCAAGCCGTGGCTGACCCGACCGGCTTCCTGAAGGTCGCCAAGATCGAGGCGGCCAAGCGTCCCGTCGACGAACGCGTCGGGGACTGGCGCGAGGTCTACGAGCAATTGGACCCGCACGAACGCGCGGGGGAGGTCTCGCAGCAGGCGCGGCGCTGCATGGACTGCGGAATCCCGTTCTGCCACTCGGGAACCGCAGGCTGCCCGCTGGGAAACCTGATCCCCGAGTGGAACGACCTGGTCCGGCGCGGGCGGTGGGACGCGGCGAGTGACCGCCTGCACGCCACCAACAACTTTCCCGAGTTCACCGGGCGGCTGTGTCCCGGCGCCGTGCGAGGCGGCGTGCGTGCTGTCGATCGCCGACGAGCAGACCGGCGGCGCCGTCACGATCAAGCGGATCGAGCAGACGATCGTCGACCAGGCCTGGATGGACGGCATCATCGAACCCCAGCCCGCCGCCATCTCGACCGGTAAGAGCGTCGCGGTCGTCGGCTCCGGGCCCGCGGGACTCGCTGCCGCACAACAACTCACCCGCGCCGGGCACCACGTGACGGTCTACGAACGTGACGACCGGATCGGCGGTCTGATGCGCTACGGCATCCCGGAGTACAAGCTGGAGAAGTCGACGCTCAACCAGCGGCTGGCCCAGATGCGGGCCGAGGGAACGCGTTTCGTGACCGACTGCGAGGTCGGGGTGGATCTGAGCGTCGAGGCGCTGCGTGCACAGCACGACGCGGTGGTGCTCGCGGTCGGTGCGCTGCGGGCCCGTGACAACGACGTCGAGGGACGCGACCTGGTTGGCGTGCATCTGGCGATGGATCACCTGGTGCCTGCCAACAAGGAGTGCGAGGGCGACGGTGAGTCGCCGATCTCGGCCAAGGACAAGCACGTGGTGATCATCGGCGGCGGAGACACCGGCGCCGACTGCCTCGGCACCGCGCATCGACAAGGCGCCAGCGTCGGTGACCCAGCTCGACTACAACCCGGAGCCTCCCGGGCAGCGCGACGAATCACGTTCACCATGGCCGACCTGGCCGTTGGTGCTGCGGACCTCACCCGCCCACGCCGAGGGCGGTGCGCGCCGCTACGAGGTGGCGGTGCAGCGGTTCCGTCGGTGACGACCTCGGGCAACCTGCGGTCGATGGAGATCGCCGAGGTCAGGGTGGAGCGTGACGCGGAGGGTCGTCGACGCATCACGCCGGTCGGCGACACGATCGAGATCCCCTGCGACATGGCACTTCTGGCGATCGGCTTCGAGGGTGTCGAACACATGGAGCTTCTCGACGGCCTCGGGCTCGAGCTCAACGGGCGAGGTGCGCTCGGGTGCGGCTCCGACTGGCAGACGGATGCGCCGGGGGTGTTCGTGTGTGGGGACGCACACCGGGGCGCCTCACTGATCGTGTGGGCGATCGCCGAGGGTCGTAGCGCCGCCCACGCCGTGGACGCCTACCTGATGGGTGACTCGGATCTGCCCGAGCCGGTCAAGCCCGGTGCCCTCCCGCTGGCCGTCCTCTGAATCGATTAACGACTATGCTGAGTCAACGTGACTAGACGCGGAAAGATCGTCTGTACGCTTGGCCCGGCCACGTCCACCGAGGAGATGGTGAACGCGCTGGTCGAGGCCGGAATGGACGTCGCACGACTCAACTTCAGCCACGGTGACTACGCCGACCACGAATCCAACTACAAGCTGGTGCGGGCGGCCTCGGACTTGACCGGCCACGCGGTCGGCATCATGGCCGATCTCCAGGGGCCGAAGATCCGGCTCGGCCGCTTCGCCGACGGCCCGACGCTACTGGGCGGTCGGCGACACGGTGCGGATCACCGTCGAGGACTGCGAGGGCACGCCACGACCGCGTGTCGACCACCTACAAGAGGCTGGCCGAGGACGCCACGCCCGGTGACCGCGTCCTGGTCGACGACGGCAACATCGGGCTGGTCGTCGAGAGCATCGACGGCAACGACGTGATCTGCACCGTCACCGAGGGCGGCAAGGTCAGCAACAACAAGGGCATGTCGCTGCCGGGGATGAACGTCTCCGCCCCCGCGCTGTCGGAGAAGGACATCGAGGACCTGGAGTTCGCGCTGCGGCTCGGCGTCGACCTGGTCGCGCTGTCGTTCGTGCGGTCGCCGTCCGACATCGAGCTGGTCCACGAGGTGATGGACCGGGTCGGCCGTCGCGTGCCCGTGATCGCCAAGCTGGAGAAACCGGAGGCCATCGACAACCTCGAGGCCGTCGTGCTGGCGTTCGACGCGATCATGGTCGCGCGCGGTGACCTCGGCGTCGAGCTGCCGCTCGAGGAGGTGCCGCTGGTTCAGAAGCGCGCCATCCAGATGGCCAGGGAGAACGCCAAGCCCGTCATCGTGGCCACCCAGATGCTCGAGTCGATGATCGAGAACTCGCGGCCCACCCGCGCCGAGGCGTCCGACGTCGCCAACGCCGTGCTGGACGGCGCCGACGCGGTGATGCTGTCGGGCGAGACGTCGGTCGGCAAGTACCCGCTGGAGGCGGTGCGGACCATGGCGCGCATCGTCACCGCCGTCGAGCAGAACTCGACCGCCGCGCCGCCGCTGACGCACGTGCCGCGCACCAAGCGCGGGGTCATCTCCTACGCCGCCCGCGACATCGGCGAACGCCTGGACGCCAAGGCGCTGGTGGCCTTCACCCAGTCCGGTGACACGCTGCGGCGGCTCGCCCGGCTGCACACGCCTCTGCCGTTGCTGGCGTTCACCCCGCTGCCGGAGGTGCGCAGCCAGCTGGCGCTGACCTGGGGCACCGAGACCTTCATCGTCCCGCACATCGATGACCACCGACGGGATGATCCGTCAGGTCGACGAATCGTTGCTGGCGTTGGGCCGCTACAAGCGGGGTGACCTGGTGGTCATCGTCGCTGGCGCCCCGCCAGGCACA
Source organism: uncultured Actinomycetota bacterium (assembly GCA_963735245.1). Lineage (GTDB taxonomy): Bacteria > Actinomycetota > Actinomycetes > Mycobacteriales > Mycobacteriaceae > Mycobacterium. The sequence goes on from CAVTKI010000005.1 coordinate 1,028,586, forward strand.
GTAGGCTCGACCAACCTGATCCACGTGCACCGGATCGGGGAGGACGACCACTAGGAGGAGCTTCGTGTCTGCCGGCGATGAGTCGCTTGCGCGAAGAGCATCCAATCCAGACCTCAGCGAGCTGCTGGCGGTACTCGACCTCCGGCGCGTCGGCGACGACGTTTTCACCGGCGCGCACCCGAGCAAGAATCCGATCCGGACGTTCGGTGGCCAGATGATGGCGCAGGCGTTCGTCGCGGCCAGTCGCACGCTCCGGCACCCGCTTGCCGCCCAGCGCGCTGTCGATGCACTTCATCGCGGGCGGTGACCCCGCGATGGATCTCGAATTCCACGTCGTGCGACTGCGCGACGAACGCCGGTTCGCCAACCGGCGGGTGGACGTGATGCAGGGCGAGCTGCTGTTGGGTTCGGCGCTGGTGTCGCACCTCGTCGGGCGGACGGGGCCTCGAGCACGACGTCGAGGCGCCGGTTGTCCCCGCCCCGCACGATCTGCCGACGATCGACGAACTGCTGCGCGGCTACGAGGAGACGGTGCCGCACTTCGTCAACGCGCTGCGGCCGGTCGAGTGGCGCTACACCAACGACCCGGCCTGGGTCATGCGCGACAAGGGCGAGCGGTTGCCCCACAACCGGGTGTGGCTCAAGGCCGACGGCCCGATGCCCGACGACCCGGTGATGCACACCGCGGCGTTGGTGTACTCGTCGGACACCACGGTGCTCGACTCGATCATCACCACCCACGGCCTTTCGTGGGGTTTCGACCGCATCTTCGCCGTCACGATGAATCACTCGGTGTGGTTCCACCGGCCCATCCGATTCGACGAATGGGTGCTGTACGCGACGTCGTCGCCAGTGGCCGCCGATTCGCGGGGGCTTGGCACCGGCCACTTCTTCGACGAAGCGGGAAGCGTGCTGGCCACGGTCGTGCAGGAGGGAATCGTCAAGCACTTCCCGGGATCTGGAGCCTAGCGGGGTACCCTTAGCTGGGTGAACGAATCACCCCTTCACGTGGCGCCGAGGTTACGGGCGCGCGAACGGGTCGTGGTGCACGTGCACTCTCCTGCGGCCCGTTGGATCAGCGCACTCGCGCTCCTGAGCCTGTTCGGCTGGCTGGTCCTGATGATGTTGTACGACCACCGGGAACCGGCCTGGATGCTGACGATCTTCGTCGCGGTGGCCTTCATCGCTCGCGGAATCTTCCTGGGCAGGCCGGTCACCGCGGCACACGCCTGGATGGCGATGGCCCTGCTCGTCGCCGGCTTCGCGGCTCGGGTCGTGTTCGTCGAACCGCTGGGCAACGGCTTCGTGATCGCCGCGGGCATCGTGTTGATGTGGCCGGCCGCTGCCCGGCCCAATCCCGCTGACCTGCCCAAGGTTTGGGCCTTGATCAACATGACGACGGGTGATCCCGTCGCCCCGTTCGCGATGCAGTCGTTGAAGTGTCATCACTTCAACGAGACCGGCACCGCGGCGATCGCGTACCGGACCCGGTGCGGCTACGCGGTCGTCAGCGGCGACCCGATCGGCCGCGACGCCGACTTCCCCGATCTGATTCGCGACTTCGTCACGATGTGTCACGCATGGGGTTGGCGCGTCGTGGTGCTCGGCTGCAGTCAGCGCCGGCTGGATCTGTGGTCGGACGCCGCGGTGATCGGGCAGGCGTTGCGTCCCGTGCCGATCGGCCGCGACGTGGTGATCGACGTGGCCGAGTTCGACATGGTCGGCCGCAGGTTCCGCAACCTGCGTCAAGCGGTGCAGCGCACCAGGAATGCCGGTGTCACGACGGAGATCGTCGCCGAGCAGGACATCGATGACGACCTGCTCGCCGAGCTGACCGAGGTGCTGCTGGCGTCGCCGAGTGGTTCTCGAATGGAGCGCGGCTTCTCGATGATCCTCGACGGCGCGCTGGAGGGCCGCTATCCCGGAATCACCCTGGTCATCGCACGCGACGACCAGGGTCGGGTGCAGGGCTTCCACCGCTACGCGACGGCAGGGCACGGCAGCGACGTCACGCTGGACGTTCCATGGCGCCGCCGCGGCGCGCCGAACGGACTCGACGAACGGCTGTCGGTCGACATGATCGATGCCGCCAAACAACAAGGCGCCGTGCGTCTTTCGCTGGCATTCGCGGCGTTCCCGGAGATCTTCGACGACGGGAACCGGGGCCGGATTCAGAGCTTGTTCTACACGGCCATCCACCTGGGCGACGCGCTCATCGCGCTGGAGTCGCTGTACCGGTACCTGCGCAAGTTCCACGCGTTGGGTGATCGGCGATACGTGCTGCTGTCGCTGAGCCAGGTGGTGCCGCTGCTCGTCGTGCTGTTGTCGCTGGAGTTCATGCCGCGGCGCAGGCGCCTCACCGGCTAGGCCGGGTCAGCCGGTGGGCGTCGGGGTGACGCTGAACTGGTTCTCCACGCGCTCGCGGAGCTGGTCGGCGCATCCCTGGACGGCGTTGCGATCCTGGCCGGCGCGGGCCACGCAGTCGAGGTAGTCGGTTCCGCCCACTTCGGAGAACACGCCCATCCAGATCGGGATGAAGACGAGCGATGCGATCACCGCGAGCGCGCCGAGCACGGTGCCGGCGATCGCGAGGCCGCCGTTGGTGGCCTCACCGCGCTTGGCCCGGCCGCGCCCGACGATCCCGATGATGATCGCGACGACACCGAGCACGATGCCGCCGATCACCGTCCAGCAGAACACCAGACCGAGAATGGCGATGATGAGTGCGGCGATGCCGAGCCCGTTCTTGGGGCTCGTCGGCGGCGGCGGATACCCGCCGTACGGATACTGCGGTGGGTACTGCGGTGGATATTGAGCGGTGGATATTGCGGTGGAGGAGGGGGATACCCGCCGGGATACCCGGTCATGACACGCGAGGGTACTCCTCGGGAAGGTGATGGGTCGCGACGACGACCGTGCGGGTGGCTGGGAACAGGCCGTCCCTGGCGAGCAGTTCGGCCAGGATGCGCGCCCCGTCCGCGGCGTCGAGGTGTTCGGTCGGCTCGTCGAGCAGCACGATCGGAAAGGTCGAGACGAGGGCACGCGCGAGCAGCAGCCGCCGACGCTGACCCGCCGACACCGCGGCGGCGCCACCGGTCAGGACCGTGGACAGCCCCTCGGGCAGACCGTCCAGCCACGGCTGCAAGCCCGACGCGCGTCAACGCCGCAGTCAGTTCGGCGTCGGTGGCGTCACCCCGTGCGACCAACAGGTTGTCCCGCACGGTGGTGTCGAACAGGTGCGCGTCCTCGGCGAAGAACCCTGCCGACTCGGTTGGCGGCCGCGGTGGCCATCAACAGCGTGGTCTTGCCGCAGCCACTGGGACCGGTGACGGCCCGCCGGTCGCCGGGCAGCAGTTCCAGCGGCGCCACCGCAGGCCGCTCGCGCCCCGACGGATCGGGTTCGGTGAGCCCGATCAGACGCCGGATGGCGATGCGCCCGCGGGCGAGTTGCGTTGCGGCCGCAGGCAGCGCCGTGGTCGCCTCGAACGCCGACAATGGCAGCAGCAACAGGATGGCCAGGGTGGTGGGCGCGACCAGCGGCGCCAACGAGATCCCGACCACGAGCGCACCGAGCACGCTGGTGCCGAGCGCCAGCGTGGGCACCGCCGCAGCGAGGGCGGCCGGCGCCGCGGCCCGGTCGGCGGCGGCGCCCCACACGTGCTCCTGCCGGGTCGATTCGGCGATCACGTCGTCCAGCCGACCGCCGACCCGCAGCTCCGGCGCGTACTCGAGCGCCAGCATCGTCGCGGAGTCGCGACGCGAATGATGCGCGGCGGCAGCATGTTCGGTGGCCGTCGCCGCGCGTGCGGCCAGCCAGGGGGCGAACGCACCCGCGATCAGGAGGCATCCGGCGAGCACGGCGGCTGCCGCGGGTGAGATGACGGCGATGACCGTGACGGCGCCGATCGACAACACCGTGGCGACCGCGATCGGCAGCACCGCTCGGACCAGCACGTCGGCGAGCTCGTCGACGGATGACCCCACCCGCGACACCAGGTCTCCACTGCTCAGCCGCATGACGGCTTCCGGGGGAGCATCGGCGAGCCTGCGATACAGCTGGGTGCGTGCGGTCCCCGCGGCTTCCAGCGCGGTGTCGTGCGACGCCAGCCGCTCGCAGTAGCCGAGCACGCCGCGCGAGATGCCGAGGGCCCGCACGGCGACCACGGCAACGCTCAGGTCGAGGACGGGCGGCATCTGCCACGCCCGTGTGATCAGCCACGCCGATACGCCTGCCAGCGCAAGAGCGCTGCCCAGTGACAGCACGCCGAGCGTGACGGCCAGCGCCAGCCGGGACCAACGTGGGCGGAGCAGGGCCACGGCATCACCCAACAAGGACCTCACCCCCGACGTACACCACGTCGTCACCGATGGCGGTGACCCGATCGCGATGGCCGACGACGACCACGGTCGCCCCCGCACGCGCGCGTTCGACGACGGCGCGCAGTACCCGGGTCTCGAGCTCGGCATCCAGGTGCGACGTCGGCTCGTCGAGCAGCAGTACGGGCGCCGGGGAGCCAAGGGCCCTGGCCAGACCGAGCCGTTGCCGCTGGCCGAGCGACAGGCCGGAGCCGTCGCGGCCGATCACGGTGTCCAGCCCGTCGGGCAGCGTGGCGAGCACGTCGTCGAAACCCGCCGCCCTGCAGGCGCCGTCGACGTCGTCGATGGGACCGAACAGCGTCAGGTTCTCGCGCAGCGTGCCGGGCACCAGGGCCGGACGCTGGGTCAGCCACGCCACCTGCGCCCACCACGCGGGCAGGTCCAGCTCGGTGACGTCCACGCCGGCAACGAGGACCCGCCCCGACGTCGGCCTGGTCAGTCCGAGGATCACCTGCAGGGCCGTGCTCTTGCCCGCGCCGTTGGGTCCGGTCAGCACGGTCACCGAGCCCGGTGCCAGCTCCGCCGTCAGCCCGTGCGGTGCGGCCCCGTCGCGGCCTGCGACGCTGACGTCCTCGAGTCGGATCGACGCACCCGCCGCGGTGACCGACCGCGTCCCGCCGGTCGGGGTGGGTGCGGCGTCGAGCAGGGCGAACGCCTTCTCCGCTGCCGTCTTTCCGTCCTGTGCGGCGTGGAACTCCGCTCCGACGCGGCGCAGCGGCCAGAACACCTCGGGCGCCAGCAGCAGCGCTGTCAGGGCGGTGGAGAGTGCCACTTCGCCGAATACCAGCCGGAGCCCGACGCTGACCGCGACCAGTGCGACGCCGAGCGTCGCGAGCAACTCGAGCACCAGTGCCGAGAGGAAGGTGATCCGCAGCGTCGCCATCGTCGAACGGCGATGCGCTGCAGAGACTTCGGCAATCCGATGGGCGGGCCCGTCGGCGCGGCCGAGCGCACGCAGCGTCGGGATGCCCGCGATGAGGTCGAGTAGGCGCGACTGAAGGGTGGTCATCGCGGCCAGCGAGGCCGCGGACCGTTCGGCGGTCACCAGGCCGATGAGAATCATGAAGACGCGGCACCAGCGGAAGGGCGATCACCACGATCACCGCCGACCGAATGTCGTAGCAGGCCATGACGACCACCGCGGCCGGGGTGAGGAGGGCGGCCAGGATCACCGCGGGCAGGTAGCGGGTGAAGTAGGGCCGCAGTCCGTCGAGGCCGCGGGTGGCCAGGACGGCGGCCTCGTCCCGCTGGGCGGCGAGTCGCCGCGGTGGCAGGGCGGCAACGGAGGTGAGCACGCGCCGGTTGAACTCGGCGATCACCGCCGTCGCGCCGCGCTGGCTGAGCCGGGCCTGCGACCACTGGGCCGTCGCGCGAATCAGCCAGAGCGCCAAGAGAATTGACACGGGACCGGACCAGTGCGACACGGTGCGCGACGCCGGGGTCGGTGATGATGCCCGCGATGACGTGCGCCAGGAGCACGGCGCGACGCGATGGCGCTGCCGGTGATCAGCACGCCGCAGCACACCGATGCGGCGAGGTGGCGCCGCATCGCCGCCGAGGCGTGCAGGCGGTTCACGTCGCGTGCCGGGTCAGTCCGGTCGGGGCGGGGATGCGCGCTGCCGAGATGCGTTGCCGGAACACCCAGTAGGTCCATGCCTGGTAGATGATGACGAGCGGGGCGAAGATCAGCGCCGCCCAGCTCATGATCTTCAACGTGTAGGGCGTCGACGACGCGTTGTGGATCGTCAGACTCCACTCGGGGTTCAGCGTCGAGGGCACCAGATTCGGATACAGCGCGCCGAACAGCAGGATGACGACGGCGGCCACCACGCACGTCGTGCAGACGAATGCCCAGCCGTCACCGCCCCGGCTCCACACCAGCATCACCGCCGACAGTTGGGCGACCACCGCGACACCGAGCACCAACCAGGTCCAGTCCTTGCCGTGGGCCAACTGGGTCCACAGCCCGAAGCCGGCCACCACCACGGTGACGGGCAGCGCCAACCGGACGGCGAACCGGGTGGCGTCGTCACGAACGGCTCCCTCGGTCTTGAGCCTGATGAACACCGCGCCGTGGAACGCGAACAGGCCCGCGGTGGCCAGCCCGCCGAGCACCGTGTACGGGTTGAGCAGGTCGTAGACGGAGAGGTCGATCTGCTTGTCGGCGTCGACCGGGAGGCCGCGCACCAACGCCGCGAAGGCGACGCCCCAGAGCGATGGCGGGAAGCCAGGAGCCGAGCGGCGATGCCGAGATCGGCCCAGCCGCGCCAGCGCGGGTCGTCGATCTTGCCGCGCCACTCGATGGCGCAGATGCGCAGGATCATCGAGAGCAGGATCACCAGCAGCGGCAGGTACAGGCCGGAGAAGACGGTGGCGTACATCCCTGGGAACGCCGCGAACATCGCACCGCCCGCGGTGATCAGCCAGACCTCGTTGCCGTCCCAGACCGGTCCGATCGTGTTGAGCACGGCGCGCGAGTGCTGTTCACGGTCGCCGGTGGCGACGCGGCCGAGGGGTTTCATCAGCATGCCGACCCCGAAGTCGAAACCCTCGAGCACGAAGAAGCCGAGGAAGAGCGCCGCCAGGGCGGCGAACCAGAAGTCCTGTAGTGCCATGACTGCTCCTCAGTAGGCGAACGACAGGGGTGCGATCTCGTCGTCGCCGGGCGGCTTGGGCGGCGCCGGTTCGGAATCGTGCTCCAGCGGGCCCTCGACGACGTAGCGGCGGATCAGCCAGAACCAGATCACCGCGAGCCCGGCGTAGAGCGTCGTGAACAGGATCAGCGAGGTCAGCACCAGGGCAGCGGAATGATGGGAGACGCCCTGATCGACCGTCAGTCGGATCATCTGGTCGCCGGTGGGGTTGGGCACCACCACCCACGGCTGCCTGCCCATCTCGGTGAACACCCAACCGGCGCTGTTGGCCAGGAACGGCGTTGGCAGCGCCAGGAGCGCGAACCAGGAGAACCAGCGCTGGTTCGGGATGCGGCCCCCTCGGGTGAGCCACAGCGCGACGAGCGCGAACAACCCAGGGACCGCGAGCAATCCGATCATCGCCCGGAAGGCCCAGTAGGTGACGAACAGGTTCGGCCGGTAGTCGCCTGGGCCGAACTTGGTCTCGTACTGCTGCTGGAGGTCCTTGACGCCCTGCAGGGTGACGCCGGAGAACTTGCCCTCGGCCAGGAACGGCAGCACGTAGGGCACCTGGATGAGGTGGGTGACGCTGTCGCAGTTGTTGTGCGTGCCGACCGTGAGGATCGAGAAGGACGGGTCGGTTTCGGTGTGGCAGAGAGATTCCGCGCTCGCCATCTTCATCGGCTGTTGTTGGAACATCAGCTTGCCCTGCGCGTCACCGGTGAAGAACAGGCCCAGTGCCGCCACCAAGGTGACCAGGCGCCCAGAATCGTCGCGGGCCGGTACATCGTGCGAGCGTCGGCGCTGCTTTCACCGGCACTGGCGCTCGCCCGCACCAGCCACCAGGCGCAGACACCTGCGACGAACGTGCCCGCGGTGAGGAACGCCCCGGCCACCGCATGCGAAAAGGCAGCCTGCGCAGTGTTGTTGGTGAACAACGCCACGATGCTGGTCAGTTCGGCACGACCCGTTTCCGGGTTGTATCGCGCACCGACGGGGTGCTGCATGAAGGAGTTCGCGGCGATGATGAAGAACGCCGACATGTTCACCGCGATGGCGACCACCCAGATGCACGCCAGGTGCACCAGCCGAGGAAGGCGGGTCCAGCCGAAGATCCACAGGCCGAGGAACGTGGACTCGAAGAAGAACGCGACCAGCCCCTCCATCGCGAGTGGGGCGCCGAAGACGTCACCGACGAACCGGGAGTACTCGCTCCAGTTCATGCCGAACTGGAACTCCTGCACGATCCCGGTTGCCACTCCGAGGGCGAAGTTGATCAGGAACAGCTTGCCGAAGAAGCGGGTCAGCCGGTACCACGCGGGGTTGTCGGTGATCACCCACGCGGTCTGCATGACCGCGATCAACGGCGCAAGACCGATGGTCAGCGGGACGAGGATGAAGTGATAGACGGTGGTGATGCCGAACTGCCACCGTGACACGTCGAGCGCGTCCATGTGCACCATCTCCCGAGCTGCGGGTCCTACCTACGACAGATTGTAGTAGATAACTCCGCAAAGGGCCACGGTCAGACCTTTGCCGAGGTCTTTTCGACGATCTTCTTGGTGGAGTTGCGGATGCCGAACGCCGCCACGACCTCCATCAGGCCGATGACGATCAGCCAGATGCCGACGACCAGCGCGAGGGTGGCCATCGACTCGAAGGGCGATGCCAGCACCACCACGCCGGCGATCAGGCTGATCACGCCGACGAAGATGTTCCAGCCGCGGCCGGGCAGGGTCGGGTCGCTGATTGCGGAAACCGTTGTCGCCACGCCACGGAAGACGAAGCCGACGGCGATCCAGATGGCCATCAGCAACACCGCGTCATAGAGGTGCCGGAACGCGAGCACGGCCAGGATGAGGGAGGCTGCGCCACTGATGAACAACAGCACGCGGCCACCGGCGGACACGTCCAGGCTGAAGGCGAAGATCACCTGCTGGATGCCCGTCAACAGCAGGTACGCGCCGAAGAAGATGGCGGCGATGGTGATCGAGATCTGCGGCCACGCGACGATCGCGACGCCGAGAGCCGCGGCGAGCACGCCGGAGATCAGAGCCGACTTCCACAGGTGTGGCAAAAGACTCGGTACGGCAGGAGTTGTCATGGAAAAAAGTGTTTCACAGCGCTTCTCCGGTGCGTGGCAGGTTGTCCAGCATGTTTTGCAGGTCTTCATTGAGCACGGATCGGTGCCCGGCGCTAAGTTTCACCTACCACGGCGCCGACACCCGGCTAGTGTTCCGATACCGGGCCGCTCAATGAGGCCCAATCAAGAAAGAGGCAACTCGTGTCAGGTGGGAAGATGTGGCGCGTCGCCGCGGTTTTTGCCGCGACCGGCGTACTGATCGTGTCGGGCTGTACGAAGAACACCGATAGCGCTAGTCCGGCGACCAGCACGACTGCCGCTGCTGCGGCCAAGGTCGACGACATCGCCAATACCGTTCCGGAAGAGATCAAGTCCTCCGGCAAGCTGATCGTCGGAGTGAACGTGCCTTACACGCCCAACGAGTTCAAGGATTCCAGCGGCAAGATCGTCGGCTTCGACGTCGATCTGATGAACGCGATCGCGTCCACCCTCGGTCTGACGGCCGAGTACCGCGAGGCCGACTTCTCGAAGATCATCCCGTCGATCCAGGGCGGCACCTTCAACGTCGGCATGTCGTCGTTCACCGACACCAAGGAGCGCGAGGCGACCGTCGACTTCGTCACCTACTTCTCGGCGGGCTCGCTGTGGGCCAAGCCGAAGGGTTCGGACATCGATCCCGACAACGCGTGCGGCAAGAAGGTCGCGGTGCAGGCCACCACCACCCAGGAGGTCGACGAGCTGCCTGCCAAGAGCAAGGCGTGCACCGATGCGGGCAAGCCCGCCATCGACATCGTGAAGTTCGACGGGCAGGACCAGGCCACCAACGCCGTGATTCTCGGCCAGGCCGACGCGATGTCGGCCGACTCGCCGGTGACGCTCTACGCGATCAAGCAGAGCCAAGGCAAGCTCGAGCAGGCCGGCGAGATCTTCGACTCGGCCCCATACGGTTGGCCCGTCGCGAAGGGATCGCCGCTGGCGGCATCGCTGCAGAAGGCGCTCGAGCACCTCATCGAGACCGGCGACTACAAGACCATCGCGTCGAACTGGGGTGTCGAGGCGGGTATGATCGACAAGCCCGTCATCAACGGCGCGACTTCCTGATCATCGGAAACTCCTATGAGCGTTGACGTTTCGTCGCCACCCGATAGCTCCGCCGTCATCGATGCTGTTCCGTTGCGGCACCCGTGGCGGTGGGTGGCGGCGATCGTCATCGTCATCCTCGTCGCGCTGTTCCTCTACGGCGCGGCGACCAACGAGGCATACGGCTGGGGCACCTTCGGCAAGTACATCATCGACGAACGGATCGTGTCGGGGGTGGTGGTCACCCTCGAGCTGACCGTGCTGTCGATGATCCTGGCGATCCTGCTGGCCGTTCTGTTGGCGGTCATGCGGCTGTCACCCAATCCGGTGTTCCGCTCGGTGTCGTGGGTGTATCTGTGGATCTTCCGCGGCACACCGGTCTACGTGCAGTTGGTGTTCTGGGGCCTCTTTCCGACGATCTACAAGAACATCCAGTTGGGCATCCCGTTCGGGCCGACGTTCTTCACACTGCACATCCAGAACCTGTCCCTCTACTTCCTGCTGGCCGTCATCGGGCTCGGTCTCAACGAGGCGGCCTACCTGGCCGAGATCATCCGGGCCGGAATCAGCTCGGTGCCGGAGGGGCAGTCGGAGGCGTCCACCGCGTTGGGCATGTCCTGGATCATGACGATGCGACGCACCGTCCTGCCGCAGGCGATGCGGGTGATCATCCCGCCGACGGGCAACGAGTTCATCGGCCAACTCAAGACCACGTCGCTGGTGGCCGCGGTGCCCTTCACGTTCGACTTGTTCGGGCGTCAGCGCGACATCTCGGCGGTGCTCTTCCAGCCGATCCCGCTGCTGCTGGTCGCCGCGGCCTGGTACCTGCTCATCACCAGCATCCTGATGGTGGGCCAGTTCTACCTGGAGCGCTACTTCTCCCGAGGAGCGTCGCGCAAGCTGACCACCAAACAACTCGACGCGCTGGCGGAGGCGCAGACCGTCGGAGAGGCCGGGCACATATGACCGCAGTATCCGACGCGGCGGCCCCGCCGATGGTCAAGGCCGAGGGCGTCTGCAAGAACTTCGGCGCGCTCAAGGTGCTCAAGGGCGTCACGCTCGAGATCGGCCGCGGCCAGGTGCTGGTGCTGGTCGGGTCCGTCCGGTTCGGGCAAGTCGACGTTCCTGCGCTGCATCAACCACCTCGAGCAGGTCAACGGCGGCCGGCTGTACGTCGACGGCGAGTTGATCGGCTACCGAGAGCGCGGGGACAAGCTGCACGAGATGCCGCCTCGCGAAGCTGCCAAGCAGCGCCGCGACATCGGGATGGTGTTCCAGCACTTCAATCTCTTCCCGCACCGCACTGCGCTGGCGAACATCGTCGAGGCGCCGATCCAGGTCAAGGGCGTCAAGAAGGCCGAGGCCATCGCACGCGCGAAGGATCTGCTCGAGCAGGTGGGATTGTCGGACAAGGCAACCGCCTACCCGGCGCAGCTGTCCGGCGGTCAGCAGCAGCGGGTTGCGATCGCGCGGGCGTTGGCGATGAATCCCAAGCTGATGCTGTTCGACGAGCCGACCTCGGCACTGGACCCCGAGTTGGTCGGCGAGGTCCTCGGCGTGATGAAGAAGCTCGCCGGCGAGGGCATGACGATGGTGGTCGTCACCCACGAGATGGGCTTCGCCCGTGAGGTGGCCGACCAGTTGGTGTTCATGGACGCCGGCGTGATCGTCGAGCGCGGCAAACCGCGCGAGGTCCTGAGCAACCCGCAGCACGAACGTACGAAGGCATTTCTGTCCAAGGTGATGTAGTGGTGATGCCGGCGGCCCGCGCACCGGATCCGGCCACTCCACTGTGGCGGGCCGCGCAGGTCTTCCGCCTCCTGAGTTGCATCTACGCGTTGGGTTTTCAGATCGCGGTCAATGCCGAACTGGACCGGCCTGCCGTCGCCTGGGCGCTCTTCGCGGTGCTGATCGGCTGGAGCGCGGCCTGCGCGGCGGCCTACCTGCAGGGGTACGGTCGCCGGCCGGCCTGGGTGCTCGCCGAAGTGGTGGTGGTCGCGGGCTTGATGCTGTCCACCGGGTACGTGGCGTCCGGTCAGTGGGTGGCGGACAACCAGTCCTGGCCGACGACGCTGTGGGCCACCAATGCGGTGATCTCCGCGGCCATCCTGTCCGGGCCGATCGCGGGCATGGTCACGGCGCTCGTGGTGGTGGCGGCGAGTGCCGCGCTCAAGGGCTACGTGAGTGTCGACGTCGGTCGCAACGCCACCATCGTCATCGAACTCGCGGTGGGGCTGGCCATCGGGATGGCCGCGCAGACCGCCCGCCGCGCACACGCCGAACTGCAGCGGGCGGCGCGGCTCGCGGCCTCGTTGGAGGAGCGCGACCGGTTGTCTCGCCAGGTACACGACGGTGCCATCCAGGTGCTTGCCCTGGTGGCCCGGCGCGGCCGTGAAATCGGTGGCCCCACAGGTGAATTGGCGGAGTTGGCGGGCGAACAGGAGCGGGCGCTGCGGCGCCTGGTCAGCGCCGCCAGCGCCGGGCCGCCGGTCGGGGTGTCGACGTCGACCGACCTGGTCACCTTGCTTCGGGCTCGCGCGTGCGATCGGGTGTCGATGAGTCTGCCCGCCACCGCCGTCCCGCTGGACACCGCGGTCGCGACCGAGGTGGATGCCGCGGTGGCCAACGCCCTTGACAACGTGGTCGCGCACGCCGGTGCGGGCGCCCGCGCCTTCGTGTTGCTCGAGGATCTCGGGGACTCGGTGGTGGTGAGCATCCGCGACGACGGGATCGGCATCGCGGATGGACGTCTCGACCAGGCCGTCGCCGAGGGACGTGCCGGCGTCGCCAAATCGATTGTGGGCCGGATGGACTGGCTGGGTGGCAGCGCCCGGCTGAGTACCGGGCCGGACGCGGGCACCGAGTGGGAGCTGACCGTTCCGAGGCGGGGTGGGCGCAATGGCCGACGCTGAACGGGCCTACCGGGTGATGGTGGTCGACGACCACCCGATCTGGCGGGACGCGGTGGCGCGCGATCTCGTCGAGGACGGCTTCGACGTGGTCGCGACGGCCGACGGCGTCGCGTCGGCCCGCCGCCGGGCGGCGGTGGTGACCCCGGACGTCGTCGTGATGGACATGCGTCTTTCGGACGGCACGGGTGCGCAGGCCACGGCCGAGGTGCTCGAGGTGTCCCCGTCGTCGAGGATCCTGGTGCTGTCCGCGTCCGACGAGCGCGATGACGTCCTCGAGGCGGTCAAGGCGGGGGCCACCGGCTATCTGGTCAAGAGTGCGTCCAAGGTCGAGCTGGCCGCGGCGGTGCGGGCCACCGGTGAAGGGCGCGCCGTGTTCACGCCGGGTCTGGCCGGGCTGGTGTTGGGGGAGTACCGGCGGATGGCCAGCACGCCCGATGCCGGACCTGCCACGCCGAGCCTCACCGAACGTGAGACCGAGGTGCTGCGCCACGTGGCAAAGGGGTTGACCGCCAAGCAGATCGCCGAACGGCTGTCGCTGAGCCATCGCACGGTGGAGAACCACGTGCAGGCGACGTTCCGGAAGCTTCAGGTGGCCAATCGCGTCGAATTGGCCCGGTACGCCATCGAACACGGGCTCGACGAGGAGTGATGTTCGGGTAGTACTACTCAGGCCAGAAGGCGGCCCGCGGTGTCACGATGGCGCCATGACCGAACCTGATCAGGCCTTGATCTCCAGGCTCTCGGCCGATCTCGCCACGATGACGAGTTACCTGGCCCGCGCCTCGTCCGATCTACGCGAACTGCAGCGCCACGCCGCCGAACGCCAGGCGCAACCCGCTGCGCCCGCACCCGTGCCTCAGTACCACTACCCGTACCCGCCGCAGCCGGCCCGCACGGCTGCGCCCCGCCCGGCTGCGCCCCGCTCCGACGGCTGGATCGGCAAGGTACTCGCAGTGGCAGGCGTCGCCGTCACACTCGTCGGCGTGGTGCTGCTCCTCGTCCTCGCCGCGCAGGCCGGAATCCTGCGTCCGGAGTTCCGCGTCGCCGCGGGAGCGGTTCTGGCGGGCGCGCTGGTCGGCGCCGGATGGTGGCTCAACACCCGACGGGGCGGACGTGTCGGCGCGATCGCGCTGGCCGCCACGGGAATTGCCGCCGCCTACATCGACGTCATCGCGATCACCACCATCTACGCCTGGGTGCCGGCGCCGGTGGGTCTCGTTCTCGCTGCCGTGGTCGCCGGCGGGGGCCTGACGCTGGCGAGGCGCTGGGATTCCGAGCAGCTCGGCCTGTTGGTCCTGGTGCCGCTGATCGGGCTCGGACCCATCGTGACCGACGGGATCACCCTGCTACTGGTCGGGTTCATGCTGGCGCTGTCCGCTGCGACCCTGCCCGTCCAACTCGGCAAGGACTGGACCGGATTGCACGGTGCTCGCGTTGCCGCGGCGACCCTGCCCCTGCTCATCGCCCTACCTCTGGCCAATCCCGTTCTGGGCCAGACGTCTTGGCTTGCCTGCGCCTGCGGCATCGCCGCGGCCCTGGCCATCGCGGGCGCTCTGATCCTGATGTCGAGCAGTAGTCGTCCGGTCGCGACCGCACTGCTGGCGGCGGCGGGAACGGTTCCGGCGCTGGCAGTCTCGGCGGTCACCGGCCGGGTGACGGCCGCGCTGATGGCCGCCGGCGTCGCCGTGGTGATGCTCGTGCTGGTGATCGTCGGGGAGCGGCTACCGAACGTGACCGGCGCCGTGCGCCAAGTCTGGTCGGTGCACGCCGCGGCGGCGGCGCTCATCGCCGTCACCGTCGCCTTCGACGGGCCGGTCGCCGCGCCGCTGCTGTTGGCGATGGCCGCGGTGATCGCCGTCGCAGGCCGCAGGCACGTGGCAGCGACCTGGTCGGCCGCGGCATTCGGAGCAGTCGGCGCGTGCTACTACCTCGACTACGCGCCACTGCGCACATTGGTCGAAGCGACCACGCGGACCACGCCGATCGCCGTCTCGACCCTGATCGCCAGCCTTCTGCTGGTGGTGTGCGCGACGTCCATCGCCTGGTCGTGGCTGCGCGGCGGCGCCGAAGTGGACGACGACGTCGTGCGACTGGTGTGGGCCGCAGCGGCGTTGATCGGGATGTATGCGATCACGATGTTCACGGTCACGGCCGGTGTGCTCCTGGGTGGCGACGTCTACGGCTTCTTCGTCGGCCACATGGTGGCGACGATCTTTTGGATCGGGCTGGCAGCGGGGGTGCTCCGGTACGCGGCCAAGCTCCCTCGAGCGCAGCGCTCGCTTCCGATCGGGGGTGGCATGGCCCTGGTGGCGGCGGCCATGGCCAAGCTGTTCCTGTTCGACCTCGGCACGCTGGACGGCATCTTCCGGGTCATCGTGTTCATCGTGGTGGGTCTGGTGCTGCTTGGCATGGGCGCGAGCTACGCGCGACTACTCGCGCAACAGTGACGGTGACGGTGGTCACGGGCCCGAATGCCATGCTTCCGCGGTGCGATTCCGTTGCACCAGGTGACTGAAGGGAGTTCACCATGACTAGTGCAACCCGACGAGGCGATACCGAGATCACCGCTTTTCAGGCCTCGCCCGAACTCGCAGGCAATCTGCAGCGGGCGCTGGTGGACCTGATCGAACTGCACCTGCAGGGCAAGCAGGCGCACTGGAACGTCGTTGGGACGAACTTCCGGGATCTGCACCTGCAGCTGGACGAATTGGTCGACTTCGCCCGCGTGGGCAGTGACACCATCGCCGAGCGGCTGCGCGCGCTGGACGCCGTGGCGGACGGCCGGTCGGACACCGTCGTGGCCACCACGACGCTGCCGCAGCTGCCGGCCTACGAGATCAGCACGGCCGACGCCGTCGACCTGATCACCACGCGCGTCTACGCGGCGGTCGACACCCTGCGTGCGGTGCATGACGACGTCGACGCCGAGGATCCGACGAGCGCCGACATCCTTCATCAGCTCATCGATGGCCTCGAGAAGCTGGCCTGGCTGATCAAGTCGGAGAACCGCAAGGTCTGAGTGTCGTGACCCGTCAGGTCACTGCAATCGGAGCCCGCTGATCGAGCGGGCGATGACGAGTTGTTGGATCTGTTCGGTCCCCTCGAAGATGTCGAAGATCTTGGCGTCGCGGTGCATTCGCTCGACCGGATATTCGCGCGTGTAACCGTTTCCGCCGAGGATCTGGATGGCCCGTTCGGTCGTCCAAACCGCGACCCGACCGGCCTTCAGCTTGCTCATCGACCCTTCCGCGGAGGCGAATTTCTGGCCCGTTGCTCCCATCCACGCCGCGCGCCTGACGAGCAGCCGCGCCGCGTCGATCTCGGTGGCGATGTCGGCGAGGAGGAACGAGATGGCTTGCTTCTCGATGATGGGTCGCCCGAAGACGACTCGCTCCTTCGCGTAGTCGAGTGCGTACTCATAGGCGGCACGGGCGACTCCGATGGCCATCGCCCCGACGGTGGGCCGCGACAGCTCGAAGGTCGCCATCGCCGCCTGTTGGGATGTCTTGTGGCCTTCGCGGGCATGTGCGAGCTTCTCGTCGAGCTTGTCCTTGCCGCCGAGCAGAGCACTGCCTGGAACGCGCACGCAGTCGAAGAAGATGTCCGCGGTGTTCGAGGCACGCAAACCGTGCTTGCGCAACTTCCGTGGCGCTGCGATACCGGCGGTGTCGGCGCTCATGACGAACGCGGCCTGTCCGCGCGCCCCGAGTCCGGGTTCGACCACCGCCTGGACCACCAGAACGTCGGCCACGCCACCGTTCGTCACCCACGCCTTCTGACCGGAGATCATCCACTCATCGGACGCTTCATCGTATTTGGCCGTGGTCAACATGTTCGCCACGTCTGAGCCGGCCTCCGGCTCAGACGAACAGAACGCGGCCACCTTGACGTCCTTGTCGTCGCCATAACACCGCGGCACCCATTGCGCGATCTGTTCTGCGGTGCCGGAAGCGATGATGCCGACGGCGGCGAGCGTGCTTCCCATGATCGACATCGCGATTCCGGCGTCACCCCAGAACAGCTCCTCGGCCAGGATCGGAAAGCCCTGTCCGGTGGGGTCTCCCAGGAGCGTCATCAAGATGTCGTCGCCATAGAGTCCGATGCCGGCCGCCTCCTGCAGGATCGGCCACGGCGTCTCCTCGCGGTCATCCCAGTCGAACGCGGCCGGGCGAATCACCTTCACGGAGAACTCACGAGCCCACTCGCGCAGTTGTTGCTGTTCATCGGACAGAGCCAGCGAGAACGTCATCGGGCTAGACGGCCTCTGCCTCGACGAAGCTCAACGGTGAGGCAGTCGGCACCCAACGGGTCATCCGGAGCCCGGCGCGCTCGAAGAGACTGCGGTATTCCGGCACCGTTCGTTCGCGTCCAGCCTGCAGCAGCAGCATCTCCAGATCCGTCCAGTGACCCAGGAATTCGCGATCGTGGTCCGGGATCACGCAATCGATCACCAGTACCTTCGTACCGACCTTCGCCGCGGAGCGGACGGTCTGGAGAATCTCGACCGCCTTCTCGTCGGGCCAGTCATGCAGGATCATCTTGAGCACGTAGACATCGCCACCCGTGGGAACGCTGTCGAAGAACGATCCGTCGACCAACTCCACTCGATCTGCGACATGGTGTTGACGCAACACCGGCGGGGCTTCGGCGAGAGCGTGCGGCAGGTCGTAGAGAACCCCTCGAGCAGACGGGGTCGCCTCGAGGATGGCACACAGCAGCCGGCCAACCCCGCCGCCGACATCGACGACCGTCTGGTAGTCGTCGAACGAATAGGCGGCCAGTAGGTAATCCACCGCCATCTCGGTGGTGTCGGCCATGGCGCGGTTGAAGACCGCATTGAATTCGGGCTCCCGAACGAGGTACTCGAACGCTTCCATGCCGTGCATCGCCGGAATGACCGCCTTGCCGGTTCGTATCGAATCCGTCAGATGGCTCCAATGCTCACGGTGTAGAGCCGAACCCACCATCTCCGCCATCGCCGCCGCCGACAGCGGAGCGTTGACGCGCAACGACTTGGCGAGCCCGTTGAGCGCGTAACGACCGTCACGGCGCTGACGAAATATGCCGCGGCCGATCAATGCCCGGAGCAGTCGACGCAGCGCATCGGGATCCGCCTCCACCCGGGACGCCAACTCCTCCAAACGCAGCGGCCCCTTGTCGAGAGCATCGGCGATACCGAGTTCCACGGCGACCGTGATGGCTTGTGACGTCCAGGAGCTGACGATCAGCTCCATCATCGCCGCGTACGGTGGAACCATTCCGCAGATGGATCAGTGCCAGCCGATGGCGGGCACGCTCGACGAGTCGCACCAATTTCGTGGGGGGAATTCTTGCAGACATAGTACGGATCCTCCTTTTGTGGACTGTGCTATTCCTGGCTGTCGATATAGGCAACAACGTCTTTGGGGTCCACCTCATCGGGCCACACACCGGCTGCGGTGACGTGGTGGCCGATGGCCACGGGCAACTGCAGGGCAACGTCGGTCCCATTCGGATCGCAGAACCAGAGCGCCGTCACCCCGGGCTGGCCAGTGGCCCGGTGGGGATGAGAACCCAACTTGCCCAGCCTGTTCAACGCCGGACGTGCCGACTTCGCGTCCCTCAGAGCCAGATTGATGGCCGTGACGCCACTGGCTTCGGGATGATAGTCGAGTGCGATCGGCGAACGTTCGATCACCACGCGCAGGGAATCACCGTGAATGGCGGTCATCCGGGCATTCAGTGGTTGGGCAGCCCCGCCGAGCAGCGCTGTCCACCACTCCGTCATCTCCGCCGGCCGGTGGGTGAGTAGCCGCAGCTCGACAGCCAGTCGCCGCAACGTCGTTCATGCGATCAGTCCTTTGTGGGTCGGTGCAAGGACGCCGACGATCTGCAATGCCTGCCGCAGCGCCGGAGCGCCATCGCGGTCCGAGTGCAGCAAGGCGGCGATGTGGCCATCCGGGCGTACCAGGAGGGCATCGGGATCGGCGCCGGCGATGCCGGTACGAAATATGTCGTGGCCGGCATCGCCGACCTGCACCATGGACAACGAAAGTCCCTCCGCCGCAAGCGACCACATCGGTATGTGATTGTTCGGAGACCAGCAGTGTCAGGTCGTCGCGGCTGACCAGATCCAGGCTGGACTTCCGCCGGTCGCGTTCCTCGAGCCAGACGTGCGGTAGCCGGCCGCCCGCGCGCGCAGACGGGGTATAGAACTCTGGATCGCTGACCGGTGCAGGCAGCCGATCGCCGATCATGGCGCCGCGCTCGTAACGCACCCCGAGGTCGCGTCCCCAGCTGCGATAGTGCGGGCCCTGCTCGGCGATCGCCGCTGCGGCCCGGCGGCGGATGAGCTGACCGATCCGGCCCGGCGACTTGGCCAGGCGGAAGGGCTGATATCCCATCTTGGTGAGCCCACGGATGAGGGCACGCACGGGGCGTCGCGGAACCCAGTCAGGGATGGCGGCGATGCCTCGAGGGAGCATGCGTATCGCCTGCCGCGGCAACCCCAGGGTGGCAACGACATCGAACATGCCGTCGAAGTTGGCCACCGAGTCGGCGGTGGCGGCCGCGCCGACCGGACGACGTTCCCGTTCATAGCTGTCCAGGAGTGCCTCGTCGGCACGGCCGGCGATGACCCAGGCGAGCTTCCAGACCAGGTTGTGCACGTCGGCGACGCCGGTGTTGAGTCCCAGGCCGCCGGTGGGTGGAAACCGATGCGCCGCATCGCCGGCGAGGAACGCCCGGCCTACCCGATAGTCGGTGGCGACTTGGGCGGTCATCGCCCATGTCTGGATCGACTTGATGTCAACGCGAACGGTGGGGTCGCCAATCGCATCGACTATGTGTCTGCGGCAGATCGCAGCCGGGAAGTCATCCAGCGACTCGAAGGGCGGAAAGTAGGGGATCTGGAACACCAGGTCGTCCGGCGGCCGGTGCACGATGGTCGCGCCCAAACCCTTGGCGGTGTGGGTCCACATCACCGGGCCGCGGCGGTTGCGGCGGAAATCCTCGAGATCGGCGGAGAAGAGGACGCTGATCACGTTCTGAAGGATCGGGCCCTCCATCGCGATCCCCAACGCGCGCCGCACCGCGCTGGCCGCGCCATCGGCCGCGATGAGGTAGCGCGCCTGGATTGTTCGGCGGGATCCGGACGTGGTGTCGGCGACGGTGACCGCGACGCCGTCTGCGCCGTCGGTGTGAGAATGGTATCGCCACCCGGTACGCACATCGATGCGATCGCTGTTGCGAAGATGTTGCCAGAGAAGCGGTTCCAGCACGTTCTGGGGGAGGTGTGCGCTGCGGGTTGGGCTGATCGCTTCGATGGCGTCCATCTGCGCGTCGGGCAAGTCGGCCAGCGGCACCCGCCCGAGTTCGGGCCCGGCGAGGGTGGTGCAGTACGCGATGCACCGAAGCTCGTGCATCGGGGCGCTGAGGCCGCGGATGTCGCGCTCGAGGCCGATCTCGCGCCAAATCTCCATCGACCGCGTCGAGAGTACATGCGCAGCGGGGTGGCGTTGTGGCTCGAGGCGGGCCTCCACGACGATGCACTCGATGCCATGGCTCGCGAGCAGCAACGCCGCCGTGGAGCCGACCGGCCCGGCGCCGACGACCAGGACATCGCAGGTGTCGCTCACGAGGCCCAGCGGGCGGTCGAGGCCGGTGACGTCGGGAGCAGTTCTCGAGCACTGTTACGGCGCAGCTTGCCGGACGGCGTCTTCGGCAAGGCGCCGGCGCGGAACAGCAGGATCTCCCGCGGGCGGTGCCCGACCTGACTGCTCACCTTGGCGGCGATTTCGCGGCTGATGCGTGCGCGCGCGTCGTCGTCGGTCGCGTTGCGGACTTCGGCGAGAACGGCAAATCCCTCTCGATCGGTGTCGACACGCAGCGCGATCACGCAGCCCCTTCGCACGCCGTCGACACCCTCCGCCGCGCGCTCGATATCGTGCGGATAGAGGTTCCTGCCGGCCAGCACGATGAGATCCTTCGTGCGACCGCAGACATGGAGTCGCCCCTCCTCGTCGAGGTAACCGAGGTCTCCGCTGTCGAACCAGCCATCCGTCGCCAGCGGCACTACACCGTGGGTGGTGAGATAGTTCTCGGCAATCATCGGGCCGCGCAGCTCGATTGCGCCAATCTCCCTGGGCGCCAGCGCTGTCCCGTTTCGGCTGATCCGCAGATCCAGGCCCGTCACCGGTGACCCGACGCACACCACATGCTGTACATCCGTGGTGTCGTCGCGGACGGGCTCTGCGCGGTGCGCCTTCGCAATCGCCTGCCGCGAGGCGTGGTCGACGATCGCCTGGCCGTGCGCCGATCCCAGCGACGCGACCAACGTCGCTTCGGCGAGTCCGTAGGCGGGTGTCAGCGCCGTCGGACTCAGACCGAAGCGCGCGCCGACCGCAGAGAATTCGGTCATGTCGCGGTGGTCGATGGGTTCTGCTCCGTTCACCGCGATGCGCAGTGACGAAAGGTCGATGTCGCCCGGGTCGGCGCGCTGCAGCACGCGGGCCAGGACGGAGTAGGCGAAATTGGGGCCCGAGGTGATGGTCGCGCGGTGCTTGCTGATCAGCTCCGCCCAGACGAGCGGTCGTTTGAGGAACTCTTCCGGCGGGACGACGACGGTTTCGATTCCCAGCTGCATGGGGAAACACACGAAGGCGATCATCCCCATGTCATGAGACAGCGGCAGCCAGCTCGCCATCACGTCCGTGTCGATGTCGAGTTCCAGGCCGTCGTGCAGGGCGACGGCATTCGCGGCGAGATTGCCGTGACTGATCTCGACGGCTTTGGGCACCCCGGTTGATCCGGATGTCAACTGCCGCAGCGCGACATCCGACTCGGCGGCGTGGTCCGACATGTCGAACTCGATCGGGTCGGCGCTCCGCAAGGACTCGACGGTGCAGACGGCCAGTCCCTGCGCCGTCAGCGGATCCAGCGCTCCGAGGAACTGTTCGCCGATGACGACCACGTCGGCCTTGATCATCAGAGTCGCCCGAACCGTGTCGGCCAGCCAGACTTCCAGATCGGTGCGGGGAGTTGGCTGCTGCAGCATGGTCACCGCGGCGCGACTCAGCCAGGCAGCCTGTGCGAGCGGTGCGATGTCGGCGGCATCGGTGGCCAGCACCGCCACCGAACCCTCGCGGCCGATTCCCCTGTCGGCCAGTCCGCCGGCCATCCGCTTCGCCTGTTGGTGGACCTCATCCCAGGTCAACCGGACCGGGTCGGCGACAGTGCCTGCGGTCAAGTGCCGCTGCGAGAATCTGGCCGTGGCGGATATTTCGCGGGTCAACGTACTCACTGGAGTAAGTTCCTTTCCCGTGCCGCCTCGTTGACGACACGCGCTACGGTGGCAACCACTCCCCGTGCCGGCGAACGGAACAGGAAGTGGCCGCCCGGGTAGAAGTGAACCGGTTGAGGCTGAACCGAATACGGTGCCCAGGCCACCACCGTGCTCGGCGGTGCCACCGGGTCGTCCAGGCCTCCGATGATGTGCAGTGGACACGGGAGGGGCGGCGCATCCGTCCGCCAATGGGACTGGCAGAGCTGCAGATCGTCACGGACGGTGGGCATCAGCAGTGCCAGCCAATCGGGACGATTCAGAACCTCCGTCGGCAGCCCACCGAAGCGCTCGAGCTCGGTGGCCAGCTCGCGATCGCCGAGCAGGTGCAGATCGGTTAGGGGAGCGGCCAGGTGCGGGGCGCGGCAGGACGCGACGATGACCGCCTCCGGCGCCCGCAGGCCGCGTGAGATGCGTTGCTGAGCCAGCAAATAAGCCAGGATCGCGCCCATGCTGTGGCCCAGCAGGACGTGCGGCTTGCACAACAGCTCGTCGAGCTCGTCGGCCAGCGCCTGCACGCAGGTCTCGGCGTCGACATGGCGGGGCTCGTCGCGGCGCGACTCCCGTCCCGGCAGCGTTACCGCCGTAAATCCCACCTCGGCGCCGATCTCCGCCAGCGCCCGGCGCAGCGGATGAAACGACGCGGCTCCGCCACCAGCGTGGTGGAAGCACACCAGCTCAACGGGCGTCATCGTGCCGTGCCGCCCTCATCGAGTCGCTCCATCACGAAGTCGACGAGATCACCGACGCTGTGAATCTTCGGTAGCAACTCGGCGACGGTGACGTCCTGCAGCCGTGGATATTCCGCCCGCAGCCGGTCCAGCAGACGAAGCTGCAGCAACGAGTCGTAGCCCAAGTCGTCGGCGAGCCGTTTGGATCGGCTGAGCGCGGTGACCGAATAGCCGCCGACATCGGCGATCAGCGCGAGTACTCCGCCCTCCGCACCGGCCTGCGACTGCTCGACATCCTCGACATCCTCAGGCTGCGCCGCCCGTCGGGGGTAGGCGATCGGGCCGTCGAACCAGAACCGGCTGGAGGTATCGAAGACATAGGGCGGGATCCGCTGCGGCGGCCCGGCCGGTCCGCCGTACAGGGCAGCCGGATCGGGTGAGTAGCCGTCGCGCATCATCGTGGCGCCGACGCCGAGCAGTTCTGTCCCGTCCGAATCCGGGCCGCCGCACAATGTGAGCGAGCGTGTCTGCGGCGGCATTCCGCACTGCCTGGCGAGTGTGAGCAGCGTGGATTTGGGTCCGGCCTCGGCGAGGTAGTCGGCACGTCCGGCTTTGATGGCGGCCTGGACCGCGTCGAAGAACAGCACGGGTGAACAGATCTGCCGCGCCCAGTGGTCGACGGTCAATTCCCGGCCATCGACTTCTCGGCCGAGCACCGTGGAGAACAGCGGAAAGTCGGCGGGTCCTGGCTCGAGTCCGGCCATTTCGTGCCTGAAGTCGGCCACCATCGGTTCCATGAGCGGCGAGTGGAAGGCATGTGAGACCGTCAGGTTCATCGCCTTGCCGCCCCGCTGCCGAATCAGCGTTTGGGCTCGTCTCACGGCATCGGCGTCCCCCGAGATGGTCAGGGAGTGTGGCCCATTGACCGCTGCGATCACGCACCCCGGCGCGTCGGCGACGAGTGCCTGCGCCTCCTCGACGGCGAGGTCGACCGCGATCATTGCCCCACCGGAAGGCAACGCGCCCATCAACCGCCCTCTGGCCGCGATGAGCCTTGCGGCGGTGTCGACCGTGAACACACCGGCCAGGCAGGCGGCGGTGATTTCCCCTGCGCTGTGGCCGATCCCGAACGTCACCTGGATTCCACTCTGTAGCAGAGTCTTTCCCAGTGCGTAGGAGACCGCGAACAACGCCGGCTGCGCGAGGCTGGTGTGATCGAGTTGGGTTGCGCCGCTGAAGATCGTTGCGAGCAGATCCAATCCGAGATGCGGATCCAGGGCGGCCGCCGCGGAGTCGAGATTCTCGCGGTACATCGGATGGGTGTCGTAGAGCCGCCGTGTCATGCCCGGGTACTGGGTGCCCTGACCTGAGAACAGCAGCCCGACATGGGCCGGGGCCCGGCGGGGCGGCCCGGACGACACCAGGTCGGCGCCGGCGCCTGCCGCAACTTGCCGCAGCCCGTCGACAAGGGTGTCGCGGTCGCCTTCCACGACAAGGCGGTGCCGACCCGATCGCTTGACGACGTTGGTCGAGCGGCACCAGGAGGCCACCTGTGCGGTGTCGAGGGTCTCCAGCGCGGCGGTCATCGACTCGGCGTTGCGACGCAGCGCCTGCGCCGACGGCGCCGAAATCGTAAGGATGCCATTCGCACCCGGATCGGGCAGTGCCGTGGCCGGCGCCGTCTCCAGGATTGCGTGCGCGTTACTGCCGCCGAGTCCGAACGAGCTCACCGCGCCCAGCGTGCCGTTCACCGGCAACTTTCGCGGACCGTCGGCCAACTGCAGCCCCTGCTCCGCCAGCCGCAATGACGGATTGGCGCCGTCACCGAACACCGTCGGCGGCAGCACGCCGTGATGCAACGACAGGCACGCCTTGATGAATGCTGCGATCCCCGCACTGCCTTCGGTGTGCCCGATGTTGCCCTTCACGGAACCGAGCAGACAGGGGGAGCCGTTTCGTGTCTTGTGCACGTCGCCAAGAGCGTTGGCTTCGATCATGTCGCCGAGCACCGTGCCGGTACCGTGCGCTTCGACGAAGTCGATCTGTCCGGCGTCGACCTCCGCCAGGCTCAGCGTCCGGCGCATCAGCTCCACCTGCGACCCGCGGTTCGGGGCGGTGATGCCGTTGCTGCGGCCGTCGTGGTTGGTGGCCGAACTCTTCACGACGGCATAGATCGGCTGCCCGTCGGCAATGGCGTCGTCGAGTCGGCGCAGCACCACCGCGGCGACGCCCTCGCCCCGCCCGATGCCGTCGGCGCCCAGCCCGAACGGTTTGCAGCGACCATCGGGCGCGGACAGTCCAGCCTGCGTGTAGAAGATCGAAAGCGCAGGCGTCAGAATGAGATTGGCGCCGGCCGCGATGACGGTGTCGGCCTCGCCAGAACGAAGCGCGGCGCAGCCCTGGTGGACGGCGGTCAGCGATGACGAGCAGGCGGAATCGATGGCGACGCTTGGCCCGGTGAGGCCGAGGTGATACGAGATGCGGTTGGCGGTCATGAAATAGCCAGTGCCCGTGCCGCGGAACGCGGTGAGCCCAGGGAAGTCGAGAATCTGCAGATTGGTCCACTCGCTGGACATGACTGCCGACGAACACTCCCGTCGGGGTGCCGGCCAGCGACCGCGGATCGATTCCGGCATCTTCGATGGCGCGCCAGGATGATTCCAGGAGCAGCCGCTGCTGCGGGTCAAGCGCCGCCGCCTCCACCGGCGCTATCCCGAAGAAGTCGTTGTCGAAAGCGTCGACATCGTCGATGAAATGGCCCCGTCGGGTGTTCATCGATCCCGGAGCGCCGTCGGCGCGATAGTAGGTGTCGACATTCCAACGCTGCGAGGGCACCTCGCTGTCGGCCACCTCGCCGTCCATCAGCAGCCGCCAGAACGCGTCCTTGTCGGGCGCGCCGGGGAAGCGGCAATCGAGGCCGACAACCGCGATCGGCATCATGGCTGCACCCGTTCGGTGGCCAGGTACTCCGCGATGGCATCGATGGTGGCGTAATCCCACACGATCGTGGTTTCGACGGGGATTCCCTTCTCGAACTCCAGGTCGGCGCACAGCGTCAGGCTCGCGGCCGAGTCAATCCCGTAGTCGGCCAACGGGGTGTCGAAGTCAATCGTGTCCGGCGCCACGTTGAGCTGCCCGGCCACCTTTGCGGTCAGCCAGTCGACGAGTTCCTGGTACTCGGGGTGGTCAACGGTCATGACGATCGCCTCCTCATCGGAAAGTTGCAGATCGAACGAGATCCGCCGGTAGACGAATCCGCGCACGCGAGTGGCGAAGCGTTCACCGCCGATGACTGCGGCGACTCCGATCAACGGTAGGCCGACCGCAATGGCGATGCCCCAGGCCGAGCACGAACGTGACCAAACTGGCGGCGTGCGCAGCACCACCGAATCGGCGCATGGACCGCACCGTTGCGCCCCACTTGCGAAACGCCCTGCCGGCCAGCATGTCCGCCGCAGCCAACGCAGGCACGATGGGCGCTGCGTCCTGCGGACATGGCCGTGACGCAGCAATGCCCTGCCCCACTGCGGAGACTCTTGCGAGTTCGTCGTCGCCGACCCCGGCCCGGCCAAACCATAGAAACGGTGCGCGTTTCCCGGTCAGTAGCCAGCGCAGAGTGGTCACCAGGGACGTCGACGACCCGCGCGTGTCGGTGGCGGCCACCACGTCGACGCGCCGTGCACCCGCGGACTGCAGCAGCCCGGACGTTTCGATTGCCGCCGAGTACCACATGTTGCGGCATGCGATCAGCGAGACGACGGAGCGATCCCGGACCGTCTCGGGATGCGTTTTCAGCAGCGATCGGATCGGAAGCGAGGGCGCCAGGTACCACACCTGGTAGGCCAGGATGACCAATTCGTCTGCAGCCGTGTCGAAACCGCCCGACGACTCGACGAGTTCCACGACCGCCTCCGGATCCACCACCTGGGGGAACGCTCCGAAGAATCGCCGAATCGGCCACGGGAATGGGAACGCGTCACGCGGCCGCACGTCGACCCAACGGATGTCCCACCCATGCGCTTCCAGCGGAGCGGTCAATGCCTGGGCCACCTCGCGCAGCTGTCCGGTCTGCGTGTACAGGTATACGACTGCACGCCGGCGCAGCTGCTCGGTCGGGGTGGCTTCGAAGGCCGCGGTCACCGTCGGGCTTCCGACGCGGATGCCGACGACACCGCGGTGAGATGCATGAACGAGACCGCGAACCGGCCGGACTCGGGGACCATGCACAGCATCGTGTCGCCGTCCTTGATCAGACCCTGCTCCATCATCTCGTCCAGGATGACGTAAATCGATGCGCTGCCGATGTTTCCGACGCTCGTCAGGTTGCTGTACCACATCTCGGGTCGGCCACCGTCGATGCCGCGCCGCGAGAACTCCTTCAGCACGATTTCTTTCATTTTTTCGCTCGAATAGTGCGCTGGGATCCAGGTCAGTGTCGACGGATCGAACTTGCCCAGTCGGAGCAGGCGGTCATACTCGTCGACGCCGACCTTCACCAGGTGGGGCAGTAGGGAAAGGTCCTGTCGCAGGACCAAAGCCCCGTCGGCCGCGGCGGCCGAAGCGTTCGGGTAGTCCCCCCATGACTTCGTCGCCGACGTGTCGGGACTGCCGCCGTACATGCACGTCTTCTCGGTGTTCGCATACGACGTCAGCGAGATCCAGTCGATGCGCAGGCTGATGCCAGAGGCCTTGGGCTGATCTTGGATCACCACTGCGCCAGCCCCATCCGAGAGCATGTAGCGCAAGAATGCGGCTTCGAGCGGGAGGGTGCCCTGCTCGGCGACAACGCCCATCTCTTCGAAACGCGAGCTCTTGAAGAAGCGGGAGGCGAACTCGCTGGCCACGCTGATCGCGGTTCGCTTCTCGCCGATCGCCACCTGCAGGTACGCGTTCTTCAGCGCCATGATCCCTGAACTGCAGATCCCGTGCAGGGTCGCGATTTCGAGGGGGCCGTAGCCCAGCTCTCCGTGCACCGTGCTGGCATGTCCCGGCGCCATCAGGTCCGGCAGCGTGGTGGCCGCACACAGCAGTTCGACGTCGTCGGGACCGAGGCCGGCGCGCTCGGCAGCGTTCCGAACGGCGTTGGCCGCCATCGCCGCATTCGAGATGACCGTCTGCTGGGCCTTGTTGATCGCGTAGTGCCGCGTCTTGATGCCGCAGTTGGCGAGGGTGATGTCCTTGAGATCGGAGGTGGAGCGTCCCGCCTTTCCGATGTAGTCCTCGATTTCGTCGTTGGGCACGGGCTCGCCGGGGAGAAAGCTGCCGGTCGCTGTGATGTAAGCGCTCATAGTCGGCTCCAGTCGTCGTTGTCTGTCATTGGGGTGGTGGTGTTTGCCATCCCTACTAAGCTCGACGCATTCGCGCGGGGTATCGGTTCGATGAGCGCGCCGGATCGTGTTGCATGTCACGCAAGGACGACCGAAATATCTTGAACTGACAGCCTTTGAACAGCAGTCGGACAGTCAGTCCCGAGGAGAGCTGCCCGTTCGGCGCCCGGTGAGGTACCAGGTGTGCATGACGCCCTTGCCCTTGACCTCTATCTCGCCACGTTCCTCGAAGTCGAACTCGGGGGAGAGGCGACGATAGACGTCGTCGGGCACTTGAATGCGGCCCTCGACGTCCGTGGCCTCCATACGGGAGGCCACGTTGACTGCGTCACCCCAGACGTCATAGAAGAACTTGCGCGCGCCGACCACACCGGCGACCACCGGTCCGGCCGCGAGACCGATGCGTAGCGGCACCTCGCGGCCCTGCGGATCCTTGAGGTCGGCGACGGCATCGGCCATGTCGAGCGCCAGGGACGCCAGGGCCTGGAGGTGGTCGATGCGGGGCTCTGGCACGCCGCTGACCACCATGTAGGAGTCGCCGCTCGTCTTGATCTTCTCCAGGCCGTGTCGATCGACGAGCCCGTCCAGGTCGGTGTACAGGGCGTCGAGGAAGCGGACCAGTTCGGTCGGGGTGGTGTCGCTGGCCCGCTTGGTGTAGCCGGCGATGTCGGCGAAGAGGATGGACGCGTCGTCGTACTTGTCGGCGATGATGCCGTGCGCCGGGTTCTTCAGGCGTTCGGCGATCGAGGCGGGCAGGATGTTGGCCAATAGCGTTTCGGAGCGCTGATATTCGGTCTCCATGGCCCGCTCGGCCCTGGCCGTCTCACGCAGCGCGTACCAGACGGTCGCGACCACCAGCACCCATGCGGCCGCCGTGTTGACGATGAAGCCCATCGTGAACGCCCAGTCGGGCTGGGCGCCGGTGTTGTGCGGGACCAGTAGTTCAAGTGCGATGACGGTGACCGCGCCCAGCACGGCCAGGAACGAGGCCAGCACGATGTGTTCGATCCCGAGCACCAGCACCACGATGGCGGCCGCGACGACGAAGTAGAACTGCAGACCGATCCCGCTGCCCACATAGGTGGAGGACACGGTGATCGCCGTGTAGGCGACGGCGAAGAACATCACCGGCGGGAGCACATCTCCGAACCGGTACAGCTGCGGGATGAGTAGGAACACCACGGCGCTCGCCAGGTTCACATAACCGAGCCACAGCGCGTCGTGAGCGATCAGGAACTGCTGGACACCGAAGAACACACTGACGGCCGCACCGATCCGCGTCGTCACGATCAGCACGCGCATCTGGCGGGTTGTGCTCTCCAACTGATGTTGGCTGCGGCCGCATGCACCGCTCCTGCGCGCCGGGCTCAGGCCCCCCGACCAATCGCTGCCGTCCCCCATTGCCACGCCTCGAGGGTAACTCGGACAAGATCAACGCGCTTGCTGTGGTTAATGTCCACTCCATCGATGTTTGTTTGCTTGATCAGCCGTGAACACGCCGCACGTTTGGTCTTTATTGGCTGTAGCCATTCGGGTGCGCCGTGTCGAAATGCCCCTACCCGGTATCGGGTTGCGCCGTGTGTTCAGACAATGGCGTTTCAGCTGGTGTTTTGGACGTTGTGGGATCTACCAGCGGCGACGCGATGTTAATCCATACCATTCCCCTGATTATTTGCTAGATCTGCTTCAGCTGGTGAAATTTGCAGGTGCTGGCAGTTTTGTCAGAGAGTTCCCAGGTGAATATCGGTTGCAGTTCCCATGGATAGCCGGATCATATTTGCTGGGTGGTGGGTAAATTGGGCCCACCGGTTGACGTTGTTGT